>JAIXSY010000060.1 GCA_027484445.1 Verrucomicrobiaceae bacterium
GAGCGGTGAGCAGCTACCGGGGGCTGATGGTGCAAAAAGGCAGTAGCGCAGGCGGCTACGGGTTCTACCTGAGCGACCGCCTCTACGACCTCGACCCCGAATCCAGCCGCGTCTCTCTCCGTCTCCCTTGAGGAAAAATCTTGTGGTGCAGAGGCAGGTTCGCTTTTGACGAAGTGCCTGCATCTGTCATGCTCTCTCCATGAAATTCTTTGCTTGGCTCTGTCTGCTTGTTCTCCCTTTTGTCTTTGTTTCTTGTTCGGGAAGCACGCACTTCCGCCCGTTGATGTCACGGACTTTGGAACTGAAGCCGAGTGATTTTGGGTCCGTGGATCTTTCTCAACCTTTGATCGGTTCGGTCCAACAGACTTCGGGTTTAGTCGTCGTGCATTATGGCCTGCCAGAAAGATACCTTCGCTCACGCTACCCTCAGCCAAATGTTTCCTTTGTGTCTGTGGTGCATGGCATCAAGTATTTGAATCGAGTGGTAAAATCGTTGCCCCACGATGCTGAGCACGCAGAAGTCCTCACACAGCTGATTCAGACGCGCTCTCGCCTGTTGGATTTTTACAACAACCGACGCATTGCTTTCAATTCTGTGCCGCCTTTCACAGGTCGCACTTTCATGGCGCGGAATGCCATCATGCCTGCTCTTGGCACAACTCGTTGAGTGAGCCAGGAGAAAAAATTTTAACGCGGGTCACTAATTTAGGATTCACAACGCCTCGTGAATCCATGAGGATCATAACTCATGAATCACGATCAGCCAGTCGAGCGGCAAGATCCGACAAGCTGGGATCTTTTGCTGGCTTGTCTATCCGTTTACGTGCTTGTGGCCTTGTCGGCTGACCTGCTGTTTCATCTCCCCGCTGAAGTCCACCAAGTTTTGCATCTGGCCGACACGGCCATCTGTTGTGTCTTCCTGGCAGACTTTTTTTTCAGGTTTGCAGCCGCTCCTGATCGCGTGAAGTTCCTGAAGTGGGGGTGGATTGATCTGCTGGCCAGCATCCCAAGTCTAGATGCCCTCCGCTGGGGCAGGGTGGTCAGTGTGACTCGTGTGTTCATGCTTCTGCGTTTTGTTCGTTCCTGGCGTGTGCTGTCACGTGTGCTTCGGCATGATCCTGCCCGAGCTGTGGTCGCGCTGACACTGATGGCCACTGTGCTGGTCATGGTCTCTTGTTCGATCTTGGTCTTGTCAGTGGAGACCACAGAAAAATCCAACATCAAAACGGGATACGATGCGCTTTGGTGGAGCCTGACCACGGTCACCACAGTAGGTTATGGCGATTTTTTTCCGGTGACTCCCAAAGGGCGCATGGTTGGTGGCGTGTTGATGATCTTCGGCATTGCGCTTTATGCCACCTTCACAGCTTTCATCAGTGCGCGAATCATGGAGATCAAACAACGCCACGAGGAAGAAGAAGTCGATGCGACTCACGCTGAGGTTAAACTTCTGCGTGAAGAGATTCGAGAACTGCGTGGCATGTTACTCCAGAGCCTAGCCAGTGATGAGAAAAAAGAGTCAGGATTCCAGGAGCGTAGTCACCTTCTATCCGCCAAGGAGCAGCCTCCCTCTCCCAACTAATTCACCCATCATCTCCATGAACCTCATGCATCTCCCTCTCATTCTCGCAGCTTCGGATTACTCAGTTAGCCATGGTCTATTTCTTTTCGCAATCTTTGGCTTGGCTGGCATTCTGATGGCCATCTTGGGTTACAAGCTTTTCGATAAGTTGACGCCAGGTTGTCTGCATAAAGAGATCTTTGAAAACAAGAACGTAGCTGCAGGCATCCTTGCAGGTTCGGTCATCATTGGAGTCTCACTGATTTTGGCAGCTGCCATGGGCAACTGATCGCCATACCCTCTCGTCATTTTTATCTACTTTCTGCCATGAAGCGCAGTCGTCTCATCGTTCTCACGATGGCAGGGGTCAGTCTTGGGTCCACGGGCTGTCGCCGTGATAGCTCCAGTGCTTCTTCTTATCCAAGAGAGCTCACTCCGATTCTGAACCCTGCCGCGCTGAATCCTCAGCTTAGGCAATCCTTGCCAGCCTACCAACCTGGAGTCTCTGCTGCAGGATCTCAGATTCCGCACAATGCGTATGACCCCTCACTGGGTTATTACCATCAGCCATGTTCGGCGTGGTTCCCTTACCCTTATGATTATCATGATCGCCGCTGGGGCTGGTATCGCTGTGGAAAGTGGTCACGTCATTCGGCGAGCACCCCTTACCGTCACAGCAGTGGCTACACCTACTACCGACCGAATCCTCAATCGACTTCACAGCCCGATTATACCCAACAGCCAGCAGGAGCTCCGCAGCATGAAGGTGTGCCTCACAGCGCGGCAGAGCGCGTCCGTTCTCAAAATGCAGGTCGTCCATGGATTCACTCAGATGCAGGTTCTTCTGCTGTCTCCCGAGGTGGATTTGGAAGCACAGGTCATGGTTCAAGTGGCTTTAGTTCATTCTTCTCGGGTTCTTGAGTTCCTATGAAACGTCGGGTTCATGAAGAGCGGCCCGGATGGCAGCAGCAGGTGGAGTCGTTGGGCCTGAGTTTTCATTCGCCTGAAGAAGGTCCCTATTGGCAAGAGCAGGCCCATTATCATTTCTCCAAAATCGAAATCGATATCCTGGAAGCTGCCACACAGAATCTACAGCGAATGGCAATCCAAGCGGCTGAGCGTGCCATACGAGAAAATTGGCGAGAGAGGCTATGCATTCCTGAAGCGGCATGGCGGGAAGTGATTGCTTCTTGGGATCGAGATGATCTCTCCCTCTATGGTCGATTTGATTTGCTGTGGGATGGATCAGGATCACCCAAGCTGCTTGAATACAATGCGGACACTCCTACTAGCTTGCTGGAGGCAGCCGTCATTCAGTGGCATTGGCTTCAAGATCGTTTCCCTCAGGATGATCAGTTCAATAGCATCCACGAGAAGCTTTTGGAATCATGGTCGGCGTGGCCCCAGCAGACAGTGCATTTTGCTGCACAAAAAGAGGCCGAGGAGGATTGGCGGAATCTGCTCTACCTGGAGGATACTTGCCGACAGTCAGGCAAAACTACCCAAAATCTGGCCATCGAGTCTTTGGGATGGAGTCGTGACACCGAAACTTGGGTGGATGAAGATGAGTCTGTGGTGGAAGGGCTCTTCAAACTCTACCCTTGGGAGTGGATGTGGCAGGAAGCTTTTTCGCATCATTTGTCAGGTCATACTCAAAACTTCATTGAGCCAGTGTGGAAGATGCTTTGGAGCACCAAGGCTTTCCTTGTGCTCATGTGGGAGACCTTTCCGGATCATCCCAACCTGCTTCCAGCATCCTTTCAGGCTTCTGCGGTGGGTTCCGAGTATGCGGTGAAAGCTCTGCATGGTCGTGAAGGCGCGAATGTGACGCTCGTGCATCAAGGAAAGGTACTGCAACACATGGATGGTCCGTGGAAGGAACAACCCAAGGTGTATCAAAAGCTACATCCAGAAGTGAGTTTCGATGGATGGCACCCCGTCTTGGGTTCCTGGATCATTGGTGGCGAAGCGGCAGGTCTTGGCATTCGCGAAGATCAAAATCGGATCACCACGAATCGAAGCCGTTTCGTGCCTCACCGTTTCAGCCACTAAAAGCCATCCAGTTCAGTGATGATCTCAGGCACGTGAATGTCATGAGCTTCGCATGGCACCTCGGGCAGCATCTGGACATGGAAGGCGATGCCAATTCGACGCGCTTGCGCGGTCTCAGGACGACTCAAGAGACGATCATAATAGCCTCCTCCGCGTCCCAGACGGGCTCCATCACGCATGTCAAAGGCTAAGGCAGGAACCAAAATGAGATCCAAGGTCTCAAGAGAAACTTCACGACCCCCGGAAGGCTCCCAAACGCCCATGGCACCACGTTTCAAGTCTTCCGATGTTCTTACTTCCATCGGGATGAGGTGGACCTGATCCACAGCAAAGAAAACAGTTCTCCAGCCCTGTGCCTGAAGCCACGGCATGAAAGACGTGACAAGGTCAGGCTCAGAACGCAATCCCCCAAAGAGGGCAACGCTGCCTGGATTTTGCCACAGATCGGATCGTTTCTGAAGGGCTTTGATCATCTGTTCGCTCCATTGCTGGAGGCTGCTGTCAGGAAGTCTCTTCAGCCGTCGGCGCATTTCCTGGCGCAGCTCATGCTTTACACCAGATAGGTCATGACAAGATGGCTGCATCATGGAGGCGAGATGTTTGATGGATGCTCGGGCTTGGTTGCTGTCTTAACTTTTTTTTAAAGTTCCATGACTGTCAGTCCTGTGCCCCGCCTGTGAAAATGAATGGCCAAGGCATTTCTGCTGATCGTGAAATGTGGCAAAGTTCGGCAGTGAGATGGCTAATTGAAGGCTTTTTAGGCAGGAGCCAGAGCGATGTCATATCCATAGATTTCACGGAAGATATCGCACTTCGACTGAATGGCGATTTGCTCGATGGTGGTGTCTTCGACGCCCTGAGTCAAAAGCGTGAGTCTGCCTGATTCAGGGCGCAGCACGATGGATTTGATGCGCTGGGCATGACTGCGATCCAGAGCATCGGCAATTCTCAGTAGTGCAGCGAGTTTGAAAACGATCATGCGCTCCTCACGATCCAGGTCGGAGAAGTGGGGATGACCACGCTCGGGATTGTAGCGCCGATGATAGCGAGCGAGCAGTGCCACCAGGGTGCGCTCGCTGGTGCTCAGCCCGAAGATTTCTGTCTGCATCAGGATGTAGAGGCTGTGCTTGTGGTGCTCTCGGGGACTGATGAAGATGCCCACTTCATGGAGGATCGCAGCGACACGAAGAACCAACTCGTATCGGGCATCCAGTCCATGCAAATGCCGCAGTTCCCGAAAAAGTTGTTGGGCAAAGTGGGCCACGTGATCGGCGTGCTTGCGATCCGTTTTGTAGCGCACACCGATTTCGCAGGCGGCTTGCATGACTTCTTCTTGAAAGCTGTCGGTCCTCGGGCGCTCTGTGACGAGGTCCTGCATGAGCTCTCGATGAAAATCTCCATCGGGAACCCACACGACGTCATCGCCAAAGCGAGAGGCGAGCGCGAGATTGGTTTGCAAGGCAGGTACCACGCCCTCTCCCCCTGTGTAGTGAACATGCAGGCTGCGCACGAGTTCATCAGGACTGAGCACCGCGATTTTTTGCGTGAAGCGCTCCAGGTCTTTTTCAATGATTCGGCAGGCTCCTAACCTAGGTGTAGCGAGCAGCGGTGCCACGCTTTGGATCTCTGCGCCGATGGCCACATGGTTGTCAAATTTGCACCCTGCGTAGTCTTGTGCGAGATGATCCACCACGCCGCGAATTTGCTCTTCCAAGTGCGAGAGGTGTTGGGGATTTTCTCCCTCCAGGCCAGCCATGGCTTCGCGTGCACGATAGATGCCTAGCCGGTAATTGCTGTACATGGCCAGTCTGCCTTGCTTGAAGTAAAGGGCGCGCGTGTTGCCGGGGCCGATGTGTGAAACAAAGGTTCGCCCCTCCGCCAGTCGTGGATTTTTGTCCAATAGGCGACGTGCGATCTGATAGACGAGACGCGTCATGTCACCGTCGTCGATCACTCGTGCCGTGAGGCCTGTCCCCACTTGCAGGCGATTCAGGAAGATTTCGTGATTCGCCGCCTCCGTGAGGATGTTGGTTGTGTAGAGACGGATGGCTTCGGGGGACATTCCATACTCACGTGTGGACAAAAGAAAGTCACGCAGGATGGCCGCTGCTTGCTCCAGGGTGGCGCGGGTCAGCGTGCCGGTGCGGAAGATGTCTCGTGCTACAGGCAAGGGACGATCGAGATGCTCGATTTGCACAAAACCTCCCTTTTCCGTCGTGTTTCCGATGACCATGGACAGCGAGGCCGCACCCACGTAGATGACGGCTTGCTCAGTGGAACTGGGAGGGGGCATGTGAGGCGAAAAATCTAGGTTCAGGCACGCGTGGGACGGCTGGGTTGAGTCTCTCTGAGCCAAGCGACGCTGCCTATGGCCACAGCAGTTCCGCCGAGCTTAGCAATGCTGAACTTGATGCCCTTGCTTAGCCCGGGCACGGCATACCGGGCGACTTCTTGCTTCAGTGTGTTGAGGTAAATGTCCGGCAGTTCCTCCACGAGGCCACCCCCCAGTGTGATGTGATCGGGAGCTAGCAGATTCACCACCGCAGCGACACCCATGCCCAGGTAACGAATGGAACTGCGAAACATCTGCACTGCTGCTTCTTGCTCGGTGCGCACCGCATTCGCCAGTGCCTTGCTGCGAATCTCACGCAGATTGCCTTGCGTCTTTCGGTCGAGCTCGGGCAATTGGCCGCGATAGCAGGCAACACCCGCCTGAGAAGCGAGCGCTAGACGGCTGGTCAGGTCCTCCAGCAGCACCGCTCCTTCATGGGGGCTGCCCAAATGAGTGCCTGGCAGATAGATCATGCCGAGTTCCATCGCAGAGGCCGCACGGCCCATGATGATGCGTCCGTCATAGACAAAGCCTGCACCGACACCCGTGCCGGGAAAGATGCCAAGCAGGGATCGCGAGCCTTTGCCTGCACCCAGTTTGTATTCACCATAGGTGCCGGCATCCACATCATTCAGCACAGACACTGGTTTTTTGAAAGTGGTGCGCAGCAGTGTGCCGATCTGTAGGTTGTTCCAGCCTAGATTCGGTGCGTGGATCAGGACGCCACGATCAGGATTCACCAGTCCTGGACAGCCAATCCCAATGCCTTGCAACCCTTTGGGATCGACCCCTGCTGCTTCAATGGCTTCGTGAATGGCTTTGACGATTTTCACTCGCCCTTTGGCCTGCCCATCTGAGCCATGCGTGGATTTTCGTGCGGTGCCCAGTATCTTGTAGTCTTTGTCCAACACGCAGGCCAGCATCTTGGTACCTCCTAGGTCAAAGCCGATCCAGAAAGGAATGCTCTTCACCTTGGCCACTGGACCCGCCGCGGCGGGTGCTTTCTCGGATTTGTCTTTTTTCTTCGCTGCCATGCCGCATGAGAGCACGGACGACCTGTGGCGGGCAAGTGACAAGCTTCAGCGAAACTGGATTCGCCAGAAGGAATTCAAAGTCACTGTGGCCCCGTGAGGTAGTCACTGACCCGATTTCCACGGAAAGTGACCGTTGCTGCCTTGTAGGGAACATACGTCACCGCTGGTGCCATGCCGACCCAGTACGGATCCCAGGGGCCGATGTAGCCGCAGCCACTCCCTCGCATAGCCCATCCACCGCCCCAGCCCCATGCGCCACCCCAGCCCATTCCGATGGTGTTTGTGTAAACAGGTTGGCTGCCAAAGTAGGTCCATTGCTCGATGCTCGCGCCCTTTTGCCGACCCGCTGCCACTCCATCGGGTCGTCCTAGAGCGAGGAAGACACCTTCTTTGCTCATGCCCTCGCGGATTCGCCCTTGTTGCACCAGCAACTGATCGCTCGTCGTCAGGGATTGATAGATCTGTGGGTTCGCGGCTATGCGACGTTCACGTGGACTGGCGCAGGAGACGAGCAGGCAAGTCCACAGAGCACAGAGGGAAAAGCGAAAAATGGCAGAGCCTGTCATGGTGATGTTGTGAAGAAGGAACGGGCAGAAAGACTGAGTCGCCTGCACTTTTGTTCAAGGAGAGGCATCAAAGCCGCATCGCGAAATGCACTTGGCGCCCGACTTCCTCAAAACCGCAGGACGGATAGAGGTTTTGGCCGACCACGTTCGATGCCATGGTTTCGATCTTCGCCACCTTCATTCCCGACTGCCGAAAATAATCCAACGCGTGATGAATCAGTCTTCGTCCCAAGCCCAAGCCACGGGCTTTTTCCTCCACCGCTAGGTTGGGGATGCGCCCGATCAAATTCAGCCGATCCAGTCGTGTTGTAATGTAGCCTAGGATCACCCCCTCTCGTTCAGCCACAAAGCAGCCCTCTGCATTCGCGAGGCAGTCGTCATTGATGTGATCTGCCTTTCGTGCACGCCAGTCACGACCATTCCAGACGCCAAGTCGATCCTGCATCATTTGGTCCAGCGCCACGCTGCCAAAAGAATCCACGGTGATCTGTCGCAGCACCTCCAGATCTTCAGGGCGGTAATGACGTATGGTGACAGGAGCTTCTTGATGCATGATCGTTCAGACATAACGGAGCTTCCCCAGCCTGTCATGCGCGCAGAAGAGCCCATCCCGCCTCTTGCTCTGTGCCCCTCCACCGCCTAAATGATTTCATGCCCGCCACTGTGAACGACGAGCCCAGAAACATTCCCCGCCACATCGCCATCATCATGGATGGCAACGGGCGTTGGGCTCGTGAGCGCGGGCTTCCTCGCACCGAAGGACACCGCCGAGGGGCAGACACGGTGCGCACGGTTTGCGATGCGTGCGGTGAACTCGGTGTCGATTTCCTCACGCTCTATGCTTTTTCCTCGGAAAATTGGAAGCGTCCCAAACGTGAGGTGCAGGCTCTCATGAAGTTGCTGGAGCAGTTTCTGCGCACACGCACACCCGAGATGATGGAGCAAAACATCCGGCTCCAGGCCATCGGTCGGCTGCACGCGCTACCTCCCGCTTGTCAGCAGCAGCTTCATCGGAGCATTGAGCAGACCTCTCAAAACACGGGGCTTACCCTGATTCTCGCCCTCAGTTACGGCGGACGTGAAGAGATTGTCGATGGTGTAAAAAGTCTGCTCGATAGCATCGAGCGCGGTCACCTGGACAAAGGCATGATCGATACGGAAGTCTTCTCCAAACACCTCTACACCCGCTACTATCCCGATCCAGATCTGCTCATTCGCACGAGTGGTGAGATGCGGTTGTCGAACTTTCTTCTTTGGCAATTGAGCTACACCGAGTTCTACATCACCGAAACGCTTTGGCCTGATTTTGGCAAAGAAGACTTAATCAACGCAATCCGCGCCTACGGTCAGCGTCATCGCCGTTTTGGTGCAGTGGCCTGAGGCTCGTGATGGTTTTGTGGGAAATGCCTTTCTTGGTATGAAAAGTCATGAACTTGTGGATCGGCAGGCTTGTTCGCCATCAAAACGTCATATCACTCAACTCTAGAAAAGATAGAATGGCTTCAAGGATGCAGCTTTTGCCCGAACCGTGAATGTCATGAACCGCTGATATGACGCTCATGTTCTAAGGCTTGAGCATTCGCGTTTCATTAGCGTCAAATGAGCGGTTAGAAAATCCCCCACTCCTGATTTCATGAAACTCCTTCCTCTCCTTTTTCTCACGATACCTCTCTTCGCCGCCGAACCCGTCGCCACGGTCACGAGCACACCTGGACTCGTCGCCTTCTGGGATTTCGTGAAGCGTGAAGCGGACGGTCAGAAGCGTTTCACGGCGCATGTGCCTGCGAGAGCCACGACGGACTACCCGCTCGATGCCGCGAACTACATCAAGGACTACTGGGGCGCGGGGCGTGAGGCGACGTATGCCGACTTTCCGCAATTAGGTCGTGGGCCGTTCGGGAATGCCATCCGCATCGTCAAAGAAACAGACCCGGATTTTCGCCCCTTCCTCTTCGTGCCGCGCTCGCGGCTGCACGACACGCCGCTCGATATCAAAGGCGCGGGCAAATCGGTCACGGTGGTCGTTTGGGCGATCCGGGAGAGCGGGAATCATGCGCTGGCGGGCATCTGGCATGAAGGCACCGATTTGAAGGAGAAGACCACGACCACCATCGCCAAGGTGGAGCGCGGGCAGCGGCAATACGCGCTCTTTGCCGGCCTGAACAAGCAAGGCAGCGCCTGCGGCCATGTTTCGGAGAACGGCGCGAGTTCCTTCCTGAACAAATACGCTCTCCACAAGTGCAACTCCGCCGACCTCTCGCCCGAAGTGCCAGCTGATTCGCCCGCCGAGGTGCTCGACAAGTCCTGGCAGTGCTTTGCGATGACCTTTGATCACCAAACCGATGAACTCACCGGGTGGCTGAACGGCGTTTCTGGTGATCGCTGGCTCGACAACCCGAAGAAGGACAAACTCATCTCCTACGCCTACAACGCCTACATGCAGGGCCACTACGCGAAGCTGCCGGGCAAACAAGACGGCGAGGACGAGACCTTCCCGAAAGACCAATACTACAACCCGCCCGAAGCCGAGCCGCTGAGCGTGAAAGTGCTCCGCGAGTCCGCCGAGGAACGCGTCGAGCTGCGCGAGCATCGCTTCACGAAGATCGAAGTCACTCTGCGTGGCGGAAAAGAAGTCGCCCGTGATCTCGTGGCGCTGCGCCTGAACCCCTGGTGGTATCCACACGACCTCTACACGCCGAAAGAAGCGCAAAGCGGCGGCCCCTTCACCATCGGCCGCGTCATCCACAGCTCACGCGGCGTCGGCTTCACCGGCTGGATCGGCGGCGTGGCGGTGTTTGACCGGGCGCTGGGCGCGAAGGAGTTGGCGAGGCTCTCCAAAGTGGCTTCGGCTTTAGCCGAAAAGTAATCCTGAGTGCGGCTAAAGCCGCAGCCACTTTGTTTTGTGAAATCCTTCCTCCACGTTATTCTCTCGATCTGCGCACCTGTCGTGGGTGCGGAGTTTGACCATCTTTCGCCGCACCAACGCGCGATCTTGGAATCGAAGTCACCACCGCCGGAGGAGTATCGCTTCAGCTTTGATCTGCCCGCCGCAGTTCACGGAGGCGGAGAAAGTGGAGCAGCGGGCGAAAGGAGCGCAGGTCGTGCCGAGGGTGCGGAAGGCGTTTGAGGCGGGGGCGGAGTCGGTGACGCTGGCTCCGGGGGACTATCGCTTTGGCCAGGAGACCTGGGACAAGGACGGTCCGGTGTATGCGCTGGATTTTCGCGGCCTGAAGCGCGACTCCGCGAAGCCGTTTCGCATCCTCGCGCATGGGGTCACGTTTTGGTTCGATCTGCCGCCGGACGCATGGCCCAGCAATCACTTCGCGCTTGGCTTTGTCGATTGCAGCCATGTGACGCTGGAGGGTGCCACGCTGGATCGTGATCCGCGTGGCTGCATGGAGGGTCGCATCACGCAGATCGACACGGACGGAAACCGCATCGAGATCGAGGCGACGCAAGGCACACTCGATCTCACGAAGGCGGGCGGAGCCACGAGCGGGCGGCTGGTGCCGTTCAATGGCGATGGCACGTTCTGCGCTGCTTTCTATTCCTTTCAGGTCAGCAGCCAGGCCGGGCTGAACTTCAGCCGTGTGGAGCCAGGCACGGCCCAGGGACGCTTTTGGGTCGTGCTGGATGCCAAGTCCGAGCTGCTGAAGGCCATCAGCGATCCCGCGTGGATGCGTGCTTATGGCACCCGCGGCACGCTGCAAGTGGGCGATGGCTTGTGCCTGATCCGCACCTCCACCACGGCGATTGGCGTGATCGGCTGCACCGGCATGACGTTCATCGGCGTGCGCAACTACATCACCAAAGGCTGCCTGCTCGAAGCGCGTGGCGGCGGCGGGCATCTTTGGAAGGACTGCTACTTCGGCCCGCGTCCGGGCAGCTGTCACTGGCAGGGCTCCGATGGCTTCCTCAGCGGCGGCATGGAGCGTGGCAGCACGCTCGTTGGCTGCACCATGCTGCACACCACCGATGACCTGATCAATTTCAACGGCCTGTGGGGTTACATCGAGAAGGTCTCAGGCCGCACGATCACGCTGCATCGCGACTCCGAGATGCCCGCCCATCCCGGTGATCGGCTGCAGTTCTATGACGCGCAAACCGGCGCACCGCTGGGAAGCGCCGTCGTCGAGTCGGCGAAGCATCCCGAGCTGACGCTCGACCGCGATGCCGCGCCTCTGGCCGAGGCCGTGGCGGAGAATCCGCGCTGGCAAAACAACGGCTGGGAAGTCCGCGACTGCGATTTCCGCGATTGCTACCAGCGGTTCCTCATTCAGGGCAGCCACGGTGGCACGCTGCGCAACTGCCGCTTCACCCGCATCGGCTCTGGGATCGTCCTGGCGAGTAATTTCTTCACCCGCAACGAAGGCGGCATCTGTCACGGCATCCGCATCCTCGACAACGTCTTCGAAGATGTCGCCATCCATCCCGATGGCGTGACGCTGGCAGCCGGCTTTCAGTCGTTGAATCACGCCGCCAGCACGCCGCTGCTGAGCGACCTCACCGTGCAAGGCAATCGCTTCCTCAACTCAGGCCGACGCGCCATCGAGTTCAACCTCGTGTCCAGCGGCAGCATCACGGGCAACACTTTCGTAAATTCGGGTCAGCCCCGCGCCCTCAGCGGCAAAGCATCGCCCCAGGAGGACTCGCAGCCGGTGCTGCTGAAACAGTGCGAGGACGTCGTCGTCAGAGACAACCGACCATGAGATGCTACAAGGACCTGCGGCAGAAGGCGGAGGTTGGTGGGAAGTGAGTTTGCAGAGATGCTACATTCCATCGTCATGCCTCGTCGCCTTCATCGGCCAAGTCAGGGTGCCTACCAAGGGCAGGGTATTCCATGAAGTCGCACAAAGGCGAGACGCTTGGCCTCAGCCTCCGAAACCGTGCCAGACTCGCGCTGGATGCTCTGCATGACCAGCTCCCGCGCCGTGGCCATCATGTCCAGGCTCATGAGCAGACGTTCCGCTGGCGTCTTACGCATCATCGCGTCAAAAAGCCTCCGGTTGATCTCCGGCGGCGTGTCTTTCACGGCAAAACCCGTGTCAGCATATCTGTCAGGTTCAATGCGGCTGACCATGTTCGTAGATACGCCTCATCGCAGCCACTGGCAATCAGGTTCTCGACATCGCTGAGCTGCCTTTCGGACATAGACTCCCGCGCCCACTCCAGTTTGGAGAGAATCAGATCCTCCTTGCTCACCACCCACAGTTCAAAATCCGCCAGGCGCACCCTGACGCGCCGGGCGAACTCATGCAGCCGGTAGTCTTCTCGCTTCCTCACCATGAAATCCACTTTGATCAGTGTGGCTTCATGGATCGCGTTGAAGCTGCTTTGATGGAGCACCGCCTCGCGTGCAGCTTCCGGTGAAACGTAGTAGCCACTGCCCAGCACGTTCGCGATGCGCATGGCGTCCTTCAGGAAAAAAGCGACCACCAGATCAATGTCACGCGTCATGCGCGGCTGCGCATGACAGGCCAGTGCCACGGAGCCCGTGAGCATGTAGTCGATGCCCGCCGCATCGAGGCGGGTCGTGATGTCTTGGAGGATGGAGAGTTCTTCTGTCATGGCGGTTTCTGTGGCAGAGGTTGAATCAAGAAGAGCTGCGAAACGTTAGGGTTTGATTCGATACACCTGCATCCCAGACTTCACTTTGGGCAATGATTCCGCTCGCTGAATACCCACCTCACACTGAGCTCGCGCAACTTCGACGTTTTGATCATTAAGCCGCAACGAACTCACGATCTGTTCATTGAAATCGACTGGAAACTCCAACGAAATGCTTTCCCCCACTTGAATCTCCCCTTTCTCGATCTCGATACTAAAAGCTGACCTCCAAACCTGTTTTACCTTGCCGATGTATTCGTAGTGTTGCGGTATGGGGAGTATCCTTCCGACTTGGTAGAAGAGTGGAATCACATAGTCTGGCTTCCAATTGTTGTGAATGAAGCCACGAACGATACGGAACAGGTCCCAGCCAGTCATCAGCCCAAGCTTAACCTGTTCGGCATTGGCTAAGATCTCCTTCCGAAATGGCATGTCGTTGTCGCGATCTAAAGGAGGTAGCAAGCGTTGGTGGTTGATAATGGTCAACCCGCGAACGTCGGCGCGATTCTGCTCCTGAATATAAATGAAAGCATGTTTCTGTGCCTGAAGGGCTTCAGCGTCGGCAGGCTTTCCTGCTACTCCTTTAATATCCACCACGAGCACCGGGGATTTGTCGTGAATGCGAAGATCTTCGCGTAGAGCCGCATCTTTGTTTTCCCTGGTCATTTCTTCGTCAACATCAATGACTGATTTGAAACCAATCAATGCCAAAGCTCTTTTGATAGCCTCAACCAACGGATCGCCTGTTTCCCGTATCAAGGCGTAGAGAAACGCACTGGCATTCCTATCGGCTTCTATCGCCGCCTCCAAGGCAGTAACTTTCAATGCAGCTTCTTCCTGGATTGCATTTATCTGCTTCGCCTTCTCAAGAACCGACGGCAATTCGTATTCCGTTCGGTGAACCCATCGTTGCCCCTCTGCGTGCGGAAATAACCCGGGGCACAAGTCTGGCAGGATATTTTTGAGTAAAGCAGACAAAAAACGCGCCTTCTGTTTGATCCGCGGCAAAACCAAAACCCAACCGGTCTTTGTTTTCTCCGGTGGAACAATAATCCCAGCGACCTCTGCTCCATACTTGTTTTTCGCCAATGGAACCCAGCGCTCATTAAGATGCCACTGAGCTTCGAAAGTGCAGCAGAACGCTGCATCATCAAGGTGGTCAGCGACAAGTTTATCAATGGGTGTCTCACCCCTTATCGCTTGGATCTCTTCGCCGTGATCCAATGAGATGGTCAAATTCGAAAACAGCGAAAGAAAACTCCAATTGTCGAAGGGGAGGTCGTGCCCCTCAGACAAGCCACCACGATATCCTCCATACCGATGAGCATAGATCATTTCTTGCCTCACCCTGGAGTCTGCAAAAACAATGAAAACTCCTCCATTATTGTGGATGCGCTCCATTTCGTTCTGCACCATTAGCATCGCTCGGGGGCGGGGATCAATCTCTCCGCTACTACACTTCGCCCACCAATCATCCTCTTCCATAGGTGTCATTTTCTCACCCGGCGGACCCGGTTCGGGTTCACTGGGGACCAAATCAACGATGATTATTTCCTGTTCAGTGTATTTCGGAAGCGAAGCCTTAACTACTACTGGCTCAAATCCTGAACTCTTCTGAACCTTGTAGGGTGTGCCAAATGTTCCAATGGATATGTTGTATCCTTCTTTTGAAAGGGCTTTGGCTATCTCCGGTGCCGTATCGATCACCAGAATCTTCGGATGCTGATACTTTGGAGCGGGCGGCTCATCTGACGATACTGGCTCGACGACTGGTTGTTTGGCGGGTTTCTTTTTGAACATAGCAGACTTTTCTCAGATTATCTCATGGCTGCAATTTCTGTGGCTCGTAGCGGGGCTAGGCTGAACCCGGTGATGCTTTTGCGTCTGCACTGCGAGGTCTACAGAAAGTGCCTTGGTGATACTCCCAGTTGAAGCACAATAGCCGCACTGCCGCCATTTTTGTATTCTCGTATCGCAAAGATGGGACGGAAAACCCTCGCCCACCAACCCCGCCGTTCCGGCAGAATATCCGCCTCAAACCGCTCCATCGCCATGACGACTGGCAGATCACGCGAGCTGCCGACCGGAATTGGTAATTGCGGCATCTTGAAGCTGGGCGGCGCTCAAGCCTTTCCATCCCACCTTGCTGGAAGTCGGCGGCGTCCACACGGCCTTATCGCCTGACAGCGGCTCAGCGGCTACCTCGGCCAATAGATTTTGATTTGATTGTGTCTAGGGCCTGATCATTCGGGAGCGTTGTTTGACTCTATGAGTAAGGGATACGTGTCACCAGAGAGGATCATGAGCCGGAGCGCTGGAGGATGGCATCGGCTTCAGGACGCAGTTGGGCGGGATCGGTGAGGAAATCGCCACCACAGTCGAGCGTGGGGAAGCGCCAGACGGCTTTGGGCTTTGGGTCCTCCGGGAAACGGGTGATGAAGTGCTCGGCAGCCTTGCGCACGACCTCCGAGAGCGACCAGTCCTGCTGCTCGGCAATCTCTTTGAGGCGCTGATAGAGCGGTTCGGGGAGCTGGATTTGAGTTCGTGTCATGATGTCTTTTTATCCATCACGGGAAAGATGCCGTCAAACTGTCGGCTTAGGTGGGTGTCCTGGAACTCGTTTATCCGTCCTCTTGAAGTGGCACCTCGTCACGTTCTTCTTTTCCCATGCTGAAAACCGCCCTGTTGTTGACCTCCCTGCTACTCGTAACGTTGACCTCACTCCACGCCGCCGATGCTCGCGATCACCTTTCGCCGCACCAACGCGTGATCCTGGAATCGAAGTCGCCACCGCCGGCGGAGTATCGCTTCGGTTTTGACCTGCCCGCCGGGCCGCAGTTCACGGAGGCGGAGAAGGAGGCGCAGCGGGAGCTGGGCAAAGGGGTGATGCCGATGGTGATGAAGGCGTTTGAAAGCGGTGCGGACAGCGTGCGCATCCCGCCGGGGGACTATCGCTTCGGCCAGGAGCGCTGGCAGGGGGCGAAGGTGATTTACCCGCTCGGCTTTGAAAACCTGCAGCGCGATGCCGAGCATCCCTTCGTGATCGATGCCACGGGCGCGACGTTTTGGTTCGACCTCGATGACAAGCAGATGCCGCCGGGGCATCGCTGCGTGGGTTTTCGCAACTGCCGCAATATCGTGCTGCGCGGTGCGATCATTGATCGCGGCACACGCGGCTGCATCGAGGGCCGCATCACGCGCATCGACCGCGAGGGCAATCGCTTTGAGATCCAGCCCTCGCCCGGCGTCGTGGTGCCCACGAGCTACAAGGGGGCCGACGAGCAGCGCTTGTTTCCCTTCAAGAGCGACGGACGCTTCTGCGTGCCGCTCTACGACCTGCAGGCCGGTGTGCGGAAGCTGCGCTACAAAGACATCACGCCCTCCGAGGGCGGGCGTTACTGGGTGAACATGCTCGAACCGCAGCTCATGGAGCGCCTTCACGATGCGAACTGGGAGCGTGCGTATGGCGACCTCGGCGTGGTGCGTGTGGGCGACGGCCTCTCCTGCCTCTACACCGGCGCGGGAGCCATCGTGCTCGATGATTCGGCGAACATCACCCTGCACGGCGTCAGCGTTTATGTGGCCAAAGGCGGCCCCAGCGAGAGCGGCGGCGATGGTGCGCATCTGTGGAAGGACTGCTACTTCGGCCCGCGACCCGGCACCAGCCAGTGGAAAGGCGCGGACGGCTTCCTCTGCCGCTCCACGCGCTATGGCTGCGTGATGGACAACGTCACCATCCGGCACACCGCCGATGATTTGCAGAACTTCCACGGCATCTGGGGCAAGGTGAAATCCGTGTCCGGCAACCAAGTCACGCTCGAGACGAATGGCGCGCTGCTTCCCACGCTCCGCGACGCCCGCCCTGGCGACCGCTTGCGATTCATCCATCGCAAAAACGGTGCCCTGCTCGGCGAGGCGAAGCTCATCTCGCACCAGGATTACCAACTCACCCTCGATCAAGACGCCACGCCCTTTGCCGAAGGGCAGGCCGAGTGGCTCGATCACGAATGCGCGGGCTGGGTGGTACAAAACTGCCGCTGGGAGGACAACTTCCAGCGCCTGCTCATCATGTCCGGCCCCGGCCTCGTGCGCGGTTGCACCTTCACCCGCATGGGCAGCAACATCAGCCTCAACACCGGCATGGGCCTCGTCGGCGGCATCCCCAGCGACATCACCCTCACCGACAACACCTTCATCGACGTCAGCTCACGCCCCCACCAGCCCGCCATTGACGCCCATGCCCACAACGCCCAAGGCGGAGCTGGCATCCCGCCCATCGAGCGCCTCATCATCACCGACAACACCTTCACCCGCAGCGGCGGCCCCGCCATGAACCTCATCGGCATCCAAGACTCTCGCATCGCAAACAACGTCATCGACTCGCCCGTGCGCGCCACCCTCCTCGCTCGCCCCAACGACGAAACCGACCGCCAAGCCATCCTCCTCCGCCACAGCAAGCGCGTGGAACTGAAAGGCAACACCCTCACCGATCCCGAAAGCCACACGCAGCCTGATGCGACGAGCGACAGCCGCGTGCTGGGGCTAGAGGCGACGAAGGAGATCACGCTGGATGGCAACAAGCTGCCGGATGCGCCTGCTCGCACGAAACCGAAGCGCAAGTAGGGCGTTGATGTTCAAAGTGGCTTCGGCTTGAGCCGAATCATCCCGGTTATCTGCGGCTGAAGCCGCAGCCACTTTCGCATGCCGAACATCCATGCCCGCAAGATTGACAAGTTTCCGTGGTAGCCTCAATGTAGAAACATGACAGCCACGATTCAAAAATGGGGAAACAGTCTCGCTTTACGCATCCCGCTCGCCGTCGCGAAGCAGATTCATGTCAAAGAGGGTGATCCTGTGACGCTCAAGGTCAGTGCCTCGGGACTCACGGTGAAGGCCGCGCCGAAGAAGATCAGCCTCGACGACCTGCTCAGTCAGGTGACCCCTGAAAACCTCCATCCCGCGACGGAGTGGGGTGCCGATGTAGGAAGGGAGATCATTCCCTCATGAAGACCAAAAGCGCTCCCGTGCCCGAACTCGGCACCATCGGCTGGCTGGTGTTCGATCCTCAGGCAGGCCGCGAGCAGGCCGGACGCCGCCCCGCCATCGTCCTCAGCCACACTCGCTACAACGAGAAGACCGGCCTCGCCGTCTTCTGCCCCATCACCAGCAAGGCCAAAGGCTACCCCTTCGAACTCGCCGTTCCGGCAGGCCTGCCGGTCGGTGGTGTCGTTCTCTGTGATCACATCCGCTCCCAAGACTGGAAAGAACGCCAATGGCAACCCATCTGCAAAGTTCCGCTCAGCTTCGTGCAGGAGGTGATGGCGCGGACGATGACATTGTTTGAGGTGCCTCAGTGATTTCTACCACATGCCTCCGTGAGACTTCTTCACGCCAAAGGACGCTCAATGCATTGGCACCTTCAATATCGGCAAAATGGGCTTCATTGGCTTTGATTTGCGGCTTGGCCGTTTTTGACCAGGAGTTGTCGAGATTTGCCAAAGTGGTCTCGTCTTCAGCCGCAGCCACTTTTTTCATGAAGCCCGAAAAGGTCACTTGATGCCTGCGCGGGAAAAACCAGACGCTGTCTTCCTGGACTTTTCAATCGCGTCCAGAATGGGGCCCTTCTGAATTCCGACGGCCAAATCAACGCAATAGCTATCTTTAGCTTTGCCTGACGCCATAAAAAGCCCAACCAACTCGCCTTCGCGATTGATGACAGGTCCTCCACTGTCACCCTCTTCACTGATTTCTAAGCCGACTAGCGACATCGGGTCGAAGGTTGCGAACTTCAAGGGCAAGTCCAAGTCCGTGGGCCAGGCAATCCTGCGGGTCACATGATTGATCGTGCCTGGGTGCAATCCCGGATTGATCACCATCATGACAGGCTCTCCTTCAGCCGTTTGGCGACCGCAAAGAGGAAAGTGCGAAGGCGTGGCAAACGGGACTTTCACCAACGCCAGATCGTCCTCAGGCCAGACCTTGATCTCACGCAACCGAACGCAGAGCACCGCATCACGTTGGTCGGCATGGCTCTTGAAAACCTGAAATTGGCTCGGATCCAACTCAGGCAGCATCATTTTGACCCGGCGGCTCCCGCCTTCACTGGACACGAATCGATGGGACGCCAGATTGCCCTTTTTGTCTGCTGTGACGATCCAATTGCTGCCCCGTTTCATTCGAAGGAATGGCGGTCTGTTGTTCTCTTTCGCATCCACGAGCGTGTAACTGCTGCCATATTGGTGCTGGCCGATTTGGGATTCGAACAGCTTCATGGCGTCGCCCTTTCCCAGGTTGTGTGCCGCCGTCAGGCAGTAGCCATCCTCTGTGACGGGGACCATGAGTCCCATCAGAAGTTGAGCCGATTGAGACGCGCCGGAAGGTGCCGTCTTCGTTTGAAAACTTGAGTCCAGCGGCACAACGATTTGAAGCAGAGGGAGCTGATCCGGAACCTGAAAATGTTTGCGGGAACCAAGCTCCGCGCACGAGGAAAGCAGCATCCCCACCCCCGCAACGAGGAGCCCCAGAATCTCGGAAAACGTGAGTCGTTTAATCTTTATCGGAACCATAAATCGTGGCGCAGAGGCTAAAGGCTGATCGGTTCATCACAAGCCTGCGAGCGATCCCAAGGAAAGCAAGGAGCAGCGGCTTAAAATGGGCTATTGATTACGAGTCAGATGAACGAGAAACAGGCAAGAGAATGGGAGCAAAATAATAACTCGAATCTCATTCTTCTGCCTAACTCAATTTGGCACACCCCCAGAAGCTCAATTCAAAGGATCAGACTGCCCTTCGACAAGCCAACTTGCCTTCCATGAAGCGTGAAGGCATTCTCCACTGATGACAGCCGCATCCCAACTCGACATGACCACCCTTCCGCCCTTTGTGAGTGTGGTGGAGGGGCGCTTGATGATGGCGCTGAAGTTCTTTGAACTCGGGCGCTTGTCGCTGGGGCAGGCGGCGGAGTTGGCGGGCTACTCGAAGCGGGCCTTTATCGACGTGCTGGGCCAATATGGCATCCCGGTGGTGGACTATCCTGCCAGTGAGCTTGCCAACGAAGTCGCAGGGTAAAGATCGCCGCCGTCGTGGATAGTGCCTGCTTGATCGGGCTGGAGCGCATCGGGCGTCTGGACCTGCTGCCTGCGCTGCTCGATCCCATTTTTGCTCCTCCTGCGGTCAACCTCGAATTTGGTTCGCAGTCAGCCTTGATGAACGTGCAACCGCCTAGCGATGTGGGCATGGTGGCCGCGCTGCGGTTGCTGGTCGATCCTGGAGAGTCAGAAGCCATCGTGCTGGCCTATGAAAAGGGACTGCGCATCATCCTGAATGACCGCAAGGCACGCGAAGTGGCTCAGCGCCTCGGAGTTCCCGTCACGGGCACGGTGGGCCTGCTGATCAAAGCGAAGCAGGAAGGTGTCATTGCTGCCGTGCGTCCGCTGCTCGACGCTCTGGATGCCAATCACTTCCGCATCAGCGATGCCCTTCGCGCCGAAGCGTTGAAATTGGCGGGCGAGTAGGCAGATAGGGAGTGGCTGGGCGACCGAAGGCCTGCTCATTCAGACGCCATGCGTGCTTCTCCCCCATCCTTCGCCGTCGTTTCACTTATTTCAGATATTGCGTCCAATGCGGATGTGTGGCAGCCTTTGCTCAGAAGGAAAACCGCCATGCCTGCACTCTCTGAAGCTCTTGTCCCCACGGAACGCGATGTGATCGTCGCGAAGGAATCGCAGCGCCAGATGGGCGGGATGAAGTTTGGGCGGAAGGAGTCGGTGGCGGTGCAGATCGACGGCAAAGAGGTCGCAGTGCCGGTGGGCGTGATGCGGATGATGATCGCGGCGGTGGCACGGCTGGCCGAGGGCAAGGCGGTGGCGATGATGCCGGTGGAGGAGGAAGTCTCGCCCCAAGAGGCGGCGGAGATTCTGAAGGTGTCGCGTCCGTATGCGGCAAAGCTTTTCGATGAGGGAGCGATTCCGAGCCGCCGGGTGGGCACGCATCGGCGGGCGCTGACGGCGGATGTGCTGGCCTACAAGCAGCGCGAGAAGGAAGCGCGGCTGGCGGTGCTCGACGAGCTTGCCGCTGAGGGGCAGAGGCTTAAAATGGGGTATTGATTCCAGCCCGCCCATCGTCCTGCTTGATGCCTGCGTCCTCTACCCAGCGGCGTTGCGGGATCTGTTGATGCGGTTGGCAGTGCATGAACTGATCCAGGCGAAGTGGTCGGAGAAGATTCACGAGGAATGGATGACAGCGGTGCTGCGTGAACGGCCTGATTTGAGCCTCCAACAACTGGAGCGGACGCGCCAACTGATGGATCTGCACGCGGGTGACTGTCTGGTGAACGGCTATGAGTGGCGGATCGAAGGCCTGTCCCTGCCTGACGAGAACGACCGGCATGTGCTGGCTGCCGCCATCGAAGCTGAGGCGGATGCCATTGTGACCTGGAATCTCAGCGACTTCCCGCATGCGACGCTGGCAGCACTGGGCATCGAACGCTGGACGCCTGATGACCTGCTCATGCAGTTGCTCTCCACAGATGAAGACGCCGTGGTGAAGCTCATGCGCCAGCATCGCGCCAGTCTCAGGAACCCACCCAAGTTCGCCGAGGAGTATCTGGAAACCCTGGAGCAGCAGCGACTGTCGAGATCCGTGCAGGTGTTGAGAAGGCGGCTCGCTGAGCTTTGACGGCACAAAACATTGCACTTTTTGCAATCTTTTGTAGAGTCACGCTATGCAGCCGCTCCGGCAACTCGATCAATCTCTCCGCACGCTGGCGGACCGGGAGCATTGTGTCTTTGCGCCTTCGGATCTGGCGGCGGCGGTGCCGGGTTGTGGGCAGTTGGCGGTGTTGCTGTCGCGGGCGACAAAGGCGGGGCTGCTGAAGCGGGTTTGCCGGGGGATTTACCTTTATCCGGTGCCGGACTATCCGGCGGGGAGTGTGCTTTTTCATGCGGCGGCTCGGCTGAGAGCGGGGGAGTTCAATTACATGAGCCTGGAGACGGTGCTGAGTGATGCGGGCGTGATCTCGCAGGTGCCGATGAACTGGATCAGCGTCATGACCTCCGGTCGCAGTCATGTGGTGGATTGCGGGGACTATGGGCACATCGAGTTTGTGCACACGGCGCAGCGCCCGGATGACGTGAGCGACGAGCTGACCTATGACCCGGAGCGGCATCTTTGGCGGGCGTCGGTGAGGCAGGCACTGCGGGATATGAAGGCGACACGCCGCAGCATGGAACTCGTGGATGAGGAGGTGGTGCGTGAGCTTGTTTGACCAACTCGTGAATGAAGCGCTGCGGTCGCGTGCGGAGCTGACCTCGCTGCGGCCTGTGGTGGAGAAGGAACTGCTGCATCACGACATCTTGCGCGAGATGAGCGAGGCCGGATTGCTCTCCGGCCTGACTTTCATCGGTGGGACGTGCCTGAGGGCCTGCTACGGGTCGGTGTTGCTCAGTGAAGACCTCGATTTCACTGGCGGGACAGACTTCAAGCGCAGTGACTTGGCCGAACTCGCTCGTCTGCTGACCGAGCGGCTGCAAACACGCTACGGCCTGCCCGTGAACGTCAGCGAGCCGGTCAAAGTCGGTGGCAAGGTTTCCACCTGGAAGCTCACCATCGAGACACGGCCCGGTCAGAAGCATCTGCCCGCACAGCGCATCCACCTCGACATCTGCGCCATCACCAGCCACGACCCGCGCCCGATGATGCTGCGCAATCTCTACGGTATCGACCTCGGCACCTCGGGCCTCATTCTGCAAGCGCAGAGCCGCGAGGAGATCCTGGCCGACAAGGTCATCGCGCTCGCCTTCCGCGAGAACCGGATCAAGAACCGCGACCTGTGGGACATCGCCTGGCTCACCCAGCAGGGCATTGAGCTTCCGACCCAGCTCATCCCGCTCAAAATCCGCGATCACCAGCATGAGGAGGCGGAGTTCGTGACCTTGCTCACGGAGCGAAGTGCTGCCCTGCGAACACAGCCCATGATGCGCGAGGATTTCATGAAGGAAATGCGTCGCTTTCTTCCTGCTGTCACGATCCGCGATACGGTCGAGAAAGAAGCGTATTGGAGCTATCTGGCCGATCTCGTGGATGACTTGGGCAAGAAGGCGATGAAGGCTTTGAAGTAGTTTGAGTCCAAAACCACCCTCCAAACGCCTCTTCAGCTCGTCCATGAAGCTTCTCTCCCTGCTCCTCACCATCGCTTTGGCACTCACCGCCTCCGCCGCTCCGCTCGAAACCGATCTCTGCATCTACGGCGGCACGAGCGCGGGCGTGATCGCGGCGGTGCAGGGGGCGAAGATGGGGAAGAGGGTGGTGCTGGTGGAGGCGGGGCGGCATCTCGGCGGCATGAGTGTGGAGGGGCTGGGCGGCACGGACATCGACAACCAGCCGTTTCAAAACAGCCCGGCGGTGGGTGGGCTGGCGCTGGAGTTTTATCGGCGCGTGAGTGCTCAGTATGGACGGTCGGAGGCGTTTGAGGCGATGCTGGCGACGAAGGGCAAGAACACGTCGCTGTGGCGATTCGAGCCGCATGTGGCGGAGGCGGTTTGGGAGGCGTGGGTGAAGGAAGCGGGCATCACCGTGCTGCGCGGGCATCGTTTGAAGGAAACAAATGGCGTGACGAAGGACGGCACACGCATCACCGCGCTGCATTTTGACAATGGGGCCGAGGTGAAAGCGAAGATCTTCATCGACGCGACCTATGAGGGCGATCTGCTGGCGTTCGCGGGACTGAGCTTTGCCGTGGGGCGCGAGGGCAATGCGAAGTATGGCGAGACCAACAACGGCATCCGCACCGACACCACGCACAAGCAGCACGACAAGCCCATCGACCCGTATGTCACGCCCGGCGATCCGAAGAGTGGCCTGATCTTTGGCGTGCAAGACACGCCGCTCGGCGAGCACGGCGCGGCGCACGACAGCATCCAGGGCTACTGCTTCCGCCTCTGCCTCACAAAGGACGCGAAGAACCGGATCCCCATCGAAAAACCCGCGAATTACGACGCGGCGCACTACGAGATGCAGCGTCGCTACCTCGGCGCAGGCGGCGTCATCTCCGCGCCGCATGCCGCCGTGCCGAATGGCAAGACCGATCCTGGCACCTGGCACTCGCTGGCCTCGAATTTCACCGGCTGGAACCATCGCTACCCCATCGCCAGCTACGCCGAGCGTGAAACGATGCTGCGTGAGAGCCGCGATTACATGCAGGGCCTCTATTGGTTCATGGCGCATGACGACGCCGTGCCCGCAAAGCAGCGCGAGGCCTGGGCCGCGTGGGGCCTTTGCCAAGATGAGTTCACCGACAACGGCGGTTGGCCGCGTGCTTTTTATGTCCGCAACGGCCGCCGCATGGTCGGCGACTTCGTTTTGACCGAGGCGCATCTGCGCAAAGCGAACCCCGAGCCCGTGAACGACAGCGTCGGCATGATCTGGTGGCCGCCGGACTTCCACAGCGCCCGCTGCCTCGTGAAGGACGGCCGCGTGTGGAATGAAGGCGCGGTCTTCAATGTCTCCAAAGAGCCCGACTGGATCCCCTGCGGCATCCCGTATCCCTGCCTTGTGCCCAAGGCCTCCGAATGCACCAATCTCCTCAGCCCCACCTGCCCCTCATCGAGCTACGTGGCCTACGGCGCGTATCGCATCGAGTTCACCTTCATGGCCGCCGCCCAATCCGCCGCCACCGCCGCCGTGATGGCACTCGATGCCGGCACCTCCGCGCAAAACGTGGACTACCCGAAGCTGCGCGAACGCCTTATCATGGACAAACAGGTGCTGGAAATACCCAAGAGGTAAAATGGCAAAGGGAATGACTGATGTTTTAACAAACAGCTTCGTGTTAGCTAGATGACGCATTTCTTTTAGCTTTTGTCGTGGTGCAAGGTGTTCTGAGACCGCTAGAATTGACTTCTATGAATCGTCTCAAAAACAAAGTGGTATTGGTTACGGGTAGCGTCACCGGCATCGGCAAAGCCATTGCCAAACGCTGCGTTGCCGAAGGAGCGCGTGTGGTTTTGCATGGCCTCGAAGCGGATCTTGGTGCCGAAACTTTAGCAGAATTCGAGACCGATCAGGCCATGCTTATTCTTCAAGATTTGGCTGAGGAAAATGTGGCCGAAAATCTCATCCAAAAAGCCATCAGTCACTTTGGTAAACTTGATGCCATCGTGAACAATGCAGCCCAAGTCGGGCAGGGAAACATTCATACCACTGACGCGGCTTGGTTTCGCCGCATGTTGGAGATTAACTGCGTGGTGCCCTATCTTTTGATCCGCTCGGCTTTGCCTTATCTAGCCGCTACACGAGGGAGTGTGGTGAATATCGGTAGTGTGAACGCTTGGAGTGGAGAACCCAATTTGATGCCTTACAGTGTTTCAAAAGGTGCGCTAATGACGCTGACTCGAAATCTGGGGGATACATTGATGCGAGAAAATGGAGTGCGCGTGAATCAGATCAATCCGGGTTGGGTTCTGACGGAAAATGAGGCGAAACGTAAACGCGAGCATGGATTGAAAGAAGACTGGTATGCAGATCTGCCCAAGGTTTATGCCCCTGCAGGGCGAATCCTTTGGCCTGAAGAAATTGCGTCTTGTGCAGCTTGGCTTCTTTCCGAGGAAAGCGGCCCCATCAGTGGTCAAGTTTTCGATTTGGAGCAACATCCTTTCTTGGGAAGAAACCCTCCTAAAGATACCAGCACAATTCCAGGATAAGACGCTTCGTCGCATTTCGCACAGTCTTTGTCGTGGCGTGAATTGGGGCCTGTTCGTTATCATCGGGCACCATGAAAACCCTCCAAACTGAAGTCCTCGTCTGCGGCGGCGGCTGCGCGGGCATCGCTGCGGCGCTTTCTTCGGCTCGAAATGGAGCACAAACGCTGCTCATCGAGCGAGCGGGCTTTTCCGGAGGCATCATCACCACGGTCGGACTGCCTTACTTTGACGGCTTGATCGACAAGCCGAGCGGGCGCTTTGTCGTGAAAGGCATCGCGCTGGAGCTGCTGCAGCGGCTGGGCATCGCGAAGCCGGGGGCGAAGTCGATCGACGATCTGCCGCCGGAGTTGGTGACAAAGTATTGGGGCAGCATGTGGATTCCGAATGTGGAGCACTTCAAGGTGCTCACCGATGACCTCATCCTCCAGCACAAGGACAAGCTCAGCGTGCTCTATCACAGCGTCGCCTGCGATGTGGAGGTGAAGGAAGGTCGCGTGGCGGCGGTGATCATCGCGAACAAAGATGGGCTTACTCGCGTGGAGGCGAAACAGGTCATCGACTGCACCGGCGATGGCGACATCGCTCACTGGGCGGGCTGCCCGACGATCTCGTCGAAGCCGCTGATGCCGCTGACGCTGCATTTCCGCATCGGCAACGTCGTGCCGACGCCGGAGACCAGGCCCGCCGCAAAGAAAGTTCTCATCGAGGCACACAAAGAGGGCCGCCTGCCGAACTTCTACGGTCCCGGTCTCATCTTCGCCTTCGCGAAGGACGAGTGCTACGTCCACGCCACCCGCGTGCCCGCTGATGCGACCAATGCCGCCGATTTCACCCGCGCGGAGATTCAGGGCCGCAAAGATGCCTGGACCATCTTCAACGAATGGAAGGCCAAGGTGCCCGGCTTTGAAAACAGCTATTACATCATGAGTGGTCCCTACATCGGCGTGCGCGACACGCGCCGCATCGTCGGGCTGAACGTGCTGACGCTCGAAGACCTGCAAAAGACCACGCGCCATGACGACGCCGTCGCCACGGGCTGCTGGTTTCTCGACATCCATCCGCCGGAGGTCTCGGTCGATAAACCCTTCACCGGCTCCGGCTTCCAACCGAAGCCCTACGACATCAGTTATCGCACGCTGGTGCCGCAAAAAGTGAGCAACCTCCTCGTCGCCGGTCGTTGTCACAGCGCGAGCAGCGAGGCGAGCGCCTCCAGCCGCGTCACCGCCACCGCCATGGCCCTCGGCGAGGCTGCGGGCACTGCCGCCGCGCTCGCGATGAAGGCAAAAAGCGAAGTCGGCACCGTCGACGGCGTGAAAGTGCGTGAGGCGCTCGCGAAGCAGAATGGCGGCCCCTTTAGCGAAGCCTGATTCCAATGTGGTTGAGTCCTCTGGACTCATCTGATCAGCCCAGCGGGCTGAACCACACTTCCCATCCCATGAACACCGAATCCAATACCCTCACCCGTCGCGAGGCTCTCCTCAGCGCCCTCAAAGGCACCGTCGCTGCCGCCGTGGCTGTGCCAGTCATGGTGCAGTCAGCGCCTGAATCTTCAGCTCAAGCTGAAGCCGCCTTTGTTCCCGAGAATGACTACCCCTTCTTCGGCTACGAGCCTGAGCCAGTGAAAGTGGCTTCGGCTTTAGCCGAATCATTGGCTCCCTGATGCGGCTAAAGCCGCAACCACTTTACCTCCCATGAAAACCATTCTCGCCCTTCTCCTCACTCTGACCACAGCGCTTGCTGCCGAGCAAGCCGATGTCGTTGTCGTCACGGCCAATCCCGCCGGAGTCGCGGCGGCGGTGGCAGCGGCGAAGAGCGGTGCGAAGGTCATTGTGCTTGAAGAATCCGCGCACGTGGGCGGCATCGTCGCGGGTGGATTGACGAACACCGACATCCGCAAGCACGGCGCGGTGGGCGGGCTCTACAACGAGTTCAAGCGCCGCATCCTCGAGCACTACACCACGACTTACGGCGCGGACTCGAAGCAGGTGAAGGTGTGCAAAGGTGGCAATATGTTTGAGGCGCACATCGCCGAGAAAACCTTCCGCGACATGCTCGCAGCGGAGAAAAACATCACGCTCCTCCAGCGACATCGCGTGGTCTCAGCGAGCGTCGTGGGCAGCGATGGCGTGGAAAAGGTCGCGACTCCCGGCAAGCGCATCGACGGAGCCGCGCCGAAGGATTTCGGACCCACGGTGAAGCTCGTCAGCATCACGGCGGAGGATTTGAGCAAGCCGGGCACGAAGACCGAGTTTCGCGCCGCGACCTTCATCGACTGCACTTACGAGGGCGACCTCGCGGCGCTCGCGGGCGTGCCGTATCGCGTCGGGCGCGAGAGCCGTGCCACTTTTGGCGAACCTCATGCGGGGCACATCTACGTGCGCTTCAAAGACTACAACCCGCTGCCCGGCTCCACCGGCGAGGCGGATGATGGCATTCAGGCGTTTTGCTTCCGCTTTCACCTCACGAAGGACAAGGCGAACGCTGTGCCCGTCGAGAAACCTGCCGCTTTCCATCGCGACGACTACCGGCACGTGCTGGCGCAAATCGGCGAGGGCAAGATCACGCGCTTCAATCAAGTCATCCAGCTTTACGAGATGCCGAATGGGAAGTTCGAGGTGAACAGCGACCATCCGCATCACGACACCGGCGTTCCTGCCGAGTCGCTCGATCTGGCCGAGGAAAACTGGCGCTGGCCCGAGGCCGGCCCCGCCGAGCGCGAGCGCATCTTCGCCCGCTACTGGAGCCACAACGAAGGCCTCGTGTGGCTGCTGCAAAACGATCCCGCTGTGCCCCAAGCCATCCGCGACGAAGCGAGTCAGTGGGGCTTCCCGAAAGATGAGTTCACCGATCATCGCCACCGTCCGCACCACATCTATGTCCGCCAGGGGCGCCGAATCTGGGGCGAATACACGCTGACGCAAAACGACGCCAGACCCGTCTTCGAGACCGGTTTGCCCGCCCGTTTCGCCGATGGCATCGCCGTCACCGAGTTTGAGTTCGACTCCCATGCCGTGCGCAAATACGACCCCGCCTATCCGCTGCTGCGCCCCGGCTACTTCTTCATCTCCCACGATCCTTTCCAGCTCCCGTATCGCATCCTGGTGCCGAAGTGTGTGGAGGGTCTGCTGGTGCCCGTCGCGTGCAGCGCCAGCCATGTCGGCTACCAAACGCTGCGCATGGAACCCGTCTTCATGGCGCTCGGAGAAGCCTGCGGCATCGCCGCGATGAAAGCGCAAAGAAGCGGCACGACCGTTCGTGCCGTGGATGTGAAGTCTGTGCAACGCGAGATCGTGAAACGCGGCGGTGTGATCCTCTACGAAAACACAGCCATTGTCCCTGAGGGGCTATAAACCAAGTGGCTTCGGCTTTAGCCGAATCAGGGTCATTGAATGCGGCTAAAGCCGCAGCCACTTTTTAAAACCCATGCGCCGCTCCATCGTCCCTATCTGCATCGTCATCTGCCTCATCGCGTTGTGGCTCATGCGGACAGCCTTTCAGCCGAAAGAGCCGGTCTCTGCGGCCAAAGTCGCGACAGTGCCCCAAACAAGCCTATCGGCACCAACTCCGGCCAAAACTGAAAAGCCACCCGCAGCTCGAAAGCCGCTACAAATCACCTCCAAGGGCAAAATCGGCCTCAAGCCGGGTGAATCGGCCGTGTTGGGCTATTGGGAGATTGCTCCCGGCATGAACGGCATGGCCATCGTGACGCCGGAAACGACGCCCCAAGGGTATGTGGAGATGAGAACCAAGCTGCTGCACTTGTCCGATGAAGCCGTGTCGGACGCGGATGCGAAGGACCTGTTTCCCGATCTCTTCGACTTCGAAAACTACAGCGCCATCGCCCCCGAGCGGTTGCGTGGGCTGCAAAGCGCCCTTCAAAGCACTCGCGGAGTGGACATGCTCACGACGCCCACTTTGATCAGCCAGCCCGGGCAACGCGCCATGATCTCCATCGGCAACTCGAACGAGTCCATGCTGTCGCTTAGCCTCCAGGCTGATCCTGTTGGCGAAGATGGCGGCTATGACCTCAGTCTGGAACTTCAGCGGCAGGAGCCATGAAGTCCCCAGACTGCGGTTTCTAACAGAGTGTGCTCACCACCGATCTTGATGCATTCAGATGCCTTCTGTGGTGAACTGAATCTGCGGATCTCCGTCTTGAGGGCCGATGGCAGCATTCTCACAAAATTTGGCGGATCATCACCATACCTCTGCACGTGGAAGAGATAGCCTGAGAGGCTTCAAACTCTTCCGACGCATTTCGCACAGCCTTTGCCGCCCCGTTTTTTCATTCTTCGATCATTCTCACGCCATGCTCAAACAGCTCTTCATCGCTCTTTTCTCACTCGCCGCGCTTTACGCGGAAGAACCCGTTTTGCCGCCGGAGGCGAAGGCCTTGCTGCCGGATGTGCCGCTGGTGCCGACAAAGCCGAAGCCTGAAGAAGGAACCATCACGCAGACGGTGAAGGGCTGGCGGCTCGATTCGCCGGGGAAGCTGGCGCAGAGCTACAATCTGTCGGTGAGCCGTCGCTTTGAAGGAGCGCTGGCGGAGGGCACGGTTTGTCTCGCGGTGATCAAGGCGCGGACGATTTCCACCGACAAGGAGGACGGCAAGGGGCGCATCACGTTCGCCGTGCAGAACACGCAGGACTACAAGAACACGCCGCTGTGGAAGGGGTGGGTGATCGGCAAGGAATGGGACACAAGCTTCTTCAGCTTCACCGCCGCGCATCCGGTGCCGGCGGGCGCGGGCCTGGCGAAGCTGAACGCGGGCGAAACGAAGCAGAGCATCGAGGTGGCGGATTTTCAGATCTACACGTTCCCCGCCGAGTTCGATGTCTTCAAAGCACCGCGCATGAAGGTGACCTATGGCGGTCGTGAACTGGATGCGCCGTGGCGCAAGGAAGCCGAGGAACGCATCGCGAAACTGCGTCAGGGCAGGCTCACGATCTGCGTCGTCGATGCAGCGGGCCAACCCATCGTAGGTGCAAAGGTGAAAGTGGCGATGAAGCGGCATTTGTTTGGCTTTGGCTCGTCGGTGGACCCGCTGCTGATCTCCGGTCTCGGCACGAACCTGCCCGCTGGGGATCAGATTCGCTATCGCGACACGGTGGACGAGCTTTTCAGCCGCATCGTGCCGGAGAACGGCCTGCGCGTGGGCAACATCGACGCCGCCAGCGATCCCGCGAAACCTTGGGAAGATGCGGGCCGCCGTCGCACCGGTGCTGCGGTGCAGTGGATGCTGCAGTGGGCGCAGGATTGCAAGATGAGTACGCGGGGGCATTACCTCGTGTGGGGTTATGTCGAGCCGTGGGCACGCACCGCGCTCGACAAGGGCGGTGTCGTCGGCCTGCTCGACTGCTATGACCGCCACTTCCGCTTTGTGCTGCCATTCTGTGCTCCGTATGTCGATGAATGGGACGCGCTGAACCATCCGGTGCCGTTTGTGGAGGCCGATGCGCTCTACAACATCATCGGCAAGGACTTCTACCCCGAGATCTATCGCAAGATGGACGCGATGACGGACAAGCTGCTCTTTGTGAATGAGGACACCTTCAATCCCGATCGCACCGTGGGCTTTGAGAAGCACATCAAGCACATGATTGAAAAAGGCGTCACGCCGGACGGCTGCGGCTTCCAGAGCCACTTCAGCGACTACGCCATCCCCGACATCACGCACGAGTGGGACAACTGGCAGAACTTCGGCGCTCTGGTGAAACATCTCACCGTCACCGAATACGATCTACAAACGCTCGACGACCAACTGCATGCCGATCATCTGCGCGACATGCTCACGATGGCCTTTAGTCATCCGCAGATGACCGGCTTCGTCATCTGGGGCTTCTGGGAGACCCGCCACTGGAAACCCACCGCCGCCATGTTCAAAGCCGACTGGACCGAGCGCCCGGCGGTGAAGGTGTGGCGTGACCTCGTCAAAACGAAGTGGTGGACCACCGCCGACCTTGTCACCGACGCGAAAGGCGAGGCCCCGCTCAGCGCCTACTACGGCTGGTATGACATCACCGTCGAACACGACGGCAAAACCGCCACACTCCAGCCCAAGCACGCCACGAACGGCGGCAAGCCAACGGTGACGCTGAAGTGAAAGTGGCTTTGGCTTTAGCCGAATCAGGGTCATTCAATGCGGTTCAAGCCGCAGCCACTTTGAATCATTTACCCGCTCGAATGAGGTTACAATTGCTCAAAAAGTCTTTCATCGTAGCGATCATCATCGCTGCCTGTGGTTCCGCGCACGCGGCAGACAAGCCAATGCCGAAGGGCAAAGTCATGACAATGCGCGTCGCGATGCGGGATGGACTGAGGTTTGATCCGCCCAGGCTGAAGGTGAATCCGGGTGATGAAGTCACGATCCAGCTCGAGAATGCCGACTCGACGCATCAGATGCACAACTTCGTGCTCGTGCGGCCGGAGACGCGGAACGAGGTGGTGAAGGTCGCCTTGGAGATGGGGGAGGCGGGACCGAAAAGGCAGTTCGTGCCGGATCTGCCTGCGATCTTGGCGCACAGCGATCTGCTGGCACCGGACAAGACCCAGCGGCTGACGTTTACGATGCCCAAGCAGCCGGCCGTGTATCCATATGTGTGCACCTTTCCCGGTCACGGCCTGGTGATGTATGGCGCGATGTATTCCGGCGTGCCGATGCCGCCGCTGCATGAGGACCCGCATCTGCCCTCGATGCTCACGCAGGGCCTCATCCCCGGCGGTGGGCGGAGGCCTTTTGTGCAGCGTGTGTTTATGCCGGACTCGGGTCCTGCCTCCATCGCGGTCGCTTTGCCGGGCGAGCAAAACTTCTGCTGGGATGCGGGAACGTGCCGCCTGCGTTACGCGTGGAGCGGTGGCTTCGTCGATGCGAGCGAGCACTGGCGTGGCAATGGCAGCGCGGTGGCTCGCCTGCCAGCGGAGCCTTGGTGGAAAGCCTCCGCCGAGGTGCCAGCGCTGCGAGTGGGCGCGGTGCATGCGGAGCCGCCTGCAGTCAGCTTCTTGGGTTATCAGCTCGAGGATGGCATTCCTGAGTTTCGCTATCGAGCGGGTGCCATCGAGGTGCGTGAAAAGATCACCGCGAGCAGCACCGGACGCGGTTTGAGCCTTCGCTATCGCCTCACGGGTGCGACCACGACAGTTTGGGTGCCGATGCCGGTGGCCAAAGGCATTCGCTGGTTGGCCTCAGCAGGTGAGGCATCGCACGATCATCTGCGACTGACGCCTGAGCAGGCCGCAGAGTTCACCCTCACCCTTTCCACCACCGATGAAAAGTGATCGGCTGCTGCTGTTCGTGATGCTGAGCTGCCTGACCGCTGCGGCGGCGGAGGTCGATGTGGCGCGTCATTATCGCGTGGAGCCGGTGATGGCACCGCCAGGCATCGAGGCGCAGGTCGGTGGGCTGGCCGTGATGCCGGATGGCCGTGTGGCCGCGTGCTTTCATCATGGGCAGGTCGCGCTGTTTGATCCTGTGAAGCAAAGCTGGCAGACCTTTGCGGAAGGCTTGCATCAGCCGCTCGGTCTCGTAGCGGAGAAAGATGGATCGCTGCTCGTGATGCAACGTGCTGAGCTGACGCGTCTGCGCGACACCGATGCGGATGGCATCGCCGATGACTATGCGACGCTGTGGGCGGGCTTCGGGCTCACGGGCAACTACCACGAGTTCGCCTTCGGCCCCGCGCTCGGCCCAGATGGCAAGCTCTACGTCACGCTGAATCTCGCTTCGAATGGCGATAGCATTCAGGAGGAGATTCGCGGGCCATGGAGCGACATCGGCGTGCCTCGCGAGAAGTTTTACTCCGACTGGGCGAACGTGAAGGCGAAGGCGGGCCGCATGTATTCACGCGTGGCCTGGCGCGGCTGGACGATGCAGATCGATCCTGCGACGGGTGAGGCCACGCCCTTTGCCAGCGGCTTCCGTTCGCCTGATGGCGTGGGCTTTGATGCCGATGGCAAACTCATCATCACCGACAATCAAGGCGACTGGCGCGGTGCAAATGAAGTGCATGTGGTGAAGCGCGATGGCTTCCACGGCCATCCCGCGAGCCTCGTGTGGCGTCGCGATTGGGATGGCTCGGACCCGCTCACGCTGTCGCGGGAGAAGCTCGATGCTCTGCGCACCCCTGCGGCCATCTGGCTGCCGGAGAATCTGTATGCGAACTCGCCCACGCAACCCGTCGTCATCCCGAAGACCGCCGCGTGGGGCCCCTTTGGCGGCCAGCTTCTCGTCGGTGAAATGAACGCGCCCGTGCTCATCCGCCTGTTGCTCGAAGAGGTCGATGGCCTCTGGCAGGGAGCCTGCGTGAACCTCGTGAAGTCCGAATCGCTCAAGCGCGGCCTGCATCGCCTCGTCTTCGTGGGAGACACGCTGTTCATCGGTCGCACTCATCTCGCCTGGCCCGGTGGCGAAGGTCTTGGCACTCTGAAGCCCACCGGCGACTTTCCCTTTGATCCGCTCGACATCCACATCACGCCGAAAGGATTCCAACTTCGCTTCACCGAGCCTCTGGACGCCAGCGCCACTGATCCCGGCCTGTGGGCTATCGAGCGCTACACCTTTCACTACCACGCCGCCTACGGCTCGCCGCAGGTCGATCCTGCGAAGCTCAAGCCCACGTGCATCACCCTCAGCACAGACGCACTCACCGCTGAAGTCGAACTGCCCGAACTCAAGCGCGACTACGTTTATGACTTCGACCTCTCGAAGCTCCGTTCCCAGCAAAAGCAGCCCGTGCTCAACCCACGCCTTGCCTACACGGTAAGGCGTGTGCCTTCCAAAGCTGATCCTTGATCGAAAACTATGCCCAAATCCAAACCCACCTGGAATGAGAAGCTCCGTTGCAGCAAGGCACCGGAGGTCAAACGACTCGACAAATCTTTTGCGGGAATGCCGGAGGGTTCCCTCATGCTCATCGCATCACCAGAGATGATTGACGCCTATGTGCAAGGCATTGCACGGGGCCACACCGTCACCGTTAAGGCCATGCGTGAGGAACTCGCCGACCGCCACAAGGCCGAGCACACCTGTCCGGTGACGACCGGCATCTTTCTGCGCATTGTCGCCGAAGCAGCCTGGGAGCGCTACCTAGCAGGCGAGTCGCTTGAAAAGCTCACTCCGTTTTGGCGCGTGATCGAATCCGACTCACCCCTCGCTGCCAAGCTCGCCTGCGGCACGGATTTCATCGCCAAGCAGCGTGCGAAAGAAAAAGCCTGAACCCTTTCTATCATCCACGATGCGCTACCTCCGAGCTACTTTCACAATCCTGATGCTTCCTTGCTCATGCAAGCCGAACCTGCCACGCACCGAAGTCCGAACCGGAGTTTGTGCCAGAGAACGACTATCCCTTCTTCGGCACCGCACTGCCTGAGGGGTATTGAAAAGCGTGATTGGGAGGACTGCATGCATAGGCCGAGGACACCGCCCGCCAAAAAACTCTACTGTTCATGACAAACAAATCCCTGCCCATCATCGCACTGATCCTCGTGACCTGCTTCTCATCGCTCGCAGCGGAGCCGGTCAAGCTCACGCGTGCTGACTACGAAGATCGCGTCAACGCCATCTGGCATGCCCAGCTCATCGCGGTGCTGCTGACGCTGCCGTTTGAGCATCATGTGGCGGCAGTCGAGCCGGTCCGGGCGTTCCCGAAGAACTACACATCCGCCTTCGTGGATGATGATTGGTATTATGAAATGTGCGCTGTGCGTGCTTTCGAGAAATATGGCCTTGGTCTGACCGTGGAGCAGCTGGGCGAACAGTGGCTGGAGAACGCCTGCGGCACTTACGGCTCCAGCATGGTAGCACGGGCGAATCTTCAGCGCGGCCTCTTGGGGCGCGAGGTGGGGCACCCCCGCTACAATCGCCTGTGGTGGACCATCGGGCCGGTCTTCAGCGCCGATCTCTACGGTGCGCTGGCACCGGGCATGCCGAATGAAGCGGGTAGGCTCGCCCGTGAGCTGTGTGCAATCAACGGCCACGCAGCTGCTCTCGATGGCGCTGTGGTTTATGCCGGGGCCATCAGTCTCGGCTTTGGCGAAACGGATGTGCGCGAGGTGCTGCGGAAGGCGGTGCGGCTGGTCGATCCATCTTCACCCTACCGCCAATGCGTGGAGAGTGTCATTCAAATGGCGGAACAGGGAAGGAGCTTCGAGGAGATCACCGCCGCCGTGGAGGATCGCTGGCGCATCGAGTATCCGGCCTCGAACAATGCCGTCCCAAATGGAGGCCTAACCGCAGCATGCTTATGGTTCGGGAAGGGCGACTTCTGGTCCACGATTGATCTGGCCTGCCGCGCCGCTGATTTTTCCGACACCGACAACAGCGCCGCGACCGCCATCTCCATCATCGCTGCGATGAAAGGCATGAAAGTGCTGCCCGCCGAGTTGGTGGCGCAGTTGAATGACAGGATCGCCGGAGAAAAACTCGGTAGCGTCAAACTCACGCCAGCCGTGGATGAAAAAATCAGTGCTCTCGCTAATCGCACGGCGGCCATCGGCGAAAAGATCATCGTTTCAAAGGGAGGCCACGTCAGCGGAGACACGATCAGCATCGTCAGCGAACCCATCGCCACTCAACCGGCCCAGCGATTCCAGCTCGCCGAGCTGACCCAGTGGTGGAATCCCGATTGGACACTGGAGCGGGCTGGATATGGCGGGGACGGCATCGGTGCAATGCCTGGCATCCGCGGCTACACCGCATTGGATGGAGACACGCTCGTCACCTACCCGCGCGATGAAGCGCGCGGCCTGCTACTTCATCGGAAGGTGAAACTCGGCGACAAGCCTTCGTTGGAACTCCAGGTCGCGGCCGATCCCGGCAAGGCTTGGGAGTTGAACGTTTATGCTGGCAACCGGCGTGTCTTGGAGAAGGTCATCGAGGGCACCGCGACCGAGGTGCAGTTTGAAACCCTCAAGATAGACCTTGCCGACGTTGCAGAGCGGGAAACAACACTCCGCCTGTATCAGCGCATCCTTCTTCCCGGCAAACTCAAGGTGCCAAGCAAAGCCCATTGGAAGAGCCCTGTCGTTCGGTAGGGCTAGTGGTATCTTCTCAAGAATCAGCAGCCCATGCACAAAGACGCAAAAGACATTCTCCTGACATGCTTCTGCATGTTGATGACGGCAACGGTCTGTGCCGCCGATCTCAAACCAAACGCCGCACTCAGCTTCGACTTCCCCGAGCTGCCGAACACCCTCGCGGGCATGGTTTCGGGCACGACGAAGGTGGCGCGGCTGGGGGCGATCCTGCCGTCGAACTACTCGGCGGCATCGAAGCATCCGCTCTTCGTTTACATCAAGGGCGGCAGCGGTGGACCGGAGGATGGCGGGGCGATGGCTCGAGACATCGTCGGTGCTGACGACTTCATCGCGGTGCAGGTGCCTCTTTTCAAAAAGAACCAGCCAAAGGGTAAGACGCTGCCCGTGATGATGGAAGACCTCGCCATCGTTAGCGCGGCGTATCGCATGATGCTGGAAAAGCTCGCCGCCGAGGTGCCGAACATTGATTGGGAGCGCAGCGTCATCGGCGGGCACTCGAATGGCGCGCACACGCTCAGCGTGCTGCTGGCGGGTCGCGATGAGTTCATCACGCAGCACTTTCACGCGTTCTGGCTGCATGAGGGCGGCTTTCAGCTCATGCCTGCGGCCATGCCGATCAATGACGGTCGTTTCCTGCTGCTTGTGGCCGACGATGCGATGACGGGCGGCTCCGAGTTCCGGCACTTGATGCTCGATAAGACATCCTTGCTCGAACGTCAGGCCAAGCTCATGAAGGTCGATTTCAAAAGCGTCATCATGCGCGGCTACGGTCACGACGTGCCGCCAGAATACATGCGCAACGTGCGCCAATTCGCCCGAGGCGAGCCCCTGGAGGACATCACCGCGAGCGAAAAAGCCGCTGCTGTGAAACTCACGCTGCCGCTGCGCACGCATCCCGACTCCAGCGCGTGGAATGACCTGCTCGTGCACGATTTGACCAACATGAAAGTCCCCGGAGCCATCTGGAGCTATCGCGACGGCCTCCTCACCGCCACCGAGGATCAAAACATCTGGACCAAGGCCACGCACAGCGACTGCGTGCTCGATTTCGAGTTCAAGTTCGAGCCCGGAGCCAACAGCGGCGTCTTCCTCTACAACAGCGACGAAACGAACTGGATGCCCGCGAGCATCGAAATCCAAATCTGCGACGACCGCGCCAAGCAATGGCAGGAAAAGCCCGCGAACTGGCGCTGCGGTGCCTTCTTCGGCCACCAACCTGCGACGAAGAGCACCGTGAAACCCGCCGGCGAATGGAATCGCATGACCATCACCGCCATGGGGCCAAAAATCATCGTCGTGCTCAACGGTGAAGCCGTGAACGAGATCGACCTCACGCGATGGAAGGACGGCAAACTCAATCCCGACGGCTCCGAGATGCCAAAATGGCTGCAAGGCAAGCCATGGAGCGAGATGCCAACGAAAGGCCGCATCGGCTTCCAGGGGCGACATGCCGGTGCAGGCATCGAGTTTCGGAAGGTCAAGCTGCTGAGGCTGTAGCCGCATGCACTTTCCTTTAGGCTACCGCATATCACTTTGGCGTCCTAGACGGGGTCAAGCGCCTGAGGCTCAGCGAAATGATTCTCAGTAGGCGGAGGTGGTAAAAGAGTGAGCCTCTTCACTCGTCTTGACATCTCCTTTCATCTTCAGATTCTCACACCATATTTCCGACCTTTGATCGGCTGGTTTGGCATCAAAAAAAGATCTGCGGGCGATCTGATGCGTCCACCACTCACACTAAGCAAACAAAGTTTGCTTTAAAAAAGCAGTGACCGCTTTTCACAGAACGATCTGAGACATGCAGTGAGCGGTGGTAGGTCACCATTAGAGCATATTAAATAATTTTGTGGAATATGCGTGTGGGTGGTGTATAAGGTGATATGGCCGCACTCTCCCTCGATCTCCGTCAACGCATCATCAGCACCTGCGACCGCGGTGAAGGC
>JAIXSY010000055.1 GCA_027484445.1 Verrucomicrobiaceae bacterium
GGCAAAGGGCCTTTGAAAAGTTGCTGCTACCACCTCATGTCACGCACATGTGGTGACGATGAAAAACTACTAGACAAGAATGGCACGACCCATTCACGCCAGACTTCCGAGACGGAAAACTGATTTATTGCATTGATCATCAATGCATTGAGATTGCGAATCTACTTTTTGCCCGGCATCTTTTTCTTTTGGCATCTTTTTCTTTTGCAGTTCGCCGACGACACGGCTGGCGGCGGAGGTCTTTGCACGACCCAAAAGGGTGCGGGGAAAGTGAGGCAGAAAGCAGGTGGAGAGAGCCATGCGAGTTGAACCCCGAAGCGGCCACGGCGTTGTACCCACAAGGCAAATTTTGTGGCGAAGAGACGGGCCCTTTTCATCCCAAGAATGACTTCACAAATCAACGATGCCCGGCCTTGACCGAGTGCCATTCTTGCCTGGCATCTTTTTCTTTCATGTGCCCGGTCCGAACCCAGCCAATGCCATTGGTTGGATCGTGGGTTTATTTCACTTCCCTGAAAGGATCTGATTGTTTTATTGATTTAATAAGTTTATTATTTTTTAATAATTCATAGATTTTAACAGCAACTTCAGGTCCATTATTTGAAAAAAAGGCAGATCCATCACCAGCCACTAAAAACCCATCTTTACTTAACTGAAAAATTCTGGGATTTGATCCATTACGCCACGCAATGGTGAGTGAGTTAACCTCCATACCTCTCACGTTATTGTCATTATAAGTCGATAATGCTTGATATTTCGCCGAGTTGATTGTGTCGATTATTTGACGTTCCAGGTTCTTATCATTTATTGCCACTGAAACCAGTTCATTTAGTTGATACAAACTGATAGAATTTATCCCTCCATCTAAGCAAAATAACTCATTTTCTCGTTTATTTTTTTCAGAACCACAACTGATAAGCGCTAGAATTAAGCTAAGTATAAATAGTAATATTTTATTCATAAACAAGTGGTTTATTTGGTGAATAGCGTCCACTGAGAGCCAAATTGAGGTTTTACTGGAAAGTTTCCCGTGTAGGTGCCCATTGCGGAAGGGCGAGTGCTACTTCCAAGCGGAACTCCATATTTATTCTTTCCATAATGATAAACCAGGCCACTGTAACCAACAAGACGTATTCCAGGTATGGACTGACTCATACGTTTTAATGAATTAAATTGACTGGATTTATCACCAGTCGCGCATCCGCATAGAACTAGTGTACTTTTAATGTGTTTAGCGATAAATTTAAGTTCTTCGGGGTTCATAGGATGATTCCCAAACATTTGACCGCCATATTCCCAACTGGCTCCATGATCCATGATCATCACGCGACCTACAGAACCTCCGAGTTTATTAACGGCAGTCACAAGAGTCGAGTTGCCTGGCAAATAGTGCTTTGGCAAACAGTGCTCGGGCTGGCCTGGGGGCACGCTGTGGGGATTGAGGGCATCCCAGAAGAGCTGGTGCATTGGGGGCGATGGGCTGATGAATGGCTTTTTTGATTGGAAATGAATGATTTGCATCCCACCCGCAACACATTCCGCCCTGATTCCGCCGCTTGGTGGAATGACCGCGCCGCATGGCGCCATGACTGCGCCACGCTTCCCGATGACCGCGCCGCATGGTGCCATGACTGCGCCACGCTTCCCGATGACCGCGACGCATGGCGCAATGACTGCGCCACAATGCCCGGTCCACATCGGGTGAGGTAAAATCACTGCGCCATGTGGCGCAATCGCAGCAGCGTGCGGCGCAAAAAGACCTGGAGAGGCTTGACCGCATGGAGGAAATGCCGCGATCTCTGTAGGACTGGGTGCTGCTCCTGCACGGCAAGGTGCTTTTCTTGCAGGTCAAGGGCGTGTCAAAAGCCCCCGAGCTTGCCCTTTCCCTGGTCATGCTGACACAATCCCCGTGTGCGGCTCGCGAAGAAGTGGCGGAGGTCTGCATGTTTTTGGGAAGCAATTAAGCGATTGATACAGTAGATTATCTTAGTTGCTCAAGATTTTATTTTTAGATTTTTTGTCCAATTTTAGTTTTCGCGCACATCCGCAGGCACCGCAATTGCTTCGGATGATTTTGGATTTCCTAGATGTTTATAGTGCACTCATGGGGTATGAATGGATGTCATTCAGCTCCGATCTTTGAGCTCGGATGTCATGATGTTTTGTAAAATGCCAGGTGATGGCTGAGGGGCAGCGGGCAGGTCCGCCAAGGTCATAAGCGCTGCGGATTTCAACCAGGGCTCGGAATGGCCCGTTGAATGCGCTTGCCTACGCTGGGTGCGGGGCATGAAAGCTAGGGCAGCGCCCACGACACATCCCTGAGCTGAAAAACACAAGTCTGCAGGACCTCGCAGAAAAGATGCACGGTGAAGAGAGAAGGGTTTGTTAGGATTGGGTCGAGCAGGATCTCAAAAGGCTGGTCAGATTCGAGACAGGAAGGCGGCCTCATGGGTGGCACGCCGTTGGTTGATCTGGCTTGTTGGGCAGAAGGCCCCACCCTGCCCAATGCGTGCGAATTTAGAACTGGATCTTCACGAGCCCTATCAGGCTCACGCATTCTTCGCGCTCAGCTTTGCAGGTGCGGCATGTGGCCAGCTGCTATCGGTGCCAATGGACAAGGTCGAATGCTCGGACGGTTGGTGCCTGGCTCTCGCCTAAGACGCGCAGTCCAAAGGCTGGGTGGTTTCTCCTCCTATAGACAACGGAGAATGGGATGTGATGACAATGTGGTGTTCGTCCTGTGCAGCCAAAATTGGACGGCATCCGCAATCAAAAACCACCCAACAGCGGATTGCGGAGGGGCTGAGTGGGCTCAGCGTTGACATGCCGCTCGCAGAAAGCGGGTGAGGTCGGCTTTTTGCTTCTTCAGATCGGGGAGGTTGAGGTACATCATGTGACCGGCGGTGTAGTCGTCCTGCGTGATGTTTTTCATGAGGTCGGGATGGACGCGGAGGTGGCTGAAGGTGTAGCGACTGGCGAAGTAGGGCGTGGCCATGTCAAAGTAGCCGTTGGAGACATGGACCTTGAGGTAGGGGTTCGAGGTCATGCTAGCAGCGAGGACCTCGGAGACATCGGCAAACTCGTTTTCTGCATTCCAGTTCCATTTCCCCACGCTGGCGAGGATGTGATAGGGGCGGTCGTCCTCGAACTTTAGATCGTGCCGGACGTAGTGATTGAAGGTGGAGGCGTAGGCGCTGAAGATGGCGTCAGCGCTGGGGTCGCTCTCCGCACTTTCACTCACGGGATCGCGGACATAGTTGGTGTAGCGGCTGTCGAATCGGCCTGTCACCAGTCGCTTCTCCCGCAGCAGCTCCGCATTGAAGCGATGCAGCGGCACGCGCAGGTTGGAGGCATCGAGGAAGGCTGCGCTCAGGCCGGTCAAACGGGCCATTTGCTTCACCACTTGGGCGCGCTCAGCAGCGCGCAGGGAGCTGCCCAGGAGCAGGGCGCGGTTGTAATCGCCAGCGGCGAATGTTTCAGCCAAGGCGAGCACCTCGGGCAAGGGCAGCTTCTGAAGGTCGGCGGGCAGCTTTTGGTGATACCAGGCGGTGGCGGCGTAGCTGGGCAGATACAGCACGTGCGGAAGGTCATTCCCCTCCGCCCCCCAGATCGTCTGAAAATTCAGCACGGTGGAGACCAGCATGATGCCGTTCAGATTCATGCGATGCGCGCGCATGAGTTCGCCGCTCAAGGCTGCCGCACGGGTCGTGCCGTAGCTTTCGCCAATGAGGAATTTCGGCGAAGGCCAGCGCGAGTGGCGGGTGATGTAGAGGCGGATGAACTCACCGATGCTTTTCGCGTCCTCATTCACGCCGAAAAAGTTTTTGGCCTCATCGGGCTTGGCCGCACGGCTGAAGCCGGTGCCGACGGGGTCGATGAAAACGAGATCCGTCTCGTCCAGCAGGCTGTGCTCGTTTTCCACCAACTCATAGGGCGGCGGCACGGCAAAGCCATCATCGCGCAGTTTCACGCGCTTCGGCCCAAGCAGACCCAGGTGCATCCAGACCGAGGAGGAGCCGGGGCCGCCATTGAAGGAAAAGGTGAGCGGGCGCTTCGCGAGATCATCTTGGCCCTTGCGGGTGTAGGCGATGTAAAAGATCTCAGCCGTCGTCTTCCCCTCAGCATCTTTCAGCGGCAAGGTGCCTGCGGTGGCGGTGTAGTCGATCTTTTGCCCGTTGAGCGTGATGCTGTGTTCCGTGGTCGAGGTTTTCTCCGGCTTCTCTTCCTTTTTTTCGTCTTTCTTCGGCGCAGTCTCCGCTGGTTTTTCCGGTTTCGCTTCCGTGGGTTTCGGTGCGTGATGAGGGTCCTGCGGCTGCTGCGCGGCGGCGTGGGTCAGCAGACTGAGGCAAAGCAGAGCATGGTGGAGGCGTGGCATGGGAAAGAGGGGCGGCGCAAAGTCTCTCTTGTCTAGAAGAAATCCGAAAATGCCAATGGCGATTCAACCCATGAAGAAGAAAAAAAATCAGGCACGCGCATGAACCTCCTTGAAGCACTAATTCGATTTTTTCTTGGCCTCGTGGATGGCATCCTGGGTTTTTTCGAAGGGCTGCACCATGCGGACAAACATCTCGGCGCGCAGTCGAAGCTCGGGGAATCAGGGTTCGAGAAGGAAATGCGCCGCAAGCGCGATTTGTTCTTCAGGAACTGGAGATGGCTAGTGCTCGCCCTCTCCGTGCTGCTGGGCCTGGGTGTCCTGGCGTGGAATGGACTTGGGAGCAAAAACTAGCCACGGTGCCAGTGTCACTCCTGAGCCAGGGCGGGTTTTGTGCAGAATTCAGCCCGCATCTCGGCAAGTTGTTGCGCGAGGGTGGCCAGCTTTTCCTTCTGGCGCTTTTCGTCCTCCTGGCCTCGGCGCAGGCGTGCTTCTTGCTGTTCCAGCCGCACTTCGTTGAGGCGGATTTTTTCCTCTAGCTTCCGGTCCTGCTCCTTTAGTGCTGGATCTGCCTGCAGCGGCGTGGTGGCTCGTGGGCGCGCCTCGAGGCGCACACGCTCGCGCTGAAGCTGTTGCAGGCGGGCTTCCTCCCGCTGCACGGACTCGCGCAGGCGATTCAGGCGAGTCGTGAGCAGGGGTGAATCCGAGCCCTCTCGTGCGGCGGGTGCGGAAACGGTCTCCGGCGCGATGCGGGACAAGGAAGGCGCAGACACGGGCACGCCGGAACCTGCGCGCTGGCATAAGCAATGACGAAAACCTGCGAGTGAGATCTCCATCTCATTCCTGGCCTGAGCTGCCTCGGGCGAATGCGGTGCTAGCTCCGCACACAGTGCCGCTGCCTCCGCGAGTCGTGCGGCCCAGCTTTGCAGTGCCTGCATCTTGGCTTCGGTGTCGGCCAGCTCTTGTCGCGCACAATCGATGCGGCTGGCCAGAGCATCTTTCTGCGCGCTGTATTCCTGCGTGGCAGCCTGGGTCAGATCCCGCAGCTCTTCATACCGTTCTCGCTCGGCTTTTTCACCCGCAAACAGGGCAGCGATGCTGTCCTGGAGACGCCGGTGCTCCTGAGCCAGCTCTTGCAGCCTCTGCTGCGCGGCCTGTTCCTCCTGGCGCAGGGTCAGCAGACGGTCCTCACGCTCTAGCAAAAGACCCGACAGCGCCTCAAAGGCCGCCACCTGCGTCGCGTGCTCGGCCTTTTTCTGGGTCAGCGCAGCCTTTCGTTCCTCAAGCTGCTGCTGGGTTTCTTCAAGGCAGCGCTTCGCCTCCTGCTGGCACGGCTGAATGACCTGCAGTTCTGCTTTCAACACGCTCCACTCCTGCTGAGCGAGTCGAATCTCCGCCTGCAAGGCGCTTCGCCGATCCAGGGCCTCTTGGCCCGCCACTTGATTGTCTTCCAGCTGGAGCAGGACTTCCGCGAGCCGATGCTCCGCCAAGGCCAGCCTGGCCTGCGTGCTGGTGAGCTGCACCTCAGCGCTGGCCCGCTGCTCTTGGGTGGCTAGCAGCCTTTGCGCACCACGTTCGATCTGCAGCGTCAGCTCTTGCTGCCTTTGCTCCGTCCGCTTCAGCCTTGTCTCTGCTTCGGTTAGGGCAAGCTCCACGACTCGCGCAGCCGACTCCTTGGCAGCGAGCTGATCTTCGACCTCATCCAGCTGGCTCAGAGTTTGGCTGAGCTGTGCCGTGGTGGTGAAAAAGGCCGCCAGACTGTGCTCGTGCTGACTCTGGAGGATCGCATGCTGGCTCTCTAGCTTCACCAGAGCCGCAGTCAGCGTGTGCAGCCGATCTTGGCGGGCAGAGAGCTCTGACTCTGCCGTCATGTTGGCCTGAAGAAGCGTTTCCTGTTGTGCCGTCAGGCTCTGTTGCACCTGCTCCAGCGCACGCAGTTCCAGACGCATCGACGCGAGCGCATCCAGCGTCTCCGCCAGCTCCACCTCGCGGGCTGTGCCCTGCTGCTCCAGTTGATCCAACCGCAGCTGCGTCAGGGCAAAGGTACGCTCCACCGCTTCCAGCTCCACTTGCTTCTCCGAACGCTCAGCGGTCGTGCGCTTGATTTGCTCATTGAGTTCCTCAGATCGACTTTTCAGATGGGTCAGCCGGGCTTCTTCCATCGCCCGACGCCCCGCGAGCTTCTGCGTGGTCGCCAGCGTCTCAGCGAGGCGAGATGACAGGGACTCCAGCGTTTGCCGGGCCTCAAACTCCTGGGCTTGCAGCAGATGGACCTCGGCCGCCAGCTCATGATGCCGGGCTGTGACCTCGTGCAGCTGGGCAGACATGCGGGCATGATCCGCAGACACCTCCTCCAGGTGTTTCACCCGCTGCTCATGCAGGCGCTCTGTGGCATGAACGGCGGCTGTGAGTTCGACCAGACGCCCCAGCGGCATATCGTCGGCCAGCGGCATCTGAAGTTCACGGCCATCTTCGAGGACGAAAGCCAGCTTTTTCATGAGAGAGTTGGGTTGCTAGTCCGTCAACCTAACCGCTCTCGGATAATCAAGAAAGCTAAAATAACACGAAAGCCAAAGGAACTGCGCACGCCTCAAGAAGATCGCGGCAGCTCTCCCTGAGGTTCAAAGCGCAGGCGGGGACCCCGAGGCACCTTGGCCCCGGCCTGGATCCACTCGCGCAGCACCTGCCGCTCCTCACGGCGAAGCGCGTGCCCTGTGGGTGGCATGGCCCCGGCGACCTGATCGGGAAAGCTCACCACCTGATAGAGCCGACTGGCCTCTGGTCGGCCAGGGGTGATCCAGCCGCCCTGACGGATCAGAGCCGCCAATGCTTTCGAATCATGGATCGAAGGCATGGTGGAGAGGCGCTGATCGCCGTGGCAATGCACGCAGTTCTGTTCCAGCACGGCCTTCACGGGGGCAAAGGCAGCGAGTTCTGCCTGCCTCTCCGGCGATTCAGGCACCGTGCAGCCGGTGAAGAACCCAAGAGCTAGAGGTGCAGCGATCCCAAAGAGACGTTTCATAGGACTACAGCGTCTCACAGCGCGCTTCCGGCTGCCAGACAAAAGCATCCAGCCCGGCTCGCCGATCTTGCGCACTGCTGCGCCAGGATTGGCGGATCAGGCCACCAGGCGCAAAACCAGCCGCCAAGGCCCGTAGCGGTGCCCATCCTCTTATGAAAATGCATCCCCTCTGCACTGGCGAACACGGCCACTTCTTGACAGCGACCCAGGGTCGGCGCGACTTCCTGCAAGTCGGTGCCCTCGCCGGGCTCGGCATCACCCTTCCCCAGCTCATGAAGCTGCAGGCCGCCCAGCTCGCCATGCCGGAGGTGGGCACCTTCAAGCCCATCGCCAGCTCCATCATCCACATCTACCTGCCTGGCGGCATGGCCCAACACGAGTCCTGGGACCCCAAGCCTTTTGCCAGCGCTGATTACCGCGGCCCCTTCAGTCCCGTGAAAGGCGTGACGGGAGAGTATGTGGGCGAGAAGTTCCAAAACAGCGCCAAGATCCTGGACAAGATCACCCTGATCCGCTCGGTGACCCATGGCGAAGCGGCGCACGAGCGTGGCACCCACAACATGTTCACCGGCTATCGCCCTAGCCCCGCGATCAAGTTCCCCAGCTTCGGCTCCATCATCTCCCACGAACTCGGCAGCCGGAATAACCTGCCGCCCTACGTCGCCGTCCCAGGCGTGTTTGCCCCCGACCAGGGCAGCGGCTACATGAGCAGCGCCTACGGCCCCTTTGCGCTCGGCAGCGATCCAGCGGACAAAGGCTTCACCGTGCGTGATCTTGCGACGCCAAAGGATGTGGATGACAAGCGCTTCGAACGCCGCCGCAGCCTTCTCGCCGCCGTGGACGAGCACTTCCGCACCGCAGAAAAATCCGACGCACTCGCCGCGATGGACAGCTTCTACAGCGCCGCCTACAGCCTGATCAGCTCCAGCCAAGCCCGCGAAGCCTTTAACCTCAATGCCGAACCCGACAAGCTGCGCGACGAATATGGCCGCCACAGCGCCGGACAGCGTTTCTTGCTGGCACGACGCCTCGTCGAGGCAGGCGTGCGCATGGTCTCCGTGAACTATGGCAGCTGGGACCATCACAGCAACATCAAGGGCTCCTTCGAAAGCCAAGCGCCCGCCTTTGATCAGGCCTTTGCCCGCCTCATCCGGGACCTGGATGAGCGTGGCATGCTCTCCACCACCCTCGTGCTCGTCAGCTCTGAATTTGGCCGTACGCCCAAAATCAACAGCACCAACGGACGCGACCACTACCCGCGGGTGTTTTCCATCGCCATGGCAGGTGGTGGGGTGAAGCAAGGCCACGTCCATGGCCAATCCGATGCCCTCGGAGCCGAGCCCAGCGAGAGCCCTGTCGGTCCCGAAGACCTGGCCAAGACCCTGTACCGGCTGCTCGGCATCAACGCCGAAAAGCGCCTCGTCCTCGAAGGCGTGCGCCCCATCGACATCGTCAACGGCGGTCGTATCCTCAACGAGATCATCGCCTGATTCCCCCGCAGTAAAACGAACTTCCAAGTTCGTTTCTCCTGCCCTGTAGGCACGACCACGTTTCTCGCTCCTCTCACGAACGGTCAGGTTCACGCCCCTTACCGCCACGCAGAGCGCTCAGCCCTCGGGCGGCACCGGTGCGCCGCGGTAGATCCCATCCCACCAACCTCGGCCCACATAGGGCTGCGCAGCTTCCGTCTCCACCCGCAAGTAGCGGCCCAACTTCGTCAGCCGCACCCGCACAGGCGGACGCTTCACCACGGCCTCCATGTCACTGTAGGTGAATTCCGCCGTGAGCTCGCCATCCTTGCCTGCCTTCACCTGATCCGCAGGCACAGTACCCTCCAGGAAAGAGGCCTCCACCCCTGGCTCACGCGCCGAGGTCAGTGTCGCTCGCAGCCGACCCTCCTTGCTCTGGCGCAGGCTCACGTGGCCACCGCCCAGGTCATCGTACTCCCCATCCCAGCCCAGGCCCGTCTTCGGATCAGGCAGACCTTCGACAAACGAATAACCCCGCGCCGTGGCCTGCGCCATCGCCAGCCAGACCTGAGCCGTCGGCTCTGCCGACTTCACTTCAGCGGACTTCGAGGGGCCTGAGGTCGAGGAGCCCACCGGGCCTGCCCCCAGATCCACCCAGCGCTGACGCAGCCCAGGCCACTCCTCACGCCACCGGCTCAGCGCCGCACGATCTCCTGGTGCCCAGGTCTTGGTCGCGGCTTTCAAGGAAGCGATCAGTCGCTCGTTCGCCGCCTGAAATTCCTTCTTCGCCAACTGTGCCGCCTTTGTCTCACTGACACGGCGATAGGTGCCATTGATGCCCGCATCCTGCAGCTGCTTCTGCCCCGGCTTGTAGTCCACCACCACCCGGCTCTCACTGATCTCCGCGAGGAAAAACGTGCCACGATCCTCTCCTTCCCCGACCAGACGCGCAAAGCTCAAGACCTTGTCCTGACGGGTGCCGAACCCTTCCCACGTGGCCATCGAGCCAGGGTCCCAGGCAAAGCGGACGACCACCCGCGTGTTGCCGCCCTCCGCCTGGGTGAGCGTCAGGTAGCGCATCGACGACTCTTCGAGAAACAAACGAGGCCCAGCCTCTGCGGGAGGCGCTGCGGGCAGCTTCGTCGCGACCAGCCAAAGTGCCACCGCCGCAGCTAGAAAGAGAGGAAGTCGATGCCGAGCCATGCCCCAGCTTGGCACAGCCGCCCCCTATGTCGCTAGAATTCTTCTCTGGCAAATGAGGCGCAACAGTCGGGTTGAAGGGGACGTTCAGGGCGGGCGTGAAATTTCCTGCCTTTCCTTTTCTCCTTGGCCTGTGGTTCTTGGGTGCCTTGCAGGCGGTGGAGCTGCGGCCAAATGTGGTGATCGTTTTGGCCGATGACCTAGGCTATGGTGACCTAGGCTGCTACGGGCATCCGACCTTCAAGACGCCACGCCTGGACCAGATGGCGGCGCAGGGCGCGCGGATGACGCAGTTCAACACACCTGCGCCTTTTTGCGCGCCGACTCGGGCCGCTTTGCTGACGGGAAGACAGCCGTTTCGCTGTGGCATGACGCAGAACCCAGCTCCCGATGGCGGGCCTGAGGCGAATGCGCTGGCCCTGCCGGAGGGGGAAATCTTGCTGCCGGAGGTGCTGAAGCAGGCAGGCTATGCCACGGCGCTGATCGGCAAATGGCACCTGGGGCACCTGCCGGGTCGGCTGCCCACGGACCGTGGCTTTGACGAATACTACGGCATCCCCTACTCGAACGACATGCGCCCGGTGCAGGTGCTGGAGGGCACCCAAGTGGTGGAATATCCGGTGGTGCAGGCTACGCTGACGACTCGCTACACGCAGCGGGCTCTGGACTTCATCCGCCGACATCGTGACCGTCCGTTTTTCCTAGAGCTGGCAGAGGCCATGCCGCACAAGCCGCTGGCAGCCCCCGAGAGGCATTACCAAAAAAGTGGCTCAGGGCTGTATGGCGATGCGCTGGCCGATCTGGATGAAAGCGTGGGCCGGGTGCTGGATGCGCTGAAGGAGCTGGGGCTGGAGGAGCGCACGCTGGTGCTCTTCACCAGTGACAATGGCGCGTGGTTCGGGGGCAGTTGCGGCGGGCTGCGTGGCATGAAGGGCACGAGCTACGAGGGTGGCTACCGCGTGCCCATGATCGCCCGCTGGCCAGGTCGCATCCCTGCCGGTCAGGTCTCTGCGGAGCTGGGGGTGATGATGGACCTTTTCGCCACGGTGCTGGAGGCGACAGGCACGCGGATGCCTGACGATCGTGTCCTGGATGGGCGCAGCCTGCTGCCCGTGCTGAGCCAGGGAGCCCGATCTGCCCACCGGTATGTCTTGGGCCACAAGGGGTCCAAGCTGGCCACCATCCGCGATGCGCGCTGGAAGCTGCATGTGCTACCTGCGGCAGAGATGAAGCTGAAAGCGGGGCCGGAGGGCCGCTGGCTAGACCCACGGGCCCCTGATGGTGTGACGATCTTGGCTCCATTTGAGCAGTACAATCTGGATCGCCATCCGGGTCTAACCACCGGTGTGGCACCGGCCGCGATGCAGCTTTTTGACCTGCAAACGGACCCCGGCGAGCAGCAGGACGTGGCTGCGGGTCACCCCGATGTGGTGAAGCGACTCCGGGCAGCCTTTGATGAGGTAAACCGCGACGTGCCAGAACTGCCGGAAGTGAAGCGCACGCCCTACGCGCGCTGAGGGCTGAGCCCAACCTGAGCAGCGATGCGATCCAGCCAGCGGCCGCAGCGCCATCTTTCCAGCAGCCAGCCGAAGAGAATCGGCACGGATGCCCAGGGCCAGACGATGACGAGACAGGCAGCGAGCCCAAGCCATCCGAGAGGCAGTCGAGCCCCGAGCCGGACGCGTGTGAGACGACGGTGCTGACCGTGCTCCTCCGTGACGGTGATGAGCTCGTAGCGCCCCCAGCACCCGACCTGCCAGGCGAGATCATAGGCTTGCCAACCATCATCGACTAAGACGTGGGCTGTCTGCTGCTGACGGAGGTTTTCCTCCGCCTGCTGCAGCCAAACCTCGCGGCCAAGACCGTGCTCACTCCAAAAGGCACGCTCCACGGTGGGAAGAGGAAGCCATGGGAAAACCCAAGCCCGAGTGGCAGGGCGGGCCTGAGCTGAGAGATCCGGCATGATCCCCAGGCGCACCATTCCCTGGAGGTGTGCCCACCCCCGCACCCAAGGCTGCAGGAAGCAGAGGAGAAACAAGCCCAACTCTCCACGCCACCCGAGGGGATAGGGCCTGCGCCCTCGCTGACGCCACAGTCGCCAAGCCGGCACCACGGCTAGGCAGGGCAGCCCTGCCAACCCCAGCAGCTGCTGGGTGAGGCTTGCGAAGAGGATGAGACCGAAGCTGCCTGTGAGCAGCACGGGCAGACTGCCCCTGCCCTGGGTCTGCTGGTAGATGCCCTGAAACGGCGCAGTGCCCTGCGGGCCGTGGAAAATGCGCGCGGCGCTGAGATCGGTCAGCCAGCCGTTCTCGCCATAAATCGCGCCCGCCCAACGCGCCCCACCGGTAAGACCAAAACGGCCCGGATGATCGCGACGCAGCAGCGCCTCAGCCTCGCCATAACCGCGCTGCTGGCGCAGGTAAGCGCCCAGCGTACGCCGCCGATGGTGCCAAACCATGGCCCCTGGCACGAATCGAAGCTGACCGCCCGCCTCACGCAATCGCCAGCAGACATCCACGTCATCGCCAGCAGTCTGGTAGTGCTCGCGGAAGCCGCCGATGGCCTTCAGTGCCTCGCGCCGAATGGCCAAATTGCAGCCGGGCAGGTGCTCCGCCTGCACATCGTCCAGCATGACCTGCGCCGGTGCCCCTGGTGCCGCCGCCACGATGGCCTCCATGGGCCCCCGCGGTGGGGGCGGCACGTTCGGCCCCCCACAAGCGACCGCTGGGGAATCCGTAAAGCCAAGCAGCAATCTCGCCAGCCAGTCCTCATCCGCGATGCAGTCGTCATCAGTGTAGGCGATGATCTCACCGCGGGTCTCTGCTAGACCTCGATTCCGCGCAGCGCTGAGTCCTGCGTGCTCCTGGCGGAGATAACGCACACCCGAAAATGCCGAAACGAGCGTGGCGAGGTCTTGCTCAGAGCCATCGTCCACCACGAGGATTTCCAACGCAGGATGATTCTGCACGAGCAGCGACTGCAAGCAAGCTGCAAGCGTGGCCTGCCCCTCGTAAGTGCAGACGACGACGGAGACGCTGGGCATGGAAGTCCGAGCGGTGCTGCCCACCAGCTGCACCCAGGCTGCGGGCCGCGGTCGGCGCTGCGCATCCACCAATCCGAACTGCCAATCCAGCACCGATTGCCCCCCCCGGAACCATTCATCCGTGAAGCTGAACCAAAATGTAGCCGCCACCGCCTGCGCCCGGCATTCCTCTTCAAACCAAAGCCGCGCCTCAGCCTGAGCAGCTGCGCCGTGGCGGAGATGATCCAGGCCAAACTCCGTGATGACCAGGGGTCGATCGCCAGCCAGATGATGCAGCTTGGAAAGCATGGCCGCGAAGCTTTCGCGATGCTCCAGGAAAAGATTCACCGCGAGAAAATCTGCATTCCGCGGCACCAAGTAACCGGTGCTGGGGTAGGTGGCGTAGCTGAACAAACGATCCGGTGCATGACTCCGCCCCAGGGCGATCAGTTCCTCCAAAAAAGCCTGAGTCCGAGCTGGACCGAGCCAGCGCACCAGGGTCTTTTCAATCTCATTGCCGACGAAAAAAGCCGCGATGGCCGGATGCTGCCCCAGGGCCTGCGTGACCTGCTGCACCGCTGCCCTGGCCGCACGCCGCAGAGACCGAGAGCGCAAAAAATCCACGTGATCTGTCCATGGAATGCTGACCCACAGGCGCAGGTCGAGCCGCAGGGCCTCCCGCAGCAGATGGGGAGAAGGGGCGTGATAGACCCGGAGTGCCTGAAATCCCATCTGCACCAGGGTCTCCAGATCCGCCGTGAGCTGGGCCGGTTTAGGGAAACTTTCCCCGGTCGCATTGGGCTGAAAAGGCCCGTAGGTCACCCCACGCGGCAGCACCTTTTGCCCCTTTTGGCAAAAAAACTTTCCAGCAACGCGCTCGGACTCTGGACCTGCATCTCGCCGAGAAGCGGTGGAGTCGAAAAAAGGCGCGGGCATGAGAGGGTGAAAATGGGCGTTGAAGACAAGCTCTGGAAATCGCCGGACGCAAGATGCAGAGCGCTGGTTGATTTCTGTGACGAAAGCGCCAATCTCGCCGCCCACTCCCGGCCCTCATCCCTCATGATTGACTCTTTCAAGGTCCTCAGCGGCAGCGCGCACCCCGCCCTGGCGCAGCTCATCTGCAAGAACCTCGGCATCAACCTCTGCGCTGCTGAACTGACCACCTTCCCAGACGGGGAGACGTTCGTTCAGATCCAAGAGAACATCCGTGGTCGTGACATCTTCATCGTGCAGCCCACCTGCCCACCGACGAATCAAAACCTGATGGAACTGCTCATCATGGTGGATGCCGTGCGGCGCGCGAGCGCGGCACGCATCACTGCCGTGCTGCCCTTTTTCGGGTATGCGCGCCAGGACCGCAAAGACCGCCCACGCGTGCCCATTACGGCCAAATTGGTTGCCAACCTACTCGCCGCCTCTGGCGTGAACCGTGTTCTCACCGTGGATCTGCACGCCGGACAGATTCAGGGCTTCTTTGACATCCCCGTGGATCATCTCTACGCCGGCCCTGTGCTGATCAAGGCGATCAAGGAACGCAACATCCCTGACCTCGTCGTCGTCTCCCCAGACGTCGGCGGCATCAAAATGACCCATGCCTATGCCAAGGCCCTGAAAGCCCCCATGGCCATCGTAGCGAAAAATCGTGTCAGTGCCGATGAAGTCGAGGCCCTGAATGTCATCGGTGATGTGAAGGACAAAAATGTGCTGCTCGTGGATGACCTCACCGAAACCGCAGGCACCCTGACCGCCGCTGCGGATCTGCTCATGAAGCATGGCGCGAAGAACATCTACGCAGGCGTTTCCCACGGTGTGCTGGGTGAGAAAGGCCGCAGCCGCATCGCCAAATCTCCAATCATCGAGCTCTTCGCCACCAACTCTGTGCCTCAAGCTCATGGGGACAAAGTGACCGCTCTCGACATCTCAGGATTGCTCGCCAAGGCCATCCAAAGAATCCATAACGACGAGTCTGTCACTTCTCTCTTTGACATCTGAGACGGGTCATGTAGTCTCGCGCCCCTTTTTCCCACCCCCGAACTGTTCACAAGAACGATACCACCATGGCCAAAATCCTCGACCTCGTCGCTCAACCCCGCACCGCAGCCGGCACCGGCGCCGTCAATCGTCTGCGCAAGTCTGGCGTGACTCCAGCTGTCGTTTATGGCCGCAAAGTCGCTCCCCTGAACGTTCAGGTGGACACCAAAATCTTCACGAAGATTCTGCAAGGCAGCGCCTCGGACAACATCCTCGTCAGCCTCAAACTTGATAGCGGAGAACAACTCGCGCTCGTCCAAGAAGTGCAGCACGACCACCTGAAGGGCGGCATTTCTCACATCGACTTCCACGCGATCGCGATGGATGAAGAAATCCACGCTGAAGTGCCGGTGGAACTCATCGGTGAGTCCCCTGGCGTGAAGCTGGGTGGTCTGGTCGAAGCCATTCACCACACCCTCGAAGTTCGCTGCTTGCCCAAGGATCTTCCAGAACAAATCACGGTTGACGTTACTACCCTTGAGCTCGGCAAGGCCATTCACGTCGGTGAAATCTCCTTCCCTGCGGGTGTCCGTCCGAAACTCGCCGCTGACGTCGTCGTCATCGTGTGCGAAGAACCCAAGGTGGACGCTGAGCCTGAGCCAGCTGCCGCTGCGGCTCCTGCCAAAGGTGCCGCTGCTAAAGCCCCTGCGGCTGCGGCCAAGCCCGCCGCTAAGAAGTAATTTTGACTTCCAGAACGCCTCAAGTCGTCCCACGTGCCCGCTGAAGCTACATCCCAGCCAGAAGCGGGCAGCCTGAAACCCAGACTGATCATCGGACTCGGCAACCCAGGAAAAGACTACCGCGACACCCGACATAACATAGGATTCATGGTTGTTGATGAATTAGCCAGGCGCATGGATGCCGCTTTCCAAGAGGAAAAGCGGCATCATGGTCTTTTGGCCAAGTTCTCGGGAGGCTGGCTCCTGAAGCCACAAACCTACATGAACGATTCGGGGCGCAGCGTGCGCTCTGTCGCTGATTATTACAAGATCACCACGCACGAGACCCTGACTGTCTATGATGATGTGGATTTGCCTCTCGGAAGCCTGCGGATTCGTCTGAAAGGTTCAGCTGGTGGCCACAACGGCATCAAGTCCATGATTCAAAGCCTGGGCACGATGGAATTTCCCAGGCTGAAGCTCGGCATCGCCGCGATGAGTGGCAGACCTGATGGCAAGCGTCTCGTCAACCATGTGCTTGGCACTTTTTCGGATGAGGAAAAGCCTACCCTGGCTTTGGTCGTCCAAACCGCTGCAGATGCCATCATGCACAGCCTCAGCGCAGGTCTTGAGGCGGCCATGAATCGCTTCAACCGCCCTGTATCCGTCTGATTTTTTACCCCAAACCGCAACCAACGCCCCCTACCCCCATGAAACGCAACTACGAAGCCCTGATCGTCCTCGACCTCAAAGGTAAGGAAGAAACGGTCGAAACCCTGGTCAACAACATCGGCAGTGAATTCGAGAAAGCTGGCGTGAAACTCGAGCAAATCGACCAACTCGGTAAGCGCGACTTCCCTTACAGCCCCCGTCACGTCACGAGCGGCTACTTTGTGAAGTATCACCTCAGCGCAGACAGTGGCTCTCTCGACAGCGCACGCGCCAAGCTGAAGCTGAACGACAGCGTCTATCAGCAGTATTATCAGCGCGCCTGATCGTCCCCCAAAGGATTCGTTTTTCAAAGCCCCGCCCCAAGCGGGGCTTTGCTTTTGTGCAGGTGCACGTCGTGATGGCCTTCGGCACTTTGCTCCTCTTCCCAAGACTCAGTCCTTCGGATCGGCAACTGAGGCGTCATTCCCGCTCTCAGAGCTCAAGGCCCTGCGACGCGTAAATCGAAGCTGGTGCACCCTGCGGGCATCTGCCTTTGTTGTCACCACATCATAACCGGCAATGGATACCCGCTCTCCCACTTTGGGCAGATGCCCCAGCAGGTGCGTCATGTAACCGCCGATGGTCGTGACCTCTTCGCTTTCAATTTCAAGGCCCGCATGTTCGGCGAGTTCATAAAGGTTCAACGTGCCCTCCACCTCGAAGCTGTGTTCATCGATTCGGCGGAATTCACTCACTTCTTGGTCGAATTCATCCTGGATGTCTCCCACGATCTCCTCGACAACATTGTCCAAGGTCACGATGCCCACTGCACCGCCATACTCATCGACCGCTAGTGCCATATGGGCGTGTTTTTCGAGGAAGAACTGCAGCAGCTTATCGATGGGCATCATCTCAGGCACCATGGGCAGTTCACGGCAGATTTGCTTCAAGTCTCCCTCCGATTGATTGGCGAGGGGCAGCAAGTCCTTGATGTGAATCATGCCCAAACTCTGGTCCAAGTGGCCCTCCACCAGAGGATAGCGAGTGTGCTGGTGCTTGACCGCGCGGGCCAGATTCGCCTGGAAGGTGTCTTTGACATCCAAGGAAATCACCGCGTTTCTCGGCGTCATCACATCCCGAACGCATCGGTCATTCAGCCCGAGTGCATTCAACAAGATGTCTTTTTCGGTCTCCGTCACTTCCTTGGACTTTTGACTCTCCGCCACGATGTGTCGGAGTTCTTCCTCACTGTGCGCGATCTCGCTTTCCGTGGCGGGTTCCACTTTGAAGATCAGCTTTAGCAGCCAATTGGCAGTGCCATTCAGCACCCAGATGGCTGGCCGGAACAAGGTGTAGAAAAACTGCAAAGGGCCGCTGACGAAAAGCGTGGTGCTCAAGGACTTGCGAATGGCCAAAGACTTTGGCGTGAGTTCGCCCAAGACCACATGCAGAAAGGTCACCAAAGTGAAGCTCAAGCCAATGGAGACTGAGCTCAAAATGGCCTCATCTTGAACACCCATGCTTTTCATCAAAGGCTGCACGAGCTGTGCCACCAGCGGCTCTGCCACCATGCCCAAGGCAATGCTGGCCAGCGTGATGCCAAGCTGAGTGGCAGAGAGGTACCCATCCAAATTTCGAAGTGCCTGACGTGCACGAGCCGCTGGCCGACTGCCTTCATCGATCAACTCATCCAACTGAGTGCTGCGCACCTTCACAATCGCGAATTCAGCGGCCACGAAGAAGGCATTCAGCAAGACAAAGAACATGACCGCCCCGAACGAGCCCAAGAGACCTAAGGGAGTCATGTCTTCGGCAGCATGAGCTGCCGTATTGAAAGCGAGAAGCGTGCAGGAATCCATCAGGCTTAGAGGCATGGAATTGCCTCCGATTGGCTACAGCTTTTCATAACTGCCATCGCAACGCTTTTCTAGGATCGTGAAACCTGCTTTTTTTGCATCAGAGACAGACACGGGCTTCGTGATCTTTGGCACCGAAAAGCTGCTCAGCACCTTGCGAACCGGACGTCGGCAGAGGGGACAGTGCGTCAAAGGCTCTCGATCGATTGGCCGCCGCAAATCAAATCCCTTTCGGCAGCGCAAGCAGCCTTCTTCTGGGTTTTCAGCGATGTATGAGTAAGTCGGCAAGGCGAGTCTAGGTAAGCATTCACTCTTCCATTCACAGTTCGTTGGAAAGAATCTCACACTCAAAACGGGCCAACGCTGAGAGAAAATTATCCCCGAACAAAACAACGAAACCCAGGGTTGAACCTGGGCTCGTCGTTCAAAATCAAAGAGGACGTTTTACCAGCTGGATTTGGTCACGCCTGGAATGAGACCTGCGGAAGCCATTTCACGGAATGTCATACGAGACATTTGGAAGCGACGGATGAAAGCGCGGCGACGTCCCGAAACACGGCAACGATTGGTCAGTCTCGTCGGACTAGCGTCACGAGGAAGCATCGTGAGACCGACGTAGTCATGATTTGCCTTCAACTCCGCACGGAGTTTGGCATATTTGTTCACAGTGTTTTGTTTGCGTTTTTCGCGTTCGAGCCAGCAAGTTTTAGCCATAATTGGGAAAACAAAATGCCGACTCAATCCATGATTGCAACGCAAAATTTTACTAGCGCTCACAAAGAGACAGTTTTATTCATGAAGCCATGTTCACTGGAATGCTGATCGCCGTTTTCTTCCTTACCGTGGGTGTCATCGTCTTCACCTACCTGCAGAAGGCTTAATCTCCAAGATCTCGGTTCATAGCCGAAATTCTTGTCATGGCTTGATGCACGCGAGCAGGTGTTTGCAAACTGTGTCCGCTGACACAGACTTTTGAGCCTGTAGCGTTTTCATGGGGCCGATCAAGACTGGCCAATCGAGAAGATCTTCTGGCACACGGCCATGGCTGCCGCGAACTAACCCTGCATCCAAAGGAATCACATCCATCAGGTAGCGAAAGCCGAGTTTTTTCTGCAAAAGACGCATCGCTAGTTTCAGTTTGGGGAAACTTAATGCTGGATCGAGAAAAAGCTCCGCAGGGTCATAGCCGCACTTGCGATGAATATCGACACAGCGTGCAAAGTCTGGGGCTCGCGCGTCGTCTTCCCAGTAGTAATAAGTGAACCAACTGCGCTGGTCCGCGATGACGATGAAGTCGCCGCTGCGCTCATGGTCCAGGCGATGAAACGTTTTCTCCACACGCCCGAGCACCTGCTGGACTCCAGGCGTGGATTCCAAGACCTGACGCACCTGATCCGCCAAGGAAGGATCGTTCAGGTAAACATGAGCGACTTGATGGTCTGCAATCGCAAAGGCTTTCGATCCACCAAGATCCAAGGTCTCGCGACCGAGTTCATCTTTGATCGATAACCATCCCTTAGCCCGAAAGACTCGGTTCAAATGCACGGGGTGATCCACGTCCGTGATGCCGTATTCGGAAAGCAGAATGACCTGAATGCCGCGCCCTTCATAAAACTGAAGGAGGCCTCCGACCACTTCATCAATCTGGCGGAGATCATCTTGAATCAGATCCATGCGCAAGCCGACGCGTTGCAGATTGTAATCCAGATGCGGGAGATAAACGAGACTGAGCGTGGGCCAGTGTTTTTCTTCGATCCAGCGTGCGCTGGCAGCGATCCACCGGGAAGATTCAATGCCTGACGCAGGCCCCCAAAAGTGCCTGAAGGGAAACTCGCCAAGGTCACGCTTCAGCCTCTCCCTGAGCCCCATCGGCTGCGTGTGAATGTCAAAAACCTTACTCCCATCGCTAAGATAAAGCGGGCGTGGCGTGACGGCGAAATCGGCCGTGGAATGCATGTTGTACCACCAAAAAACCTTCGCGCAGGTAAACTCTGGATCTGACGCACGCAGCATGTCCCACAGTTTGGGAGCCTGGATGAGCTGTTCAGGCTGCTTCCAGAAACGATGCTCGGCATAGTCACGGTCATACCACCCATTCGCCACGATGCCGTGCTCACGGGGCATTTTGCCAGTCATGTAGGTGGCCTGTGCTGTGCAGGTCACGGCAGGCACGACAGGCTCGATAACCGTGCTCTGCATCCGCTGCATGTAAGCGCGTATCGCAGGGGTAGAGTCGCCGATAAGTCTGGGAGTCAGACCCACGACGTTCAAAATGGCGGTGCGAGGCATGGCTTGACTGAGGAAAGCGGGGCGAGGAGCGTCAAGCACAGCCTGCCAAGAATCTAGGGCCTCGAAAAGCAGAACTCATTCATCTTGCGGCCAAGACTGCTGGAAATGCGCCAAGTTTTGACCCGCGATCCTGCCTGGGCCATGATGCTGCCGCCGAGGTCACCGACGCGCACTTCAGCTCCCGGCTGAGCAACTTTGCTGAGAAAAATGAGGCTAGCCAGCCGTGGACAGCACTCCTTGGCCTCCAAGGAGAGAAAAAGAGCCGACAAGAAGCACAAATGGACCTTCATGGAAGCCCCCGAAGCCAAGGCAGCATGAAGTCTCCTTTCTGGAAATCTTTTTGCAAAGGCTTGCCTTCCCGAATGGCTCAACCTAGAAAGCGAAATTCTCTTTATTTATGAGCGCAGACTTTTCTACCCCACAAATTCCAGCCCTTGGCATCATGGAACCCCTCGGAGATGAGGATCGTGATATCCTCAGCGGTTACGGTGAGTTCCGCCCCGTGCAGGCTGGCAGCCATCTGATCGAAGAAGGCAGCGTGCAGACAGGGCTGTGCTTCATCATCAGTGGTAAATTGCACGCCACAGCCATGCGCGGAGGCCACAAGGTTCTTCTCGGCAGCGTGGGCACTGGCGAAACTGTGGGCGAGATCAATCTGCTCGATCCATCTGCGGCGAGTGCCACGGTGACTGCTGTGGAGTTTAGCCAAGTCTGGTACATCGACTCCAAGAGCCTGGAATCCTACATCAATGAATACCCACGCGCAGCCGCTTGGCTGCTCATCGGGGTAGGCAAAACCATCGCTCGCCGCCTGCGCTCGGTGAATGAGAAGATCGCCAGCTTCTACGGCGGCTGATCCTCCCCATCATGTTTCTTTCAAAAGAGCCTGGAAGCCTTCTTCCAGGCTTTTTCATGAGTCCGTCTGGGGCAAGACCCGAACCACGAAAGCTTGCTTGGTCTGCAAATACCTCTGGGTCACGCGCTGGATATCCTTGGCCGTGATGGCAGCGATCTTCTCCGGCAAGGATTGGTAGTGCTCCAACCCAAGCCCGTTTAGCTCTGACCATGCATAAGCATCCGCCAAGCTAGCATTGCCCTGCTGCATTCTTAGCCATTGAGATCTCCAGGCTGTTTTCGCACGTTCCAGTTCAGCTGCGGTCAGGCCTTTTTTGGCAAGATCCGCAATGAGACGCAGCACCTCCGCCTGAGCGAGATCCACGCGCTTCGGGTCGGTGCCGACGTAGAAGTAAAACGCGCCAGCCCCTAAAGCCGCAAACTGCTGAGCCCCGACATAATAGGCGAGACCCAGTTCTTCACGAATGCGATTGAACAATCGACTGCCCATGTCACTGCAAGCTTCATCCACCAAGGTCAGCGCATGAGCATCGGGATGATGCAGACCCACACTGCGAAAACCAATCACCACGACCGCTTGCTCCTTCTCCATGCGGATTTCATGGCAGCCAGGAGTCTGCTTGGGCAAAGAAGGCTGTGTCGCGATGCTGCGGCGTCGGCCTTTGGATAGCTTGAGCAGAGCCTTTTCGATCTGCCGTCGTAGGGTCTGTGCCTGAACATCACCAACAATGCTGATGACTCCATTGGCCCCCGTGATGGATTCACTGAGCATGGCTTTGCAATCCTGAACACGCAGTGAACTCACGGAACTTTCTGAGCCGAGCGCCGTGCGTGCGAAGGATTGTCCGGCAAAGATCTCCGCGCGAGCACGGCGCAAGGCGACCGTGAGGGGATCTTCCTTCTCTTCCTGAATTTGGGCCAGTTGCCGCGCGCGCACCTTTTCCAACTCAGCCGCTGGCAGCTTGGCGTGAAGCAAAAGATCCGCCAGAAGATCAATCCCGATCGCCTCATCACCACGCATGACATCAGCTCCCAGCATGTAGCGATGCGCGTCTGCCTGACAGAGGAGGCCGCCGCCTAAGTTTTCCAGTTCGGTCGCGATCTGAGCCGCGCTTCGATTTTGAGTACCTTTGAGCAAAAGAGCTGATGAGATCTGCGTGACCCCTGCATTGACATCCGTCTCAGCAGGCACACCTGCCAGGAAACTCGCGCGCAGAGAGATGAGTGGAAGGCGTGGGTTTTCTTGAATCAGCAGTGTCAATCCGTTCTTCAATTCGAATCGCTGTATGGGGGCACTGGCAAATTCGGTTGTTGGATTGAACGCAGACTCCTGCGGATGAGGCCCCACGGTCACGATCGACAGAGTCTCTTCACGCAGGTATTTCCGCGCCGCATCCCGCAGATCTGCGGCGGTCAGTTGACTCAGGGTTCGCAGATACTGCTGTGGGTAATCCAGGCTGCCTGTGCTCAGCCATCCATGCCCCAGGAGGGCAGCCTGACCTTTCGTGCTGGCCAGACTGCGAATCTGGTAGCCAAGCGTAGCACGCAGAGCTTTCGACAGCTCTTGGGCTTTCGGTCCTTTGTTTTGCATCTCCCGAACGACCTCAAGCATGGCACGCTGACAGGCATCCACTTGATCTGGAGCGCACTCCACATCCAGATTCATGACACCACATTCCTGAGCTCCCCAGGCACTGGCCCAGGCTGCGTGAGCGATGGCCAGCTCGTCTTTTAGTTTCAAATTCAGTCGAGAACTACGCCCACTGCCGAGCAGGAAAGCCAAAACATCCAGAGCGGGCTTATCCACATGCCCCTCTCCAGGGATCTGCCAACCGAGAGCGACATGGCTGAGCTCCGTGGCGAAGTCCTGATGGGCACGGCGCTGACCGATCTGCCGAGGCTCAACGGGCAAAATGACGGGCTCGTAGGGACGACGCTGCCATTCACCAAACATTCTCTCCACGGCAGCAAAAGTCGCTTCGGCATCCACGGCACCAGCGATGACGATGAAACAATTGTTCGGCACGTAATGGCGCTGCACGAAATTCAAAACGTCGTCACGCTTCACCTGATCAAACACTTCGCGATGGCCGATGATGGGGTGCCGCAAGGGGTGAACCCGGAAGCAGGTCGCCTGCAAAAGGTGCTGAAGCTGAGACGATGGCTCGTCATTCCCCATCGCCATTTCACGCCGGATCACGTCCTGTTCCTTGGCCAATTCAGCTGCATCAAAGCGTGAGTGACGCACCATGTCCGCAAGAATATCCAGATAATCCTCCGTGTGCTCTGCCAAGCCATCAATCCAGTAAACCGTGCGGTTGAAAGTGGTGTAGGCATTCACATAACCTCCGCACTTCTGAATGCCAGTCGAGATTTCCTGAGCGGTGCGCTGGAGAGTCCCTTTGAAAAGCATGTGCTCCACACAGTGCGCGAGCCCTGCTCCTGTCCATTCTTCCTCGTGAATGCTGCCCGCTTTGACCCAAATCTGCACGCTCACCAAAGGATGCTGGTGATCTTCACGCACGATGATCTCCAACCCATTCTCCAAACGATGGTGTCGAGCCTCAAGGGAAGGCACCAAGAGCGGAGCTGTAGGGGAATTCTGGTGGGGGGAACGGGCAGGCATGGGGGGCGAGGCATGGCACGGCCATCCTTCAGGGTCAAGATGGCAGGCTAAGCTTTCGCTAAGCGTTCGATGAGCCATCGACCTCCTCGGGAGGATAACACAAAAAACCCGGCTGATGGCTCAGCCGGGTTTTGCAAAACAAGTCACTGATCGAGATATCTTATCAAGCCTTGGCGATGCTGGTGATTTTGCCGTGCTCGCTGTCCACTTTCACGGCTTTGCCGACGAGCTTCTCAGCTTCTTCAGCACCTTTCGAGGAAGGAGTCAGGGTCAGAGTGGCAGCTTTGCCGGCTTTGTCTTCGACAACGATTTTCTTGGTCGCTGCATCAAAGCTCTTCAGGGTGCCTTCGTTCGTGACAACTTTTCCGCAACCTGCGTAAGCGGAACCAAGGGCCATGGCGCTGATCGCCAGAAGTGTGAATGCCTTTTTCATGAGATGTTGATTTCTAATTGTTGGGTCTTGCAGCAAATGTTGCTGTGGACGTGAGAACGATCCTCCAGATTCGTTCGTTGCAAGACAAGAACAATTTTCTCATGCGCAGCTTTTGTTTTTTCCTCCTCACCCTCGCCTGGACCGCTGGCACAGACCTGCAAGCGCATCCTGTTCCTGACATCCCTGTCCGTGCTGATTTTCGTCAGGATGGCTCTTGCACCATCAGCATTGAAGTCGATCCACGCTGCTTTGCGGCTGATCCAAATGCCGAGCCTTCCCTGCTCTATGCGGTGCTGCCTGACATGAAAGATGCAGCACGGCAGGCACTTTTTGCGCAGGCGAAAGACCTAGTGAGCCGCTACGTGGAGTTTATCTTTGATCCCTCCGGAGTGGTTCGACCTGACTTCGCGTTTCAGTTCTCTGGACACGGCGGCCTGGAACTGAGAGAGCCCGAAGACATCGTGGTGATGACCGGCGTGTGGCATACTCGTGTTCCTAAAGGCAGCAGTGGGTGGAGGATTCGAGCCACCCCCGCGACACCGCTGGCGGTGGTTTTTCGGAATTATCTTGAGGGGATCGAGCAACCCAAATTCTCGGTTTTGTTTCCTGGAGAAAGCAGCCCTGCGTTCGAGCTTGGCAGACAGTCCGAACCGCTGCGCCACATTGTGTTTGGCTCCTGCATCCAGGCTACGGAGCATCCGATGCTAGATCAGGCCGCTTCGCTTCCCATGGACCTTTTTTTGTTCATGGGGGACAACATCTATGCCGACACAACGGACATGAAGCTGATGCGCAGCAAGTATCAGGCTCTCGGCGCGAGCACCTTTTTCCAAACGATTCGTGCCAAAGCACAAATCCTAGCGACCTGGGATGACCATGACCTCGGGCTGAACGATGGAGGGGCAGATTATCCAAAGCGGGCTGAATCGCAAAAAGAGTTTTGTGATTGGCTCAACGAACCCTCTTGGTCAACTCTGAGGAAACAAGAAGGGGTGTATCAGGCTCGAACCTTTGGACCACCTGGCCAGCAGACTCAGGTCATTCTGCTCGATACGCGCTACTTCCGCAGCCCGCTGAAACGAGTAGCCAAAGACCTAGCCAAAGCCGGTGGTGCAGCTGTTCCTCACGATGACACCCGCACGACAATCCTGGGAAAAGCGCAGTGGGAATGGCTAGAGCAATGTCTCCGTGAGCCAGCTGATCTGCGCTTGATGGTCAGCAGCATTCAATTCGCTGCAGAAGCAAGCGGCAGCGAGAGCTGGGCCAATTTTCCCCACGAGCAACGCCGAATGGTCGATCTGATCGAAAAGACACAAGCCAAAGGCGTGGTCTTTCTTAGCGGAGACCGCCATTGGAGTGAGATCTCCGCTCTTCAGGACAAAGTGCCTTATCCTCTCCATGACATTACCGCGAGTTCTCTAACACAGCCACACAAGCGCGGCATGCCGACGCCCAACCGCAACCGAATCCTGGAGCGCACCTATCATCAACCGAATGTCGGCACTTTGGACGTGGACTGGGCAGCTACTCCGCCGAGTCTTCAGTTCCGTATCTTGGATGCACAGGGCCAAGCCCCCTTAGAAAAACGCATCTCGCTGGGAGAACTTCAAGCCAAGGACTGGTAACGCCCTTCTGCTCAATCCACGAACATGAAAGCCGTCATTTGCCCGCTGCTCCTGATGTTCACTTGGTTGGTCACATCCGACTTGCGAAGCGAAGCTCCAGCTCCATGCTTCATTGAAGGTTATGCCAGCCAGAGAAGCATAGCCCAAGGTGAGGAGATCGGCCTGCATGTCAGCACCAGCTCGGCTACTTTTGCAGCAGAAATCTATCGCATCGGCCGCGAAAAAACCATGGTTTGGCAGGCAAAGAACCTGCCGGGATCGGTGCATGTGATCTGCGAAGACGCCAGTGCTCAAGGCTGCGGCTGGCCTGTCACCTTTAAAGTTCAGACCTCCCCCAGCTGGAAGTCTGGCTATTATGAGGTGAAGCTGCGAGCTGAAGATCAGGGAGGTCGATGGACACATCGCAGTCTGCGCCAAGCCGAAGCCACCGCTTGGTTCATTGTGCGCCAAGCGAAGCCTGGCGAGACCTCCAAGATTTTGCTTCAACTGGCCACTAACACCTACAACGCCTACACCAACTGGGGTGGCTTTTCCCTGTATAGTTACAACAGTCTTTCTGGAAATGCGGGACACGCTGTCAGCTTTCACCGACCTGTCACTTCCCAGTTTTCACGCTGGGAACTGGCCTGGGTACAGTGGGCAGAAAGCCGTGGTCTTTCCGTGGAATACGCCGCCAATGAAGACCTGGAGTTTCACCCGGACATGCTCACAGGCTATCATCTGGTCGTCAGTGTGGGCCACGACGAATACTGGAGCGCACCCATGCGCGACCATCTGGAGGCCTGGATCGCCCATGGCGGCAACGCGGCTTTTTTCAGCGGCAACACGTGCTGTTGGCAAATCCGCACCGAGGGTGAGGGTCATCGCTTCACCTGCTGGAAGCAAAATTATCACCTGGACCCCATTTTCGCGACCCAGGACTATCGAACGCTCAGCAGCTTGTGGAGTCATCATCTCATCGCACGTCCAGAGAATCAACTCACTGGCGTCGGCTTCCTCTGGGGAGGTTATCGAAAAAGTCATGGCCAATTCATGGATGAACCGGCGGAGTATGAAATTCATCGACCCGACCACTGGGTTTTTCAGGGCACTGGACTGCGGCGCGGCGACAAGCTTGGAGGCAAAGACACCATCGTGGGCTATGAATGCGATGGCTGTGAGCTGGAGTGGCAAAAAGGACTGCCCTACCCGACCCTCCGCGATGGCACTCCGGCTAGCTTTCAGGTTTTGGCTACCTGTCCAGTGCGGTGGCATCCAGACGATGCCGAATGGTATGAGAAATGGGAAAAAGGGCGAACAGGCCATGCTTGCTTGGGGCTTTACACACAGGGAGGCACGGTCTTCACCACAGGCAGCACCGATTGGTCTCATGGACTCAAAGGCAAAGACCCTGCTGTCGAACAGATCACCCTGAATGTTCTTCAGCGGCTTGCCCAAAAGCCCAAAAAGCCATGAGTCAAATCTGTGTTTCGATCTTGACCATCATGGCCCGTCTCCTGCATCGTCAGTCAATCGCTTCAGCCGAGGCGCGCTGCCAGGAATGAACTTACGCGAACAACTTCGAAACATCCTTCCCGAGATCCTGCCTCACGACCCCGAGGAAGCGATCAAGGGTACTGAGCTCATTCGCTTGGTTCGCCTGAGGCTGGGAGATGACTACAGCGACGCGACACTGCGCTATCACTTCTCCATTCTTTCCTACGACTCCTCCTCGCCCATTGCCAAGGTGGATCAAGGCCAGGGCTACTACCAGCGAACCAAAAAACAAACACTCGGCTACGACAGTCATCGCCTACTCTTTGGTGGAGGCGAGGTTGATGAAGACCTCGCTCAATCGCGATTTCAACGCGTTGCCGCCATTTATGAAAAGCTCTGCCTACAGCGTGCCCAGTATGCTTATCCGTTGAATGGCGGCCCTCAGGCTGCCCCAGAAAGCCGAGGTCACTGGGACATTCCTGACCTCGTGACGGCAGAATGGGACATTGAATCTGCCGGGGAAGAGTGCATTGCTCGATTCGACGCATCCATGCAGCACCTGCGCCGACATCTTGGCGGTCCAGAGACCAGCTTGGTGGGTGTACAGCTGAAAATCGGCCTCACGCTCGACAATTGTGCTGCAGAGTTTTTCCAAGCCTTGAGCGCGACTCGATGGACGTTGATGGGGGAGCTTGTCATCGCCGAACCTCTGAACGACGAAGCGCTCGTCGAAGCTCTTCGAAGCCTAGGCCATCAATTCGGCGTCGGCATCACCAGCCTTGGCATTCAAATGGATCTTCTCGATGAATTGCCCAGCGCGCGCGAACTGCGCGTCATGAGCATGGATCAGTTTGAAAAGGTTCAGGAAAAAATGCGCCCCCAGCGGATCACCATCGCCAGTCCTCGTCAGCGCATCGATTGGCAGACCCTTTCGGCCTTGAGAAAAAAGCACGAATCGGTGGCCGGCATGGTGCGCTGGCTAAGTGAGTGTCTGGAGCGTGGCCAGCCCAGCTGCTCTTGATTTTCACCTCAGCTCAGGCCTTTCTTCCCACATACACAAAAGCGGGAGGCAGATTCGCCCACACGACACGGCTGGTTTCGACGCCATGAAGCCGTTCATGCAACAAACGACGAAACAGCCTTCCACTCGAGAGCAGGTGAAAGCCAAAGTAGGCAAAGGTGGCAAAGCTTCCTCTCTGCGCCAAATGCGGCAACACGTTGCTCAAAATGGCTTGCTGAAGGCTCGTCGGAAAAGCCGTCCATGGCAGACCGCTGACGATCACATCAAACCGAGGTTTTCCTGCCAAGTAAGTGGCAAAGTCGAATTCCTGAGCTCCTGCGACTTCAAAATTCATGCCCTGGAAACGCCCGCGAAGTTGCTCTGCAAAACCCGGGTTGATTTCAATGCCGAGGTAGTCTGCACCTTGAGGCATAGAATCGCGTATCGCCTGGGTAAACGCTCCCGTGCCGGGGCCCAATTCGAGAACATGAGTGGCCTTCCAAACGCCAGCAGCCTCCATCATTCGCTCAGCCAAAGCATGGCTCGAAGGTGCAATCGCCCCCACGGACTTCCAGTTGGTCAGAAATTCGCGAAAAAAGAGGGAGGCAGACATGGCAGCCTCCAAACTAAACGCAGCAGCCCCCTGAGCAAGGAGACGCTGTGCTCGATGGGAGAATTTGTCTAACTTTCCCAGTCCGGCGATTGCAGCGTGTGCAATTCATCGAGAAGAGCATCGTAGCGATCTTCCAGCCGTCTTTCGGTCAGGATCTTGCCTGCGGTCTCTGCATTCCTTACAAAATGAAAGGTCAAGATGTCACAAATTGCTTCAGGGCAGTCAACTGCGGTCAGCAGACTGTGCAGCTTTCTCATGCCTTCGCCAGCTTCGACAGGAGAAGGCAGTAGCTTCAGTGCCTTGTCCTTCATCTCATGCAGCTTTTCTTCCGTGCTCTGCGTGACCGTAGTCACAGGCTCAATCGTGGCAATCCGGAAGGGCTTTTCCTGAACCCAGCCTGTGTATCGAACCCGAGACACCCCATAGAGCATCACGTGAGAGGTGCCGTCTTCGCGCTTTTTGCTAGCACGAATCAGTCCTGCGGTCGTTACCGGGAGCAGTTTGCCATCAACGGTAGTTCCCACGGCGAACATTCGGCTGCCGTTCAGGGCATGTTCGAGCATCAGACGATAGCGCTGCTCAAAGATGTACAAGGGTAGGTAGCAGCCCGGGAAATGGAAGCAATCCTCCAACACGATCAGCCCGATCTGATCCGGGAGGCTGATGGCTGATTGTGATGAAGTTTGCGTATCCATAAAAAGAGTGATCCAGATTGAGTTACGAGGTGTCTCGCTGAAACGGTGACATCAATTCTCAATGAGTTGTGCATAAAGGGCTCCTTTACATACTCGTTGTTTTCTAAACATGGTTTGGCAGGGCGGAAAAAAGGTGGTTTTTGCTGACCATCTCCAGCGGCTGCTTGCCGACCGAGCCTTTGTTGGGTCAGTTTCTGTGCTGTGTGGGTGTCTTCAGGTGTGGTCTTTGTGCCTCTAGCGCGGCTTGGAGAGCTTTGATCTGCCTTTTGCCAATTAGGCAAGCGCAGTGGTCCACCTCAAAAAACAACGTGCTGAGGTGGTTGTGCCGCGTGGCTCGTTTTAACCCGGATTTCGCCATTCCCAGTAAGCGGTGTATTCCTGCCCCGTGGAACTTCGGCATCCAGGTTCAATGGCGCTAAAGAGTCCTTCTCCTCGTTCGGTCTTGCGGTGGCGTGTCATGCGTCTTTGCATCGCTTGCCAATCCACTTCTTGAAGGCAGCCCCCTGGGGCTGCGCTATCCAGAGGTAGCCTGAATGGAAATCAGTTCAAAAGGGAATCGCTTGCGTTTGTGGAGGCCATGACCACAAGAACCCTGGTGAACACTTTCAGGAACCCAATTTCTGCTCGACCTATGACCTGGCGCGCAAGGCATCATTCGGTCCTTTTCCCGAGACGTGCCTTGATTATGGGAATCGTGAACATCAATGACGATTCTTTCTGTGGTGATGGCAGTCTAGATCATTCGGTCACCCTGAATCAAGCTGAACGAATGCTTAGAGAGGGAGCTGACATCATCGACATCGGAGCTGAAAGTGCGCGCACCAATCGACAAGCCATCACCGTCGAAGAAGAAATCCAGCGCTTGCTGCCCTTCCTTGCTGCTTGGCCCACCCTCTTGGAGCAGCTAGGACCCGTAGCCCCCTGGGACGACGAGCAACTTTGGCCACCTCTGCTTTCCATCAACACCTGGCGTCCTGAGGTCATTGCTGCAGTCTTGCCTTTGGGCGGAGATTTGATCAATGACATCAGTGCCCTGCCTGATGCCCGCAACGCTGAACTTTGTGCTCAGCATGGTTCCAGTTTGCTCATCATGCATAGCGTTGGCCAGCCAAAGGTCGCCCACACTCACGTGAGCTACACGGACTTGTGGCAAGATTTGCAGCGATTCTTTGAGGTGAAGTGTGCACTGGCTCGGAGCGCTGGTTTGTCCCAGGAGCAACTCGTCCTCGATCCCGGCATCGACTTTGCCAAGCAACGAGAGGACAACCTCGCGATCTACCGTAATGCCGATTTCTTTCACCAATGGGGTAGCCCTGTCCTACTGCCTGTTTCGCGAAAAACCGTGATTGGTCAGGTTTTAGGCCTACCGAATGCATCGGATCGAGACGCAGGCACCCAGGCCTGCATCGCTGCGGGGATCAAGCGTGGAGCACAAATCTTTCGTGTGCACCACGTCGCAGCTGCGGCACGCTGTGTGAAGGTGCTCCATGCCGTGCATCGGCTCGCTTAGAAGCGGCAGCACTCAGGGCTTTGCCTCAGGATGCCTTGCTAAGATGGATCGAAGCTCCTGTACAATCTCAGGACACTGTGGAGCAAGGTTGTTGGTTTCCAGAGGATCTGTTTCGTAATCGTAGAGTTCCATCTCGGCCGTGGCTGCAGGAGCCCCTGGCTTTTTCCATTCGACCAAACGATACCGTTCGGTGCGAATCGCCCGCCCGATTTGAGCCCCCTTGGGATAGCAATGGTAAGCATGATCACGCAGGCGCATCTTCGGGTTCTTCAAAACGGGAACCAGGCTGATGCCATCCATAGGCTGAGGCAGGCGCGGTGAAGGCAAGTGTGCTAGCTCCGCAAGAGTTGGGTAAACATCGACGCTCTCGGTGAGCTGCCCTGTGCAGGTGCCAGGCTCGGTGATGCCAGGAGCCACCAGGATCAGAGGAATGCGGTTCGCCTGCTCATAATTGGTATGCTTGGTCCAAATGCCGTGGTCTCCAAGGTGAAAGCCGTGATCTCCCCAAAGGACGACTATTGTGCCTTCGGCGAGCTTGGTCTTCTCCAGTTCATCCAGGACTCGTCCGATCTGCGCATCGACGAAACTGGTGGCAGCATAGTAGCCATGGATCAGCTGCTTTTTGAGCTCTGCAGGCATGTCAGCGTCCGGCTTTTGCGGAACAGGCTCATACGCGGCTATTTCGCCGCCCTTTTTGCCTGCGATGTCAGGAGCTCCGAGCGGCATCTTTTCCAACACGGGTTGTGGTAGCTGGTTCGGGTCATGCATCTTCCAATACTTGGCAGGCACACTGAAGGGCAGATGTGGACGAACAAAACCGACTGCCAAAAAAAACGGCGGCTTTAGGTTCCGCAGACGTTTGCACGCTTCTTTCGCCACACGGCCATCGGCATAATCTTCATCATCAGCCTCCGGCGCCTCAAAGGCCATGCCTCTGGGCAATGTCTTGATCCTCTCCAGGAACTGGTTGCTGAACAAGGCCTCTTCTCTTGTCAGTTGACCGCCTTGAGTACTGCGTGGGTCCAGATACTCGATGACTTTGTCTTTCCACGGTGGCTCACTGAAGGAACTCGGATCACCTTCGTTGCCGTGGCCTGTGTGAAACACCTTTCCAAGCGAGTAGCTGCGATACCCATGCTGCCCAAAATACTGGGGCAAGGTCACTGCTTGCGGCCACTTTTCGCGAAGCTGACTCTGCAAGCCATAAAGCCCCGTCGAGCTGGAGCGGGAGCCGAGCAGCAAGCTGAATCGAGAAGGGGCACAAACGGCCTGATTGCAGTAGGCACGATCAAAGCGCATTCCACGAGCAGCCAATCTGTCCAAGTTGGGTGTCTTTGCATGAGCATCTCCGTAGCAGCCCAGCGTTGGCTTCAGATCATCCACCAAAATCAGCAGCACGTTGGGCACCTCGCCCTCAAGGGCGGGGACAAGAGCGATGAGGATCAAAATGAGCAATAGTCTCATGAACAGGTGATGGTAAAAACGAGATACCATGCGCCACCAAAGCCTTCAGGTCTCCGCCAGCAGCTATTCAACATGCACCCTCCAAAGCACTCATCCCAACGCTGAAGGCTTTTCATGATTGCGGGGTATCTTTAAGCCAAACGGGTTGCGAAATGGCAACTGGCGTGCTCCATAGCCGCCATCCCCTCATGAGCACTTCCACGTCCCACTGGCCGCGTTTTCAGAAATTTTTCACTCGCTATCCTTCCCTCGGATTCAGCATCGACATCAGTCGGATGAATTTCGACGAAGCTTTGTTTGAAACGATGCAACCTTCCATCGCCAAGGCCTTCGAAGACATGAAAGCCCTGGAGCAGGGAGCCATCGCCAATCCTGATGAGAATCGCATGGTCGGACATTACTGGCTGCGGAATGCAGCGCTCGCCCCTGCCGACCTTCAAGATGAGATCACCCAGACCCTGGATGCGACACTGAAGTTTGCAGATGATGTCCACCAAGGAGTCATCCTTGCCGCAAATGGCAAAAAATTCACCCGCGTGCTGATCGTCGGCATCGGCGGATCGGCCCTTGGGCCGCAACTCGTCGCTCATGCGATCACCCCAGCGATCCCGCCACTAGCGATCGACTTTTTCGACAACACGGACCCGGATGGGTTTGATTGCATTCTTGCAAAAATCGGCGATGAACTTGCCACCACCCTGACCCTCGTCATTTCCAAATCGGGTGGCACCAAGGAAACACGAAACGGAATGCTGGAGGCAGAGGCCGCCTATCGAGCCAAAGGCCTCGACTTCAGCAAGCACGTCGTCGCTGTCACAGGCTTTGGCAGTGAACTAGACAAGCACGCCCTTGCTCAAGGCTGGTTGGCTCGATTCCCCATGTGGGACTGGGTCGGCGGTCGCACCAGCGTGATGAGTGCTGTTGGAACCATCGCCGCAGCTCTGCAAGGCGTGGATGTGCGGGGTTTCCTCGCAGGAGCTGCTGCCATGGACGAGGAGACACGGAAGCGCCCCACGCGTGAGAATGCTGCGATGCTTCTCGCTCTGATGTGGTATAGCGCCGGGCGTGGCCAAGGGCTCAAGGACATGGTAGCCTTGCCCTACAAAGACCGGTTAGTGCTGTTCTCGAAGTATCTTCAGCAACTCGTCATGGAGTCTCTGGGCAAAGAGCATGACCTCAACGGCACTGTCGTGAACCAAGGCATCGCCGTTTATGGCAACAAAGGCTCCACGGACCAGCACGCTTATGTTCAGCAGCTGCGGGATGGGGTGAACAATTTCTTCGTCATCTTCATTGAGGTATCCAAATCACGGGATAGCGCAGGCATCGAAGTCGAACCGGGCTTTAGCAGCGGCGATTATTTGCAGGGATTCCTGCGTGGCACCCGCAAAGCACTGGCCGACAAAGGCCGTGAATCCATCACCCTCACCATCCCCGAAGTCAGCGCCTACACCTTGGGCATGCTGATCGGCCTATTCGAACGCGCTGTTGGTTTCTACGCCTCACTCGTCAACATCAATGCCTACCACCAGCCCGGCGTGGAAGCTGGCAAAAAAGCAGCGGGAGAGTTTCTAGCACAGATGGGCAAGGTGGCTCAAGCACTGACGAGCCAAGCTGTCCGTGCCGATGCCATGGCTGCCTCGACCGGCATTGATGCGGAAGATGCCTGGCATATGCTCAACCATTTGGCCGCCAATGGCAAAGCCAAGGTCCAGCACGGGGCAAGTCCTGCTGAGGATCTCTTTTCCCTGTAAAATCTGGCATCGCGAGCATCACGCCGCGATGCCAATGGCTCGATTGGCACGGCTGTCGCCAACCAAAGTCCCCCGCAAGAACTGCTCAGCCTCTTGGCAGTTCTTGTCTGGATCAAGGGGCAGACGAAGTGTCAATTCGAGACCTTGCGGATGTAGGCGACGGGCTGAAATCGTGCCGCCGTGGAGATGCATGGTCACGTAGCAGGCCATCATGTTGACGCCAAAGTCATCGGGTCTGCGGCTCCTGGTGTAGAAGGGATCAAAAAGATTTTGTGCGCTGTCTTGAGGTCCTCCCCAAGCGCCCGTATCCACCAGTGTGATGCAGGCCTGCTTTTCGCCAAACGCATCTGAATCCACGGCTGCGCTGATGCGAATCTGGTCGCCATGCTGAAGGTGCGTGACTTCCTCAATGAAGAGCAAATTGATCAACTGACGAAAGCGATCTCCATGCACGAGCAACTCAGGGAACTCCGGCGCTATCGCCACGGACACTCCCAAGCGCTTTTCGGCAAAATGACCCGCGTAGGTGCTCTGTGCTTCCGTGAGCAAATCAACCAAATTCACGCGGTCGATCCTCGCTAACTTCCGGGCATGAGAAGCATGAGCAAGGTGAGTCAACAGTGCCTGAATGCGCTCAATCTGAGTCGTCGCATGATTTTGTGTCTCGATCCAAAAGGCAGGATCACGCGGGTGTCTTCCCTCGATTTCCTCCATGAGCTTCATGGGGGCCAGATCCACAAACGCACGCACCACAGTCAGTGCATTGCGAAGGTGGTGATTTAGGCCTTCGGCCATGATGCTCATGCCACTGACACGATCCGCCATCAAACTGGTTCGAAGCTCATCCGCACGCTGCTTCAGCACCATTTCCCGACCGACAGCCTCTTGATAGGTCGCGATCGCTTCGGCGAGGATCTGGCCCATCTGATCCAGATCCATGGGCTTGTGCAAATAGCGCCACGCACGACCATCATTCACCGCACGCACCGCACTGTCATAATCGGTGTAAGCTGTAACCAAAATGCGCACCACATTGGGCTGAGAACGACGAACCTTCTCCAGCAGTTCGACTCCACTTTCCCCCGGCATCCGCTGATCAGTGAGCAGCACACCAATCCGTCCCGCATACTCTTCCAGCAACTTAATAGCATCGGCTGCACAGGCTGCTGTGTGAATGACATACTCATCCTCAAAGATCTGCCTGAAGTAATGCAGGGATCTCTCTTCATCATCCACGTACAATATGTGAATGGGAGATTTTGACTGAGTGATCATTGGGTTGCTTCCGAAGAGACAAAAGTTAAGGAAAATTGTGTGCTGACGCCGGGTTCACTGACAGCACTGATGGAGCCACCCATGCCTTGCATCATGCGATAGCAGAGACTCAATCCAAGACCCAGGCCTTTGCCGACTTCCTTGGTCGTAAAGAAAGGATCAAAAATGCGCTGCAGGACTTCGGCTTGAATGCCAGGGCCATTGTCGGAGACCCGCAATTTGATTCCCTGCTCATGGGAAGAGGCATCTATCTGAATCCGCGCATTGGCAGTGCCAGCCAGCGCATCCATGCTGTTTTGGACCAAATTGATGATGATCTGACTGATGTGATTTTCATCACCCAGAACCACCAACGTCGCTGGCACATTGACCTGCATCGCGATTCCTTGATCTTCCGCCTGCTTAGCCATCAAACGGAGAGCGCGGCCGACCGCCTGAGAAAGCGCCACGGGACTGACTCCCCTGCCCTCTGGATGGGCAAACGTGCGAAGGTCCGAAACAATGCCCGCCACACGGTCCACGCCTTCTGTGATGTCGCCCAAAACATCGAGAACGCACTGCCCCTCCTCCGCTGGAAGCGACTTCGTTTTTTTCCGAAGCAGATAAACCGCAGATTTCACGAAATTGAGGGGATTGTTGATCTCGTGAACAATGCCTGCACTCAACCTGCCGATTGAAGCCAATTTCTCGCTTTGCGTCAGCTGGGCCTCGGTTTCTTTGAGACGACGAAGCGTATCTGTAAGCTCGACGTTTCGATTCCGCAGTTCTTCGCGCTGCGCCTCCACTTTGCAGCGATTCACAAATTCTCGAAGTCGAATGCCATGGTGCTGACGACTGCCAAAGTAGAGAATCAGACAGGTGAGCAGTATGAACAGGGTGTTGTTGATGAACAAACCGTTGCCACTCAGCCCCTGTTCGAGATTCAGGTTAGGAACAGTCGCCAGGAAATAGCAGGTCAAAACCAGACCGACGGTGAGTCCGATCTCCTTGAAGGTCCAATGAAAGACAAATGAAGTGCCCACCAAGCAAAGCAGCAAACCAGCATAATAGCCAGAACCTGGATTGCCGGTCAGGTAGATCATCACACAAATCGCCATGGCTGGCAGCAAGGGCAAGATGACAGGATAAACCCGGTGATAGCGTGCGGCCCACGGCTGATCCAAAGCCAGGAGCAAAGGCACACAGAGGAGCGAACAAGCTAGCCGCAGCAGCAGAAACTCATGAAACAAATCCGGATAGGCCAATCCATCCAGGATGGAACAAAATGGCACCAAGAGCATCACAAACCAGGCTCCCAGCCTAGCATTCCGTAGATTGAGGCTTTGGATCTCACCTGCAAAGCGGTCAGAAGATTCCGCACGCCTCAAGAGCTGCGGATCCATCTTCACCTGAGGCTCTTCCACACGCACCTTAGCCACAGAGACTGCCGTGAAATGCAGCGGAGTGGTTACAGGTGGATGACTGGCGATTGCGCTCATTTATGATATTTACAGAAATTACATCTTTATTACAAGCTTGCAACTCCTAGAAAATATTTCTTCATCACGGTGTCAGAAATGACTCAACCTCATGACAAAAAGCGATCCATACCGCTAGCTCAGCGCCATTTTTCTTTGAATATCAATTCATTAGCCAATCCAAAGCCCAAGTTACGCGCTCGCCAGCTCCTTCAAAAGTGCCTGATTGAGTCGAATCCCCGCCTCAAAACTGGCCACTGGGAAGTTCTCGTTTGGGGCATGAGCTTGGCAATCAGGAAGTGCTAAACCCAAAAGAAGAGTGTCTGCTTTTAAGACATCCTTAAAAGCCTGAACGATAGGGATGCTGCCACCTTCTCGAATGAGTGCAACTTGTCCACCAAAGGTGCTTTGTAAGGCTCTCTGAGCAGCCAAACCTAAGCGAGAATGCGGGTCCATCAGGTAGGCCATGCCGGTGTGGCCTGGCTTGAATTCCAATCTCACCGCAGAAGGCGCTTGAGAGTGCAGGTAATCCTCTGCCAACTGTAGAATCCGGGCGGGGTCTTGATCGGGAACGAGGCGGAAGCTCAGTTTAAAAAAAGCCTCCCGAGCGATGACTGTCTTTGAACCCTCCCCTTGGTAACCTCCGCCCATGCCATTTACCTCAGCTGTGGGACGTGCCCAGCGGCGCTCTCTTTCTGAATAACCAGGCTCCCCAAAAAGCTGAGGTGCTCCCGTCAGGCTGAGGGTCTCAGGCTCGCCATCTCCAAGCGCAGTCCACGCCTGTCGCTCCCATTCCTGGAGCTCGCGCACTCCATCATAGAATCCCGGGATCTTCACACGACCCTGGTCATCATGAAGAGTGGCAATCAACCGTGCGGCCATCGTCACCGGATTGGCCACTGCACCACCGAAGATCCCCGAATGCAGATCAATCGAAGGCCCTTTCACCTTGACCTCCATGCAGGCAATGCCGCGGAGCCCATAGGTGAAGGTGCCCACCCCTTCGCCCACCATACCAGTGTCCGAAATTGCGACGACATCGCAGGCCAGTTCATCACGATGAGCCTCCAGAAAAGGCTTGAGATTCGGGCTACCGATTTCTTCCTCACCTTCAAACAGGATCGTCAAATTGACCGAGAGATCCCCCTCACGCGCCAAGGTCTCAGCAAGACCAGAGACGTGAGCCATCAGCTGACCTTTGTTGTCCGTAGCACCTCGGCAATAAATGCGCCCATCACGAAGCGTCGGCTCAAAAGGCGGCGTCAGCCATTCCGCCAGAGGCTCTGCTGGCTGCACATCATAATGACCGTAGAGCAGAACCGTGCGTCGATCAGGACGATGTTCGTTCTTGGCCAGCAAAATAGGATGACCCGGCGTCTCATGCAGAGCCGTTGAAAAACCTAGATGCCTTAGCTTTTCCTGAAGCCACAGAGCACAGGCACGAACATCGGACCGATGCTTGGAATCTGTGGAAACGCTGGGAAAACGGAGGCAGGTGAGAAGGTCGTCGAGCGCTGACATTCTGAAAAATCGCGAGCCCAGACAGCTGCGCAAGCAGCAGGAAACGGTGAGTCACAGATTATCCGAGGCGCTCTTGATTGCGAAACTGCGTGGGCGTCAATCGCACCATTTTTTTGAAATCTTTGCTAAAGAAAAACTGATCGCTATAGCCTACCTGCCTGGCGATTTCTTTGATGGGATCATCGCTTTCTATCAAGCGATGCTTGGCTTGGTTGATGCGCTCCCGGCGGAGCCAATCGATCGGACTGGTGCCGATGCATGACTTAAACATGCGTGAGAAATGGCTTTCGCTCATGCCTGAAAGCGAAGCGAGTTCAGCGACACGAATCGGCGTGTGGAAGTAGAGCCGCATTTTCTCCAACGACTTCTGCACTGGGAGCGGTAGCTCAGGGCGAATCTCGTCGGCATCTGCGAGTCTTGCTTCAAAAGCCAGCGCGATGATGGCCGTCACCGCTGCATTCACCAGCGCCGCATGGCTCGGGCGCGTGCCTGTCATGTGATGAAAAATGCGCTCATACTCCATGACTGCAGCTCGGGTATTGAAATTTCGAATCACAGGTTGGGAATTGACCTCCAAGAGACCGGAAACGCGATCCAGAGGTCTACCTTCCACACGAATCCAGTACAACTCCCAAGGTCGCTGCGACTGCGCCCCATAGGTGTGTGGATGGTGACAGTTCACCCAGACCAATTCGTCAGGACCAACCTCGTGGCGTTTCCCTGCGACCTGCACCCAGCCGTGCCCTGCTAGGCACAAAATCAATTCATGCCCTGGATAAGTCTCGCGCTGAATGCGGTGCTCCTTGCCTGCACGGAGATGCCCAGCTCTAACCACAGAATAAAACAAATCACGCTGCCAATCCGCAGGAGTTGCGTAAAGATTGTGAAGAAAATGCGTCTGCGGCTGGATTGAATTCATGATGGGATCTGACATACCTAAGCGGTGATACGTCTGTCCACCTCGAAAAATGTCAGCGCTCGCGTCAGAACAGATCAACAAAAAACGGGTGACCCGATGGCCACCCGTTTCATCCCTCAACTCATTCCATCGATCAGTGATTGAAGTAGAACTCCTTCGAATTCATCAGCGCCCAGAAGGTATCTTCCAGAGCAGCTTGACGTTGATCTGCAGAGTTTGCTAAGGTTTGCTGGATCGCTGACCACTCCTTGTCTTTGGGCATTCTTCCAAAAACTCGCAAGTAGAGATCTTCGACGATCTCACGGTCTGTCTTTTTCTCTGCGATTAACTTCGCAATCACCTTGCCTTGTTTGATGCGATCATTCACTGCATCTCCATTCATCAAGTGCAGCGCTTGGGAGAGAGTCGGCTCCATCTTGACCTCGCAAGAGCAAACAGATTCACGCTTTGCACGACCAAATGTGGTCAGGAAGTAGTTGCTCACCGCACCATCGGCAATTTGGACCGCACGAGCACCCAGAGGTAATCCCTGGAATTTGTTAGGGGTCTCCGTGATTTGAGAAATGGCATCCAACAAGATTTCGGCACGAACGCGACGGACAAGAGCGTGTGAAAAGTTACGCTTATCGCTAGCATTCGTTTCGTTAACCTTGGTACTGCGCTGGTAGGTCATGGAGGTGCAGATGTCCTTCACGAAACGACGGAAATCGTATTTGTAATCGGTGAGGTTTTTCGCCAAGGCATCCAGCAGTTCAGGATTCGAAGGTGGATTCGAAACTCGCACATCATCGACAGGATCGACGATTCCGACACCAAAGAAGTGCGCCCAGACGATGTTTGAGATGTTGCGTGCAAAATATGGATTCTTTGGAGAGGCAATCCATTCTGCCAGGATTTTGCGACGATCTTCTCCAGGCTTGATCTCAGGCTGCTCACCCCCCAAGAACTTGGGTTTCATTACTGCGTTTGTCAGGAAGTGCCGAGACTCCCCTCCCTTGCTGTTGTAGATGATGACTTCTTGAGGATCATCTGTTTGCTTGCGACCAATCTGGCTGAAGAAAGCCTTGAAGCCGTAATAATCATCCATCGTCCAGCGGTCGAAGGGATGATTGTGGCACTGGGCACATTGAATCCGCATGCCCATGAACACCTGGGCGACGTTTTCAGTCAGCTTGAGTTGATCGAGTTCGGTTTGATAGAAGTTCACCGCTGGGTTTGAAACCGTGCCGCCAGTCGAAGAAACCAACTCTTTCACGATGTCATCCAGGGGAATGTTTTTGCCGATTCGCTCCGCAAGCCAGTTGTAATACAGAAGCGCGTTCTTGTAGAACGGAGGTTGATTGTTGTTACCCGCAATGCCGGAGCGAATTTGAAGCAATTCAGCCCATTTCATGACCCAGAGTTCTGTGAACTCTTTGCGCTGGGTAAGATTGTCGATAAGCACCTCGCGTTTGTTAGGATTTTGGTCCGCCAAGAAGGTGCGAATTTCAGCGGGCGGCGGATAGATGCCAATGACATCAATGTAGGCGCGACGGACAAATTCCTCATCCGTGCAGATGCCACTGGGCAAGATCCGCAGTTTGTGAAGATTCTCATTCACCAGCTGATCAATGTAGTTCACCTCAGCCACCTTAGGACGTTCATACTGAAGTTTGTCCGGAATGACCAGCACTTGAGAAGTGACGCTGTAAACATCAAAACGAGCCAGCATGAAGGCCACACCGCGCTCACCACTTGTCACCAAGCCATGCTTGTCGATGGAAGCGCTAGGATCGTTGTTTGACATGAACAGCGAGAGCTTCGTCACGTCACGATCCGTTCCATCGGAGTAGGTAGCCCTGACGGTGATCTGCTGTTTGTTACCGCTTCCCTCTAGCACGATCTGCTTGGGAAAAACTTCGATTCCAGTGACGCGTGCATAGCCTGGAGCATCATTTGGCGCTCCATTGCTGATCCATTCCAGGACAGTTTTGTTGTATTCCGAATCAGGCTCGTAGCACTGGTTGCCTGAGTGCGGCACTGCACCCACAGCTTTTTCGACCAAGGTCGATTCTTCAGGAATGGCGAGATTGATCCGACGCCCCACCATCTCACGAGTCAGGCGAATGTAATCCCCATCGGGATCCATGCCAAAGAGGCTCAAGCGGAACCCATCTTTGCCACGTGCAGCACCATGACAGCCCCCCTGATTACAGCCACCACGCAGCCAGACTGGCATCACATCCAGATGATAAGAGACGGGTCGATCCTTTTTACCGTCTTTGATCGAGACGCTAGCCTTCACGGTTTGTGCGCCAAGGCTTGCGATGAGTTCGGTTGTGCCTACCTCAGCCACAGGTTTAAGAACATCTTGCTCCAATTTTGCGACGTTGGCATCAGCTACGTGCAGGTTTGAAAACAGGGTCACGTCACGAGTCGTTGCATCATTGAACGTCGCCATGACGACCACACGATGAAAATCGCGAGCTGTCTCCAATGTATATTTGTCAGGAAAAATCTCCAGCTTGGTCAGCTGGGGCAACTTTTCACTCAAAGCAGCGATCGCTTTCAGTTCTTCCGGTGACTTGTGGCGCAAAGCGACACCCTGAGGCCAAAAAGCGCCTTCAGCGACCCATTGCTTGAGGAGCGCGATTTCATCGGGCTTCAAGGGCCCACCTTTGGGTGGCATGACGTCGTCATCATCCGCAGGCAACACGATTCGCTGAATGATGCTGCTCTCGTCGGGCTTGCCTGGAACCAGAGCAGGCCCACCTTCACCGCCCTTGAGCATGGCTTCGGACGTGTGCATGAGCAAATCGCCTTTGATCTTCGATGGATTGTGACATTCGAGGCACTTCGATTCGAGGATTGCCTGAACCTTGGTGAAATCGACACCTGCCATCAGTGGTGTCAGGGAAAAACACGCTGAGCTGGCCACAACGAGAGCCAGAAAGCGTTTTGCAGGCCATTGGCTAAGGGGATGTTTCATAGAATGAAGCATGAACTTTTTCAGAGAAATCTACGACGAAAGGAAAAGAGTTTTTCAGGATGAATGAAGACAAGAGCAGGACCGATCATTTGGCACCAGCAGCCTCTTGACGAAGCTGTTCAAGGCGAGAAAGAGGCTTCGGTGGCGCTGTCGGCTTAGGCGTTTCTTTAGGCTTGTTAGCCGCGACCACTTGCGCGGCCGGAGGTGCGACCACTTTGCGTGGCGCATCAATGCGCAAGGTGGAGCCGAGTGCGATGCGGTGCGCGGTGGTGCCACCTTCGACAGGAACATCGACAAGCACAAAGAGATTAGCCTGTTTGCCCACGGGGGACTTGTCGGTAGTGGTGACCTTGAAAGATACTTCTTTGGTATCTTTGGTTATCTTGGCAGGCTCAATCTGAATGGTGTCAGGAACTCCGACAATACGGGCCATCGCCTCTCCATGAAAAGGTTTGCTCAATTCCAGCTTGGCGACCATGACGGTTTCTTTGCCTTGCTCCACGGCTGTCAGAGGAATCGCGGGTGCGGTGAGATAATGCGTATCGGTTTTGATCTCGCAGAAGGGAGCTGCGTTGTAAACGCGGCCATTGCCCGCATCAGCTTCGCCCATCACCGTAAAATGGTGCGCCGCCGTCGCAACAGATGCATTCGCATCAAGCTGAAAGAAACACTCATTTTGCCCTTCAGGAATCGTTTGCTCACCCAAGCTGCTGATGCCTACAGGTTTCCATGGCATCAAAACTCGGATCGGTGCCTTGAATCCTTCTTTGCGTTTCGCAACAACCTTCATCTGCATGATGCCATTGGCGACAAGTGGCACCGTGGGTTTGACGATTTCCAAGGAATAAGGTGCTTCATCGACGACTGCGACGGGCAGCTTGTCTTCAAACTCTGTATAATAGACGACGTTGCCCGAGCGGACGATATCAAACTCTTGGCGCATCTTACCAACAATCTTCTGAGCTGGATCAACAGGCTTTAGAACCACGGGAACTACAGCACCACCGATAGGTGCATCAGCGGCCGCCTCAAACATCAAGGGCATGCCGGGCTGGTCTTTTGGCGCCAATTCGGTGAGCAACCTGACCCCTGTTGGCAGACCTGATGCCTCAAATTTGAAATCGCCACTGACAGCACTTCTCGTGAAGTTTTGCAGCAAGACCATGCGTCCCCCTTTCGGAATCGCCATGAACTGGCGATACTGGGAGTCGTTCACCGAGTAATGGGGAGAAGCGAAGGTGAGCTGAGGCTGGCTTGCGACCAATTCGAGGCGATACACAAAGTTAGGCCCTCCACGCTCCAAGTGATCGGTGACTCGAACGAAATAGTCGCCATCGGCTGGAATGTTTAACGTTTGCTTGCTGTCGAGACGGCGGCGGCCACCACCGTCATCATTGCCACCGAGACTGTTGCCTTTTTCATTGTAAACATTGACCACTGAATCGAGAGGCGAACCCAGGCTCTGCGCGTAGGCTTGCAAGACCACTTGCTGCCCCTTCTTGAAGGGAACTTTGAAGTAATCGACATCTCCTGGACGCTCAATGATACCATTGAGTGCGATAGGTTCACCCACTGGCGAAGCCGTAGCCTTGGCCTGTTCGTCATTCGGTTCTGCTTCCAGAACGTTGTCAAAGTCCACCAAGCGGAAGGGATTGCCGGAAGGCGCGGGCTCTTGAGTTTTGGACAGCAGCATAAAGCCCGGATCCACTTCGTTGGGTAGCTGCGCTTCCTCTTCAAAAGAAGAATCCTTTTCGATGAAGCGAACCTGGGTCTTGCTGGCTACTTTTCCACCTGCTGGATAAACCACGTCTGGGCGACGGAAGCTGCCAACATGCAGTCGGTAATAGTTGTTTCCACCTCCGCGATAGCTCGATTCGCGAATCATCACGTAGTAATCGCCATCGTATTCAGCGACGAAAGAACAGTAGCCGTCTTGGCGGTGCAGGATCGTGTCATCGGAGAAAGCTTTTTCAAATTTGTCCTTGTCGATGATGGCGATGTAAGGATCAAATGTTGTGTAGCCAAGGCGAAGACCGTCCGCTTCAACTGAGATCCGCTGGCCTTTTTTGGCTGTGATTTTGTAATAATCCACATCCTCGCTTAGCACCACACCTTCAATGGTTTGATTGAACGAGATGGGCTGAGCCGCCTCCATGTCGCTATTGGGCTCTTTTTCATCGAGATTCGGGAACGGACCGACGAAAAACTGACGCACATGAGAAATGCCCGACTTGGTTCGAATGCGAAGAAGGTGATTCCCCAGAGGTACATCAGGCGCGACTGAGATGGTCAGTTGAACCTTGTTGTTTTCCACTTTTTCCACGCTTTTTTGGGTAATCCCAGGGCTAAAAAACATTAGGGATTCGAAGTCAGCGAGGCGATTTCCCGTCACCGTAAGTTTCCACTCAGCCCCGCGCGGCCCACCATTCGGAATGGTCGCGGAGAATTCCGGGTAGGCAGCAGACGACAGGGTCGCGACAGCGAACAAGGAGAAGATCAGTGAGCGGTGGGACATGACGGTGAGCATACGCCGTCTGATTCTGAAAAATTTCGCTTTTGTGAAAAAGTCCTGCTCCAGCGGTCTGCCAAGGCATTTCTCCCCCTCTTCCACGGGACATTTTTTCTACAAAGGCAGCGTTCGTCAGCTCATGAACTTTAGCCCCAAGACTCCACTTACAATCAGTGCCACACAGACCATTCGCCCGACCTCACGTGGCTCTCCCAAGAACAGCATACCAACGATCGCAGTGCCAGCGGCTCCAATGCCTGTCCAGACCGCATAACCTGTCCCGACAGGAAGGGTCTTCAAGGCCTCGGCCAGCAGTGAAAAGCTAGCAATCATGGCGATCACCGTCATGACACTGACACCAGGCTTGCTGAAACCTTCGGAATGCTTGAGGCCAATCGCCCAACCGATCTCCAGAAATCCTGCCAGCACGAGATAGAGCCAAGCCATCGAGGAATCTCCGTTCAGGGCTCGCGCTGCTGAGGCGTACCTGGGGAACTGAGTGACAGGGACTTCCTGACCTCATGCGCGTAAGTATCAGGCGAAGCGTGCTGGGAATGTTCGCGAGCGCCATCAAACCATGTGTGTGTGCTCGGGGTGTGAGCTCGGGCAACCACCAACAAAGTCTCCATGCTGATGGGGACAGGATGACCGCTGTGAATGGCCGCCGAGAGCGTCATTTCAGCAGCTCGGTCGAAGACAAACTTCAAATCTGCGCCGGAGAACCCAGGTGTGGCTTCGACCAGTGCCTGCGCATCAAGATTAGAGATTGGTTTGTCCTTGGCCAACAACCCGATGATTTGTTCACGCGCGCCATTGTCAGGTGGGGGAACGAAGACGGCTTGGTCAAAACGCCCAGGACGCCGAAAAGCTGGATCAAGCGCCCATGGCTGATTGGTGGCACCGATGACCAGCACCCGTTGATTTTCCCCCCTCACGCCATCCATTTCGTGGAGAAACTGGTTCACCAAATTGCGCAGTTGGCTCTCGCGCACATGACGTCGATCCTGGGCAAGGGAATCGAGATCATCAAAAACCAACACGCAAGGTGCATTCGCCCGGGCCGTCTCGAAGATCTGGTGCAAATTTCGCTCCGTGCTGCCGAAGTAAGGATCAAAGATCTCGTGAAGGCCGACTGAAAGATAATTGCAGGCCACTTCACCTGCTACAGCCCTCAGCATCAACGTTTTTCCACACCCAGGTGGCCCGTAGAGCAAGATGCCGCCACCCGTGCGTCGGCCGTAGGCTTTGTATAGATCAGGATACTGGAGGGGATAAACGATTTTGAGGCGGATTTCTTCCTTCAGCTCTTCCATGCCACCGACATCCGCAAAGGTGACGCCATGACGCGCGGGGTCTCCAGGAGTGTAAAAGGTTTCAGGGCGCCAATCGAACGGAGGCTCTTCGAGCGGATCTTCCGCAAATTCCTGGGCGCTATCGCCTTCGTCATAGGACTCGGACTGAATGGATTCAGGCGCAGGTGTGGGAGAGGTTCGTCTTGCATCTCGTGCAGTGATGCCGAGCTCCCTTTCGAGCACTGGATCGCTCAGGGTGCCGTCGATCTGCGCAGCCCGCTCAAAATGCTCCAATGCCTTGGCACGATCTTTTTCCACCCAAAACACACGGCTCAAGAGCAGGTGAGCCTGAGCGTCGTTCGGGTTGACCAAAAGCACGCGCTCTGCGCGCACTGCGGCCCCGGAAGTCTCTCCCTGCATGAAGAAAACTCGCGCAACTCCCATTTGAGCGTCCATGTGACTAGGATCGATCTCAAGCACGCGCTCGAAGCTATCTCTCGCGTCTTCCAGATGCAGCTTCTCCAAGCAGGCATGACCATACAGAAGCAACAAAGAAAGATTGTCCGGCGATTGTTCGAGCGCATCGCGGATGGCCTGGAGGGATGACATGCCTTGCATTTCAAAAAGAGTGACAGGAGCAGCCGTGCTGCACCCACGATCCTGAACTAATCGGGCTAGAGCATGACTGCCACAGATTTCTTTGCCAGGGGTAGCAACTTAGTTGAATGATGCGCATCCCAGAGATGTCCTACATGGTGCATCCGACCTACCTAATTTGCCTGTTTTTGAGTCCCTTGCCTTTATGAATCGTCGCCAAGCATTCACCACAGCTCTTTCCGCCGCCCTATTGCCTTCTGTGTTTGGAGAAAATCCACCTGAACTGACAGCCGAGCAAGTGCTCGTGCTTGTGCGGCGCAGCTATGCTTTGCAAAACCACCGGATGGCAGGCTTGCTGCGCGACGACAACAGTAACAAAAAAGAACCGCTAGAACTGACCTTAACGGGCAATGTGATGCGGTTCCGATTCAAAAATCAGCCCCCAGAGATTGTTCACCTCGATCTTACCACGGAACCCGCGACGCTTTGGCAAGTGAAGGCAGGAGGAAGCTCACCCGTGCCGATGTCTAATGCCGCTGATTCTGTCCGCGGCATGGATTTCAATTATGAAGACCTTTCTCTGCGCTTCACCTACTGGAAAAACGCAAAGATGATGGATGCCAATGCAAGACTGACAGCAGCACGCATCAAGTGCTGGCTTGTTCGCGTCACGGCACCCGACACCAAAGGTCCCTACTACAATGTAGATCTCTGGGTCGAAAAAGAAAGTGGTGGAGTCGCCAAGATGGAGGCCTACAACACCGTCAGCAAAATGGTGAAACGCTTTCAAGTCACCAAAGTGCAAAAGGTCGATGGAGCAACGGTGCTCAAAGAGATGCGCATTGAGTCCTTCAACCCGGTGAACGGCGAACCCAAAGGGCGCACTTATCTCACACTCGACACGCCTCAAAAGCAGTAACTTCCCTGCCCCGACCTTGCCCTCAGGCCTCTTTCATGTCATGAGGTCGATGCTTTGAACCTGCATCTTCCGAATCATCCCACCCAACTCTACCTCATCCGCCATGGAGAGGTCGAAGAGCGGTATCACCGTGTCTTCGGCGGCTGCCGGATCGACATGGGCCTATCCCCGCTCGGCCATCAACAGGCCAAGGCAACCTCAGATTGGCTGAAAGACACGCCTCTGGATGTCATCTACGCCAGCCCGCTGAAACGAGTTCAGGAGACCCTGGCCCCTCTAGCCGCACGCACAGGGCTAAAGCCCATCAACATCCCTGCCCTGCGTGAGGTAGATTTTGGAGATTGGACTGGCTACCGCTGGGAGGGCGTGCAGGAGCACTTCGGCGTCAGTGCCTTTGACTGGCTTGAAGTCATTGAGGCCAAAGGCATCCCGAACGGTGAATCGGCCGCTGAGCTGGAACATCGCGTACAGCCAGCCCTCTTAAAGATCTTGCAAGACAATCCCCACAAGCGTGTCGCCATTTTTTGCCATGGCGGCATCATCCGGGTCATCTTAGCACTACTGCTCCAGCAGCCTCTGCGTCACATGGCTCACTTCAATATTGACTACGGCAGCATAAGCGTGGTCGAGATCCAGCCGGAAAAGAAGCATGCCTTTGAAATTGAGCTGCTGAACTTCTGTGCACCCGTGAGCTGACCTTCACAGAGCTCTTTTCAGGAATCGCTTCTCTTCAGGCAACAAAAGCTCTCCTGAGATTTTTTCCGCTTGTTGAAACGCGTCGGCCGTTCGTCCGCTATGAGCGAGCAGCCCTGCATAAACCGCACGCTGCCAGGCAGGCAATGAACCATCGTCTTGCAGCGCGTTCAGGTGCTTCACCATGACTGTGACCTGCCCCAGCCGGTAGGCTGCCAACGCGAGACACAACCGAAGCTCGTGGGATTTTTCGAAGTCCTCCGTGCGCAGCGCGTGGAGCTCCTTCCAGACTAACTCCAAATCCTGACCACAGATCAGCCGAAGGTAAAGATGCTGAACTGCGAACCTGCGATCCTCTGGACGCTCCTGATGAAGTTCTCCTGCCGTGCGCAAGAGCTGAGTGGCATCTCCTGCATGTCGTGCGACTTCCAAAATCTTCTCGAGCATGGCCACCCGCTCGCCTGGCTGGTGCTCGGCCAGACCTTGATAAAACGAAATCGCCAAATCCCAGAGCCCCGCATGATCGGCCAAAGCCGCCCCTGCTTTTCCTAGCACTGCCTGCCTTCCCCGCCCCGAGGCCTCCCATACGCCAGCCAGATGCTGACGTGCTCGGGTAGGTTCTTTGTCGATCTGGAGAGTCGCCTGAGCACGCCAAAAGGACACATAACCTGCCGAAACTGGCATGCCAACAGGACGGGCAAGCAGGTCCTCGATTTCCTGCCAACGATTCAGCGCCGCTAGAGCTTGAAAGTAAGGATCAATCAGAGCCGCTGAGTGAATGAAAAACTCGCGTGGGTGCAAGGTCACCACTTTCTCCGCCAGCCCCTGTTGCAAAAGCCAAAGCAGGCAGGGCCGCAACTGATCCGCTGGCAGATCTGCCATGCGCTGGGTTTCTTGATCCACGATGTCTTTTCGACGATCCGGTTTCGCACGCAAGAGCCCCGTCAGCACCTCCAGTCGCAAGGACTCAGGCACCTCAGGATGCGCTTTGACACGCTCAAAAAGACGATCTGCCTCAAGCGGCAGTAAATCCTGATCTTTGGCCAGTTGCTCCAAGGCCTTCCTAGCCTGTCCATCCTTGCCTTCAGCCAGCAGCCAAAGCTCAGCTTTCGCTCGTGCGCGCACCTCTTCAAAGGGTTCTTGCAGATCCAGGATCGCCAACCTCAGCCGCGCCTCTCGGTCATTCTTCTTCAGGCTCAGCGCACGTCGCAGGGTCTGATCCGATCGACTGCGCTCTCCACGCTGGCGCTGGAGGGCAGACAGCACCTCGAGAGCCTCAGGCTCCTCATGCAGAGTTGGGGAGAGTCGCGCCAGTGTCCTTTCCGCTTCGACCAAGGATTGCGTCTTCGCATACAGTCGTGCCATGGTCAGCAGATCCGTCTCGGAAGCCGCGCCGGTGGCATCCAACAATCGCAGGTAGTGAAGAATCGAGTGCGCGGGTCCCTGCGTTTTGATCAAAAAATCAGCCGTCACTCGCAACAACGCCGGATGTTCAGGCCGCCAAAAAGCGCCCTTGGTCAGAGCTGTGCGTGCCTCATTCCAGCTCTCCTTTTCAATCCACTTGGCCGCATCCCCGGCATGATGCGCCGCCATTGCGTCTCGCGCCAGACTCTTCGCAGGTTTCCACAAAAATAAACCTGCCCCGCCCAACAAGAAAGCTGCCAGGAGGAAGAGCGTCAGCCAAGGCTTGCCAGGCTCGCCGGGCAGAGGGGTAGAGGCTGGAGCGGTCTTCATGGCCTGCTATCTCAAGGTGCCTGAAGCTGCAAAATCACACGAAAGCCGATGTCAGCCCCTGCCTTATTGGCCGCATAATGACGCCTCGCCGAGGTCAGCAACTTTTCACGGTCAGCTGTCAGCCATGATCCGCCACGCACCACTCGATCCGTATCCACGCCTGGCCAAACATCGGAGCACCACTCTGCCGCATTGCCACCCAGGCCCTGGATGCCCTTTGCATTCGGCGGCTCGGCATTGACTGGAGCCGTGTAGGAGAAGCTATCCGAGTAACCGGTGATCTTGGCCGCGTCCAAATTGGTGCTCAACATCGGAGGAGGAAACTCCCCCTGCGCTGACCATGGAAAGTGCTGCGTATTTCCACCATTTTTGCTCGCAGGATCGGCTCCAGTTTCTTGCGTGAGGCCAGCCATCTCACTCCACTCTGCATCGGAAGGCAGACGATAAGTGGCCTGCTCAGGGATCAATTTCAAAGACCGATCTCGCGCGGTCAGCCAACTGCAAAAGGCTAGTGCATCCTGCCAACTCACCCCCACTGCAGGGTGGCTCGCTGTGTTGAGAAAACCCGGCTTATCCGTCCATTCACGACCCGCACCTTTGAGCCAAATTTCATAATCCTGCACACGCACCTCCATGGCACCTGCCAGCTTTTGATCGCCCAGCGGCACAAACTCCATGCCCAAGCTATTCTTGAAGACCCCACCCGCCGTCGCAGGCTTGAGCGCGGCAGCATCAGGCAACGTTCTGGACGCATCTGCTGACATCCATTTTTTGCGCATCTCCTCGACCTCCGTCGGATTCACCGGGCCGCCCAGAACCTCGCTACGACGTTGATCGCGCAGCCGTTTTTTTTCCTGCTCCATCGTCACCATCAGCACTGCCGTGCGTTGACGGTCCTCCAACACACAGCGAAAGCCAACGGTTGGCATCCGCAACTCACCGGGAACCTTGTAAAGATAAGCAGAACGCAGGCAATCAGCGCGAAAATAAGCCCAGGAACCTCCGCGTAGCACCCCATCCTGCTCAGCACGCACTTCACCATTCCAGGTCCACTCCCACACATTCCCAGACAAGTCATAAAGACCTTCAGCAGAGGCTTTGAAACGACCAACGGGAGCTGTAAAAACATGCCCATCCGAATAGTTCGGGATCTCTCCTTCGGCGAAATTGCCGACCCTCTCGGGTGGAGGCCATTCGCTCCCCCAGGGAAAGGCACGGTCATCGCGCACCTGTTCATCCATATCGAGATCGGTCTTGCGAGTGCGAAGCAGCCCGACGGCTGTGTCCCATTCCTCCGAGGTCGGCAGCCGGTAGGTCTGTGAATCCTTCAGCTGCCCCCGCTGACGTTCTTTTTCCGTCAACCATGCACAATAAGCCTGGGCATCTTGCAGCGTCACCATCACCACAGGATGATCGGGCCCTTGGGAGAAATGAGGCTTGTGATCCCAGGCATACTTGGAATCTGCCAAAAAGGCCTGCCATTGAGCCACGGTTGTCTCATGTTGAGCAAAAAGCACCGGCGTGAATGGAATTGCCACAAAGACTTCACCCATCACCTCACTGCGGTGTTGCTGCATCTCTTCAGGTTTTTGCCCCTGGGCATCGAACGCAGCAAAGGCAATCAGGAAAAACGACAGGCAAAAAAAGCGCATGGGCAGGACAAGATCGTATCAAAGCGACCAAAACCCTTCCGGTCAAGACAGCAAATCGAGCAGTCTTTCGCTCGCCCCGGAGCCTCATGCTGCCTCTGAAAGGTGGTGGACTTTGATGAAAGAAAAGACTTGGGATGTTTTGGGAAACCTGATAAATCCACAATTTCTCCGAGACCATTGCCCCGATTTCTGATGCCTTCCCGAGCGCTTTCTGCTTTTCCTTTTTCACAGACCACGGCCATTGTTTGTGCCGTCATCTCTGTGATGCACGTGCCCAGCTGGACTCAGGCTGGTGAATCAGGCACTGTAAACTTGGCGGAGCGTGAAATTCAGCGTCGCGTCGCCCAACTGGGGCAACAGACAGCTCAATTGTCTGAAGCTGAAGCTCTTCTGGCCAAGGGAAAAACCGCTGAGGCTCTTTCCATCTACCAAAAAACTTATGCAGAGATCCCTGAGATCCCTCTCGCACAAACGCTAAAGGAAGCTGCACGAGAAGGGTGGCTCGTGGCGACGTTGAGGCGGGCTCAAGAGCTTGCCAATCAGGGTGATGTCGCCAGTGCTTTGCAACTGATGGAGCAGATCGAACCCAATCTCTCAGCCAAAGACAAAGCCAAATTGACGGCATTACGCGGACGGCTGCAAGATCCTGATCGTTATCCACCTGCATTGACACCCCAGCACATTGAGCGCGTGGAAAAGGTGCAAAAGCTGCTCATCTTAGCAGCCTCGCAGCATGAGACAGGCATGTTCGACAAGGCTATCGAATCCTACGAGGATGTGCTTCGCCTGGACCCAACGAATTCAGCGGCACGTCGAGGATTGGAAAAGGTGGAGCGTGAACGGGCTCGTTATTTTCAAAGCGCTTATGACCATCAGCGCTCCCGGTTGCTTTCCGAAGTCGATCAACTTTGGGAAAACAAGCCGCTTTCAGGAACTGCCCTGACGGCAAAGCTGGCCTCCGAAGCGCCTGCCGAAGCCAATGCTACAGCCCGAAAGACTGGCAAAGAAAGCATCGCCGATAAGCTGAAACAGATTCGCATCGCGAAAATCGACTTCTCCGGTGCAACGCTAGAAGAAGTGATCGAGTACCTGCGCGTTCGTTCTCGCGACATCGACCCAGAAGGCCGCGGTGTGGATTTTGTTCTCAATCTCGGAGGTGAAATCGCCAACAAGTCGATCTCCTTGAACCTAGTTGACGTGCCACTGGAAGAGGTGCTGCGCTATGCGGCTGATGCTGCAGGCGTGAACTATCGAGTGGAAGAGTTTGCGGTCCGCTTGGTTCCAACCACGGACACCAACGAAACTCTGATTTCCAAGACCTACCGAGTGCCCCCTGATTTCATCACAGCGGCTCCGGTGGACCCGACCGCAGTGGCTCCTGCGGATCCATTTTCGCAACCTGCTGCTGGTGCTGCGGCAACGGCGGCCACTCCTCTTCGCCGACTGGGTGCGAAAGAATTCTTGCTAAGCCGTGGCGTCGTCTTCCCTGAAGGAACCGGAGCGAACTACAATCCAGTGACCAACATGCTGATCGTCCGCAACACGGCCAAGAATCTGGAAATGGTGGATGGCCTCGTAGATCAAGCCCTAAACACGTCTCCCAAAATGGCGGTCATTGAGGTCAAGATCTTAGAAGTCAGCAGCAAAAAGCTGGATGAAATGGGATTCGACTGGCTACTTGGTGGTTTCCGTCATGGAGGTCTGGAACTCGGCGGAGGCACGGTCGGCAATCAGCAAGGAGCCAATTTTATGGACACAGATTTCCCGGCAAACTCTCTTTTGAACCGCGGTCAAATGGGGCCCGTTACAGCTGGACTTAGATCTTCGACCGACCTGATCGACAATCGCACGATCGATGATGTTCTTTCTGGAGCGGTGAGCACCTCGACAGGGCGCGCACCAGGAGTCTTCTCCCTCGCGGGTGTGCTGACGGATCCACAATTTCAGGTGGTCTGGCGCGGCATGGCCCAAAAAACAGGTGTGGATCTTATGACGAGACCTTCCGTCATCACCAAAAGCGGCCAGCAGGCCACCGTCGAAGTGGTTCGGGAGTTCATTTATCCCACCGAATTCGATCCCCCCCAAATCCCAACCAATGTGGGTGGCGGAAACAACAATGGTGGAGGCGGGGCTGGCGGCACCACGATTGTCTCGATTCCCGTGACTCCCACCACTCCAACTGCCTTTGAGACACGCAACGTTGGGGTAAGATTGAATGTGGAACCTGTGATTTCCGAAGATGGTCGATCGGTTGATCTGACGCTGACGCCCGAATACACCGAGTTCGATGGTTTTGTGAATTACGGCAGCCCTATTTACAGCGTGTCCCCCAACACCCCTATTTTGGATATCTTTGGCAATCTGCTGGGAGTCATTCCATCGAGTCGCCTGGAATTGACACCGAACATCATCAGCCAGCCGATTTTTTCGACCAAAAAGATCACCACTTCGGTCAAGGTTTACGATGGAGCCACGGTGGTGCTTGGTGGATTGGTATCGGATCAGAGCATCATGATTGATGACAAAGTGCCAGTCATTGGGTCAATGCCTTATGTCGGCAAATTGTTCCAAAGCAAAGTGGAGCAGAAGAGGACCCGAAATTTGGTTATGTTTGTGTCCGTCAAAGTGGTGGACCCCTCAGGTAGCCGTGTGAATCGGCCATGATGAGAAATCCAGGCGGCTAGCAGCGTTCCTGCAATCATGATCCGCTGGCTTCTCCTCCTTGGTGTTCCTTTTCTGCTGACGTTCAGTCAGGCAGTAACGCCCGAACGTCCGAACATTCTGTTCCTGCTTAGTGATGACCAGTCCTACAAGACGCTCTCTTGTTACCCTGAAGCGCTATCAGGCGCAAACACCCCGGCACTGGATCGGTTGGCTCGACGTGGTGTTCGATTTTCACATGCCTACATGGGCGCTTGGTGCATGCCTGCACGTGCCACACTTCTGACGGGTAGGCATCCTCACGGCATCGAATCGATGCGGATGGAGGGGCCTTATCCTGGCAGTGTGTATGATCCAAAGCGGTGTCGTTTTTGGCCTTCCGTGTTTCGAGCGCAAGGCTACTACACCGCACATATTGGCAAATGGCACACCGGAATAGACTCGGGATTCGGACGGGACTGGGATTATCAAATCGTCTGGAACCGCCCTCGCCATCCTGAAAATGCAGGCAAATATTACGAAGAGCAGCTCCTCTACATCCATGGCAAACCCGAAAGAGTCAGCCGCTACTCGACAGATCATTACACCGACGAAGCCTGTAAGTTCATCAAAGGTAGGCCAAGTGCGACGGATCGTCCCTGGTTTCTATGGCTATGCTATGGAGCTGTACATGGCCCGACAACCCCAGCCCAACGACATCTCGGCACCCACAAAAGTGATGAGGTGAAGCTGCCTAGCGACATCCTGGGACCAAGGCCAGGTAAACCCGACTATCTGCAAAAGACGCAAGCTTGGAAGCTGGACTCTGAAGGCCAAATCGTGGCCCAAAAGAGTGGCGAGTCTTTTGGCGATGAGTCGGGCAAGCGGCGCAAAACCTACCAGGATTGCATTCATCAATTGCTCGAGTGCGTGGAATCCCTGGACGAAGGCGTTGGCCGCGTCTTGACAGCCTTGGAAGAAAGTGGGCAACTCGAAAACACGCTGGTCGTTTTTACCTCCGACCAGGGTTTCGCTACCGGCGAACATGGATTTCGCACCAAACTCGCCCCTTACGATGCGAACTACCGGAGCCCACTTCTTGTGTCCTGGCCCACTCGGATCGCACAGGGCAAGGTCTGCACTCGCCCTGTGAATGCCACCGATCTGGTTGCGACCTTCAGCGCCCTTGCAAACATCCCCATCCCTTGGGAAATTCATGGCAGGGACCTCACCCCCCTCTTGCGTGATCCTGAAAACGCAGCTTGGCCACATCCCTGTTTCTTTGAGGCCACTGGCGACCATTTTGGTGAGGATGTGACTCGTGTCATGCAGCAGGAACCAGATCGTGCCGAACACCATCACGTGCCATGGTATGCTGCCGTAAACGATGGCCGTTACAAATACATTCGTTACCTGAAACCCGGTCTCCCCGAGGAACTCTATGACTTGTCTTCAGATCCCGAAGAATTGACCAATCTTGTTCATGAACACCCAAACGACGCTGTCCTCGTGCGACTTCGTGATCTAACCGTAAGTGAATTGCGACGAACCAAAGCTGGTTTTGTGGATCAACTCCCTAGCCTCAGCCCCAAGCGTTGATTGATCATTTCCGCCTATGCCTGCACCCACTCCAGTCGTCTGCGCTTTGATCGTGAAAGAGGGACGGGTGCTCGTGGCCAAACGTCCCGAGGGCAAAAGACTGGCAGGTTACTGGGAATTTCCTGGAGGGAAAATGGAAGCCGGAGAGAGTGCAGAAATGGCTCTGATCCGAGAAATCCAAGAGGAATTGGGCTGCAAGGTAGAAAACCTCCATCCAGGCCCTGCGGTGACCTTTGCTTATGAGTGGGGAGCTATTTTGCTTTTCCCCTTCGTCTGTCGTTTGCAGGCTAACAGCCCGGCCCCAATTGCCCATGAACACACGGAAATAGCGTGGTTGCTGCCATGTGACTTGGCAGGTGTCGATCTTGCACCGGCAGACCTGCCCGTGCTGGCATGGTTTCTGCAACGATCTGATGCAATTTTTTGAAAAAAGTGAGATGATCCTGTTGTCCGTAGTTCCGTATATTTAAATTTCCATAATTAAATTTGATTTTTGGACTCACCTGAGCGTAATTTTAATAATTACCAATAAAGCCCATGCACGCTCCTATCGTCCATATCAGTCCCGAGATGGCATTCGCCAGCTTTGATATGATCAGCTTTGGCATGATTGAGGTGCCACCGCATCCGCTCCGTTTCGGCTTTCAGGTGGACATCATTCCTCAAGAAAGCCCGCCTCATGTCATGTTTGGTCTCGTCTCCCGCATGAGGCATCGAGATGGTCGCCACTTTTCCAGCGGGTTTGCCATCCATCTGAATTTAGAAACAGGAGAAATCTGGGATTTGCTCAATGCCTCAGGGTTGGTTGGCACGATCCCTTGCCACCAGGATTTTCTCTCCAAATTCACCGATGAAGAGCCGCTCCTTCTCAGTTGGGAAATCGAGCATCTCGGTGCCGCGCTGATTCCAAAGCTCAACATCGGCGGCGAGCAGTGGTTGTATCCAGCGATTGGTTTCCGCGATGGTCCGATGCAGATGGAAACGCTGGCAGGCGCTGCAGGTGACCGTGGCACTACCTTTGGAACGTTCCTCCACCCTGCCGTTTGGCGGGAAACGATGCTTTAGGCCACGTTGGCAGAGTTGCATTCCTCAAAGGCAACCGCTAACAGCCTGGAATGAACCTCACCCCTGATACGCGCATTCTCGTCACTGGCGGCGCTGGCTTTATCGGCAGCGCTTTAGTCTGGGAACTCAATCGCCTCGGCTGCGAAAACATCATCATCAGCGACAAGCTGTGTAGCGATGAAAAATGGCGCAACCTAGTGCCACTGAAGTTTCATGACTACCTTGATGGAGCAGACCTCGTGCAATGCGTGCAGAGCAGTCCAACAAAGCTGGGCCGTTTCGATGCGATCTTTCACCTTGGTGCCTGTTCGGCCACGACAGAGCGAGATGCCGACTATTTGATGAGGAACAATTACGAACTGACCAAAGTGCTGGCGCTCTGGGCTCTGGAAAAAGAGAGTCGTTTTGTTTATGCCTCCTCCGCAGCCACCTATGGAGATGGCAGTCTCGGCATGGATGACACTCTCCAGGATCTGCATCGGCTGCGTCCCCTCAACATGTATGGCTACTCGAAGCATCTGTTTGACCTCCATGCCAAGCGCTTGGGCATGGATCAGAAGATAGTCGGGCTGAAGTATTTCAATGTTTATGGGCCCAACGAAGACCACAAAGCCGACATGCGCAGCGTGGTCCACAAGGCCTATGGGCAGATCCTGCAAACTGGAAAAGTTCAGCTCTTCAAGTCAGATCGCCCGGACTACAAAGATGGCGAGCAGATGCGAGATTTCCTTTATGTGAAGGATGCCATCAAGATGACTCTTCATCTAGCATGCACGGACAGCGCTGGTGGACTTTACAACCTTGGCTCAGGCCAAGCACACACCTGGGTCCAACTGGTCAACGCCATTTTCTCTGCCCTTGGCAAAGCGCCTGTGATCGACTTTGTGCCGATGCCTGAGCATCTCAAGGCGAAGTATCAATACTACACCTGTGCGGACATCACACGGCTGAAAGAGTCAGGCTACACAGAGCCACTTTACACCTTGGTGGAAGCCGTTCGCGATTATGTCTGTGGATATTTGACCGGAGACAAACGACTCGGTGACGAAGTTGTCTAACTTTGAGAGCTTCATTTGTCTTCTATTTCTTTCAGGAGCTGTGACAATACTGGCTCAATCTCAAATCAATCCAGGAGTTGCTTTTTGCTCGTGGATTGGCTAGGAGTCATCGTTTATCCGCTAAACCTAGCCAAGTTAATCTCGTGTCCAGAACTGTTACCGCCTCCTACACTAGTCCCGGAGCTCTGCTCTTCTTCACCATCCACATCGCAGCTATTTTAGCGGTGTTTCTCGTTAAGCCCGATATCACAAGCGTCATCCTCTGCGCTTCCCTGTTTGTGATTCGCAAGTTCGGCATCACCGGAGGGTATCATCGATATTTCTCGCACCGGTCCTTCAAGACCTCTCGCTGGTTCCAATTTGTTTTGGCTTGGCTAGGAGGCATGGCTGCCCAAAAAGGCGCGCTGTGGTGGGCTGCCCATCATCGCCATCACCATCAGCACTCCGATCAGCCAGATGACATCCACTCGGTGAAGCAGCAAGGCTTTTACTGGGCGCATCTGGGCTGGATCCTCGCTCCTGATTACAATGAGTATGACGCCAAGCGCGTGAAGGATCTGACCAAATTCCCTGAGCTTGTTTTCATAGACAAGTATCATTTCATCCCGCCTGCGGTACTCGCTCTCACCTGCTACCTCATCTCTGGCTGGACAGGACTCCTGTGGGGCTTCTGCGTTAGCACCGTGATTCTTTATCACACTACGTTTGCCATCAATTCCTTTTGCCATCTGCTTGGCAAGCGCCGCTATGAGACGGGTGAATCTAGCAAAAACTCCTTCATCTTGGCCATCCTCACGCTGGGTGAAGGCTGGCACAACAATCACCACTATTATCCCCACTGCGCTCGCCAGGGCTTCTTCTGGTGGGAAATCGATCCAACCTATTATGCGCTGCGGGTCTTGAAATGGATTGGCATTGTTCACGAAATCAAAGAGCCATCGGCGAAGGTGATATCAGGCCGTGAGCCGACAGCGGCGCTCGGTTGATTGCACACTGAAATTTTCATAGCCGCTCAAGCCTTAGTTTGAGCGGCTTTTTCATGGCTATGCTTTGAGCTTCAAGCGTGGATGCAACGGCAAATTCAAACGGTCATCCAGTCCACAACGCTCACTCTCGAAAGAGGGCTTACTTTCGGAAAATGAAAAACACAGCACCACAGAGGCACAACCCAGCCCAGACGAAGTCCCACTTGAATGGCTGTTTCATGTAAATCAGCAGGAAAGGCACAAACACAGTCAACGTGATGACCTCCTGAAGAATCTTCAACTGCGGCAAAGTCAGCGCGGTACTGCCAATCCGGTTAGCAGGGACTTGTAGCATGTATTCGAAGAAGGCGATCCCCCAGCTGAAGACCGCAGCCATCCACCAGGGTTTTGCCTTCATGTCTCGAAGATGCGCATACCAAGCAAACGTCATGAAAACGTTCGAAGCGGTGAGCAGCACGATGGCTTTGACGAGTGGCCACTGGATGGTCATGCGTGAGATGGCTTATTCGTTGGCATCAGGCCGCGGTGCCACGGTCACGGCAATCTCTGTCAATTGTCCATCTCTCAGAATGGTAAGTACGGCCTGTGAGCCTGGAGCAAGCAGACGAATCTGAGCGAGTAATTCACGGGGTGAACCGAAAGGTTTGCGGTTCAGCGCTGTGATCACATCCCCAGGAGAGACACCAGCCGCGAGAGCTGGCGAATCAGGGTCCAGGTCGGTCACATAGGCGCCTATCTGTGAGGTACCTATGGAGCGATCTATGCTGACAGCTTCCGCACTGAGTTCTAGCCCCAGGTAACCTCCTTCCGTGGCGGCAGCGGGACGAGATTGATTGCGCACCGCATCAACCACGGCACGTGCATCATTGGCTGGCACGGCTAAGCCGACGCCTTGCCAGGCGCGGACGTTTTCATCCCCACGATAGATTGCCACGTTGATGCCGATGATTTCCCCACGAATGTTCACCAGCGGCCCTCCAGAGTTGCCAGGATTGATGACCGTGTCGGTTTGCAGGTAATCCATCTGGCTATCGCTGAGATGACGATCTCGAGCACTGATGATGCCCTGGGTCACTGTGCCACTGAGTCCAAAAGGATTGCCGACGGCAAACACAATCTGCCCGACTTTGGCATCATCACTGTTGGCAAAGGTGAGTGCAGGAAAGCTTTTCCCTGGCGCGTCGATTTTCAACAGAGCGATGTCGCGCTCACGATGCGCCCCGAGGATACGGGCAGGATATTTCTTGTTGTCGTTCGTCGTGATAATGACCTCACTGACATCAGCAATGACGTGGTAATTCGTGATCACATGGCCCTCTTTCGAGATGAAAGCACCCGAGCCCAAGCCCGGAATCACCTGCGGACGACCTGCAACAAGCCCGAAGAAAGGGTGCCATGCAGTCTGCCCACGGCGCACGGTTTTCGTGGTAATGCTGACGACACTCGGCAGCACTGTAGCGCTCAATCGTGCAAACTCATCGTTCATCGCAGCCAGCACTTTTACATCCTCGAGGTTCAATTTGGGCTGAGCCGGTGCCGTGAAGGTCTCCTGCGATGGCTTCTCCCCCTTCAAGAAATTCAGCAGGCCATACCCTGACTGAGTGCCACGAAACAGACCAAACAAGAAAGAAGCGACCAAGAAGACCGCTATGGCGGTGAGGAGACGACGGAGTGTATCCATGGCGATGGGGGGGGTATGACTAGAGAGAGACAAATCCAATGCGGACGTCAACCCGAAGCTAAGATGGACCTGCCCTGGCTTGGCAGACTAGCGGAAGAATTTCTTCGCCTTCTCGAAGAAGCTTTCCTCCATGGTGCTGGTGTGAGTTTCGCCCACAGACTTGGCAAAGGACTCCAAGGATGAGCGCTGCTCTGCGGTCAGCTTGGTCGGCACGGCGATCTGTACATGCACATAAAGATCCCCACGGCGGTCTTCGCCGAGCGTCTTGATGCCTTTGCCGCGCAGACGGAAGGTGGTGTCGTTCTGCGTACCCGCAGGAATCTTGAGGGTGGCTTTGCCTTCCAGAGTGGGCACCGTTGTGTCACCGCCCAGTGCTGCGGTCGCAAAGCTAAGCGGCATTCGGCAATGCAGGTCGTCACCTTCACGCTCAAAGATATCATGCGACTTGATGCTAACGACAATGTACAAATCCCCTGGGGGGCCACCATTCACGCCATAGTCGCCATTGCCTCCCGAGCGCAGTCGTGAACCGTCTTCGATGCCCGCAGGGATTTTCACTCGCAGCTTGGTGTGCTCACGGCTGCGACCTGTTCCTGAGCAGACCTTGCAGGGATCGCTGATGACCTCACCCGTGCCTTGGCAATCCGGGCAGGTTTGCTGAATTTGGAAAAAACCACGCGAGGCAATGACCTGGCCTGCGCCGCCGCAGGTACGGCAGGTTTTTCGACCACTGCCGCTGGCAGAACCACTGCCGGAGCAGGCCTTGCATTGATTGAGCCGATCATACTCGATTTCACGCTCAGTGCCGTTGGCTGCCTCTTCCAGACTGATCTCAATGCCGTAGCGCAGATCACTGCCGCGCTGCGGACCATCTTTTCGACGCCCGCCACGGCCACCGCCGCTGCCACTGCCACCAAAGAAGGATTCAAAAATGCCACCTCCTTGCCCACCGAAGACTTCGCGGAAGATGTCGAAGGGATCGTGGAAACCTCCGGCTCCGCCACCCCCAGCAGGTCCACCCATGCCACCCGCAAAGGCTGCATGGCCGTAACGATCGTAAGCGGCTCGCTTTTGATCATCGTTCAGGATGTCGTAGGCTTCGCTGACCTCTTTGAATTTCTCCTCTGCAGACTTGTCACCTGGATTTTTGTCGGGGTGATACTTCACCGCGAGCTTCCGATAAGCTTTCTTCAAGTCTTCCGTCGTGGCGTCTCGGGAGACACCCAGAACTTCGTAGTAGTCGCGTTTCTCAGCCATGGGGGGAAAGATTCAAGTAGGACGGGGCAAGGTGCATCAAGCCGCTGTTTCAGATGCAGGTGATGATTCGGCAGGAGGTGGCTCGGGTGCCGGTGCAGGCTCAGGAGCAGGCGCCGTAGAAACAACGACGCTGGCAGCGCGCAGGAGACGATCTTTCAAACGATAGCCGCGGCGTGTGACACGCAGCACGAGGCCATCAGCCACGTCCGATGTGACTTCCTGGGACACTGCATCATGCAAATTGGGATCAAATGCCTTCCCCTGCGCCTCGACCTCCGTGACACCACTTTCGCGCAGGAAGTCAGCAATTTGGCGATGCACCATGCTCATGCCCATGAAGATCATCGACTTTTCAGACTCCGCACGAGCTGCTTCCAGCCCCATTTCAAAGTTGTCCAAGATCGGCAGGATGGAGCGCAGAAGATCCGCGTTGGCATAGGCACGGGTTTCTTGGGCTTCTCGGGCCGCACGCTTGCGGAAGTTGTCCAACTCGGCGGCATGGCGATAGGCTTGGTCTTTCCAGTGGCTGACCTCTGCCAGGGCTTGGGCCAGCGGATCCGCCGGCGGATTGTTTTCAGCAGATGCGGTCTGGCTCTCTGAAGCGGCTACGTTTGCTTCTGCGGCAGGAGACACAGCTTCGGGCTGGGTCTCAGGGGTGGGACTCGGCTCGTTCATGGTCGTGGGGGGATTTTTCTTTTTGAAGAACAAAGGGGGAGATAAGGGGGTGAGTAGTATGAAAAGCTACGACAGCCAATCAAGCGGCCAGCCAACAGAATCTCGCAAAAGGCGATGGCCCCCGGAGAGACTGATGAGGCAAAGGCAGCGCTGCGGCTGAGGCAGAACGTCGATTCACGGGGCGACGCCCTCGATCAGCTGGGGGTAATCCGTCATGCGAACCAGACGAATGCCATAATGCTCAGCCAACAGCGACGCTTCCGATTCGGGATAAACATCGCGGTAATAGACTTCGCGCACGCCGTAGGCGCAGAGCATCTGCATGCAGCTCGTGCATGGCATCGTCGTGCACGCGACCAGCTTCACGGTGCCACGGGTGAAAAGGCTGCACAGATTGACCTCCGCGTGCAGCATGAATTTGCGGCGTGCCTCGCGATCATCCCAGAAGCCTTCGGGCGCGTTGTAGCCAGGGGCTAGACCATTGTAGGCTGTGCCAATGACTCGGTTGTCAAAGTCCAGGGCTACAGCACCGACCTTGCGATAGGGATCTTCAGACCGCAGACTGGCTACATGAGCCAGGGCCATGGCGTATTCGGGAATGCTGAGACGTCTCATGCGAACGAGTGCTTTCTTCACAGAGGAAAGAGCCCCGAGCGCTCTGCAAGTGCGACTCTCCCCTGCGGAATGACTTTGCCACAAACCGACCTCGATAGAGCTTACAATCCTGCGGGATGCCGATTGATGAAACCTGATGGATCACGAGCGCGGGCTCGTCAGGCTGGACCTTCCGCTTCGCGCCCACCCGTCGTGTCGAAGCGCAATCCACAGACTGACATGAAGACATGAATGCCTGGCTTGACGAAGAGGGAAATGTATCGGCCGGGCCCATTTTTCCCATAATGGGCAAAACCCCGCGAATTCAGCGGACCTAGCAGCAGACCTGCCCGGTAAAGAACGTGGGAAATGGCCCCTGAGCAGTCATAGCCTTCATCAAACAACTGGCGATGACCGCCACCCCAGAGATAAGGTTTGTCCTGAATTTCATTGCAGTAATGCACCACAGCGTGGACGACCTGTGGATGTGACTGATGCGGGAAAGCGCGGGAGCCATCAAAGAACAAAGGCGGTATCGCAGGTTCATACATCCAGTAACTGGCGATCCCCGAGAGACCAAGTGTGCTGGCCGATGCCCATTTGATCCACTGACGACGCTTCCTTGGCCCATTCAGGTCATCGTCAAACGTGGGTTTGTCGGCCTGCATGGTCGTTGAGGTTGCTCATTTCAGCTTCGTGAGCCGATCTTCCGCCCAGGCCTTGCCTTGCTGGATCATTTCATCTCCAGGAATGAGACTGGCGAGGCGCTGCCAGCGTTGCTTGGCCTGTTCAAAGGCGGCTTTGGCTTCGGCTTTTTTGCCAAGAGATTGACTGGTATGTCCCAGGACGCCAAGCATCTGAGCCAGCTGAATTTCCCACTGCCGCCGCTCTGGTCCCAGGGCTGCTTCAGGGTCGCGGGCCAGCAGGGCCTGCATCGCTTCCACGGCTTGCTTGATGATGGGCAAGGCAGCGCTCTCCTTGCGCATGTCCGTCATCAATTCAGCATACTCTCCCCGCGCACGGGCGAGCAAGAAGGCATAGCGCACATTGTCTTTCTCATCGGCGAGGATCTCATTCAGCAGCTCCACTGCGTCTTGCTTCCGCTTCACTGCGTCACCTGGGCGACCTTCATCACGGTCCAACAATGAGATGCCAATGTAGTTCCGCGCCAACCAGTACTTCACCTCTGCCCATTCCGGCAAAAGGCGGTTCAGTTCGAGCAAAATGGGAATCGCCTGAGAGAAAGCTTCACGTGCTTCCTTGATGCCAATCGCTTTGGCGAGCAGCTCCGCCAGCTCAGTGTAGGCCTCAGCCAGCATCAGGGCTTGGTCTTGATTGCGCGGTGAGGAATTCATCACCAACCCCCCCATTTCAGTCACGGCATCAATGAGGGTGGTGAGCGCATCTTGCACGCGTCCAGCCTCACGCTGGGCTTGCCCTTGGGCGAACTTTGCGCGGGCAAGCAGGAATTTTTCATCGGAGATGAGATCCGCGCCAATGACCTTGGCGTCGAGGATCTCAGGCACTTTGGCTAGAACCTTTTCCGCCTCAGCCATGTCTCCGAGCTGAAGAGTCCGGCGTCCCAGCTCCATGCAGGCGCGGGCGCTTTCATTTCTGGCGAGACGATTCGAAGGGTCTGCGGCCAATCCCGCAGCAAGGGCCGGGGTAGCATCCCGCAGAAGCTTCAGGGACTGCTCACGGTCGCCACGATGATCATGGATGTCCGAAAGCAGAAGAGAGTAGCGCCCCAACCACTGCTGAAACTGCGCCGCCTGGGGAGAACTGGGACTAGCCTGCAATAGCTTGGCGGCCTGATCCCGCGCTTTCCCCAGAAAACTCAGCGCTTGCTCATGATCTCGCAGACGCAGATGGATCTGGCCGATGTTCCCATAGGCCCTCAAGCGCTCAATCCCCAATTGAGGCTGCGCTTCCAAAGTTGGCAGGGCTTGGGTGCAAAAGGAGAGTGCATCCTTGAGCTGCGTTTTAGAAAATTCGATATCGAGCTGATTGTTCGTCGGCGTTTGCAGAAGCTGGGTCAGGAATTGATCCACCGCTGTCTGCGCATGCTGCAGGTTGGCATCCGCAGACTTCTTCTGGCTGATGGCGGTGTCTTTCTCCTGGGTGAGTGCTGCGATGCGGTCATCCCGCACTTTTTTCTCGCGATTCAGCACGGTCTCCTGCTCAGCGATGGCGACCTCATGCTTCTGCTTCATCCTCAACTGGCTGAAGCCGTAGATGCAGGACAGCACTAAACCTGTGGCCAATCCCACCGAGGTGAATTGCAGCGTGCGCACCTTCGCGGCCTGACGGCGGCGTTCTTCCACCGTCTGCTCCCGTGCTTCTTCCAGCAGGTAGTCTGACTCGATGATCTCAAATTCGCGGACGATTTCCCGCATGTCCGTCCAGCGCGCAGAAGGATTGAGGTCGAGCGCGCGTTCGACGATCGCACGGCGGCGCTCGTCCCACTTGGAAAGAGCCCCGGTGGGCCAGACCACCTTAGGCTGCGCCCGAACTGCCGCTAGCAGGGCACGACTGTCGATGCTTGCCGCGAGTCCACCAGCAGCGCGCTGCTGGACCATGGCCAACTGCTCGATCCAAGCCTGCTCACCACGGGGGAATTTGCCTGTCAACAGTCGATACGAAATGACACCAAAAGCATAGACATCCCAAGACGGCCCATAACCCGCGAAAACTCCATCCGGATTCTCGGCCTGTTCCGGGCAGAGATGCATGAAGTGATCCTTCAGCTCCAAGTGGTGAATGCCACCGACCCAGCCCTGGGCTATGTCGGTGAGCCGGATGCTCGATTCGGCATCGTCTTCCAGAAGGATGTTGCAAGGGCGGAGGTTGCCATGCGGGATGCCAAACTTGTGCAGCCAAGCCAACGCATCCGAAAGCTGATAAACATAAGACCAAGCTTCATCTGGGCTGAGCCCTCCCTGGCAGATGGATTCCAGAGAAGGAGTCTGCCATTGACGACGCCCCTGGACATCCCGGGTCAGCACTCCCACGAGAGGCGTCACGATGTAATAGGGACTGCGCTCAAAGTTCAGCTCTTCGACTGGCAGGATGCCACGGTGATGCGGCATTTGCTGCAGGGCCGCCATGGCAGCAGAAAGCGCCTTGCGATTGATGGCCATGGAGGAAAACACCTTCACGGCACAGGCTTTGCCCTTGGCACTGGCGCGGTAAACGGCCCCACAGCCCCCGCTTCCCACGAGGTCCAACAACTCATGTCCAGCGATCTCAGGGAGGCTCATGCCGTGCGCTCGGGGGTTGAAATCATGATGGCTGGGAAGAAAAGCAGCGAAAAAACGGGGTAACTCTCAAAATATAACATGGTCTTGATAATTAAATCAAGCTTGCTGCCGGAAGTCATCCCACATGGACAGCCAGCCAAACTGCATCGGCCGACACTTCCGCGACCCGATGTCGCCTGTGAGCCGGGATAAGCCACGCATCCCCAGCGATCAGCCGGACAGGCGCTTCCTTTTCCAGGGCAAGCACCGCCCACCCACGCATCAGGAGTATCCACTCCTCATGGTTCTGATCATACCAAAATCCCTCGGGACTCGCGTATCCGCGAGATTCAATGCGCTCGATTTTCAAGCCTGTTCGCTCCAGCAGCGTGCGCGAGATTTCGCCTTTGGCCGGGCTTGAGCTTGGAGTCAGTAGGGATTCAGGGACAAGCATTCTAGCATCAATCTCGCGGCTTTTGCTGCCGGGAAAAGGACAAGTTTGGGGGGAAAGGGACCCCAAAGACTCCGTTAGACAGACTCAACCCATCAAGATAGCGCGCGACCTCGCTGCGAATATGCACTGCCTTCTTGCGTGTCAGCCGTGTCTCACTACCCTCGACGCCCTATGGCAAAAACTGCTCTCGGCAAAGGACTCGTCGCCCTCATCCCTGGCCCCTCAGGTGCAGGGATGCTGCCGCGCCCGGCTGCTTTGAACCAACCCGCACCTGGAGATCAGGTACAAAAAGTGCCGCTACACCAGGTGGTGCCAAGTCCGCTTCAGCCGCGCAAAGAATTTGCCGCTGAGCAGCTGACAGAGCTCATGGAGTCGATCCGAGAGCATGGCATCATCCAGCCACTGATCGTCCGTCAGGTGGCTGGAAAGCTAGAGCTGATTGCCGGAGAGCGGCGTTTTCGTGCCTCGACCCAGCTGGGACTGACCGAGGTCCCGGTCATCGTGCGTCAGGCCAGTGACCGAGATGTCCTGGAGATGGCTCTCATCGAGAACCTCCAGCGTGAAGATCTCAACCCGATTGAAGAAGCCCGTGCTTATCACCGCCTGGCAGAAGAATTTCAGATGCGTCAGGAAGACATCGCCAAACGCGTGGGCAAAAACCGCGCCACCGTGGCGAATGCCATCCGTCTCCTCGACCTTTCTGCCCCGGTCCAGGCACTCGTCTCTCATGGCAAAATCACCAATGGCCACGCCAAGGTGCTGCTGATGCTGAAAGATAGCGATCAGCAAAGGCAGGCAGCCGATGACATCCTGCGCAAAGGCCTGACCGTCAGAGCCACGGAAAAGCTCGTGGATGCCATCCTGCACCCACCTGCGCCCAAGCCGAAGTATGACGACGCTGACTTCCTGCGTGCCATCGACTCATGCCAGGAGCGGCTCCAGCAGTACCTTTCGACCCATGTTTCCATCAAGCATGCCGAGAAGAAGGGCTCGATCGAGATCGACTACTACAGCGTAGAAGATCTAAACCGCCTGCTTTCACTGATGGGCGTGCCTGAAGAAAAGGTGGAAGAGGAATGATCGCATCACCGCCTTCGCTGTCCCCACTCTTGCGCACTTCCTCCCCACCCGCCATGACACTTCTGCGCTGCCTACTCCTGCTCCCTTTCTGGATCATCAGCTGCACTCAGGCAGGCCCACCCGATCAGGCAGAGATTGAGCGCTTCCTCGATCGCTACTTCAGCACCTGGTCCAACAAAGACATGCAGGGTTATCAGGACTGCTTCGCACCGACGGCGCGGATTGCTTTTGTGGAGACCAGTGGACAATCGGCCAGCCAAGGCCTGACCGACTTCATTCACGGCCAAAAGGTCAGCCACGAGCGCACGTCAGAGCCTATGACCGAGGTGCCCACCAGCATCAAGCTCCAAGGAGATGCACGCGTCGTGCAAGCCGAGGTTCGCTGGAAGCTCACCAAGGGTCGCGAGACCGTCACAGGCACCGACTTCTTCACGATCGTCCGCACGCCTCAGGGCTGGAAGATTGCCGCTCTGGTATTTTACAACGATTGAACCGCTGCCCATGCCTGCTCCCGCTTCTTCCACACCCGCTCGGCTTTACCTCGGAGCTGCCTGCTTCCTCGCAGGCGGAGCGATGATGGTCATCGAAATCTGTGCATTTCGCCTGCTGGCCCCGATCTTCGGCAACAGCGTTTACACCTGGACTGCACTTATCGGTGTCATCCTGATTGCCTTCAGTGCCGGTGGTTTCCTGGGTGGACGACTCGTGGACAAGCATCCTCGCCTCAGCCTGCTGGGCTGGCTTTTGGCCGGTGCCGCCTTGCTGACCTTTTTCATCCCTGCTCTGCACCTCGGCTTTGGTCAGCAGTTTGCCAGTGGTGGCATGATCGGTGGCTCCATCTTGATCTCACTCTTCCTCTTCGCCGTGCCGGGTGCCTTGTTAGGCGCAGTGTCTCCAGCAGCGGTGCGTCTCTACAGCCTGACGGAAAAAGACAGCCACGTCGGCGCAGCAGCAGGCACGATCTCCATGCTCGGCTCTCTGGGTAGCTTCGCAGGTACCTTTCTTTCGGGCTTCGTTCTTTTGTCCCACTTTGGGGTTCGAAGCATCTTTGCGGGCTGTGCACTGCTGTTGACCTTGCTCGCTGTTTTGGCCCTCGTTTTGGACAAAGCCGGGCGCAAAGCTTTGACGCAGGTTTCAGGGACTGCACTGATCGGTCTGATCAGCGTCGTGTTTGCCCAGGAGCAACCGGGCAAGGATGTGCTTTTTGTGCAGGATTCTTTTTATCACCGGATTGAGGTCTCAGAAACAGGATCTCACCCACACCAACAACGCCTGTTGAAGCTCGACTCCACCGCTGAAGGAGCCATGAACCCGCACGATGGCTCACTCGTCATGGATTATCAGCACTACTGGCGGCTGCCCTTGCTGAAAGAAGACCAGAACCTTCGCTCCGCGCTCTTCATCGGCGCGGGTGCTTTTGGCATGCCAGAGGCGCTATCTCGTGAGTTTCCTCAAGCCCGTGTTGATGTGGCTGAAATTGACCCCCAGGTGATTGAAGTCGGGCGTCGCTTTTTTAAGCTGGATGAACATCCCCAAGTCAAAGCCCACGCTGGGGATGCGCGGCGCTTCCTGCACGAACACGCTGACACTCGCTGGGATCTGATCTTTGGCGATGCCTACGCAGGGATTCGCTCCATTCCCGCACACCTAGTCACGCGAGAGTTTTTTCAGCAAATCGCAGACCACCTGACGCCTGAGGGACTTTTTGTCATGAATGCGATCTCGGCTGTACAGGGGCCTCGTGGTGAACTGCTCGCCGGGCTACTGACCACCCTGCGTGCGGTGTTTCCCAAGGTCGAAGTTTTCGCCGTCATGGGACCGCGCCAGATGACCCAAAATGTCATCATCCTCGCCTCGCGTCAGGATTGGAAACCCCTGCTCACCGACCGCTATTACGCGACGGGGAGTTGGCAGGAGCGCTTGATACGCACTTATGTGCCGACGCATCAACTTCCCGCGGGCGGTCAACTTTTCACAGATGACTTTAACCCTGTGGACCGCATCATCGCGCGCGGCCTTTTCGAAGGTTGATCGGCATCACTCCTCGACCGGTTCTGCCACTGGCGTCGCTTTCGGCACGGAGGACATCGACGTGCCTGCCATCAGTGAAGAGATCCCTGGCCGCCACTGATAACCAAAACCAAAGGGAAGATCACCCGTCTTTTGATTCGTGAACGCGGCGTGCAGGTCTGGCTGATTGTGCTTTTGGAAAAGCTCAATCGGGCCTGGATAATGGCCATAGAGACTGAGCACCCAAGCTTCAGGCTTGAAAAAGCGAAAGGGCACGCCGCTGTCATCCTGAATGATGTTTCGCGATTGAGTGAGCAGGTAGTCGCGTGCCGTGCTGAACTCATCCAAATGCATCAAGTAACTCGCCGCCTTCACCAGCGCGTTGCCTTGCCCCAGCTTGCGGCAGAAGGCCAGAAAGGCAGGGTTATCCTTGATGCCCCAGTTCGAGAGATCCGTGGTAAAATAGTAAAGCGTTTGACGGCGTCCCGTGGTTCCCGTGAAGGCCACCCGCACTCCTGGTGTCTTGGACTTGTCCTGGGTCAAATCACCGTTCGCGTTGAGCTTCACCAACTCCACTTCTTCAATCCGACAACTGGATCTCACCAGAAAAAGCATCATCACGGGCAGCGTGCCACTCAGCTGTGTAGCGGTCAGGTCATTCTTCATGTCCGCTGTAATGAAGAAGCTGTAGCTCAGGATGGCATTCAGCGATTTGCGCAGATTCGCCAGCGCGGCGGCCCTGACCCCCGCAGGCATCGCTGCCACATCTGGCACCAGACCGACGGGCTCACGGCCACAGAGCACATAAGTTTGAGCATTGGGGTAAAACGCATGAGCATACAGCATGTCCGGGCCGCTAAAGAAATAGATCAATGGGCTCGGGTCCGCGTGCATGAAGCCAAGCTGCTGAGGCATCCAACTGCGGATCGGCCCCAACTGACGTTGCTCCACATCGACCCAAGCTTTCTGGAAATCCGCCGCATGGCGCAGCCAAGCCTCCTCCCGCGATAACGGCTCCAAGCTCGTGCCACCGAGATCCAGGCCAGCCAAGTAGCGGGCCTGCTCATTCGGCGGCGTCACGGCCTGAATAGAGAACCAAGACAGCCCTAAGCAAAGCAGGGCCACAGCACGAACGAGAGCAAAAGTGTGCATGATTGAGAGCAAGGCTCTTTACTCGGTCTCTGAGAAATCATCAAACGCCAAACCAAGTCGCCAAAGCATTCCACTTTGCCTCATGGCACTGGCTTTCCGATGCATTTTCTTCGGTTGACCAGCGGGATGATCCCCCCGAATCTCCGCGCTCGTTCCCTCATGAAATCCACCCTTCGTCTTACACTTGCTGGCATTGCCGCCGCTTTTTCCATGAACGCTCAAGAACCTGCCAAACCTGACATGGAGAAAGTCAGCTACTTCATCGGCCGCCAGATCGGTGGGCAGTTCAAGCAGCAGAAACTCGACATCAATCTCGAAAACTTCACCGCTGCTGTTCAGGATTCGCTCGCGGGCAAAGAATCCAAGTATTCCGAAAAGGAACTCGAAGACGCCATGGGAGTCTTTGAAAAATACATGCAGAGCCGCATGGCAGAAATCCAGGCCGAGATGCAGAAAGAAGCTGCCGCCAAAGCAGGTGAAGCCAAGGCTGCTGGCACTAAGTTTCTGGCTGAAAATGGCAAGCGCGAAGGCGTGAAGACCACCGCCAGCGGCCTGCAGTATGAAGTGATCAAGCAGGGCGAGGGCGCCAAGCCCGTGCCGACCGACAAAGTGAACGTGCATTACCACGGCACTCTCATCAACGGCAAGGTCTTCGACAGCAGCGTCCAGCGCGGAGAGCCCATCACTTTTGGCGTTCAAGAAGTCATCAAAGGCTGGACCGAAGGCCTGCAGCTCATGTCTGTCGGTTCGAAGTACAAGTTCTTCATCCCTGCCGAACTCGCCTACGGCGACAGTGGCGCAGGTCCTGACATTGGCCCAGGGGAGACGCTGGTGTTTGAAGTCGAGCTGCTGAAGATCGAGAAGTAATCTTCGCCATCCCCCTCAACGATTGTGGCCGCCAGAGACCCTGGCGGCCATTTTTTTATCGTCGCGGTAGAAGTCCCTATGTTGAATGGCATCTTGGCCGTTGCTCTTGGCACGTGCTGAATCCTCACGAGCCTACCTCTTTCGAACCGAAGACCTCCATGACCGAAGCTCAGCCTCCTGACGACCTTAACCATCTGCCGAAAGCAGACGAAGCACAGGTCGATCCCAAAGCTGCCAAAGCGGCTCTCTGGAAGGAAATCGCCGCCAAGAAAAAAGCTGCCCGTGCCGCAGAAGCTACTGCGCCTGAGCCCGCAGCTGAAGAAAGCACATCTACACCTCCAGGACATGCCGCCAGCTCCAGCCAAGGCTGGGGAGAACTGCTCGCCACTCCGCTAGAGGAATTGCATGGCTCCTACGGGCTGCCAGATCTGACGTTGCCTGTACTACCCGCCCAGCCAACACGACGACGCAGTGTGATCCGCAGCAGTCGCCCTGTAGTTGAGCCTTCGGAAGCGAGTGAGTCATCGCATGAGGTTCCGGTCCAGGAAAGTGCTCCAGCTGCACCTGGTATCAACGCCGACCCCAGTTCCGAACCATCCAGCGCAGCTCCACCGGAAGCTTCCACCCAAGCTACGGATGTCAGCCATGAAGCAAAAGTCTTGGCCGAATCTGAGTCATCGAAGCAAGGAACCACTGCATTCTCATCCGACTCCAGCCCGACAAAGCCCGCCAAGGACTCCGCGGATAGCAAAACGGCTGAGGAAAAGACGAATCCACCACGATTCTCTTGGCTGGATCGCGCTGTCTGGGCAGCACTTTTTCAACAGAAGTGGGTACAGTGGGGAGGAGCATCGCTTTCCCTCAGCCTTGGCATTCACGCACTCATCTTGCTCGGAGGTGGCTTTTGGGTCGTGAGCCAAGTCATGCTCGACCAAGAGGTGGACTTCCTGCCCGGTGGCACTCAAAAAGGCCTCGAAGCCTCCCAGGCACTCGAACACAAAATACAACAGAAGAAGAACCCCTGGCTGCGCAAACCTGTGCCCATGCGCAAAATCGCGGCCGTCGGTTCGATCTCCGATATCGTTTTGCCTGATGAAGTACCTGACCTCCTTGATCTTCCTAGCTCGAATGACCTTCTTTCGGCCAGCAAGCTCGGAGGCGCAGGTCTAGGCGGCGGTGGCTTCGGCAAAGGCATGGGCCTCGGGGCCAAGAGTGGCATGGTCTTTCAGCCTCTTTCCATGTTCGGCCGTGAAATCAAAGCTAAGCGACTCGCCCTGGTGCTCGATGTTTCCAGTTCCATGGCTCCTTACCTGCCGCGTGTCATTGAAGAGGTGGACAAAGTTGCCAAAGGCAGTGTCATCATTCTTTTCCCTGGTTGTGGTCTAGACTCACCACCGCCACGCGGCATCCCTGGCAAAGAAATCTTCCGCACCAGTGGGCAAGAGTTCGAACGCTTCTGGCGCTCCGGGGGCATGACCTCTTATGACGATGCTCGCAAGTTCAAGTTCTCCTCGAACGACCCCATTCCGAACGAAAGCATCTTCAAGATCTTGTCTCGCCGACCACAGACCTACTTCATCCATTACGTTGGCATCGGCTATACTTGGCTCGCTCTACTCAGCGATCATGTCCGGCAGGCCGATGCCCTCTACTGGTTCTCCGATTTTCAGGACAATGCGGACTTCACCCAGGTGGAAATCGTTCGCGAAAACCTCAAGCGTCGCGGCCAAAAACTCTACATCCAGCCCTACCAACGCGGCTATGCTTTCGACCTGGTCAAAAGTCAACTTGTCGATCCCAGCGGGGGAGAAGTCATTGAGGCCCAGTTTTGAAATGAGTCATTCGACCTTGCTCACAGCTATTGCCGAAGCTGACGTCACGCCACCAAGCCTTGATAGCCTTTTCCCTGCCGTAGTAAACTACGTCAAGATGAGCTTCGAAGCTCCGCACGATGAAAAAAGGCTGCTCCTGTTGAGGAACAGCCTTCCTGAAAAACGGTCGTGATGGGCCATCAAGGCAGCTGACGAATCCAGATGTTTCTCAGGCGCACAGGAGGCTCATTCTTGTGATCCTGAAAACGAATCGGTGCCGCAGCAGGAAACGAACCGCTGTAGTCGGTGATGTTCTTGTGCTTTGTCGGTCCCATGATCTTTGTGTGATTTTGCACACACACTCCATTGATGAACGTCGTGATGTAAGCTGGTTCCACGACCTTTCCATTCTCCAGCTTGGGCGCCGTGAAAACGATGTCATAGCTCTGCCATTCACCAGCCTTTTTCACGGCATTCACCATCGGTGGCGTCTGACCATAGATCGCGCCAGCCATGCCGTCAGCGTAAGTCGGATTGTTGTCGCAGTCCAAGATTTGGGATTCATAAAGATCCATCAAGAAGATGCCACCATTGCCTTTTTTCTGGGAATTTCCTTTCGTCTCAGGGACGCTCTTCCATTCCAGATGCAGCTGGCAACTGGCGAAGGATTGCTTCGTCCATGCATCACCGCCATCGACCAAAAGCTCTCCATTTTCTACCTTCCAAGCGCAGGGAGCCCACTCGGCGGTTGGCTTGCCCTTCTCATCTTTTTTCTTCGATTGTAGCGCCTCCGTGCTGGTTCCATCAAAGATCACGATCGCATCTGCAGGTGCATCTCCAAGCTTCGCACCAGGCGTCACCACAGGCGGACGCGGACGATCAATGTCATGCACTTTCCAGGTGCTGCCCGGAATCACTGGCGTGTCCGAGTAACCCACGGGCGAAGGCTTTTCAGGCTGCTGCGCCGAAACAAAAACGCTGCCGAGGCAGAGCGAAGAGAGAAGAGAGACGTGAAACGAAGTCATGGTCAGGACCCGAAACCAGCGCGGCATCTCCCGCTTTTCAAGACGAATTCCAGCGTTTGCGCGCGGAAACATCTCTCCCCTGCCCCATTGACTGTCCCAATCGCGCAAGATTCTACTCCTGATGACCATTTCTGACGCCAACAGGATCACTCTGGGAATGCCCAAAGGATGCACTGAGTCAAACCTGTGACCTGGGGACGTTCAGGGATCAAGCTGCCGACTTGGCTCTTGAGGAGAAGCAGGGTGATCAGGGCTGGCATCGGCATCACGAGGAGTAGAAGGCGGAGGCAGTTGCTCGCCCGACAAAAAGAGGGCTGTGCCAATGGCATCAGCGAGGCGAGGCAGAAGGTGCATGACCACGATAAAACCAAAGATCACGCCGCCACCAAGACAGAGCAGCAACAGCAGAATCGGATCGTCACCAGCGGCCCGCCAGGCCTTCCACCCGAGAAGGCAGAAGCCTAGGCCCAAGGCAAGGCGAAGCATGGCTTTGCGGCGAGGAGTCATGATTCCGCATGATCCTTGACCCGAAGCAAAGGCTCAAGCAGAAAGCTCTGCCGCAGGCTGAGCAAGTCATGAATGACATCTGTGTTTGGCTTCAATCACTTGGACTGTAGCACGAGCATGAGGGCATCGAGACGCACTCGAGCAGAACCCAGCGCCTCTTCGAGCTCGGTGATCTGGCTTCGCAGGGCCTGAATTTCTTCAGGGCGAACGTGATCGTTAATTTGGCGAAGGGCTTCCAAGCGAGTGATTTCCGCTTCGATCTGAGTTTTCATCGCGGATGTGGCTTCCCCGACGAGTGTTTTCAACTCCTCTTCGGCGATCTTTCGCGAAGCAGCCATCATGGCAGGAAAGAGTTTTTTCCGCACAGGAGCCTTTTCCAACAAACGAGTGGGGTTGCTCTTGTCGAGCTTGGCGTGCAGATAAGCCGTGTTCTGACGCATGTCTTTGTTCGCGTGATCGACGACGACGCGAATCGGTGTTGGAGCAAGGAAGCGATCCGCATGAAGTCTGGCAGGTGCCACACATTCAACGACGAAATGTGTCTCCAAGACAAGCCCCTCCGCACCTGAACCACGCCAAGCTGCGAAGCCAGAATTTCCCTGCTCTCCGCCAAGTAATAAATCCAAAGCGCCACGCACGATAGGATGGTCGATGGTCAGGAAGGAAACGTTTTCCCGAGTGATGGCGCGTTGGCGGTCAAAGGTGACCGTAAGCCCTTCCTCCGGCAGCGAGGGGAAGGCATCCGTGATCAAATCGCCTCGCTTGAAAACGTAGCTGCGATTTTCCATCTCTTCGATTTCGAGCCCGAAGTGATCAGCAAGCCGAATGAAGAATTCTTCAAACTCATCATCGGCATCTTGCTGACGAATCAAATTGATGACGCTCTGGGCCCGCTCGGGCTTGCAGGAGTTTAATTCCAGAAGCCGGTCGTGCCCTTTTTCCAATTTCTTCACGACCTTGGCGCGGAAAGCCTGGGTTTCTTTGAGGAAAGCAGTCAAGGCCTTTGCATCAAAAGTGACAAGCAGAGGCTCTAGCGAGGCTTGCAAGCCCTGAGCGATCTCGGTGGCTCCATGCAGATTTTTTTCGAAGGCGTTCAGGCCATCCTCATACCAGCGGGCGAGTACTTCTTCAGCGGTGCCCTTCAGATAGGGCACATGCACATGGATGGTGCTGGTCTGTCCAATGCGGTCGAGACGCCCCATGCGTTGCTCCAATAGCTCAGGATCTTTTGGCAGGTCAAAGAGCACTAGGTGATGAGCGAACTGGAAATTGCGCCCCTCACTACCGATCTCTGAACAGAGAAGAATGCGAGCCCCAGCCTCTTCATCGGCAAAGAAAGCGGCTTGGCGATCACGCTGGATAAGCGTGAGGCCTTCGTGGAAAAGCGCGGCAGTGATGTTGATCTCACGCACCAGCCGCTCTTGGATTTCTTCAGCAAGTTTTTTCGTGCGGCAGATGAGCAATACTTTTTGTTCACCTAGCTTTTTCAGCAAGCCGGCAAGCCACTTCACTTTAGTCTCCAGAGCATCGTCATCTGCCTCAAGCGGGGCCAACTGAGCCTTGCGTTCCGGAAAGCCACTCAGCGCTGCGCGTGTGTTGCGAAACATCACACGACCAGTGCCAAACTCATCCAGCAGAGCAGCGATCAGTTTTTCACGAGCGCCTTCGATGCCATCCTTTGTTTCAGCGGCGAGAGTCTGCACATGTGCAGATTTTTTTGCAAAAAGCTTCTGATCAGCCGCCGTGAGGTTTTTGCCCGCCAGCAGACGATCGACAGCGCAGGCGACCTCTTCGTAGTGTTTTGTTTCTTCAAGGAATTGCTCAAGATTGGCGTAGCGATTGGCATCCAAAAGGCGCAGTCGAGCAAAGTGCCCCTCGGGCCCGAGCTGCTGAGGTGTGGCCGTGAGCAAAAGCAGGCCTGGAATCTTTGCCGTCAGCGTCTCAACGAGTGTGTAGCTCTCGCTGGCTGCTTCTGAACTCCACTCCAGGTGATGAGCCTCATCGACAATCATGAGATCCCAGCCTGCTGCCTGCACTTGCGCAGCACGACTCGGTGCCTTGACGAGGAAAGCTGTGCTGCAGATGACAAGTTGGCTCTCTAGGAAAGGATTTGCTCCTTCTTCTTCCGTCTCGACCTCATCACAGCGTGCTTCATCAAAGATGGAAAAACGAAGATTGAAGCGGCGATAGAGCTCGACAAACCACTGATGGATCAGAGCGTCTGGCACCAAGATTAGCACACGCTCAGCACGACCCGTGAGATGAAGTCGATGCAGGATGAGTCCCGCCTCAATGGTCTTTCCAAGTCCAACCTCGTCAGCAAGTAGCACACGCGGCACGAGACGATTGCCAACCTCATGAGCGATGAACATCTGGTGAGGAAGCAGATCGACACGTCCACCGCAGAAGCCACGGACGGGATTCTGACGAATCTGAGCACGACGCTGAAGGGCCTCGACACGAAGGTCAAAGGTATCGAGATCGTCAACTTGGCTAGCCATGAGACGATCCTGTGGCTTGCTAAAGCTGATGGTGTCAGCCAGCTCGGCCTCGCTGATCTCGGCACCATCTGCACCGCGATAAAAGAGCATGCCACTGCGCTCCTCGGTGCTTTCGACTTCGACCTGACGACCTTCATGCGTTTTGATGGTATCTCCTGGCTGAAAGCGAACTCGACGCAGTGGAGCGCCCGTTAGCGAATATTGCCGCATCTCGCCTGCGGCAGGAAAGAAAAGTTCGATGCGGCCATACTGGGCCTTCATCACCACACCAAGGCCGAGCTCAGGCTCGTTGTTGCTGACCCAGCGTTGTCCAGGAAGAGGTTGATCCATTGTCTCAGAAAAAAGGGTCGCGATGTTAGGAGCCCCTGAAGGGTCTGCAAGCAGGATTCAGCCAAGATGCTGAACTTCCGACAAATCACCAAATGGAAGCATCGAAAAGGATCAACCATGAGAGTTCAACACATGTCGTTCGACTTCACCGTGTGATGCAGGGTGCTGAATGAGAAGTGATTTCGCTTGTCTCTTGCTGACGCCGCCAAGCTGCTAGCGAATTTTGAAATCCTACTTCACGCGCTAGCTCTTTGGCACACCTGGATGCGAGCCTGACCTAACCTAGCCACAAATCAGTTTAAGCTTCATCACAACATGGAGTCATCCCCCACAGGTTGACGTAAGCAGTCGCTAAATCTCGTTGTCGAGAGAAGGAACGAAGAATCACCAGACGGGTGCCATCGTCATGGAACAGGAACGAACTTCAGCAGGCGATCGATAACCTGATCTATCGTGATTCCTTCTGCTTCCGCTTTGTAGTTCAGAAGAATGCGATGCCGCAGCACTGGCAGTGCCAAAGCTCGAACATCATCCAGACTGACATACGAGCGACCATGAAGCAGAGCGCGCGTCTTTGCTCCTAAAACAAGGTTTTGACTCGCGCGTGTGCCTGCTCCCCAGCGAATCCATTCATTGATAAAGTCAGGCACCCCAGGACGACCAGGGCGTGATGCTGCACAAAGCCGAACTGCAAAACGCGCGATGTCTTCAGCCACAGGTACTTTCCGAGACACACGCTGAAAAGCCTGTAATTCTTCCCCGGTGAAAACATGCTCGACAGATTTTTGGTGCGCTGATGTCGTGCGTGTGACCACAGCCACCTCATCATCTTCGGGCAGATAGTCGATCACTACATTCAGCATGAATCGATCGAGCTGAGCTTCTGGCAGAGGATAGGTGCCCTCCATCTCAATGGGGTTTTGAGTGGCTAAAACAAAGAAAGGCTGTGGCAGGCGCAGTGTCTTTCCCGCCACAGTGACTTGATGCTCCTGCATGGCTTCTAGCAGAGCTGCCTGCGTTTTGGGTGGAGTACGATTGATCTCATCCGCCAAGATCATGTTGGCAAAAATGGGGCCACGCTTGAACACCAACTGACGGGCACCGCCTTCTGTTTCTTCCAAAATCTCGGTTCCAGTGATGTCTGAAGGCATGAGGTCCGGTGTGAACTGAACTCGATGAAAGCTCAGGTCAAAAACATCTGCCACCGTCTTCACCAGTAGAGTTTTGGCCAAGCCTGGTGCTCCAGTTAGCAAAGCATGACCACCAGCGAGAAGACTGACGAGCATTTGGTCGATGACCTCTTGCTGGCCCACAATCACCTTGCCGACCTCTACTAAAATTCGGTCCCTAGCTCCAGCGAGCAGCTCAACAGCCTGCTGATCAGAGATCGAAAGAGGAACGGTGGAAAAGGCAGTTTCAGACATGGGTGTGAACACTGAGAAAACAGCGCTACCCGTGCCAAGCTATCAGGCATCGCAATAGGTGAACCTCTCCAAAGAGCAAAAAACGCCGTGACGCTACGCCCGCACCCAATTCGAATCTGCTGAGCCAGACAAACCCATGGCTTGGCATGCTGCCAACTTCATCAAGAAGAAGAAAAAGCAAAGCCTAGGAGAAATGCGAATCTGGCAAGAATGATGCTTGCCTACATTCACATAACCTTATAAAAAGACACAATTCGCATGATTATTCAATCTTCTCCCTGGCATGGTTTGGTTTGTGTTTTGGTTAGCTCTTTTTTTCTCACCAACTGCGGTAAAAAAGCACAGCTTGAAGTGGAGACCAAGCAGTATGAAAACGCTGCCAACGAGCAGAAAGCATTGATGGCCAGCATCCAGGCCGAATCCAATTCCATCGGGAATTTGGGGCACTACAACCTTCCCCAACAAACTCACCTCGATTACCTGAGAAATCGCATCAAAACACTCGGAGAAGAAACGAAAAGTCTCGAAGAGGAAAAAATCACCGCCATGAAAGATGTCGAGCTACTGCAGAAGGAGCTTGATGAGTATCGCGAACGTCATCTGCGCTAATCTTTTAGGCGATCAAATCTTCCTGACCTTTCAAATATGGACGGCAAAATCATCATTTATGGCTTCTGTCTTGTGCTCGTCGCAGCTGGCTCATTCTTTTGGAAATACACCATGGATATCGACGAGGCACAGAAGGAAATGCTCCTCGCTAGACAACAGGTCACCGCTACGGAAACCGGTGTTAAACAAGCCAAGGCTTGGCTAAATGCGCGTAAAGAAGCAGCGGCTTTGATTGCTGCCGGTTCAGTCATTGAAAAGAAGAACGAAGAGCTAAGAAAAGAGATTCAAAAGCTAAAAGATAAACGCAGAGAAATCGCTCGTTTGTTTGAAAGCAGTCTTCAACGTGGTCGCAATGAAACTCAAGGTTTGCAAGTTCGTGAAATCATCCTCACCACAGGAGCTAAATATTTCAACGTCAAGATTCAGTCTGTAGATGAAAACATAACTGTATTGCAACATTCGCAAGGAGTTAGCAAAGTTCCAACCGAAGAACTTCCTAGCGAAATCCTTGATCGTTTGCGTTTCGGTTTCATTCCAGGGGGAGCAGGCACCATCAATCCCAGAACCAAAAAGGAAGGAGCTTTTTGGGTGTCACCCCAAGTCTCCCATTCAATCACTACCTAGCTCAAGCACTATCCTGTTCCCTAAAGTGATTAGCTCTTGAATTTCAGCATTTTACTCCCGTTATGAATGCTAATGTAACTGTTTATGCCTTCTGCCTCGTCTTGGTCATCGCAGGTTCATCGTTCTGGTCATACACGATGAAAATCGATGAAGCAGAGAAAGAGCGTGGATTAGCCACTCAACAACTGGCTGCCGCAGAAGCTGGAGTAAAACAAGCTCAAGCTTGGCTAGCAGCTCGTAAGGAAGCCTTAGCACTCATCACAGCAGCAGGGATCATCGAACAAAAGAATGGGTCTCTAAGAAGTGAGGTAGAAGTTCAGAAGGGAAGACGCCTCGAAATCGCCAAGGCTTTTATTTCTGCCATTGAACGTGGCCGTAGCGAATTCATGGGAAAGCCCATGGCTGAACTCTCTTTGGCAAACGGAGTAAGTTTGCGCCAAGCACGATTGCAGGAAGCTGATCCCGATCTGGCAGTGCTGATTCATTCAGGCGGCATCTCCAAAGTCTCCACAGCCCTCTTGCCTGAGATCATTTTGGACCGTTTTAGATTTGGCTACATTCCTGGTGGGATTGGTTCACCTGAAACCTCTCTTAGCCAGGACGCCTCTAGCAGCTCAGCCTACAGTTTGAGCACCCCATCTTCGAAGCTTGCGACCTCCGCCAGTGATTCACTTGCCCGCTTGGGAATGGATTCCAATGTGGCCTCCATCGAGAAAAAGAAGAAAGCAAGAGCCACAACGGCAGTTCGTGACCCTGCGAGAGTGAAGATCGAAGGTGACCCTGCGTTGTGGAAAAGCGTTGAGCGCACTTCGATTGGTAGGGCTTACGTCCCTGGGCAGGGTTGGTTGAAAGTTGGTGCTGATGGCCCCATACCGGGAACAGGTCGCAGGTAAGCTTTCCATCGACACAAAAAGCCAAAGGAGCGATTAACCTTCAGTGTGATCATGTGCAGCATTAGGCTTTAACCTGCAAATTCATACTTGGGCAGATGAATCTTCCGCCCAAGCCTTCTGCGTTTTTGGCAGCCCATAGAGCCGCAGAATCAGCACACTGTTTCGGAGATAGGCCAAGTAGCCAGCTGTGGAGAAATACTCCATGAAAAACATCACCACAGCCAGTGGTATCCACGACGCGAGGAACAGAATAGGCAGGTTGATGAAAAACCGGCATACCTGGGCAAGCCACAAAACATCCCGACGTGCCATCCGTCACGACGACCAACTGAGCGACCGATGTCAGTAGAGCTTCTGCCATTAGCACAGGCTTTTGGAGACCTGTCATCTGTCGTGCAAACTCCGAAGAAACGATCCTCAGATGACTTGCCTCAACCAAATCACGGATGGAATCCCGATAGCGACCAGCACCACCGTCAAATGAGATGGTTACGCCCCAATGACTTGCCTCGTGCACAGCAAGCCTCGCGCTATTTTCATGACGTCCGTTGATGTGCAACAATCGAGCTCGAGACAAAGCCGATAAAAAGCGGTGATCCAGGACAGGTTCTGTTGCTGTGGAGGGGAGGTAGTGAATCTGCCGAGCTCCGTCAGTTTCACGCACAATAACCAAAGCAGTTGCACTTGTGGCTTTTGGCACCTTTTGAATCAGACCAGTCTCCACCCCATGCAGCTCAAGCGATTGAATGATTTCATGTCCCGTGAGATCATCACCACAACTGTCTAGCAAAGCACAGGAATGTCCTAACCTCGCCAAACAACAAAGAGCCGTCGCAACCGGGCCACCGCCCATGGTGACCCGCTCCAGGGCTTGAGTCACTGACTCATGTGCTCGGAAAGCAGGCACTCGCCAAAGTTCATCCAGAGTAGCGGCACCAATGCCAATGACTTCTGGATCGCTCGGAAGCTGGGAAGAAGTTGAAAAGGTCATGAACAAGAAAAAACCCCGCCGAGTTTATCGACGGGGCTGCTGTTATAGCGCTCTAGATTCGAATTTAAAAAACAGGTTTGGATCAGAATCCGCTACCGCTTTTGGCCAAAAAATTCAGCACTAAAACCAGAAGAGACAAAAGGAACACAACTGATGAGATGAGCATATGCGGTGGATGGAAGATGATTTTGAGATCAACAAATTCTCATGATAATGAACCCGTTGTTACTCAGGAATTGCTGGAAGGTGACGAGCGAAGTCATTGCTCCAGGTATGATCCTCATTCAAACGCTCCCATTTCACTGGATTGGCACTTGGCACCATGATCGGTGAAGCATCGCTGGAAGAAACTCGGTCACTGCCGAACATTTGAATGACCAAAAGAATGGCAGAGAACACCAAACACACCACGGAAAGCGGCACTAAACCATCCTCAGGGTCTTTTTCTTCATTGTAGAATTGCTCTGCATCAGCAGAAGCTGTGCGCTTCACAGGAGCACTCGGAGGAGCCGAAATGCTAGGCCGTGCCATCGGCTGAGTCTGCTGCAACTTGACGGTTGCTTTAGGAAGCCCCCCCGCAGCCGGGGACGCACCTCCTGGCGAAGCGACCATCGGTGAGGTGGAAGGAGCTCCTGGACGAGGTGCGGCTGGAGCTGGCTTAAGTGGAACTGTTTTTGCGATGGGTGCAGTTGTCGCACCAGTCTCCACTTTGGGCGGTGCACCTGGAGCAGGAGCAGCAACTGGAGGACGAGGAACCGCGGGAGGACGTGGTGCGGAGGGAGCCGCAGGAGCTGCCATGGGCACGGTAGCTGCTGGCGGCGCAGGAGGAGCAGAGGGGGCGGAAGGCGCTGCTGGTGCCAATGGACGTGGCGGCGGTGGTGCCATCGGAGCCGGCGCGGCTGGAGGCGGAAGCTTCACTGGTGAGGAAGCCACTTTAGGCGCTGGCGGCGGAAGAGGAGCCGAAGGCAACTGAACAGGAGCCGTCGCCTTACGAGGAGCAGGAGGCACCACGGGTGCTACACTGGAAGTTACCGGATTGACTGGAGCCGTTGCTTCACGGGGCTGAACTGAACCTTCACCGGGACGTGAACGCAGAGTGATGCGCACGGTTTCCTTTTTCAATGGTACCGCCGAGGTCTTGGGAGAGCTAGGGGGCGGTGGTGTTGGCAGGTTTTCAGATTCGCTCATGGAGTGGGGGAAGCTTTATTCGGAATTGAGAAAGGTTTAGCGGGAAGAGGCGTCGAACGTCAATTTTTTTATCTCATAGGCCCATGTTTATTCACATTTTTGGGCTGAGCTTTTTTGGCCTAGTAGAGTTCAACAGGAGACCTCTTGCCATCTTCGACGCTAAGGACCTTGGCATTCTCTTCCCCAAGCGTTGCGACACGGAGATTCCAGATCTCTTGATTGATGGATTTGAACCGTTCTAAACTGAAGGCATCGGGCCGCACGAGTCGCTTTTTCGTCTTTTCGATTCTCACTAGAGCATCATGCAAAATCGGGTGCTCGACACCTTCCAAATGCTGACGAGCCAGTTCCACCATCTCAAGCCGGTGACAGATCATCACCAGATCGTTTCCAGCTCTCACGGCTTCTTGGATAGCCTGCTCGAACGTGACCTCATTCAGGATAGCTCCCATGTCGAGATCATCGGTCATGGCTAAACCCTCGAAGCCCAGCTGGTCGCGTAGCAGCTTTGTGCAGATGTTGTGGCTCAAGCTGGCAGGCCAGCGGCCACGATCAGGATCGTAAGCGGTGTAATTGCTGTGACAAGTCATCACACTATCAATTTCTGGCAGCAGTGCTGAGTAGGGCATCAACTCCGAAAGTTCCATCTCCGCACGGCTTTTGGCAATCACTGGCAGAAACTCATGGGGATCGCATTCGGCGGGTCCATAGCCAGGAAAATGCTTAGCACAGGACAAGATGCCTTCCTTGCGCATGGCTCGGTTGAAGAGACCGGCATTCGTGATGACCTGCTGAGGGTCTTTTCCCCAGCAACGGCCCTTCAGGGAATTATCAGCCGTGTCATCGTAGGAAATGTCGAGCACAGGACAGAGGTCCAAGTTGAAGCCGAAAAGACGCAAAATTTCACCCGTCAACTTGCCGTGCTTTTTGATCAACTCTAGGTCGCCCTTATCTCTCAAGGCTTGAGCATTTGGGGGCTCTTCACCGATCAAACGAAGCCGTGAAACACGACCTCCTTCTTGGTCGATGGTGATGAAGGGCTCAATGTCGGAAAGGTCGCGAAGATCATCAATCAGCTTTCGTAGCTGCTCAGGAGATTGAATGTTGCGTCCAAACAAGATGAACCCTCCTGGCTGTAGTTTTTTGAAACGAGCAGCGGTTTCCGAATCCAGTTCCGTTCCAGGAACGCCAGTGAGGAGAAGTTGGCCAAGTGACATGATGAAATCAGAGCAAGGTGAGATGAAATTGAGATCCAAAGAATGAGCACTCCATGGGGACTATGCGGCAGACTTTGGATTGGAGGTTGGCGTTGGCTCTACGAATGAGGCTATCGCGAGCAAAATCGCTGCACAGACCACACATGAATCGGCGACATTGAAAGAGGGCCAGGGATTGAAGGGGGGAAAACCAAGATCAAATTTCAAGAAATCGACCACATAACCTTGAAGAAAGCCTCCCCCGAAGAGAAGGCCATCTTCTCCGCGGCGGAAGAGTCGATCCGTGAGATTTCCCAAAATGCCTGAGATGAGCAGTGCAACTGCGAGGCGACTCAGTTTCCCAGGGAAGACGCCTGTGCGACATCCCCATATGAGAAAAATGAGCACCGAGAGGGAGATGGCCGTGAATGCATAGTTCGCGTATGCGGTGCCGTTGAACATGCCAAATGCCACACCTGTGTTCGCCGCATGATGCAGAGTGAAGATCCCCGGAATGACCTCCTGCTCTTCGGCATACAGGCCAAATTTTCCGACTATCCAGCTTTTGGACCATTGATCCAAAGCATAGAGAGGAAGGCTGAGGGAAAAAAAGAGACGCCACATAGGAATGAAAAATCGAGCGGTCGATCAGCCATGCTGAGCCTTGAGATGATCCACCACAATTTGTGACCATGTCTCCAGTTCTTCGCGTCGAGCAAGCAGCTCTTCCAACGTGAAAAAGCGAAGATCCTGAATGGCATCTTCATTCGACTGAACCTCAGCGCTGCTGAGTTCAAAGCGATGTACAACGCCCAAGTGAACACTGCCGACTTCCGTGGAGTCGTCGTTGATCAAACCGACCACCTCCTGCGTGTGCGTGCCTGCGATGGACAATTCTTCGGCGATTTCACGCTCGATGCTGTTGTAATACATCGTCTCGCCAAGGCCATCATGAGCTTGATCAATCGGATTGATGTGGCCGCCTATGCCGACGGAACGCTTGGCAACCAACCGCTTTTCTCCACTTTTGCCTCCCCTCTGGTAACACAGGTAGCGCCCTTCATGATGAAAGATTGAATACGGGATCAATTGCTTGTGCGTGGGGTCTTGTTCCGCAGCTGGACGATCCATGAAAAAATTCGCACCAGCGGCAAGCATGGCAGGCAAGTAGCGACTGACCTCCGGCTGAAATCCTTGAAAGCTGCCGAGTTGATCGAGCAGACTGCGGGGGATAACGAGGACTTGTTCCATGATCAAAAGAAGAGACCGCTACCATAGCGGCAAGCTTCATTGTGGACAGGCTGGCCCGGTGGTCAAACCTCCTTCCATGCATTTCCATTTTCCTACCCTTTCAAACTCATCAAGTAGGCCAGCAAGTCAGCCACCTGCTGGTCCTGGAGACCGTCGAGCAGACCTTCGGGCATAAGGGAGCGGCGGATGAATTGGGTGCTGCGGATGTCGGCTTTGGGGACGCGGCGGTCGGGGAGGCCGGCTTGGCGGATGACGACAGCGTCTTTGTCCTCGCTGACGAAGAAGGCGTCGACGAGGTCGCCGTTTTTCATTTCGACGCGGTAGATGCGGTAGCCGGGCTCCATGGCGGCGTTCGGGGTGAGGATGTTGCGGAGGATGGCTTCGAGGCCCATGGATCCGACTCCGGAAAGGTTGGGACCAATTTGACCACCGGCGCTGCCGATCTGATGGCAGGCCATGCAGAGGGCGCTGAGGGCTTTTCCGCTCGCTGCATTGCCTTTGGGGGCCAAGGCGGTGAATTTGGCGAATTTGGTGTCGAGGGCCTTCGCGGTTTCTTCGGTGAGCAAAGGCGGGGTGTCGATGGTTTTGGCGATGCGGGCGCCTTTGCCGAGTTTTTCACCGGCTTTGAGATAGGTCGTATAGGTCTTATCCGGTCTATATGACCTATCAAAGCCGTTTCGAATCTCCGCAGCGCTCCGCGCCACCTTCCACACCCGAAACTCCATCATCGCGCCTTCGGTGCCTTTTTTGGGGCCGCTCCAGGCGATCTGGCAGTTCTCCCACTTCGAGGGCGCGGGCTTGGTGCCTTCGGCGTCGAGTTCGCCGTTTTGGTAGATGCGGAAGTGGCCTTTTTCATCGCGGGTGACGGCGAGGTGGGTCCAGAGGTCGGGTGTCATGGGTTTGGTGGCCACGCAGACGTCGTGCAGCTCGGAGCCGGCATAGACGCGGAATTTTCCGCCGAAGAAGTTCATGTCCACGCCGCCCTTCACGCCGAGGAGGCTGTCCTCATTGCCGATGCCGGGCGCGAGCCGCACCCAGGCCTCGACGGTGAAGGGGCCGTCGAGCGTGATCTTCGAATCGACCCACGCGGTGTCCTGGCCGTCGAGCAGCAAGACCTCGCGGAAGATGCCGCCGAGCTGCTGCTGGAGTTGCGTGATGGCAGGATCATCGCCGAGCACGGTGGCGAGTCGCTCGACGGTGGGGCCGTCGAGGTCGGCCTGTGGCAGGGTTTTGTCGAGCAAGGCGGTGACGATGGTCTTGGCTCCGGCTTTGCTACTGGAAAGCGCGTTCAAGGCGCTGCGGCGCTGCGCGGGCTGGAGTGAAGGATAAAGCGCGAGGAGCTTCGTGGCGGCATCCGGCGAGCGTGAGGCGGCGAGGGCTTCGAGCGCGGCATCCTTGAGTGCAGGCGTGGATTCTGGTGACTTGGCCACCTTGTCAAAAAGCTCGCTTTGAGCGCTGCGGAGGTCTCGCAGCGCGTGCAGTAATGAGATGTCTCGCTCAGCCGTGAAAATTTTGACACTGCGGGTCGGATTGGTAATTCCAAGCAAAGCGACGAGATCACTCTCCAAACTCGTGAGCTGAAAACCGCTGATGAGTTGAAGCGCGAGTTCGGTCTGTTGGAGTCTAGCCTTTAGGCGACCCTGGGCGTCCCCAGAATCGGCTAAAGCCTTCACTCCAACCTCTGCTGCGGCACTTGGGAGCATTCCACGCGCCACATCGACTAGCAGCGACGCGATCTGCTTCGCATCCAGCTTCGTGCGCTGGGCCAACAGCTTCTCGGCGACGGCGGCGCGGGATTTTTCGTTCGTGAGGAGTGCTTGGAGAGCCTCGCCGACGCCGGCTTCGGCGGGGAACTGGGCGAGGCGGAGGAGTTCTTCGTCATTCGGGGCGCGGTCGAGCTGTGGGAGCAGTTTCGCGACGCGGGAGGCGCTAGCCTTCGGCTCCAACGCGAGCGAGGCGAGCACGCGGGCCTCCACGGGTAGCTTCGCGGCGGCTTCGGAGTCGAGGAACTTCGCGACGACATCGGGATGACGCTCCAGGAACATGCGGACGAGGAAGCGTTCGAACTCGCGGTCGTAGGCTTCGCGGACGGGGATTTGTTTGTTGCCGCGGGAGGATTGGATGGTGGGGCCGTTGGGGAGGCTGGATTTGGCGAAGGCGAGGAGTGCAGAGATGTTTTGATCGGACAGATTCCGACCCATCTGACTGATCTGACTGAATTGACTGTTGGCGAGATACTCTTGAGCGGCGAAATGGGTCGCGGGGAGCTGTTTGCGGTCTTGAAGCTCCTGCCACGCGAGATGAATTCTGCCCACAGGTTCTTTACCGAGCATGGCAGTGAGTTCCTCGGTGCTGACTTTGGTGAAGTCGGGGATGGGAGGGTGGACACTCTTGTCCGCCTCGTTTTGATTTGGCGGCGAAGCCGCGTTGTTTTTAGCAGCGGACAGGAGTGTCCGCGCTCCTTTCGGGAAGACACGCCAGATCCGTCCCCGCGTCTTGTCACGATCGGGATGCGCACGCGGGACCTCGTTGTGGGAGATGATCTTGTTGTACCAATCGACGATGTAAATGCAGCCGTCGGGGCCGTTGGTGAGGGCGACGGGGCGGAAGAAGGGATCGTCGCAGGTGATGAGGTCGGGGAGTTGGGCGAGCTTCCAATACGCGCCGTCGCGATGCATGGCGATGGTTTGAATCTTGGAGGTGATGGGATTGGCGACGGCCATCACATGGGCGGGCTTGGACAAAGTGGCTGCGGCTTTAGCCGCAGGTTCGGAAGATTCGGCTGAAGCCGAAGCCACTTTCTCAGGCGACAGCGATCCTGACTCGATCAACGCCAGACCGCTCAAACCCGTGCCGCCCATGCGGAACTCGGCCTGGGGTGGAAAATCGGGTTGATAGCTCTTTTTGAGCGCCTCCATGCCGCCGGGGTAGTAGGCGTATTCGTGGAAGGGCATGACGGGGTAGCCGTAGTCGTTCGCTTCTTGGATGAAGGTCTCGCCTTCGCCGGTGATGACGAGGCCCCAAATGTTGTTCGGGCCGGTGCTGATGACTTCGAACTCGCTGCCATCGGGCCTCATGCGTGCCATGCTGCATTTGGGCCAATCGACAAAGGTGTCGCTGCCGGGTTTGCGGACTTGGCTGTTGTTGAAAAGGCCCTGCGCCATCCAGATCCAGCCGCCGGGTGCCCGCGTGAACTGATGTGGAAAGAGGTGCGAGTCCTGCACGCCGAAGCCGGTGAGGACGACGTCAAAGGTATCCGCCTTGCCATCGCCGTTGGTGTCTTTGTAGAGCTTCAAATCGTGGCCGTGCTGCACGTAGCAGGTATCGCCCGCGCCCCAGGGCAAGATGCCGAGCGGGATGGCGAGGCCGTCGGCGAAGACGGTGGGATTCGTGAGTCCACCCGCGGGAATCTTCGCGTTCAAAGACTCCCGCGGATAGACGAGCACCTTGTCCTTGCCCTTGCCCGCATACACGGCCTCGGCGGCGGCGGGGTTTTCATTGGAATCGACGGGATATTCGAGTGCCGTCTGCGTCCACAAGCGGCCGCGTTGGTCGAAATAAACGCTGACGAATTTGCCGAGGCCTTCGCTTTCCTGCACGACGAGTTCGATTTCGTAGCCTTCGGGGAGGTGGAAGAGCTTTTGCTGCTCCGCGGCGGTTTTGGAGGTGCCTTGGACGTTGTTGTAGGAGATGTCGCGCTGTAGAGCGGGTTTTCCAACCCGTTCAGGTCGGGGTGCTTGCACGGACTTTTTGGGAACGAGTTGGAAAACTCGTTCTACGCTCTCCCAAGTCGGCGCACCGGGTGTGGCGGGAAGCTCTTCGATGGTGACCTCTTTGACCTGCACGAGGCAAACGCCGCCGCTGTGCACCTGCGGGGCGATGTGGCCGTCGAGGGCGATGTTCGGGTCGGTCTCGGTGTAGTCGATGCAGTGAACGCCGTTGATCCAGGTCTGGATGCGCGTGCCTTCGGCGCGGATGCGGTATTCGTTCCAACCGAAGACGTCGATGGCCTTGTCGAGCGCGGCCTGCTGCTCGGGCATGGGTGCCCAGATGACCTTGTTGCGGCGGTGCTCGTCATAGATTTTGCCGAACCATCCCGCGCCGCAATCCACCTGATAACCGCTCATGGCGCTGCCTTGACGCACGCTGCGGATCTGGATGCCGCTATTGATGAGACCCGTCTTCGGATCGCCGCTGACTTTGATTTTGAGCTTTAACTCGAAGTTTTGGTAACTCTTCTTCGTGCTGATGAAGTCGTTCTTCTTGATCTTCTCCGTCGTGGAGCCTCCGGTGATCACGCCATCCTCGACGCGCCACATCGCGGGATCAAAGTCCCAGCCGTCGAGCGTCTTGCCGTCGAAGAGACTGACGGGCTCGGCGTGAAGGACAAAAGGGACGAGAAGGACAGAAAGGAAAGCGAGACGCATGGTCGAAGGTTAACGCTACCTCGAGCCAGGGGCTAACATCTGCCAGTCCACTCGTTCATGCCCAAAATACAATCTTAGGCTTCAGGCATCACAGGATTGCTTTCGACCAAAGCATACACTTCCACGGGCTCTGGTTGACCTTTCACTGGATGAATGCCAACGTTTTTGTAGTCTTGCAGTCCTTCGGGCCAGCCTTCCAAGAAGGAGGACCCAGCCAAGACAGGCACTTGAAGCTTGCGTGTCAGGCTTTCGATTCGGAAGGTGACGTTGACGGCTTCTCCAACCGCAGTGTTAACGCCGCGCCCCATGGCCCCCAAGGCGACACTGCCGATGTTTAAGCCAATGTGGCAATGCACTTCGAGGCCCTTCTGTTCCTTGAGCTGTCTGCGAACGGGTGAATCACTGGCTTCAGGACCGCTCAGGATGCGTGCTGCCTCGGTGGCTTGCATGCGAACTTCGGCACTGTCACCTGCCCAGTAAGCGAAGACACCGTCACCAATAAACTTGTCGATGATCGCACCGCGAGATTTCAGCACTTGCTCGCATTGGGCATACCACTCCCGCAGCATGGCAGCGACTTCTTCAGCGCCGAGTTGAGCACTGATGTTGGTGAAGTTCCGAAGATCTCCCACCAGCAGGGTTGCTATCACGCTCTTCACTGGCAAAGCGACTGTGTGAAGCATGTTAGCCCCACCTGAGGACTGCTGGTCCACATCACCGTCATCAGTCTCGAAAGTAAAGAGACAGGTTCCGAGTTGGATTCGGTCGCCATGACGTAGCGCACGAGCCGTGGTGACTGCCACATCATTGACGAAGCTACCATTCGCACTGCCAAGGTCAGAGACCCAGAAGAGGTTGCCATCGCGACGGATGGTCGCGTGTTGGCGAGAAACTCCGGTGTCTTGGAGACGAATCGTCGCATCTGGACTGCGGCCCAGAAGGTTAAAGTCCGCCAGAGCGAACTCAACGCCTTTATCATGCTGTCTTAGAAATGCCGCCATCGGAATAATATTGTCCTTTCAAGCAAGTGAGGGGCAGGAAGTCAAGCCCTGGAAAAAGATGCACCATGAAAACATCCTGCGGAATCATGGTTTTTTGCGATGCTCAGAGGTTTGATTTTTGAACTTCTGATGCGGTTTTCGAACCGACTTCCTTGTGAAAACAAAAGTGGCGGAGCGGACGGGGCTCGAACCCGCGACCTCCAACGTGACAGGCTGGCGTTCTAACCGACTGAACTACCGCTCCTCACCAATTTTGTTGGGACAGCGAGAATAGCGGAGTGATGCCGTCTGGCAAATGGAAACTTCATTTTGCGAAGAGATTTTCAATTCAAGACAGGATCATTGCATCAAGGTTGCTCCACCACAACCTGCCCACTGAGGATGGCACTGGTCGCTGGATTCGGTAGCTGGGGCAAAAGAAAGAAGCCAAAGGCCTTTCGTGTGCCCGTCGGAGGCCGAATGATCATACCTTCGAAGGCAACCTTGCGAATCACGGCTCCACTCAGATCGCTCAAGGTGAATCGTCCACTCACAAAGCCTGTGGACTTGTTAATGCTGAGTGCTGCTTTGCCGGGGTTATTAAGACTGCCTGCTGTCGGCATCACCACTGAAAGCGCACTGGTGTAGGTGAATGCGGCGACATCGGGATTGGTCGTCGAGGACTCGACTCCGCCACTTGCCATGAGAAGTGCGGCAGTGCTTCCGCCGGTCGGCAGACCGAGCACGACACTGCGATTGTCAGCTGCGAGGTACTTGCCATATGCCGTTAAATCCAAGGGGCCAAAACCAGGCTGGTAGCTGCGCGAGGAGGGTGCCTGTGGTTTGCGCAGCCAACTGACGGTGCCAGACCATGTGTTGTTCGTAAAAGCCGCGAGTCCATCCGGCGTCAGTTGAATGACACCAAGCCATGAACCGGTGTTTGCATACAGCGTCTGAAACATCAGCGATTGTCCATTTGGCCCCAGAAAGGTGGAAGAAGTGACCGCAGATCCATCCGCCGTTTTTCCAGCCCAAGTCAGACGGCCATCCAGCCCCACAGAGCAACTGAGGTATCCTGTGCCTTGTGGCACTGCTGGATCACCCACGCTGAGCCCCTGTACATCGAGCCCGACGGTGTAGTAGCCAGCCAATTCCTGCGCTGGCAAAGACGTAGTGCTCCACACTTGCCTCCACCCTGAGACCCCTGCGGGTGCAGCGCCAAGGCTCACGGTGCCTACCAGAGTCTGGCTACTCGCATCTATCGTGACATCCATCTCGATGGCCGGGTTCCCCGCCCTGGGGATCACAATCGAAAACTGAGGATCCATCCCGAAAAAGGTATCTAACCTTGAACTGAATGGATAACTCGAACCGCCCAACGTAAGGCGGCCTGAACACATTCCCGCAGAGGTCGTGGTGAGTTCGAGGCGCCCTCCTAGGTCTTGGTTTAGGCTGTGTCGTGCGATTTGAGCCTGAAAATTTCCCACCGCCCCCGCAGGAATCGATTGCACCACGAGCGGTGCCAAAACTTGGGGACTCGTTCCAGCCGCATTGCTAGCCGAGATCAAAAGATTAAAAGTGCCCGACACTTGCGCACGACCCGAGATCACGCCGGTGCTCGCATTCAAGACCAACCCACGGGGCAGACCCACCGCCGTAAATCGAGTTGGAAAAAACGACGCTGTCAAAACATGACTGTAGCTGCCACCGATCATCGTCCCTGGCAATGCTCCCGGTGTAACCACCGGCGGTTCCAAAACGCTAAGCGTACGCACACCGCTTAGCAGCGATCCACCAGGGCTCGTGACCTCACAGTCGTAAGCACCTGCATCGGCGACTTGCGTGCCTGTGATGATGAGCTTCGATGTGGTAGCCCCTGAGATGCGACCTCCATTGCCCACTGGCAGCAGATTTTTTCTCCATTGGTAAGTCAGACCATTGCCCGCAGTCATGACGCTTAGTGTGGTGGTGCCGCCAACAGGCACCTGAACGCTGCTGCTTGCGGTGTCCACGATGGCTAGCTCAGCCTCCACGCTGGCATCACTTCCAGTGGGGTTTTTGGCCACGACCGAGTAGCGTCCCGCTTGGCTAAACGTCGCATTGACGAGGGTGTAAGCGCTGCCCGTTGCGCCAGAAAGGTTCGCTCCATTGCGCCGCCATTGATAGCCAATCGGAGGACTACCCAGTGCATTCGTCATGAAACTCGTCAAAGGCTCACCCAATGCCACGATTTGGCTCAAGGGCTGAAGGATCACCACAGGAGCCTCGTCATTGTCCGTGATCGTGAGCGTGAAACGATGCTCCGTGCCGACCAAGGCCGTGGAAGGTGAGCCGAGCAGCACGGTCAGCGATTCCGTGGACTCCACCTGCACATCATCGCGCAGACTCAGGGACAAATTTCTCAGCGACTGCCCAGGCGAAAAGACCAGCGGACTCGCAGCCACGGTGAAGTCCACCCCAACCGTGCTCGTGCCCAGCAACACGAAGGGAATCTGGACCTGTGTCGCAGGCGCAAAGGTGAGCTGCACTCCCAGGTTTACCACACCGGCGTCCTCATCCATTGTTAGACTTGTTGCGGCCAGATTCACCACGGGCGTCAGCGTTGGTGAATTGCCGTTTGTCAAAATGACACCCCCATCGCCCACCGTGAGCAACATGCCGCGAAAGGCACGCACGCCACGCAGCGTCGGCAAATTGACGGAGGAACTTCCCTGCTTGGTCCAGCTCGAACCTTGGGTGGAGGTCAGAATGAGTTGTGAGGTGCCCACCGCCACGAAGCGCCCAGCGACCCAGGTGACGCTCTCTAGGTTTTGAGCAAAGGCGATGTTTCGCTGAGTCCACGTCGTTCCATTGGGTGAAGTCAGGATGAGGTCACCATCGCCCACCGCACAAAACAGACTGCCGGACCATGCGATGTCATTCAGATTGGAACCTGGCGGCACAGACGACACCGACCAAGTCAATCCTCCATCCTGCGAGACACAAACGGTGCCGCCAGCACCCACTGCCACCAGTTTGGAGCCACTCCAAACCACGCCTGAGAGTTCCGACAGAGTACCGGAAGCTCTTGCGGTCCAGGTTATGCCGTCAGGCGAAGTCAGGATGACACCCCCTGCCCCGACTGCGATGGCGAGATCTCGCGTCCATTCGATCGCATTCAAGTCCACTCCTGTGCCAGAGACTTGGGGCGTCCAGGATAAGGCATCGGTCGAGGTCAAAATCATGCCGCCCTCCCCGACGGCGATCAATTGGTCTCCTGCCCACACCACGCCATGGAGATCTGCCGACACGCCCGAGGATTGAACTGCCCAGACGACACCATCCGTCGAGGTCAGGACTGCACCTTCCAGACCCACCGTCGCCATCCTCAGCCCTGTCCATGCGATGTCTCTGAGAGGGGCTTGACTCACCGTGCTGCGATCCGTCCAAGTGACGGTATTGGCCGAAGTCAGCAGCGCCCCCGTAGCACCGACAGCCAAGGTGATTCCAGCCCCCTGGGCCAGTCCCGACAGCAACTGCTGGACACCGGTCGTCTGAGGTGCCCAGGAGATACCATCCACCGAGGTCAGCACCGCCCCGCCAGAGCCACAGGCCACAAGATTCGTGCCTGTCCACAAAATGGATGATAGCGAAGCCGGTGCGACAAAGCGCTGAGTCCAGGCCAAGCCATTGCTAGACGTCTGAATCGTGCCCGAACTGGTGCTAGCGACGAGCTGTGCACCATCCCAAGTCACTGCCGTGAAACCCAGCGCAGGTGTCTGTGAGCTGAGCGACCAAGTGACACCCGTGCTCGATTCCAGCGTGATGCCGAGTTCGCCCACCGCATGCACTTTGCTGCCCGTCCACACGCCGCTCAGGAGATCCAGCGAAGTGCCAGTGAATCGAGTCGTCCACACCACTCCCGTCTGGGAAGTCAGCGCCGTACCCGCATCCCCCAGAGCCACCAGGGTCGATCCAGTCCAGAGCACTGAGCGCAGCGCCTGCGGCGTGCTGGTCGTGCGCCGAGTCCAGGTGTTGCCATCGGTAGAGGTCAGAATCGTTCCTGAATCACCCACGATCACAAATTGGCTACCGGTGTGAACGACGCCGCGCAGCGCAGCCACTACACCGGAGACACGCGAGGACCAAGCGATGCCATCGGACGAGACCAAAATCAGGCCCGCATCTCCCACAGTCACCCATCGACTGCCAGACCAAGCAGCGGCATGAAGATTCTGCTGCGTGGGCAAAGGATTGCGCAGAGTCCAGGATTGGCCGTTTTGGGCAAAGATGGGCTGAGCAGCGCCCCACCCCAGCAGCGCCCAGAGCCACAGGACGCGCAGAGATTGAAGCCTTGCCTCCAGGGCGGCACACGTGGTTGTTGCTCTTTTCATGACGTAAAATCTCCTAGCATCAGCAGACTGAGAATACTTGAGTCTCAAATTTTATAAGGATTCTCAAAAACAAAGTCCAGACAACAAAACGTGATCATAACAAAAAGGTCACACTTGCCTGAGGCCCAAAACACGCGCCTCGGCCGCAGCTTCACCCGATCCGACACGCCTGAATCGTCTCCGAAAAGCCTTTCAACTGCTGCAGCGGCATCGGACTCACAGCCATCTCCCCAGACAATGCCTCCGCCGTTGCAGCGTCCGTGATGACTTCCCCTGCTTGAGCGATTCCGCACAAGCGGGCGGCCAAGTTTACCTGATTGCCCAGCACCGTGTAGCTCAGACGGCGATCGCTGCCCATGCAGCCTGCCACCACCATGCCCGTGGCAAGACCAATACCGATCTCCAAAGGATGACGCGCGCTTTGATTCATCTCCCGACGGCAACGCTGCATCGCCAGCGCACAACGCGCCGCACGCAGCGCATCATCAGGACGTGACTCGGGCGCGCCAAACAGGACCATGATCAGATCCCCCACAAATTTATCCACCGTGCCCCCATGGGCGTAGGCCACCTCCGTCAGCGCGGTCATGTGCTCATTCAGCAGCTCAATGACCTCATGGGGGGGCATGCGCTCTGTCAGTGCCGTAAAGCCGCGAATGTCACAAAACAACATGGTGACTTGCCGCAGCTCTCCCCCCAGCGCCCCTGGATTTTCCATCAATCGCTCCGCTACGGTGCGATCTGCGACGGCGTTTAACACGCTGCGATACTTGTCTTGCAGAGCCAATCCTGCTGCCATCTCATTGAAAGAACGCGCCACCTGCCCCAGCTCGTCAGGCGTCTCCCGCACACGCACCTCGTAGCGGCCCTGCTCGATCTCTCTCGCCGCAGAAACCAAAGCACTGACGGGCCCTGACAAACTGCGTGAGACGATCATGACGAGCAGCAAGGCCAAACCCAAGGCTGCCAGACCCAGTGCGAGCGCATTCTGCCGCAATTCCCGCACCTCCGACTGGAGCGGTGCCAGCGAATAAAAACTCACCTGCGCTGCCTGCGGAAACGGACTGCCTGGATTCAGCACACGGTAAATGAGGCGATGCCTAATGCCATCAATCGTGCAGAGCAGCTCACGACGCTCTTTGTCCGATCTTTGCATGGATGCCTCCACGATCCCGGCGATCTCCGCCTTTTGCGCCTCTGGCACGGTGGAGCTCACCAGTTGTCCCTCCACATAAATACCGCCCATGATTTCCCCCAAGATTCCACGCCGCGTTTGCTCATAGAGCGCACGTTCCGCCAGTGCAGGCAGCGGCAGACCAAAGAGAAATGCGCCAAGCAAACGATCATCTCCTGGATCACGCACCGGGGTGACAAACACTTCCCGCACCTGCTCCGCGCGCTTTTCTCCTGCCTCGACGAGCAGGTAACCCACCTGCTGCTGGCTCAGCACCTCACGGAAATCACGTCCGCCCAGCCAAGGCATTTTCACCGTACGCCTTCGCACCTCCGCCGTCTCGGCATCGCTCGCTGCCTCCAGCGCACGGGTGCGAGTTCCCGTCAGGAAATTGCCCTCTACATCCAGCAGCGCAATGAAGGGCGCAGCTCCGCCCGTCGGCTTGTCTCGGCGCTCGGGTAAACCCGTTTCGACATCCGCCTTGGGCAAGCCTGTGCGAGACGCCGTGCGTGGCACTTGCTTCATGGCGTTTAGCTTGGGCGCAAAACCCGAGCCTTCGGAAAGCATCCGCTCTTGCGCCAAACTCTCCAAGAGAGGCTTTAGCACAGCGGTCGCACGACCCGGATCACCTTCACGCATCGCCACCACCACCGGCTGCATGGCCGCGAGCGCATCCAATCGCTGCGCCAAGGCCTCGAAGCGCCGATTCTTCGCTTCCGTAACCCCGCGAATCAGATTCTCGAACTGCTCCTCAAAAAGACGCTGGTAAGTCGCGCTGAACCGCATTTCTGAAAGCAAAATCACACCCCCAGTGATTCCCGCAATGATGGGAAAAACGGACAAAATCAGCCGAGCCCGAAAGGTGGAAAAAAACTTCATGCGGATGAACCAGATGCTGGGCACTCAGCCTGCTGGCGTCGAGCCAAAAAGAAACGCGATCTGCCCTAATCTGTCCGTCGAGACCATCATGCAGCCTGAGACTGCACTCAGGCGATGATTTCTTTGGCCACAGTGCCATAGACATCCGTGAGGCGGAAGTCGCGCCCAGCATGACGGTAGGTCAGCTTTTCATGATCCATGCCCAGCAGATGCAGCACCGTCGCGTGCCAATCATGGACGTGCATTTTGTTCTCCACAGCCTCATAACCATAGTCATCCGTGCGTCCATAGGCTAGGCCGCCTTTCACACCACCTCCGGCCATCCAGAGGGTAAAACCTTTGTGGTTGTGATCGCGTCCATCTTCCCCCTGACTGTGGGGTGTGCGACCGAATTCCCCACCCCAAATGACAAGGGTATCCTTCAGCAGGCCACGCGTCTTCAAATCAGCCAAAAGACCTGCAATCGGTCGATCAATCTGAGCTGTGTTGCGTTCGAGCGCGGCCTTGAGGTTAAAATGCTGATCCCAATTCCCGTGTGTGATTTCGACAAATCGCACCCCTGCCTCGACCAGTTTCCGGGCCATCAGGCATTGTCTGCCAAAGGCATCCGTCTCCGCATCGCCAATGCCATAGAGCGACTTGGTGGCAGCCGATTCTTGCGAAAGGTCCAGCACCTTGGGCACCTCTGCCTGCATGCGAAAGGCCAGCTCATAGGACTCGATCACACCCTCCACCTCAGGATTCACACCACCGTCGAGTTCCCTGCGCGATTGGTTCAGCGCCTGAATAAGATCCAGCTGCGTGCGCTGAGCCGCCACAGGATAACGTTCGTTTTGTAAATTTGGCAAAGTAGGTGCTGCCTGAGCTCGATCAAAGCGTCGTGCCACGGCAGCAGGCAGACCTGGCAAGGTGGGACCACCGACCTTGGTGCCTTGATAAATCGCAGGCAGGAAAGCGCTACCATAGGTGCGCGTGGCATTCGCTGGAGGATTGATGGTGATGAATCCGGGGAGATTCTCATTTGCGGTGCCGAGACCATAAAGAATCCAAGAACCCAGCGAAGGCCGAACAAACTGCGTCGTGCCCGTGTGTAGCTGAGTGAATGCCTGAGGATGCGCAGGCAGATCTGTAGCCATGGAATGAATGACACAGAGGTCATCCGCGTGCTTAGCAAGCTGAGGCAGCAGCTCGGATACCCACAGCCCACTCCGACCGTGCTGGCTGAACTTCCAAGGGGAGCGCATTAGCTTCGCCTGACCGTAGCGTCCTGCGGCAGCGGGTGCGGCTTTGCCCGAATCAGCAGCAAGCTTGGGTTTGTAGTCGAACAAATCCACATGAGAAGGCGCTCCCTGCATGCACAGGAAGATCACCCGCTTCGCACGCGGCACAAAGTGAGGCTGGCGTGAAGTGAGCCCCCCAGCCTCCGCCGCTCTTAACGTCTGCTGCTGCGCCAGGGCCGCAAAGGCCAACCAGCCAAAGCCACTGCTGGTGTTCATCAAGAAATCACGGCGGGTAGGAAAAGGCGTGTTCATGGGTCGTTTTCGTTGAGCAGACGCTCAAACCTGAGGTGGAAGAAAAAGTTGCACCGCTAATTCTAGCACGGATGAGAGCGCCATGAACGCTGCTGCCTTTCAAGCCTTCGGCCCCAGTCATCAGGCTGTATTGGTTTTGACTTTGACCTGTCTCGTGCTTCTGGCGGTCCTGCGCGGGTGGCACCCGACGAGCGCCCGTGTGCTGGAAAAAGCATTGGGGACTGCGTTGTTATTGGCTTGGCCCATCAGCACCTACGGCCATTGGCAGGGAGGCACGCTTTCGCTGGAAAATGCCCTGCCCTGCCATTTCTGCGATGTGGCAGCCATCAGCGGTGGCATCGCCCTCTGGACTCGGCATCGGCTGGCCTGTGAGATCGTCTATTTCTTTGGCATGGCAGGCACGCTGCAGGGCCTGCTCACGCCAAACCTCAAGGTGGATTATCCTGACGCGCGCTTCTTCGCCTTCTTTCTCATTCACTCAGGGGTCGTGCTGGCTGCTTTGCACATCGTCAGCGCCATGCATTGCCCTCCTCGCGCTGGAGCTGTGCAACGCATGTTTGGCATCACGATGCTCTATGCCGTGGTCGCGGCTGGAGTGAATGCCACGCTAGGAACCAATTATGGTTTTCTCTGCCATAAGCCCGAGGCCGCGAGCCTGATGGATCATCTTGGACCTTGGCCTTGGTATGTGGCCAGCCTCATTGCCTTGTGCGTGCTTTTTTACACCGTGCTGAACGTGCCCTTTTGGTTGCTGCGCGCCTTATCTGAAAAGAAAAGCGCGTTCATCAGACCTGGCCCCGAATGCTAACGGAACGTCCGTGAGCATCGAGTCCTTCAACCTCGGCAAACGCACGAACAATCGGCTCAGACAAGGCACAGCTCTCGCGGCTGAGCCGAATGAGGCTGGTGCGACGCTGAAACATGTCCACGGTCAATCCAGGAAAGGATTTGCCAGCACCGCCAGTAGGCAGCGTGTGACTGGGCCCAGCCAAGAAGTCACCGACCGCAACCGGGGAATGATTGCCCAGGAAAATCGCACCAGCGGTACGAATGAGCGGCAGAATCTCAGGCTCCCGAGACGTGATGAGCGACAAGTGCTCGGGCGCGTAAGCATTCACCAAAGCGGCACCTTCTTCCAAACTGCTAGCCAAAATCAAAAAGACACCTTTCTCCAGCACTGGCTGGAGTTGCGCCTGGCGGCTCAAGCTTTGACACTGCGCATCGACCTCACGCACGACGGCGTTGAGCAGAGCTTCGCTGTGCGTGACAAAGCCCGCTTGGCTGTCTTTGCCATGCTCGGCCTGAGCCAGGATGTCTGCTGCGATGAAACGCGGATCAGCCGATTCATCTGCCAGGATCATGACTTCACTCGGACCCGGAAGCAGATCGATGGAGACCGCTCCGAGGCACTGGCGTTTCGCCTCGACGACGTAGCTGTTGCCTGGACCGACGATCTTGGCCACAGGCTTGATGGTTGGCGTGCCATAGGCCAAAGCCGCGATGGCCTGAGCACCACCGACTTTGTAAACTTCCGTGGCTCCCGCGAGCTTCAGCGCAGCCAAAAGACCTGGGTTCACGCTGCCATCGCGTCCACAAGGCGTGCAGACCACGATCTCAGGCACACCGGCAGCCGAAGCCAGTGTGACTGTCATGATTGCTGTGGAGACGAGCGGTGCGGTGCCTCCAGGCACATAACAGCCGACACGCTCAAAGGGGTAATACACCTCGCCCACCTCTGCCCCCTGTTCATTCGTGCCGTGCCAGTCTTGACGCATGCTGCGGCGAGAAAAGGCAAAGACATTGCGATGCGAAGCCTCCAGAGCTGCCCGCAGTTCCGGTGAGGCAGCTTGCCATGCTGCATCCAGTTCTTCAGGACTTACCCGCAGGGTTTCTGGCGTGAGGTTAGCTCCATCAAAACGGGTCGTGTATTCGATCAATGCCTCATCCCCACGGCTGCGGATGCTTTGAATCACCGCAGAGACGACCTCGCGAACGGCATCGCTTGCCTCGGCACGACGGTCGAGCAGGGCGAGCGTTTCTTTCCAATCAGCATCAGTGTGGCGGAGGATCTTCATGTCGAGGGCTGGATAGCGTCGCCGTTTTGGCGACCAGAATGTCAGAGCTGAACTTTACGCTCGCCGAAGCTCGGCAGAGCCAAGAAGAGGATAGGGAGAGAAAGCTGCAAGACAGCCATGCACTAGCCGCCCAGCTTGGGCGTCTTGGGCTTGGTTTTCTTCTCCTTTTGGTGAGGATTGGCAGGATTGAAGAAAGGATTCTTTGCCGGCGGCCCTTTGGGCAGGTGCTCTGCCTTCTTCAGCTCAGGCTCAGGCATGTAAAGTTTCATGATCCAACTCTGCGCGATGGCATAAAGATTGGTCACTGCCCAGTAGAGCGCCAGGGCAGACGCAAAGCTGTAGGAAATCCAAAGGAAGAAGATCGGCATGATGTTCATGATGATCTTCTGGCTCTTGTCCATCGTGGCAGGTTGAGGCGTGAGCTTCATCTGCGCGACCATGGTGATGCCCATGATGAGAGGCAGCGGGTTGATGTCGAAGCCCATGAATTGACCGATCGTATCCGCGATGGAAAGATCCTTTACCCAAAGCCAGCCTTGACCACGCAATTCGGCAGCATTTTGCAGCACGCCGTAGAAGGCAAAGAAAATCGGGATTTGCAGCAGCATCGGCAAACATCCGCCCACAGGATTCACGCCATACTCTTTGTAGAGCTTCATGACTTCCAACTGCTGCTGGGTTGGATCGTCTTTGTATTTTTCCTGAATGTCTTTCATCAGCGGGGCCAATTTGCCCATGCGCTTCATGGAATACTGCGCCTTGGCCTGAAGCGGCCACAGCAAGGTGCGGATCACAATGGTCATGAGGATGATCGCAAGGCCCCAGTTGCCACTCAAATCGTGCATCCAGCGCATCAGAGTGTTCAGCGGCCGGCTGATGAATCCCCACATGCCGTAAAACATCACAAAGTCGCGCTGCCCCCCCAGCTTCGAGAGGCGTGCATACTCCTTGGGGCCAGCATACAGGCTGTAAACTTCAGTCTGCGAGGCTCCCGGCGCGAGATCGACAGTTGGCAGCCCGACTGCTGCCTGAATGGCATAATCTTTGTCGGCGCCAGAGGTGCCCTTGAACTGATCTTGGCTGTGATCCACGAGCAACCGCGCGCCCCACATCTTGCCGGGTTTGTCCACTTTGGACTCATGGCTCAAAATTTGAGCATAGAAACGGCTCATCACCCCTCCATAGCGCAGGCGCGCATGGCTGGAACGCATTTCCAACTGCTCAGCCGAAAACCATCCACCGGCAAAGGAGGTCGTGTGAACTTGCTTGGCATCACCGGCGTCATTCCAGAAAAAGCTCGGCGTTAGGGCTTCCTCGGGACTCATGGAGTTCGCAGCTCCCGCGTAAAGATAATATTCCTCAGATTTGTGCGCAGTGGTTCCTGGATTGGTCAGAGTGACTTCGAGCTGGATCAAATGGTCGTCGGTTGGATCACCTTCGTGAAGCTTGTAGGCCTTTTTGATCTGGATGCCCTCGGCCGTGGTGCCTTCGAAAGTCACGGCCTGCTCGCTTTTCTCCGTCATCCGATAGGCCACCGGATCATTGCCAGCGGCTTCGCGGCGCAGCGCTCCCACGGGTTCTGCCCCATGCTCGTTCAGCGTGATTTGGTCGGTTCCAGCCAGGACTATGCGGCGGATGCCCCCTCCAAGGGTCGTGAAGTGCCAAGTGACACTGCCACGAGTGAGCGTGTGGGTTTGCTCAGGAGCATCTGGGTTGACCGGGACGGGCTTTGCAGGCGCGGCCTTCAGGGATGAATCCGCCGTTGGACTCGTTGAGTTTGCGGCGCCTGCGTTGGTGACAGCAGGTGTCTTTGCCGGAGGGGGCGGTGGGGGATTTTTGGCGGCAAACCACGCGTTGAGAGCGATGCCGATGCTGCACAAAATGACGACGATCCAGCCTTTGCGGTCCATGAGGGTGATGAAATGAGTGTCGGGAGAGAGTTTAAAAATCAGTGAGGATGCTCGCAGCAGCGATCAGGCACAGGATCGTGACCTTGTCCACCCCACGGATGGCAGCGGAGAATGCGGCGCGTGCCTAGCCACGCACCTCGAAAAATGCCATGCTTTTCCACCGCTTGGAGAAAGTATTCTGAACAGGTCGGAGTGAATCGACACCCTGAACCCGGCCCACCCATCGCATGAATGACTGGCGACAAAAAGCGCTGATAGCCACGAATGAGAAAGCGAACGATCAGCTTCATGCGGTGGCAGGGGCTTGAGGCAACAAAACACCTGCGCGCTTGGCGAGACGTTTCCAGTCCTGCTTGAGTTCGTCAAAGTCAGCTTGAGGAGCGCGCCAGCGAGCAATCGTCACTAGCCAGTAGCCTGGCTGAATGCGGCTGCGCTGATCACGAATGATCTCGCGCATCTGACGCCTCAGGCGATTTCTCACCACGGCACCGCCCAGCTTTTTGCCCGTCACTAAACCGAATCGGAAGTCGCTCAAGGCCTCATCACGAAGAAGGGCCAGCACAAAGTACCGGCCCGACTGGCTGACGCCCCGCGCCCTAACCGCCGCAAAGTCGCGGGACTCCTTCAATCGAAGGCGGGCGGGAAGGCGCATGAGCAGGAGAAAACGCCGAGATCAACTGGCTCAGGCGTGCTGCTGCACGTGGCGCTTGAAGTGGATCTCCACGCCTTTGGGAACCAAACGCTTGCGGCCAGCGCGGCGACGACGGCGCAGGATGTCACGACCATTTTCGGTCTTCATGCGAGCGCGGAAGCCAAACTGCTTTTTGCGGGTGCGCTTCGAAGGTTGATAGGTTCTCTTGGGCATAAATGTGAAGGATGGAGCGTTTCAGCAATCCCAGACGCGGAGCTCGACAGAGGAAACCTCTTTAGCCCGGCGAAAGGGGGCGCGAGACTACATGTTGACCCCTGCTTGTCAAATGGCTCGTCATGCTAGCAGAAAAGTTATTCACACTTCGGACTAAGATCGGGACTTCTTGGAGCCTCACATCCGCTCTGTGGTCTGGATGCCGAGTAGGCCGAGGCCGGTCTTCAGCACGCGGCTGGTGGCCTCGCAAAGCGTGAGGCGCGTGTTGCGCATGGTGCCTTCGGACTTCAGCACGGGGCAGGCCTCGTAGAAGCTGTGGTAGGTGTTGGCGAGCTCGAAGAGGTAGTTGGCGAGCAGGTTCGGCTTGTGGTCCAGCAGCACGTCATGCGTGGTTTCGGCAAACTGGGCCAGCTTTATGGCCAGCAGGCGCTCGGCAGGATCGGTGAGGGTGAGTTCGCTGGTCAGGGTGACGGCACCGTCGAGCTTCCTGAAGATGCTGCGAGTGCGGACGTAGGCATTGAGCAGATAGGGCGCGGTGTTGCCCTGCAGGCTCAGCATCTTGTCCCAACTGAATTTGTAGTCGGTGAGCCGGTTCTGGCTGAGTTCGGCATATTTGACCGAACCCGTGCCGATGACCCGAGCGATCTCATCCTTCTCAGCATCACTCAGACCCTGTTCCTTGGCATCGGCGGCCTCACGGGCGCGCTCGATCGCTTCCTCAATGACCTCGAGAAGCCCGACGGTTTCACCACTGCGGGTTTTGAACATCTTGCCGTCCGGCCCCAGAATGCTGCCGAATGCGATGTGCGTCATCAAGGTGGTCACGCCGCGCCGTTTGGCGGCAGCAAAGACCTGGCGGAAGTGCAACTGCTGCGGCGCGCCGACGACATACCAGATTTCATCGGCCTGCCATTCCTTCACTCGGTAGTCGATCGTGGCAAGGTCGGTCGTCGCATAAAGGAAGCCGCCATCGCTCTTGCGGATGATGCAGGGCGCAGCCTTCCATTCGTCCTTTTCCTTGATCAGGAAAGGATCGTCCTCCGGCTTCACGCTGCCATCGGTCATGACCACGATGGCTCCCTCACTCGCCTGAGCGATGCCCTGGGCCAGCATGTCCTCCACCAGCGGCGCGAGGGCATCGTTGTAGAAGCTTTCGCCGAGGTAGTGGTCAAACTTGATGTCGAGCGTGCCATAGACTTTTTCCAATTGCTCCAGCGTCAGGCGCACGCACTCCTTCCAGATGGCGAGATTTTCAGCGTCGCCTTGCTGGAGCTTCACGAGCTCGCTTTTGCAGGTCTCCAGCACAGCGTCATCGGCCTTCGTGGCGGCATTGACGGCTTTGTAAACACTCACCAGTTCATGAATCGGGTCCGCCTTCAGCTTCGCCTGATCGAGCTGCGTCTTCCAGCCATGAATGATCATGCCAAACTGCGTGCCCCAGTCGCCGACGTGGTTGTCGGTGATGACTTTGTGGCCGATGAAGCGGGCGATGCGGGCCAGCGAGTCGCCGATGAAGGTGCTGCGGATGTGGCCGACGTGCATCGGCTTGGCGATGTTTGGCGCGGAGAAGTCCACGACAATTGTCTTGGCCTTCACCACGGATGGAACGCCGACTTGGACATCGTTGGCGATGCCTCCGAGCTTGGCGGCGAGCGCGGGTGAACTAAGGGTGAAGTTCAGGAAACCGGGGCCATCGACCGTGACCTTCTCGCAGAGGTCCTCGACCTTCAGCGCAGCCTTGATCTGCTCCGCCAGGGCACGTGGATTGGCCTTCAGTTGCTTGCCCAGCACCATCGCGGCATTGCTTTGGTAGTCGCCGAATCGGGTGTCCGAAGCAATGACAACGGCAGGCGTGAAGCCTTCAGGCAAAGCAAGGCCAGCGGCGGAAAACGCAGCTTGGAGACGATCAGTAAGGACAGCGCGGAACATGGGGCGCGCATCTTGAATGATGAATGCCGATTGTCGAATGCAGACTCAATGGCATGAGCTGGCCCGTTGGTTAGGACATGGGCGGTCCATAGCGGCCCGTGATGTAATTGCTGGCGAGCGCATGGACTGCCTCAGCTAGCTCAGGACGTGCCTTGGCGACTTTTTGAGCATAGTGAAGCGGACCTTCGGTGGGCAGGCGCGGCGGTGCGCCCTGCTGTTCGAGGCGGCGGCAGGCTTTCAGCCATTCTCGCTGCCAAGGGTCACGCACAGGAGCCACACGACGCAGCCAGCCCCCAAGAGCGAGTAGAGCGGCTGCCAGCGTGAGGCCGCTGAGCAGCATGAGCCAGTGGCCACGCAGCCGACCGAGGCCCAACCAGTTCATCCACGCGATCTGAGCCTCTTCGTCGAAAGCGATGACACCGTTGTACCAGTCGTATTCGATGCTATCCCACCAGAGGCGTGCGGTTGTGACGACCTGCCAAAGCAGACTGCCGCGCTGGCGCTGCAATTCAGCCTCGCCCCCCGCAAGCAGAGTGCGTAGATCCAGTGTGACACGCTCGGGGACAAGCGCCGCCGTGGGATCGACACGGGTCCAGCCCTGACCTTCCAGCCAAAGCTCAGTCCAGGCATGGGCATCCGACTGGCGAACGATCATGTAACCGCCGCGCTCCGACCATTCGCCCCCCATGTAGCCGATGACGATGCGCGCAGGCACCCCTGCGGCCCGCATCAGCGTGGCAAAGGCAGCGCTGAAGTGCTCACAAAAGCCGACTTTGCGGTCAAAAATGAACTGATCGAGCCCGCTTGGACCTTCATACACACCAGGTTCCAGGCTGTATTCGAAGCGCTGCTCCTGAAGGTACCGGACAGCGACCTGCGCCGTGGTGACGTCCTTCCCACCAGCCTCTGTCTGGAACTTTCGGGCCAGTTCACGGACGCGAGGAGAAAGATTGGCTGGCAGACGCAGGGCTGCCTGACGCTGCGCAGGGGTGATCTCTCCAGACTCCTGAGAAAGTCGCGAATACACCTCAAATCGGCGAAGGTTTTTCACCGGTTCAGGGCTGGTCATGGCCTCGTCCAGGTCGGGCAAAATGCGGCGACCTTCATCAATGCCCTGGATGGGGAGGTCGAGCGCTGGCAGCCAGAGCTGCCCGTGCGGCTCCAGGGTGATGACCTGCTGCGTATCGCTGCGCCGCCGAAGCCGCAGTCGAGGCACGCCTTGTTGGGAATCGCCACGTTGCCAGGTCAGCCCGTCCTCACACTGCCAGAGGACGAGACAGCGCCAGTAGCGCGAGGCATGTGCAGGCGGCTCTGCCTCGGGAAATTCGACCCGAAAAGCGACCTCATCGCTGGTGGCGATCTGAGAAATGCGACCTGGCTGCAGTGAACTCGAAATGCCAGTGACGTGTGTATTCTGAGTGCCGATCCGCTCTAAGAAATTCAGGCTGCTGCGCGGAAAGAGGAAAAAGAGCAGCACCGCTACTGGCAGGGCCTGGGCGAGCATGACAGCTGAGAGCCGCAGAGATCCTGCCCAGCCTTCGGCTCCTCGTCGGAAACGGACCATGCACACCGCGATGCCAGCAAAGACAGCAAAGGTCCACAAGGAGCGACTGAGCATCTGGCTGGAAAGCAGGCAGCAGAGACAAAGGAACCAGCCGACCATCGCGAGCACTTGAAAGTCATGCGGCGTGCGGGACTCCAGCAGCTTCGCCCCGAGAAGGACAAGCAAAACGGCGATACCACCCTCCATGCTCATCAGGTTCCCCGTGCTGACCTGCACCGCTGCGAGGCCGACGAGCAGCACGCCTAGACTGGCGATGGAAAAGACCGAGTTGGCCGCCATGGCCAAACGTGGGCTGGCACGCCTTGCCTTCCAGCCAGCTTCGGCAAAGGCCAAGCGCCAGACGACACAGCCCGCGAACAGTGCCACTGCGACCGTCGGCACCAGATCCAGCAGCAACAGAGCTGCCACGAGCAAAACGCTGCACAGGACCAGCAGTGGCCAGGGTGGCAAGTGCGCACTGCGCTCGTAACCCGCCGGCAGTCGATGCGGGGAAGTCTCGACCGAATCCGGAGGCGGTGCCCAGAACTCGGCCAAGGCATCCAGACATTGGCTGGCGTGAGCTGGCCCGAAGCCAGGCCCAATCTCGGCACGCCCTGGAAGCTGCAATGCATAAGGCAGGTCTGAGGATTCTGCCTGCTCGATCCATTGGGCAATCTGGCCTGCACGCGCCTCTTCAGGCAGGGGCAGCTTTTCCCAGTCCAGAGTCAGGGCCTGAGAGCTACCACTGGCCCACTGCTTGACCAAGAGTGGCCTTCCCCGGGCAACAGCGCGCCAGTCCACATGGCGCAAGGAATCGCCTGGATGCCATTCCCGCAGCCCGGCAAAATCATCGCCCTCGCGTCCAGGTCGCCCAGCTGCAGGCAGATGGCTTAGCACTTCACCCGAGACATGGCGGTCCGGCGCAGGCAGCGGCAGGTCGCCCTCAGGCTTCGGGTGAATGCGTCGGTGCGTGGCCACCTCGACCAGTCGCTCTGCACTGAACAGCCCCATCGGATACGAGCTGCGCACGAGCACTCGCAGTCGATTCTGCACGCCTGCCCGTGCGGCGATGGGGATCGTGAGCGTGCGCGAACCGCCTGGGGGCACTGTTTCGACATAGCTCCAGTGCTTGCCCTCTGCATCCATGATCTCCAGGCCAGAGGCCCCCTGCCCTGTCGGGGCACGGATTTCCAGGGGCACCTGGCTGTTTTCCCCGGCCCTACCTCCTGAGAGTCGCCCCACCGAGAGCTCAATGCCACGCAGGTTTTCCCGTGCTCGCAGCCAGGACATAGCCGCCAGCACCAGCGTGGTGAAGCACAGCAGGTAGGCCACACCGTTGTTCTGCACGGCACCGGCGTAGCCCATCGCCACCACGACCCCCGCCAGGGAAATCGTGTGCAGAGTAGCACGCATCCGCAGTCCAGCACGGGCACCAGAGCGTGAAAAGAGTGCGCGAAAAGCCATGGGATGGGGAAAAACGTAGCAAACTCTGCCATGCCCCGCGCCCTGTGGCGAGCCCCAAGCGCAACGACACGCAGGATTTACCTCGACGCTGCGTTTCTGGTTCGCTAAGCCAACCGGTTCACTCATGAAAAAAGCACTCCTGCCCTTCGTCATGCTCGCCCTCGCGGCAGCTTATTTGGTCAAAGCCGCCGACTCTGTCTCGCCCAAGCCGCTGCGCGTGCTGCTGGTGGCCGGAGGCTGCTGCCATGAGTATGACAAGCAGACGATGGCCCTCAAGGAGGGCATCGAAGCACGACTGAACGCCGTGGTGGACGTGGCCTACAATCCTGACAAGAGCACCAAAGCGACCTTTGAAATTTACCAATCCAAAGACTGGGCGAAGGACTTTGACGTAGTCATCCACGACGAATGCTCTGCCGATGTGACCGACCCCACCTACGTGGGCAATATCCTGGACGCCCACAAGGCTGGCGTGCCTGCGGTGAACCTGCACTGCGCCATGCACAGCTACCGCTGGGGCAATTTCCGCGAACCCGTGAAGCCCGGCGCGGACAACGCGGGCTGGTATGAGATGCTGGGCCTGCAATCCACCGGACACGGCCCGCAGGAACCCATCGACATCACTTTCACAGCTCCCGACCATCCTATTACTCGTGGGCTGGAAAACTGGACCACGATCAAAGAAGAACTCTACAACAACGTGCAACTCCTGGGTGGCAAAGCCCTGGCCAGTGGCAAACAAATCCAGCCGCCCAAGGCCAAAAAAGGCCAGCCCCTGCCCCCTGAAGCCAAGGCCACCGAGGCAAGTGCCGTCGTCGCTTGGACGAATGAATATGGCCCGGCCAAAACGCGCACCTTCAGCACCACCCTCGGCCACAACACCGCCACTGTGCAGGATGAGCGCTACCTGAAGCTGATCACCCGCGCCCTACTCTGGACGACCGGCAAGCTGGCCGAAGATGGTAGCCCAGCCGCAGGTTACGTGAAGTGAGGCCGGCCAGGGCAAACGCCGCACAGGCAGCGACGCTCATTACTTTCGGCAAATCCTATTCATCTTTAACCTTGGCCGTGATTGAGAATCTATTGCCGATTTGATGCGCCAGCCCTGGCAGAAGACTTGCATCTCCCATGCAGTGACATCGCCATGTCTAAAGAGAGCCCTCAGGACCGGCTTTTTCCTTCGGTCGTAGCGTTTGTGACAGCCCCTCACGTTGTTTGAGGGTCAATGCTCTGGCGATGTCCTCCTTGCCTTTCCAGCCGGAGCGGTCCCAGCAATCTCCCATGCCTGCCATGAGGTGGGCAGCAAGCGGGCGGTTGCCCATCGTCACGGCAACAAGGCCGAGATCACTGCGCAACTGGTGGCTTTCGGTCCATGTTTCAGCAGCCGCACGCAGGGCGAGCTCGACCGTTTCAGACTTCAACCGGGCTTGGAGTTTTTCCAAATCTCCATCCGCGTGGACTCGGCGCAGCACTTGCCCGGCCAAGGCAGCCTTGGATTCTTCCAGCAGTTGATCCAGGGCCATGCAGCAGATTTTCCGTCCCTCTTCACCGCTTTGGATGAAAATCGAACTCAGCGCGATGACCAGGGGAGAGTAGTCGGGGAATGTTTCCAAGCCTTCTTTGAAGATGGGGGCGATCTCCGTCATTGGGCTGCCGCTGATGGCCATGAGGCGGATCATAGTGTCATACCAGGCGGGGCTGGTGCGCGGGATGCCGCGCATGATCTTGAGTCCCCGTTCAGAGTCACTTCGGATCACCGCAAGGGCGCCAGGAGAGCCGCTGACCATGTGCTTCAGGGCATGGTGAAAAAGCAGGCGAGCCTCGCAGAGTTTGGCGAAGATGGATTCAGGCTTCTGCTTTTGCCAGAGCTGTATGGCGTTCAGCATTTCTCCCCAGGCGGGCTCGGTTTGCGCGTCCTGGTCCAGGGGGCACATCGCATCCATGATGATCTCAAGAGCCCAATCACCGCCGGAAGTCATCAGGCGGCTGGTATCAATCGCCGTGAAGAAATGCTCCAGCCGGTTGATGTTCCCCTCGCGCAGCCGCAGGACCGCCATGTGCTCAATGGCTTTTTGCTGGGCTTTGCCGTCAAATTCGTCCCGCTCCGGCGGGAACTCGATTTTGCCCACCACTTTCAGGCTCATCGCCAGATAGAGCGCGCAGCAATGCTGGTGATAGCGCAGTGCCTTCCGCACCCACAGCAGGGAGCGGTCATCCTCCAGCATCATGGCAAAAGGAAACTCCTTCTCAATCAGCTCCACCGCCGGGGCAGCTTGCTTGATGTCACCGTAGTAGAGGCAGGTGTATGCCTTCGCCAGAAGGATGGAGCCCGCGTTGTGATAGGCCTTGAAGCGCTGTGCATCTTCCCAGCTTTGAAAATCCCTGACCTCTGAGCATAGCTGGCGGGCCTGGGGCAGGACTTTCTTCAAAGCCTCATCCATGTCAGGGAGGTGCTGGGGATTCCGCGAAGCATACCAGTATCTAGCGGCAGCTTGGTGGTTATCGTGGGCATCTCTTTCCTGGGCTGGCAGGGACTCGCGCTGATTTTGCTCGCGGATCTGGGGAGAAAGCCCCTGACCTAGAGATGTTTCACAAGATAGACTAAGGCAAAAAACAAGAATTAGAGCAAAGGCAATCATGAAATTATTATAAATATAATAATTTCATGATTCAATGTCAACCAAGTCCAGCTTCTTGTTTCACGAGCCCTTTTCATCCGCAGGCAATTTGCGCTTAAAGGCAGTTAACTTGGACCTCAAAACCAGAATCTGGTCATTTAACTCCTCAATCTGCCGCTCTAGTTTTGCACAATACTTCTCCGGATGGCGCTGCTGGATGCGGTCCAGCAGGTCCAGCAGCAGCATGACGCGCCACAGGCGGCTGGTCAGCGTGCGCAGGCGGTAGGCGCGCAGCAGTTTTCCAGCACGGAAAAAACGCCCAAAGTTCAGCAGACGCAGCGTCCGCAGGAAGGCCACCAGAGGCAGCAGGATGATCACTAGGTGGATCCAGTGCCGCTGGCAGTAGGCGAGCTTCTGCGGCGTCGCCGCGATCATCCACAGGAACTCCGCCGTGAAGCCGATCCAAATCAGGCTGGTGGCCAGATGCAGGGCCATCGCCAGCCTGGGGTGCCTTTCCAAAGAATCGCCCAGGCTCAATTCCAAGACAAGGACGGGCACGACCAGCAGCGTCAGGACCAACATCGGCACCGCTAGCTTGTGCTCCATTTTTATTGAGGTCTCTGGCCCGGTGCGCCGCCAACCCACGCCGGGAATCCAGAGCCAGCCATCCGGCGTGCTGGTGGCCGCCACCATGCGCAGCGGTGGCATCAGCCCGATCAGGACTAGCCTGCGCAGACGTGCTGCCCAGCCATCGGCCGCCTGAGATAGCCCCCACACCGCTTCGACCACGATCACCCACCAAAGCAGCGCCAACCCCCAGCGATGCCAGGGGTGCTGGCGAACCAACTCACGAAAGGCCTCTGCATCATCCCCATGCGGGAGCAACACGCCAACGAGCGCGAGAAAACTCAGCGCAGCGACCAGCATCAGACCATGGCGAAAGGCTCCTCCTGGGGGGAAGTCAGCATCGGCAGAGCGGTCGGGAGCCATGAAGCTTTACATTAGCCCCTGATGCGCGTTTGCAAAGCCGCCACTTCCCCCCATCTTCCGCGCCCTTTTTATGCCCGAACTCGAAAAGACTTACACGCCAGCCGAGGTCGAAGCCCGCTGGTATCAGCGCTGGCTCAAAGACGACTGCTTTAAAGCTAGGCCCGAACACGTCAGCGAGAAGCGCCCTGCTTATAGCATCGTTATCCCGCCGCCGAACGTCACGGGCATCCTCACTCTCGGCCATGTGCTGAACAACACCATCCAGGACATCCTCGCCCGCCGCGCCCGCATGCTCGGGAAAGAAGTGCTCTGGCTGCCCGGCACCGACCACGCCGGCATCGCCACGCAAAACGTCGTCGAGAAGACGCTGAAAAAGCAGGGCGTCATCAAGCACCGCGACGATCTCGGCCGCGAGGGCCTGGTGGCGAAGATCTGGGAATGGAAGGAAAAGCACGGCGGCATCATCATTGAGCAGCTCAAGAAGCTCGGTGCCTCCTGCGATTGGAGCCGCGAGCGCTTCACCTTTGACGACGACTACAACGCCTGCGTCATGCGCGTGTTCGTCGATCTCTACAAAAAGGGCCTCATCTACCGTGGCAAGCGCATGGTGAACTGGTGCCCGTCCTCCCTCACCGCGCTCAGCGATGAGGAGGTCGTCATGAAGGCGCAAAACGCCATCATGTATCACTTCAAAGTCGAGGTCGTCGAGGAGCCCGGCACCTGGCTCACCATCGCCACCACGCGGCCTGAAGTGATCCCGGGCGACCAAGCCATTGCCGTGAATCCGAAGGACGAGCGCTATGCGCACCTCATCGGCAAACACGTCCGCCGTCCGCTGCCGGTCGAAGACCAGGCGCTCATCCCGATCATCGCCGACGAGCATGTCGATTTCACCTTCGGCACCGGCGTGTTGAAAGTCACCCCAGCGCATGACAAGGCCGACTTTGAGATCGCGCAGCGTCACAACCTGCCCGCTGTCGATGTCATGCATCCGAACGGCGTGCTCAACGAACTCGCTGGCAAGGACCTCGCCGGCATGGAGCGCTTCGCCGCCCGCAAACGCGCCGCCGAGCTGCTCGCGGAGATTGGCAGCCTCGTCAAAGAGGAGCCCTATCAGAACAACCTCGGCTACTCCGAGCGTGCCGACGTGCCCATCGAGAGCCGCCTGAGCGAGCAGTGGTTCCTCAAATACCCGAGCGTGAAGGTAAGCCAGGCCGTCGTGGCGAATGGCGAGATGAAATTCCACCCCGACCGCTGGGCGAAGGTCTATGACCACTGGATGACCGGCCTTCAGGACTGGTGCATCAGCCGCCAAGTCTGGTGGGGACATCGGATTCCGGTGTGGTATTCAAAAGGCCTGGGAGAACTGAACCGTGAGGTCATCGTCATCGAGTGTGACCGCTCCCCGATTGAGGGTCAGAACATCAAAGAACTACGCGCCTCGGCTTGGGCTTGGGCAGAATCTCACGGGATTATCGGTCACGAGTTTCACAACGATGATACCAATGCCGACATCGAAGTCGTCAAAGCAAGCCTGCGTCATGCCTTCGACAACTATGGCGTGGTCAATGTGCTGCTCATCCCGTTGCTGCCCGAACTGCTCAAGACAGCCGTGCTCGTCGCCACTGTGCCACATGAGCCGTTCTCACCTGAGATGAAGGCAGTGCACCGTTACTTTGCAGCCTGCCGCATGGGCGGGAAGCTCTACCGCGTCAAATTCACGGTCAAAGAGCGTCGGGATGGACACCGCCTCTACGATCATCAAAGCGCGGAGATCGTGGAGGAAAAAAAAGTGGAGCTTGGTGGTGACAAGTCTCCGGCGGGTCGTTCCGATGAAGGAAAGTTGCCCACACAGCCTGCACCAAGCTCCATAGTGAGTTTGGGCCATCTGGTCGAGGAAGTCAAATCCACGGATGATTTCGTCCGCTGTCAGCTCGACTCGCCGGGAGAAACCTGGACCCAAGACCCCGACGTCCTCGACACCTGGTTCTCCTCCTGGCTGTGGCCCTTTGCCACGATGGGATGGCCGGAGAAGACCTCCACGTTGAAGGCTTTCTATCCCACGACCGATCTCGTCACGGGGCCGGACATCATCTTCTTCTGGGTCGCCCGCATGATCATGGCGGGCTTCGAGTGGATGGGCGAGCTGCCGTTCAAGAACGTCTATTTCACCGGCATCATCCGCGACAAGCAGGGCCGCAAAATGTCCAAATCGCTCGGCAATTCGCCCGATCCGCTAGAGCTGATCGCGAGCTACAGCGCGGATGCCCTGCGCTTCGGCATCATGCGCAGTGCGCCGCTGGGTCAGGACATCTGCTTCGACGAAAAGAACGTCGAACTCGGCCGCAACTTCTGCACCAAGCTCTGGAACGCCGCCCGCTTCCGCCAGATGCAAGGTGGCGAGGTCGAGACCGAGATCAGCGCCGCCCTCCTCAGCAGCGACGACAAATGGATCCTCCTGCGCCTCAACACCGCCATCGCCGAAGTCAGCACCGCGTTGGAAGAATACCGCTTCAGCGATGCCACCGCCACGCTCTACCGCTTCTTCTGGAGCGAGTACTGCGACTGGTACATCGAGGCCAGCAAAGCCGTGCTGCAAAGTGGATCAGCCGTCTCGGCTGAGGCAGGCGGGACGCCTGCACCACACTCCCGCCGTACCAACACCCTCGCCGTCATCGACTTCGTGCTCGGGCACACGCTGCGTTTGTTCCATCCCTTCATGCCCTTCATCACCGAAGAGCTGTGGCACGGCATGGGCTTCAACGCCGACCTTCCCGAAAACCAAGGCGGCAAGAGCATCATGTTCGCGCCCTGGCCGAAGCCGCTCGACGCGGACGAACTCGCCCACTTTGGCATCCTGCCCGAGGACGAAAAAGCCGCGAATGACAAGTATGAGACGGTCGTGCTAGGCCGCGGGCTGAAGAGCACCTTCAACATCAACAAGAAGGTGCGCTTTGTCCTCAAGCCGAACCAGGAACTGCCCTCGCATGAGATCGAAGTGATCCGCATCCTGCTGAATGCCGAGCCGCTGGAGGTGGATGCCGCCTTCACGCCGACCAAGGGCACCCCGAGCGCCCTGACCCCGCTGGGCACCATTTTCCTGCCGCTCGATGGCCTCATCGACGTGGAAGCCGAGCGCGCCCGTGTTTCCAAAGAACTGGCCAAAGTGGCCAGCGAACTGGAAAAAGTGCGTGCCAAGCTGGCGGACGAAAACTTCACCTCCAAAGTCCCGCAGAAGGTGCTGGATGAGCACCAGCAGCGCGAAACCGACTGGCAGGAGAAGGCCGCGAAACTGAAAGAAATGCTGGCCGCGCTGGGCTGACACCCGTTTCCTGGAAGGATCATGGCGGACCTCACGCTCACCTTTCTCGGCACCGGCACCTCGGTGGGGGTGCCAATGATCGGGTGTGACTGCGAGACCTGCCGGAGCACTGACCCGAGGGACAATCGAATGCGCTCCAGCGTGTGGATGCGCACGCCGGAGATGGCTTGGGTGGTGGACACGGGGCCGGACTTTCGCAGCCAGTGCCTGAGAGCGGGGGTGCGACACCTGGATGCCGCGCTTTTCACCCATCCGCACATGGATCACGTGACGGGATTCGATGAATTGAGGCGATTCACCATTCCCGCCGAGGCGTCCATGCCTGTGTATGCCCTGCCCTCTTGCCTAGCCGTGCTGGAGCGCATGTTTTTTTATGCCTTCAACGGCGAAAACCGCTACCGGGGCTACCTAAAGCCATTCCCGAAGCCCATCCACGGCCCCTTTCACCTGGGGGAAACGTTGGTGACACCGCTGCCTGTGTTGCACGGCAAGGTGGAGTGCATCGGCTACCTTTTTTCCCGGCATGGGCGCAAGCTCTGTGCCTACATTCCCGATGCGAAGGTGCTGCTGCCGGAGAGCCTAGAGGCCATCCAAGGCGTGGACACCCTGATCATCGACGCCCTGCGGCACACGGAGCACAGCACGCACATGAGCTTTGCCGAGGCGCTGCAGGTGCATGAGCAGGCGCAGCCCAGGCGGACCTTTTTCACCCATCTTCAGTGTGAAATCCTGCACGCGAGGGAAGAACCGAGGCTACCTGCGGATGTCCGCATTGCTTACGATGGGCTGGAATTGAGCTGGGAGCTGGCGGAGTGATGACCATGACGCTGCGCATTTCCTCATCTGCCTTTGCCTGTCTTCAGGGGCCAAACCCCATCCACGCTTGGTTGGCAGCGATGGCCTTGCTAGGGAACAGCTGTCTGAGCGGCCAAAACCCAGCCTCGCCGCATCAGGGCATCGACCTTCCCAGCGAGACGGTGGTGGTGTTCAACAAGGACTTCGCGCAATCCGAAGAGTTGGCGAAGTATTACGCCAGCAAGCGCGGCATCTCCTCGGACCAAGTGATCGGGCTCAGTTTGCCAGGAGAAGACAGCATTTCCCGCGAGGAATACGATCGCCTGATCCGCAAGCCGCTCTTTGAGACCTTCATTCGACAGGGCTGGTGGAAGCTGAGCCCCACAGAAATCGCCGATCCCATTTCTGCGAAACCTCGCCAGACCATGATGGTCACAGAATCCAGCGTACGGATCCTTTGCCTGATGCGGGGGGTGCCCTTTCAGGTGCGGCGCCAGCAGGAAAAACCAGCCACCTCCAAAGAAGACGAGGCCAGTGTGGACAGCGAACTCTGCACCCTGGGGATGCCGCGTGCTGACTTGGCCGGAGCCATGCGGAACCCCTACTTCGATCAAGACATGCGCTTCCAAATTTTTCAGGGAGCTCCGGGCATGTTGCTGGTGGGACGGCTCGATGCGCCCGATGCGGAAACCGTGCGACGCATGATCGATGATGCCAAGCGGGCTGAACAGGAAGGCCTGCGTGGGCGGGCTGTGATCGACATGGCACTGAAAACCGGTGCCTATCAGGAAGGCGAAGACTGGCTGGCGAGAAGCGCCATCCTCTTCCGTGAAAGTGGCGTGCCCGTGTTCATCGACAAAGAAGAGCCGCTGATCGCCGATCACTGGCCTCTACCAGACACGGCGTTTTACTTTGGCTGGTACACCACCACAGTCAGCGGAGCCGTGGGCAGCCCATCGTTTCATTTCATGCCAGGGGCCGTGGCCTGTCATCTGCACAGCTACAGCGCCGCAGCCATCCGCTCGCCTGACCGGCACTGGGTGGGACCGCTGCTGAAGCGTGGGGCAGCGGTTGCCTTGGGCAATGTCTTTGAGCCTTACCTGAGCCTGACGGTGCACTTTGATGTGCTGAACAAACGTCTGCTGGAAGGTTACACGGTGGCTGAGGCAGCGTGGAATGCCACACCCGTGCTTTCTTGGATGAGCGTGGTCTGCGGCGATCCGCTGTACCGTCCCTATGCCCGAGGCCCAGGCTCGACGATGGGAGACAACTCACAGGCCCGCGACTATGCGCTCTACCAGGGTTTGTCCATGCGGCTGCGTGACCAAGGCAGCTTGGGTCTAAAAAAAGCACTGACCGACCTCGCCGAGACACGCCATCGCCCCCACCTGCTGGAACTCACGGCTCTGCTCTCCGCGAGCGAGGGTAAAAGCGCAGAGGCGATTGATCTGCTGGATCATGCCGCCAGTCTCTACGAGACACCGGCAGACCGCGCCCGCAGCTGGATCTACGAAGCCGATTTGCTGAAAAAAGAAGGTCGCGACCGGGAGAGCCGCGACCTTCTGGAGAAAATTTTAGCAGAGCCAAGCTTCAGCAACGTACCTGCGATTTTAGCTGCGAAAACTCGGCTGGCTCAGCCTTGAGCCTCGCTTCAGCAATCGTTACGGCACGACTTCACCCGAACCCGTGTAGATCCACTGCTGGACGACCCCATTTTTCACCTGGGCCTGAGCCTCGGTGTCAAATTTGCCAAACATGGTCATCGTTTCATACTTCACGTTGATCTTCCACAGATCGCCTTCCAGGACAGGCTCCCCCCACTCCTTGATGGTGTCGAGTTTGATCTCGGTGACCTGACCAGACTTCATGCTAGCGATCAGCAAGGGATAAGTACCGTCCTTGTCACGCGTCGGTTTGTCATTGCCAGCAGCAGGCTTCCCACCAGCGGCTACTGCAGGAGCGTTCTTCGCCGCCTCAGCAGCTGCGAGGCGATACTCATGTGCCTTTTTCAAACGAGCCAACTCACCCACTTTCCAGTTTTCATGCCATGCGGTCAGCGACTCTTTCAAATCCGTGTCATCCAGGGCCACCACGCCACGCATCGGTGAATCTGGCGAAGGAGAGACGATCAGGCCATTGGCATCATGACCGACCGCGAACATTTTGCCCCCAGCTTTCACGGTGGTTGCTGCCGAGTTGGCTCCCATCCGCAGGCTGAGCTGTAGGTCACGCTTCAAGGTCACCTGACGAGCAGGTTTGAAGGCATTTGCTGGAATCATCGTCCAGCCACGGGTCAGCTCGGCCATGCTTGGCAGTGGTGGCGGCACGAAAGCATTGGGATCAACGACTGGCTTGGGAGCCTCGACGACCATCGGTTTGGGCTCCGGTTTCGGCGCTTCCATGACCGGCTTCGGCTCTTCTTTTGGCATGGGCGGCGGAGCCACCACGACTTCAGGCTTTTTGACAGGCTCTGGCGGCGGGGCCACGACGACCTCTTTCTTTTTCTTTTCAAACTTCACGTAAGTGGCCAGCACGGGGTAAACGTACTGATACGAGAGGTAACCCACAGCAGCAGCGAGGATGAGGACAAGGATGCCTTTCATGGAGGAGGGGGGCAGGTTGATGGAGGAGGGGGATGCGAATCCTGACCTGGAACGGACAGCAGCGTCAGCGTCTTAGCAAGGGCTGAATTGACATGCTTCTCACAGATCGATCCACATGCCAGCCGCCCTCCCGCTGGACGATGCCATGCAACCTCTTGGGGGGCTGTCCACCGAGGAAAATCTCCGCCTTCACCAGTTGAATCGTCAGACTTCCATCTGGATTCAACCGCACCTGCTGCGCTTGGTCGCTATTGATCCAGCCATCCTCGGTGAAAAACAGCACCCGTGGCGGTGCATCGGCCACAAAAGGGCGCGCCTCGGGACGAACCGGTCGCAGCGTGAGCACCACCTTCATGCCGCTTTCTTCAGCCTCGGCCTGCCAGGCCTGACTGGGCCGAGCAAAAGCAGCTCGTTCTTGAGCAAAACGCGCCACCCACTGGGGATCAGGCTGGGCAGAAGTCGCCACGGGTAAGCGCAGTTGTAGCATCTTGCTGCCCGGATGGCAGGTCTTGCCACAGCACATCCAGGCAGCTTTTCCAGAGAGGAGGATTTCATGGCCAATCGTCAGATTCTGCGGCGGTATGATCTCTGTCTGCAGCAGCACATCACGCTCGTAGCCCTGGGCCTTGATGTGAAACATCATCGTGGCCTCCGGCTCGGGATACTGCAAAGGACCCGCGCGGAAACCAGCGGGCAGTTCCCAAGTCAAGGTCGTAGGCACCCCCACGATACCCGGCTGCCGCCAGTAGGTGTGCCAGCCGGGATCATGCTGGAGAAAAAGCCCGACTCGAAAGGGCCGTCCAGGCACGATGGCTGTATCTTCAGGCACCAGTTGAATCTTGAGCCCCGTCTGCGCCTGCCCTGGAATGAGACACATCATCCAGCCAAACACAGCATAGGCACCCAAACTCGGCCTGAGCCTCAAGGATGGATGGAGAAAACGAAGGAGCATGGGCAATCAATCCGCCGAGCGGCTCACGAAAAAAGGAAATTCAATCATCTCTTCTTTTCCTGAACTGGACCGAAACGATCCAAAAGTCAAAGCGGCGGAACCGTGAAATCCCGCCGCATTTTTTTTGAAGCAACACCATGCCCTGATCACTTCGGCAGCATGGTGAAATACTGGGCCTCGAGCTGCTTCACCTTGGCACGCAGTGGGTCGAGCTGCGGCTCTAGCTTGGCGAGTTCAGCCTGGATCTCCGCTAGATTCTTCTCACGCAGGGGTTGGTCTTTTTCTGCGGCGGCGATGGCTGCCTCAGCATTGGCTTTTTTGGCTTTGGTGGCCTCTAGGGCTTCGGTAGCTTTGGTCACTTCGGCTTTTTTGCCATCGACAATCTTGACCTCAGACTCCAGCTTCGCTCGTGCATCCGCAAAGGCCTTTTGAAGAGCAGGCAATCCTGCCTTCAGCATCGCGATTTGCTCATGCAGAGGTTTTGCTTTGGCAGCAAACTCTGTTTCAAGAGCAACCGGAACGGCCAGCTTATCCGCCTTTGCTTTTTCCTGTGCCGCAATTTCTTTGCCAAGGCTATCTTGCTGACCACGAAGGGGAGCAGCTGCTTTCTGGGCAGCGTCGAGATCGGACTTGGCGCGGGCCAGGGCAGCTTCGATGCTCTTGATCGAATTCGTGGTGTTTTTGAGTTCGTTCTGCGTTTTGGCCAGAGCTTGTTTCGCTGCATAGAGAGCTTTTTCAGCCTGATCCCGTGCTTGGCGGGCATCATCTCGCGCGGCCTGGGCACCTGCCAAGGTCATGGCAGACTCAGCTGCGGCTTTTTCGAGTTCGGTGAGCTTCAATTTGGCATCGCCCAAGCTCTTCTCCAGCTCAGGGGAGCCCTGATTTTTGGCTTTCGCTTCATTCAAGATTCTTTCGGCCTTGGCGACCTCTTGACGAGCTGGCTGGATGCTGCGTCCAGCCTGAGCTGTGGCGCGCTGCGTATCCTCCAGGGCTTTCACCGCAGCTTCGACCTGTGCCTTGGCCTTCACCATGACCTCTTCAGCAGCCTGAATGGCTTTTTCCTGAGTCGGCACCGCAGCTGCGAGCTCAGTGGAGGTCTTTTTCGAAGCTGCCAGTTTGGTTTCCTGAGCGATCACATTGGCCTGACGGCTCTTCACCTGCTCCTCAGGGCCTTTGAGTTTAGCGGCGACTTCTCCTAGCTTCTTCTTCAAGCCTTCGATGGCTTTGGCAATGTCATCCGCAGACTTCTTCGCCGCCGCAGCGCCTTCATCACGAGTTTTCACAAGTGCGGCCACTTCGGCTTCACAAGCAGCCAATCTTTTTTGGCTTTCCTCCAGCTTTGTTTTTGCTGAGGCATCTGCGGTTTGAGTGGGCTTGATGGCTTCTTGGACTCCAGCCAGTTCTGCCTTTAGCTTGTTCAGGCTAGCTTCATGCTGGGGTAACTGATTGCTGGCCTCTGCGATGGCTTTCCTGGAAGCTTCTATTTTGGCAGCATTGGCTGCTTTGGCCTCTTCATTCTCTTTTTTCGCAGCGGTGTAGTCGTTGAAGTTGCCTTCCAGCTTGGCCAGATTTTCCTTCTCGGTCAGCACACCGACGTTGAATTGTGCGGCTTTCAGGATGGTGGGCAGCTTTTGGAAGACATTCAGCTCGGCGCTGAGCTGGCTGGCCGACTGCTGAGCCGCTGCCAAGTTCGCTTTGCCCGTATTCACATCCGACTCAGCGGCTTTCAGACGATCTGGAGCCTTCTTCAGCCATTCATTAGAAGCCGCGAGTTCTGCCTTCTTCGCGTTGATCGTTTCGTTCAGCACTTTGATCTTCGCCGTGGTCTCCGCGATGGGTTTGTCAAAATCAGCCACAGGGGCTGGGGCGCTGCCGAGCTGAGACTTGGCTTGTTGGATGGCAGTGGCCAATTCGTCAGCTTTGGCTTTGCCAGCCGGATTCTTGGCAGCCTCAGCGGCAGCGGCACTGCCGTCTTTTTCGAGCTGCGCGAGCTTAGCGACTTTCTCCGCATAGGTCTTGTGGGCGGCAGCCCGTTCCTTGGCCTCGCTGTTTAGTTTTTGGAGCGCTTGGTTGGCCTCTCCGAGTGCTTTTTGAGCGGCGTCGATCTCACCTGGATGGCCTTTGGCGCGGCGCTCGTTCTCCGCCATTTCAGCCTTGAGTTTGGCCAGATTTTCCTCGCGGCGTTTGGCGTCAATCTCAGCTTTTTTCATCGACTCCTGCAGCGCGGGAAGTTTTGCCACGAGCTCGGTGGCTCGTTTTTCAGCCTCAAGTATGCGTTGTGTGATGAGTGGCGGATTGCTGCTGAGCTGACCGATTTCGGACATTTTTTCCTGAAGGGCGAGCATCTTGATCTCACCACGCCAGTTCGAGCTGACGCAAGACTTGCCATCGTGCAAAGCGACCACTTTGGCCACGATGTCTCCCTGGCTGGGAAACTCTCCCTTTTTGTTGCCATTGATGTCCCAGAGACGCACCAAGCCGTCATCACCAGAGGAAACGATCATGCCTTCCGGCGTGAAGGAGACTGACTGAACCCCACCACCGTGGGCGGACCAATCTTTGACTTTTTTGCCCTCAGTCATTTCCCAGACCGCGATCGTGCCATCTTTCGAACAGGAGGCGAGTAGGTTGGAGTCGGCACGCCAAGCCAAGTCATTCGCAGGCCCTTTGTGCTGGCCGAGGATGTAGAATTCACCACCATTGCTGGCCTCCCAGACCATGACGTTGCCGTTGCGGTCACAGGTGGCCAAAAGAATGCCATCCGGGCTGAACTTGGTGCCAAGCAGCCACTCGGTGTGCTTGCTGATGGTGTAGAGTTCTTCACCTGTGGCGCTGTCGTAGCACTTCACCTTTTTGGAAGTGCAACCGATGGCAACCATCTTGTGATCCGGGCTGATGTCAGCTGCCATGACTTGGTCAAATTCCTTGCCGACTTCGATCATGCGCTTGCCCGTTTTCACATCCCAAACCACGGCATGACCAAACTTGCCACCACGACCACCGCCCATGACAAGAAGGCTCCCGTTGCGACTGAACTGGAGTGAACGCGCGTAGCCTTCTGTGTAAGGGAAGATTCCGGCGAGCTGCTTGGTGTCTGTGTCATAAAGCAGGATTTGCTTCGGTGCCGCCATGGCGACCAGAGAGGTCCAAGGGCTGGCCGCCATGGCGACGATGGCCGTGGTGCGTGGTGTAACGACAACAGGCTCCAGCAAAACATGTTCAGGCTTGGCGATGGGGCCTTCCGGCTTGCCGCTCGTCACGGTCACTGCCATGTCCACCTTGGGCTTTGCAGACTTTTTCGCGACGCTGCTCTTGGTTTCCAGCAGACCGCCTGTGACCCATTTGGCCAAAATTTCCAGCTCCTTGGCATTCAGGGGGGCACCTTCAGGCGGCATGAAGGGTTCTTCTTTCTTCGCGCAAGTGGTCCAGAGTCTTGAGCCATCGACATTTCCTGCGTCCACGACAGCTCCACCACCCCCGCCAGCCATGACAGCGCCGAAGCTGGTCAGGTCGAGGTCCCCTTTTTTCTTATCAGGATTGTGACAGGAAAAGCATTTGTTCTCCAGCAGGGGCTTGATGTGATCCTCATAGGTGATCTTTTCCGCCTCCTGAGCGATCAGGGCTGAAGAGCTGAGGGAAAGCGAAGCTAGTGTGGTGAAAACCTGGCGCGACGTCATGGGGGGTTATTTGTCAGTCGAAATTACGCCGCCAGATGCCAAAGCCTTTCGGACAGGCTGAAGGATAGCAGCAGGAGGCGATACGAGTGGTCGAGCATTCCAGGTTGTGCGCTTGCCACCCCTTCCCCAGATCGGCTTGCCTGAGCGGGCAAAAAAAAGCACGGCCCCTCGTCAGAGCCGTGCTTTTCAAAGAAACGTCGATTCGATAGGCTTACCAGCGCTCGCTGCGGCCACCGCCGCCACCACCGTAGCCGCCTTTGCCGCCGCCTTTGCCAGCGTAACCACCACGGCCACCGCCACCGCCGTAGCCACCACCACCACCGCCACCGTAAGCTGGGCGTTCTTCCTTCGGACGAGCTTCATTGATGGCCAAAGGACGGCCCATGAAGTCTTGCTCGTTCAGGCCTTTGATGGCCTCTTCCATAGCCGTGACCGTGTCCATGGTCACAAAGGCGAAGCCGCGAGGACGGCCAGTCACACGGTCCATGGGCAGGAACAGGTCCGTCACAGTGCCGTATTGGGAGAACAGGTCGCGCAGGTCGGATTCCATCGCGGCGAAGGGCAGGTTGCCCACATACATTTTCGTATTCATAACTTATCTTGGATAGCATCAATCGGACGACGACAAAATGAGCTCCAAGGGCGGATTTCAGAACACCAAAGAATCCGGGGAGTCACCTGATGAACAGCTCTGTCTTGCCTTCACAGGTTGACGGACTGTGCTCTCGCCCAGTTTAGAGTGGGGCACAAGCATTGTTTTGAAAACAGCGAGGATTCTTTGGCGGCGCACAGCTTTCCCGAAAAAAAAGCCGAGCACGCGCAGGTGCTCGGCCTCTGGTTCAGGGGGGACTGGAGAAACGTGGCACTCAAGCTGCCAGCGCATGACCGCGCTCTTCCCGAATGCGTCCACGGAATTCGGTGGGGGATTCACTGGCGATGCGGCGGAAGCTTCGGTTGAAGTGAGAGAGCGATTGGAAGCCCACGTCGTAGGCCACTTCTGTGATGCGGGCATCTGGCTTCATGAGCATCCGCTTGGCTTTTTCCACACGAGCACGGTTCACAAAGTCAGTGAAGGTCAGGCCTGTAGCACGCTTGAAGATTTTGCAGAAATGGAACGGACTCACGTTCACCGCTCCAGCCACCTGCTCTAGCGTCATGGACTCTGCTAGGTGAGCATGGATGTAGATCTTTGCGTTTCGCACGGCCTGCGGTTCGTGGGAAGTATGAGCAAAGAGCATACGATGCGCACACTCACCCAGCTGGAGGGCAAAGGAACGCAAGAGGGTCAGGGCAGCTTGGTAACGGCTCGGCGACATCATGGGAGCATGATTGAAATGAACCCGCGCACCGTGGATTTCAGCGGCAGTGCGATCATCATCCAAGAGAGCATTCGCGAGGGGAGCAAAGCTTTCCGCCGTGGCTGCTTCCAGCCGGACTCCGCCTGTTTCCAGCAAAGCGACAGGAGTTTTGCCGACACGAACGGGCACCGAGGAGCGGACCACGCCGGCCACACCTCTGCGGGTGATCACCTCTTCGACGAATTCTTCATCCTCTTGAGCACGCAAATTCAGCGGCAGTCCCGTCAGGGTGTGAAAAGCGGTTTGATAGCCGCGGAAGAGATCGCCCTCGGCAAGAGTCTCAATGAAGCGCTGCTGACCGTTGTGCTTGGAGATGGGAGTTTGCATGTCGTGTGTGGGTGTTGGGTTGACACACGGATGCTAGGGGCTGTGCGCGGATTGCTCCATTCGTGGCGACCACGGCACAATTCATGAGGAGCTGCCGCAAGCCCCGCATAGTGGACTCCACTACGCGGACATCAGGGGCGACTCACCCTTTCTTGCGCGCACTGGCCTTTTTGGCTGCCTTTTTCGCGGGTGCCTTGCGGGCAGCCTTCTTGGCCGTGGCTTTTTTAGCGGGTGCTTTTTTCACCGCTGCTTTTTTGGCTACAGGCGGCGGCGAAGTCTCCTCCTGCCAAGGCAAAACGGGCGCATCTCCCCACAGCTCTTCCAGAGCATAGTAGTCACGCTTTTCAGGTGACTGAATGTGCACCAACACATTCGGATAGTTCACGATCAGCCACTGGCTTTCGTAAGAGCCATCCACAAAGAGCGGCTTCTGCCCGTGCTCCTCACGCATCTGCTCGACGATCTCATCCCGCACGGCTCTCAACTGAGGCGCGGATACGGCAGAGCAGATGACAAAGAAATCCGTCACGGGCGACAGCCCGCGCAGGTCCAGCAGCACGATGTCTTCGGCTTTTTTATCATCTGCATATTTCGCGCAAAGGCGGGCGGTTTCGAGGGCTTCCATGGGGTCAAACTTTGAGTAGCCTCATCCCAGAGCCTACTTTCAGCTCACGCGCAAGCCCGCAAGCAGCCAGCACCCCGGTCGGTTGCAGGTCGTTTCGACAGCGTGCATGCGCTGGTTTTACCGCTTGCCAGGGCAGCGTCACTCCTGATAATGCGCGCCCATTTCTCGCCCCATGCCTGCCCCTTCTCCCACCCCAGAGCCGACTCTCGAACAGGCGATGTCGCGCCTTGAGGACGTGGTGGCTGACATCGAACAGGAAGGCGCGACCTTGGAGGTCATGGTCGCCCGCTATGAGGAGGGCATGCAGCTGCTGAAAGTGTGCAGCCGCATCCTCGAAACCGCCCAGCGACGCATCGAAATGGTCACCCGCGCCGCGAATGGCGAGGTCACGCTCACGGACTACGAAGCAAATAGCAGTCCTGAACTGATGGAATCCCGCCCAGCCGCTGCGCCGACCAAGCGCAAATCTCCCGCCTCTGCCCCGGCCCCTGACGCCAGCGACGAAATCCGACTTTTTTGATCTTGCTCAACGTGGACACAGCTTCCCTGCCCCCCATCACCTGCCCTGCCGACCTCAAAGCTCTGCCTTTGGAGAAGCTGCCCGCTCTTGCGGAAAAAATCCGTCAGACTCTGATCTCTACTCTCGCAGAAACCGGCGGACATCTGGGGCCAAATCTGGGAGTCGTGGAGTTGACTCTAGCCATGCACCGGGTCTTTGACACGCCAGCGGACAAGTTTGTCTTCGATGTTGCCCACCAAGGCTATGTCCACAAGATGCTCACGGGCCGCTGGGACAAGATCGGCACCATCCGCCAGTATGAAGGCCTGAACGGCTTCCTTCTGCGCAGCGAAAGCGAGCACGATTGCTACGGCGCAGGCCACGCGGGCACCTCCGTCGGTGCTGCACTCGGCATGGCCACCGCCCGCGATTTGAAGGGCACCGACGAACATGTCGTCTGCGTCGCCGGTGACGCCGCCTTCACCTGCGGCCCCGTTTTTGAAGCGCTGAACAACGTCGCCGCACACACGAAGAAGCTGATCATTGTCCTCAATGACAACGAATGGAGCATCGACAAAAACGTCGGCGCCATCGCCAGCTACTTCAACACGATCGCCACCCATCCTGGGTTCGCGAATTTGCATGAGAAAGCAGCCAAGTTTGTCGAGTTCATGCTTGGCGATGGCGCGCGCAAACTCGCAGAACGTGTCGAAAAAACCGCCAAGGGTCTGCTTCTTCCACAAAGCGAAGGTCCACACAACCGCAGCACGCTTTTCGATGAATTCGGCATCCGCTACTACGGCCCGATTGATGGCCACAACTTGCCACTGCTGATCCAGACCTTTGAGTTTCTGAAGAACCAAAACGAGCCTGTCATCCTGCACATCCTGACGGAAAAAGGTCGCGGTTACAAACCCGCTCTGGAAGATCCTTTGAAATTCCACGGCCTGGGCAAATACAACGTGGAGACTGGCGAAACTGCCGGCACCGACAAGCCCACCTACTCACAGATCTACGGCCGCAGCGTCACCGACTTCGCCAAGGAAGACCAAAGCATCGTGGCCATCACCGGTGCCATGCCAGGCGGCACTGGCTTGATCGTCTTCAAGAAAGAACTGCCCGAGCGTTACTTCGATGTCGGCATCGCTGAGGAACATGCTGCCCTCTTCGCCTGTGGTCTTGCCACGCAGGGCATGAAGCCCTTCCTGACGATTTACTCGACCTTCATGCAGCGCGCCTTTGACATGATCGTGCATGACATGGCCATCCAAAATTTGCCCGTGCGGCTCTGCATGGACCGCGGCAGTCTGAGTGGAGACGATGGCCCGACTCACCACGGCTTGTTCGACATTGCCTACCTGCGCGGCGTGCCTGGTCTCGTTCATATGCAGCCCAAGGATGAGGATGAATTCGTGGACATGCTGTGGACGATGGCGAACTACGAGAAAGGCCCCATCGCCATCCGTTACCCGCGTGGGAATGGACCAGGCGTCACGCCAAAGCCACGCCCGCAGGTGCTGGAAATCGGCAAGGCCGAACTTGTCGCCGACGGCAGCGATGTCGCTTTGATCGGCCTGGGGGAAATGTTTCCGATTGCTCAAAAAGCCAAACAAGAGCTGGAGGCCAAAGGCCTCTCTGTAGCGCTGATCAATCCACGCTGGATCAAGCCCCTCGATGGCGCTTTGATCGAACAAATCGCCGCCAAGGTGAAGGTCGTCTGCACCCTCGAGGATCACGTGCTGATGAATGGCTTTGGATGTGGAGTGATCGAGCATCTGAATGACGCAGGCATCAAAACACCCGTCGTGCGCATTGGCTGGCCCGACACCTTCATCGAGCACGGCAGTGTCTCGGTTCTTCGCAAAAAACACGGCCTCACCGTGGAAAACTGCGTGGCTAAGGTGATGGCCAAGCTCGGTTGATGCTTCAAAGCCATGGCTCAGCTTCACGTCCGCGTCACGCCCAACGCACGGCGTTCAAGCGTCATGAACTGGGGTAGCGATGAAAAAGGCAGACCCGTGCTGCTGATCAAGCTGGGGGCTCCTCCTGTCGAAGGCAAGGCCAACAACGAACTCCTGCGCTTCCTTGCTGAACTGCTGCAGGTGCCACGTGGCAACCTAGAACTCATTCGCGGCCAAGGTAGCCGCCAAAAGACCGTCGAGATCCCCGACGAGGCTATGGCTCGCCTTCCGCAGAAGAGCTGATGAACCACTTTTTAGCTAGGCCGACTCAGCCCACCAACGTGCGTAGGTGAACTTGGATGGCCTCACGCAAGTCAGGGTGCTGAAGCGCAAAGTGCAAGTTCGCTTTGATGAAGTCCAGCTTGTTGCCGATGTCGTGACGTTGACCATCGTAACGCAGTCCGTGAAGAGCCTCTTCTTTCATCAAAGAAGCCATGGCGTCCGTGAGCTGAAGCTCTCCCCCTTTGCCTTTGGGCGTCTTTTCCAGATGAGCAAAGATGGCCGGAGACAAAACGTAGCGGGCACTGACGGCAAGGCGCGACGGAGCCTCTTCAGGACGCGGTTTTTCCACAAACTGTGCGGCACGGATGACGCCAGGAGCAATCTCCTGGCCGCCCAGAATGCCATAGCGGCTCACCTTTTCTTCAGGCACCTGCTGCAGGGCCACCGCAGAGCCACCATGTGTCTCCACCAAGTCCGCAAGCTGACGGGTGACTGGACGGCCTGGATCATCCGTGGTCACCACCGTGTCGCCCAGCAGCACTGCAAAGGGCTCCGCGCCGACATGATCACGAGCATACAAAATGGCATCACCCAGCCCACCCATCTTTGGCTGCCAAATGTAATGGATGCGCGCCATGGACTGCATCTGCCGCAGCATCTTCAGATCTTCGGTGCGGCCTTTGGCCTCCAGTTCCGCCTCCAGTTCATGAATGGGATGAAAGTGCTCCTCAATCGCACGCTTGCTGCGGCTGATGACGATTAGAATATCCGTGATGCCCGAAGCGACCGCTTCCTCGACGACATACTGAATGACAGGCTTGTCCACGAGGGGGAGCATCTCCTTGGGCACAGCCTTGGAGATGGGCAGAAAACGAGTGCCGAAACCGGCAGCGGGAATGACAGCTTTGCGAACTTTCGGGAACATAGGAGCAGATAAGCAGTGAAGGCACGGCGGCTACTGCGAGAGAGTCGTTTTTTGATTTTCCGCAGCCGGCACCTTGAGGCGCGCTGGAGCCAGACGCATGTCGTCCACATCCAGACGATACATGAGCTGGTTGTAGTCATAGCGCGGCGTTTTCACCGGCTGTCCACTGAAGGTCTGCGTGTAGGTGCCCTCAAAGTAGAGCACACGTCCCTCTTGCTTCTGGAGGAAGGGGTGCTGACGTGGATTGTAAAAAGAATAGCGTGGATGGCTGGCGACCTTCACCGCGTTTTTCCAAGGCCCCGAGGGCGTGGGTGCCTCGGCATACCAGACCTCGCCCAAGTGCGATTCTTCTCCAGACTCCTGGGTGCCAATCATCACCCAGGCGCGACGATGGAGATTCCAGGCAACGCTGGAGCGATGGATGCGCACCGCTTTGCCCGTGAGGGCATCTTTCACCTGCAGCAGGGCGCGCTCCGCTGGCATCTGCTTCGTCGCCAGCTGTGCAGCCTCGGTGGCTTGGCTCACCGGTGGCAGGGCTTTTTGCCAAAGGTAGTCCTTTTCCTTCGAGGACCAGGCGAGTGCTTCATAGCTGCCTGGATTCATGACATCCGCATAGGTGGCAGGCACTCGCGTGGTGGCAAAGGCACTGCAAAAGTAAAACCAGTCAGTGCCATCTTCCGTGTGGCGGAAAGCATTGCCCTGCGGGTGCTGCCACTCGAACTCATCTCCAAGAAGCACCATCGGCACAAAGATGCCCTGCGCTTCATCAAACTCGCAGATGCCGTGTTCGAGCCGTGTGCTCAGATCTTTGTAGCGGCCGTAATGCCCCACCAGGTGCTCGTTTCCCTCCGCATCGGCGACGACCAACAGGCCGAAGATCCAGACCGCTCCCGGTTCTTGAGTCGGCATCATGCGGCGGAGCTTGCCCTGATCGTCCGTCAGGTATTCTAGGTGAATGCCTTCCTCCGCACTGAGGCCACCTTTTTCACTGAGGTCAGACCAGGCACAGGTGGAATGAAAGTGGCCCAAGGGGTAATCGACCCGCTCCGTGTCCCCCCAAAGCCAAAAAACTCGATTTTTCCATAGCACCGCCTGCACGCTGTCCTGGCCCAGGACATGATTGAAATTGGCCCGAGGCAGCGGCACGGGCTGCCCAAGCAGCGTGGAGTCTCGATAAATACCCTGGCCGGTGATGCGATAAAGTCGCTCCGCAATGTTCAGCCGCATGACAGGCACCTCGACCTTTTCACCGAGCTTAGGCGTCAGCTTAATGCCAGCATGACCAAAGCCATCTTTGCCCACGGCGTAACCGGGAGAGCTCACGTGGAAAAACACCTCACGCTCCATCAGCCCCGGCTCATGAAAGGCAATCCAGCCGGCGCTATCCGTGGTGTGCGTGATGTGGTTCACCGTGGTCAACGTGACCAAGGGCACACCACGACGAGTGGACTCATCCACGAGGTGAATGGCAAACGCATCCTGCGACTGGCCGCACAAATCTGCCAAGCCTGTGCCAAGCATGAGCAAGGTCAGAATCAGGCGAGCCATGGTGCAGCGAATGTGGAGTGGAAATCCAAAGATGAAGGCAAAAGCAAGCGCGAGGCTTATTCCGCACCCTCAGCAGCACGACGCTGAAACACGCTGGGCGTGGTCATTGCAGTCTTTTTGGGCTTCGGCGCTGGCTTGGGGTCGAGATTCGCTGCCAACTCCTCTTCCGTGACTTGAGATTCAAGACCACCTTCAGGCACCTCGACTTTGCTCACCCAAAGCAATGCGTTGAGGATCGTTTTGCGGAAGTCCGCATTGCCCCAGTTTTTGTGGAAGTGACCTCCCGTGAAGCCGAAGCCACGACCACCGTCGGCGCGCTCCAGACTCCACATGGTGGCCTCGGGGGCTCCCTTTTCGGCCTGGATGTGAGCATACGGCCCTTTGGGATGCACATACGGGCCATCGCGCACAGCATCCGAAGGGGTGGCGACAAGGATCGGTACAAAGTTGGCCGCTCCATCTTGAGCGGGCACGATGCCGTCCTTGAAAGCAGGGCGGAAGCGCATGTTGAAGTACCATTCATCCTCGATCTGGAAGGGCTTCACTCCACGTGTGATGGGATGCTGGGGTAGGTTGGCAAAGTGTGGCTGCCAGATCGGATTGCAGGAAAAGGCGTTCTCGTAATGTCCACCGAGCCAAGCTTGAAATTCCTTGCCCGCCTGGTCCGCCACAATCTCCACGCCATAATGCATGCAGCCAAAACCGACGCCCTTTTCCACGAGTCCCCGGAGTGTCTCCAGATGGCCATCCACGACCGCCGGGTGTTTGCCCCCGCCATCGGCATAGATGACCACCGCATCGGCATCCACGAAGGTCGCCTCGTCTTTGACCCACCCCATCTCGTGGCGATCCACCACCAGGCCAGGCACCGAGGCGAGGCATTTTTCCAGCAAAAGAGTCCCGGCCCGGAACTCATGCATGCCAGGGGGGTGAGAGGGCTTGCCCGCGATGAGGATGAGCTTCCGCTTGCCATCAGGCGTCAGCGCTGAAGCCGAGGTGAGACCAACCAGAAGAAAAAGCAGCGTGTAGAGAGAGCGCATGGGGAAGGAATGACGAAAAAGCAGGCGACTAAGCAAGCAGATAAGCCAAAAGAACGCGTATTTGTCACGCCTCTGGCAGCTCTTGCCCCTGGGTTTCGGGCAAAAACCAGAGCACTGCCAGGCCAATGAGAAACAACCCAGAGACCAGGGTGATGGCGACTGGCAATTCCATGGCGGCTTTGATCTGTCCTGAGAAAAACAAGATCGGTGCAGCGAACAAACGTCCTGTGTTGAAGCAAAAGCTGGAACCTGTCGCACGCAGATGATCGGGAAACAGCTCTGGAAAATACACCGCAAAACCGGCATGAATGCTCAGTGTGACAAAGCCAAAGAGCGGCAACGCCATCAAAAGCTGAGCCTGAGTCTGCGGCAAAAAACAGACCGCAGGCACGACCAACAACGACAGTCCCTGCATGAGCGCGAAGGCACGCCGACGGCCGATGCGCTCACAGATCGGGCCAAAGGCTAGCATTCCCAACCCCCCCCCTGTGGCCTGCACGATGCCGTAGGCAAATTTGGCCTCTCGCTCGACGTGATCCTTGGCCATGCCCAGTCGCGTCAGCAGGTCAGCCATCAGATCTTGCCCCGCCACGGTCACTCCCCAAAACGTGCCCAGCCCCACCGCAGCCAAGGTCATGCCAGCCAAAGCGCGGCGACGCCATACGGGATGGCCAAACAACTCCCGAAAACTGCCCACCCGGCTACCCAGCGTGCGCTGTGCGCTTTCCAGACGCTCGGGCTCACGGATCGAAGCGCGCACCCACAGCGTCAGCAAGGCAGGCGCGACGCCGATGACGTAGGCCATGCGCCAGTCTGCCCCGACCCACAGTCCGGTCAGACCTGCCAGCCAAGTAGCGAGCACACTCGTCGAATGAAAGATACCACTAGCTCGGGCACGCGCTTCGCGGGGAAACACCTCAGCCACGAGTGCCGCCGCCACGGCCCACTCTCCCCCGACGCCCATGGCCACGAGAAAACGCAGCGCACAGACCTGCGCTAGATTGTCTGCAAAGTAGGTCAGGCCTGAGAAGACCGAATAAAACAGAATGGTCACGATCATCGTGGGACTGCGGCCCCAACGATCCGCCAATCGGCCAAACAAGGCTCCGCCGACGGTTCCTCCCACCAGGAAAAAGCCGAGCACAATGTCACCCCAGGCCTTCACTTCTGGCGAATCGATCGGCTTTGCCAAGATCTCAGCCAGCATCGACTTGCGGGTGAGATTGAAAATCTGACCCTCAAAGGCATCGAACACCCAGCCCAAAGACGCCACCAGCAGCACTAGCCATTGATAGCGAGTGACAGAGGAATACCAGGGACGAACTGACGGGTTGGGCATGAGGTCTAGGAAGAACAACCTTCTCAGCTCATCCTTGCGCCGAACTGCCTTTTTCTCGGCACTAAAATCTCGGCACAAGAACGTAGCGCCCTTCCTGCACACGCATTTCCGCTGGCTCACCCTCAGCTTCAAAGGCTTGCCAAGCAGGCCAAAGCTCAGCCAACCAAAACTCATGCCACTCGTGCTCCTGGTGCCCAGCGAGCCGTGCTTCACTCAGGCGAAAGGGAAAAAGATGCACAGGCACCTCAGGCTGTCCCTGGACGAGGGCTTCCGCAACGAGCAGGTAAATTTCCTCAATCCATGGATCTGTCATGGCCAAACAGCCGACACTGACAGCTCGGCCATGGATCATGATGAAACTGCCCGTGCGCTGATGGTGACGATCATACTCATTGGGATAGCCCAAGTTCATGGCCAGATGATACCGGCTAGCCGGGTTTAGCTGGGCTGACGTGACACGGTAAAAGCCCTCCGGCACCTGCCCATCCCCTTCCCTGAGTTTCGGCCCGAGGTCACCCGAGGCGGCAGCGATACTGTAGCTGCGCCAGAGCTGCCACCCCGAATCACCCCTGAGCCAAAGTTCCAAAACACGCTCTTCCTTCATGGCCCGAAGAAAAACCGGTGCCCCGAAGCGCAGACCTCGCACCTGAAGCGCCTCCATCAACGAAGGCTTCACCCGCTCGTTCACACTTTGAAGCCGCTGCTGTGGACTCCACCCCTCCCAAATCGAGGCATCAGGGGGCAAAGGATAAGGGCTGGCCATGGATGGAGGATCGTCAAAGAGGGTTCTGAGATCAGGCAAAGGGACACACGAAGCACAGCCACCCGACCGGCCTAACTGCCAGCGAAGCCCCAGCACACCCACACCCAACGCTGTGAGGAGAAAGGCGATCCGAGATAGCTTCATGACAGGTTCTGTGCAGTCCCAACGTGGAAAGTGCATCCCAACCTGCAAGCCCAGCCTTCCCGACTCTGGCAAGAGCCTTACATCCTGGTGCTTGTGCTAGGATTCAAGTTTGCTCAACATAGCACTTACCACAGGGTCCATGCGACCGACGCTTTCACACCGCTTTTTTCTCTACGTCATGACTCGACTCCACGGAATGTTCTTGTGCCTGTGCGCTGCCTTCAGCTCCGCGATGGCTCAGCCTAGCACCCCAGGATTTCCCAATGTGATGCGAACGGAACTTCCCGGAACGTTGCTGAGCCACCCCAGCCAAAACGGCTCTGAGGCCATCGGGCGCACGACGACGCTGAACTACTTGAACGGTTGGCTAATCGTGGGAGCTGAGGTTCCTGGCTCTCGTCCAGGATCGGACCTGGAGATGCGCGTTTACGACGTGTCGAATCCTACGCAGCCCATCCGTCGTTTTCCGTCCGACTTTGGCCACACCTATCCAAACAACAGCTGGCATCAGGGCAATGCTGGCTGGAATGCGCATGGCTCGGCCCAGGTCGGCACTTCCATGCTACCCGAGGTCATGCGGGTGCAAAGCTTCGGTGGCATCGTCGAACGCGGGGCTTACTTTTTGAACAACGGCGTGCCTAACATCGGAGCCTTTCCCGTGGGCTGGAACCGTTCTAGCCAAGCAGGGCCATGGGTCGCTTCCTTCCCTTGGTATGGTTCTCCCGATGAAACGTTTACCATCGAGCGCATCTGGTCTGGCCCTGGAGGCCCTCAGTTTCAAACACTGGCCCGTTGGGATCATGTGGGACCCTACGGTGGTGGCGACTGGCATCCCATGTTCTTTGGCGATCTGCTGATCTATGCAAGGCACGGCGCGACAGCCCATGACGGCGTGGTGGTTTATCGGCTGCAATACAACAACTTCGATGATCCTCAGCAGCGGAGCATCACACCGCAGTTTGTCGGCTCTCTCAGCGGCGGATTTCAGGGCTACTGGCCCAATCTGTTCAGCGATGGCAGCGGGCTTTATGTGATCGGCTCTGCTAGCAATATCCTGGTGGGTGCTGACATCACTGAGGCAGCTCACCCAGCGGGCGATGGCTCGGTCGATCTCGTGGCCAGCCTAACCATTCCAGGCTTTTCGAATGCATCTTACCCGGTCTATCAGGATCAGTTTGGGTTCATTCATAACCGCAAAATCAACATGACAGAATTCCTTGCGGGGGATTCGCAACCCATCGAGCTGACTTTGCAAGAAGGCGCGCCCAACCGGGTCGATACCTCTCAGATGTCTTTGCTGCTGGGCAACCTCTGGGTCACGGGTGGCTATCCCAATGCCTTTGGCACGCCCGAGTATCGCGCCCAGGGCATGTCGATCTGGGTACATCAGCAGGCCCCTGACACGACGCCTCCGAGAGTCAGCTACCACATTCCCCAAGCGAATCGAACCGGCTACTCCCGTCATGCGCCACTGAGTTTTCTGCTGCATGAACATCCACATCAGGGTGGCCCCCGCAATGGCATCGACTTCACGGTGCGCCCCGTGAACGCAGGCAACACCTTGGGCAGCTTTGTGTCAGGTTTTTTGATTCATGACTTCTCCGGCACGCTCACCTTCACACCGGATGCACCCCTAGCAGCAGACACCACTTATCAGGTCGATTTTCATTCGAACCCCAGTCAGCAAATTGGCTTCGCCGATGCAGCAGGCAACTTCATCGAACCTTACTCGTTCCGCTTTTCCACCGGAGGTGGGATTCAGGCCCAAGCCCTGCCAGCCATCACCTCGGTCTCGGCAGATATCGCCACGCCTGCGCCGAACCAAGCGGTGACGCTGACTGTCACAGCGACGGGTTCGACGCCTCTGGAGTATCGATTTAACTTCGACGGCAACTGGTCCGCCTGGGGCACCGTCAACACCGCACAGCATACTTACACCACTGCCGGTCGCCCACGAGTGCTGGTGCAGGTGCGTGATGCAGCCGGCCAGCTGGCGAATGGCTCCATGCGTCTGCTGGTGATTCCGCCGCCACCCGTCGGGCCTCGCCCCACACAGAGCAGCACCTTGGCAATCGGTGAGTTCGAGGGCCAGCGACGAGTCTGGGTGGTCAATCCTGACGCAAACACAGTGTCGGTGCTACAGGCAGATTCCGGCGCGGTGCTGGCAGAATATCTGGTGGGTCAAGATCCACGAGGCATCGCACGAGATGGCCAGGGGCGCTTGTGGATCACCTGCCATGACAGCGATGAAATCCACATCCTGAATGGCGATGGCAGCCCCCACGCGACACTGCCACTTCCCTACGGCTCAGCTCCTTTTGGCGTCGTCGCCTCGCCAGATGGGCAGTCCGTTTGCATTGGCTTGTATGGCGCAGGGCTGATCCGGCGCTACAGCACTGCGAATCCACTCGCCACGCCTACCGTGGCGAGCACCGTGCCCACCCCGAGAGCCTTGGCGATGACTCCAGATGGCTCACGTCTGCTCGTCACGCGCTTCATTTCTCCCGATCTACAGGGCGAAGTCGCAGTGCATCATGGAAGCACACTAGCTTGGCAAAGCACGATCGGCTTGGGCGTCTCCATCGCTTGGGATGCAGGAGATCGCTCAGGCGGTATGCCCAACTATCTTTCAGGCATCGCCATATCGCCCGATGGCAACCGTGCGGCTGTGGTTTCAAAGCAGGACAACGTGCAGCGCGGCTTGCAGTTTGGTGTAGGCAATCTCACCCATGAGACGACCGTGCGGGCGGTGATTTCGTTCCTGGATCTGACCACAAATCAGGAGATCGCAAACACACGCCGTGACTTTGACAACAGCGAAAGCCCAAGCGCCGTGGCTTGGTCACCGCTAGGCGATACGCTCCTGGTGACGCTGCAAGGCAACAACCGCTTGGTGGGTCTAGATGCGCTGAATCTGGCACCCGTTCCAGCCAGCAACTCGACGCTAAGTGTGGAAAGCTCCCCTGCCGTGATTGCCTTTGACTTGGGCACCGGCCTTGCGCCTCAGGGTTTGCTGCTTGATTCAATTTCGCAGCGCTTGTTCATCCAAAACTTCATGGGGAGATCTGTGACCGTGCGCGATGCAGGACCCTTTTTGAGCCAGAACCTAACTCAGTTCCCCCTCGTGGCCACGCGCACCACCGTCAGCACAGAGCTGCTGTCTCCTTCAGTCTTGCAAGGGAAGCAGATCTTTTACAATGCGGCCGATGCTCGCATGAGTGCAGATAGCTACATTTCCTGCGCCTCTTGCCACATTGATGGTGGTCACGATGGGCGCGCCTGGGACTTCACCGGGCGTGGCGAAGGATTGCGACGAACGACCGATCTGCGCGGACGCAGCGGCATGGGGCATGGCAATGTGCATTGGTCGGGCAACTTTGATGAGATTCAGGACTTCGAGCATGACATCCGTACTGCCTTTGGAGGCACGGGATTCCTCCCGCTGACCTCGCAGCAGTTTGCCACGCTGCATCCCAGCCCAGCTTCAGGAAAAACCGGCCTCAGCCCAGAGCTCGACGCCTTGGCGGCCTATGTCGCCTCATTGAACCACCAGCACACTCCCCGCAGCCCTCAGCGCCAAACGAACGGAAGCCTAACCGCAGATGCGGTCGCAGGGAGGCAGGTCTTTCAGTCGCAAAACTGCGCCAGCTGCCACACGGGAGTTCCATTCACGAATAGCACGCTGGGCTCCATCGTGACTCAACCACTCATTAATGTGGGCACACAATCGCTGCTGAGTGGTGGTCGTCTGGGTTCCACACTGAACGGCGTGGATGTGCCCACGCTGCATGGCTTGCACGCGACCTTGTCTTACTTGCATCATGGCGAGGCAAAGACCCTGACAGAGGCTTTCCGCTACACGGGCGGCACCTTGTTGCTGGCAGCTCAGGCTGAGCTTTTGCCAGCAGCCGAAAATCCAGGTTCGCTTGCACGCTTGCAGGCTTGGCAATTCAATCCTGCGCAAGGCGGTGGCGGATTTTCCCGTGGGATGTATGGCGGTGACACAGTGATCCTCAGCCGCACGGATGGCGCCGCCGAGCAGGCACGCGTGAGATTTGCCCAAGTCGATGGTGGCAGCGGAGGCTCCGCCCGCATCGCCGTGCGCTACTTGCGTCAGTATGGCGACAGCCATGCTCGGCTGCGCGTGAATGGGCAAAACATCCCGCTGACCTTGCAACGCCAGTCCCCAGACTTTGGCTGGCACATGGGCGGCTGGCGCTGGACCGTGGTGGAGACGAGTCTGAATCCAGGAATGAGCAATATGATTGAGGTGCTGCCCGGCATTCCCGATGGCTACGAGTTCGCTCTGAACGCGATTCTTGTCTCGAACGCTAACGATCTATCCGCAGCTCAGCCTCACCGCGCTGTGCTGGCTTTGCCTCAATCGGATCGTGAGCGGCTCCTGACCTACCTGCAACAGCTGGACGGACGCGATGATGCTGGACAGCCTTTGGCCTCGCCACCTCCCCCTGCGGCTCTGCCACCGAGCATCGTTACTGCTCCCGTCAGTACCACTCTGGCCGTGGGCAATACGCTAAACCTGCACGTGGTGACCTCGGGCACGGGACCTTTTGTCTTTCAATGGCTGCGCGGAAGCACCCCCGTGGGAGGCAACAGCCCGATGCTTGTGCTGCCCAACGTGCAATTGTCAGATGCAGGTCTCTACAGCGTGCGCGTCAGCAATGCCCTGGATGTCATCACCAGCACGTCTGCTGAAGTGATCATCAACAGTGCGCTCAACATCACAACAACCACTCTCCCGGAAGGGCACGAAGGCCAGCCTTATCTAACCGCATTCACAGCCCTGGGAGGGGTCAGCACTCGCACATGGTCCCTGGATTCCGGCGTGCTACCGGCTGGGCTAAGTTTGAATCCCCAGGGCATCCTGAGTGGAACACCGACCACTGGTGCGAGGGCTCAATTGATGATTCGAGTCACGGATGCCTCTGGCAGCGACCTGCGCGCGCTGAACCTGGACATCGTGCCCGAAGACGGCTTTGTCGAAGACCCCGATTTGGTTCTGCACTACCGCTTTGATGAAGGTGCAGGCAACAGGGTCTGGGACTTATCTCCAGCGGGCAACAACCACAGCACCTCGCTGCCGAGTGGCCAGTGGGTGGCCAGCGGCCGCAAAGGCTCTGCCTATGGCCCCTCTTCGACGAGTGCTGGCCTTCAAACCTTTGTCCCTGCTCAGCAAGAGGATCTGAACTTTGACCCACGCAGCCAAGCCTTCACCTTCTCCAGCTGGGTGCGCACGACCTCGACCAACAGCTACCACATTGTCTTTGGCAAAGATGGCGGTGAGCCGTATCGCGTGCAGCACCGCCTTTGGGTGGTGGACCCGGCGCATGTGATTCATGCCGTGAACGGCAATCAATACGGCAGCACATTGACCACACAACCTGCGGTGAACGATGGAGAATGGCACCTGCTGACGCTGGTGAATTTCTTGGACGGCAGCACTTGGCGCACTCGGCTTTATTATGACGATGGGACAGTCTTTACTCAATTCAACACAGGTGATGGTGGCACGGTGGCAGCCCCATTGCGCATCGGAGGCATGAGCGCAGGCTGGAATGAGTGGCAGGGACAGCTGGATGACTTCCGCATCTATCGTCGTGCGCTTTCACAGGCCGAAGTAGCACAGCTTTATCATCCCCCCACGGGCCCCACGGCGACACTTTCATTCGCACCAGGGCAGACGACGCCCTCTGCCCGGCCTTATGCGGAGTTTGAGCTCGCATTTTCGCGTCCAGTCACAGGTTTGCTAGCTCAGGACTTTCAGATTGGTGGCAGCGCGGGGCATGAGGTGACACGTCTCATGAGCGTGACGGATGGCAGCCTGTATCGCCTGCGGGTGGCTGGCTTTGCCCAACCAGGTACGCTGACACTGCGCTTGCCTGCGGGTGCGTCGAGCGCTCAGAATGATGCCACGCCAAACCAAGTCTCCAATCTCGTTCAGGTTCATTATCAGCCCAACACGGGCAGTGAGATTCACTACGAGGACTGGCTGCGACTGAACCTCAACCCCACGCAATTGACTCTGCCAACGGCCACGCTTGTTGAAGGTGATGCCGACAGCGATGGCATCCCAAATCTTCTAGAAATGGCGCTGGGTCAGGCCACGCATCCGACATTGAACTTGGAGGTTCAAAATCAACCCGGTGGCCCCGAATTGCATCTGCACTTCAGTCGAGATCGTCGCACGCGTGGCGTGGATCTGCACCTAGAATCCTCCAGCACACTTGGCTCGACCAGTTGGACACCCCTCGCGACTAGCCAGTCCGGAGCTCAGCCTGTGCCTGCCTCGGGCCTTGGAGCAACGTTGCATGAGACCGGTCAAGACATTCGCCAGAGTACCCTGCAAATGCCATTGCCACCGAACGCCCGGTTTTTCCGCATGAGAGCAGTTCAGACCCCCAATCCCTGAGGAGCAGAGGTCAGGGATTCAACCGCCAAAGCGTCACATTCAGAGCTGTCGCAAAAGATACCCACGCTAGGTAAGGCACGAGTAGCAGACCTGCTGGACGGGATATCTGCCAAAAGGCGCGAAGGGTCAGCAGAATCGACAGCCAAAGGCAGAGGATCACCAGCAGAGCAGCTCCGATCTGGTGTGCTCCGAAAAACACTGGTGTCCAGGCCGCATTCAGCGCCAGCTGAATGAGATACCAGCGCAGAGCCCCTGAACGCGCGCCGTTTCTCCACACCAGCCAAGCGGCAATCGCCATGCCGAGATAGAGCAGCGTCCAGACTGGACCGAAGATCCAGGAAGGCGGGTTCCACTCTGGCTTTTGCAGTGTCTGATACCAAGCACCCGGTGGCGTGAAAGCTCCAGCAACTGGAGCCAGAAAAGTCAACAGTACCCAGCCCAAGAGAACAGTTGCCTGACGAAAAGGAGGAAGGGGCGGAGACATTACGACTCTTTTACACGTGACCTGCCGCAAATGCCAGTCACGAGTGCTCACTGCGATAAGCCGCCGGCGAAGTATTTCGATACTGGCGCATCATCCGGCTGAGGTAATGCCGATTCAAAAGACCGCAGCTTTCCGCGATCGATTCGATGCTTTCCTCCGTGTGGCGAAGCAGTCGGCAGGCTTCATCCAGACGATAGTCGAGTAGCACACGCATGGGGGACTGCTGGACTTCTTCTTTGAACAAATGATTCAAGTTCCTCACGCTCAGCCCCGCATGACGTGCCACCTGCTCAGAGGTCAGCTTTAACCCCAAGTGCTGGTTCATGAACTCCATGGCCTTCAGCACACGGGAGTCCAGCCGCTGCTGTTCCCAGACTTCGGCAGGCAGCGCTTTCACAAATTCAGCCACAAGTTGCAGACTCGCCCAGGGATAAAGTCCAGTTGGAGAGCGCGCGCCGAGCTCAACCAGTTCCTGCAACATCGCTTCATGACGGCCCTGGACGCGAAAAGCATAAATGCCCGGTGCCGCACGATCTGCGACAGGGCCGAGGTTAAAGTGGCAGTACCATTTGCTAAAAGGACGACGCGTCCTCGTGCTAAAAGTCGTGCGTGGAGGAATGAGATAAACTGTGCCTGGACGCAGCGCTGTGCTCTCGCCATCAATCTCCACGATACCTCCCTCCTGCATGGGCCAATATAGACGCCAGTAGGGATCATTCAGCCGACGCAGTTCCCAGAGTTCCAGCTCAATTTTTCGCGTGGTGAGGATATCGAGAGTGACCCCTGGCAGCGCCACAGTTCGCTGCCCCAACACCCGATGCGCTGCGCCCATGGGCACAACACTGAGCAGAAAAGACGAAGCAGGGAGCATACGTGCCATATCGGTGCCGAGAACCTGCCTCCGAAGCAAGCTTGGGGGCGATGAAAAACACCACAAGCTTCCACCTATGGCAAAACCGTCAAAAATCCTTCAGATAACTCAGAACGAGTCTTGCGCAGGCTAGTCAGGATCTCTTGCTTGAAGTCATCGCGATGAATGGCTTCGTCCAATTTCACAAGAGTAGCATCGACCGCAACGCTGCTCATCACGCCGACGACCACTCCAATCGCTGCCCCGATGCTCGTGCCGACCACGGGCACCACTGATCCCACGGCTGCACCCGCCAGAGCACCTCCTGCTGCCCCGGCTCCTCGACCCACTGCTTTTTTGGCCCCTTGTTCGATCAATTCTGCCGCGACCCGATAGGCCTGACCACCCACCACACGCTGCACGACACGAGCCGTCACCGCCCCAGCCAAGACTCCTGAAATCGCTCCAGCCCCAGCACTGATGCCCAGACGTGCCTCAAAGCTCATGATTTCAGGTGCTCGGGGAAACTGAAGTGCTCCACGATTCTCTTCCTGCACGACTTTTGGTTTACGTGGCGAGACGGACAGTCGCTGGCTGGCCAATAAGGTCTCCACCTGCTGCTGATAGGCTTTTTCCAGTTCCACATTCATGCGCAGTGCTTTTTGGTAAGCCAAATCGACCTGTTGCATGAGTGGCACTCCGCCTAGCTTTTCCTCCAAGCGCTGCTGCAAGTGCTCGCGCAGATTTCCAGTGACCAAACTGCCCAGACGTTTGTAGTCAGCACCGAGCGAATAATATTCGTCGAGAAAGTCATCCACCCGGGTTTCCATAAGGCCAAAAGCTGCTTGGATTTCGGCTTGAAGGGGCGCTACTGCATCTCGGCGCAACTGCGAAAGATAAACAGCACGCAGCCCCTGGAGCTTAGCCAAAGTACCGCGCTGGTAAAGATCATGACCAATGCGATCCACCGCGACGCTGAGGTGAGACTCTGCCCAGCGCAGGGCCTGTGCATTCTTTTGACGAAGCTCTTCGGACAGTAAAAAACGTTTCTCCAGCCACCATCCACCGATCCCGAAAGCGATCAGAGATGTCAAGATCAGCGAAACTGCACTAAAGATGCGAGAACGGGAGACCGGTCCGGGCACATCGGTATCGCTCGGCAGCGCAAAAGCGCGACGAAGCTCCTGCCGAGGGATCAGGAAACAGGCCGTGCTGGCTGATGCTGTGGAAAAGACCACCCACATGCCAGCCAGAGTGATGAGCGTCGCCACCCAATCATCACCCAGTGTGGCACAACCCAAGACATAAGATTTGGCACCAGCCCCAATCGCCATCCAGGCTGTGATCTGTGTGAAGAGAGGACTGGATGCGTAACCCCCCAACTGCTCACGCATCACATTCACAGCATCAGCTGTGCTTTCGTAGTGAACTACCGATCCCAAGCGCTGACTGATCAACAAAACCAGCCCAACCATAAGAAGCGGTGTCAAAAGCTGGGCTGTGCGTAGCGCCGTCGCTGTGACCAGATACCCTCTTAGCTCCATGCTGAACATGCGCTGAGCCCCTTTGTAGATCGGCCAGAAAAGCAAAGGTGTCATTGCTGCCGCTACAGCATCGCGAGGACTGTAGCTACGAAGCTCTAGCATCAAAAAAAGCGTCGCTAACACGGCCCACAAGCTCCAAATCAACAAACGCAGCCAACGACCACTGAGCAAAGCATAAAGCCAGCCCTGGTGGGAAAACCAGGTTAGCCGACGGCATTGCGCAACCGCACTGAAATAAATCCCAGTCATGGCCATCGGCAGGCTCAACACAGCCACACTAGCCAAGGCCTGTGCGGTATTCATTTCTGGCAGGAAATGCAAGACAGCGCAAAGTGCAGCGAGCCAGAGAACCCCAAGAGCCGGATAACCTCGCGACATCTCCTTGCCCCCGGGCTCGATGGACGGAGGCAAGTGAAGAGGAGTGTCAGATCTGGGCAACACAGGAAGCGTGGATTGTGGCGCACGATACCACGCTGACGTGACCTGAAAACTGCATCTTTGTTGCCTTCGGCATCCGAAAGCATGCGATTCCTGCCCATGCGACACCTGACCAAAAGATGGAGGCGGCTTGGCTTGCATGTTTTCAAGAGCCGCGTGAAGTTCACACACAGCATGGTTCGCGCGCTCGGTCACTCCTCGATTTCCCTGGTTCATCGCTTGGGAGACTTCGCCTTGTTCACGCTAAGCGCGATCCGTGAAACCCGACGCTGCCGAAAGCTTGGCCGCAGAGTCGTGCGTGCCTTGTTTGAACAAGGCGTGCGTTGCCTTCCTGTGATCTTGATCGTGGGAGCTTTCACCGGTTTGGTGCTGGGGCTGCAAGGATACCACGTTTTGAATCGCTTCGGTTCCGAAAGTCTGCTCGGTGCCTTGGTTTCGCTGAGCCTTGTGCGCGAACTTGGCCCCGTGCTGGCCGCGCTGATGCTCGTGGGCCAAGCCGGTTCTGCTCTAGCCGCTGAGCTCGGTATCCAGCGAAACTCCGAGCAAATCGCTGCCTTAGAAACCATGGGCGTCAACAGTCATGGATATCTCGTGACACCCAGACTTCTGGCGGCACTGCTGGCCTACCCGATGCACACAGCCTTGTTTGTTAGCGTCGGCCTCTGGGGAGGATGGCTTTCAGGATCGCTGATGCTTGGCTTGGAGGCAGGCGTTTACTGGTCGTCCGTCGAACGAGCGGTAGAGCCTAGCGATGTTCAGGAGTGCATGATCAAAGCTGGTGTTTTCGGCCTACTCACCATCGCTGTCTGTTGCTACTGCGGTTTCAATGCGCATCGAAACCGAGCCGCGACAGGTGCCCATGCGGTCAGTGCCAGCACGACACGCGCCGTGGTTCTTTCCTGCATCCTCGTGCTCACTGCTGACTACGTGATCACCTCTTTCTTGATGTGATGAATGCCGCCTCCTCCACCACCCCGCTGCTATCCATCCGTGGCTTGAAAAAAAGCTTCGGAGAGCAGGTGGTGCTTTCTGATGCCAATCTCGTCGTGCATCGCGGACAGGTCGTCACCGTTCTAGGTCGCAGTGGGACCGGCAAGTCCGTTCTCCTGAAGTGTCTGGCAGGCATTGAGAAACCAGATCAAGGCAGCATTTGGTTCGATGGCAAAGAGCTGACCGAACAGGCTGCCGAGACACGCGCTGACTTCCGCCGACGCTGCAGTTATCTTTTCCAAAGCAATGCCCTGCTGGACTCTTTGACCGCTTTAGAGAACGTCATCTTACCCTTGGAGCAAACGACCCTCCTTCCAGAGACAGAAGTCATGAAGCGCAGCCTGGAAGCGCTGCGTCAGCTCGAACTCGACACCTTTGCTGATCGCTACCCGAGCCAAATGTCTGGCGGGATGCAAAAGCGCCTCGCGCTAGCCCGAGCCATTGTCACCCAACCGGAGTTGGTGCTTTTTGACGAACCCACCGCAGGTCTGGACCCGCAACGTCGAAACGCGGTCTTTGCAATGATTGTGAAGTATCAACGTCAGTTCGGCTTCACAGCAGTAATCGTCACCCACGATGTGGCAGAGGTCTTGGTCATCAGCGATCATGTAGCCCTGCTGGATGCAGGGAGGATGCGCTTTGAAGGAAAACCGGAAGACTTTGCCAAGTCAAATGATCCGGTCGTGATCGACTTTCGAGACAGCCCTGCTGCTTTACGCCAACAAATCCATGGACTGCGCTTGAATCCCCCCTTTGTCTGAACCTGCTTTGAACTTCATGAAATCGAGCCATCTGGAATACCCTGTCGGTTTGTTTGTTCTGCTAGGCCTCGCCGCCATTGCTTGGCTGGCGGTTAAGGTAGGTGCTGGCTCTCTGCTAGGTGGACCCACGTATGTAATTGAGGCTCGATTCGCCAATGCGGGCGGTCTGAATCCGGGCAGCAGTGTGATGTGTGCAGGAGTCTCCATCGGACGCGTGGAATCCCTGCGCATGGACCCGAAAGACTTCAGTGCCATCGCCACCTTGCGGGTGATGGAAGGGCTTCAACTGCCCGTGGACACCATGGCATCCATCAAAACGACAGGTCTCATCGGAGACAAGTATGTTTCACTAGCCCCTGGAGCCGAAGAAGAGGCATTGAAACCAGGGGCTCAAATCACGATGACAGAATCTTCAGTCGATCTTGAATCGTTGATTGGCAAAATGGCTTTTGGAAGCGTAAGTAACGACACTAACGCCAAGGCTAACGAAACAGGAACTTCCCCCGCCCCGTGAATCGCCGACACCTCCTCATCCTTCTTTGCTGCACGCCATTGGGCCTGCACGCTGCTCCTAGTGAAGCTGAAGCCAAGCTGCGCTCTGCTGTAAATGAAGTCTTGACCTTGGCAGACCGAGCTGGAAGCAATGCAGCACTCACTGTGAGTGTGCGCCCCGTTCTGCTACGCTACGTGAGCTTTGAGACCATGACCAAGCGTGCGGTTGGTGTGGGTTGGCGTCAGTTCACTCCGGCCCAACAAAAACGTGCGACGGATCTTTTTACCACGCTTGTCATTCGCACCTACATCGGCAAGTTCACTCCAGGGGAACGACCCGTGATTGACTATAAATCGGCCACCGAATCTGCTGCGGGTCGTGTGGATGTGCCGACTTCACTCATCTACAAAGGCAGCCGCTATGCCGTGACCTACCGAATGGAACAAATCGGAGGCTGGAAGATCGCCGACGTCGTGATCGAAGGCGTTAGCATGATTGCCAATTATCGCTCTCAGCTCGATGCCACCTTCAAGCAAGGCGGTGCAGAAGCAGTGATCCGTTCTCTCGAACAATCTGTCTCCCGATAATCCATGAACACAAAGCTGCATCACCTCCTCCTCGCTGGCACAGCCTTATGCTTGGCCGCCTGCACGAGCACCCGATCAAAGTCGCCAACAGCTGCTGCGCCCAGCGCAGAATCTCAGGATGACTATGATGTCGCTACACAAATCTCAGATCCCTTGGAGCCCCTGAATCGAGCAACCTTTGTCATGAATGACAAAATCTACAAATGGCTGCTCACCCCTGTGTCCAAAACCTACACCGTCGTGTTGCCCGCTGGTGTGAGAGACTGCATCGATAATGTTTACGAAAACGCCAAGTTCCCAGTGCGCTTCGTCAACAGTGGCTTGCAGGGTAAGTTCAACCGTGCCGGCAAAGAGGTGCAAAAATTTGCCGTGAATACCTTTGCAGGCTTTGGTGGCATCATCAAGCAATCGGATCGCATCCCTTCCCTGACCGGAGTTCCCTCAGAAGACACCGGGCAAACTCTCGCCAAATGGGGCGTGGGACACGGTCCCTACCTCGTGCTTCCCCTGCTAGGACCTAGCAGTGCTAGAGAAACCCTTGGCTTGGCCGGAGACTATGCCCTTGATCCCATCAACTGGGGCTTCGTCCTAACTGGAGATGCTGATGACTGGGCCTGGATTCCTTCCACCGGTAACACGATCCGCGCTTTGCCTTTGCAGCTCGAACGCTACAACGACACGACCGCAACAGCGATTGACCCTTACACGGCCGTGCGCTCGACGTTCGTGCAAAACCGCAACTCAGCCGCTGCCGAATAAGATTTCATGGAATCTGCCCAGGATCGAGATCTGTCCCGACTCGCCGCATTGTCTTGTTTTGCTGCTGTAGCACTGGGAGCCATGGGTGCTCATGGCGATGTCCACGATGTTCTCGTGGCCAAAGGAAATCTCGCCTCTTGGGAGACCGGTGTTCGCTATCATTTGCCTCATTCCATGTTCCTCTATCTCTCCGCGCTGTTCATCAACCGCGCGGACAGAGCCGCTAAATTCGGCTGGAACTTGCTTTTTTTCGGAATGCTTCTTTTCAGCGGTTCGATCTACGCGCTGGCCTACTACGGTTGGCGCTGGCTCGGCCCTGTGACGCCCATCGGGGGCCTGCTCCTGATGGCAGGCTGGTTATCTTTAGCCCTGGCGCGTTGGTCCAAAACCAACACGCCCCCCCAAGGCGCTTCAGAACGCTGAATCTCAGCGTTCATTCATCAGTTGCTCGATTTCCTCCACTTCGATCGGAGTGGAGGCCATCAGATCTATGTTACGGTCAGCTCCAATGACATAATTGTTCTCCAAACGAACGGCGAGACCTTCCTCACGAATGTAGATGCCGGGCTCGATGGTGAAAACCATGCCTTCTTGCACAGGCAGCCAAGTGAGTCCCACATCATGCACATCGAGTCCCAAATGGTGGCTGGTACCATGTGGGAAGTACTTTTTGTAGAGAGGCTTTTCGGGATCTTGCTTTTCGACATCATGCCGATCAAGCAACCCTAGGCCGATCAGTTCAGAAGTCATCAGCTTGGTCACTTCTTCCTGATATTCGCGGATGATGACCCCTGGGCGGAGCATTTGACGGCACTCCCGAAGGATGCGCAGCACGGACTCGTAAACTTGACGCTGACGGGGGGTGAATCGTCCATTCACAGGAATCGTGCGTGTCAGGTCGGCGTTGTAATTGCCATAGCATGCAGCCACATCCAGCAGCAGCATTTCACCATCGCGGCACTCACAATGGTTGGTGTTGTAGTGCAGCACGCAGCCATTGGCTCCACTGGCAATGATCGGGTGATAAGCAAAACCACGCGCGCGCTGGCGGAGGTACTCGTGCACCAGTTCTGCTTCGATTTCGAATTCATAAACGCCAGGGCGGACAAAGCGCAAAAGACGACGGAAGCCGTCTTCCGTAATCCGAATGGCTTCACTGAGCGCACTCAATTCCGCAGGCTGCTTGATGGCACGCAGCTGATGCATCAGAGGAGCGAGCCTGCGCAGATCATGCACCGGATATTCCTGGCGGCAGCGCTGAGTGAAGCGCATCTCGCGCGTCTGCATCTGAATCACCGCGCGAGGATGCTCGTTCGAATTCAAATAAACCTGGGTGCACTGACACATCACCTGACGGAAATGGAGTTCAAACTCCTGCAACCAGCGCACGCGCTCAATGCCAGAGCGCTGCACAGCCTCCCCCTGAGTTAGCTTTTGACCTTCCCAGACGGCGATGTGCTCATTGGTTTCACGCACGAAGAGCAGTTCGCGCATTTTAGGATCGGGAGCGTCAGGGAAAAGCACCAGAATCGTCTCCTCCTGATCGACACCAGAGAGGTAAAAAAGGTCCGAGTTCTGCACGAATCCCATGCTACCATCGGCATTGGTCGGCAGCACATCGTTCGAATGCAGAATGACCACCGAACCTGGGGGCAGCAGGGCATAGAGACGCTGGCGATTGGATTTAAAAAAATCAGCAGGCAGGGGTGTGTAGCGCATTGGCTATCATTCAAGACGTGGATCGAGAGGCCGCCAAGAACGAATTCATGGCTTGATTGGGTTGGCTAATCGCTCTTCGGATTCGGTCAAAAGCAGGACGATGGGAGATATTCTGCCATGCCTGATTATTCACTCAGACCTTTGCAAAGCTGAGACACAAAAAGACGGCCCTAGCCAGTCCTAAACTTGCTCATCGGCCCGCTACCTGCTTCTCCTGATAGCACTGACCTTATGTTACCTCTCGAAGCCCACCCCTACATTCTTGCGACAGGACTCATGGCTGTGATTTTCTTTGCCGCCATGGTCAGACTCTGGCTCTTGCGTCGCGTGGAGGCCTCGCTTTTGAAAAGCAAAGAAGCCCTCGAAAAGCAGGTGGTGACTCAGCAAAAAGACCTGATGCAGGTAAGATCCGATGCCAACGCCTGGCGCACGGAGATGCAGCGCCAGTTTGATCTGTTCCGCCACATGGCCAGCGATCAACTCAAGGTGGAAGAAACACGCTTCGATAGCCTGCTGAACAAATCCAGAGATCGTGAGCGTGATCTGGTGGCCGAACTCGAAATCGCACGCCGCCTATGCGCCGAACTGCCAGCCGCGAAGGCCAGAGTCATGCAGTTGGAATCTTTGCTTGGGGTGGATGCCGGTGAAGGTCTTGTTTTGCCCGAAGAAATTGCCTCTCCCGCAGGCATCGCCCCTCTGCCGGACCTGAATGGAGCTGCGGCTGCACCTGCACCTATCGCAATCGCTGCTGTGACAGGCAGCGCGGAAACAACGAGCTCAAGCAATCTCGAAGAAGTGAGCGCGCTGAAACAAGAAATCATCATGCTCAAGCAGGCACTGGCAGCGGAAAAGCTAAGGAACCGCATCCGCGAGCGTACCACGCTCGCGACCAAGACCAAAAGCCGTCGCAATTGAACTTGCTTGGGAACAGTGGTTCGAGAAAAACGATAACAAGAATTTTCTTAGCTAAACAAGGCCTGCACTGGCTTTCCCCCATCGGTGATGGGCACAGGTCGAGTTCCGTCCATCAGCTCTTTGGCAGGGTCAATCCCCATCGCTGCATGAATCGTGGCGTGAAAGTCCACGAGGGGGACTGAATTTTCGACAGGCAGCTTTGCGAGTTCATCCGTGACGCCATAAGCGCCGCGATGGTTCAGGCCACCACCGGCCAAAACCATGGAAAACGCAGTCCCTTGGTGACCACGTCCACCCCGCCCGTCAAACTGCGCAGGACGGCCAAACTCCGTGCCGACCACAATCAGCGTCTTGTCCAAAAGCTTCTGATGCTTCAAATCTCGGATGAGGGCCGATAGCGCGGTATCGAGCTCCTGAATCAGAAGATGCTGATTTTTGTAGCCTTCGTTGTGGATGTCCCACCCAGTTCCATTCATGAAGTTCAGGTTGTGTGAAACCTCAATGAAACGAACACCGGCCTGAACCAGACGACGGGCGAGCAAACAGCGTTGACCGAACTCGCCACCATAATCGTTGCGAAGCGAGGCCGGTTCTTCTTTCAGATTGAAGTGCCTCATGAACTTCGGGCCCGAGAGGTGTAGCGCTTGCTCTTGAGCCTGGATGTAATCGGCAACCGAGGAATCGCGTGGTGCACGCGCCATCAGCGGTTTCAGCAATTGCTCGCGGGTTAGCGCACGCTTTTCATCGACAAAATCAGGCCGTGTGAAGCCTGCCGGGCCGGTATTGGTGTCTGTGAGATAAACGTAACCTGCCTTGGCCCCCAGAAAGCCAGGGCCACGGCTCACGTTGGGATATCCGATCAAGATGTAGGGTGGCATGTCGGTGCTAGCCGCCCCTTTTTCATGGGCGATGATGCTTCCGATGCTGGGATAAATCGTGTTGCCGGAGATCATTCGCCCCGTGTGAACGATGTTCGTGGCAAAGGCGTGCTCATCGACCACATGGTGGTTCACCGTTCGCATGGCTGTGACGTGTTCCATCACCCGTGCGGTCTTCGCCAAATGCTCGACGACTTGAACTCCTGGCACAGCCGTGTCGATTGCTTTGTAGAGAGAGCCCGCGACCTTCTGCTTCGACTCATTGTCACCCAGTTTTTTCGGGTCAAACGTGTCAATCTGGCCCATGCCACCGCCAAGCCAGATGAAAATGCAATGCTCGGCTTTTCCCCGAGGTTGATGAACTGGGGTGTTGTTCGCCCACAAAGGCGCGGTGCCAACAGATGCGACGGAAGTTAGAAAGGAACGGCGTTTCATGGTTTTAGGCTTCGCACCGAATACAACGCCATGACTGGCTCTTTTTCACAGGGACTGTGCCTCACTTTCGTGGGGGGCAGAGTGCCGCTCCAGAAAAAGCTGCTGGACAAAGGTAGGTCAGCACGGAATTCGGCCTCATGAACTCTCGCGCAATTCTCCAGCAAGCACGGCTCTACGGCATTTTGGACCTAGGCTACGTACAGCCCCAGGCTATCACCCGAGTCACCGAATCCCTCTGCATCGGTGGAGTTGATCTTTTGCAGCTGCGGGCCAAGGGCAAAACTCCAGCCGAAATTGAGAGCTGGGCTCAGCAAATGCTGCCCATCACGAGGTCACACAGCGTGCCGCTCATCATCAATGATCACCCCGAGGTGGCAGCCAAAGTCGGCTGCGAGGGGGTGCATGTTGGCCAAGACGATGACTCTGTGGCACGAGCTCGATCATGGGTCGGGCCAGATGTTCTGATTGGCAAATCTACCCACAGCATGGCTCAAGCCCTAGCCGCCCAGGAAGAAGCCCCGGACTACATTGGCTTTGGCCCGCTTTACGCCACGGGCACCAAGCCCGATTACACGCCCGTGGGTCTGGCAGATGTCTCCGCGGTGCATGCGACGGTCAGCCTACCCATCTTTTGCATCGGAGGGGTAAACCTCAGCCGCATTCAAGAAATCGTGCAGGCAGGAGCACGCCGCGTGGTGGCTGTATCTGCGCTTTTGCTGGCTGAAGCGATCGAGGAAGAAACCCGCCGCTTGAAAGCTTCGTTGCCCTAAGGTTTGGACATCGTGCTTTATCTTCTCATGCCTTCATCTGCTTGCTTTCGTCTCCAGGGTCTTTGGCTTTTGGGTTGGACATCGTTGTGGCTGACCTTGGCCACGCAGCATCACGCCTACGCACAGGCCGTCTCACTGCCAAAGCCTGCCTCTCCGCTGCCGCAGGCCTTGCTGGACTGGTCACGACAGCAGGCAAATCTGCCAGACATGATGGTGACGTTTCACCAAACCCGCTCCCTCCCGACTTTGAAGCAGCCAGTGTCCACACGTGGCTGTTTTTGGCGATTTCGGGATGGTGCCTTTCGCTGGGAACTCGGCAGCCCAGCTGCGACGGTGCTGGTGCATGACCTGAAGGAATTTCGGGTCAAAGAAACACCCCAAGCGGACTGGAAACGGCTAGAAGAAAACGATGCCCGCTACCGCATGTGGGCGCGTTTTCTAAGCGGTCGTGAGGCTTCCCCCGAGGAGATGACGCGCCACTTCATCGTCCAGCAAAGTGAAGACTCACCCGGCGTCACCACGGTCACGCTGCGTCCGAAAGCACCCATGGTTCGCCGCCATCTTCGCCAGCTTGACCTGCAAATCAGCCAAAGTGAAGCCCGACTGCTTCAGCTCAGGGTGATTCAGGGGGATACATCGACCATTTTGATGCAATTCGACCAACCCCGAACAGTGTCGGCTGAGGAAAAGGCCAAAGTTTTAGTGAAGTAAAGCCTTGCTGCTCAGCAACTCATTCGACATCACCGAAGCCTGAATTCACCAGTTCTTCGAGATCCGTCATGGCTTCTTCCGCATCGGCACCTTCGGTGATCAGGCGGATGGTTTCCCCGCGGCCAGCCGCCAACATCATCAGACCCATGATGCTTTTGCCATTCACGGGCTCGTCATCCTTCTCCACCCAAATGTCGCACTTGTACTTGCTGGCACGCTTCACGAACTGGGCAGCCGGCCTAGCGTGTAGGCCCATCTTGTTGCGAATGGTGAGATCTTTTTGAAGCGTCATGGAGAGATAGCGATGGGGCGGCGTACTCGTCGGGCTGGATGAAATCATCCTAATTGATCTTGCGCCATCTTTTTCAACAACCTTTGATCAAACTCTACGGCGCTGTTGTAGCCAAAGGCACGCAGCTTGTAGTTCAGAGCCGCCAGCTCGATCAATCCAGCCACATCCCGGCCGGGAGCGACCGGTAGATCCACTTTGGAGACAGCGACGCCCATGACATCCACGGTTTCTTCCTCCTTGCCCACGCGCTCGAGGTCCTCCGCATCCTTGAGAAAGACCAGACGCACAATCAGATCCAGACGCTTGCTCATGCGCACGCGCCCGACGCCAAAGAGCGCGGCGACATTCAGGATGCCCAAGCCGCGGATTTCGATCATATCGCGGGTCACATCAGGGGCTGTACCAACGATTTCTCGGTCTTCCACATTCCTCAGACGCACAGCATCGTCCGCGACCAGACTGGCTCCACGCTGCAGCAGGCCGATCACACTTTCGCTTTTGCCCGTGCCACTGTCCCCCTGAATCAGCACGCCGATGCCCTGCACGTCCACCAGACAGCCGTGGACAGTGGTCGATGGGGCAAACGCCGTGTCGAGCTTGATCGTGGCGATGTTCAGGAACTTCATGGTCAGCATGCTCGTCTGAAAAATCGAGATCCCAGCCTCATTGGCCAACTGCACCAAATCCTCGGACAGTCGATGTCCTCGGGCCACGATCAGACAAGGAATCTCCCACGAGCAGAGCTGGCTAAAGCGCGCCTCTCTCAACTTCGGGTCCAGCGAATCGAGGAAAGACAGCTCCGAGTTCCCAATAACCTGAATGCGCTTGTAGGCGAAGTAGCTGAAAAAACCAGACAAGGCCAAGCCAGGACGATTCACCGAAGGCTCCAGGATTTTGCGACTGAATCCCACATCGGTGCCCACCAGCTTCATGCGCAGGCTTTTTTCATGCTGATGAAAAAACTCACCGACCGTGATGGAGGTGGTCCGTTTGATCTTCATGGGGGGAGCACTCATGGCAGGTAGGTCTGTGTGTTCGCACCTCCTCGCACGCGGCTAAGCTGCCTGCAAGACAGTCCTCAGAGCGCGCTTTTAGAATTCCAGACCTGATAAGTTCCTGTCGGCACAGCTTGCAGTGCCCCACTTTTCAGCAGCGTCTCGGCACGCTCTGCCCATTGCTGGGCAAAGTGCTGGTCAGGAAAATCACAGAGATTCAGGGGGCTGCCATCCTGCCGATGGGCGAGCACCCACCAACGCTCTGGCAGATGCATCCGTGTGCGCCACCCGGCTGGATCGGCATCACGGATGCCAAGATGGTCAATCTGGCTAGCCGAAATCCGGCGATGCTTGAGTCCGGCCCAGTCATGCAGATGCAATTGGCCACTTTCCACCACAGCCCAGCGCGGACGCCAGATCAGCAGGATCAGCAGCCCAACCAAGAGCCCCATCCCAGGGAGCAAGAGGGGCGGTGAAAAAACCAATTCTAGGGTTCCAGGTGCACGGCTCGCGATCAGCCTCAGCGCAGCATCCTGAATGCTAAGCAGGGGTTCCCGCATGTTCATCAGCCTCACGAAAGTCTGCCGACCCGGAGCCCGAAGTTCAAGATAGCTGCTATTTTTCTGGCCATAGAATCGGACCACCGTGGCGAGCCCATGATCCTTCGTTTGCCATGGCACATGGAAAAAACTCATCTTTTCTGTGATGCGAACCGCATGGGCCTCAGGCAAGGAGTCCAACTTGAAATGAAAGCGGCAGCCTGCCCACAGGGATGACACCGCGACCATTAACAGAGCGATGAGCATTCGAATCCAAGAGCCTTGTCTCAGTATGATCCGCTGCTCAGATTCAACAATGACTCGCGCTGCCCCATGGATGAACCACAGCAAAAGGCTGTAGGCCAAGGTGTATTCGCTGAAAGGTCTGTAGCTCATCAGATCGCAGGAGTGGCAAAAACAACCAACTCCGAAGTTTTGCCACCAAAAGCCACATCTCAAAACAGTCTCAAAGAGCTCATGGTCATGTTTTTGACGATTTCATTTTCGCCCAAAACATGTGGGCCCAGCTCTGGGGAAAGGCTTGCACCCGCCCCTCCAAAGCTGTCGTCTTCGAATCATTGCCGTGTGCAGCTAGCTTGCCCTATCGTAACCCATGGTCTAGGCATCTGTCCCCCTTCTCCATGCGCATCCTCCACCTCACCCCTGGCACAGGCAGCTTTCACTGCGGCAGCTGTCTTCGCGATCATGCCCTGATCCGCGCGCTTCGCTCTCGTGGGCACGATGCACTCATGGCTCCCCTTTATCTTCCCCTCGTCACCGATCGTGAGGCCAGCAATCCCGAATTGCCCGTGCAGGCGGGTGGCATCAGCCTCTACTTGCAGGAAAAAATGCCCTGGCTGCGCTACGTGCCAAGCTTTCTCCTGCGTGGACTGAATTCCCCTGCCCTGCTGAAGTTTGCCTCCCGCTTCGTGGGCATGACCAGCGCGAAAGACCTGGGTCGCATGACCCTCGGTGCCTTGGCCGGAGAACAAGGCAATCAATGGCCGGAATGGAAGCGAACCCTGGACTGGATTCAAAAGGAAGCAAAACCTGACGTCATTTCTCTCTCAAACAGCCTGCTCATGGGGCTTTGTCCGGCGATCGAGCGAGACCTTCGCCTTCCCATCATCGTCTCGTTGCAAGGAGAAGACTCTTTTCTCGACACCCTGATCGATCCCTACCGCGAACAAAGCTGGGCCGCGATGCGTGCGAATGCTCGCAGCGTGACATGCTTCATCGCCCCCAGCCAATTTTATGCCGATGCCATGGCCAAGAGGCTAGAGATCCCTGCTGAAAAGATTCATGTCATCCACAATGGCCTGGACGTCACTGCCTTTGCGCCAGCCAAACCTGACCCGAACTGGCCCATCATAGGTTACTTTGCCCGCATGATTCATGGCAAAGGTCTCACCACACTGGTGGATGCCTTCATCGAACTAGCAGGCCGAGGCACCCTGCCGCGTTTGAAACTGAAAATTGGTGGAGCCAAAACTCCTGCTGATGAAAAATACCTAACTGAATTGCGCGCCAAACTGGCGAACTACGGGCTGCAGGAGCGTGTGGAATGGCATCCCAACGTCAGCTTTCACGACAAAGTGAAGTTCTTCCGCGATCTCACGGTTTTCTCGGTGCCTGCCACTTATGGCGAAGCCTTCGGCCTTTACGTGATCGAGGCCATCGCCAGCGGTGTGCCCGTGGTGCAACCCAGGCACGGTGCCTTTCCCGAACTGATCGAAGCCACAGGCGGTGGTATTTTGTGTGAGCCTGATGAGCCCAAGGCCCTGGCCGATGCACTTGAAACTCTGCTGCTGAACGGCCAGCAGCGGGAAAAGCTCATCTCCACCGGCACGAGCAAGGTCCGCTCAGAATTCACCGCCATGCGCATGGCGGCGAAGTTTGAGGAAGCACTCCTGCAAATGCGGTCCTAAGGCCAGCCTGCACGTGTAGCATCCGACACCATCTCCTCTTGCCCTATCGGGCATCCCGGCCATGCTCGTCGGCTCTATCCTCACATGCGCGTCCTCCTCACCACCACGAGCTATCAAGACACCCCAGGCGATCACCATGCCCTTCTGGAATCTCAGGGGTATGAAATTCATCGCGAACGCGGCCCTCTGCCAGAGAGCCGAATGCTGGAACTGGCAGGAGATTTCGATGCCTTCCTCTGCGGTGACGATGAAATCACCCGTGCAGTTTTGGACAAAGCACTGCCTCGCCTGAAAGTGATCAGCAAATATGGCATCGGGCTCGACAAGATCGATGTCACCGAGTGCACCGCACGAAAGCTGCCTGTGCTTTTCACACCAGGCGTCAACCACACCACCGTGGCGGAGCATACCTTCTGCCTTCTACTCGCCCTCGTCAGAAATCTGGTCGATAGTGCGAATGCCGTCCGCAATGGCCAGTGGAAGCGCGTCACCGGCAACGAAATCTGGAACAAGAAGATCGGCATTGTCGGTCTAGGCCGCATCGGTCAAGAAGTCGCCAAGCGAGCCCTCGCCTTTGGCATGGAAGTGCATGGCATGGACCTCTACTGGCCAGAAGCCTTTGTGAAAGATCATCCCGTGAAGCGCCACGACACCATCGAAAGCTTGATGGCCGAAATCGACGTGCTCAGCCTGCACGCCAACCTAAGCGATAGCACGCGCCACCTCGTTCGCGCGGACCGCATCGCTTTGGCGAAGAAAGGACTGCTCGTCGTGAACACCTCACGCGCTGAACTGGTGCACATGCCTGACATGATCGAAGCACTCCATGCGGGCCACATCGGCGGTTACGCCACCGATGTGCTGGATGAAGAACCCCCGCCTGCTGATCACCCACTGCTGAAGCATCCCAAAGCGCTGATCACACCTCACATCGGCAGCAGGACCTATGAAAGCGTGCCGCGCCAAGCCATGCGCGCCACCTTGAATCTGGTAAACTTCCTCCAAGGCGGCAAAGACGTCATTCAGGCGAATTCCTTCTGAATGGATTCGTGTGCTCTTCGCCCAAAAGCAGCACGCGACGTGACGCAAAACCATCCGTTCTGCGAATCGTCTTTTCCAGCCATCCGACGACTGCCAGGAAAGGTTTTGGCATTTCTCACGGATACTCACTAACTAAGTTCTCATGTCCTCAACACGCACCCTTTGGATCCCGTTGACTCTGGCGCTCGGCACCATGGTTTCTTGCGCCACGGTCAAAAAAATCACGCCCGACATCCCTCTGCCGAGCTTTTCCACGCTGAAAAAGATCACCAACATCCTGCCCGGCATGCCTGGCAGTGATTCGGCATCAGCCGAAGATCCACAGGTGCCCTTCAATGCACGCGGCACACTGGGCTACGGCCATTCGCTGAGATTGCATGTTTATGAAGGTGCTCGCTCACCCAAGCGAATTTTCAACGGTGTGGTCATGGTCGATGAGCAGGGCATCATCCAGCTCGGCCAAGCGGGCTCTGCTCGCGTTGGCGGTGTTTCCTTGCCCAAAGCGGCAGACACCATTGCTGCGACATTCCGCGTCGGCATGGCCCTCGGGCGGACCGTCACGGTTCACGTCTTGTCCGTCGAAGACACCCCGGTGGTCTCGATCCGGGGTGACGTGATGTCGGATGAATTCATCCCTGCCTGGGAAGACATGACGCTGGAGCAGGCCGTGCGCGTCTCGGGAGGTCGTAAAATCGGCTCGACGAACCATGGCATCTACCTCATTCGTGAGGGCGTTCGGCGCTACTTTTCCTCCATCGAGCAGGCCAATGAAGAAGAGCCTGAACCCGGTGACATCATCGAACTCTCCCCTGACATCTAACCCATCATGCTCGACTACATTGGCGGCCAACCCACTGCCCACAGCAACCCCTGGTCAGGTCTTTTCAAAACCATCGTCGTGCTCAGGATCGGCACGGGGGTCTTGCTCAGCCGACATGCCTGGAGCGGAGCCCAAGGTGCCTACGATTTCGTCTGGAAAGAAAAGGCCTGGGACTGGGCACGCCTCTTTGCTGAGGCTAGCGTCCCCTATCCTCAATTCACCGCACCTGCTGTGGCGGTTCTGCTGCTCGCTATCTCCGTTAGTTTTTGCATAGGCTTTCTGACCCGCCTCTTTGCACTCGCCCTGATGCCACTTGTAGGTCTGTTTTTGCTTTACTCAGGGGAAAGCGGCTCCGTTCACGCCGAGGCAGCGTGGCTTTACCTCCTGGTCGCCTTTACACTGCTGCTTTATGGTTCGGGAGCCATCTCGCTCGACAAGCTGTTTTATTTTGGCGAAAGCTGGGCCAGCCGACCCAAGAAAAAGAAAGGCGCTTGGTAACTCCTCATCGCCATGGCCCGCGTCACTGCTGCTGAACTGAAACGCGTGCTCGCCAATGCGGCCAAGTCCGGCAGCCGAGTCACGGACCGGGGCACCCAAGCCGCTCGCCCACAGAATCGACCCAGCAGTCACGCATCGAATGAAAAAAGCCGCGTGCTGGCCATCGACCCTGCTTTGCGAAACACAGGCTGGGCCGTGCTAGAGAAGCAAGGACGAAACCTACGCGCCATGGCTTGGGGGGTGATTTCCAACCCACCCAAACTGCTGCATTCCGGCTGCCTCGTCGCCATTCGCGAACAACTCCAAGACGTCATTCGAGAGCACTGCCCCGACGCCTGTGCCATCGAGACCACCATCTACGTTCAAAGCTACAAAACCGCGATCGTGCTTGGCACTGCGCGCGCCGCTTGCCTGATCGCTGCGGCGGAGCATGGACTGCCCATCTATGAGTATGCGCCGCGTGAGGTCAAGCAAGCCGCTGTCGGACGTGGTGCTGCCAAAAAGGACCAAGTCGCCTTCATGATACGATCGCTGCTTCAGCTCCAGGAAACACCACCGCCTGACGCCGCCGATGCCCTCGCAGTCGGCATTACCCACTTCCAAAACAGTGAAGCCGGAGCCGCTCTGGGCATCGAAGCAAGGCGCGTTTGAGGCCAGTCTCATCGCCAAGCTGCAGCACTGAGATTCTCTAACCGCGCACCTGTTTCGCCACCTTGACCAAGGCCAGAATCTATCCGATTGACCCACCTTCCATGTCTAAAAAACCCGTTGTTCTCATCATCCGCGACGGCTGGGGCATCAATCCCGGCGGCAAAGCTCAAGCTCAAGCCAATGGCGATGCCACGCTGCTCGCGAAGACGCCGTTCCATGACCACCTTTACGCCACCTACCCGCGCGGCACCGTCAGCGCCAGCGGCGAGGACGTGGGCCTGCCGGAAGGCCAGATGGGCAACAGCGAAGTGGGCCACCTCAACCTCGGTGCGGGCCGCATCGTGTATCAAGACCTCACCCGCATCAACAAGAGCATCCGCGATGGCGAGCTGGCGAAGATGCCCGTGCTCGTCGAGGCCTTCGAGAAGGCCAAGGGCAAGCGCCTGCACTTCCTCGGCCTCATCAGCGATGGCGGTGTGCATTCGCATCAGGATCACCTCGCCGCGCTCTGCAATGCCGCGAAGGCCGCAGGCGTCACCGATTTGATGGTGCATGCCATCACCGATGGTCGTGACACCTCCCCGACCGGCGGCGCGGCCTACATGGCCAAACTGGAGGCCGATTTGAAACCGAGCGGAGCCAAGATCGCCACCGTGATCGGTCGCTACTACGCCATGGACCGCGACAAGCGCTGGGAACGCAACAAGCTCGCCTGGGACGCCATCGTGCTCGGTCGCGGTGAAGTGCGCAGCGATGCGCCGAGCGCCGCCGTGAAGGCCGCGTATCCGAGTGATCCGCGTGGCGATGAATTCATGCAGCCGATGATTTTTTCCAATGCCAACGAGCAGCGCATCCGCGATGGCGATGTCATTCTGTGGTTCAATTTCCGTGCCGACCGCGCCCGCCAACTCAGCGATGCGTTCTTGAAGGCCGACTTCGCCGGGTTCGACCGCGAAGTGACGCCGAAGACCGGCTACTACACGCTCACCGAGTATGACGCGACTTACACCGAACTCGGTGCTCGCGTGATTTTCGGCACCGAAAGCCTCAGCAACAACCTCGGGCAAACCATCGCCGCCGCAGGCCTCACGCAGCTCCGCGCCGCTGAGACGGAAAAATACCCGCACGTGACCTTCTTCTTCAACAGCGGCGTCGAAGAGCCAAATCCCGGTGAAGATCGCTACCTCGCCATTTCGCCCAAAGAAGTGCCCACCTACGACAAAAAGCCGCAGATGAGCGCTCCGGACCTCACCTTTGAAGTGCTGCGCCGTCTCGAAAAATACGACGCCGTCATCATGAACTACGCCAATCCCGACATGGTCGGCCACACCGGCGTCGTGGAGGCTGGCGTGCATGCCTGCGAGACCATCGACCTCGGTGTGCGCATGATCGTGGAAAAGGTGCTCGAGCTCGGCGGCAAGCTCTTCATCACCGCCGACCACGGCAACTGCGAGCAAATGCGCAACGCCGACGGCTCCCCGCACACCGCCCACACCACCAACCTCGTCCACGGCATCTACGTCGCCGCCGATGCCGCGAACTACACCGTCCGCAACGGCATCCTCGCCGACATCGCGCCCACGCTTCTCGACATGCTCGGCGTGAAGCAACCTGCGGAGATGACCGGGAAGAGCTTGTTGGTGAGGAAGTAAGCACTTCAAACGCTCTATGAATTTCAAAGTCCGCCCTTGGATCTCTTGGGCGGATTTTGCTTTGATAGGTGTCGCTTGCCTCGTTTTAGTGTGCTCGGATTGGCTTCAGTATGAAGACGGCTTTAGTGGTGGATGTTCATTCATCATTGCATTACCCTTACTGTTTTCCATACCAGTCTTTGGCTTGGCGCTACTGTTTCTACCTTCGTTACAGAAAAAGCAGAAGGGATGGCTTCATCATATTTGGATTCGCCCACTTCTTCTAGGGATTGGTGGTTTAGTGTTGTGGCTGGCTCATCGTTTTTCACCGTTTTATGACCATGAGGTCACCCCTTGTTTAAAGGGTCAGCTTATGTCTGTACAATCCATTATTTCTGACGAGAGGCTGTTAGCACTCAGAGAGTTCGCGCGGTTGAAGAACAAAGAGCTAGGAGCTGAGCGTGGGTTAATGACAGTGCAAGCTGAAGCAATGCCACCTTTCCTATCTGAGCATCCATGGGGACGGCCTCGCCCCTTGGATTTATGGGCACACAGGAATGGGATCGAAATCTACATCTGCTGGGGGTGGGCGCTCCCAGGGTACTTTGGTCTTCTGATTGATCCAGAAACACCGCCCGTAGAAGGCGTCGTCGAGTCCCAAGACGGAGCTTACCAAATGCACCGAAAGCTCAAAGATAATGTCTGGTTCTACCACACCAACGGCTAAACCTATGCGCCTCCTCTTCCTGTGCTCTCGCAACCACTGGCGCAGCCCGACGGCGGAGGCGGTGTATCAAAACGATCCGCGGGTGGAGGTGTGCAGCGCCGGGGTGAGTGTGGCGGCACGGCGGCGGGTGTCGGAGAAGCTGCTGCGCTGGGCGGATCTCGTGCTTGTCATGGAGCCTTGGCAGAAAAAGAAGCTGCGCGAGGACTTCCCAGAGCTGTTTCACGAGCTGCGGGTGGAGGTGCTCGACATCCCCGATGACTACGAGTTCATGGATCCCATCCTCATGGAAATGATTCACGACCGTGTCGAGCCGCTGCTGGAGGAGTCTGTTTGAGAGACGTGCGCTTCCGAACGAAAGGTAGCCTCTAGCGCCAGCGGACCGTCATGCGCTGAGTCGGTTGTGTGGTGAGTTCCAAAACGCGAAGATTTGACACGTGATGCTGCGGTGGAAGGTCTGGCATGAGCGTCCAGGTTTGGAATCCCGACTCCGTGTTCAAGCGAAGGCGGAGGTTCACACCAAGCTGGCTATTGCCATTGTCCAGCGCCCATTCGTGCAGGTAAAGGTAGCTACGCGGCAGGATGAGTTTGATTTGGTAGCGCTCTCCTCCCAGCGGCGTGAACTCTGCCTTGAATTGTTCGGGGTCAAACACAGCTGCATAGCCTGTGCCAAAGGCCCAAGGTTGAATCGCATCGACTTTACCACGCGACTTTCCAGAGGCTGTTCCATGCGCCCGGATGGGCCATGTGCTGCCTTCCTCAAGACGTTTGCCATAACTGCGAGCGTCGAGCTGGGCCTCCATGATCCAGGCGGGGTGCCCTTCCGCAGAAGGCAACAAAACGCCACTGCCCGCCACTTCAGCGATGAGGCTGAGCTGACCCGCATCTGCCTCTGCGGAGAAGTTGACGCTTCCTGCCAAAGCTGGACGCGTGGGCAACATGGGCACCTGTAGCTTGAGTCCTAAATTCTGAGCGATGATCAAGGTTTTGCGGCGCTCCAGCGTCAACTCACCGATCTGAAGCTTCAGCTTCACCTCCAGGCTTTGTGTCGATCCGCCCCCCGCAGGCGGGGAAAAGGCAGCATCCAGGGACATGCCTGCTCCAGGCTTCAGTCGAATATCGCCCGATTGCTTTGCCCCAGCCGCCTCCAGTTCCCATCGTCCCACGAGGTCCTGGCCGCTTTGATTCAAAAGCTGCGCTGCCGGGGTAAGCTGACCCTCTTGGTTAAAGCTCACGCAGGGTTCCCAAAGCACGGCGATGGGCTCCAAGTTGGCCCGCAGGGTCTGCGTCCAGACTTGGTGCCCATCGGAGATCAGCCACGGCAGACGCACCTCCGATTCCTCAAGGGCATTTGCCCCGTCCGATGGCACATAGATTGCCGAAAGTGTCTGCTTGGCACCAGGGGCGAGGGTCAGATGGCTCTGTGCTTCACGTGGACGCCAACCGCTGCTGATGAGTGGCAAGGCCGTCAGTTCCAAAGGCGACGCTGTCTGCTGTGTCCATGCCCAGGACAGCTCCAGCTCTCCTGTTTTTTTCCAAACCGCACGCGCTTCAGAGACCCTCATGGGCTGGCTCGGGGCAGGCATCATCAGGCGGTCATACATGAGCTGCCCGAGCCGCTGATGCAGCTTGGCCCTTGGCAGGTCATGCCCTTCGTCTTCCTCATGAAAGAAGGCTTTCCAAGCATCCACCACACGCGCAAAGCGCTCGCCTTCATGGACTGCATCGTTCGGGGGCAATTCAAAGCCGTCTAAACTCGCCCCAAGATCGACCGCGAACCATCCTTCGTCTTCTGCGGCGTCCAGGGCGATATCCGTGAGCGGTCGAGTTTGCCCAAGGCTAACCTCAGGCCGCTCGCTCATGGGCATCCAGGGCATGATCACGATCACATCTGCCCCCAGCTCACGCACGGCCAGTCCCGCTTGCTTCAAGTAGCGGCTGAACTCAGCTGGCGAGAGCCCTGACTCCGCCTCTGTGAAACCGTGACAAAGCAGCACCGCATCGACCGGAGCTTGGCGAGCGACGGATTGCAAAATGGCGGGTGCATCGACAAGAGTTTGTCCCGGCTCTGCAATGACACGGACGGAGATGCCTGGAGCAAAGGCGTCCTTGGCCGATGGCGACGACTTTCTCACGCCGCCAGTCATGAAAAAGCGTGTGGCGAGTGCTTTGGCGAATACTTCCGTCAGCGGTTGATCCGCGCTGAGTAGGCGATCCGCAGGGTCGCGCCAGACTTCAAGAAAGCGTGGCTCCGCTAGCACCAGCAGGTGGGCATTCTCTCGTTGAGAGAGCTTTCGCCAAAGGGCAGGCACAAGCTTCTTGAGCCGAGCTTGGCTTTCTTCGGAAAGATCAAAGCGATCGTGCCCCCGCGGACTAGAGGGTCGGGGCAGTTTCGCCTCCAGAGCAGCCACGGCCTCTGGCTCAGAAGATTGAGCGATGGCATCGCTGGCGCCGAGGAGGAGCAGTGGGCAGAAAAAAGGAACAACGCGCAAAAACGAAAGAGGCATTTCGCCTCACATCGCTAAGACGCGGGCATTTTTCCAGCCGAAAGAACGGGACCTGAGGGATGGAATCACTTGGCAAGCAGTCGGCTCAGGAGGGGTAAAGCGACCCGAAAATGGGTATTGCCCCCCGTGCGACTGAGCTGAGCACTGATCAACTCTGCATCTGTGACGAAGTCCGCAGGCAGCATCTCATCCCGGCAGATGCCTGAGCAGGACAGGTGCGTCCGCACGTAGGCTGAACTGCCTTCCCGCGTGACGGACAGATCCAGGCAAGGCGAATGGAGACGTAGGCTCGAGAATGCTACCTCTGAAGCTTTTTCTTCGAGTTCAAGTGTGATGCGACTGCCATTTTCACGCTCAAACACAAAGCCGGGCATGTCTTCCACGAGGTCTGCATGAAGGCGCTGGCAGATCCATCCGCCCAAAAGAAGAGCCGCACAGCGCTGGCCGGGAGCATGAGTGATCTCGATTTTCTCCAGGTTTGTGAGCTGCTCCCGCGCTTTCACGTCTTGAAAAGCAGCCGCGAGCGCTGTGCGCATAAAATGACTGCGGGTCCAGCTCAGATCACGCACATCAAAGCGCGAGACCTGACGCGCTTTTTCCAGACAAGCGAGCTCCGTGGAGGGTTGCTGCCAGGAACTGCTGTCGATGATCAGCGTATGAAGCCGGGAATACAGGCGCTCATCGAAATTCCTGACCAGCGGTCCCTGCCACCAAATGATCAGTGGAAGATCAGAGTCGAGGTGAGCGAAAACGATGTTTTGCAGCTGCGCGGCACTGCCGCCCTCCAAGATGAAGCTGATCTGCTCACTGCACACCACTTGTCGGCCCTGATACGGACGGCAAAGGGCATTGATCCAGGCGCGCGCACGCTCAGGATGCATCTGGGGCACGCAGGTGATCAACAGCGCACGGCAGGAGTGATCTTCCGTGATCTTTTTCAGCATCTCATTGTTCCGCGCCAGGGCCGCTGGATCTTCGGAATAGATGGCAAAGTTGATCAAAGAAGCCCGCGTCTTGGCCTCATCGCTAGCCCAGAGATCCTGCAGGGCACGATCAATTTTCGGGAGCGGCACCTCGGTGCCTAGCATGGAAAAATCTAGGTCTGGGGAATTCATGGCAGAAGTTCCGAGCATGGAGCGGAAGCCTACTTTCACAACCGGAGAGAACTTCGCGAGGCTCAAACGTCACAAACCATGGCTGCATGCCGCAGCGCCAGGAGGGGATCATCCCAGGTCGGGATGAATTCGTGGGCGACAAAGTCGTGGTAGCCGATTTCCTGCACCGCTTTCATCACCGCAGGGTAATGGATCTCCTGCGCATCATCCAGCTCGCAGCGACCTGGATTTCCAGCCGTGTGCAAGTGGCCGATGTAGTCACGATGCAGACGCAAACGACGGATGATGTCGCCATTCATGATGCTGACATGGTAAATATCGAACAGCAGTTTGAAGTTCGGACTACCCACCTGCTGGATCAGGCTCACGCAGAAATCCACATCGTCGCCAAAGTAGCCTGGGTGTCCTTTCATGGGATGGCTGCTGTCTCTGGAGTTCAGGTGCTCCAGCACCAGCGTGATGCCTTTCTGTTCTGCCAGCGGCAGCACGACTTTCCAGGTCTCCAGGCAGTTTTTCACAGCTTGGTCATGATCCATGCCGTCAAACTTCATGCCGGTGAAGGTGATGACCTTCTTGGCACCCACTTGAGATGCCACTTCAATTCCCTCGGTAAGCTTGGCGATGACCTCGTCGCGGTATTTGGGGTTGCACGGACCCTGCGCAAAACCGTGACCGCTAACCAGTGAAATCTCGAGGCCCATTTTTTTCACCTCCGAATAATACTTCCGGTCGATCCCTTCGATGCCGACCAGACCCATTTCTTTGGCATGTTTGGCCAACACCAGCGTGTCCATCGGCTTCCAGCACCATCCCATCAGCGTGTGTTTGATGCCATGATTTTGAATGCGGTAGGCAGGGTCCACGGCCTCTTTTGCAGTGCTAGGGCTGCGTGCTAGCGCTGAAGTGGGAGTTCCTGCTGTCAATGCGGCGGCAAAGCTCAGACCAGAAGATTGAAGAAAAGCACGACGATTTTGCATGGTGAAAAAAACAACGGTGGGTGAGGGCGTAGAGACAAGTTGAAAATCAACGAAAAGCCCGTCTTCAACGGTCCTGTCGTGGCAATCATTACCAAAAGGTAAGGTGTCGTTTTAGAGGGCTCTTGATACTATTTTTTTAATTCAAGAAAACCTCTCCACGACATGCCCCGGCGCTATATCGTCTTTTCCATTTTGATCCTGATTTTGGCTGCCGGAGCCTCATGCCATCTCGCGAGAGCATTTCACCCTACAGAACGCCCCCTTCCGCCATCGCAGGACACTGATGCTGCGTTGCGTTCTGACCCAAACCTTTCTGGAAGATCCATCGCTCCGGGGGGGGCTGGTGGACGCCAGTCGTAATTCCCGGCGGTGCCAGCGCCGACCAACCTGCAAAGGCACCGCCGGGATTACTCCCTATTTTCAGAGTCAGGAGTCTTCCTTGCAGCGAACTGGAATTGCTTGAATCGACACGCGCCGTTCTGGCGAGAGGCTCAACGACCGCCCGGGATTTCCGTGCTAGCACCGCCACCGAGCATTTCCCCATCGGCCAAATCATAACCGACGACTTCCACCTCACCGCGCCGAATTTTCTTCTGCGCCATCGCCACGGAGATCCAACGGAACTCGTCATTGTTGTCCAGCAGCACCTTGATCACCATGGTCAAAGGCACGGCCATGAACATGCCCAGAGGTCCCCAGAGCCACCCCCAGAAAATCACCGAAAGCACCACCACCAAGGCGGAAATGCCAAAGCGCCTGCCGAGGAGATGGGGCTGGACAAAGTTATCCAGACCGAAATTGACCAAGCCGTAACCGATCGCCACACCAACGGCTGTGCCAGTGCCATGCTGCACCAAAGCCTCAATCACGGCAGGGATACTGGCCGCGCTGGAACCCACGGCGGGGATGTAATTGAACACAAAAGCCAAAATCGCCCAAAGCAGAGGATACTGAAGGTCAAAAAACCAGCACCAAACCCCTGCCAAAGCACCCGTGAGAGCACTGATCAAAGTCTTCACGCCCAAGTATTTCTGAATATCTGTGGCACTGCGCAGGAGCCCACTCAGGTCGGGGCCACCGGCTTGACGAACAGCGGAGAGGCGACGCTCTGTGCCCTGAGCTTCCATCAGGATGAACATCATCAAGATCAAAACCATGATGAGGCTCGCGAGGAAGCTGGCCACCGTGCCGAAGGTGCTGCCCAGCATCGAACCCAATCGGGTCACGACATCTTGTTGGGTGACGTAACTGATGAGCTGATTCCAATCGAAAAGGGTATCAATCGCCACCTTTGCCTCCGTGACTCCATTGTCTTGAAGCCATCCGGCGAATTCGTTCATGTAGGTCTGCAAACCGCGAATGTAACGCGGCAGATCTTTGTTAAAGCTCATCAACAAGCGCACGGCCAGCGTGATGATGCCTGCCAGAAAGCCCAAATTCACCAACAGCGTGATGCCGAGCGCCACCACGGAGGGGATTTTTTTCTTAACCAACCAGCGGAGCAACGGGAAGCTGAGCACGGCGAGAAAGAAGGCATACACCACGGGCACCAAAACCCCGGCGGCCTGTCTCATCGCCGCCAGCACGATGATCAGGCAGGCTAGGGACAGCAGCATCCTCGAGCTCTTCTGCCCCCAAGGAATGTCTTTGTCCGATGCTTCTCTCTCTGAACTCATGCGTTGCGGCTGCAACCGTCTCTGACAAATCAGAGAGGCACAAGGAAAAAGACCTGTCTCCTTGAGTTCATTCGGGCACGTTCCAAAAAGCGGATGCCATCCGCGAGAACGCCGCTAGGTCTGACTGCAACGATTTCATGAAGCCCGAACGCCCACCCCGCCAACCCCAATCACCACCCCGTGGTCCGTCTGGCCCTTTTCGAAAACCGACCGCAGCCTCGCAGCGGAATCCCAAAGCAAAACGCGACCTGAGCCAAGGTGGCACCTCTTGGGAAAAGTCGGCCGACTGGTATGACAAAATCATCGGCGAGCGTGGATCGGAGCTCTATCAGGAGGTCGTTATTCCCAGAGCACTAGACCTTTTGCGCCCCGCTCACGGAGAAAAACTCCTCGATCTTGGCTGTGGGCAGGGCGTGTTTTCGCGAGCACTAGCGACCTCGGGTGCCCTGGTCACAGGGATTGATGCCTCACGCTCTCTTGTAGAAAAGGCACGCAGCTACCCCACTCGGAACAAAATTCGCTACCTGGAACGTGACGCGGCCCATCTGGAGGGGCTGCGCGATTTCGATGGCATTTCGGCCATCCTTTGTCTGCAAAACCTAGAGCATTTGGATCAGGTCTGCTCCTCCGCTTTCCAAACCCTAAAGCCTGGAGGCCGCATGCTCTGGGTTCTGAATCACCCTGCCTTTCGCATCCCTCGTCAATCCGCTTGGGGCTTTGAAGACGAGCGCAAAATCCAATACCGCCGAATCGACGCCTACAGCAGCACACTAACCATCCCCATCGTCATGCATCCGGGGAAGGCCAACAGCGAAACCACCCTGAGCATTCATCGCAGCTTTCAGGAACTGACGCAGTGTGGCTTTGGCGCAGGATTTCTGCTATCAGGCCTACAGGAATGGCATTCACACAAGCAAAGCCAACCCGGCCCACGGGCACGCGCGGAAAACCGAGCCCGGCAGGAGTTCCCCTTGTTCCTAGCTTTGCTCTGGACACGACCTCAGAGCTGATTTGCAGCCGGACCCAAACATCGCCCCTTCATTGGCGTTCGCATCTTCGAGCTCTTCTCAACGCAGCAAGCCAACTCTTCGGCTGTGATGAAAAGGCGGTTGCCAGCCCAAGGCGACCCGCTAACATCGCCCGCCCTTTTCCCAACCCACCCAACCTCAGCCACCAGCCATACTCCCCGTGAATCCGTCATTCCTTCTCACTCAGGGCATTCCGATATCCCTCGTGCTCGCGCTCGTGGGCCTCGCTTTTGCCATTTTGTTGATTCGCCAGATCCTTGCCACGTCCCCAGGCAATGAAAAGATGGCCGAGATCGGGGGTGCCATCCAGCAGGGCGCACGCGCTTACCTGAATCGTCAGATTCGTGCCATCAGCCTGATCGCCATCGTCATCTTTGCGGCGGTTTACTTTGTGCGCGGTGGTGTGGCCAGCGCTGGTTTTATCGTCGGCGCCGTGTGCTCCCTGGCCGCTGGATACATTGGCATGACCATCGCCGTTCGGGCCAATGTGAGAACGGCCTGGGCAGCTCGGGAAGGCACTCACCCTGCCCTGAAGGTCGCCTTCAATGGTGGTGCGGTGACTGGCCTGCTGGTCGTGGTGCTGGGCTTGCTTTCCGTGGGTATCTTTTTCCTTGTCGTGGAAAAAATGTCCGGTGCGAAGGCTGCGATCGATTCTCTCATCGGCTTGGCTCTGGGCAGCTCTTTGATCTCCGTCTTCGCTCGTCTCGGCGGTGGTATTTACACCAAGGCCGCCGACGTGGGTGCTGACTTGGTGGGCAAAATCGAGCAGAACCTGAACGAAGACGATCCCCGCAACCCGGCGACCATCGCCGACAACGTGGGTGACAATGTGGGTGACTGTGCAGGGATGGCTGCCGATGTGTTTGAGACCTACGCCGTGAGCTTGATCGGCGGCGTGCTGGTGGGACATCTCACGGCTCCCGAGGGCAATCATGCCGTGCTCGTCTATCCTTTCGTGCTTTGTGGCTTGGCCATTCTGGCCTCGCTCCTCGGAATCGCCTGGGTCAATTTCGTGAAGCAGAAAGCAACCCCTGCCCTAGTCGGTGGCGTGGCAGTGTCCGGCCTTGTGGCCGCGATCCTCTTCAAGTGGGCAACGGGCGCGATCTTTACCGCTCCTGTGACAATGGCTGGAATCACCGTGACTCCTTCCGCGCTCTTCTACTGTGCCCTCATCGGCCTAGCGCTCACTTTTGCAGTCGTGTGGATCACGAATTACTTCACCAGCACGGCTCACAACCCAGTGCGCCGGATTGCCAAAGCCTCCGAAACTGGCCACGCGACCAACATCATCGCCGGCATCAGCGTCGGCCATCACGCCACTCTTTTGCCCGTGCTTTGCATCGCGGCTTCCATCTGGGCCTGCTGGGATCTCGCGGGATTGTATGGCATCGCCATCGCGGTGGTTTCCATGCTGAGCCTCAGCGGCATCATCGTTTCCCTGGATGCCTTCGGCCCCATCACTGACAACGCGGGCGGTGTCGCTGTCATGTCGGGTCTGCCTGAAGATGTGCGCAAAATCACCGATGAACTCGACGCCGTGGGCAACACCATGAAGGCCGTGACCAAAGGCTACGCCATCGCCTCCGCCGGCCTCGCTGCTATGGTGCTCTTTGGCAGCTATGTGGAAGAAGTGAAGGCCTTCCTCAAGCTCAAGGAACTCGTCTTTGATCTGATGAATCCACAGGTCATCATCGGCATGTTCATTGGCGGCTTGCTACCCTACCTGTTCACGGCTTTTGGCATGGATGCCGTCGGCAACGCCGCAGGCGCGGTGGTGCGTGAGGTTCGGCGACAAATCGCTGCCAAGCCTGGTATTCTGACGGGCAAAGACACACCCGACTACGGCCAGTGCGTGGACATCGTGACCAAAGCAGCGCTGCAACAGATGATCGTGCCTGCCCTGCTGCCCATCATCTTCGTCGTCGGCGTGGCTTTCCTTGGCAAAGAGGCCCTGGGTGGCTTGCTCATCGGCACCATCGTTACCGGACTCTTCGTCGGCATTGCCATGACCAGCGCCGGTGGAGCCTGGGACAATGCCAAGAAGTATGTGGAAGAAGGCCACCATGGCGGCAAAGGCAGCTTTGCTCACCAAGCCGCTGTCACAGGAGATACCGTTGGCGATCCTTACAAGGATACCTCCGGCCCGGCCGTGAACCCCATGATCAAGGTCGTGAATGTGCTCGCCATCCTGGTGATCCCCCTTTTCTTCAAGTAAGCCCAGTCGATCCATTTTCCACCCAACGGGTACGCCCCCCAGCGCACCCGTTTTTCTTGGGCAGAAGCCTAGCTGGCAGCCATCGCCAAAGAGGCAGGAGGAGCGATGGCTGTCGTCTCAGACTCCACGGGCTCATGCCGCGCACGACCAAAAGTCAGTGCCACGATGCTGAGAGTCGCCACCGAGCTCAGCGGCATCAAAACCGCAGCTGCAAGCGGGCTGAGGAGGCCCATCCAACCGGCGATGACCGTGGCGATGTTGTAGGTCACAGAAAAAGCAAACACCCTGCGTGTGGCAAGACGATGCAGACGAGCCACCTCCAGCAAGCTGCGGACAAAGCGGAGGCTATGACCCAGGAAAAAGAAGTCCGCCTTTTGCTCCAAAAAGCTCCGTCCAGTCACGGGACTGCCCGCACACAGCGCGGCATCAAAGGCAAGGCTATCGTTCGCGCCATCACCGATGTACAGAGTATCGTCCGCATCATGGCGGCGGACCCAATCGGCTTTCTCTTCGGGGCTCATTTCTGCCTGCCAATGGGTTGCCTCCAGGCCTAACTGCGCTGCGATCCCCGCCACCTTCAGGCGGCGATCTCCACTGAGGATCGAGACCTGTAAACCTTTCTGGCGCAGAGCGTGTGCTTCCCCCACCGACTCAGCACGCAGTTCATCGCGAAAGCGAAAGCCTGCCAAGACTTGCCCATCCCGGCAGAGCAGAGCATCTGCACCAGCTCCACGCCCCAGAGACCACTTCGCCCCTGCTTCATCGGTGAAGGCCACTCCCTGTCCGATGCTTTCCTGGACTTCTGCGCCTGCCCACGTCTCACCCGGACCGATGGCGTCGAACAAACTACGGCTCACAGGATGCAGATTGCCTGTGACCAAGGTTCTCAGCGCACAGGCGGCTTGACCATCCAGTTTTTTCAGCACCTCAGGATTTTCCAACACGGGGTTTTCCAGGGTCAGCGTGCCCGTCTTGTCAAAGACCACCTGTCGCACACGCAGGAGTCGCTTCCACAAAGCCAGAGAACGCACGAAAACGCCCATCTTTTCCGCACGCGCACAGGCCAGTTCCTCTGCCAAAGGCACGGCGACTCCGAGCGCGCAGGGGCAAGACACCACAAAAATGGAAATCATGACCTGAAGTGCTTCAGCTAGGCCAGCCCCACGCATCAACCAAGTCACAGCGCCCGCGATGCCCACCAGAACGACCACGGCCAAGTAGCCACGGAGCAGTCTTTCCAGCGCACGATCACGAAACTCACCCGGGCGGCGCGCCTCCAGCAAGCGATGCAGGGTGCTATCTTGCCAGCTTTCCAACGCTTCAGCTTCTAGGGGTTTCAGCCCAATGTTCAACGCACCCGACGGCAAAAGCTGCCCTTCCTCTCGCCGCTGAGCCTCGCTTTCACCATTGATCCACTCCAGGCTCACCGAGGCACTGGGACTGATCAGTCGGCTAGCCACAGGGATCGACTGCGCAGGTTTGATCACAAAGCGCACGCCTGCTTTCAGCACACGCAGCGGCTTGGGCTCAGGCTCATCTTTCACCAGGATGACTTCAGGGATCGAAGTATCGCGCATGAGCTTTCGGCGATTTCTCTCCACAGCAGCCTGCTGGGCCCAGCGCCCGACAAGCATCAAAAAAATGAAAATCGCGACGAAGTCGAAATACTTCAGCCCCTGGACGCCGAGGACCCACCCCCCAATGGAACCAGCATAGGCCGCGATGATCCCCAACGCGATCGGAGTATCAATGTGCAACAGCCCTGCCGAGAGACTGCGCCAAGCTTTCTCAATGAAATAGCTGCCCCCGACCAGCATGGCCAAGGTCGCTGAAGCAGCCGCAATCAGGTCAAACCAACCCGCAAAGGCGAAGTCAGTGGGCATGCCAAAGTAGGCAGGCAGGCTAAAGGCCATGGCATTCATGGCAAAGGCCCCACAGACCCCCATGCGCCGTTCGAGACCGGACGACTGCTTTCGCTCTCCGCCCTCGTGCGGCGGGCCGACGAGGTAACCAAAGGCTTGAAGATCTTTGGCGAAAGCCACGAGGTCAAACCGTTGCGGATCATAAATCAGCAGCATCTCGCCATGCACGACATCCACATTCACCCGCAGTCCTCCCAGATGCCTGGAAAAGACCCTTTCGATGAGCCAAACACAACCCACACAAGAAATCCCCTGCAAGGCTAAACTTACCTGCCCTGCCGGTTGCACAGCTAGCCCCAACTGAGACAGCCATTCATAATCTCTTTCACGAAGGCTTTGCGGAGAGACCGGAGGCAGTGCCACGCCTCCTTTCAGGTCGTAAAAATGATCCAATCCCTGCTCATGCAGCAAATCATGCACATACACACAGCCCGCGCAGCAGAACCCATCGTCTCGGTTAGCAGGGACGGGCGAGCCGCAGTGTTGGCAGGTGGAAGACATCGGCATCACCCTTCCTCGAACCCCAGGCCTCCCGCTTGCCAGCTCTTGCGTGAATTGCGCCTGGATTTGCCTTGGCAATCCTACACCAGCCAGGATAAGCGGAATCACCATGCGCATCCTCATCGCCAGCGACAAATACAAAGGCTCCCTCACGGCTCCTGACGTGGCAGCCATCTTGAAGCGTGTGTTGGAAAGCCATTGGCCAGAGAGCACGTGTGATGTCTGCCCCATTGCCGATGGTGGCGAAGGCACCACAGAAGCGATGATCACGTCCTTGGGTGGCGAATGGATCCATGTGCCGAGCGAAGATGCGAGAGGTCGCGCCATCACAGCGAGCTATGGCATGATTCAGCAGGATGGCCAAAAGCTCGCCGTCATGGAGATGAGCGCCGCCTCTGGCTTGGCAAAAGTCAGCGATCTTCCGCTCGATCCTATGACCGCCAGCACCTTTGGCACCGGTTTGATGATGCAGGATGCGGTTCAGCGCGGAGCCTCGCAGCTGATCATCGGCATCGGAGGGAGTGCGACCAATGATGCAGGCTGCGGCATGGCCAGAGCTCTGGGCTGGCGATTTCTTCGAGCAGATGGCCAGCCCCTAACGATCTTTCCCAGAGACCTAAACCAGCTAAGCCAAATCTTGCCGCCTGAGGCAAGATGCAGTCTCGAGATCCAGGTCGCCTGTGATGTCAGCAATCCCCTGCTCGGCCCTGAAGGCTGCACCCGCATCTATGGTCCTCAGAAAGGCGTTTGCGATCTGGAAGCACATGAACATCGGCTGCAACACCTGACCGATGTCGTAAAGCGCGATGTCAGCGACGAAGAGCTAGCCAAGAGACCTGGAGCAGGCGCTGCCGGTGGCCTGGGCTATGGCCTGATGGTGTTTGGCCAAGCGCATTTGGTGAGTGGTTTTGACCTCATCGCAAAAGCCATTCATCTCGAAAAAAGAATTGCCGAGGCCGATTTAATCATCACAGGGGAAGGCAAGCTTGATGGGCAAACGCTGCATGGCAAAGGCCCGCTCGGAGTCGCCCAGATGGCACGTCGCCTGGGCAAAAAAGTCGTGGCTTTTGCTGGAGCGATTGAGCCCTCCCCCGCCCTGTTGGCCAACTTTGATGCCATGCATGCCATCAAGCCGACTGACATGCCCGTGGCTGAGGCCATGGCGCGTGCGGCTGAACTTCTCGAAAGGGCCGCACATGAGGCACTGCCCACCTTGCGCCAGCTTGGCAGCGTCGGACCTACATTTTGATGCCAGATGATCCGCCAAATCGGTTGCACAGTGGTAAAGTGCTTCTATGCTCCACCTCTCACCGCATTACCCCGTGGTGTAACGGTAACACAGGAGATTTTGGATCTCTTATTCAAGGTTCGAATCCTTGCGGGGTAGCCAATCGTGACCATGACTCGATTCCGCCCCTGCATTGATCTTCACTCCGGTCAGGTAAAACAAATCGTCGGGTCCACCCTCAGTGATTCTGGGCTGGGATTGAAGACCAACTTCGTGAGTGATCGCGATGCGGCATGGTATGCTCAGCTTTACCGAAAGGATCAGCTCGCGGGTGGCCATGTCATCATGCTTGGTCAAGGCAACGAAAGTGCTGCCAAGTCGGCTCTTTCGGCCTATCCTGGCGGACTCCAGATCGGTGGCGGCATTCACCCCTGCAATGCAGCCGAGTATCTCGAAGCCGGAGCCAGCCATGTCATCGTCACCAGCTATCTATTCGAGACTGACGGGCGCTTCTCCCAGACAAAGCTCGACCAAATGGTGGCTGCCACAGGTCGTCAACGTCTGGTCATCGACCTCAGCTGCAAAGCCACCGGAAGCGGCTGGACCGTTGCGATGAATCGCTGGCAAACGCTGACGGACCTGGAAGTCACGCCAGAGTCACTCCAGCATCTCGCCCGTCATTGCGATGAGTTTTTGATTCACGCGGTGGACGTAGAAGGCAAATGCGAAGGCATTGATGCTCTGTTGGTCGAGTTTCTCGGTCAGCATAGCCCCGTGCCGATGACTTACGCAGGCGGCATTCACTGCCTCGCTGATTTGGAAAATATCCATCAACTCAGCGATGGCAAAGTCGATGCGACCGTGGGCAGTGCGCTGGACCTTTTCGGTGGTCAAGGAGTCCGCTATCAGGAATTGGTGTCCTTCAATCAACGTCCATCGAATTGATCTTATCTGAATGAAGATGGTGCGCGGTGCAGGGTTCGAACCTGCGACCCCTGCCGTGTGAAGGCAGTGCTCTACCGCTGAGCTAACCGCGCGGTGATTGGAAACGAGCCGTGTTCATAGACGAGGTAGCGGGCATTGCCAGTCCTTTTTTCAAAATCACACCAGATCGGCAAATGCCTGCTGGCAGGAATGGCACGGCTTGGCATCCTGGAGTCCATGACCCGCGAAGAAGCCGCTGAGATCCTGGAACGCATCGCTCTCCTGCTCGAACTGAAAGGAGAAAACCCTTTCAAAATCCGTGCCTACAAGACAGGTGCCGAGATCGTGAACACCCACCCTGGTGACATCCTGCAACTCGCACGAGAAAACGCGCTGGATGGCATCAAGGGTCTTGGGGAGGCCCTGCGCGACAAGCTGCATGAATTGGCCACCACGGGACGTCTGGAGTTCTTTGAAAAGCTGAAGGCTGAGTTCCCCGAAAGTTTGTTCGAGCTCTTCGACATCTCTGGCCTCGGTCCGAAAAAGATCGCCGCTCTTCATGGCCAACTGGGAGTGAGTTCTTTGGCGGATCTTCGACGAGTCTGCGAGTCTGGTGAGGCCGCCAAACTCAGCGGCTTCGGTGTGAAAACCGTGGAGAAGCTGCTAGAGGCCATCGCTTTTCGCGAGGCTCATGCCTCCGAGTTCCGCCTGGATCAGGTCTATGCCCTTGCCTTGGATTTGCTGGAGACCTTGCGCAGCCATCCACGGGTCTCACGGGCGGAGATTTGTGGGAGCTTTCGCCGCGGCAAAGAGGTCGTTCACGACTTGGATTTTCTCGTGGCCAGCAAACATCCGCAGGAAGTCATGGCTGACTTTGTCCGCCTGCCGCAGGTGGAAAAGATCATCGCCCAGGGAGAGACGAAGGCCAGCATTTACGCAGCAGGCGGTCTGCAGTGTGATCTGCGGGTCGTCACTAGCAGTGAGTTTCCTTTCGCCCTTCAATACTTCACGGGTAGCAAGGAGCACAACGTGGTCATGAGATCGCGAGCCCTCGAGCGCGGGCTATCGCTGAACGAATATGGCTTTAAACCCAGCCAAGCTGGAGCCACGCTGCCGGAGGAAATTGCTGAGATTGCCGAAGAAAAGCAGATCTACCAACTGCTCGGGCTCGACTACATCGAGCCTGAACTGCGGGAAAATGCAGGCGAGTTCGAAGCCGCCGAAAAAGGCCGATTGCCACGGCTGATCGAGCTGGAGAACCTGCGGGGTGTCTTTCACAATCACACGACCGCTAGCGATGGCAATGCCAGCCTGAGGGAGATGGCCGAGGCAGCGATGGATCTGGGGCTGCAATACTTGGGCATCGCGGATCATAGCCGGAGCAGCTTCCAGGCGAATGGTCTGGATGAGAAAAGACTGCGCGCGCAGATCGCCGAGATTCAAACACTGAATGCCGAGTTCGAAGGCAGCTTTCGGATCTTCGCTGGAAGCGAGGTCGATATCCTCAAAGATGGCACGCTGGACTTCCCGGATGATCTCCTGGCAGAGCTCGATTACGTCGTGGCCAGCGTTCACAACGTGTTCAACTTACCCGAAGCTGAAATGACCGAACGCATCATCCGCGCCTTGGAAAACCCTTATGTCACCATGCTGGGGCATGTCACTGGCCGACTGCTGGCCCAGCGTCCCGCTTATGCGGTGAATCTGCCAGCGATCCTTGATGCAGCAGCCCGCACGGGCACGATCATCGAGCTGAATGCGAGCCCCTGGCGGCTCGACCTGGACTGGCGCTGGTGGCGGCTCGCGGTGGAAAAAGGGGTGAAGTGCAGCGTGAATCCAGACGCCCACAGCACACGCGGCCTTCAGGATGTCATTTTTGGCATTCGCTCGGCACGCAAAGGATGGCTACGACGCCAAGACGTCGTGAATTGCCTTCCGCTCGGAGAGATCGAGACCGAACTGCTGCGGAAACGCAAAGCAGCGGCCCATTAGTCCCCTGCGGAGCACTCAGCAATCCTTCAAATGCTCCTTGGTTTCCTGCGCAACGACACGGCTCAGGCAAATCAAGCAAATCAAATTCGGCACGGCCATCAGTCCATTCGCAGCATCCGAAAAATCCATGACTGCTGCCGCCGGCTGCACGGAACCGACGAGCACCATGATGACCCAGAGAATGCGGTAGGGTTTCACCGCGCGCGGGCCGATGAGGTATTCTGCTGCCTTTTCCCCGTAGTAACTCCACCCCAGGATGGTGGAAAAAACAAAGGTCGTCAGCCCAAACAACAGCAAGAGAGGACCCATGCTATGAAGGTCCGCAAAAGCCGCGTGCGTCAGGGCTTCCTTGGCAAGGCCATCTTTCCAGTGACCACTGCTGACCAGCACCAGACCGGTCATGGCACAAACAACGACCGTATCCCAAAACGTGGCCGTGGAAGAAACCAGCGCCTGACGCACCGGATTCCGCGTCTGCGCGGCAGCTGCCACGATCGGCGCGCTGCCCAGGCCTGATTCATTGGAGAAAAGCCCCCGAGCGATGCCTGCCTGCACGGCCTGACGTAGCGTGGCACCGACAAAACCACCCACAGCCGCATGACCCGTGAAAGCCCCTTCCAGAATTTCCGACAAAGCACCGGGCAGAAGCGCGGCGTTTTTGATCAGGATCAACAAACAGCCAATGACATAGCCCACCGCCATGATCGGCACGAGGTAGCTGCAAAAACGTGCGATGCTTTTCACCCCGCCCAAAGTCACGGCCGCCGTGATGGCCGCCATGATCAGGCCTGCCGTCCAGCGCAGTGTCGCCTCTGACTCCGCCGCCGGCTTGACCCATTCCTTCAGCGTGCCGACCACCGAGTTCGCCTGAAACATGTTGCCGATGCCAAACGCCGCGATGCAGGTGAAGATGGCGAAGACTACGCCTAGCCACTTTTGCCCTAGCCCACGCTCCAGTGCATACATCGGGCCACCAGCCCAGGAGCCATCGGGCATCTGCACACGATATTTCACCGCGAGCACAGCTTCAGCATACTTGGTGGCGATGCCAAAGATCCCCGTCAGCCACATCCAAAACACGGCACCAGGTCCCCCCGTGGCGATGGCACCTCCCACCCCGATGATATTGCCAGCTCCGATGGTGGCCGCGAGAGCTGTCATCAGCGCTCCAAACTGCGTTACATCCCCTTCTCCCTCTTTCTCCTTCGAAAAAGAGATTCGAATGGCTTTGCCAAGGTGCCTTTGGATAAAACCTGTGCGCACAGTCATGTAGAGGTGCGTGCCGAAAAGCAGTGCGATGAGAGGAAGCCCCCAGACAAATCCAGAGAGGTCAGCAGCGAATTGGGCAAAGTCCATGCCACACTCCATAGCGGCACGAGGCTAAAGAGGCCAAGCCTGAATTTCAGGAAATCAGCGGCTTCTCCAGCGCATGACACAGAATCTGGTCAATGTGAGCGATGGGCAGCGAGTAATGGCCTTCTTTCTCGAGCCAGTGCGTCGTCGTGTGCGGCATCAAGGCTGCGATTTGCTCGCTGTATTTCCAGGAGATGTTTCGGTCCTCTTTGCCATGCCAAAAGTGCACCAACGTGCCGATCGCACCGACCTCAAAACCCCATTCGGACAGATAAATGTCAGCGTCTGCGATGACATGGCTCGGGCCTCGCCGCAGTGCCTCTAAAATGCCATGACGCACGACCTGGAAGTTTTGTGGATCCGACAAGACACGACGGTCCTCACTGCCCAGCATCTGCATGAGCCAGCTCACCGGAAAGCGCTGCGGTTCTCCGCGGCTGATCTTTTCCCCCACTCGCAGCAAAAGCCCCAGCAGTGAAGGAAAAGGAGCCCGCAGGCGGATCATCAGCCGATACAGCCAGAACATGTGCTGGAAGCCAAGGAACAGCAGAGGTGGTGCCCCACAGCACACGGTGGCACTGAGGATACGCTCAGGCATAGTATAAGCCGTGGCCAGCACGTAAGGACCACCGCCAGACCAACCCATGAGGTGAAATCGCTCTGCCCCGACATGCATGGCTAACTCAGCCTGCATGGCTGGCCAGTCGAGCAGCCGGCGCCCAGGCTGAAAGTCAGAGAGCCCGATGCCAGGGCGATCTGGGGCGATGATCCGCAGCCCATGCTTTTTCGCCACTTCGTCCATCAGCTGCCCTTGCACGCGAGCACTCGGCCATCCGTGGTAGTAAAACATCACCTGCCCATCTGGGGCACCATATTCAGCGTAACCTAGAGTGAGGCCGCTGCGGAGTTTCAGGAGATGATCAGACATTCAGAGGGGGGACTAAGGATGAGCCTAGGGCAAAGCGCCGCCAGCGCAACCGAGCGCTAGTTTTTTCATCATTTGCAGCCGCAGATCTGTCTCATGCCGGGCTTGTTTGCCCATGCTTCGATGCCACCCTCCGCCCCCACCTCCATGCCCTCCCCCGCCCCCCAGGCTCACATTGATGAAATCCTGCGCCCTCGCGCTCCTGATGCTGGCGGTCATCCGGCGGCAGGAAAGACGGTCGCCGGTGAGTCCGAGGTCGCTCGCTTTTTGGCCAAGTGGTTGGATGATTTCCTGCGCATCCCAGGCACCGATTTCAAAATCGGACTCGATCCTCTGCTGGCGATTTTTCCCGGCATCGGCAGTGCGGTTTCTTCGGCAGGGGGTTTGGTCATTTTGATCGAGGCCCTGCGCAGTCAGGTCAGCCTGCCCGTGCTGCTGCGCATGGGGGGAAACATGCTGGTGAACTCGCTTCTGGATTCACTGCCGGCCGTCGGCCCCGTTGCCTCGGCTTTTTTCAAATCAAACCTTCGCAACCTAACGCTGCTGCAAACCTGGCAGGCAGGTCAGCATGAAGAAGTGCGGCGTAGCACCACACGCCTCTGGCTTGGGCTTGGCCTGCTGCTCTTCGTCTTTGGACTGACCCTCATGGGGCTGATCGTCGCGAACCTTTACTTGCTGAAAATGCTCTTCTTCAGCACGACCTAGCTGACTCAATCGCGAAGCCCAGACATCTTTTGACGAAACTCCATGCCGTGCAGGGCGTTGCAGTGCAGATTCTTTTTTCCCCAAGCTCCCTCCCTGCTCTCATGGTCGCCACGATTTCCGATGTCCTCCTCGCCACGGCTCAAAAAGTCGGCTGTCGGGATCAATCCCGGCTCCGCCATGCCCTCGATGAAGCGAGCGACAAGCGACTGCCGCTGATCGAGGCCGTGCTGGACGCGAATCTAGTCGATGAGGAGCGCTTCTTTGCCGAACTGGCCGATGCCCTGCGCCTGCCCTTTGCCAGTGAAGACCAAGATCCCCAGGAAGGGCTGCACAATCGTTTCCCGGCCAAGCTAGCCCTGCGTCACCGCATTTATCCCGAACATGTCAGCGCCCAGGAAGCCGTGCTGCTGACCTACAATCCCTTTGACCTCAGCGCACGTCAGGCCGTCGGACAGGAACTGCGCAAACGCGTCCACTGGAAGATCGCCAGCCGCCATCGCATCCTCGAATCCCTCCACCAGGGCTATGGCGTCGGTGCCGAAAACTTCGAAGAGCTGCTCGAAGGGCGCGAAGGCCAGCAGGAAGACGACGACATGAAGCAGGAGACCACCGTCCTGGACGAGGCCGATGAAGAAGCGACAGTGATGAACTTCGTGAATCAAATCTTCCGCGAAGGCTTGAAGGAACGAGCCACGGACATCCACGTCGAGCCGCTGGAGCGTGACCTGCGCATCCGCTACCGCATTGATGGCAAGCTCATTGAAGTGCCCGTGCCACCCAACATGCGGCTGCTGCAAAACTCCCTGGTCTCGCGTCTGAAAATCATGGCGCACCTAGACATCGCCGAGCGCCGCCTACCGCAAGATGGCCGCATCAACCTAGAGCTCGACGGAGAGCCCATCGACGTCCGCGTCGCCACCATCCCCAGCGTCAATGGCGAGTCCGTGGCCCTCCGCCTGCTCACCCGCAAAAAGTTCGACATGGCCGCCATCGGCCTCGATGCCGACACCGAGGCCAAATTCCGCAAACTCATCGGCTACCCAAACGGCATCATCCTCATCACCGGCCCCACCGGCTCAGGCAAGAGCACCACGCTCTACACCCTACTCAAGGAGCTGAACACCAAAGAGCGGCGCATCGTCACCATCGAAGACCCGGTGGAAAACAAGCTCGACGGCATCATCCAAATCGCCGTGAAGCCTGAGATCGACCTCACCTTTGCGGCCGGCCTGCGCAGTATCCTGCGTGGTGATCCGAACGTCATCATGGTCGGAGAAATGCGTGACCAAGAAACGGTCGAAATCGCCATCCGCGGTGCGCTCACCGGTCACTTGGTGCTCTCCACCCTGCACACCAACGACGCCGTGGGCGGCATCTCCCGCCTGCTCGACATGGGCATCGAGCCCTTCATGGTCTCCTCCTCCGTGCGCGCCTTCCAGGCCCAGCGTCTTGTCCGCACCCTCTGCCCGCACTGCAAAGAGCCTACCCAGCACGAAGACAGCTACCTGCGCGCCATCGGCTTCCCCCTGGAATGGAAATCCAAGCTCTACCGCCCCGTGGGCTGCCGCTCCTGCCGTGGCACCGGCTTCACCGGCCGTCTTGCCATCATGGAGATCTGCATGATGACCGAAAAGCTCCAGGAAAAGATCAACCTGCGCGCCACCGCCATGGAACTGAAAGCTCAAGCGCTCCAAGATGGCATGGTCCCCATGCGCCAGTATGGCTTCCGCAAGGCTGCCGAAGGCATCACCACCCTGGAAGAAGTCATGACCGTCACCGCGGCCAGTGAGTGAAGGCTGGGCAACAAACCGCCGCAGCGTGCTGCCCCTCGGCTGGGTCCCCAGAAGAGAGACTCCCAAGCTCATCCAGAGGAGCGCGGACACTCTTGTCCGCTTCTTTCATCCTCGCGGCTCCGCCGCCTTTCGTTGACTGGCGGACAGGAGTGTCCGCCCTCCCTTCTTTGCCCCAGACAGAGCCTACACGCGCTCCACCCTTCGTCAGCGTGCTCAGCGCGCGGTTCTTTGAACCGTGAAACGCATCGCAAACACCGGCCTCATCGTCGGGCTACTCACAAGCAACGATCCTTCATCATGCCAGGGCGTTTGCAGAGCTCCGCGCAAACAGTCAGACGCGGCAGAGACAGCCCGCCACACCTTACCGCCAGGACATCAGTCGCCGCCGCCACGCGTGAATTCGACGAGATTTGAGGTGCTGCCACCCGGGGCAGCTTGGCCAGTGATCTGGGGCCGCACGGGATGGGGGGCGCGGGGTGATTTCACTGCTTGAAAGAAAGGGCAGCGCGGCGACGACTGTTGCGCCACCCATGAAACTTCACGCGCTCTGTGCTTCCACGCTTCTTTTTCCCCTCCTGACCTCTGCGGAGGATCTGAATGTGCCGCCGGAGGGCTTCACGGCGCTGTTCAATGGTCAGGATCTTTCGGGCTGGTTTGGCTGGGGTACGCAGGACCCGGTGGATCTCAGCAAAATGTCACCCGAGGAAAAGGCGACCTACCAGACCCGCTCCATCGAAGGCGGCCTGCTGGATGCCAAAGGCGTGGACAAGGGCGATCACCTGAAGGCACACTGGAAGGTCGAAAACGGGGAACTGGTGAATGATGGCAAGGGCCTGTACCTCACCACGATGAAGGATTACGGCGACTTCGAACTGCGGGTGGACTACAAGATGCTGCCGCTGGGAGACAGTGGGATCTACCTGCGCGGCACGCCCCAGGTGCAGATCTGGGACTACACGGAGGAGCCCAAGTTCAAGCTGGGCGCTGACAAGGGCTCTGGCGGTCTTTGGAACAACAAAAACGAGGAAGGAAAGCACCCGCTGAAGCGCATGGACAAGCCCTTTGGCGAATGGAACCGCTTTGACATCAAGATGATCGGAGAGCGCGTGACCGTGAAGCTGAATGGCGAGGTGGTGGTGAAGGATGCGCCGCTGGAGAACTACTTTGCCAACCGGAAGGCGGGCTATGTGGCCTTTGGCAAAAACGCACCGAAAGACGCGAAGGCTGAGAAACTGCCCAATGGCTGGATGCCTGATCCGGTGTATGCCCGCGGGCCGATCCAGCTGCAGACGCACGGCAGTGAGATCCGCTGGCGCAATGTTTTCATCCGTGAAATCAGCGCTGAGGAGGCAAATCGTGAACTCGCCACGCGGGATGCGGAGGGCTTTGTGGAGATGGTGAATGGCAAGGACCTGAGCAACTGGCAGGGTGCCGTGGAGAATTACGAAGTCGTGGATGGTGCGATCGTGTGCAAAAAGGGCAAGGGCGGCGATCTGCTGACCCAAGAAGAATTCGAAAACGGCATCATCCGGGTGGAGTTCAAGCTGCCTGAGGCGGGGAACAATGGCATCGCCCTACGCACGCCTCTGGGCGGGCATTCGGCGGCAGATGGGCTGGAGCTGCAGGTGATCGATAGCGATGGCTACAATGCGAAGCAGGCAGCAGCCGGCAAACAAGGCCTGGAGCCCTACCAGTATCATGGCAGCCTTTACCACTGCGTGGGGGCCAAGCATGGGTACCTGCGCCCCGTGGGTGAGTGGAATTTCCAAGAGATCGAAGTGCGCGGTCAACACATCAAGGTGACGCTGAACGGCACGAAGATTCTGGACGTGGATCTGGATCAACTGGATCGCAGTCAGATCAAAAATCCCCCCCAAGGTCTGGACCGCCGCTCTGGGTTCATTGGCTTTGCCGGACACAGTGACCCGGTGGCATTCCGCAGCTTTAAGGTGAAGCGCCTGTAAGCCGGGAGACTTGGCTGAATTTCTTTTTGTCCTCAAGCCGTGGAGACGCTGGGCTTCACGGCTTGTTTTTTGGACAGGGATTCCGAGCGGGAGATGGGCTGGGGATCAGGTGTCTTCCTCCCAATGACCTGCGAGGTGCTTGCGAAGCTCCATCCGTGCGCGGAAGAGTAGGCTCTTCAAGGCTGGCAGGGACATCTTCAGGATCTCGCAGATCTGCTCGTAGGGCATTTCTTCGTGGCGACGCAAGACGACCGCGAGGCGCTGCTTTTCTGGCAAAGCCGCGATGGCTTTCTCCAAAGCGGATTCTAGCTCATGGTGCTGCACATGCTGGTCAGGCGCAGGACGCGTGGTGTCGATGTATTGCCGCTGGGGAGTGTCATCGCTGCTGGGATCGGTCTCCAGAGCCACTTCCTTCCGTCGCCCACGACGCCGGGTTTCATTGAAGACGAGGTTCCTCAGGATGGTGAACATCCAGGTTGTGAACTTTGCCGTGGGCTCGTAGCGGGGTGCGCTCTTCCAGATGCGGAGGAAGAGCTGCTGGGCGATGTCGTGGGCATCGTCCACATTGCCTAACATGCGTGTGGCGGTGCCGATGACCATGCGTTGGTGCAGTTCGACGAGGCGCTCGAAGGCGTGAATGTCTCCCTCTTTCACTCGCAGCATGAGACGGACGCTTTCCTCATCGCACGAAGTGGCCTCCGCGCCGATGGCGTGGGATGGAGCGAGGGGGGACCATTCCGGTTCCGGCATGAGAAGTTCGGGCAGGAGACCGGCGATGCTAGCGGCAGTCATGCGGAGCTTCAACTCCGGGGGCGGGCCGCGGTTTCAGAAGAAAATTCTGCCCTGAACCCGGATGCCAAAGTTCAGTGGGGCAAGGATGCCCCGCACACCGAGAACTTCTGAATCCGGGCTGAACCGCTCTCCGCCGTTTAGGCGACGACTTTCTGCTGATCCAACCGCCCTGCGGCGTAAGCCTGGAAGACGCGGCGGATCTCATCGCGCACGCGGCGAAAGACCTGCATCTGCTCTTCCTCGGTGCCGGTGGCATGGGCGGGGTCATCAAAGCCCCAGTGGTGGCGATTCACCTGCCCTGGAAAGATCGGACAGGCCTGATCTGCATTGCCACAGACGGTGATGACGGTTTCGACCGACTGAGCCAGGAACTCGTCGAGGTGCTTGGACCGATGGGCGCTGATGTCGATCCCGATTTCAGCCATAGCTCGGATCGCCAGCGGGTGGACGTAACCCGCAGGTTTGGAGCCTGCACTGGCGACCTGAAAGGCAGGGCCGAGGGCCTGGCGGAGAATGCCTTCCGCCAAGTGAGAGCGGCATGAATTTCCCGTGCAAAGGATGAGGAGGGTGGGTGTCATGGTGAAGGAGACTTTGAAAGGCAGCAGCAGCCTGCGGGGCGGCAGCCCATGCAAAGTGGAATGGCCGCGAGTGCCCCCACGATCGGCGCGAGGAGGTAGATCCACAGGTGCTGCAGGTGCCCGGAGACCAGGGCAGGTGCCAAGGAGCGCACGGGATTCATGGAGGCCCCGCAGACGGGGCCGGCGAACATGGCCTCTAGCGCAATGACGCCGCCTATCGCGATACCAGCTGTGATGCCTTTTTCCTGCGCTCCGCTCGAGACACTGAGGATGACGAGCATGAGAATGCAGGTCAGCACGGCTTCCAAGATGAAGCTCTGCAGCGGCGATCCGCTGGGCCATGTGGCACCGAGCCTGGCGGGGAGATCGGGAAACAAAAGCGCCAGCAGGCCACTGGCCAGCAACGCACCAGCCGCCTGTGCCAACCAATATCCAGGAACCTCGCGCCAGGAAAAACGGTTAGCGACGGCAAAGGCGAGCGTGACGGCGGGATTCAAATGCGCACCGCTGGTGTCACCAAAGGTGTAGATCATGGCCATGACCACCCAACCAAAAACCAGGGCGATGCCAACGTGCGTGATGGTGCCGCCGCTGGTGGCATTGATGACAATGGCCCCGGTGCCAGCAAAAAGCAGGATGAAGGTGCCGAGAAGCTCCGAGAGGTAGCGTTTCATGTGGAGGAAGAGCTAGCAGCAGCCGGAGCCAGGCCTGCAGACCGAGGCGGCAGGCTGGGGTGCAGGGGCGCATTCGCCGGGAAGACAGATGCCACGCGCGAGGCAGTCGGTGTGCTTTTGCCCGAGGCGGAAATGCAGCACGCCTTCATGCACGAAGGCGGCGACGACGGGAAACTGCGCCACGACTCCGTCTTCGTGCTCCACTTCCACCGGCAGATCATGATGGGGCAGGACATCCCCTGCCCGGTCGAAGATGGTCGCTAGCTTGCCCGCGAAGAGACGATGATCCACGTCATCATGCACCCAGGTCTGAAGCAGGCAGGTCTCCAGCGTGCGGCGGGTGCCACCGCAGTCGATGAAGCGTTTCATGACATGGCCCACTTCGGTGATGTGAAAGTGCGGCTCAATGCTGCCGCCATCTGGCAGCAAGAGGCCGAGGGGCTTTTCAGCGTGAGCGCGCAGATGAGAGAGGAATTCAGTGAGGGTCATGGGAATCAGCAGCAAGATTTTCGGCGAGGGCGCGCGGGGGTCATTTGGTCCACGCACTGGAGGAAATCCGCGAAGCAAACGCAGGCGAGGCGGTAATAGATGTTCAGCCCACGCTTTTCGCAGGCGAGCACTCCGGCGGAACGCATGAGGCTGAGATGCTTGGACACCGTGGACATGTCAGCCCCGACTAACTCCTGAAGATCACAGACGCAGCGCTCCCCCTGGAGCAAGGCCTCGGCGATGAGCAGCCGGGAGGGATGCGCCAGCGCCTTGATGACGGCGGCGCGTTTTTGAGAGGTTGTTCGGCTGGCTGGCATTTATTTGGCGAAATAGCCAAATAAAAACCCAACGCAAAAGAAACTTCAAAGGTCGTCGCGGCAAAAGGCCGAGAGTCGGTCACAACAAGGTCTTCAGTCCCGTCCAGCGCTTGCGGCTTTCTTGCTTCCGAATGGCTAGCTCAAGCGCCTCGGGAGCGCCCAAGAGGACTGCCAATCGGCGCGCGCGGGTCAGGCCGGTGTAGATGAGGCTGCGCTCCAGCAAGACGTAATGCTGGGTGCTGACAGGCATGACCACGCAGGGAAACTCACTCCCCTGGCTTTTGTGGATGGTCATGGCGTAGGCGAGCTGGAGTTCATCGAGTTCTCCAGGCTCATACTCAACCAGACGATCCGCCTCGAAGCGGACGGTGATGCGCAGAGGATCGGTGTCGATGCTGACGATGTGCCCCAAGTCGCCATTGAAGACGTCTTTGTCGTAATTGTTGTGCGTCTGAATGACCTTGTCTCCAGCACGAAAGGCCGTGCCGAAGCGTTCCAATTCCGCCTTGAATTCACTCGCGGGATTGAGGGCCTTTTGCAGCCGTTGATTCAGCGCATGGGTACCCAGCGCACCCCGATGCATCGGGGTGAGAACCTGGATATCGCGCACAGGATCAAAGCCATACTTGCTGGGCAAGCGGCGCTGCACGAGGTCGGTCAGCGTTTCGGCGATCTCTTCGGGATCTTGAGCTTCGAGGAAAAAGAAATCCGCCTCCCGCATGGGACGCAGGTCGGGCATCTGGCCGCGATTGATCTGGTGCGCAGTCGTGATGATGCGACTGCTGGCCGCTTGGCGAAAAATCTCTGTCAGCTGCACGCAGGGCACTTTGCCACTGGCGATGAGGTCGTGCAAAACCATGCCCGGCCCCACGGAGGGAAGTTGGTCAGCATCTCCCACCAGAAGAAGATGTGCGTCTGCTGGCAAGGCGGAGAGGAATTGAGCCAGCAGCGGCGTGTCGATCATGGAGCATTCATCCAGCACGAAGACATCTCCGGTCAGGGGTTTGCCCCGATGCCTGCCCCACTGGCCAGGGCCTTGATACTCCAGCAGGCGATGCATGGTCTTGGCCTCAAGGTCAGTGCTTTCGCTGAGCCGCTTCGCCGCCCGACCGGTAGGCGCGGCAAGCACAAGCTTTTGCTTTTCCCAGGACAGCAGGGTCAGCACAGTGCGTAGGATGGTGGTCTTGCCGACGCCCGGCCCACCGGTGATGATCAGGCAACGATGATCCAACGCGGCTCGCACGGCACGCTCTTGGCTCGGTGCCAAAGCCTTGCCACTTTCTTGTGCGACTTTGGCCATGGCCTGGGCACGATCCATGGGTGGATAGCTGGGCGCGATGGCCATGAGCTCTTGCAGCCGCTGGGCAATGCATTGCTCAGCGGCTCGCAAGGACGGCAGGTAGAGCATGGAGGTGCCTTGCAGGGCATGGCGCTGGATTTTCCCCTCACGAATGAGGCTCTCCAGGGAATCGGCTAACTGGGGCTCTGGACTTTGGAGCAGTTCTGCTGCCTTGGGCATCAGCTGCGCCTCCGGCAGGCAGGTGTGTCCACGCTGGGCTGCACTTTCCAACGTGTGCAGCAGACCTGCCTTGAGGCGCTGTGGCGCATCTTCACTCAGGCCCACTTGGCGGGCGATTTGGTCCGCCGTGCGAAAGCCAATGCCGTGAATGTCCTGCGCGAGGCGGTAAGGATCGCGCGTGAGCACCGCCATCGCTTCGTCTCCGTAGGTTTTGTGAATGCGGAGGGCTCGCGCAGAGCTGATGCCATGCTGATGCAGGAAGAGCATGATGTTGTGCACGCTCTTTTGCTTCAGCCAGGACTCGCGGATTTCTTGACGGCGCTTTTTGCCGATTCCTTCCACACCCTCCAGCTTCACGGACTCGTTTTCGATGATGTCAAAGACACGCGCGCCGAACTTTTCGACGATGCGCTTGGCGTAGGAAGGGCCGATGCCTTCGATCAAACCCGAGCCCAGGTAGCGCTCGATGCCCTCGGTGCTGCTGGGTCGGCTTAGCTTCAGCGTCTCGGCCCGAAACTGTCGGCCATAGTCACGGGTGCTCTCCCACTTTCCCACGGCCTGAAATTGCTCGCCTACCACGACACGCGGCGCTTTGCCCACGAGGCTGACGGGCTCGCGCGCTCCTTCCGGCAGTACTTTCAAAATGCAGTAGCCTGTGTCCTCGGCATGATAGGCCACGCGCTCGACGAGACCGCGAAGCTGAACGGATTCCGAAGGGGTGGACATGCGGAGCTTTTTTATCCGCGAGGCCCCTCGAGGACAAGGCTCTGTCCAGAATTAGTCCAGCGTGGAGTTTTGTTCCCCCAAGACCTTGCCGGAGAGAATCGGTGCCGTGGAGCTGCGGCTGGTCGGCAGCAGGAAGTGCCCCACTGCCTGACTGCGGCCAGGGATCAGGATGGCACTCAGGGTGCCGATGCGAGCATTCGCGGGATTTCCCTCCACAGCATCCATCGCCGTGCCAGAGCCAGAGACAAGGCCTTGGGTGTAGTCCGCATTCAAAGTCAGGCGGTAGGGATTGCCACCACTGGCGAAGGTGGGCAGCGACAGACGGTTCCCCGCCAAAACACCGAAGACAAAGGTATAACTGCTGGCGAGTCCACCTTCCGTGAAAATGAGGCGGGAGTTGGTGGCACCTGGGGTTAGTCCGAAAATCATGCTTCCACGGGCTGGCGGTGCATACCGTGACCCCATGGCGGTGAGCTGATGCAGCGGGAAGCCGGAAGCATAGGAGCGTGAGTAGAAAGGTGATTTCATCCAGCCAAGGCTACCAGTCGTGAGCCCGAGGACTGGATCGTAAATCTGGAAGCCCTGCAGCGAACCGGCGTTGTTGTAGAGCATGAGGTGCAGACCTGTCTGGCCCGAGCTGCCCAAGCCTGTGGAAGCCGTGGCAGCGCTGCCATCTGCGAGACGCAGCGTCCAGCTGATGGTGGCTGAGGCGCTGATGCGCTGAATGGCCCAGCCTGCCCCCTGCGGGTAGGTGGCGTTACCGACCAACGACTCCGGCACTTCAAAAGCGGTGTTCCACTGACCGGCCAGTGTGCCGGCAGAGGTGAGGCTGCGGTAGCCAGAGATTTGTATCACTGTGCCCGCCGTTTCCCGCAAGGTGCCGACGATGGCCCCCGTGTTCAGCGGCAGCGTGAATTGCACCTGCAGCGGGGTGTAGGGGGATCGCCGATGAACCAAGAAGGACCCTGAAGGCGAAACCTGCCCGCCGGGGATGACGAGCAAACGCCCAGAGACGCTATCGCGGTGCTGGCCACGGGTGATGACGCCCGTGTAAGCACCGGTGGAGGTCACCGTGAGGCGCAGCGAGCCGCCATAGCCTCCATTGTACCAACTGTTGCGATCCATCAGCGCCTGATATGTCCCTGCCGTGCCCGCTGGCAGCGGCTGAACCAACCACTGCACGACAAGAGGGGTGCTGGCGAGGTTGCCATTGAAAGCGGTGATCACGATGCGGTAGCGATCAGCGACCTCAGGGCGACCGGTGATTCTACCCGTGCGAGGGTCCAGCAGCAGCCCACGAGGCAGCCCCCCCTGGCTGAACCGCGTGGCGGTGCCTGTGTACTGGATTTGATAGTCCACCTCACCTCCGACGATCCAGTCTGGTGGATCCAAAGGCGTTAGCACTGGAGCCACCTGAGCCGTGACAGCACTGACGAGGCTGGCCAACCCAAAAGCTAGGCAGGGCAGCCATTGTGAAAGGCGAAGAGAAAGCTTCATGGGTCTTGGGAAAAAAGAGAGAACCTCCCAAAGTCCCATAAGATCAAAGCCAGAAAAAGCTAAATTTGTAAAAATTATGGTTTTGCTATTCATTAAGTTCTCAAAGTTGGTATTCCGTGCCCTCGACTGCCACGGCAGCGCAAACGGATCCTTGTTTGCACCCAAGCCTGTTTTCGGTATCTCGGGCTGACATGCAGCATTGGGACGTCATCGTGGCAGGAGGCGGCAGCGCGGGTTTCGCTGCGGCGCTGACATGCGCGCGGGCCGGTGCACGGACGCTGCTGCTGGAGCGCCAGACGATGCTGGGTGGCATGGGGGTCAACGCTTGGGTGCACACCTTTTGCGGCCTTTTTCACCCCGATGTTTCCCGGCCCTGGGCCTGGCTGAATCCCGGCATCCCCCAGCAGGTGGGTGAGGCCATGATGGAGCGCACCCGACAGACGCAGCCCGATCTGATGGGCCGCGTGTATGTGCTGCGCCAGCACCCCAGTGTCTTTGCCACGCTGACGGATGAATGGTGCGCCCATGAGCCGACGCTGACCCGCCTCAGTGGCGTGGAATGGAGCGGGCTCAGCCGGATCGAGGACGGCTGGCAGATCGAGTATCTTTCGCGCGGGAATCGTCAGGTCGCTCAGGCACGGTCCCTGGTGGACACGACGGGAGACGCGACCGGGGCGCGCTGGCTGGGCACGGCCTACTGGGCCCAAGCCGCAGCCGAGCAGCTCTACCGCCCCGCTTACGTCTGCCTGCTGCCCCAGGTGTCAGGGATGCATGACGAAAGCTGGCGACTGCAACTGGGGGCGATGCTGGTGCGAGCTGTGCGCGAGGAAAAGCTACCGACGAGTGCACTCGGTGCCCAGTTTCGTGACTCAACCCATGCGCCCGAGGTCTTCATGACCATCGACCTGGAAGCAGGTGGCGGCGGCTGGGACCCGCTAGACGCCAGCTGTCGCGCGCAGGCTGAGGCCGATGGACGCCGCACAGGCATGGCGATCTGGCAGCATCTGCGCACGGCTCATGGAGATTTTCAAAACTGTCCACCACCAGTCTTCCCCGCGCAGGCAGGCATCCGTGAAAGCGCTCGCTATGTGGGTGATGTGGTGCTCACCGGGGACATGCTTGCGGCTTGCACCCGACATGAGCATGAGGTCGCCCTCGCTGGCTGGCCGATGGAGAAACGAGAAACCGCACGCGGGCCGAAGTTTCGCTTTTTTGATCGGCCAGAGCCCGCCGGCATTCCCGCAGGCAGTCTCCGCCAGAGTGCCCTACCAGGCCTCTTTTTCGCTGGACGCTGCCTTTCTGCGGATCATGAGGCACTAGCCTCGCTACGCGTCATGGGCACCTGCATGGCCACGGGACAAGCTGCCGGGCAGATGGCGCTGGCTCATGCAGGCAGATGATGTTTGATGATGACACCTCATGCGTCTGCTGTTCATCTCCAATCTCTTTCCTGACACGACTCAGCCCTGGCGCGGCCTGGACAACGTGACCCTGCTGCACGCCATGCGCACCCTGAAGCCAGAGGCTGACATCCGGGTGCTTTGCCTGCGTCCAGGTCATGGCGGATGGCGGGGTGCCCCCTGCCTTTTCCAACCCAGATCTGGAGATGAGGTGTTTCAGCCGCAGTTTGCCTGGGCTCCTTATGTGCCGAAGTGGGGTGGAATCAATGACCGGCTGTTTGCCATTGCCGTTCGACGTGCACTCTCGGCGCTGCCAACCGACTGGAAGCCAGACGCACTGTTGGTTCCCTGGCTTTTCCCCGATGCCAGCGGCGTTCATCGACTGCCGGAGCTGGCCAATCTACCGCTCGTGGCCGTGGCCCAGGGTTCCGATGTGCATCGCTACCTCGACATGCCGCAGCGCCGCCGGGCGATTTTGCAGCTGGCCCAGCGTGCGCACATCATCACTCGCAGCGAGGACCTGCGCAGCCGTCTGCTCCGTGCAGGTGCTGCCGCTACGCAGGTGCAGACCGTTTACAATGGGGTGGATCCAGACACCTTCCGCCCAGGTGACCGAAAGCAGGCCCGCGCTGACCTAAATCTGCCTATCGAGGGCAAGCTGATGGTCTTTGTGGGGAATTTTCTGCCAGTGAAGGGGCTGGATCTGCTGATCCGTTCCATGGCCCTGGCTGCAAAAAGTTTACCAGAAACACTGCGGCTGGTGCTGATCGGCAGTGGGCCGCTTCAGGCAGAACTCGCTGGCCTAGCCCAGCAGTGCGGCCTGAGCGCCGATTCCCTGATCTGGGCAGGGCGGAAGGGACCCTCTGAGGTGGCACAATTCATGCGCGCTTCTGATGTCGTATGCCTGACAAGCCACAACGAAGGGGTGCCGAATGTGCTGCTGGAGGCCTTGGCCTCAGGACGTGCCTTCGTGACGACCGACGTCGGAGGCATTGGCGAAGTCCTCCGGCAAGCTCCCAACGGCGGTCATCTGGTTTCGGGTCGAGAACCATCTGCCTACGCCGCCGCCCTGGTGCAGGCCCTGAATCATCCACCAGACGCGGAAGCCCTCCGCGAGCATATGAGTCGCTACGCCTGGCCCAAGTGTGCTCAACTTTACTGGCAGGCTTTCGGGGCCTGAAGGACCGTTCGTTTATTCTCAAAAATGAAAATCCATGATTGAGAGCCACGTTTGGCTTGGCATAATTCGGCTTTAGTGCCGAGACAGCTACTTTCTCCCGACCTGCCGTGAACTCGCTCTCCAACTCTCATTGGTTTAGTATTGCCCGCCGCGCTGGCAGGGATGCGATGATTTTCATCGCCTCCTTTGCCATTGCGAATTACATCCGCTTCGAAGGTTTCTGGAAAGTGGAGGAATTTCTAGCTCCTTCCATCGCAGGCATGTTTGGCCTTCTCATCACGGCCTATATCCTGGGGCTCTATTCGCTGGAGGCACGTGGACGCTCTCGTTTCTTTGCCCATGCCTTTCTGCTTTTGGGTGCCTTTGCTGTGGCGTTCCTGCTTGTCACCTTGGTGGGCTATGTCGATTTCGGCTCACGCATTGGTCGCGGCTTCATGGCCATCGGCACTCTGCTCTGCCTGCCCAGCCTGCTGCTGCATCACCTGTTGATGTTTCACAAACAACGCTTTGCACCAGTGCGCGTGGCCTTTGTGGCCGAATCACCCGAGGAGCTGATCGAATACCAGCGCTTTCGAGATTTAGCCCCGCGAGGCATTGAAGTCGTGGGTCGCATTGACGTCCGCGGAGCAACGCCGAGCAGCGAATTGCTTGGCCGACTGAAGCACGCAACGAAATTGATCACCCGCCACCGGCTGGACAGGATCGTCTTCTGCGAATCACGCATGGATGACGAGACGGCTCGCCCCTGGCTGCGGCAGCTGCGCTACTCTGGCACAGCCTGCATGCCACTCATCAGTCTCTGTGAGGAATGCCTACAGTATGTGCCGCTGCATCTCGTGTCGAACGAATGGCTGCTGCACTCCGAGAGCTCCCCCCGTGAGCTTTATTTCCGCAAGCTGAAGCGCACCTTCGACATCCTGACCTCCCTGGTCCTGCTGATCTTGCTGTCACCTTTCCTGCTGTTCGGCATTCTGCTGGTGAAGTTTTTCTCACCCGAAGGTTCGGTTTTCTTTCGGCAGGAGCGTGTGGGGCGTTTTGGCAAAAAGTTCCAGATTCTGAAGCTACGCAGCATGAGAACCGATGCGGAAAAAAATGGTCCTCAGTGGTCCAGCGGGGTGAAAGACAATCGCGTGTTTCCCGGCGGTGCTCTGCTCAGGCGCTACCGCATTGATGAAATCCCCCAGCTCATCAACATTCTGCGCGGTGAGATGTCCTTCGTGGGACCCCGCCCTGAACAGCCCGCCTTTGTCGAAGCTTTGGCCGAAGCCCTTCCCTATTATCAAGAAAGGCACATGATTCATCCTGGTCTCACAGGCTGGGCTCAGGTTTGCTATCCTTATGGAGCCTCGACGGAAGACGCTCGCTGCAAGCTGGAGTATGACCTTTACTACATGAAGCACGCGGGTGTGATTTTTGACCTGCTGATCCTCTTGGATACCGTGCGTGTGGTGTTGGTCGGTGGATTGAAGAAAGAAAAAGCCCGTCCTCGCTACACACCGCTGCTGGTGCCTAACCCGACGCCAGCAGATGAAGATGCCTCCTGCAAGGCAACCGCCTGACCAACAGCATGATCATCAAAAAAAGCCGGAGCAGCGATGCCCCGGCTACGGTTTGTTCAGCAATCTTTGGGCAACTTCAGGACTTCGTGACATCGAAGCAGAAGAGAAGCTCCTGATCCCGCAGGAAGAGCTTGCCACCGCTGACGACTGGATGAGTCCAAATCATGCCCTTGGGGTTCCGCTGCGTGGTCTGGGGACTCAGCGTGAAGCGCCCGTGCTCCTTCCAGCCTTCGGGATTCGCCTCGATCAGCACAGCCGTGCCGGTGCGCTCTTCCAGCAGATAGAGCATGCCGTCAGCGCAATGGATGGCCCCTTTGCCCAGGCTCTTTTTGTCCATCCACTTCACTTGGCCGGTTTTGAAATCCATGCAGGTCCAGCCACCTTTGTCATTGTAGCCATACAGGTGATTTTTCACCAAGACGACGCCACCGTGGTGATTCACCATGTCGGTCGATTCGTAGAGCGTCTCCACAGCATTGTCAGCCCCGATGCGCACGGACTTGCAGCCCACGCCATAACCGGCAGCGACAAACACCTGACCATCCTGGAAGATCGGGGTAGGAATGACGGCTGTTTTGCCAGGAAAATCAGTCTTCCACAGCAGGCTGCCATCTTGGGCATTGAGTCCAGCAATGCTCTGCATGGTGAGCTGGATGAGCTGCCGACTGTTGTTGTGATTCACCGCGATGAGGCTGGAGTACTGCGCGGGATCAGTCCATTCCGCCGACTGCCACACGAGCTTGCCGGTGGCTTGATCAAAAGCAGCCACCGTGCCCTGAGGGCCGCCTGGAGTCACCATCACACGCCCAGCTTCCACCAAGGGGCTCTCGCAGTAACCCCAACCGGGCACTTTGCCGCCTAGTTCCGTCAAGGAAGCGCTCCAGAGCTGCTGACCTGTTGCCGCATTCAGGCAGACGAGAGTCCCCTTCCCGCTCAGGGCATAAACCTTGTCTCCATCCACCGTGGGCGTGCCGCGGGGACCATCGCCCCAGCCATTGGTGAATAGCGCGCCAGCTTCAGCGGACCACTTTTCCTTCCCTGTGGCGATGTCCACAGCGATGACATACTCCACAGCATCGCGGGCACCCATGGTGTAAAGCACCCCTCCAACGACGGCATAGCCGGAGTAGCCCAGGCCTGCATTTTCGTTCATCCACAGCAGCTTAGGCCCCGACTCTGGCCAGGTTTTCAAGAGTCCTGTTTCCGCCGAGACATCGGTGCGATTCGCGCCTCGGAAGGTAGGCCAATCGGCAGCCTGAATCGACGCAGCGAACAAGAGAGTGGTGAGGGCAATTTTCATAGAAAGTGGAAACTCCGTGGCATTGAGACGCCCTTCGGCCACGAAAGCCAGCAAAAACCAGCCCAAGTGGGCAACTAACGCTCGAAATGCCCCAAGGAAAACCGCTTGTCTGACGACATTTTTCGAGGCTTGGCAGCGTATTCCTTGTCCCCCCGATGACCGTTCGCCTTCACCTTTCCTCCATGCTGTTCTGCGCCCTTTCGTCGGCGCTGGCTCAGGACCTCTCGACTCGTGGCAAAGAAGAATTCGAGAAGAAGATCAAACCTATGCTGGAACAGTACTGCTACGACTGTCATTCCGATGGCGTGGACAAAGGCAACTTTCTCCTGGACGAGCACGCTGACTACGCAGCCATGCGGTCGGACTTTGTCATGTGGGACCACGTGCGCCAGCAGCTGATCACGCACGTCATGCCGCCCGAAAAAAAGGACAAGCCCAGCCTGCAGCAGCGTGATGAAATCGTGGCCTGGATCGACGATGCTGTGTTTTGGTTTGATCCCTCCAAACCCGAGCCCGGCCATGTCACCGCGCGTCGCCTGAACCGCACGGAATACAACAACACCGTGCGTGACCTGCTGTTTGTGGACACACGACCCGCCAAGGAATTCCCCCCAGATGACACTGGCTACGGCTATGACAACATCGGCGATGTTCTCAGCGTCTCCCCCATGCTGATGGAGAAGTACCTGCGCGCCTCCCGCGATGTCGCTGAGGACGCTTTTGACATCTCCATCCCTGATCACGTGGATGTGGAACTCGGCGCGAGGCAACTGTGGAACAGCAAAGGCAAAACCTCCGAAGACAATGGCATTCGCTGGTTCCACTCCGAAGCGGAAGCGACTGGGAAAGTCACGGTGCCTGTGGGCGGCAGCTACCTCGTGACCCTGCACGTCGCCGCGACCGAATCCGGCAATGAAGCAGCCAAAATCGGGCTGCGTGTGAATGGCAAAGACATCTCAACCTACGACGTGCGCACCCCGTGGAAAGAGATGCAAGGCCCCTGGCAAAAGATCACGAAGACCCTTCAGCTAAACGGTGGTGAATCCAAGATCAGCGTCGCCTTTCTGAACGATCATTCCGATCCCTCTCATCCCGACGCTGGGAAAAGAGATCGCAACGTCGCCTTGGACAAAATCACAGTCCAAGGCCCCTTTGGCCTGCTGCCCCCACGCGGCAGTCGCTTCCTGCGCTGGCTTTTGAATGACAAGCCAGTGGCGCTGCCAGCCGTGCTCTTCACTGGCGAAGATTTATCCAAAGGCGAAGGTGACTCCGCACCGGACTTGGGGGGCATCGTCCTCGCCAGCGGTGGCTACGTGAAGCGCGCCGTCGAGCTGGCTGAAGCCGGGCGCTACAAGTTCACCCTGAAAGCCGGTGCCCAGCAGGCAGGGGACGAACCCGCCAAAGCCGAGCTACGCATCGCGGGCAAGACCGTGGGTGCTTTTGCCGTGACGGCGAAAAATCAGGCTGCCCAGTGGTTTCACGTCGAGGCCGATCTTCCTGCGGGCTCCCATGAACTCCAAGTTTGGTTCATGAACGATTTCTGGGACGCAGCCACCAAGCAGGACCGCAACCTCTGGGTTCATCAGGTTAAGATCGAAGGCCCACTTGCCAAGCCCGCTGGCGTGCAAGCCACCGACTTGCCAACGCTGGTGGAGAAAATGGGCACCCGGCTGTTCCGTCGGCCCATGCATCCCGATGAAACCGAGAAGTGGAAAGCACTCGCCAACGCTGCTGTCAAAGAAGGGGAATCGCCTCTCGGTGCGCTGCGTTTTGTGCTGGAAGGGATGCTCGTCTCGCCCTCATTTCTGTTCCGAGTCTCGGCCCAGCCCACAGGACCGGTCAAGAATGGCATCGCTGACATCGACGAATACAGCCTCGCCAATCGCTTGGCCTACTTCCTATGGTCTTCCCCACCCGATGAGCGACTGCTGCAACTGGCTGCCAAAAACGAACTGCGGAAAAACCTATCGGCAGAGCTCAAGCGCATGCTGTCTGACTGGCGCAGCTATGCCATTACGGAAAACTTTGCCGGTCAATGGCTGCAACTGCGTGACATGGAGATCGTCTCTCCAGACACCAGACGCTTCCCCGAATGGAACGGGCGCATTGCCCAGGCCATGAAGCGAGAAAGCCAAACCTTCTTTCAATACATCCTGCAGGAGAACCGCAGCGTCCTAGAGTTCCTGAACGCCGATTACAGCTTCATGGACAAGCGCTTGGCAAAATACTACAACATCGAAGGACCTCGTGGAGACAAGTTTGAAAAAGTCTCCCTGCAAGGCACACCGCGCGGTGGCATCTTGACCCATGGCAGCATCCTGACACTGACCTCTGAGCAAACTCGGACATCGCCCGTCAAACGCGGCAAGTATCTTCTGGAAAACATCCTGGGCACCCCACCGCCCCCAGCCCCTGGTGGCGTCCCCCCCCTTGATGAGAAAAAGGCGCGCTCCTCCAATCTGACGCTGCGTGAGCAACTGGCAGAGCATCGTGCCAATGCCTCCTGCGCGGGCTGTCATGCCTTCCTCGATCCCATCGGCTTCGCGTTCGAAAACTACGATGCCATTGGCCGCTATCGGACCGAAGAGAAGAAAAAGCCCATCGACGCCTCTGGCCAACTCGTGCGTGGTCAGCAGTTCAAGGATCTCGCTGAGCTACGCGGGATTTTGGCCAAGGATCTGTGCGATGACTTCACGCGGAATTTAGCTGAAAACCTCCTTACTTTTGCGCTCGGGCGCGGCCTCGGCTACAGCGACAAACCCGCCGTGCATGAAGTCGTCGAGCGCACGAAGGCTGCTGGCTACAAGTTCCAAGACATGTTCCTAGCCGTCGTGGAAAGCGTGCCCTTCCAAAAAATGCGCGTCGAACAAGGGGCGGAGTGACCTAAACCCATCCTCAGCCTCATGAATTCACCGCTAGCCTGTCTCGCAGAGGCACGCATTCAGGAATCCCTAGAGCAAGAAGTGGCTGTGCGCCTGCCTGGGCATGGACAGCCCTTGGATCTGGATGGCTATTTCGCGGCCCCTTCGGCTCTCAGGTCAGGTTTTGGTCTGCTGAAAAGCGCTGGCATCTTGCCTCCCGAAGTCGAAGCCATGAAGCAAGCCGCCCAGCTACGAGAACGCTTGGCTGAGCTTCCAGAAGGCCGCACGCGTGAGGCGGTGAAGGCAGAACTGCAAAAGCTAGAAGTCGAGCTCAGCTTAGCTCTGGAACGCATGAAACGGCAGTTGAAGGCTGATGCTGTGTCCTGAGGGAAAGCCGAAAGAAGGCTCAAAGCACAAGGTCACCTTCTGCCAGCATAGGAAAGAGCGGAACCTCGCGCAACGCACGTGGAAGGAGGTAGTAGTGACAGACCTCTTCGTGATGCGTCAGCAGCGACTGTGTTTCAGTCCAAGTCGGGTCTGTGGGAAACGATACCGAAGATAACCAATGATGCGGCCTGCCGAGCACATCAGGATGAAGAGCCAAGTGCCCTGCCAAGGCTTGCAGCTCCGTCCGATCTGACCGCGCCGTCCAACTTTCCATAATCTCCCAGGCGGGAAACAACCGCATCACGGTCCGCGAACGCAGAATCAGGTAACTGTGCAGCACACCCTGCGAATCCACACTGCCAAGAAAAGCAAAATGATGCACCGGAGAAGCGAGCTGCCAGGCTAAGTTTGAAAGAGAGACCGCCTTGGCAAAATGGCACTCCACCGTCTCAACCGTCGCCAATGCTCTGACTTTCCGCAGATCCGTCACGCACTGCCGATGCGACTCCAGAGACGGCCAGCGCCCGTAGGCAGAGACTCTCGCTAAACGTCCGGTCGGATAGAGGCGCCGGATGGTGTGCCGCTCCTCCCGTGCCCCCATTTTGCGGATCACGGACTGAAGTCTCCGCAGTGGTGTGGTGTAAACGAAGGGAATCCGCTGTGCCAGCTGCCGCATGCTCAGCAGGATGCGTGCGACGGATTGCTCATACCCTGGCAGCACCCGAAAGGTCGTGCCTAGCAAAGCAGGCACACCATCACCACCGACCCGGTAAGCCTGAGGAATGCCCCCCACAAAACCGACCATTCGCTGAGCCTCACGCACGACAAAACCTCGGTTAGACAGCAGATCCTTGTGCGGATTTGCATCCCACCAATGCGCCAAGCGCAGCCTCCAATCGGAAGGCTGCCCCAAAGGCCCTGTCGCGTGCAAAAAAGCAACCAACTCCTCGCGTGACTCCGAGGTGTCGATGAATTCTTCTACAGTGGCCTGAGGCATGGATCACGCGAAGCTAATCCCAAGCCCACGCACAAGCAAAAGAAGTGATGCTAGAGACTTCGCACAAAGACATTCGCATAGCTCACTGCCTGCGTGAGATCCGCCAGTCCGATGCGCCCACGCGCTGAGGCATCGAACTCCACACGAAATGTCTGCGGATTCTGGTCCTGCTTTTCTGTAATGACAATCTCCGCTTCGCGACCTCGCAGAGCGGCTTTGACACGATACCATGCGCCTGGCCTGACCTGATCTGGACCCAGACTCACGGAAGCAAGTCCCCCGGCCCCAAACATCACCAGCGGATGGCTATGCCCGCGCACGCAGAGCCCGGCAGCGGGTTTGCCCAAATCCACCCCCTTGGGCAGAAACACATCGCAGATCACTTCCACATCACCGAAATCTTCATCCGACCACAAGGCCGATCCGGTCTGGCCAGCATTCAACTGAATTTGCCAATCGTTGACCAGCCAGCGATCTTTTGTCGTCACAGGAACCCGCCAGTTTCGAAAATCCACACCCGTGTAGAGCGGCCGCCAGCCTTGATCCTCGGGAGCGACCTGCTCTTTCGCCACCTGCTGCGAGGGAAGCTCCTTGATGCGCACATTGCGGAATTCCACAGGTGCACCTTCAGATTCCAGCGCAAGGTAGCCTTTCCGATAATTGCACTCATCGCCACCGCTCACGATTTTGCCATTCACAGCCAGAGTGATACGGCCAGCGTTGGCCTCGATCCGATAATGGTTCCACTGCGGACTGGGCAGGCTGCGCTCCTCACTGGGGAAACTGCGCATGCCGCTATGCTCTCCATGAGGCTTCATGGTGGCTCCATGAATTGGGAAAACATCGCCATGCGTCGTGAACCAGCGGGGCTTGGAGGGATCTGCATGCTTCATGTAACCATGATCGAGGACTTGAACTTCGATCCCTCTCAGAAAAGGCACCCCTGGCGAGCTGATCGGTGTGCCCCAGACGAAAATCCCTGAATTTCCAGCCTCCGTAAGATGTCGCCACTCGGCTTCGAGAATGAAATTTTCATACTGGCGCTCGGTTCTCAACGCTCCAGTGGGAAACCCCGTGCAGGAGACGACACCGTCCTTGATGCTCCAGGTCTCTGGCGCGCAGTTAGCGTTGACCCAACCATCCAAGCTGTTGGACTGAAACAGAGGCACAAAGCCCTCCTCTGCCTGAGAACAAGACAGCGAAATCAGCAAAGAGCCAGCAAGCCCGGCGAGGAAAGTAAAACGAACCGTTGTGTTCATAAGAAGTGAAGACAAACGAAGCATAAATCTCCCGACGTGCAGGTGCCCTGAAGATTAGGACAGCTTTCTTTTGAAGTCCTCATACCCCAAGCGGCGAACCACCCGCAGAACACCCGTTTTCGGATCGTAAAGATCCAGGTCTGGATGCACCACACCATTGAAAGTCGTGGTCTTGACCATGGTGTAATGAGCCATGTCTGTGAACACCAGCTTTTGCCCAATCTGCAATGGCTCCGCAAAGCTATACTCGCCAATCACATCACCAGCGAGGCAGGTCATGCCACCCAATCGATAGGTGTGTGCATGAATGCCAGGAAGGTCCGATCCAAGAATGTGCGCCCGATAAGGCATCTCCAAGGTGTCTGGCATGTGCGCACTGGCCGAGGTGTCCAAGATCGCTGTCGTCATGCCTTCCGTTTCCACAAAATCCAAAACACTGGCCACGAGGTATCCCGTGTTCAGCGCCACGGCTTCACCAGGCTCAAGATAAACCTCTTTGTCTCCCCAGCGTTTTTTGAACTCCAAGATCAACCTAACCAATCGCTCAACATCGTAATCCCGGCGTGTGATGTGATGCCCGCCCCCCATGTTGACCCAGCTGACACGTTGCAGAAGCTTCGGAAAACGCTGTTCAACGGCGGCTAAGGTGCGCTCCAGCACATCGCTGTCCTGCTCGCACAGGGCATGAAAGTGCAATCCTTCCAGGCCTTCGAGATCTTCCTCCTGCAAGGCAGCCATTCGAGTGCCAAGTCGGCAGCAGGGAGAACCGGGATCGTAAAGGCTGACTTCGACCTCGCTGTGCTCAGGATTGACCCGCAGGCCTGGGCTCGGTGCTGGCAGACCCGCAGCACGCGCTGCTTCGATCATGGGCCGCCAACGCCTCCACTGGGATGGCGAATTGAAGCTAATGTGATGCGCTATTGGGATGATTTGTGCCATTTCGGCCTCTTTGAATGCAGGCGCATAAACATGAACTTCCTTACGAAACTCTTCATGAGCGAGCAAGGTTTCATGCAACCCACTGGCGCAACAGCCATGCAGGTATTGCCGCACGAGATCAAAGGTGCTGAACATCGCAAACCCTTTGAGGGCCAAAAGGATCTTGGCACCAGACCGCTCTTGAACACTGGCTAGTTTCTCCAGATTTCCCCTCAACAACTCAAGATCAACGACAAAGGCTGGTGTCTCAACAGCACTGACATCAAAAGCTGGTGGCGCTTGTTCAAGAGCATGGGGCGGGGTTTCAGGCATGGTGACCGCGCGTTAGCATCATCATTGCTCCGCGCCAGTGACATTGCAGAATCCAGCCTCGAAAATCAGCGGATTAGCGGATTGAGCAGAAAGCCGGAGATGGCAGCCGATTGTGCAGGACGCATAGCGGCAGAAGGCTTGTTTGAGCGAGGTCTCGAAGAAACCTGGATCTTAGCAACACCGCAACCTTGCCAACGACGCTGACGGCTACGGCTCAAGTGACGATCCAAATGGCGCATGATTTGAATCAAAGCCACCATCAGAGCTGAATTCACCACACTTGCCAAAAAGAGCATCACCCCCGTGCAGAGACGTTCCCAAACCACCGGCTGCCACTCTTGCACCGTATGAATCAGGTGCTGAACCCAAGATTGTTGACCTGCTTGATAGGAAGACCCCATGTCCAGTGCAACCAAGGCGCCGATGCAGATGAATAGCAAAGCAGCGGTCAAAAAGGCATAATCAAACCAATGCACCCGAATTTGGGTCCGGGAGCGGGCAAAACTCTCTTGCTCCAAAAAGTAAAAATGCTGGGAATTCATGGCAATTACGGAACAGATTGTAACTTATCGAACGCTCAACTCCAGCTCTATATTCAAGTTTTGTTGATATTTTTGAGTGTTATTCTGAACAGCACCCCAAGCAACTTCGCAGCTTTACCCCAGGTGCATCCCGAGCACTTCACCTAGTTGTCCTTTTGAAAAAAGGTATGATGCAGCAGTGCGGACCTCCGAAAAATCATTCGACGGCTCTTGTGCTGCAATTTTGCCAAAATGACGTTCGTCAAGCTAGCCTGTCTTATCCTCTATGCCCCAACTTCGTCCCTCTCGAATCCTTCGCGAACTGCGCCAAGGACACAACAGCACTGTCCTGAAGCTCAATCTGAGCGATCCACGAATCGTCGAACTCGCAGGACTCGCAGGTGCGTCTGCCGTCTGGCTGTGCAATGAACACGTGCCTAACGATTGGTTAAATCTGGAGCATCAAATCCGTGCAGCAAAACTGCATGACTTAGACACCATCGTGCGAGTGAACAAAGGCGGCTACAGCGAGTATGTGAAGCCCTTTGAATGCGATGCTACAGGCATCATGGTGCCACACGTAACGAGCGCAGAAGAAGCTCAGCATGTCGTCGAGATGGTGAGATGCCACCCACTGGGAAAAAAAGCACTAGATGCAGGCAACATGGATGGACTTTTTTGCCAAGTTTCCCTCGCCGACTACGCCAAGCATTGCAATACAGAAAAGTTCGTTATTCTTCAGATTGAAAGTCCAGAGGCTCTGGAGAAAGTCGATGAGATTGCGGCTGTACCAGGCTTTGACATGCTGCTTTTCGGTGCAGGAGACTTTAGCCATCGGATTGGCAAACTGGGCCAAGCCACACACCCAGAGGTCGTCGCAGCACGAAAAAAAGTCGCTGCCGCAGCCCTGAAGCACGGAAAGTATCCCGCAGTCGCCTCACTGTATGGTCAGAAAGATGAAGTCCTCGCGGAAGGCACTCGTGTCTTCACCCTTGGTGCAGATGTCTTGGAGCTGGGCTCCGCCTTTCAAAAACTCATCAGCGACTTTGGAGGATCATCCGCAGGGCTAAAGAGCGATTCCATCTATCGCTCAAGGTGATCGAATTCAGCTATTCTGTGCCCATCACAGCTACCGGCCTTCAACCCAATCGCGGAACTTTCGCAGCAGCAGGTGCTTTGGGCTGACGTTGACGCACGGCTTCAAACAAGCACACCCCTGTCGCCACGGAGACATTGAGGCACGGCACATGACTTCCCTTCCCCATCGGGATCCTTGCCAAGAAATCACACAACTCCCCGGTGAGGCGGCGCATCCCTTCGCCCTCAGCACCCATGACAATCGCGATTGGACCTTTCAGGTCGATTTCGTAAAGCGATTGCGTCGCTTCATCAGCGGTGCCGACGATCCAGACTCCAAGTTCTTTCAGCCGTTCCATCGCGCGAGCTAGGTTTGTCACACGCACCAGTGGCACACTGTGTGCCCCACCACAGGAAACCCGCACCACCGTCTCACTGATCGGCGCGGTTTTGTCCTTGGGCATGACGACGCAGGCACAGCCCGCCGCATCGGCAGTGCGCAAACAGGCCCCCAGATTGTGAGGGTCCTGAATGCAGTCGAGAATCAGCACCAAAGGGTCTGTCTTGTCTGCCAAAAGCGCTGAAAGGTCATCCTCCTCATGCACCTGAGGCATCCCAGCAGTAGAAGAGACGTGACGGTTCTGGCGGGCTTGCGGGGAAGGCTTCGGCATAAAAGAGGAGCAGGTGAAATCGGCGGCTGAGAATGCTCCGGCAAGAAGAAATTTGTCAGTCGGCAAACACACGCATAGACAACTCTGAACTTCTTCACAGCCTGAAGCCTTATTCACAGACAAAGTAGCTCTTAAAATCCCATATCTTGTTTAAGACTACTTAAACAACCCCAAGATGAGGGAAAACAAAGCCTTAGCGCTTGCCCTCCTCGACCGAAATTCGGTCAATGCTTGGATCGTCATTCTCGTTCCCTCAAGCCATGTACCTCAAAACCTTAACCATCCACGGCTTCAAGTCCTTCGCGGACAAGACGAATTTTGAATTCCACAAAGGCGTCACTGGCATCGTCGGGCCGAATGGCTGTGGCAAATCCAACGTCGTCGATGCCATTCGCTGGGTATTGGGAGAAACCTCTGCCAAAGCCCTGCGGGGCGAGGAAATGGCCGATGTCATTTTCAACGGCACTGACAAGCGCAAACCCGTCGGCATGGCCGAGGTGACGCTGGTCATGGCCGACTGTGAGCAATCTCTGAGCGTGGATTACAATGAGGTCGCCATTTGCCGCCGAGTCTTCCGTGATGGCCGCAGCGAATATCGTCTGAATGGCACCGTATGCCGACTCAAAGACATCCACGACCTCTTCGCCGGCACTGGCGTTGGCCGTGCGGCCTACTCCATCATGGCTCAGGGCCAGATCGACATGCTGCTGAGTTCGAAACCAGAAGATCGGCGCACCGTCTTCGAGGAGGCCGCAGGCATTACCAAATTCAAAGGACAGAAACGCGAGGCACTGAGAAAGCTGGAATACACCGAGGCGAACCTGCTGCGCGTTCAAGACGTCATTGCTGAGGTCAAGCGCCAGATGGGCTCGCTGCAAAGGCAGGCCGCCAAAGCAAGGCGCTACCAACTGCTGCTGGACGACTCAAGGATGCTGGACACCCACCTCGCACACAAGCATTACGTCGATTTCAGTGCAGAAAAGTCGGAAGCGGAAAATCACGTCCGCATGATCACTGAGCAGTTAGACTCAGTGCAGGGTCGCCTGCAAGCGGCGGAACATGAAGCCTTGGAGACAAGAGAGGCTTACCACAGCATCGAATCCCAGATCAACCAGCTCCGCGGTCAAATGCAGGAGTTGCGAAGCCAAGTGCAGAGTGCAGAAGGACGCATCGGCTTCAACCATGAGCGCAATGAAGAGCTACAGATGCGCATTCGCCAGAATGAGGAGCAGATCGAGCAAGGACGCGAAACCCTAGAGCAGCAACGCCGCGAACTTCTGAGCGCCGATGAACAGATGGATCTCCTGCGTTCGACGATCGAGACCCGCCAGCAGGCGCTGAACGAACATCTGACGCTGCACAATAGCATCGTGCCAGATCGCAGTCGTCTCGATGAAGATCGCCGTGCGGTGCGCGAGATGATCCGCCAGTTCGAAGGGCAAATCGCAGCCTCGGACTCCCGAGTGCAAAGCCTCAATGGTCAAATCTCGAATGACCGGCAGCGCCATGACACCCTGGCGCATGACTTGCAAAACGCTGCCCAGGCCAAAGCTGCCAGTCAGGTAGAATTTGACCATCTCCAGCAAATGCTGGCCGAGCTGGAGCACAATCGCAATGACCTAGAGGAACGAGCCAAGACCTGCGCGCGAGACATCGTGGAGAAGCGCCGCCAACGAGATGAACTCATGGAGCAGTTGAATGAGCTGCAACGTGCAGTGACCCAACGACGCAGCCGCATTGAGATCATCGAGCAACTGCTAAAAAATGGCGAGGGACTCGCCGAAGGCACCCAACAAGTGCTCAAGGGCCTGGATCGCCCTGAGGTGTTCTCCGTGGGCATTCGTGGCATCTTGGCTTCCTCCATGGAGGTCGAACCGCAATTCATCACCCCGATTGAGGCTGCCCTGCGCGATCATTTGCAAGCTGTGCTGCTGACCGACAGTGAGCTAGCTGGACAAATTTTGGATCGATTGGCCGAACAAAAGTTAGGCAAAGCAGCTCTTCTGCCCGCTGATTTCCTAACCATGCGGCCTCAGCCTGATCGCCAGCTCGTGCCGGAAGGATGCATCGCCTGGGCCATCGACAAGGTACGAGCAAAACCCGGCGTGCAAGACATCACCGATCGACTGCTGGGCAATGTGCTGATTGTCGAGGATCTGCACACCGCGCTACGAATGAAGCGGACTCTGCGGGATGTCTCTGTGGCCACGATGAAAGGCGAATTCATTGGGGCTGATGGCATCATCCATGGCGGTGCCACGAAGGAAGAAGGTGCTTCCACACTTCGTCGTGAGGCGGAAGTTCGCACCCTCAAAGGCGAACTCGAAGGGCTGGAGTATCAGCTCCTAGAAAAAGAAGAGGCTGCCGAAAACCTGCGGCATCAGCTGGAAGACATGCAGCGAGAAGAAGTGGCCATACGCGAGCAATCGCAGCGCTCACGCGAAGAATATTCTCAGCTCAGCGGTCAGGTTACCGTCGTCCAGCGCGCGCTTCAACAGGCCGTCACCAAGCTGGAAAGCGTCGAGTGGGATCAAAACCAAATCGCCAACCGCATCCAAGCCGCCGAAGCCCAAATCCAGTGGCAGCAAGAAGAGGCCAAAGTCGCCCGTGAGCAGCTCGAAGGTGCACGCGAGCATGAGCAACAGCTCGAAGTCGAGATGGAAGCTTTCCTGCGACGTGAGCTGGAATCCCAAGAGCGCCTTAGCGAGCTGCGCAATGCCCTCGCCCTGGAACAAAATAGCCTCCATGCCATCGAACGGCAAAAGGCCCCGATGGCGAGCCGCCTTCATGAGCTAGAAAACAGCATTCATCGTTTTGAAAACGAGATGGCTGCGTGGCGAGGTCGCATTGAGCAAAGCATGGCTGAAAACGCGCGCTTCGCTGAGCAGGTGGAAGGCCAGCGTGCAGCCATCGCCGCGATTGAAGATCACCTTCAGGGCCGCACTGAAGAACGCGCTGCCGCCTTTGAGCGCGTCAATGCTTTGGAAAGCCAGCTCGTCCAACTGCGGCAGCAGACCCAGGGCCTGACCGAAAGCCGCAACCGCATCGAAGTGCAGCTCACGCGCGTCGATTTGCGCCTGGAGAATCTGGTGAACCAAGTCCAAGAGCGCTACAATTTCCACATCAGCGCTTTTGAACCTGACTACCATGCGCTGATGCTCACGATTGATGAGCAAAAGCGCAGTCGCAGCCGTGGCAGAAAAGCTGAAGCTGCCAGTGCCGCTACAGCAGACGTGAACGAGTCCTCCGACGCCAGCGATGTCAGCGAAGTGGCTGCATCCACCTTGGGCAAAGAGGAAGTCGATCTCGATGAAGCCATGACCTTGCCCGGTGAAGAGGGGCATCCCGATTGGGATTTCGTGACTGAGATCGTGGGAGAACTGCGGCAAAAGCTAGAAAGCATCGGCCCCGTCAATCTCGATGCCATCCAGGAATTCGAAGAACTGGAAGAGCGGCACAACTTCCTGGAAAACCAATACAACGACCTGGTGAAGTCGAAGGAAGAGCTTCTCGAGGTCATCGCGAAGATCAACGAGACGACGAAGACCATGTTCTCCGAGACCTTTCAGCAGGTTCGGATCAACTTTCAGAACAACTTCCGCGAACTCTTTGGCCCTACGGCCAAGGCCGATCTCATGCTCATCGACGAAGGCGATCCGCTGGAGTCTGGCATCGACATCATCGCCAAACCACCCGGCAAAAAGCTACAGACCATCACGCTTCTTTCCGGCGGCGAACGCAGCATGACTGCGGTGGCTCTGCTCTTCTCCATTTACCAAGTGAAGCCGAGTCCCTTCTGTGTGTTGGATGAGCTCGACGCTCCTCTGGATGAGTCGAACATCTCTCGCTTTCTCAAGATGCTGGACAACTTCATCGACAACTCCCAGTTCATCATCGTCACCCACAACAAGCGCACCATGGGCCGTGCGGATGTTATCTACGGCGTCACCATGCAGGAGTTTGGTGTGTCGAAACCTGTGGGCGTGCGCATGACCAGTGAGGACGGCAGCGAAGCACGACGCAAAAAAGCTACCCCCGCTGTCCAGGAAGAACTCCAGCTGGAGGCTGAAGTCGCTGCGGAAGAAGCGCATCATGCGGAAGATGAATCTTCAGCCGTGGATGACATTCCGGAAGCTCCTGCCCTAGCTTCCTGAAGCGAGAGCTTTCACGAAGCGCTTTGCCACCCCTGAGCTGTGAAAGTCCCCCACGCCTCAGGGGGATCGGGCTTGGTTACTCATATCCTTGTTTCACCCCAGCCTTAGCTGGAATTTACCTGGATTTCGCCATGCCCAGTAAGCGGTGCATTCCTGCCCCGTGGAACTTCGGCATCCAGGTTTACGCCAGCAGCTTCGTCACGAGCTCCCCATGAACATTGGTCAGGCGCATGTCGAGGCCTTGGAACTTCACCGCTAGCTTCGTGTGATCAAAGCCGAGCAGATGCAGCAGAGTGGCGTGCAGGTCATGGACGTGGACAGGGTCTTGGGTGACATTGAAGCCGAACTCATCGCTCTCACCGAGCGTGAGGCCCGGCTTCATGCCGCCACCGGCGAACCACATGGTGAAGGCATTCGGGTGGTGGTCACGACCATCACTGCCGCCCTGGACCATCGGCGTTCGGCCAAACTCGCCCCCCCAGATGACGAGCGTGTCCTCCAGCAGGCCTCGCTGCTTCAAATCATGAACCAACGCGGCACTGGCCTGATCGGTGAGGGCACATTGTTGCTTTAGACCACCCACAAGTCCCCCATGATGATCCCAGGCCTCGTGAAACAGCTGCACGAAGCGCACGCCGCGCTCCAGCAGACGACGGGCGAGCAGGCAATTGTTGGCAAAGGATGCCTGACCGGGCTTCGCGCCATAAAGATCGAGGATGTGCTGCGGCTCTTGCGCGATGTCCATGATCTCTGGGGCGGTGTGCTGCATGCGATAGGCAAGCTCAAAGCTATTGATGCGAGCCGCGATTTCAGGATCGCCCATCACTGAGAGCCGTTCTTCATTGAGCTGCTTTAGGGCATCGAGCGTTTGCCGCTGAGCTTCAGGGGTGATGCCCTGAGGGTTGCTCAGGTAGAGCACGGGCTCGCCACTGCTGCGGAAGGGCACGCCTTGATACACGGTGGGCAGAAAGCCACAGCCAAAGTTCGAAAGGCCGCCACTGGCACCTTTTTGGCCACTTTGCAGCACGACATAACCGGGCAGGTCTTGGTTTTCTGTGCCCAGCCCATAGAGCGTCCAGGCCCCAAAGCTCGGGCGACCAAAAATCTGCGAGCCCGTGCTCATCAGGATCTGCGCGGGGGCATGGTTGAAAGCATCCGTTTTCATGGAACGGACGATGGTGAGATCATCGGCAACCTTGGCTGTGTGCGGCAGTAGCTCGCTCAGCTCAGCACCGCTCTGCCCATGGCGGGCAAATTTGAATTTTGGCTTCAAGAGCTTGCTATTCGGGTTGATGAAAGCCGCGCGGTAGCCTTTCAAAAGATCTGCGGGGGGGAGCTGGCCATCCCACTTGGCGAGTTCGGGCTTGTGATCAAAAAGCTCCAGGTGGCTCGGTGCACCCCCCATGAAGAGATAGATCACCCGCTTGGCACGTGCGCTGTGGTGAGGCTTTTTCTGCGCCAGCGGGCTCGCAGGCAGGCTGGCCCCCTGAGCGCGCATGAGATCCAGGGCAGCCAGCGTGGCCATGCCCACTCTGCACTCTTTGAAAAACCAACGACGGGTCAGGTAGCGGGTGTGTTCAGCGTGAAGATCGCGAAGCAGGTTCATGACAAGATAGGAAAGAGACAAGGCGTGGACGAAGCGAGCTGTCTTTCACTCTTGGCAGTGAAAGCCATGAGCTAAGGCGGAATGCTGCAATGCGAAGCCTGGGATGATACGCCTCTTGCCAGTTCCCAAAGACAGCCTAGAGCTAACAGAATGCCCGAGGGAACTCCCGCCCCCACTCCTGACTCTAACTTTCCTGCTGAGCTTTTGGCTCCCGCCCAGGCGCTGGAGTCCGCTCTCCAGGCGGGTCAGCCAGTGGACAAATGTTTTGCGGACTTTTGCAGCCGCGCCTACGTGAAACCGGAGTGGGCTGGCCCCGCCAGTGAGTTTCTGGCGGAGCTCTTTGAAGGTCGCGAAGCGATGCTGGCGGCGATGACACGGGTGCCCGATCTGATCATCGAGCTGGCCTCAGGTCAGCAGACCTTGACGACGATCGTGGCCTTCGAGTGGGCAGCCGCAGCCGATGCGGCACGGCTGAGCAAGCTGTCGGAAGCACTCGCAGCGACGCATGGAAAGATGCACAACCCGGAAGTGGTGCATCTGATGCTGGCGCTAGCGAGCTCACTCGCCATCACACGCTATCCCCGCGCCGAGCAGATGCTGAATCTAGCCGAGCCGCAGGTCGAAGAAGAGCATCAGGAAAGTCTGGCCGAAGCACGGCTGTGGATGGCAGCAGGTCGCATCCTGCGTGGCAGTAGCCAAGAGGTGCGCGAGCTCTGGAACCATCGCCTACGCCGTCGGCGCACCGCTTGGACCTGGGACAGCCCGGCCGAACGTGCGGCGCTGCAAGAATTGGCCGACCATCTCAGGCCTGGCCAAGAAGGCATGGAGCTGTTTCAGTCCATCGTTCCTTCTTCCTGGTGGCAAATCGCCGTGCAACTGGCGACTGAGCGCGCTGCCTTGCGCGAGCTTTATGAGCAGCGGCATCCCGAGCTGGCCTCCACGCTACCGAAGGGTCGGGTTTCTTCTGAAAATGAAGATGCTAGTGCCATGCCGCAGGCTCATGCCTCAGCGCTGTCAGAAGGCAGCGCACCTTCCCCTGCCCCGCGCACGAATGAGCCGCAGGTGATGGTGATGAATGCTTGGCCTTTCTTCCTAGGAGGTCTCGTCGGAGCGGCCGCACTCGCGGTCGTCATTGCCATCAGCCCCTACGATCTGAAAAAAACCAGCCTGAAGGGCAATACCGAGCCTGGCACAGCAGCCCCCCCAAGCACTGCAGTCCCCCTTACCCTTCCTGCCAACCAAGCGAATCTGAACTGGGTGCAGGAGCAGCTCACGCGCATTCAGGCTGGCAGTGACGATCTGAAAGCCCTGTGGTCTCGCGTGCAACGCGGCACCTGGGCAGAGAACCAAGCCCTGCTGAAGGGAGAAACGCCTGAGCTAACGGCTGAGGATCCCCGCCGCCTGCGCCTGCTGATCTGGCTGCACCTGGACCCACCGGACGACAAAACCATGCAGTCGGAACTGCCAGCGCTGCTGGCATCCATCCGCGCGGACAGCGATACCTTAGAGCTCTGGGAAAACGTAGCCGGAGCCCGATCCGTGATGGAGAAAGCGGTACGCGAAGCCGCGCGGCGGCAAATTTATGCCAATGCCACGGCCTGGTCCCCCAGCCAAAAGGAGCAGCTCAATCAACTGGGCTGGCCTGTGGCTCCGCCGTGATGCTCGCTGGCTCACGAACAAAGAGCAGACGGAGGCTATTCAGGCATACCAGCACCGTGCTGCCCTCATGCGTCAAAACGCCGAGGGTCAATGGCACAATGCCTGCCAAAGCAGCCAGGGCCATGATGGCCACCGAGCCAAGCGAAATGACCAAATTTTGCCGAATGATGGCCCGAGCACGCAGGCTGATGTGACGCGCGGACAGCAGCTTTTCGATCTTGTCCTGCATCAGCACGACATCGGCCTGCTCCAGCGCTGCATCGCTGCCTCTTGCGCCCATGGCCAGACTGACATGAGCGGCAGCGAGACTTGGCGCGTCATTGACCCCGTCTCCCACCATAGCGACTCGGTGCCCCTGGCGGGTCAGTTCCTGAATGACCGCGACTTTATCCTCTGGATGGAGGCCAGCGCGCACATCCGTGACCCCCAAATCGCGAGCCACATGCACGGCTGCAGCACGGCGATCTCCCGTAAGCATCAGTGTGGTCAGCCCTTCTTGAGCTAGTTTTTTCAGCACTGCACGACTGCCTGGGCGGATCTCATCCCGCAAGAGCAGGCGCCCCATGACCGCCGCGTTTAGCAGCCACACCTCTGTCAGGCCCAGGGCGGCATCAGGCACGTCTTTCAGCCATCGGGCAAAATCACCCTGCTGGATCAGCTCGCGACGGCCTGCGTAGGTCAGGCCGCGATCCGTGACCCCACGCAGGCCCATGCCTGGCAGGGACTGCATACCTGTGACCTCGCCCACCGTCAGCCCCTCAGCCTGAGCAAAGTGGGTAATCGCACGAGCGATGGGATGATTCGAATGCGCATCCAGCGTTGCCGCCAATCGCAGCACTTCTTTTTCCTGGCCAGGAGGAAAACTTTCCACCGCCGTGACTCGAAGATTGCCCTCCGTCAGCGTGCCGGTTTTGTCCATCGCCACGGTATCGACCTCGCCGAGCTTTTCGATCGCGGCACCGCCACGAAAGAGAATCCCACGCCGAGCCCCCCAGGCGATGGCAGCCAGGATGGCAGAGGGGATGGACAGGACCAGCGCGCAGGGGCTCATCACCACCAGCAGAGTCATCGCCCGATAAAAGGCCGAGGTCTCCCCGGGCTCGGCAGAGAAAGCCGGCACCTTCAGAACCAGCCACCAGATCAAAAACATGCACAGGACGAGGCCCAGCGTGGCCAGCGTGTAGCCTGTGCCAAAGCGATCCGTGAAGCGCTGGCTAGGAGCGCGCATCTGCTGCGCCGTCTGAATGAGATGGATGATCCGTGCCAATGCGCTCTGAGTAGCGGGCCGCTCCACCTGCGCCTGAACCAAGCCCCAGAGATTCAAAGTGCCACCATAAACCGTGGCCCCGATGCCCTTGTCCACCGGCACCGACTCCCCCGTCAGAGTCGCCTCATCTGCTGCTGTCTCACCCTGAGTCACCTTTGCATCCACAGGGAATAGCTCAGCGGGGCGGACCTGCACAAGATCACCCGGACGCAGCAGGCTGACGGCTCTGTCCTCCGTGCTGCCATCGGGCAAAACCACCCGTGCCAGCTTCGGCGCGGCCTGAGTCAACGCATGAATCTCCCGGTGTGTGCGGTGCAGCACATAATGCTCCAGAGCGCCTGAGGTGGAGAAAAGGAAGAGCAGCAGAGCGCCCTCCCCCCAAGCCCCCACAGCGACCGCACCGGCTGCCACAGCCAGCATCAAAAAATGCACATCAAGACGCCGTTCGCGCAGATTTTCCCAGGCGTCTTTTGCAGCATCCCAGCCACCACTGATGAGCGATAGGGCAAACAATGCCCGCACCCAAAGGCGAGGCACATCAGGCCAGCTGCGCTCGATCAGCCAAGCAGCGAACAAAGCCGCACCGCAGAGAGCAGCCTGCACCGCCAGCGCGCGCCACTCGGCCTCACTTTGGCGCTCCATGGCCTCCGCCTCCGGCCACTCGAACTCACGCCACTTCCAGAACCTAGGAGCCGTCGGGCAGGCAGGCTTGGCCAGGGTGATCAGGCCCTGCTCGTGGGACAAACTCAGGCCCGAGGGCGATGCACTGCGCACTGGCATGGCTGGGGCGGCTTCTTCCAGCTGGCGCAGCACCTCATTCAACTGCGCCTGGAGCGCCGTGGGATCCACAGGGCCTAGGGTGGCGAGCCGCACCTGACGCGCAGCTGCATCCACACGGATGGCCTCCACCCCCTCGTGGGTAGAAAGAAAGTCCGCCAGTAGTTCCACCCAGGCAGGCACAGCAGGAGCGCGTTCCGTCATCGACATGCAAGCGCAGTCTATACCCCAGGACGCAGGCCTGTCCCAGACTAGATTTTGCCAAATCCCCACCCGCACAGCCGCACCGACGCGATGCATTGAGCCTCAAGAACATCTTGACCACACGCGCCCTCACCTGATAATCCGCGCCCCCTCCTTTCGTCTCCCCCTCACGGCGGTTGCATCCTCCCGACATGCAGCCCCCCTCCAGCGGCAGCCTATGGCCGTGCGTCCGAAAAAATCACCTACCTCCAAAAGCAGCAAGGCCAGCTCTGCCAAATCAGAGAGCAAGGCCTCTGAGTCCATGGCTGCCACTGCTGCTGCCGCCCAGCCTCCTGTGAAGCGTGGACGCGGAAGACCGCGCAAGCATCCGGTGGCAGAAAAGCCAGCCGCTCAGCCCCTGATCACTGCCGATGGCCTGCTGGTGAAGCGTGGACGCGGAAGACCCCGGAAAAACACCGAGGTCGTTGTCACGGCCCCGATCGTCAATGACATCAACTCTCCTGAGATCCAGTCCCGCATCCGTGGCTTGATCCGCCAAGCCAAAGACCAAGACCATCTGACCTGGGACGACCTGAATGATGCTCTGCCTGCCGGGCTGGTCACCCCAGATTTGATCGAGGAAGTCATCATCCGACTGCGCTCGCTGGAAATTCGCATCACCGACTCTGCCGACAGCAGCGTGCTGCCGCCCGTGCCCGGAACTGCCAAAAGCTCCGGTTCTGCGAATGCCAAGGACGAGTCCGTGAAGCTGGACAGCCTGGACGATCCGGTGCGCATGTATCTGCGCCAGATGGGCCAAGTGCCCCTGCTGACGCGCGAGCAGGAAATCGAAATCTCCAAGCGCATCGAAACCGCCGAGACAGCTCTGATCGACACGCTGCATCGCACCGGCTTTGTAGCCAGTGCCTACCTGACGAATGCACAGAACCTCGAAGCTGGCCGCGAGCGCTTTGATCGACTCGTCATTGATCGCAAGTTCGAAGAACGTGACCTTTACTTCAAGAAGCTAAGTCAACTCATCCAGCAGGCCCAGGATCAGCTGAAAAAGTGCGGTGATCTGAACAAGACTCGCGCCACTGTCGCGGAGAAGAAAAAAGCGGCTGCCCACACGGCGTTTGAGGATGCCCGCGCTGCTTACTTCAAGCTTTGCGCCAAGTTTTTCTTCAAGCAGAAGATCACGGAAGACTTCACCGCGCTCATGGAGAAGAAGCTGGTGGAGCTACAGACCCTTGAGGCAGAAATCACGGCCCACCCTCGACGCCAAGAGCCCCGCAAAGCCCTGGAGGCCTTTGAAAGCGAAGCTTGGCTCAGCGCTGAAGATTTCAAAAAGAACGTCTTGGACATCCGCCGCTGCGTGACTGAGGCCACGCGTGCGAAGACGGAAATGATCGAAGCGAACCTGCGACTCGTTATTTCCATCGCCAAGAAATACACCAATCGCGGCCTCTCTTTCCTGGACCTCATCCAAGAAGGCAACATGGGCCTGATGCGTGCTGTGGAGAAATTCGAATACCGCCGTGGCTACAAATTCTCCACCTATGCCACCTGGTGGATTCGACAAGCCATCACCCGCAGCATCGCCGACCAAGCGCGCACGATTCGCATCCCCGTGCACATGATCGAGACGATCAACAAACTGATGCGCGTGCACAAGCAGCTGGTCCAGGAGCTCGGGCGCGATCCGACGCCTGAAGAAATCGCCGACGAGATTCACTTGCCTGTCGAACGCGTGAATGCCGTGCTGCGCATGGCTCAAACGCCAGTCTCCATGCAGGCCAAAGTCGGCGACAACGAAGGTGACACTGAGTTCGGCGATTTCATTGAAGACAAAGAAGCACGGGACCCGATGGAGCTCACAGCCATGAACCTGCTGCGGGACAAGCTGAAGGACGTGCTCGACACCTTGAGCGCCCGAGAACGCGAAGTGCTGGAGCAGCGATTTGGTCTTGTGGACGGTGCAGGCCGGACGCTGGAGGAAGTGGGCAAGCAATTCCGCGTCACTCGCGAGCGCATCCGCCAGATCGAAGCCAAGGCCCTGCGCAAGCTGCGCCACCCGACACGCATCCGAAAACTCGGTGGTTTCTTCGGTGCCGAATGAGGAAAGCTAGGCGGAAGCGGTGATTTCTCGTTTGCGTGCCAGCCCATCAAAGGCTTCATCCGCCGCGATGGAAAACGCCACCCACCACACCCCACTCATCCTGCCCTCCCTCCTTGCTGCAGATTGGTCCAAAGTCGGTGCTGAGGTCTCCCGGGCTGAACAGGCAGGCGCACGTTGGCTACACCTGGATGTGATGGATGGAGCTTTTGTGGACAACATTTCCTTCGGCCCACAAATGGTCAGCACCGTCCGCCAGTGCACACCGATGTATTTGGATGTGCATCTCATGATCCACCGCGCTGACCATTACTTGGAACGCTTTTTGAAGGCAGGAGCTGACAACATCACCATCCATGTCGAAGCGAATTACCAAACCTCTGTGGCCGAGACGCTGAAGCGCATTCGAGACGCTGGCAAGCACTGCGGACTCGCCCTGCATCCCGCTACCCCCTTTGAGGCTGCCTTGCCCTACCTGGAACACATCGACCTGCTGCTCATCATGACCGTTGTGCCAGGCTTCGGCGGTCAGCCCTTCATGGAAAAAGAAACCATGCCAAAACTCGCTGCAGCTCGGGATTATCGAGACCAGCACGGGCTCAAGTATCACCTGGAGGTGGATGGTGGCATTTATGCCAACACCGCCCCCATCGCGAAAAAGCACGGCGCCAATCTGTTTGTCTGCGGCACCTCTTTTTTCGGCCAGCCTGATGCCCGTGAAGCCATGAAGCAGCTGTCCGCGGCGGTCGCCTAAATCTGCAACCCACCTCCTCATGGAAGAATATCACCGCCTCCTTCGCAAGGTGCTCAATCATGGCTCCTACCGCGAGGATCGAACAGGCACGGGAGCCTACTCCATCTTTGGGGAACAGAGCCGCTACGACCTGAGCGAGACCTTCCCCCTTGTGACGACCAAAAAACTGCACCTGCGCAGCATCATTCATGAGCTGCTCTGGTTCCTGAAAGGCGACACCAACATTCGCTACCTTCATGAGAACAAAGTCACGATCTGGGATGAATGGGCCGATGAAAACGGTGAGCTAGGTCCTGTGTATGGCGCGCAATGGCGCCGCTGGCAGGGCACCCCCGAAGCTGAGCCTGTGGATCAAATCAGCAAGGTCATCCATAGCCTAAAAACAAATCCCTACAGCCGCCGCCACATCGTCAGCGCCTGGAACGTGCCCTACATCGATGAAATGGCGCTGCCGCCTTGCCACTGCCTGTTTCAGTTCTTTGTCGCGGACGGGCGCCTGAGTTGCCAGCTCTACCAGCGCAGCGCGGATTTGTTCCTGGGCGTTCCCTTCAACATCGCCAGCTACAGCCTGCTTGTGCTCATGATGGCCCAGGTTTGTGACCTGCGGCCTGGTGAATTCGTGCACACCTTCGGCGACCTTCATCTCTACAAGAACCACCTCGACCAGGCCCGGCTCCAGTTGAGCCGCGAGCCACGTCCCCTGCCCACCATGCGGTTGAATCCTGATGTGAAAGACCTTTTTGGCTTCAGCTACGAAGACTTCACTCTCGAGGGTTACTCCCCCCATCCCGCTATCAAAGCCGAGATTGCTGTCTGAGGCTCGCTCTCCGCTTCTCAGACCGTTGCTGTCGGCTTCGAAACCTTCACTCAAAGGGCGTGGACAGCGTCCACCAGGGGTTTGACGAAGGCCTCAAGCTGCTGGGAAAGATCCATGCTGCGCCCGTTTTTCTCGATCAATTTCACGATCGCGCTACCCACCACCACCCCATCGGCCATGCTTGCAACCGTGGCTGCCTGTTCAGGATTTGAGACGCCGAATCCGACACACACAGGCACCTCGGTCACAGCCTTAATCGCAGCGACTTGCTCGCCGATGCCGGTAGCGATTTCTGCCTGAGCCCCTGTCACACCGAGACGGCTCACGTAATAAACAAAACCTTCCGCACTTTTTGCAATGCTGGCGATGCGGCTGGAAGGCGTGGTGGGAGCGATCAACTGAATGTGCCTCAGCTCCGGCGTAGCTTTGAGCTCTGGATTTTCAGCCGCTTCATCCGGCGGCAAGTCTAGCACCAGCACCCCATCCGCACCCGCGCTCGCAGCATCGTGGTGGAAGCGCTCAAAACCATAAGCATAAACGGGATTCAAGTAGGTGAAGAGCACCAAGGGAACTTGGCTGCGGATGCGCAGCTGACGAATCATCTCAAGCACCTTTGGCATCGTGGCACCGGCCTTTAGCGCACGATCCGCTGCCATCTGATTGACGATTCCATCCGCCAGTGGATCGGAGAACGGCACCCCGAGCTCAACGATATCCACACCTGCTTTCTCAAGAGCCAAGACGATGTCGATGGTGGCCTCTAAGCTTGGATCACCTGCACAGACATAAGCCACAAAAGCCTTCTTGCCGGTAGTTTTCAGCTGGGAGAAACGAGCATCAATGCGATTGGCGAGGGCGGACGACATGGGCGCGCTATCTACCCGGCTGATGAGGCTGTGCAACTTCTGCGGAAGAACTCCCCGCGAAAGCCTGCTTATCGGTTGGCACGCAGGTCCATCTCACAATCTGCATCTGCGGGGACTGGCTGGCCCACTTGATCTACCGGATGGGTGTAAAGGTATTTCCACACAGCCTCATGAACCAAACTGCCGTCTGCGGCTTTGACCGAACCACTGCCCGGCACCACACAGGAATGAGCCCTCTTGGCATCTCCTTTGACGTCTGCCGCCGTGGTTAGGCGACGCGTATGGCCGTAAGGAGGAGGGATGCGATCTACATCCACAATGGGGCCAAACTGTGCCAAACCCAGCATCTGCCACGAGCGGCAGTAATGGTCACTGGTCCAGCCTCCATCCAGCACATGACTGAACCCAAAGAATCGCTTGGCTTCAGTGGCTGAAGGCAAACCCTGCCAAGCCTCATACTGATCCCGAGGACCACAGAGCATGACCACACGATCCACAGCCTGATGTTTGGCAAAACGAGCTGCGGTGGTGCTGCCATGGGAAGCTCCCGAGACGATGATGCGATCCCAACGCAGAGCATTCTTTTGCTCATTCAAAAAGTAATCCCAGCGACCTTGTGGATTCTGACGAGCCAACCACTGCACAAAGCTCAAAGCACGTCCTGCCATGCCATCGGGCTTCGGGATCTGCACAGCATCGCTAAAATCTTCCCCCGTGGCGGCTTCGAGACGGATCTTTCCCAAAAACAAATCATCTGCTGGCGGTGGTTCTTGGCCGAACTTGCCAAACCATCCGTTCGCATAATGAACCTGAATGGCATGCAGCCCATAAGCATTGAGCCGCTCAAACAACGGCCCACTGTGCCCCATGAGCCAGATCACCAAGCGTCCACGTGGTGGGATGCGTGTATCAACTGAGGCATTTTCCTCATCCGCAGGCTTGCCTTTTTTCTCAAAAACAAAGTCGATTTCTGGGTGCTCACGGGCCGAAGGGTCGATCTGACTAGCTCGCGCTTTGAACACATAACGCTGCGGCTGAGCATCCGAAAAAACGAATTCATCCTGAGCATACACCGAAGAAACGAAGACCGTGATGCAAATGAACCAAGCAGAAAAGCGACGCATATGAAATGGGAATGAATGGACCGATGCAGTCTGCTATTCCGAAATGGAAGCCGAGTCAAAAACACAACAAGTCCTGGATACGAGGAGCCTGCGGATGCAACCGCAAAAGCTCCCAAGCTATCCATGAAGCCGAGCTTAGGCAAAGAGGCTGATGACCGGCTGCCCTTTATCCGCAATGGTAAAGGGACGCTTGCTGGGGCTGTAGATGATCTGATCCAAAGGCAGCCCGAGGGCATAGGCGATCGTGGCGTTCATGTCTTCGATCTTCACCTTGTCAGCCACCACTTCGCGACCGGTGGAATCGGTCTGACCATGAACATGGCCACCCTTGACTCCTCCGCCCCACATGGCAGCGGAGAATGCTTTCGGATAATGGTCACGGCCCACATTTTGATTGATCTCAGGCGTGCGACCAAACTCTGTGGTCAACACCACCAAAGTATCCTGCAGTAAGCCACGGTTGTGAAGGTCTGCAAGAAGCGTGGAAAGCCCCTTGTCTAAGGTCTCACAAAGCTCAGGGACGCGGACAAAGTTTGCATTGTGCGTGTCCCATCCGCCGAGTGAAACTTCAACAAAACGGACACCCCTTTCCACCAGACGACGAGCCAAGAGGCAACCCTGACCGAAGGATTCGCGACCATAGGCCGTGCGCAGTTCGGCAGCTTCTTCGGTCAGATCAAAGGCCTTCAGATCCTCAGACTTCATCATCGCAATCGCGTCATCATACATGTCGGCGTAGGCCTTGACGTTGCGGTGCTTGAAGGTGCTGCGGAAATCTGCATCCAGCTCATCGGCTAGTTTCAGGCGCGCATTGAATTTTTCCTCCGTCAAGCCGGGCTGCACTTTCACATTTTTCAATCCTGCTTCAGGATTGTTCACGAACAAAGGGGCCTGTGCTGCGGGAAAAAAGCCCGCTCCCGGGTGCCGGCTGTCATTGCCAATGTAAACGTAATTGGGCAACGTGCTGTTTCCTCCACCTTGGAACACATTCAACCATGCCCCCATGCCAGGATGCCGAATGGTGCCACGCAGCTCATAGCTGGTGTGCATCATGTAGTTTCCCTGCTCATGCGCTCCTTGAGTCGATGAGAGCGAGCGGATGACAGTTCCATGGTGCATTTGCTGGGCTGTGAGAGGCAAGTTCTCCGCAATCTGAACTCCATCTGCACTGGTTTTGATGGCTTTGGTCGGTCCACCCGTCTCTTTACCTGGCTTTGGATCCCAGGTGTCGAGATGCGTCTGGCCGCCGCTCATGTAGAGATAGATGACATTTTTTGCCGTAGCGACTTGCTTGAGCTTTGATGAATGCTCAAAGGCTGCGAAAGAGCGGTTCGTCATCGACTGGCCAAGAAGCCCAACGCCTAGGAGCGAAGAGGCCGTCTTGGCCGCAAAATCGCGGCGAGTGATTTCTCCAGAACGGAGCAGCTTGGTGGCGAGTTCTTGTTTCATGATCATGTTGCGTTGAGATTCTCGAACAAAACCTGTGCTATTGGATGAAGATGAACTGCTGTGTGTTGAGCAGAGCGTAAATGAGATCCTCAAGGGTGCTCAATCCTGAGTCCTGAGCTTTGGACCAAGCTGCTTTTTCTTGGGAAGTTGGTTTGCGTGCCAAAATCGCTTTGTAGGCAGCCTCCATCTTATCGTCAGGATACTGCGCTTTGCTGATGGCAAGCATCAGCTGACTGTATTTGCTCAAGATATTCGGCATGAGATTGCCATTCATCATGAAAAGACTCTGCGGCACACTGGCATCATGATTGGCATTTTCAATGGTTTCACGGTCACTCTGGCCAAAGTCACGCAGCGGATGTCCACGAGGAGCTGGGCTCTCCAGCTCGGCTGAGCGCAAATAATCACGAGACTGTTGAGCACGAGCTCGAAAGTAATCTCGATGCTGCTTCTCGGGAATGCCATAATAAGCTGCTTCTTCGCGATACGTCTCCTGGCGTTGCAGTTCGTCTGCCATGCGCTCTTCTCGGCTCAGCTCTTTCCGATCATAACCTGGAATGATAATGCGCTCTGCCTTCACGCCATTGGCCATCATCATGCTGTCTCCTGCCATCATGGCTGGCATCTCCGCAGCCTTGTCTGGGTCATTCGGGCTCAGCGATGCATTCAGATAGGGCTTTCCTGTGACCTTCTCATACAATTTCTTGTGCCCAGGAACGATGACTTGCGAAAGAGTCAGACGACGTCCTTCATTTTGAATATCATTCACCTCACGGCGGAGTTGATCAACCTTTTGGCGTGCATCTGCCACCCTCTTCTCCATCGCTTCACGTTCCGGGCCGGGCTTGAGAGCTTCAAATTCTTCCTGAAGAGCTTTCTGTTTCATTCTTGCCTCCAAATACAGTTTTTGTTTGGCATCGGTACGCTCTCGATTTTTGCCATAAACTTCTGCGGCGACCTTCATGCCTTGATAGGCTTCCTCGACCGTGAGGGATTCGATCCCATCTGCATTCTTCTTGGCCTGGAGAATGCGCTGCTCTATCTGCTCACGTGCTGCGGCATTGATCATGTCGGGATTTGGATTGATGAGCGTGACGAAGCTATCCCACATCTGCTCAGCACTCATGCGACGAAGAATAGGGCCTGTGAAATGGTACACAATGCCGGGAGCAACCTCTTCACGAGTGACCTGGCGCTGATAAGCACTGGTGTTGTAAAGCACACGCAGGTAGGCCTTCATATCGTAGTTCAGCTCCTTCATTAGCCCTTCCAGGTGTGACTGAAGCTCAGGAATCATCGGCACAGAACCATCCATGAGTTCATCCAGCGGCTCAATCAAAGCGAGACCAAAAGCTTTCTTCCACAAACGATTCACGATCACTGTGGTGAAGCGTGGATTCTCTTTGGCAGTCATCCAACGGGCATAAGCCTGTAGGGGTGTCTCACCTGGTTGAGTCACGCACTCGTGCCCCATCATGGTGCCAGCATTGACGACTGATTTTGGCTTAGCGTCAGAGTACTGGTAGTCGTGTGGCAGCGTCAGTTTACGATCTCGTGTGCTGACACTGGTGTAGCGCATGGTATCGCGGATATCGTTCATCGGCTCCTGAAAGCTACGCTGATCCCTGCGCACATTTTGACGAACCTCCTCAACCTTCGCGCGATAAATCTTGTATTCCGCCTGATAGGCTTTCTCCGCAGCTGCGTGTCTTTGGAGAGCATCCGCATACTGCTTTTCTAGCTTCTGCCGTTCTTCCTTGCTGAGCTGACCTTTGATTTTGGGCCTTTCGGGTCTTGAAGGGCGTTTCGGTTCCGGCACAGCTTTGCTGGCAGCCTGCTCTTGCTCACGCAAAAAATCCCGCACTTCACCCACGGTCCCGCCATAATAATCCTGAGTCTCAACCCCATAGGTAAACGCAGCCATTTGGTAGAACTGCATTTGACTCCATTTATCAAACGGATGGTTGTGACATTGAGCACATTCGATCCGTGTTCCGAGAAAAACGCGCACCGTATTGGCCATGTTGTCCAAAGGCATGCCACGATCTCTCATGTAGTAGCCGATGGCTCCAGTCTCCCAGGCCTTGCCTTGTGCAGCCACCAAGTCCCGCACAAGCTGATCATAAGGCTGGTTTCTTCGCAGACTCTCCTTCACAAAGTTCATGTAGGCTGAACCCGTGATGACACCGGTTTGGTTGCCGTTTGAAGTCACCCGAAGAACATCGGCCCAGTAATTGTAGAAGTGCTGGACGTAACCTTCTGAGGCAAGCAATTGATCAATTAGCTTCGCTCGCTTGTCGGTTGCAGACGAGCTCAGAAAAACCTCAACCTCACGCGTGGTCGGAATGCGCCCGATGATGTCGAGATAAATGCGCCTAACGAAGGTATTGTCATCCAACTCGGGATTGCCCTGGAGCCCCGCTTTTTTCCAATCCGCCTGGAGAATTTCATCGATTTTCTGAGCAGCATCTCTCGTGCTAGGAGCGGCTTTTGCGTTCAGAACGAGAGCCAGGAGGGGAAGAAAAGCGATGAGGCGCATGACAAGATTGGCATAACCAACGGCACCTTGAGCCTAGTTTTTCACAATTGTGGGATTTGGGAGCGATTGAGCACAAAAAAGCTCGTCTTCCGCCAGAAAAACGAGCCAATGAAGCCAAACCTCTTCTTTCAGGAATACACCACTGGTGTTCCGGTGGAGTTGGCCAGCGCCTTGAATTGTGCGATGATCTGTGTGGTCAGTTTGCCAGGTTTACCATCGCCAATCGGGCGTTGGTCATACTGGACCGCAGGAATGACCTCCGCCGCCGTGCCCGTGAGGAAGCACTCATCCGCCGTGTAGATGTCATGACGTGTCATCATGACTTCATGCACGGTGAGACCCATCTGCTTCATGACTTCAATGACTGCCATTCGGGTAATTCCATTCAAGGCTCCACTCGCAATGGTCGGGGTGTAAACCTGACCATTCTTGAGGATGAAGACATTGTCACCTGTACACTCCGCTACATACCCCTGTTCGTTGAGCATGATGCCCTCCTCACAGCCAGCCTGGATGCACTCGATCTTGGCCATGATGTTGTTGAGATAATTCAGGCTCTTCACCTGCGGACTCAAGGCCGCAGAGGTGGGCCTGCGAGTGGCGCAAGTGATGAGGTTCAATCCCGTCTCATACTTCTCCTTCGGGTAAAGCGTGATGCCACTAGCGATGATGAAGACACTAGCCTTGGGGCACTGGTAGGGATTCAGGCCAAGTGAACCTACCCCACGAGTCACGACGAGACGAATGTAACCATCTCGAAGATGATTGGCGGCTACGGTATCGAGAGTGGCTTTTTCCATCTCCGCCAAATCAATCGGGATGGTCAGGCATATGCTGCGTGCGCTTTCATAGAGACGCTTCAGATGCTCGGTCAGGCGGAAAACGCGCCCGTTGTAGATGCGGATCCCTTCGAAACAGCCATCTCCATAGAGCAGGCCATGATCAAAAACGGAGATTTTAGCCTCAGTTTCAGGAACGAGTTTACCATCAAGGTAGATGAGTAGTGGGTCGGTAGCCATGTCGGAAAAGAGATCGTCGCGGAAAATGCTTTATCAAAAAACAAACATCGCGGAGCCCTTGTGAGGCATCCGCGATGATAAAAATATCAACCCAATCGGTCAGGCGGTCGCATCACTCAACTTTGGAGCAGCGCGACGAGCACGAGTGCTGCCGTAACGCTGGGCAAATTTATCCACGCGTCCTGCTGTATCGACGAATCTCTGTTCGCCAGTGAAAAAGGGGTGGCAAGCTGCACAAATACCGATGCGCAGGTTCTGCACGGTAGAAATGGTCTGATAGACCGTGCCGCAAGTGCAGGTGATGGTGGTTTCGTAAGTGGTAGGATGGCCTTCGCTTTTCATGGATTTGTCGGTGAATCACGTTGTGTCATTGAGGCAAAAGGGAGGCTTTCAATGAGGCGTGAAGAGCCGTGAAAATGGCACAGGGAAAAGCTGGGTCAACCGCCAATTTACCCCAAAAAGCCAAGTTCCTACGATCAAAGATGAGCATGAATTCACGGTCCGCATACCTTTCGCACAGGACAAAAGTCCGATCGGCTCAGAACTTTTTCAGCCGCACGTTACGAATCGCAGCTGTGGTATTGTAGGTGCTGATCGCTAGAGGCTGGTAGCTTTCAATCGGCCCTGGACGCAGTCCGACTTTGCGATTTTCGATGTCTTGATCGACGACTTGATGATCGTTAATCCAGACCGAGATGTTTTTGGGCGTCACCCGCAGCCGGATTTGATACCACACGTCGTCCTCATACTTTTGGTAACTACCCGTAGCATTGTTGCTGGCATCCATGCCATCAATGCTGCTGATGCCAGTCACACTACCGCCCCACCCCCCACACACCAGAGTGGCACAGGTCTGAGTGCTTCCGACGGGAAAAGTCAGCCCACAGAAAAAATCGACGCCCTGCAGGCGCTTGGCAGACAGGCTGATTTCATAATTCGTCAGCGGAAGTTCTGCCGCCTTTTTGTAAACGACACCACTCAGACTGTCTCCCTGATTGATGATCATGAGCCCGCCTTCGACTTCGACTTGGCCACTCCCACCGATATCGACCACCTCCCAGTCTTCCAGTGTCTTGCCATCAAAAAGCACCTTTTCTGTCGCCGAAGATTCTGGCTTGGGAGTCCGTGAATCTGAGGGGGCAGCCCCCTGCCCTCTTGCGGGCATTGGATTCCAGCAGGCGAGCAGCAAAAGACAGATCAACGAGGTTTTCATGAAGAGGGCAAAACTTCCCACCATAGAACTCTCAGAGTCAAAGCGATCTTTGCCAGAAAAGAAAAATGGTGGAGCACCCTCGCGGGCGTGCTAGGACTGAAGTCCCCATGAAATCCTCCATCTTCTATCGATTACTCCAGGTCGCTCCTGTGGTCATCCTGGCCACCACGCTAAGTAGCTGCAAGACTGCCAGTTCACGACACATGTATGGTCATGAATTCGACCCACCCGTGATCCGCCCTAGCAATCCATCCGCCGTGAAGGTCAAAGTCAGCACGAGTGCCCAGCGCGTCTATGCGGTGGAAGGTGACAAGGTGCTGCTGGCCACGCCCTGCTCCGTCGGCACAGGTGGTTCCACCGGCGCTGGCACCTACCGCATTCAGTACAAGGAAGCCCGCCGTCGCCGCCAAAGCGAGCCTGACCGTGGTTATCCGATGGCTTACTGGCAGGAGTGGAAGTCCGCTTACGGTCTGCACTGGGGTTTCGTGAAGCCCTACCCCTGCACCCACGGCTGCATCCGTCTGCCAGCCAAATCAGCCGCGAAACTGTTCTCACTGACTCAGGTGGGCACTCCCCTGATCATCGCTAGTTCCCACCCTGAAGACAATACCATCGGAAAAACTCTTCCTGTGATCGACGACGGCCCGCTCCCAAATCCTGACCGTGGTCACATGATGAGCGATCGCTTCTTTGACGATCTTGCCGCTGGAAACCTCTACAAACGCTAATCTTTAGCTTCCGAGGAGCGAGGGGCCCGTTCGGAGCTCTCTCGCTCTTCGGTTTCTCTTTCCCCAACCTCAACGCTCTTTCATGTCCATCGCCCCTTCAGCCGCACCACGTAAAGTCAACGTCCGCACGCCCGAAGTCATGGAACGCGTGCAAGCTGAAGTGGAAAAACATTACCGAAGTGCCCTCGTCGAAGCGGTGAGGAAGCAAGGCAGTGTGCTGCAAATTGGCTCCACCACGGTAAGGTTGGCCCGTGAATTTGGCTTCTGCTACGGTGTCGAGCGTGCCATCGACCTTGCCTATGCAGCACGCCGTGTCTTTGCTGACAAAAGAGTCTTCCTGCTCGGCGAGATCATTCACAATCCAGAGGTGAATCGCCAACTGTCTGAAATGGGCATCATCAGCATCCCCATTGCCGATCAAGAGACCGCAGTCGCCAAGCTCACCGCCGATGACGTGGTCATCGTTCCTGCCTTTGGCGCAGAGACAAATTTGATGAAGCTCATCTCATCTCGTGGCTGCATGGTCGTGGACACCACGTGTGGTGATGTCATGAGCGTTTGGAAGAGAGTCCGCGGCTATGCGAAGGGTGGATTCACCTCCATCATTCATGGCAAAGCCAGCCATGAGGAGACGCGTGCGACCTCTTCCCGCGCTCTAGGTGATGATGGAAACGGCCACTACCTTGTTGTCTTGACCTTGGCCGATGTCGATTTTGTCTGCGACTACATCCGCCATGGCGGTGATCGTGAAGCCTTCCTGAAACGATTCAGCGCTGCCAGTGCCTGTTCTCAAGGTTTTGATCCCGACTTGCACCTTCGCCGAGTCGGCGTGGCCAACCAAACCACCATGCTGAAGTCCGAGACCGAAGAAATTCAGCGTCGGCTCAAGCAAGCCATTGCAGATCGTGATGGAGGCAGCCAGGATAACTTTCAAGTCTTTGATACCATCTGTGGAGCGACTCAGGACCGGCAAGACGGCCTCTTTGACTTGCTGCAAAAACCCCTCGACCTGCTGCTAGTCGTCGGCGGCTACAACAGCTCGAATACGACCCACTTGGTCGAAATCGGCGAGCAACGCCTGCCCACTTTCTTCATCCGCACCTCAGACTGCCTGACCTCGCTCGAGCAAATCCTTCACTTCGACCTGCACTTGAAGTGCGAAAAGACCAGCTACTCAGGCAAACTAGCCGACACTTCATCATCAGTCACCATTGGCATCACGGCAGGAGCTTCCTGCCCAAACAACCTCATCGAAGATACCCTCCTCCGTATCTTTCTGCTGCGAGGCATCTCCCAGGCTGAAGTTTGCCAAGCAGCTGGCATCTAAGCGGTCATGGATCAGCTCCCTGAACTGACATCCAACGAATACCGGCGTTATGCCCGCCATCTCTCCATTCCTGAATTTGGAACCGAGGGACAGAGGCGTCTAAAAAATGCGCGCGTGCTGTGCATTGGGGCGGGTGGCCTAGGAGCACCTGCCACGCTTTATCTTGCCGCTGCGGGCGTCGGAACCATCGGCATCGTGGATGCTGATGTCGTCGAGCTGAGCAATCTTCAGCGCCAGATCTTGTATTCCGAAACTGACCTAGGACGCCCCAAGCTAGAAGCCGCCAAGGATCGTCTGCAAAGCATGAATCCAGACATCCGCCTCTGCCTGCATGCGGAGCGATTCAGCGCTAACAATGCCATGCAGCTCGTGGCTAATTACGATGTCGTCATCGATGGCACCGACAACTTCCCCACGCGCTACCTCTCCAACGACGTCTGCTTTTGGCAAAAGAAACCCAACATCTACGGCAGTATCCTTCGCTTTGAAGGTCAGGTCGCCGTTTTTGCACCCCATCTGGGTGGGCCCTGTTACCGCTGCATGTCACCTACCCCACCCGCACCAGGACTCGTGCCGACCTGTGCTGAAGGCGGTGTCTTGGGCGCTCTGCCTGGCATCATTGGCACTTTTCAGGCCCTGGAATGCATCAAGCTCATCGCCGGTCTAGGTCAGCCCTTGCTCGGCCGACTGCTGCACGTGAACACGCTGAGCATGCGTTTTCGTGAGTTCCAGCTTCGCCGAGATCCTGAATGCATTGTGTGTGGCGACCAGCCCACCATCACCAAACCCATCGACTACGAAGGTTTTTGCCACCTTTCACCTGCGTCCACCATGAAAGAAATCAGTGTCCAAGAACTCGCTCAACTGCGCGAGCAAGGTAAACCCCATCTTCTCGTGGACGTTCGTGAGCCTGACGAATACCAAGTCGCCCGCATTGAAGGTTCACGCCTCATGCCACTTGCCCAGGTCGCCCATCGCTCGGGGGAACTCCCCCGAGACATCCCCGTTTACCTTCATTGCAAACTCGGCGGACGCAGCGCCAAAGCCGTCGCCCAACTCGAAGCTCAAGGCTTGAGCAATGTCTTCAACGTCACCGGCGGCATCCAGGCCTGGTCCCTCCACATCGACCCCACGGTGCCCCTCTATTGAAGACCAGCCGATGACACATGCCTGACATGAGTCAGAAGCAGGTTCCAAGTAAAAAGGGGCGTCGATGGGGTGCAGCCAGCCGGTGGCATCTTGGATGACGTTGTTGGGGTGCAGATCAAGAACATCGTTTTCGCCGCAGAGTCACTCATGATCGAATAGAAAATTGCCGCCGAGGGCTGGCAGTGACGTGATTTGGCAGACTTTGAAGTCTTCCCACGCAGGATAGATGCCGTCGATGTAGGGCTGCGTGAGGACGCTTGGGAGTCGTCCGCCGTCCATCGTATTGCTGAGCTAAAGTGCAGGCCCAGTTCGGAACCGCAACAGGGACCCTGATTTGATGCCCATCCTAAAGCTCAATCCTCAGCGTCCAATTAGCATCTCATCAGCGGTAAAATTAGCTCGGCACACGGACTTCATCGTCAACTGATTCGCCCTCGCTTTCTGAAGCGTCACCACCCCCTGCGTCCGCAAGGCCCTGCGCCGCGCGTCGGAGAAAGCCTGCCGCACGGCCGTGAACGATGGGATCACAGGCTTGCCAGAGGGCTTGGGTGATGGAGATGAACTGCTCAATGGCGAAAGGGTGCTGCAACAGGCCCCAACTGTCAAAACCGGACTCACCTGATAAGGCATGCGGCCTCGAAGGCGATGCAGGCTCGCGACATCACCTTTGATCGCAACCGCAGGCAGATGGCAGCAGAAAGAAAACAACAGAATGGATTGATTCCGCTGTCTTCATTCTGTTGCCAATCATCGCCAATCATTGGGGCGGACGTCGTCGGTTTTGGATTCGCTGACGGAGAAGACGCCGTAGCCGGATTGCGAGTGGAACTTGGCGAGCATGGGATCGCGCTGGGCCTGGTCGATGAGCCAAACGGTGGAGGCGCGTTTCATTTCTTTGCCCCCATCCGCCAGGGTGATCGTGCGGGCGAGGCGCATGAGGCTCAGGCAAAGGCGAGTTCTTGCATCGGGCGGGTGCGGATCAGCGGCATGGGGCGGCCTTCGCGTTTGAGCAGGTCGAGATGTTCTTCGACGATCTCCCCCAGCTCGCGGAAAACCTCGTTGGCATCCTCACCGTGGCAGCACGGACCGCACAAATCCGGGCAGGTGCCGATGTAGCAGGCATCTTCCTCGCTCCAGTAAACGAATCGGTGATATTGATCGGCAGGTTTCATGGTTGGCTCTGTTGGATTTTGGTTCGCACCAGCTTCTCCTGGTAAGGTTTGGCGTCATCCCCGGTCTGGCCCGAGATCGTCACCAGCAAGCCTTTGGGATGGGTAAAGTTGCGATGACTGCCTTTGCCGCCACAGTTGACAAACCCGGCTTGCTCCAGATCAGCGATCAACTGGCGGATTTTGCGTGGCATGTCTTAAAAGTGCTCAACGAAACAACTCTGCGCAAGAGCCATTTGCCCTCGCAAGCTCAAGAAGTCATTCGTCATGCAGCCCAAGGGTGTCGAGCCTTGGCGAGGCTCCCTTGGGTTTTCGCGTGCCACACCGCCCCCATCCCATTCCTGGACCGCAACGCGGTCCCGTCAGGCGGCGATTCGTGCGCGCGGGGACGTTCGAGTGACGGAACCCCGTTGGGGTTCATGAACGGGCGGGGATCGGGGGTGGTGCGGGCTTCCCAGGAGAGCCTCGCTATCGCTCGGCACTCCTGGGCTGCATGACTCAAGCCCGTTGGGCTTGGTGGAGGTTATTTTTCATCCCCGGGCATCGGTGGCACGTCGGGCACCATGTCGAGAATGCGGCGCATGTCGCCGGGTGTGCCTCGTTGAGCACGCTCTTCGAGCGTGGGCCTGAGCAGACCGAGAGCTTTCAGCGCGGCGATGCGGGCGGCGCGGTTGTCGAAGTAAAAATGGGCATCGATGGGATGCAGCCAGCCGGTGGTGTCCTGGATGACGTTGTTCGGGTGCAGGTCGAAGACATCGACTTCGCCGAGGAGATCGTGATCGAGGATGAAATTGCCGCCGAGGGCTCGTGGAGCTGGATCGCGCAGGTTTTGGCGGGTGAGGCCGGCTTTGAGGTCTTCCCACTCAGGATGGATGCCGTCGATGTAAGGCTGCGTGAGGACGAGTTGGAGCCGTCCGCCTTCCATCATGCCGCCGAGCAGTTGGATCTCGTCGTCGAAGAAGTGGTTGGAGAGCAGTTGATCGCTCAAGTAGTCGAACAGCGTCTCCGTGGCGAGTTTTCGGGCATCGGCGACCTTGAGGACGAGGTTCCGGTCAGGCAGAAGAGCCACGCGATGCTCTTTGCCGCCCTTCAGGGCATCGTCGCGCAGCACCTGCTCCAGTTCATCGACCGAGAGCCAGCGGCGTTTGCGGGTGAGCAGATCGCTCAGGGCACGGATTTCATCGTCAATTGATTCGCCCGCGCTTTCTGGAGCGTCACCACCCCCTGCGTCCGCAAGGCTCTGCGCCGCGCGTCGGAGAAAGCCTGCCGCACGACCGTGAACGATGGGGGCACAGGCTTGCCCGAGGGCTTGGGTGATGGAGATAAAGCACTCAATGGCCAAACGATGCTGCAACAGGCACCAACTGTCAAAAACGGAGTCAGGCGACGAATCGTGGCCCGGGCGACGTTAGGGTTACGGAACCCCGGTGGGGTTCGTGATCGGGCGGGGATCGGGGGGGCAGGAGAGCATCGCTGGTGCTCGGCACTCCTGGGCTGCATGACGCAAGCACTATGCATGCAGACTGCACTTGTGGCTTAAGTCATGAATACTTGAGAAGCGCACAATATTATTGAAATCGAAAAAGCTCGATCACAGCATTCACAGTTTGCGCCACTGACTCAACTTTACCCTTCAAAAATTGAGTGGCGATTGATGCCTCAATACCAGCATCCTCAACATCCAGCTTATTCGATAGTATCCTCCAGCCAGCAGACTTGAGTTTAGAGTATGATCCATCATAGGCCTGCTTGACAAACTTTGAGACGTTCTTGCCTGAATTTAAGCCCAAACTTGTCCAGTTGATTCTAAGCTCAACCCTTTGTTCATCTTCATTGCCAAAAAGAACCACCTGAGCGTGTGAGGTCGGCAGAATGGCAGTAGCTTCACGACGATCCACACTCCATTCATAGCTCTCAGCAATCTGGCCACAACGACACGCCAATTCTTCAGCCAACAGTTCTGCGGAATCAATACTAGACGGCATATCAATGCACTTTTTCAGGCGTTGCAATTCACCAAGAATCCGGGTCATATCCCATCGTTCGGTTTGAGTATTTCGTGTCGCGCACGCAATCAAGCGCGCAAAGCGAACAGGGATGGAATTCCACCGAGAACACTTTTTACTGACAACCTGCTCGCGCAACACACTCAACCAATCATCATGCTTCTGTTGTAGGAAAATCGGCTTCTTACGCGAAGCCATAAAATACAACGTCATCCCCAATCCAAACGAGTCAACTAACGCGCTTCGAGTTATTCTGTGTTTATCGGCACCGGCAAGCTCAGGCGCAGTAAAGCCAGAAACCGATTGTGACCAATCAATTGATTGCCCAGCAGCATCACGATGCCACGACAAGTCAAAGTCCAAAACAACCACATCTATTTTTTCGGGGTGCAAATCAAAGTCTCTCAGCATGATATTTGCAGGCCTTATATCTCTATGCAAAACACGCTGCGGATGTAGATGAGCCTCCCTAATGATGCGTGCAACCTCACATCCAACTTCAAGAATGCGCTCCCATGAGTCTATGTTATTGTGAGTAACAGCATCTTCAAGATTGGGGCCATCAATCCAATCCATTACTGTGCATGCTGGTATCTCCCACGCATTCAAATAAGGCACCATCCCTTGCACATGCGCCTCGTAAAGCAGCTTCATTGACCAAACACCCCTTCGAAAGCTATCCAGCATTCGATCATCATCGCGTAGATCGGCATGCAGCACTTTGATCGCAACGTGCTTCCCATCAGGCGAAATCGCCGAAAACACCCTTCCAAAAGCACCTTTTGCCGCTTGCGATTGAATCTGATAGCCAAACAATTGTTGATTCTTCGAACTAGTGTTGACCGCCCAAGCTGTATGAATCGCATCAGCATAAGCTTCTTGAAATTGACTGTATTGTTGAAGTCTATCAGCCGAATTAGATCCAAGAATTCGAGCCGCTTCACTACTTAGTGAAGCCCTAATCTCCTCATGAGTCTTCTTCTCTAGTTCATCGGGAGGCGGAATCGCTTGAATATCCTGTGCAACCAAGGGCACAATCGGTGGCGAGGGCTCATCGAACGAGCTGGATTTGCTCAACAACTTGAGCGCTTCAAGTAGCTCAGAATGATCAGCGCCAAAAGCACTATAGTGTATTACACGAACCCCGGCCGAATTTGCCCAAGCTAGCGTGGCTTGGTCATTTCGCGGGGTAAACCAAAAGTGGTTTCCAAATCCGACCCCCTTAGCCCGCAAACGTTCCAGATATCCACCCGCCGCTATGTCATCAGCAGAAACCCCCAAGAAAACTACAGCACGAGTTTGAGCGAGCGTTTCGATCATTGCTACTGCAGCATTAGTGGTAAAAAGGCTCTCGAGTGATTTGCTTGTAAACACCCAGCTCTCCTCATCATCTACAATTCCGTGCAGATTCAAAATGAAAGGACTTCCGCCGCTCAGCACTGCCTCGGAATATCCTGAGGCTCTTCGCCCACTTAATTCAACTGGGCGAATTTTGCCTTGGAACACTTCTGAGAATGCTCGCGTAACCAAGCCGTCGATATTGAGGTTGATTACACCTTGAAACCCCAGTTTCCATATTGCCAGATAGTTAGCAGGGATCGAAACGGTTCTAGCCGGAGAAAGTAATCTCCGTATTTCCGAATTGAACGCCGTCGACTGAAGTGCCCTCTGCAAATGGTCAAAAGCAAGCCACAAGTCTGTCTCCTGCCTAGCCAATGTAGACAACGTCCGGTTTTTCTCCGAGATCGGAAGGTCTTGATGAACCGCCTCTTTATCGACCGCAGCACATAGATCATCTCGCAACCTCGCCCAAGAAGGAAGATTGGCCGGAATACTCAAACCCGCTCCACACCATGCGATCAGTGGGCGGCTCTTTTCAGCATAAATTTGCGCAAGTTGTTCGAATGCAGGTTGAGTCGGGTCGAACATATTTTTGGTTTTATGACTTCACCAACCTCACCAGCAGATCCTTGCTCTCGACGCTTTCGCCGATTTTGACGCAGACTTCGGTGACGGTGCCGGCGACGGGTGACGCGACGGCGACGAACATTTTCATAGCCTCGTGGATTTAAGCACCCAAATCGATTCAAGCAGCTACCTTGGCTTTTTTCGCGATCTTGCGACGGCGGCGTGGAGCTGGCTTGGCGATGAAGAAGCTGTTTTTATTGCCGAGAACGCCCGTGAAGTCGCGCTCTGCTTCCACAAGCTCCATGAGGTGCTTCTTCAGGCTTTCCATTTCTTCTGAGGTGAGTTCGGCGAAAGGCTTCATAACGAAATAAAGTTTAGTTCAAGCCGCCGGGTGGTTCAACCCTGGTTTCGGGTAGATTCGGAGGCGTTGAGCAAAGCTGAGTATCTCGGCTTTCTCGATGGCAAAATGGTCTTCAACCAGCCTGCCGAGCTGATACTGATAAAATGGAGCTGAATCGAGAGTAGCCTCACCCCAGACAAGTTTACAGCCAAGCTCACGCGCAAGCAGACAAGTGGCTTGAAGGATCTGGAGCCCTACCGTTTTGACGCCAACAAGCTTCCCACAGATGTCCGGATGGACAAAAAGGAAGTCGATCACGAAATGATGACACCAAGTTCGGCGAATCATCGCAGCCCCCAGAATCCCAGAAAACCATTCCGCTGTGACCTTGAGATGGAAACAATACTCACCGCGCTCGTCAGCCGAGATGAGGTCGCGCAAGTCTTCCAGGCTGCTGGCAAAGGTCTTGGTATCACGATAGTGTCGCCAACGTTTCGCCGAGAGCTGCGCAAATTCACAGGCATCGGCAGCCCGGCGCTTCATCGCTGCCTTCGTCTCCAGCTTGCGTGACACCTTCCACCTTTTGACTGATTGGACATCCGCATCGCTGGCAAAGCTCATCGAAGCCTCCGCCGGAAGGTCATCACGCACCACCGCAAAGCGGAGGGGCATGAGCGACGAGCCGATAGTCGGAGACTTGCCAGGCATGACGAGGGCGATTAGGAACGGGCTACTTCACCAGCCTCACCAGCAGATCCTTGCTCTCGACGCTTTCGCCGATTTTGCAGCAGATCTCGCTGACGGTGCCGGCGCCGGGGGAGGCGACGGCGGCGAACATCTTCATGGCTTCAAGCGTGAGCAGGGTTTCGCCTTCCTTCACTTTTTGACCGACGCTGACGGCGATGCTGGCGACCATGCCGGGCATGGGGGCGCCGACTTGGGTGCTATCAGCGGGGTCGGCTTTGGTTTTGGTGACGGCGTTTTTGGCGAGGGCTTTGTTGGTGACGGTGGTGTGGCGTGGGTAGCCGTTGAGCTCGAAGATGGCGGTCTGCTGGCCGGCGGCGTCGGGCTCGGTCATGTTGAGGAGGCGGACGAAGAGCGTTTTGCCTTCCTCCAGGCTGATGTGGATCTCTTCCTTGTCACGCAGGCCGTAGTAGTAGGCGGGCGTGGGCAGGACGGAGACATCGCCGTGGGCCTTGCGGAAGTCGGCGAACTTCAGGAAGACATCGGGATACATGAGGTAGCTCCACACATCGTCCTCGGTGGGCTTCTTCTTGAGCTTCTGCTCCAGCTCGGCGCGGACATCGGCGAGGTTGATCTTGGCGGCGTGGGTGCCGGGGCGGCCTTTGATGCGCTTGCCACCTTTGCCGACGATGGCATCGGCGAGCTTGTTCCACTTTTTGCGGCTGTCGGCGGCTTTGTTGGCCTCCATGCCGTAGAAAGGCTCGCCCAGCCAGCCTTCGAACATGCTGGTGACGTCCTTGCTCCACTTCGTGCCGGTGAGGTTGAAGACGTCGCTGGGCTTCACACCGCGGGCGACGCACTCGATGGCGAGGTCGCCGACGACTTTGCTGGATGGCGTGACCTTGACGATGTCGCCGCAGAGCTGGTTCACCTCGGCGTAAGCGTGGGCGATCTCCGGCCAGCGCGGGCCGAGGCCCATGCCGATGGCCTGCTCCTTCAAGTTGGTGTATTGGCCGCCGGGCATCTCGTGGAGATAGACCTCAGCGGTGCCGTAGGGCTCGGCGGTGTCGAAGGGCTTGTAGAACGTGCGGACGGCAGCCCAGTAGTCGCTGAACTCCTGCAGCGCCTCGCTGTCGAGGCCGGTATCGCGCGGCGTGTTTTGCAAAGCGGCAACGATGGAGTTCAGATTCGGCTGCGAGGTGCCGCCGGACATGGAGCCGATGGCAGCATCGACCGCATCGACGCCGGCGATGGCGGCCTCGAGGTAGCTGGAGGCGTTCACGCCGCTGGTGTCATGCGTGTGGAAGTGAATCGGGATGCCGACTTCATCTTTGAGGGCCTTCACGAGCTTCTTCGCGGCAAAGGGGCGGACGAGTCCGGCCATGTCTTTGATGCAAAGCATGTGTGCGCCCATCTTCTCCAGCTCCTTGGCGAGGCGGACGTAGTATTTGAGGTCATACTTGTCGCGCTTCGGATCGAGGATGTCGCCGGTGTAGCAGAGCGTGCCTTCGCAGATGGATGTGGTGTCCTCGCGCACGGCCTGCATAGCGGCGGTGAGGTTTGGCAGGTAGTTCAGCGAGTCAAAGATGCGGAAGATGTCCATGCCGTTCTCGGAGGCATGTTTGATGAAGCCCTTCACCACATTGTCCGGGTAGTTCGTGTAGCCGACGGCGTTCGAGCCACGGAAGAGCATCTGGAGCAGGATGTTCGGCACTTTCGCACGGATCTGGCGCAGACGCTCCCACGGATCTTCGCGGAGGAAGCGCATGCTCACGTCAAAGGTGGCACCGCCCCACATTTCGAGGCTGAAAAGGTTCGGCGTGCGGCGTGCCACGGCATCGGCCACGGCCAGCATGTCAAAGGTCCGCATGCGGGTGGCGAGCAGCGACTGATGCGCATCGCGCATGGTGGTGTCGGTGATGAGCAGGCGCTTCTGCTTGGCGACCCAGTCTTTGCAGAACTTCTCCGGTCCCATCTCGGTGAGCAGGTCTTTCGTGCCCTTGGCAGGTGCGACGCGGTGGTCGCTCTTCGGGATCGGCGGCGCGATGAAGAGACCGCTGGGCTTGTGGCCTTTCGCGAAAGGATTGCCGTTCACGATGACGTCCGCGAGGTAGTTCAGCAGCTTCGTGGCGCGGTCTTTGCGGGCGACGAACTTCAGCAGGTCGGGATTGTTATCAATGAAGCGCGTGGTGGCCTGTCCGGCGCGGAATTCCGCATGATGCACCACGTTCATGAGGAACGGGATGTTCGTCTTCACGCCACGGATGCGGAACTCACGCAGGCCGCGGTCCATGCGATCGAGCGCCTGCTCGTAGGTGCGGGCAAAGACGGTCATCTTCACCAGCATCGAGTCGTAGTAAGGCGTGATGACCGCGTTCGTGGCACCGAGAGCGCCATCCAGGCGGATGCCGAAGCCACCGGCGCTGCGGTAGGTCAAAATTTTGCCAAAGTCCGGCGTGAAGCCGTTTTCCGGATCTTCCGTGGTGATGCGGCACTGGATGGCAAAGCCGCTCTTCTCGATCTTGTTCTGCACGGGCAGCGCGAGAGGCTCTTCGTGCATCTTGTGCCCCTGCGCGATGAGGATCTGGCTGCGCACGATGTCGATGCCGGTGATCTCCTCCGTCACGGTGTGCTCCACCTGGATGCGCGGATTCATCTCGATGAAATACCACTCGCCCGATTCGTGATCGACGAGGAACTCGACCGTGCCGGCGTGCGTGTAGTTCACTTCCTTCGCCAGCTTCACCGCCGCGTCGCACAGGCCGTCGATGATCTCCTGCTTCACGCCATAGCTCGGCGCCTGCTCGATCACCTTTTGATGGCGACGCTGCACCGAGCAATCGCGCTCGTGCAAATGCAGCACCGTGCCGTGTTTATCGGCCAAAATCTGCACTTCGATGTGCTTCGCCTTGCCGACGAATTTTTCGAGGAAAACGGCTCCATTGCCAAAAGCGCGTTCCGCCTCGGTTTGGGCCTCATCGAGCAGTTTTTCGAGGTCTTTGGCCTCACGCACGATGCGCATGCCGCGACCACCGCCACCAAAGGCCGCCTTGATGATCAGCGGGAAGCCAATCTTCTTCGCCACGGCGATCGCTTCCTTGCGATCACTTACCGGCTCGTCCGTGCCTTCGAGGATCGGCACGTTCAACTTGCGCGCCACATTGCGGGCGGCCGTCTTGTCGCCCATCATCGTCAAAATCTTCGGATCAGGCCCGATGAAGATGATGCCCGCCTTTTCGCAGGCGCGTGAGAAGTCCGGATTTTCGCTCAGGAAGCCGTAACCGGGGTGAATCGCATCCACGCCCTTCTCCTTCGCCAATGCCACGATGCCCTCGTAGTCGAGATAGGCTCCGAGCGGGCCTTTGTCCTTGTTCAGCTCATAAGCCTCGTCCGCCTTGAAGCGATGCGGGCAGAAGCGGTCCTCCTGAGCATAAATGCCCACCGTGCGGATGCCGAGCTCCGTAGCCGCCCGCATCACGCGGATGGCGATTTCAGAGCGGTTCGCGACCATCAATTTTCGGATCGGGCGGATCGAAGAGGAGGCGGCGATTTCAGCTTTGGTTGTGGCAGACTTCTTGGGCATAGCGGGTGGGTTGGGAAAGGGGAGCAGGTCGGGTGCCTGGAAAAAGGCGCGCGATTCTCCACGGTAGCCCTAGCTTTGCAAGATAGGAACTCAGCCGGAAGAAAAGACACCATCAAAAAAGCCTTCAGGGTTTCTCCTGAAGGCTTTTTGATACGAAAGAAGTGTGTCGATTATTCCCCGCCTTCTGCGCGTTCTTGCTGACCGACAAAGGATTCTTTCACGGCAGCCACAGCGTAGTCGCGGTTGAGTTTGGTGATCCAGCGCACGCTGATTTCTTTTGGGCAGGCAGCCTCGCACTCATAGTGATTGGTGCAGTTGCCAAAGCCCTCTTTGTCCATCTGACGCACCATGGCCAGAGTGCGACGATCTTTTTCAGGCTGTCCTTGGGGGAGCGAATTGAGCTGGCCAGCTTTAGCCGAGACGAAGAGCATAGCGCTGGCGTTTTTGCAGGCAGCGACACAGGCACCGCATCCAATGCATGCAGCTGCATCCATGGCGGCATCGGCAACTTCTTTGCCAATCAAAATCGCATTCGCGTCAGGAGCAGAACCTGTGCGGACGGTGACAAAGCCGCCTGCTTGCTGAATACGATCAAAAGCACCGCGATCCACCACCAAGTCTTTGATGACAGGGAAAGCCGTGGCACGGAAGGGCTCGATCCAGATGGTGTCTCCTGTGCGGAACTTGCGCATGTGCAGCTGGCAAGTTGTGGTGGCTTTCTCAGGGCCATGAGGCACTCCGTTGATGGTCATGGAACACATGCCGCAGATGCCTTCGCGGCAGTCATGGTCAAAAGCGACAGGTTCCTCACCTTTGGCAATGAGACGTTCGTTGACGATGTCCATCATTTCCAAAAACGAGGCATGATCAGGAATGTCTTTGGCTTCGATGTCTTGGAAGTGGCCGGACTGACCACGATTCTGACGCCAGACTTTGAGTTGAAGATTGAGAAGAGACATGGGCCTAGAAAAATGAAATTTTGTTCAGATCAGAATCTCTTATTTGTAGCTACGAACCGTGAGGTGAACCTCTTCGAAGTTCAGGGGCTCTTTGTTCAGGTTAGGTTTCGAGAGATCACCGGTATATTCCCAAGCGGCAGAGTAGCAGAAGTTGTCGTCATCACGCCTTGCCTCGCCATCGGGATATTGATGCTCCGTTCGGAAGTGACCACCGCAGCTTTCTTCGCGGTGCAGCGCATCTTGACAGAGCAATTCAGCGAACTCCATGAAGTCAGCGACACGACCTGCTTTCTCAAGCTCAGGATTGCAGGCTTCTCCAGAACCAGGAACGATAACGCTACTCCAGAATTCCTCGCGCAAAGCGGGGATCTTGCGCAGCGCTTCTTCGAGGCCCGCTTTGTCACGTGCCATGCCGCATTTGTCCCATACAAGCAATCCGAGCTCACGATGGAAACTATCGACACTGCGCTTGCCTTTGATGTCCAAGAACTTGCGCGTGCGCTGAGTGGCTTCTTCCAAGGCTTTTTTGAATTCAGGATGATCTGTCGTGACGCTGGCGGGTTTTTGCGTGACTAGATAAGGAGCGATGGTGGTGGGAATGACAAAGTACCCATCGGCCAGCCCCTGCATGAGGGCTGAAGCACCGAGACGATTCGCTCCATGATCGGAGAAATTTGCTTCACCCAGCACGTGCAGGCCGGGAAGGTTACTCATCAAGTTGTAGTCCACCCAGAGACCACCCATCGTGTAGTGCACGGCGGGATAGATGCGCATGGGCTGCTTGTAGGCGCTCTCACCCGTGATGCGCTCATACATGTCAAAAAGGTTTCCATAACGTTCAGCGATGGTCTTTTGGCCAAAAAGCTGAATCGACTCAGCAAAGTCGAGGTAAACGCCACGCCCCCCTGGTCCTACACCGCGACCTTCATCGCAGGCTTCTTTGGCAGCACGCGAAGAAATATCACGAGGAGCAAGGTTGCCAAAGCTTGGATATTTGCGCTCCAGATAATAGTCACGGTCTTCTTCAGGAATTTGGGCAGGTGGCTTGCCCACATCAGAGGCTTTTTTGGGCACCCAGACTCGGCCATCATTGCGCAGAGATTCGGACATGAGCGTGAGCTTGCTCTGGTAATCTCCGCTTACTGGAATGCAGGTTGGGTGAATCTGGGTGTAGCAGGGGTTGGCAAAGTAGGCTCCCTTTTTGTGGGCTCTCCACGTCGCCGTGACGTTGCAGCCCATGGCATTGGTGGAAAGGTAGAAGACGTTACCGTAGCCACCTGTGCAAAGAAGAACCGCATCGCCTGCATGAGCTTCGATTTTGCCGGTCACTAGGTTGCGCGTGATGATGCCCTTGGCATGACCATCCACGACGACAACATCGAGCATCTCGGTGCGTGGATACATCTTTACGCCACCGCGGTTGATTTCCTTGTTCAGAGCCGAGTAGGCTCCGAGCAGAAGTTGCTGACCTGTCTGACCACGAGCATAAAACGTGCGGCTCACCTGAGCTCCACCGAAGGAACGATTGGCCAGCCCCCCCCCATACTCACGCGCGAAAGGAACGCCTTGAGCCACGCATTGGTCAATGATGTTCACGCTAACTTCAGCAAGACGATGCACGTTGGCCTCGCGAGCACGGAAGTCACCACCTTTGACGGTATCATAAAAGAGACGATGCACGCTATCGCCATCGTTTTGGTAATTCTTGGCGGCATTGATGCCACCTTGAGCAGCGATGGAGTGCGCACGGCGAGGACTGTCCTGGAAGCAGAAACATTTCACCTGATAACCGAGCTCTGAGAGCGTCGCAGCTGCCGAGGAACCTGCGAGACCGCTCCCCACAACAAGCACAGTGTATTTGCGCTTGTTCTTGGGATTGATCAGCTTGGAGTCCTGCTTGTGATTGGACCACTTCATGGCCATCGGGCCGGAGGGAATCTTGGAGTCTAGTGCCATAACAGCCTTGGTGTGAGACAGGATTAACAGAGTGGAAGGAAAACGCAGCGGAAGAAATCAACGACCATAACCGAAGAGCCAGATGGCGACGGGGATGGAGCAATTGCCAACCAAGATCAGGGTGGCATAAGCATGACCCAGGGTTTTGAAAACTGGGGCCGTGCGATGGGTGGTCAGGCCCAACGTCTGGAACAGGCTGCTCACGCCATGGCTCAAGTGACTGTAGAGCAGTGCCATCGCGATGATGTAGAAGATGGAGGCTGGTGCCCAGGAGAAACCATCGATCACCATTTTGTAAACGTTGTGCACAGTTTCGCCGTGAAGTTCCGTTTTATAGGCTTCGCCATTGTATTCATTGCCGACGCGAACGGTGAAATGCAGCAGGTGATAGACGATGAAGGCCAGAATGGTCAGGCCACTCCAAATCATGGCGCGAGAAGATTTGCTGGACACCTGGGGCTTCTGCTGGCGGTAGGGGTCGTGGCGCGCCACGCGATTTTGCCGAGTCAACTGCACCGTGGCCAAGATGTGAATCGCGACGGCAGCGAGAAGGCCGAGACGTGCAATCCAAACCCCTCCGCCATGGAGTGCGGTTTGCAGCATGTGACCATATTCATTGATCGCATCAGGCCCTGCAAAGATGAGCAGGTTTCCGATCATATGACCGAGCACGAAAATCACGAGAACAGCGCCCGTGAGGGCAACCAGGATTTTTTTGCCGATGGAGGAAGCGTAAAAACGAGAGAGGGAGTCAAGGACAGCGCTCATGGAGGAAATTTTCCATATGGGCATACGGCGTGTTCAGGCAAGCGGCACGTCGATTTTTGGCTTAATTTTGCGCTGAGCTTATTGAGCATGAATCGCATTTTGTGCCATAAAACAGCATCGCTTCCCGATGGCCATGATTTTTGACTCACAAGCAACTCTTTCATCCAAGGAGCTATTCACGAAACTCCTCCATCTCAGGAATGCGGGTGAAGGCGATTTTCGTTCCCGAGAAGGTCTTCACTTCGTCAGGAAGAAACCCCAGCGCGATGCTGTCTCGACCATAGTGCTGATTCAGATGATCCATGATGCGTGAGAGTCGGTGCTGACGCTCCATCTTCTCTTCAGCGATGGAACGAAAGTCGTGGAAAAGCTCCATCTGCTGGGGCTGATGCACGCTTTCTAGCCCCGTCAGCGTGACCGATATCTTTTTGATCCGTGCCCAGCGCACCTGCCCCATCACCATGGGCCAGAGACGGAGCATGGCCTGCATGAGGGTGAAGGTGTCCTGGGTTGGCCAAGGCAATCGAATCACGGCGTCGCCACGGTTTTTTTCCTCCGTCTTGACAGAAAGGCTGACTTCGCCGGCCTTCCACTCTTGTCGCCGCAGACGACTGGCTGCCTTCGAAAGCAACCGACGCGCGACGACAGCCGCCTCTGGCGGACACCGAAACTCAGGAGACAAGACATGGCTATGCCCAATGCTGCGTGATTGCTGCGGAAAATCCCCCAAGTCATGCCCATGCAGTTCTTGCCAAAAGCGATCTCCACCGACCCCACCCCAGACGGCATGAAGCTCCTCGGGAGTGGCATTCCACAGATCCTCGACTGTCAAAATACCCGCTGCATGCAGGCGTGGTTCCATGCGACGACCAATCCCAAACAGATCCGTCAGGCACCATCCTGCAAGAGCCTCAGGCAGATCCGCTAGATGCAGCACGGTCAGACCATCGGGCTTTTGCAGATCGCTGGCCACTTTTGCCAAGTAGCGGTTCGGAGCGATGCCGATGGAACAAGTGATGCACTCCCCGATGCGTTGACGAAGGCCGCGTTTGATGCGCCGCGCCAAATCCAAAGCCGCTGCTTCGTTTTGTCGGGGTGTGTCCAGTAGCAAGCCCATTTCATCAATCGAAGCGACGACTTCAATGGGGTAATGGTCCTCAATCACCGTTTTGATCTTGTCATGAAACTCCACGTACTTGGAGTGGTCTGCCTGCACCAAGACCAATTCGGGACATCTTTCTCGTGCTTCGCTAATATTCGTGCCTGTCTTGATGCCAAAACGTTTGGCCTGATGGCTTGCGGCAATCGCACAAGTGCTATCCGAGATCATGGGAACCACTGCCACGGGTTTGTCTTTCAAACGCGGATTCAACTGCTGCTCGACGCTGGCGAAGTAACTATTCAGGTCCAAAAACAACCATCGAAGAGGTGGGGCTGAAGATGAATGGATCATGCCCAGCAGCTTAACCGCATGCCGGATAAGTTCAATTGAACACTAATCGAACTCAATCATGTGGCAGAGTGGCTTATCTGACTTTGGCTTCAAGGCCTCCCAAATCTGAACCCGGATTCCGAAGTGGTGTGTAAACGGGGCATTCTCGCCGATGAACTTCGACATCCGGGCTGAATGAAACTTAAATCGTTGTTTACCAAAGATTTGAAACTCAACCCAGTCAAGACTCGCTGGCTTTTGTGGCAAGCAGCTTTGGCCATGAATATCCTGAATGTATAGATTTTATTGTTTCTATATTGTTAAACTATAATTACTAGATTACAGTTTACCCAACCAACCTCACTTTATGAGTCTATCCCCTTTGCACGTTCGCTTGCCTGCAGTGTTCGCTTTGGTCCTGGGAATCAGCTCGTGTGCTCTGCCGCCGGGTAGCTTTTCAACAGCGAAACCAAAGGGCACGAAGACCGGCAGTCCACTGCAGCCTGGCGTGCGCTACGAGGTGAGAAAAGCACTGACTGCGAAGGTGCCTTTTCGGCCCGAAAAAATGGAACGATATTACTTTGTCGTCGAAGCCTCCCGCCCTCCGATGCTCGCTGCTGCGAACAAATCCAGTCACCGGATGAATGTGCGGACCACTGCTTACTGCCATGACGAGTCTGATCACCTAGCTTATGGCGCACGCAACGCCCTGGGCACACCTTTGAAATTCGGCACCCTGCGCAGTGCAGCGGCAGACTGGTCTCGCTATCCGGTAGGCACTCGATTTCGCATCCATGGCCAACCTGGGGTAATCTACGAGGTGGATGACTACGGCAGCGCCCTGGTGGGAACGGGCACGATCGACATCTACAAACCCACACGAGGCATGATGAACGCTTGGGGCGTGCGCCATGTGGACATTGAAGTGCTCGAGTGGGGTTCCTGGGAGCGCAGCATGGACATCATGCGGGATCGGATGAAGTGGCCGCACGTGCGCGCTATGATGCGTGGAATCGAAGAGCGCCTTCAACTTACCCGTGCTGGCAGCCGGTGGGGAAGATTCCTGACGGCTTCGATTTAAATCAATGCCACGAAAGCATGAGCCGAAGCCTCCGTTAGGGCAGTTCACTTTCTCATGTTACTTACTCATCACTGCAGGCTCACAGTCGTGACTCTGATGGCCTGGAATGCCATCCTATCCACAACATGGGCAGAAGATCTCACTGTGCAAAAACTTGCCACCCTGCTGGAAAGTCGTCCGCAAGGTGAAGCCATGCAGGCAGCGAGAAAGATGGCCTTTCAGCTCTTGGGGAAACAACAGCTTCTTCAAGGAAAAGCAGCCGTAAAGGTCGAGGCTTGCAGCGTGGCCTGGGCCATCCTGGATTCAGAACCTGCTCAGGTTCTGCGGAGTGACGGCACAGCCCTGGGAAAGATGTCCGCTCTCGGAGATGATGGTTTGCAGATTCTGATTCAAACCTTTCCCAATTTCACGGAATTTGGCTATCAAATCGTGTCCTCAGGGCCACCCAAAGCACGAGGGACACTGCGAATCGAGCATTACGAATCCGCACCTGAAATGGCAAATACGCCCAACCTTCCCAAAGGTCGCCTAGAGCGGTTTAGCTGGGATCAGAGTCGCATTTATCCCAAAACTCGAAGAAACGTCACTGTTTACATTCCCCAGAGCTATACCCAGGGAGAAGAGGCCTGCCTAATGGTTTGGCAAGATGGTAGCCGACATGTGGATCCTCACGGAACGCTGCGTGTGAGCACCGTCTTTGATCACCTCATTCATCGTCAGCAGATGCCCATCACCATTGGCGTGTTTGTCGATCCTGGGAGGAAAGAACAGCAAAAGGAATCCGAGAAACCAGCCAACCGAAGCCTCGAGTATGATAGCCTGGGGGATAACTACGTTCGTTTTCTCCTCGAAGAAATCCTGCCAGAAACAGAGCGCCGTCTCGGAGTTAGATTCAAAAAGGCACCCGAGGCACGTGCCATTGCCGGCGGCTCATCGGGAGGCATCTGCGCCTTCACCGCAGCCTGGGAACGCCCCGATCAGTTTGGTAAAGTTTTGAGTTGGGTAGGAAGCTTCGTCGATATTCGCGGTGGAAACAATTACCCTTATCTTTTGAGAATGACGGAAAAGAAGCCTCTACGCATCTACTTGCTAGCAGGTAGCCATGACTTGGACAACAGCTTTGGGCATTGGCCTCTTGCCAACCGGATGATGGAATCGAGCCTCAAGTTCATGGGCTACGATCATCGAGTGGACTGGACGCCCTGCTTTCATGGCAGCAAGGGCATGGCCCCTGCCCTGCCCGATGCCTTGCGCTGGCTATGGCGCTAAATCCCAACAAAAAGCACGGGCACATCTTTCGACATGCCCGTGAAATTCAAATCAGAAGATCCGAAATGTAGATCGGACTTATGGATTGCGATCTTCAGGCTCAATCAAGCCATAGTCGCCGTCTTTGCGCCGGAACAGGATGGTCAACTTGTGGCTAGCTTGATTGTGAAACACGACGAAAGGACGATCACTCAACTCCAAATCCATGATGGCTTCATCGGTGTAAAGAGGCCGCACTTTGTACTTCTCCTTGTGCACATAAGAATGTTCCACATGCTCTTCTTCCGTGTAAATGGCCTCTGCATGGATCACCTTTTCTTCAATGTGACGAATGCTACCATCCTTGCGAGGACGATGGCTCTTCAAAAGGCGCGTTTTGAATTTGCGCATCCGGCGAGCAATCTTGGAAATCGACTCATCGATCGAAGCATAAATATCTTCCGTGGTGCTTTTGACCTCGATCACAATGTGGTCAGCACAAAAAAGGATGATTTCAGCAATCTGTCGATGATGTTGAACATCTAAAATAACCTTGGCTTCGATGATGCGTGGGTAATCCAGATGAAGTCCCTCAATCTTTTTGTGGGCATACTCACGAATGGCTTCAGTGATGTCGAGATGACGTCCAGTGACGACAATCGGTAGGTTGACGTTGTGCTTTTGCATGGTGTTTATCCTCCTCGGTTGGTGGGTGATTGTTAGAACAAGAAATAGCGACTACATGGTGAAGTCCTCGCCCAAGTAGAGCCGTCTAGCTTCTGGGTCATTGACGAGAAATTCTTTGCTACCATGGCGTCTGACTTGACCTTCATAAATGAGATATGCGCGGTCCACAATGTTCAGTGTTTCGCGTACATTGTGGTCAGTGATGAGGATGGCTAAGCCGGCACTTCGTAGCATTCGAATGATCTCCTGGATCTCACTGACAGCGATGGGGTCAACTCCGCTGAAAGGTTCATCCAACATCAGCAATTTTGGCTCTGTCACAAGACTACGAGCGATGGTAAGCCGCCTTTTCTCTCCACCAGAAAGTGTCAGCGCTAGATTATCAGCCACGTGATCGATGCCGAACTTTTCCATAAGCTGCTGGCACTGATCGGCACGCTCTTTGGGAGTAAAGTTTTGCGTCTCCATAACAGCCAGGATGTTGTCCCGAACCGTTAGCCGCCGAAAGATGGATTCCTCCTGCGGAAGATAGCCCATGCCAAGCCTAGCGCGCTTAAACATGGGCTGATGAGTAGCATCTGCTCCATCAAAGAAGACTTTTCCGCCATTGGGCCTGACCAATCCCACGATCATGTAGAACGTCGTCGTCTTGCCAGCCCCATTGGGTCCCAGAAGGCCGACAATCTCCCCTTTTTTGACCTCGATATCCACACCATTTACCACCGTACGCCCATCATAAATCTTCTTTAAACCCTCTGTATGAAGAAGCTCTCCACGCCCATCGGCATTCACGCTGACGTCAGATTGCCCATGCTGTGATGGATCTTGAGTGCCCATGAAAGACAACTCCTTAGCTCGATTTTTCGAAGGTTTAGCCACTCTTAGTTCTGGTCGAAAATTGATGATCAACGGTTTTCCTGAGATTGGGGCTGATCTCCTCCGAGAATAACCGTGCGCGAGGGGCGGTTGGTGGAGAGCTTGCCGCTTTTGTCGAAGACCATGATGGTGTCTGAAGTCGTTGCAACGTGCATGACATTGCCCTTCTGCACTTGGGGAAAGTCACTCAAGACAATCTCACCCGTCAATCCATTGTAATCCAATCGTTTGCAGCGCCCTTGCTGAACATCTCCTTGGGGGTCTCTTTTTTCGATCACCACCATGGGTCCCCGGGCGATCGCCTTTTGAATCGGTGGGGCTTTGTCCTCTTCCTTCTTCACCACCGAGTCACGAGGGCGCGACTTTTTGGCAGGATCTTCCTTCATCATGTAAACTTCGAGTTCCTGACACTCGATGTAGAAATCAGGGTGTCGTGCACGGACATTGCCGGAGTAGAGAAAGACTCCTTTTTTGAGATCAAAGTCGGTACGCTCTGCATCAATCACCCCCATCGGAGTGCCGCCAGGTGGAGTCGATGAAGACTCCAATAGCGGCAAGGTTCCTGGCATTGGTCCCTGGGGTTGCGACTGGTTAGCAGCGCCAGCTGCATGGGTCGTTGCAGCAGCAGAAGCAGCCTCATCCGAAGGCATCATTCCATCTTTGAGCTGAGGCAAGACACTGCCAGCGGCTGACTTTGCCGCCTCTAGTACTTGAGCTCTTCCCTCAGGAGAGTCCGCAGCAGCTTTCGCTGCTTCGGTCACACTGGTGGGCAGTTTTTGAATGAGGTCCTTTGCCGCTGACTTCGCCTGCTCTAATTCACCTGTTTTCTGCGCCTGCTTTAGACGATCCGCGACACTTTTGAGCTGCTGCTTTGAGTCAGAAGCAGATGAAGGTGAGGTCAAGCGGCTAGCTCCCTGTGCCCAAAGCTCTCCGGTGCCAGCTATGGCCAGCCCAAGAATGATCCAAAGAAATCGAAATGCAGTCATGTCAGGAAAATCATCTTACTTATTGAGTGCACGGTCAGGAGAATCCGTCACATCTTTTGCAGTTTGGAAAATCAAAGTCCTCACCTTGCCAACCATCGAGCCGATCGAGGTTTCGGTGTCAAACACAAGACTATCTCCTTCCGTCTGCATATCCATTCGCGACACCTTGCAGCGCTCGTCGCTTCTCAGAATTTTATCCTGAAGATGATAGTAGGCACTTGGCATTTGGAGACGCAGATCTTGTTTGCGGTCTTCTGCAAAGACCTCAATCACAGCATTGCCCACTTTCAGCCTCGCCTCATCAATGCGAACCAACGTGTCAGCCTGAAGCTGAGACGTTTTGCGACCCTTGAGATCAAACGTGGGGACTGTCACCTGACGGCTAACGAAACCCTTTGGAAGCATTTTACCAACGCTGGACAGACTCGCATTCCCCGCCGCTGTCTGAGCCCACGCCCAAGCGACACCGAGGGCCAACGCCAACACGGAAGCGATCATTCGAGGGGATAGCCGTTGAACCTTCATCAAAACGCACTCAAGGATTTTTGACCACTTCATGTATTTTCCGCAGTTGGCTCACAACATCCGCCAACTGGGAAAGTGGAATTTGATTGGGACCATCGGATAGGGCCTTGCTGGGCTCTGGATGAGTTTCCATGAAGACACCATCACAACCAGCAGCCACCGCAGAGCGTGCCAACACGGGGGCCAACTTTCCATCCCCGCCTGTAGCTGTTCCTAGACCACCCGGTCTCTGAACAGAATGTGTGGCATCAAAAACAACACGATACCCTAGCTCACGCATCCAATACAGAGAACGCATGTCAGCGACGAGATTCTGATAACCAAAAGTCGTGCCACGCTCCGTGAAGAAAAAGTTTTGGCAGTTCACCGACTGAAGCTTCTCCGCAATGTTACGAACATCCCAAGGTGCCATGAACTGGCCTTTTTTAACATTCACCGCACGCTCTGTTCTTCCAGCCTCAAGAATAAGGTCCGTCTGCCGACTAAGAAAGGCAGGAATCTGAAGAAGGTCAATGTGTTCAGCCGCGATTCTGATTTCTTCTTCAGTATGAACATCCGTGGTCACAGGAACCTTCAATTGTTCACCGACTTTTTGCAGCAACTCGCAACCCGCTCGAACACCGATTCCTCGAAAAGAACTACCCGCACTTCGATTGGCCTTGTCATAGGAGGCCTTAAAAACCCAGCGCAGTCTCAGACTACTTGCAAGAGCACCAAGCCTCTCAGCGACGGACCAGATGAAGTCTTCGCTTTCGATCACACAAGGGCCAAGGATGAACACAGGCTCTTGACCATCCATAGAGATGGGGCCGATTTGAACAACGGGTAATGAATGCATGGGGTATCGTAGCAAGCCGAAGTCGAGCTTACTGCGATACCATCGCTAGCGAGTATCCCATGGCTGACAACATCATCCGGATTCAAAGCCTCAAAAACCTCATGGCACAACGGGCAAGAAGTTCACTTGGCCTGAGAGTCTAGGTGTATCGCGAGTTGTTGTCGCTGGTGTGCTGCCTGAGGCTGGCTGAGGCAAGGTATCCACAATGAAGTAACCCGTGCCAAACACTCGCACGGTGTCGTTAGCCAAGCGCGCATGAATGATCAGCCCTTGGAATGGTGTGCTTCGCGTCACAGGATTTGGGCGTTGCCCAGTTACCGGGTTGGTATCTGACAAGACAAAGGAGCCGCTGAAAGCACCGGTCGTAGGCACAGCAGAAAGTGTTGTTCCGGCTGGGTTTTCCACTGGAGCTGTCAGTTTTTTCCGCGGAACCGTAATTCGGCTAGAGGTGCCAACACTTACTGTAACATTCGGATTGGTCGCTGTTGGAATACTCGTCGAACCATCAAGCGTGAACTCCAATTCAGCATTGTTCGATCCTGGATTAAGACCTAACAGCACTGTGCCCGTGCGTGGTGGAGGACTGTACATACCGCCGAGAACAGCATAAGCCACAGGAGCTGTGACAGTCGCCGCAGGCACACCGGCCAAAACCTGTGTCGTGCCAAATCCTGAACGATAAAGACGAGCTGAAGCAATCGCAGCGGGATTTGGTGGACGCACGACCGAAACGGTCCCCGTTACATGGTTCGATGTAACAGGAGAGCGGGCCACAATCTGAAGAGGTTCAACCTGCGCTGTCGTGGGATTATCACTGAGGATAGAGCCCTTGGTGGTGGTCGTGTAAAGAGCCTGGAACATGAAGATTTGACCATCAGGACCGACAAAGGAACTTCCTGTCAAAGATTCGCCATCAGGTGTGCGACCACTGACCGTGTAACCACCAGAAGTTGAGACTCGAATCGCTGCATAACCATCACCCTGTGGAACAGCAGTAGAACCGATCAAGCCACTGCTATCAGGAAGAGTAAATGCAATGTTATAAAGTCCAACATAAGCATCGGGTTTAGCAGAGACGTTAGCACGCGCTGTGGCCGCCCAATTGTTACGCCATGCAGCATAAGCTACTGTGTTGGTTCCATCTGTGATTTCAGCCCCTGAAACCACCACTGCCGGAGGTGCTGCCGTCACAGTAGGTGGAGTGATCGCAAGACTGAACCTGATGGTTGCAGCAGCTTCTGTCCTAGTAGCAGCTGCAATCGCCAAACCTGCGGGAGGCTGTAGAAGGATAGCGTTAGGATAGACAGAGGCTTGATCGACATTCATGGCCAGATCGCCCTTAAAGGTTCGAGCTGCGCTTGAACCTAAAATCATGCGCCCAGAATAAGCCCCCAGAGCAGTCACCGTCATCTCAAAACGGCCTCCGAGATTGCCATTCAAAGCAGGATGACGTGCAATCGGCCCAGCATAAGCCCCCGCAACACCCGCCGGAATGGGGAAAACGGTTAACGTCGATTCAATCTCATTAGAGGTTCCACTCAGATTGGTCGCTACCGTGCGAATGCGATATTGTCCTTCTTTGGTTGGCCTCCCAGAGATCGCCCCAGTAGTCTTATTCAAGGTTAATCCTGTGGGCAAAGTGGAGCCACGTGCCATAGCAAATGCTACTGGCGTAGAAATTCTGTCTGACTGCACCGTCATTGTCTCAGAGTAAGTGCCACCTACAATAGCATGTCGCAAAGTTGCAGGAGTCGTATTGACAGGGGCTTGATTGTAAATTCGAACATCGTGGAAACATCCAATCACTTCAAGATTGGGTGAAGTCCTGGAAACCTTACAAACATACAGACCATCGTCTGTCGCCAACGAGGCTACACCACGACGAAGTTTTAATGTTGCGACTGCTGTTCCAGTAAACTCTTGTCCTTCAAAGCGAGTGCTATTTGCCGGAATTGGAGTATCCACTGGAACAATCACCTCCTGATCAGGGTCTCCTTCATTTTCCCCTGGGATGATCTGCGTTTCAAAAGTGCGCTTGTACCATTTGTAGCTCAAACTGGTTCTTGCGTCTTTGCCGACGAATGCCGTGAGGCTGAATGTATCTCCCAATCTCACTGGGATTTGACGTTGGGAAGAGTCAACCACAACAACTTCGACCACAGGTGTGACAGCACGAGTCGTGGTTGTGTTGGAGACTTCGCACAGGTAATTGCCCCCCTGCGTGAGTTGAATCGATGGGATGCTGTAAAAAGCACTTGTAGCTCCGGAGATTGCTCTAGTTCCTAGTTTCCACGTGTATCTCAAGTCAGGACGCCCAGAAGCTGTAACAGCAAAGTTCAATGAACTACCCGAAAGAAGAATTCGACTTGTAAGTGTATGAGAAGAAATGACTGGGATCGGAGAAAGGACTGGCAAACTCACCACATTGCTATCTCTCGAATTGATCGGATTGGTGACTCGGCAGTAATAGGAATCAGGCGTGCTCAAAATGGCAGAGTTAGTCACGCGAAGCGTTGATGCTGTCGCCCCGGTAACCAAAGCCCCATTTCGATACCACTGATAACTCAACGGAGCATCCCCCGAAGCTGTAACTGTGAAGGTAATGACTTCTCCCTGATAGGTGGGGCCACCATCACGTGTGCGTGTCGCAACGACATTAGAAACCGCCTTACGGACAGTGAGAGCAGCTCCTGCGCTTGTAGCGACAAGTGAATTGTTCACAGTTGAAATGAACCTAACGAAATACTGACCAGAATCCTGCTCAGATACATCGAACAAAGTGAAGGAACTTGTGTAGTTGTTGCTAGAAAGTAACTGCGCGTTAGCACTTTGCAAAGGAACCTCGACTCCTGAATCGAGACGGAACCAGACCGCAGTGTAAGGCCCAGGACCAGTCACTCTGGAGGTAAATGTGGTCGAAACAGGCGATCCTGGCAGGCTAGGATTGACCGTTCTCGCAGTGGGTTGCTCAGCAATCAGCGGCGTGTCATTCACATCAACAAAAACACTGTTGCTCGACGTAGCACCACCATTGTTTTCTGCTCGAATTTGGAAGTTACCTTTGGTCAAGCTGCTAGCCGTGAGAGTGAAAGTTGCTGTGACACCAGATCCTGCAGGGATACGATTCGAAGGATTGTAATCCACTGTGTAATCCGATTCAGCCATAGGCACGCCGTCACGAATCAGCGCAAAGCCAATCGGAGTGCTGTTGGAAGAATCTGCGCGTGCTGAGAGAGTAAAAGTCGTTCCAGGCTGAAGAATACCAGAAGCCGGAAGCCTTGAGATTTGCGTTGTGAATTGTGGAGGTGACGGCGCTGCAAACGCTCCATCGACGGCTACGACCAACAAAACACCAAGACGATTGAGCAAGCTCGTATCCCAACGATAGCTACCGCCAAGCTCAAACAAAGTTAAGTCGCTATCTACCTCAGCACCAGTTCTAATGGTACTGCCTACATTGATATTACCCAACACTCCATTGGTGCCCGTTGAGCCAGCTTTGAAGACGTGGAACACATCGCCAGCACGTGGTGTATATCCGTCATTGATGAGAGTGATCTTGGCACCTGCCGCAAGACTGAGTGTGCTACTGCCACTTTGAGCTGTGACATTGATCATGTCATGCTGCTGCGTCGTGACAAGATCGCGAAGCGCATTCGCAAATTCGTCATTGTTGGTCCCAAGGCTGGAGACCCAGGAAGCGTAATGACTTTCATTCACATCGACTGCACCCGGCCGGTTGTAGGTTGGCAGGCGAACCTGCAGTAAGGTTTCGGAACCAGCTTGGAATATAGCATTGCCGTTGATGTTAAGCGTGCCCATGTCTCTTCCAGCCGTGTCACCAGGAGAAACACGTGCACCAGATTGCACGGTTAATGCCAAACTAGCCCCACCACCTTGCACCCAGCCTGTTCCCGCAATCGTCGCGCCATTCTGAACGACTGTTCCCTGGGCATTGACAGCTCCAGTATCACCCACTCCTCCACGTCCCACTTGCAGAACACCTGAGGCAACCGTGGTGGTTCCGCTGTAATCATTGTCAAGCGTCAGCACGCTCCAACCACTTCCCGCTTTGGTGACATTCAGTGCACTTCCCGATAAGTGTGAATTCACCCCAGGAGCAAAGAATTGACTGTTCGGAACTCCATCGCGGAAAAGGGCATCCCACGAAGCCTCAAAAGTCGCGGGTGTGGACTGATTGATCACCAGATTACCCATAACTGTTGCGGCATTTTCTATGATTTCAGTACTACCACTGCTTGAGCCTAAGGTGCCAGCGTTGCCCTGGAATGAACCCACTCCACCTTGCGTAGTTAGACTGCCAATGGTTGCTGTCCGCCCCCCCACTTGCAGGATCGAATTGAAATTCATGACAACGTCATTCAAAGCCGTCAAAGCTTGATTATGGCCAAGGCGCAAAACTGAAGTTTTGTCAAAGTCATTGGAAGTATTTGCACTGATCGTGACATCACCTGTCCACAAACTATTGTTTCCATTTAGAACAGCATAACCAGTCATTCTTCCATTGGTATTATCGTTGGCTGCCCCGGCCGTGGGGCCAGAGGAATCATTACTTTGAATCGTAATGTTACCGCTTGTGAGTGCACCATCACGAAGACTGCCATTGATGTTTAAGTAGGTCTGTTCACCGCCATTTGACACACCCCCATCTTGAAGAAGAAGGATCAGATTGTCATTGAGCGTTATATTACCATCGTAGGATACCCTACTTCCATTCGAAGTATTATCTACCCCAAGACGCTTCATTTGAGCAGGGTTGTAAACCACGTTGATGTCATGCTTGATTTCAAAAACCCAATTCTGCACACCATCAGGATTATTGATCATCAACTGAGCGACACCACCCCGTTCAGAATCACCCAGCGTTATCGATTTGTTAGTGAGGTGCCCCACGCCCAAAACATCAGCCTGATTGGATGCATAAACCGTGCCTTGCTTGATAACTAATCCGCCTCTCCACTCGGGACTGTTGGTTCTGAACTCAATCTGTCCCAAACCATCTTTGATGATATCTCCCACTCCAGTCAGATAACCGCCACTGTTCGTCAGCCTAACAATGCTTCGCAAATGGTTCGTCGTATTGTCCACATTTAAGCTCGGAAACACAGTCGGGACAAAGGCACCTCCGACATCGAAAGTTGTGGTTCCATCAATCTTGATGACACCATTCAAATTCAAAGGACGACGGTTACCTAAATTGGCTCGGTTGCTTGTGGCTGATGCAGAAGCCAAGTTCGAGGAGACATCATAAAGGCCACCGTAGGTGAATGTATTCCCACCCTCGAAGATCATAAACTCTTCAATCGTCCACTCTGCGCTATTGTTGCCATTTCCAAGCAGAGCTTGGAAATTCGTTCCTTGTCTGAAGATCGTCGCATCCGCCCAAGAACGATTTGCACCTAGGATGCTAGTTGTTCCGACGGCATTGTCGCCAACATCAACCATCACAACGAGCGAACCTTGCCTAATGTCCATTAACCCTTGAAATCCGCTATTATGCCCCGTTCCATTCCCCATCAGCGTTAATGTGCCTGGTCCGGTTTTGATCAAATCGCCACGATTGCGATCCTCCGAAACGAGCGCTGCCTGAGTGCCCTCTAATGCGGAGCCAATGATTAAATTGGCATCGTTGCCTGCCACTTCAAGGACTCCACCATTGCCTTGCAGCGTAATGCCGCGATTGCCAAGACTTTCGGTAGCTCCAGTCCACCTTAGTGTGCCACCATTCATGACAATCTGATTGTTAGTCACGGCAACGGGAGAGGCACCGAGAGCCGATGCATTTGCAATTTCAAGGACCGCGCCATTGATGAATGTCTGACCGGTGTAGGTGTTGTTCGATCCTAGGCGGACTGTTCCAGTGGTGTTGAATTGCGAAGGGGATGTGGTCGCCGGCCCTGCTATGGTCAGATCGCCATCACCAGCAATTTGGGCATTCATGGATAGCCTACCTTGACCATACTGATGAATGACCAACTCATTCGAACCACAGACAAGGGCAAGGTTCGCCGCTGAAATAGTCGGCTTTGGAGTCACTAAAATTGAGTTTGCAGACACCGAAACAATCACGGTTCCGGGAGGCACAATCGCCGCAGGAACGATCGCACGGAATGACGCACCTGATCCCCCGCCCCCCGAGACCGCCACAGTTGGCTCGCTCGTGTATCCAGAACCCGAGGCTGTCACTGTTATACTTGTGATCTGACCTCCTGAAACAGTAGCTGTGGCTGTAGCACCCGAACCTCCGCCACCTGTAATCGTTACAGTCGGCGCAGATGTATATCCACTGCCACCGTTCAAAACCAAGACCGTCGTGAGACTTTGAATTCCTCGGACAGGCATGCCAGGAAGCAGGCCCTCTGTCGTTCTCATGTTCGTGATGGTCGCATTGGCAATTGAATCAGCAAGGTCCCCATTGGCGGCACCGTGCAGATAATTTGCAGTCACGTTAACGTTGGTTGCCGACGCCGTCGCATTGTTGGTCAAGGTCACTTGATTGCCCGAAATCGTTGCGATCGTGGTGCCTGTTGGAATACCAGACCCAGAGACCTGCATTCCTGGCAGCAAGTTAGCCGTGTTGGAAACATTCGTTAACAATGAAGTGCCACTTGCTGTTGTCGCAGTGACAACTGTCAGGTAGCGGGAATCAACCGTTGAGTCGAAGAGACGGACCTCACCGTTGCTAATGGATTTGTTCGAGACTCCTGTGTTCGTGCTTACCAAGATTGCACCCATCCCCTCACGAGACATAAGGTTCAAAGTTCTCCCGCCAAGGTCTAGATTGCTATCAGCGAGCGCATCAAAGCGAAGGGTATTCAAGCTCATGGATTGAGCCAAGATGCCCGTGAAACCACTGCCACCCGATTCAGAAATATTCGCGGCATTGATCCATGTACTTACCTCATTGTTCGATTCAGAAAAAGAGCGCGTTAAGGCACCAACATCTAGGTTTGCGCCAGTAAGCACTGCAAAGTCAGTCGCTGTGCGCGCTGCAGTTCCATAGGTCGCCCAACCAAGTGCCCTGTTCAGATTGATCACAGAATTCGCAACGCCAAATCGCAATTGCAGAGCTGCAGTTCCCCCCGCTGAAGCATTTTCGATCAAGTTGGCAGCTGCTCCATTGGAACGTGTGACGCTTCCATTGGTTGTGCTCGTATTGCCAAGAATTACAGTTAGATTTTGGCCACGGGTTTGCGCCACGATTTCATTGGTGCCCGCACCAAAATTCACAACTCGGGATGAACCTGTATCCGAACTATAACTGGCACTGAAAGTAGCATCGGATCGGCCCAGGTTGACCAAGCTACCGCCTCTAAGAGTAAAGTTACCAGCATTGCTAAATCTTGCCACGTTGGTTCCTTGGTGATCGATGATAAAACGACCACCGCCTAATTCAAAGGAGCCTGTGTCACTCGCCGTCAAGCTTGCTCCTGTGAATTGATAGATGACATCACCACGTCCCACTTTTTGTAGGCTCTGCGCTCCTCCAGAACGCATGTTAAAGTTCACCGTTCCACCGGCCATTGAATAGAGTCTTGCTTGCTTGCTGAGAGCTAACGTTCCATTGCCCGTGCCAAAAGTAACAGAACCAGCCTCATTGATGCCACCGATGTAGGTCGTATTTCCTGATGCCAAGCTCCAGCTCGACATATTAAACTGCTGGCCCGAAACACCATTGGCTCCTGGTTGCCCCAGGAAAAGAGCCGTATTTCCACCACCACCAATCGTGAATCCATGCTGAGTCGCATTGCCATTACCCACAGTCGCGTTCGATGTAGCCGGATTGTTGAGACCATCCACAAGGCGGCTTAGTGCTGTATTGGTCCAGAAACCCGTGCCATCATTGCCAACTCTCGTCGGATCATAGGACACATAAAGGATACCAGCATCTAAAGTAAGCCGTCCAGCCGCATTCGTCTGTCGCTCCATTGTGATGTTGAATTGCTCGTCACCCGTCACTGTAAATCTGAACAACTCATTCTGGTTACTGCGAAGCGTAGGACCACTGCTGTTGGGCAAAGTGGAGACAGCACCAGGAACTGGTATCGCATTACCCTGCACATCCAATTTATCTCCCAACTGGCCACGCAAAATCATGAATCCACTCGAAGAGCCTGATGTGCTCAAGATGCGGGAGTTAGTTGCAATGATATCACTGGATATGGTGGTTGAGCCGCCAGTAATGTTACCATCCACGACCAACAGGGCATTAGCACCTACGGTGATCAAAGGCGTGAACAATGCCTGACCTGCGATATCCACGTTATCGACGGTTATGTTTCCATAAAGATAGGTTGTATCCCCCGATGCGTTCATGATCGTCTGACCACCGGAGAGAGGTCCAACTAATATATCTTTTCTAGAGTTGGCTGAACCTATCACAATGCCATTGTTCGTGCTGATGGATCCATTTCCAGTAATGAGAACATGATTCCCAGGACCACCCACCCCCAAGGAGGATCTTCCGTTGCGAACCAACAAGTTCCCCTCGGTAATCGAAGTCACCCCCGAATAGGTGTTAAAGCCGTCGAGCACGACTTGTCCCAGACCAGTTTTAGTTAAACCTGAACTGCCTTGTATGTCGGAGCGAATCTGAAGATTTCCAGTTTGGATCGTTCCATCGTTAAACCGTAGGACTGCGTTTTGATTGTTGATGATGGCCTCACGATTTCCAAAAACAAGGGTTCCACCGTTGATCAAGACATCCGTCGCCTGGGTAGTGCCGCCTGTTGTGCTATTGCCCATTGCAAAGAATGCACTGCTGATCATTCCCGACGCAATGCTCAAGCGACCATCCACAATCAGCGTCTGATTGAAGGGTGTGCTGTAGCTAGTAAGCGTGGTTCCATTGTTAATGGCTCCCGATGTTCCTAGATTATCGCCGATGCTATCCGAGACAGGGCCAAAACGAAGGGAGTTGACGGACATGTCCTGACGAACAATCGAGTTCGCTGCTGTGAGGTTAACATTCATGCCGGCGCCCGACGAACCATCCAAAATGCCATCAGCTGGGTTAAAATATTCGGAATCATCCAGAGGACGTAGATAACCACCATCCAAAGTCATGAAATGACTACCCGTGATCAATTGCAGGTTTCTTCCCTGGACGTAGAGATCAGATACACCTGCATTGTTGTAGCCCAAATCTCTCAGATCCTCGAGATAAGTGTGCGGCATGATACCTCCAAAAATACCAGCAACAATAGAGCGATTGGTAGCATTGGTGCTCGCTCCATACAGCGCGACACCACTGGTATCAATGAGGCGAATCCGGACGCTATCCTTATCCAATGCTGGCTCAGCACTGCCAAAAGTTGATGTTGAATCGAGGTTCCTGATCCGCAGAACAGCTCCCTGATTGCGGTCCAATTTACCGATTGTCAAAGTCATGGCCTGATTGGCTCCATCAAGAGGCCACAAATCGATAAAGTTCGTGCTAGAGGCGATCCGGACTGATGCCCCTGAAGTCGTCGCTATGGACTCTGTATTCGGCAAGGTGCCGCCATGAATCCTGAGCCAGCCGTTGTTAAAGTTAAAGGCACTTGCGTTGTTGATTCTGTCATCGTGGTTGCCACCAGATACCCCTGAAGTCAGATCTAGTCGGCTTGTGTTATCGAGCGTCAGCATTCCACGACGTTGCAGATTGATGGCCGAAGTGCCTGAGAGTCGAGCATTTTGCCCAGCGAGTGTCACCCCCCACTCCATCCATCCTTCAGCATCACCATAAGTTTGGTAGTCGATGCCATTCACATTCACGGTATTACTCTGCCAGTCCACAGCCGTCGTTCCATGACGCAAAATGTTTAGTTCACCGGTGAAAGTGTTGTTGTTGGTGAGGCGCAACTCACGTTCTCCAGTCTTGGTGAAACCTCCAGAGCCAACAATTTGACCTCCAACTATCATTTTGTTCTGAATGTTACCCGTCAAGTTGCCTTGCTCGGTCACTGTTACACCATTCACAGTGCCATCAATATGGAAGAAATTTCGGTTGGCATCTCCAGTGAGCGTAATCAGTCCATCCAAATAGGTTCTTGGATTCGGCAAAGTATCGCTTGCCATATCAATGTAGTTGGCACCACCTCCGCTCAGATCAGTCGCTACCCCTTTGGCAGTATCGCCACGCATGGCGATGGCGACAGTATGACGGACGTTTAGGTTTCGGTAGAAATTGAGGCGTGCCCCAACGTTCGGTCCCGAGCCACTGGTAAGACTAGTTTGATCAAACAAGGAAGGTCCTGCGTAGGCAATCTCGATGCCAGACGTAACATCTGTGGAACTCAATCCTGCCCACTGACCGGAAGATGTCACGGGAGTATCCATTTCCAATCGAAGCACTCCCTCTTGAACTCTGATTCGATTGAGAGCCGAAGTAAAGACTGGTTGATGCAAAACGACACCTCCCGACTGCGTGCCACCTCGCACACTAAGGTCGAAGCCAGCTCCAGCGATTGTAGGGAAAGCTCGACTGAAGTTACCATCAAGAGTAGAACCAGTATTGGGATTCGTATCGTAGCCGGCAAGGTCAAGACGAGAAGCGTTTGCAAAACCACCGCCACTCAAGGTCGCATTCGCGGCCAGGACTAAATGCGAAAAAGTCCCTGTCCCCGTTGAGTTTCTCAAAGAGGCTGTCCCATTGATGCCTTCGCCTGAGATCTCGATGAACTTACGCAAAGGATCAGGATCATCATTGTAAGATGTGGATTGCCCCCTCAAATCCAATGTAGCCCCGGAGGCAACACTCACTCGGTTGTTGAACCCAGAGGCACCTAATGCACGAGCGTTACCCAAACGAGTTTCACCGCCATTTAGAAGAATTTGACCACGAAGGGAAGCATCGGCATTCGCAGAGGTGGCACCTTCCGTGATATTCGTAAAGTTGTTGGCACTGAGTGTTAGCAATCCATTGCCAGTCTTTGTGAACCCATTGTTAGAAACAATCAGCCCTGACAGTGTAAGCCCTGATAAAGCTGGAAGATTGAATGTAGCCCCGGAGGCAGTGCTGTTGTTCAATGTGAGACGCCCGCTTAGGGTAGCTCCAGTCGCAGCAGCCAAAAGTGAAACTGAACTTCCCTGATTCATCGTGATCAATTCGGGCACATTGACACTAGCGTTGATCTGGAGAGAACCACCGTTATTAATCGTTGTTCTACCTCGGTTGGACCCCAATCCACTTGCCGTGAGCACTTGTAGTGTTCCACTATTGACTACAAACTCTCCAAAGTAGTTGCTGCTATCCACATTTAGCAAAACAGGCTTCAAATTCCCTGTAGCGAGAGTGATCACACCGCCACCTTGAATAACACCTAAGGTCTGAAGTGTCGTATCGCTGGACAAGAATGTCAGCGCCGCACCATCACTCATGTTAAGTGCCAAGGCTGAAGCTGCTCCTAGAGTGGCTGCTGTGGCAACCGTCGGAGCTGTTGCTGTGCCTCCAACCTGGAGCTCACCTTCATTGATATTGATGGTCCCAGTCTGCGTGTTGATTGCATTCAAGAATACCTTTCCAAGGCCTGTTTTGGTAATCTGCTGCGCATTCGTATTGTTCGCTATTACTGAATTAATCTGCAATGCACCCTGAGTGTTGTGTTGGTGCAGAATCACTGCATCCAGGTTTGCCGTCGAAGCATTGTTGCGAAGAGTGCCACCTGTGATAACTACGTTGTTAGCACCAACATTGGGGGTCACAAGAATTCCAGCCGAATCCAATGACAGCGTGCCTGTTAAAGTGATTGTTGACGAGATCGGGGCGTTGAAACGAATCGTTCCAGTCGTTGCATCCCCTGACGCGAGAGTCGTGGCTGTAATGTCAGTGTTAGCTCCAGCAGCAAACGCATTGGAAGTGAAAGAAGCTAACGCCGTAATGTTGTTGGTTCCTGATGGCCCTGTAGTAGCCCAGCTGGTCTTGGCTACGGTCGCAAAAGCCCCAGTAGCTGTTCCGGCTCCACCACCAGTAGTGTTGAGGATGCTGCCGACAGAGCTGCTCGTATTGGTTGTGGTAGCTATGCCGTCCGCACCAAAATCGATAGTTGCTCCGCTTCCAACTGCACGAGTGATAGCACCCAGGCTAATCCTTGAAGAACTACCCGAGACACGCTCAATGCCGTTCGCACCCTGAGCAAGTGTAAGGCTGGCCACCAGCTCTTCATGACTGCCACCTCTCAGCCGAACGATACCACCAGACGTGGCAGCGATATTGGTCTGGCCGCTCACGTTGTCATCCACCCCAGGCACGGTAATGCCACCTGCCGTCCCCAATGTTAAGACAGCAGCATCCGGCAACTTCGTGCTGTTTTGATTAGTGTAATCCAATTCAAGCACACCACCACGAACGTTAACAGCACCCGTCCACCCTGTGCTGTTGACTCCCGATAGAACCAAAGTGCCTGAACCGGACTTGGTTAGCTGCCCTGCACCAGTGATGGCAGATGTTCCATTGCTAATATTCAATGACGCACCCGAATCTACAGCAATGCGAACATTAGCATTGAGTGTCATTTGACCGGAATACGTGTTCTGAGCGCTACGCACAATCATACCACCATCTGCAGTCGAGTTGGTTAGATTGTTTGAAAGCGTAATGCCAGTTTCGCCACGCATTTCTAAACCAACACCACCACCTCCATTGATCGTTAACGGACCACTCCCCAATGCCCCGCCCGATGTGATGGCAAGCGTGCCTCCAGCAATCGTCGTTCCCCCTGAAAAGCTATTTGAGTTGTTACTCAAAATCCAAAGACCAGCCTCAATCTTTGACAAACTTGTCAGATCCGCGCCATTGTCTGTGATTTGAGGAGCAAAGAGGTTATCAGCAAGCGTGGCACCGCGCAGAACTAATGTTCTTGCACCGGAACCCGTAAACTGAATAGCACCAGTGTTGGTAAATTGAAGCTTAGGAGCATTCGTCAGACCAATCAAATTCCCGTCTGCCCATAGGTTTGCAGTGCTGGAACCTGCTCCCATCGTGAACAATCGATCCGTGCTTTGATCATTGAACCCAAGCCAGCGAAGACCACCTGCTCCAGCTCCTGTGTTAATGATCAGATTGGATGCAGCATTGCTGCTTGATCCAATACCACTGGGCAGACCGCCATTGGCCAAATAATAAACATCGATTCTATTGGCGACGAAATTGCTTCCGTTCGTTAAAATGCTGGTAACACCTGAATATGAGTTTCGATTGGTTAAAGTAGAGATGCGAGCATTGGAGTCATTGTTCGATCTTGTGATTCCTCCTGCCCCATTGATCTGACCTGAGTAGGTTTGACTCGCGTTTGTCACGGTTAGCACAGCACCTGCATCAAGTGTTACCGAAGTGCCAATCTGGCCTAACAAACCTCCAATCGTCTCGCTAGTCCTCAATCTAAACGCAGCTGCCCCCTGCGAAGAACCATCCGAGCCTGCATTGGACAAGTTGACGGTCGCAGCATCCGAAATCGCCGAACCACCTGCGAATTCCAAAACGCCACGGTTGACGGTGATGTTACCCGTCATGCTGTTGGAGGTGCTATTCAGGATCCATTTGCCGGCTCCATCTTTTTGAATCCCTACCACAGCACCGCCGGAACCATTGGAAATGCTACCATTGATGATGTTATTAGCCGAATTGCTACCATCAAAAATCCACAAGCGATTGCCTGTTGCGCCTGATGAAAAGGCACCATTCAAAGCGACAGCCTTGACGCCATTGTTGATGATTCTGCCATTACCCGGATTGGTCGTGCTGCTAAAGCTTTGTGTGAAGTTGATGTTACTGCCAAGTGTAAATACACCCTCCGTCGGATCGTTGAAGACAAGACTACCCGTGGAGGTTATTCCCCCTCCAGCACCAATGTTGTCACCTTGACCATTGGTTAGGTTGTATCGTCCGCGCCCATCAAAATTATTGGTCCCAAGATCAATCGTTCGAGCTACTGACAAATCGCCTAAAATGCTGCTCGTGGCATTGTTTCCCGCCCCCAGATTGCCTGACAACACAAGAGAACCAAGATTGACGGTGATGTTGCCACTAAAATTGTTGTTCGTGTTGGACAAAGTCCACGAACCAGAACCGTAAAGGTCGTTACCACCCACGTTTGGATTTACAATCAGAGATAAGGTCGATAGGTCTTCATCAATCATCCCACGTATTTGGTTTCCAGTCGTATGACCGTGAAGCATCAGTGTTTTGTTGGCGAGATTGGTCACCTTAATTTTGCCATTTCCAGCGGCAGCGCTTGTTGAATCAGATCCTAAAACCAAGGGAGCCATACCATTTGCTCCGATCCTAACAGTCGCAGGAATAGGCTGACCTCCGGCTGTTTGCACTTCTTCAAACACAAACTTCTGGAAAGCTTCGACAGCCCCTAAAGTGTTCGAGCTAAGCGTAACCGTGTTGTTAGTTGTATTGATGCCTGTCACAAGAGTGCCTGACTGAATATTCGGACCACTCACCGCCATATTCAGAGCTATTCGTCCAACATCATCCAAGCTCAAAACGTTACTTGGCCCGGCAATCGGAGAATTTAGTATTGCTGAATCCTGGGCACCTGTGTTTGCTAAATTGAAATCACGAGAAGACACATGTGGGTCACGATATCGGCTTGAATATTCAAGCCTGACTTCTTGTGGTGAATCGTTGAGTGTCCCGCCGATCCCAAGCGTTAGTGTTGGTGAAAGCCCTAACCCACTTTGCAAATCTAAATCCGAAACTCGCACTGTGACGGTTTGATCATTGCTACCGATGATTGGAGCCGTGGTTAGCGTGGATGGCCCCAAGAGACCATACCAAGCAGCTCCCGACGTAGTCGTGTTGAAATGCACTATACCGTCTCCTGAGAAACCACCATTCAGAACATGACTCGTATTGTCATCAATCGTTAACCGAACGCCAGTTGGAACATTGATGTTCGATCCAGTTTGGGTTCGCAATTGACCAACAGTTTCATTCTGCAGGAAGCTCAGAGTCGCTCCACGCATGAGATACAGGCTGGCATCGTTGTTGATGCCATCAGGCACTAGTGTGGTGTTTGCGCTATCTGGATCTGAACTATTTGTATGATTGACCACCAAAGTGCCACGTTGAATATAGACTTGTGTCAGTCGGTTACCTCCTCCGGTGTTGTTTCCGAAACTATTGTAACCCCGAAGTGTGGTCGTCCCTGTGTTTCTGAATACGAAGCTGTTCGTCGTGTTATCAGTATTGCTAATGTTATTGAATCTGCCTGAAATAGAATTGTTTGATGACCCTGCAATTTCCATGACGGAGTTGTTCAAGAGGCGAAAAACGATTCGATTGTTAGAACCTGTGTTCACGGCTCCAGCAATCGTCAAAACACCTCCAGATTCAGACTGAACTATGGCGCGCTCTGCTCCTGTATGGATTCCAGCTGTTAGCGATCCATTGATCGTAAGCCCACCGAGCCCATGACGGATCAAGAATGAATCCCTAGCATTCGTCCCATCAGTCCATGGATTAAGTGCAATGTTGTTGTTCAGAACCGCATTACCCAATGACTGATAGCGCAACACGGTCTGCCCAGCAGTCGAGGCTTGAACAGTAATGGAGCCTGTCCCCAATCGACCCGTGTAGGTATCAGCTCCCACTCTCACGTCCACATTTTGATTCATGGTGTTTTGATTACCACCAACAAAAGTTCTGCCCGTGTAGGTGTTGTTTCCTGTGATGTGAATGACGTTTCTGAAGAGCGATAATTCACCCGCTCCAGAAATAGCGTTAGCGATAGCATAATGAGTGTCACTCATGTTGTAAGTTAGCTTGGCATTGTTGGTTATCGCTCCACGTCCCAAGCTACCGATACCCCCTGCTGTTGGACTTTGCCCTGAACCAGCCGCTCCTCCTACATAAAGATTGGATGATGAGACGAAGCTGCCAAACACATTGTCTGTTGAATTGAATTGCACATTCCCCAATCCACTGATGGTCAGGGAAACTCCTGGTTGAGTAAGGATGGGAGCAGAAAACACCATGTTACCACCCTCAATGCTAGAATTGAGCGTACTGTTATTGATGGTGCTGTTATTGAGTGTGCCGTTCTGCCCAACCAATACAGGTGCTCTAAAAGTTGCGCCAGCACCGATGGACCTGAGAATTCCACCTCTCAGGAATATGGTCTCTACTGTGTTAAAACCTGTTCCACCCAGGGATAGGATCCCAGATGGTGCAACTGACGTGAGACCTGCTGTAGCACCTAAAGCGGTTCCTCCACTTTGCGTTGAGCCATTCACAATAGCCTCACCACTCACAATGTAGGTTCCTCCGGTGTAGCTGCTATTCACTCCTGAAAGGCGCTCTGTTCCGCCTGTCTCTACACGCAACGAACCAACACCGGCGATGTCGTTGAGAGTATAAGCAACAGTTGAGAATCCTCGTTTGATGCTGAGCCATCCGTTGTTCAAGATAGCTCCAGCACCTTCCGTGCCTCCACCTAGGCTACCAAGAGCCTGCACGCCATCTCCAATTTGCAAAACACCTTCCAAAATATTCGTGGAGCCACTGTATTGGTTATCATTCACTAAAATCACCTTTCCTCGGCCCGTCTTCGTGAAGGTTAAGCTTCCAGAAGACAACCCTGATCCAGGATTGTTCACAAGAGTCGTCTCGAAAATGACATTCCCTAGAGTGTTATGCTGATGAACAATGAGTTCATTGGAAACGTAGGCACCACTCCCTCCTGAAAGACCCACCTGCCCCGTAAACAAAATGTCAGTATCACCAACATTCCGTGTTACCAAGATACCTCCAGAATCTAGAACACGAGTATCTGTTGGAGAGCCATCCAAGCGTACATCAATTTGATTGGCCTGAGGTTGGTTGAATCGAAGTGAACCGGTGTTTTGGGTAAAGTCAAAAGTGCCTAGCACATCCGTGTTGGCTCCAATCAAGGGTGCGGATGAACCACTGCCACCGACGGTCAAAAAGTTACTATTCAGCAAGCCTGTAATTGTTGTAACATTTCCATCCGAGCTGCCGACTGCCCAGGTTTGAACAGCACCTCCATTGCCATAAGTTGCAAAGCCACCGAGGATACCCATTCCAAGCACTTCATCGTTGATCATTGTCGTAGCGGCAGTCGCTCCATGAATTTGAAGAACGCTGCCAGGTTCTAGCGTGCTGAAGTTCGGTCCCCTGGTGATGGCACCAAAATTGACTCTGCCGCCCATGCCAGCGAGAGCAGAAACTGTTGTTAATCCCGCACCTAGAAAGGTGGTGCCGATCTGCTCGACAACGCTAGCACTAGCTCCACCTGCCAAAAGAAGCCTACCTCCAGCAAGGCGCAAATTGCCCGGAATGAGATTGTTCACTCCTGCACCACTGTAGTTGAGTGTTAGCTCTGAGGAACCACTCAATGTCGTCAATCCAGAAAAGCCTTGATTGGATGTGATCTGCAGTCTTGCTATCTGACTTAAGGTAAGCCCACCCGCACCACTAGACGAACCGCTCCAGATGGTATTTGAGACATTGCCTTGGGGGGCAGACGTCAAGGTTAAAACTGGAACTGGAATACCCACTTGCTGGAAATCTAGACTTCCAGCGCCACTCAAACTGCCAATCGTATCTGGACGACGGAGACGCAATTGAGCCCCAGAACTAACATTCACGAAAACGGAATCGCCTAAAACACCTGTCGTATTGTTCAGAATCAAGGTGCCGCCCGATACATTCACATTACCACGCTGCGTCACGTTGCTATCGGTTAAAGAACTGGAAGTGTCCGCTCTCAACTCCCAGCCTGAGGAATGTGTGGATAGAACATTAATCGTGCCCAAACCGACAAGGGCACCATCGAAGAAGTCATTGAAAACACTCACTTCTGTATTGTTGATGTTGATGACACCACCATTGAAGTTCAGAAATTTACTACCATTCAGTTCTTGAGAAGCGAGTCCGCGAACCGTTTGCGTGGATCCGTTGAGATTGAATACAGAATTGGCATTGGTCACACCTGTGGTTCCTGCAAAAAGTCGAATCTCTGTTGAAGCAGGAAGAAGTCCGTAGCCAGAAGAACGAAGAGTATTGCCCACGCCTTCTGAACCTCCGAAGGCTCCTATTGAAAGAGTGCTAGTTGTGTTGCTGGTCGATGGAGTTGGCCGCACCACTGTTCTTCCACCATAAGTATTCACTCCTCGAAGCTCTAGAATATGTGACCCTCTTTTATCCAGTCCACCCGAACCTGTGATCGAGCCACCAAACACAGTTACCAATCCGGAGGTATTGTTGGTCAAAATGAGCCCAGCAGAGCCAACGTCGAGCGCAGTCGCTCCTCCATTGAGAAAGTTGCCAGCTGCTGCACCACCGACGCCGCTCAGAAATGACTTGGTTCCACTGCTAGCACCACCTACAATCGAACTGATGCTTTCTGCAAGAGAACCCGCGAGACGAAATTCAAAACGACTTCCTGCTGCATTCGACATCAAGACGCTTGCTGAACTATCCACACCTTCTGTCCCACCAACCGTGAGGGTGCCTCGATCCACCAAGAGCGTGCCAGCGAAGGATTGATTATCGTTATTGGTCCAAGTGAATTGTCCGGTTCCTTCTTTGATGAACCAGTTGCCCGAAGTGGCTCCACGTATTCTACCCAAATAAGAGGTGGATTCATTGTTACCGCCAACAGCCAGAATTCCTTCGCTGCGATCAGAACCAATATTCACGGTAGCCACACCTGGATTGGCTAGAGTTCCTTCACCCAAATGCCCACCTGAAAGGCCCCCGATTCTTTCGAAGGCTGCCAAGTTGTATCCATTTGAAGCAAGAGTCAGAGTTGGATCATTAGTTGCGCCAAGTTGAATGGTTGCAGAATCCCCGATCGTTCCCTGAATGACGTTTCGCCCAGAAACTGTGTAGCCGCCCGCGATCACATTACCATTTTCAATAGTAATGGTGCCTGAGTGATTCCCAGCTAAACCTAGCAGAGCATTGCCAACACCCTGTTTTACCCAATTTCCTGAACCATTGATGCTTCCCAAGATCTGATCGACAGAAGTGAATGTGAAATTTTTCTGACCTGCATTGGTTCCATCTGGGGTCGAGCTCAGCAAGACTTGGTCATGACTCAGGATTTGCGCAATGTAAGTGCCTCTCCGAAGATCAGGGTTCCCATCGGAAGCGGCGACAAGCATTCCCGCACGAAGACCTTGAGTGCCTCCTGGTAGGTACATAACTCCTGTTGCGAAATTGTAGGAGGCATTCGCAATGACAGTACTCGTCGAGTGATTGCTAGTCAGCGTCGAGCCAGCAGCTAGATTGATCGTGCTGTTCACTCCAGAGGTAATGCGCCCGACGCTTGTCGGTCCATTTACCACTAACGAAGCACCACGCCCTGTGACTGCGATGTCTGGCGACGAAGTAAACGTGCTGCCGCCCTGTCGATTCAGGACGACCTCACCGCCTAAAATATTCAGCGTGCCAGCAAATGAACTTTGCCCCCCAAAAGCCACGGAACCTGAACCCAGTTTGTTCAGAGTTGCGTTGGTTCCGTTGATGGATCCATTAAACTCAGTGCTGGAGCCATCTGACCCAAAGCTTAGAGTGCCACCAGTGCCTAAAAGCAGATTTCCACCAAGAGCACCACCACCACTCAAAGAGCTAACGACTTCGCTGCGACCAGAAAGGTTGATCGATGCTCCTGCCGTATTGGCCAAAATGAGTGGTGACCTTTCATTGAGCAGTGGAGTACTCACACTCGGACTCAGAACCAATGCACCAGCATTGATGGAGAGACTGCCGTTGTAGTTGACGCTGCCTGCCAAAGTGACTGTGCCCGAGTTCTCCATCGTCAAATTCAGAACACCCGTAGAACTTGCACCCGAGAAACCGATCGAACCCGCTAGCGTGGTGCTGTTGGACATCTTGAGCACCAGATCTGTGTTGGCTGAATTGCTCGTAATCGCCAATCTAGTGCCCGGTGCGAGTTCTAACCCCATCAACTCATAGCGACTTCCTCCTGGAATCTGAACAGTACCAGCAACAACATCCAGCGTTCCCATGAAATTGCCCAAGCCACCCGTGAGAGATAAGGTCGAGCCAGCTCGGTTTTGAACAATTCGAGTTACATTTGAGCCAATACCTGCGCTGATTGTCGTTGTCGCAGCAGTAGTTCCAATGTTGCGGATCTGTCCGGTAGGATTGAGAATTGGAGATGATATGTTGATTGCTTGGGTGTTCGATCCAGAAAGAACAAGATCACCCACGTTTAAAACGCTTCCAGAAATCGTCAGCGATCCAGTTCCCGCGTTGTTAAAGGTGAGTGAACCCGTATTGCGATAAGTGCCAGTTAGAGTGACAGCACCACCTGTCATTGTGAGGTCCGCAGAAAGATTCCCCAAAAGATGACCAGAACTCGTTGCGAGTCCTGTCGAAGTCAGCGTGACTGGCGTGGAACTCGTGTTGGTGATGGTGCCAGGCCCAGTTAGCGTAAGCTGTGATACGCTCTGATTGCGGCCATTGAGATCAAAAGATCCGGCTGAGACGGTTAAATTGCTAGCACTTGGCAAATTGCCTGAAGCACCAAGCCGAACAGATCCTGCACCGCTGAAAATGGTAGATCCCGTGTAAGAGGCCAAACCATTAATGGTCAAAGTGCCTGTGCCGCTATAAGTAAAATTAGAGCCTGCGACTGAGGAAATGATGCCCTCCGTGATGTTGACGTTACCGCCGCCAGCGATGCTAGTTGTGCCTGCTGCTGCCCCTAACGCAAGATTCAAAGTTCCGATGTTTAGAGCTGAACTTGAGCCCTGAATGCGATTGACTGTTAGCGTAAATCCAGCTGTGTTGACGTTAAGCCTCGGTAGAGTGAGCTGACCGGCTCCCGTCGCATCTCCTAGAAGGTTGATCGTTCGGCTCGCATCCATGATAGCAGTCGCCGATGGATTGAGAGAAAGATCCGCGCTGGCCCCAAAGGTGAAATTCCCCCCCAAATTAAGAGTGTTCACATTCGAGATCGTCATGGGCGCACCACTGGTATTGTCAATAGTGCCGCCTGACATCGTGAGTGGCCCAGAACCCAGTGCCGAGGATTGATTCAAATTGAGAACACCACCAGTCACCGTCGTTCCCCCCGTGTAAGTATTGGTGCCACCGAGGCTAAGAATGCCCGATGTGACTCTAAGCGCTAGATTGTTTTGATTCGCCCCCGTCCCTCCAAGGGTGCCATTGAAAACGCTAGGGATAGCAATAGCACCCGTAAAGCTGAGTTCAGAGTTTGCGGCATTGCCACCCACAACAGCATTTGCACTTCCCGATCCACTGGTCATCAGACCGGCGACGGCTTGATTTCGGAGAGCCGTAGCATCCCCTAGAATGAGCGCGCCAGAATTTGCCCCTTCTCCAAGAACCACGATATTAGAATTAGATATAGCTCCAGAGGGGCTACCGATCTGAATCGCCCCATCTTGAATCCTTGTAAATCCGCCAGAGTAACTGTTGGACGCAGTTAAGAGTAATGTTCCTCTGCCCGTCTTGACCAGGCTACCCAGTCCCGCGGACGAGCTGCTGATGACACCACTCGAAGTTAGCGTCACACCATTAGCGACATTAAACGTCGCATTGCCCGCACCTATTGAAACACTGCGGCTGTTGGTGAAACTTGCGTTGGCCAAAAGGCTACCGTTGTTGATGGTCATGCTGGTGGCAGCACCCAAGTTATTGCTGGCAGAGACTGCCAAAGTAGCCCCCCCAGTGATGTAGGTTTGACCACTATAAGTGTTGGCAGCTGACAAAAGGGTTGTGCCAGGCCCGCTAACAGTCACTACAGAAGTCCCGACACCATTGGCGATGGGTGCAGATATCGTCAGTGCCCCTGCACCATAGTTTTGAATGATGAGATCTGAATTCGTAGCACTGCCACTGCGCAGGGCATTCGTTGCGGTCCCTGAGATGGTGTAATCATTAGCTCCAACGAAGAGAAGACCCCCTGAAGTGATCTGCATGGTATTCGTCCCGAGGGCAAGACTCTGCCCTGCAGCAGTTGTGGTGATCTTTACAGAGTTGGGAGTGGAGTTTGCTGTCGTGAGTGTCTGTGAGCCTGTGACAGTGTAATTGGTGGTGGTTCCAGTCGTCGTGCCTGTAAAAGCAGTTTGTCCTGTCAGCGGAACGATGTTGGAACCACTTTTGGTTGCGAATTCAGTCACCCCTCCCGTCGTAACGGTGATGGCTCCACGTGTTCCCAGCAATCCACCTGTGCTGACAGCCTGAGCTGTAGCAACGTTGGCTCCAACGCCGCTTAGGTTGATGTTCAAGACCCCATGGTTGGCTGTGTTAACTAAGGTCGAACCGAGCGTAAGCGTTGTGGTGCCGCTTGATCCTCCGATCACTGACAATGTCGAACCACCAGCATTCATGGTCAAGTTGCCCAGCGTTTGATTCGTCCCAGCAGCAGCGGCTCTGAACGTGAAATTGCCGCCCGCAAAAGTGGGCGCAGTTGTGGATGATAACGCCGCAGTTCCTGCACTTGCATTCAATTCCACGTTCCCTGCGCTGAAAAGGGTGGCACCCGTGTAAGTGCTTGTGCCTGTCAAAAGGGTCGTTCCTGAATTAGCAAAGTTGATCCCTGCACCAGTGATGGTTGGCACGATTCCATTGGTGATGTTCAAATTTCCATTGCCTGCGAGGATCGTCGTGCCTGCTGTGGAAGACCCTTGTATGTTGAAGGTGCCTAACGTCATTGATGAATTCGATCCCGGAAGCGCATTCAGGGTCAAGGTTTGTCCAGTAGCGTTAGAATTGTAGCTTCCAAAACGAAGCACCGCTGCATTGCTACCATTCAAAGTTATGATGCGGCTCGCACTGCTGGTGGCAGTGCCCGTTCCAAAATTGATGCTGTTTGATCCTCCAAAGGCAAAATTACCGTTGATCGTGACTGCATTGTTGCTGCTCATCGTAACAGCTGACCCACTGCTGTTGTCAATGACACCACTGCCGATCGTCAAACCTCCAGTACCGAGCGCTGAATTGCTGTTCAGGTTAAGTCGTCCTTGAGTCAGAATCGTTCCACCTGTGTAACTGTTGTTGCCACTGAGAGTTAGGGTTCCATTACCATTCGAGGTAATGGCCAGCGAGCCTGTGCTTCCATTGCGTATCGTCCCACTAAAAACCGAGTTTGATCCTGCTCCTGGAGTGACTGTGACAGAAGAAGACGATGCGGAATTGTTTTGGAGGATCGTCGAAGAACCGCCCGTCAAACTCATCAAGGTGATGGCCTGAGCATTGGTATTGAGGATGCCAGATCCAGCGATAATCAGTCTCGATGTTGTATTGGTCCCCAGAGCAGTCTGGTTACCGATTTGAACCGTGCCTGCATTGATCTGAGTGAGGCCACCGTAGCTGTTCCCGGCATTTAGATTCAAAATTCCATTCGAATTCATCGTCAGGCCACCGCCACCCGTGATCGAGCCAGTCACAGTGCCGACCGTTGATGTGGATCCAACATTCCCATTGTAGCTGATGTTGTTTCCCGAATTATTCACGCCTCCCGCGAAGTTCATCTGAGCCCCCGTCTGAGCTTCAATCGTGAGTGGTCCTGTCAGCGCAGCAGAACTGAAGGACACGGTCGCACTACCACTATTCACGTTTGAACCACGACTCGCAGTCAATGTCACGGGACCAAAGGTATTCAACGCACCTAGGTTATGCGAGACTCCAGCTCCAACTGTGGCTCGATCTGAAATGATGGAAATGTTATCGAAACCATTCACAACGTGGCTATTGACACTATTGTCAGTGGCCAACCTTAAGACGGTGCCGTTGAAGAGGCTGATTGCAGTGGCAGATGTCCCTAAACCTGCACTGTTTGACAAAACGACCGTACCTTGATTGACGGCTAAGGTTCCACTGCTGCGACTGCTGCTGCCAGTAAGTGCCAGAACTCCTGGCCCATTTTTGGAAAAGCTGAAGTTTCCTGTCAATGCGCCTATGTTGAGTTGTGCACCCAACCCGACATCAAAGACCGATCCATTCATGGTCAGAGTGGTACCTCCGAAGGTGAGACCAGCTGTACCGCTAGAAACGTTGCTTCCAGAAGCAACCGACAGCCTTTGTCCGCTTAAGGTTAGATTTCCGAGACTATGACTCAAACCAACACCAGCCGTAAGACGATCCGAAACTATTCGAGCATTGCCTAATACAGATACAGCAGGACTCAATGACAGCGCAGCATCCGAGGTGACCCGAAGTTCCCCACCTCGAACAGTCAACGCAGAAGATCCCAAAGCAGTGGCCGAGCGAACATCCAAAGTTCCATTCAACAAAGAAACACCTGCCGTGAGCCCAGTGTTTGCCCCAGATAGAATGAGTGTTCCCAGTCCATCTTTGGAAAAATTCACTGATGACGATACATTGCTACCGAGGGTCGCATTGAATCCCCCCTCGACGTTTACAGCTCCCGCAGAAAGAGCCAAATTGCCTGAGTTTAACGTGTAATCTTGCTGAAATCTCAAGTCTCTAGCTTGCTGATTGCCAAGCGTTAAGATTGAAGGATTGAGAAGGCTGCCCGGGTTCGGGATAGGTGCCCCAAAAACGACAGAATCCTGACTGGTAGGAAGACCCAAATTCCAGTTGAGCGCGTTGTTCCAGTCAAAGTTGGTTCCACTCCCAGCAGTCCAGCGAATGGTGGCAGCCTGAATGGGCTGGGCAACCTGCCATAGCCCCGTCTGCACGGTCAAAAAGCACGTCACCCAGTAACGATGCCGACGCAGATTTTGGAGAAAAGGAGAGGAACGCGTTTTCATGGCTGCAAAAGCTTGATTTTGAGACATTTGTCGAGACTTAGGTATAAACTGAGACCCGGTTGGTTGGATTATTTCTCTTTGAATTTTGGAGCATAATGCCAAGGCACCTGTTCAATGTAAATACATTTGATTTACAGACACTTGAGTCGGTTGACGGCACTTCAAGTGACAGAAAACACAGCTAAAGTTTGTTCATGTTGTGGTGCTTACCTTCATGAACACCCCCAATATCACCCGCAGACACTTCTTCCACGATTGCGCCGTCGGCACGGGCAAGATTGCGCTGGCTTCGTTGCTGGCGGAATCGGCTTATGGAGCGGCGAAGAGCCCGAATGTGGCCGCGGCCTCGCATTTTCAGCCGAAGGCGAAGGCGGTCATTCACATGTTCATGGCCGGTGCGCCGTCGCAGCTCGAGATGTTCGATCACAAGCCGATGCTGACGAAGTATGAAGGCAAGCCGTTGCCACCATCAGTGATCGGTGGGCAGCGTTATGCCTTCATCCGGCCGGACGCGGCGGTGTTGGGGCCGCGTTTCAAGTTTTCAAAGCATGGGCAGTGCGGCGCGGAGCTTTCGGAGGTGCTGCCGCATCTGGCGACGGTGGTGGACGACATCGCCATCGTGAAGTCCTGTCGCACGACGCAGTTCAACCATGCTCCGGCGCAGATTTACATGAACACGGGCTTCTCGCAGCCCGGACGGCCGAGCATGGGCTCGTGGGTGACGTATGGCCTCGGCGCGGAGACGCGGGATTTGCCGAGCTTTGTCGTGATGAGCACCGGCAGCGGCATCAGCGGCGGCGCGGCGTGTTGGAGCAGCGGTTTCTTGCCGAGCGTGTATTCCGGCACTCGCTTCCGCAACACGGGCGATCCCATTTTGAATGTCAGCACGCCGGAAGGCATCACGCCGGGCACGCAGAAGGACACCATCGAGCTCATCAACTCGCTCAATCATCGCCGCCTCAAGCTCGATGGCGATGGCGAGACGGCCACGCGCATCGCGAACTACGAAATGGCCTACCGCCTCCAAACCTCCGCGCCGGAGCTGATGGACCTCACCAAGGAGGACGAGGCCACGCTGAAAATGTATGGCTGCGATCCGAAGGTGCCGTCTTTTGCCCGCGCCTGCCTGCTCGCGCGTCGCATGGTCGAACGCGGCGTGCGGTTTATCAACATCTACAACGAAGGCTGGGACGCACACAGCAACGTCGAGGGCAACGTGCGCAACAACTGCAAGAACACCGACCAGGCCAGCGCCGCGCTGATCAAAGACCTCAAACAACGCGGCCTGCTCGACAGCACGCTCGTGGTCTGGGGCGGTGAGTTTGGCCGCACGCCAATGGTCGAGGCCAGTGTGTCGCTCGGTCGCAGCATGGGCCGCGATCATCATCCGCAGGCCTTCACCATGTGGATGGCCGGCGGCGGCATCAAAGGCGGCGTCACCCTGGGCGCGACGGACGAGATGGGCTTCAACATCATCGAAGACGAAGTCCACGTCGCCGACATCCACGCCACGATCCTGCATCAACTCGGCATGGACCACGAAAGACTGTCCTTCCGAGCCGCGGGCCTAGACTTCAAGCTGACCGGCGTGGAGCCGTGCAAGGTGATCAAGCAGATCCTGGCTTGAATTGCCACGCCGGGCGCGGGAAATAATTTGACCAATGGTCAAATTATGGCACTCATCGGCCATGCCTTCCCCAAATCCTGCTCTCAGCCGCAAGGAGCGCGAGTTCATCGCGCGGGAGGAGCTCATTTTGAAGCATGCGCGGAGGCTGCTGCTGGAGAAGGGCTTTCAGGCCTGGAACATGGAGCAGCTGGCGGAGGCGGTAGAGTATTCCAAGGGCACGCTGTATCAGCATTTCAGCTCGAAGGAGGATCTGGTGCTCGGCGTGGCCACGCAGTCGCTGCGGCAGCGGGCGGACCTGTTCGAGAAGGCGACGACCTTTCAGGGCAAAACCCGCGAACGCTGCCGGGCGATCGGCTTTGCTTGCTGCGAGTTCGCTATGGCGCATCCAGATTATTTCCACACGGACATGATGCTGAAGTCTTCCTCGTTCATTGAAAAAGCGAGCGCGGAACGGCAGCAAGCACACGCTTTTGAGGGCATGCGCTGCTGGCGCGCGATCAATACCATCATCATTGAGGCGATGGCCCTCGGCGACCTGCCCAAGGACCGCGTGACGGCCGAGCAGGCTACCTTCGCGCTTGTTTCGGTGACCGTGGGCAGCCACATCATGGGCCAGGAGCCGAATCTGAAGGTCTTCGCCGGCATCAAGGACCAGATGCAGGCCGTGCGGCTAAACCAGGACCTGATCTGCGACGGCCTTGGCTGGAAGCCGCTGCTGCACGAGCACGACTACCGCGCCACCGACTTACGCATCCTGAAGGAAATCTTCCCCTCCGCCTCGAAGTGGCTCAAGGCCGCCTGATCCCTGTCTCTTTTTTTGCCCCTGCATTGACCATTAGTCAAACAACGACCTTCATTCATGAATTTCATCGCCCTCCGCATGCTTATGGCCGACAAGGCGAAGTACTTCGGCCTCGTGTTCGCCTTCGCGTTCTCGACGTTTCTGCTGCAAAACCAGATCAGCATCTTTTGCGGCATCATGAAGCGCACCGGCAGCCAGGTGCGTGATGTGACGGACGCGGAGATCTGGGTCATGGACCCTTACACGGAGTACTTCGAGCAAACGAAAGCGCTGAAGGACACCGACCTCTTCCGCGTGCGCGGCGTGGAGGGCGTGGATTACGCGGTGCGGCTCTTCAAGGGCAACCCCACCGCAAAAACGGCTGCCGGGAAATTTGCCGCAACCTTTACGCTCGGCCTTGATGACGCCACGCTCGTCGGCGCACCGCGAAAGATGCTGCTCGGCAGTTGGGAGCAGCTTCGCGAGGCCAACAGCATCGTCATCGACCGTGCTGGCTATGACCTGCTGTATCCTGGCGAGCCGCTGGAGCTCGGTCGCGTGCTGGAGCTGAACGATCACAAGGCCCGCATCGTGGGCATCTCGGATGCCGCTGCGCCATTTGTGAGCTTTCCCGTCATTCACGCGCGATACAGCGAGGCGATCCAATTTCAGGGCCGAGAGCGCAAAATGCTCAGTTATGTGCTGGTGAGGCCAAAGGCGGGCTTGAAGCCGGAAACGCTCGCAAGGCGAATCGAGAGTGAAACAGGGCTCAAGGCCCGCACGACTGCAGAATTCGCGTGGGACTGCGTCGTTTACTATTTAAAGAACACCGGCATCCCGGTGAATTTCGGCATCACCATCGCCGTGGCCTTGATCGTGGGCCTCGCGGTGAGCGGGCAGACCTTTTACATGTTCACCGTCGAGAACCTGCGACAGTTCGGCGCCTTGAAAGCCATCGGCGTCACGAACACGCGACTCGTCGGCATGGTAATGCTGCAAGCGCTCGTCGGCGGCGTCATCGGCTATGCCATCGGCACCGGCATGGCGGGCGTCTTTTTTGAAGCCACGCTGAACAAGCTCGCCACGCGCGGTATCGTGCTGATGTGGGAGGCCGTGGTCGGCGTGGCCGTGCTCATGGCCCTCGTCGCTGCGGCCGTGAGCCTGCTGAGCGTGCGCAAGGTGCTGGTGCTGGAACCCGCGAGTGTTTTTAGATGATCATGAAGACGAACGAATCCCATGCCGTCACCTGCCGCACCGTGCGCAAGCACTTTGGCGAAGGAGAAAGCCGCACCGAAGTCCTGCGCGGAGTCGATTTCCATGCCCGCCTCGGCGAGATGACCTTCCTCGTCGGCCCGAGTGGCTGTGGAAAAACCACGCTCATCTCGGTGATCGCCGGCTTGCTGGAGCCGAGCGAAGGCGAGGTCGATGTGCTCGGACGTGCGCATGGTTCGCTGCGAGGCAAAGACCGCGTCGAGTTTCGACGTCGCGAGCTCGGCTTTGTGTTCCAGCAATACAACCTGCTGCCCTCGCTCACCGCCGCGGAGAATGCCGCAGTGCCATTGATCGCTGATGGCATGAAGCGTGGCGACGCGGTGAAGCGAGCCAGAGCCTTGCTCGACCGCCTCGGTATTGGCGCGAAGGCCACGTCGTATCCGCGCTTCCTCTCCGGCGGCCAGCAGCAGCGTGTGGCACTGGCTCGTGCGCTCGTGCATGAGCCGCGACTCGTCATCTGCGATGAACCTACCGCGGCGCTCGATCACGAAACCGGCGAGTCGGTCATGCAACTGCTCTCCAGCGCCGCCGTGGCACCGCAGCGGGCCGTTCTCGTCGTCACGCATGACAACCGCGTCTTCCACCACGCCCACCGCATCGCCCACATGAATGACGGCATCATCACTCAAATCACCTCACCCTCATGAAACTACCCGTCCTACCTCTCATCGCGCTCTTCTCCCTCGGCTGGGCGGTGACCTCGGTCATCAGCAAGCTGCCACAGGAAACCGTCACCGATCCACCTGCTGCACCACCGCGGTCAGTTTATGCCGACACCGTGGCCGCGGTCGGTTTGATCGAGCCGGCCAGCGAACTCATCATGCCCGGCAGCCATCGCAGCGGCGTGGTGGAAAAGGTGCACGTTCAAACTGACCAGCAGGTGAAGAAGGGTGACGCGCTCATCACGCTCGACACACGCCAGCTCCGCGCCGAACTCGCCGTGGCCAAAGCGCAGGTGAACGAGGCCGAGGCCGCGCTCGCGGTTTCTCGCGCCGAGGAGGCGCAGGCGCGGCGGAATGTGGAATTCGCCCGCAGCCTCACCGATGCTCGTGCGATGTCTGATGAGGAACGCACGCAGCGCGAACTCACGCTCGGCACCTCGCAAGCAAAGGTGAAATCCAACGAAGCCGCCATCCAACGAGCACAGGCGCAAATCGAGGTCATCGAGACCGAGATCGACCGCAGCGTCATCACCGCGCCACGCGATGCCACCGTGCTCCAGGTGAAGGTGCGTGAGGGCGAATACATCGCCGCCACGCCATCAGAGAGTCCTTGGCTCGTGCTGGGCGACATGAGCGTGCTGCACGTCCGCGCCGATGTGGACGAATACGAGGCTTGGAAAGTGCGATCCGGCTCGCAAGCCACCGCGCAGGTGCGTGGCAACCCTTCTTTGGCCGCACAGCTCGAGTTCGTGCGTTTTGAGCCGCTCGTCATCCCGAAAAAATCTCTCACTGGCGATGCCACCGAGCGCGTGGACACCCGCGTGCTTCAAGTGATCTATCGTTTGCAGAAACCCGTGCCCGCCGCTCTCTTCGCCGGCCAGCAGATGGATGTCTTCATCGCGACACAGGAGGCCAGCTTATGAAGTATCTTCTTCTCATGGTTGCCACTTCCCTGCCCCTTTGCAGTTGCCAAGTTGGCCCCAAGTTTAACTTGCCAGCACTGAACTTGCCCAAAGCATGGAAAAACGGACAAAATGCAGACATCAGTGATTTGCCTCTGCCAGATGAATGGTGGCGTGTGTATCGCTCTGACGAACTCAATCAACTCGTCTCTGAGGCCCTAACCAACAATCAAGATCTACATGGAGCATTGTTTCGAGTCGAGACTGCACGAGCGCTAGTCAGCGTCCAAGCCTCAGAATGGTTTCCTCAGCTCAATGCTCAGGCAGGAATGAATAACGAGCGTCTTTCTGCCAGTGCATTCGGTGCAAATTTGCCACCTGGAGTTCCACTGCCAGCTCTGGATCGGCGTCGATTTCAGAACCTCTTCGAGTTTGGCTGGGAGCTAGATCTCTGGGGGCGTGTGAGACAGGGTGTGGAAGGCGCAAAAGCCAACCAAGCAGCAGCTGCGGAGACCCTTGCTGCCCAGCGACTGAGCCTCGCGGCGGAAGTGGCGCGTCTCCACTTCCTCACACATTCCATGGACAAGCAGATCGCCGTGGTAAATGAGACGCTGCATTGGCGTCAAGAAGCCTTGAAGCTTCAGGAATCACGTTTCAAAGGTGGTTTGGCGAATGAGATCGATGTCTCACGAGCCAAGACGGATCTGGAGTTAGCACGAAACGACGTTGCGGCCCTCACGCGCCAGCGTGGCAATGCAGAAAACGCGCTCGCCGTGCTTTGCGGACAGATTCCCAGCACGTTCAAGCTCGCTCAGAATTCAGCATTACCCTCGCCTCCACGTTTGCCGAGCGGGCTTCCGTCTGAGCTTCTCCAACGTCGCCCTGACATCCGCGCCGCTGAAAAAAAAATGCGTGAGGCAAATGCGCAGATCGGCGTGGCAAAGGCCTCGTTCTTCCCCGCCTTCAAGATCGGCGGCACCGGCGGCCTCGAAAGCATCGGCACCGTGGACTTCTACGACGCGAAGAGCCGCACGCTGACCATCGGACCCAGCATGACACTGCCCATTTTCCAAGGAGGCCGGCTCAAAGCGAACCTCGCGGCAAGCAAGGCACGCTACGAGGAAAGCCTCGCCACCTACCGCCAGAGCATCCTTACCGCCATCCGGGAGGTCGAGGACAGCATGCTGGACGCCCAAGGCTACTCGCAGCAATCAGCCGCGCTCAACGAGGCCATCAAAGCGGCGCAGGAAACGCAACGCCTCGCCGAGCTGCGCTATCATAAAGGCCTCGCCAGCTACTTCGAGGTCGTCGATGCCAACCGCACGGTTTTGAATGCCAAATTGCTTGCTGCGCAAATTCATGGGCAGCGTCTCGTAGCCAGCGTGGCGATGCTCAAAGCACTTGGAGGTGGATGGCAGTGAACCAGGCTGATTCTCGTTCGCTCATGCCTTGGCTTTTGTATCTATTCAAAGATAAGCCTCTCATCGTCACCATCACCGTCCCCTAAGAGCCAAACGATGAATGCCTTTTCCATCGCCCCGTTTACCGCGCGTAAACCGCTCGCACTCCCGGCGCGATGTCTTCCACACTGAACTTCACGGGCAGAAACTGCTCGATGAGGGCCATGTTCGTCCGTGTGTGGTCGGTGATGGAGAGCGTGTGAAACACACCGCCGCCCGCGAGGGCCATCGGGAGCAGCAATTGATCTGCCAGATGGACTCCGACGGGAGCTGTGGAGGCCAAATAGCCACGCAGACCTTTCGCCGTAGCCGTGGCGACCGCTTCGGCGGACTTCCCGAGTTGGGCGATGCCGGTGCTGATCTCGCACACGTTCGCAAAACGTGCACCGAGCAGGATGGCATTGCCGGGACCGATGCTGTCGTTCGCGTAGCGGAGGTCGATGTGGTTTTCAGACCATTCGAGGATCTTGCAGGCGGTCACGATTTCGCGTTTGGCGATCTCGCCGGGCAGATGCGCGTGAAGCACGCGGCCAAAGGTCTCCAAGGGCTCGCCGCGTTCGGTGAGCTTGAGCTTCTTCCACTTTTTGATTGGCCAGATTTCCGCCGTGAGCACGCCACCGCCTGCTTGCATGAAGCCAGGTCGCTCCAACGTCACGGTGGCATCCACGCCCATGCTCTGAATCACGGGCAGGGAGCATTGCTCGATAAACTCGAACGGCGGCGCCATCGGGTTGTGTGTGCCGCCTTCGATGCGCAGCGTGCTGGAGGCCTCGGCATGAAGCAGCGCGGGCAGAAGCGTCTGCAAAACGAGCGTTGTGCTGCCGCCGGAGCCGATGGCGAACGAATAATCGCCCGCCGCGACCTTCCCAGGCTGGAAAACGAGTTCCGTGGAGCCGAGATCGACCCCCTCGACCTCCGCGCCGCAGACTTCCGCCGCCGCTTTCACGCAGGTCAGATGCTGACGCATCAGTCCCGGCTTCGGTCGCTTCCCGCGGATGTTCGTCATCCGAAACGCCCGCCCCGTGACCAGTGCCAACGACAACGAAGACCGCAGCAACTGCCCGCCGCCGGATTCGCCGGAGATTTGGAGGATGGAGGTGTTGGTTTTGCTCATTGCGAAAGAAAAGGGTTCAAGATAGTTTCAAAACATGTCAGCCGGACTTGCCAGCATTGAGGAAAAGCGTGCCGCAGATCGCCAGCGCGTCGCCGAATACCTCGAAAGCCAGCGCCCCTTCACCGATGCGGAGTGGGCGGCCCAATTGCGGCTGTTTGAGGCTGTCGGACGCGATACGGCCTCTGTGCTGCCTTTTTGGAAACGTTGGTTTTCACGATGGAACTGAAGCTTGCCAGTCTTCCACCTGGATTTGGTCAAACACGAGGCTCTGAGCACGAAGTCTGGCTTTCCGCCGACAAACTGCGTGTGATCAAAGCAACGCACGCTGGCGAGTTTGGGCGAAAATTCGGCCCGGATCGCTTTGCGACGCTGGAGGAGTATCTGGAGCGCATTCGTCTGCTGAACGATGAATTCGCCGTCGGATGGCAAATCGAAGGCGTGTGTGGAGAAAGCCGCTCGCGTCGCATCATCACCTCCCAGCCTGCCTTTCACGGCAAGCCACCAACGCTGGCGGAGATTCGCCAGTTCATGTTGGAGCGTGGTTTTGAGTTTCATCGGACTCGGTTTGGTGATGCTTGGTTTCGTCAAGAGGATGGCCTGATGGTTTCTGATGCAGAGCCGAAGAACGCGGTGGTGACTGCCAAGGGGATCATGCCTTTTGATTTTATCATCGCGCGACCAACACCGGAGTTGATAAAGACAGCTCAGATCGGATAAAAACGGAGTCGATACTCATCCATGCCAGACGCGAATCCATACACTCCGCTGCAATCTGCCCTTGAAGGCGGTATAAAAGATCGTCCGAGATCAACCAAGCTCGCCAAGCTGGGTGCCTGGCTGCAGCTATCACCACTCATTGGCGTCGTTGGAACGGTTCTGGGGATGATGCGTGCTTTTTCAAACGTGAATACAGATGGAGTGGGCGATCCGTCACAACTCAGTGGTGCAATAGGCGATGTCTTGATCTCAACAGCGATTGGATTGTGCGGCAATATGATTGGTTGTTTGATTCTGGGATTGTCCTTGTTTCTTCAGCCCAAGCAGCCGTTCTGGGTGAAGGTAATCTTTGGGGTTTCCATTTTTCTATCGCTTGTTGGCCTTTCAATGTTGGTAGCGTAGGCGTTGTGAGTTGCCGCAACTTCGATTGGCAAATGAACTTATGCAGAATCAATCATCCGCCTCCGCCGCGTCTTTGATGACGAAGCGGGCTTTGAGTTTGCAGACTTGTTGGGCGAGGCCGGCGGACTCGACGCTGTGGAGGACTTCTTTGAAGTCTTTGTAGGCGTTGGGGGCTTCGTCGATGGGGTATTGGCGGGCGTTGTAGAGGATGTCGTGGGTTTCGAAGTCGGCGTTGACCTCCGCTTGATTGAGATTGCGGGCGGCGGCTTTGCGGCCCATGCAGCGGCCGGCACCGTGGTTCACGCTGTAGCAGCTTTTCACGGCATCGGGCTTGGCGACCATGACGACGGAGCCATCGCGTGGATTTCCAGGCAGCAGGATCGGGTGGCCGGTGGCGGCGAAGGGGGTGTCTTTGAGCGCGTGGTGGCCGCCGGGGAAGGCTCGCGTGGCGCCTTTGCGGTGGACCCAGGCGAGTTGGTCGTTCACGACTTCCTGACGGGCGATGTTGTGGCTGATGAAGTACACGAGCTGCCCTTTCGTGCCGGGAAGCACTTCTTGGAAGGCTTCCAGCACGAGCGCATTGATGAGCAGGTGGTTCACGGTGGCGAAGTTCGCGCCGAGCGCCATGTCGTCGAGATAGGCGTCGGCCTCGGGCGTTCCGAGCGGGGCATAGACGAGCTGTTTGTCCTCGGCAGGGAATGCGAGGCCCCAGGTGCGGAAGAAGCCTTCCAGAGCCTTGAACTGTCGCTGGGCGAGGATGTTCCCGAATCCGCGAGATCCGCAGTGGCTGAGGAACGCGACGTGATTGTCCCGCAGACCGAAGACCTCGGCGGTGCGGCGCATGTCGGCGTCGTCGGCGAGCTGCACGACCTCGCACTCACCGAAGTGGTTTCCGCCACCGTAGGAGCCGAGCTGGGTCATTTTGTTTTCAAAGCCGGGGAAGCCGTTGAAGGCGCGCATTTTGTCGAGGCGCTCGTGGAGCGTGGAGACGTTTCCATCGTGGCCGAGGTGGGCGCTGTCTTCGCAACGCTGCGCCCACTCGGGCGGGATGCCGAGGGCTTCGCACACGCTGCGGCTCGCGCCTTCGGTGCAAACCTGCACGCCGAGATCGGCGGACACGCGGCGGGACTTTTTCGCCTCGCGCTGCCCACGACCCGCGCCAGTCGGCGTGCGCTCGATGATGGCGTCGATGAGGCGACGGCGGATGGTTTTGTCGATGATCTCATCGGCGGGGATGTCCATCTGGAGCAGCGACATGGAGCACTTGATGTCCACTCCGACGGGTCCTGGGTAAATGTGCGTCGGCGAGACCATCACGCAGCCCACGGGCGCTCCGTAACCGCTGTGCGCATCGGGATTGAGCACGAGATCGGTCACGCCCGGAGCCGAGCGCGAGTTCAGCGCCTGCTCGATGCAGGACGGGTCAAAGCCAGAGCGAATCGCCTCCGTCCCGATGACGGTGATGGGTTTACCGGCGTTGTTGCGGGCTGGGAGGATGGCTTCGGCTTCGCCGGTGATGTGGAAAGGGGAGGAGGACATGGATGGTTGGAGAAATGGAGTGTTGGATTGGTGATTGCGAAGGCGATGCCGAATCGTTAGAATCAGGGCATGACGATCACGGTGAATGAGTTTCAAAGTCTGAGCGCTTCATTGCTGGAGCGCGTGCGTAGCTTGCGTGAGGAAGTTTCGATTATGGATTCAGGTAAGGTGGTGGCGCGGCTGGTGCCGGAGATCGCTCCATCGAAAACGAAGCCCTGGCATGCCTTGCGTGGCAGTGTGGTCGTTCATGGCGATCTGACGGAGCCGTTGATGACGTCCCAACAAGTGGACTCCGGGTTGGAGTGCGAAGCCGCCAATTTGAAGCCCGTCCATGCTGATTGACACGCACATTTGGATTTGGTGGATGAATGATTCGGCAGACCTGCCGAGGGAAGCCCGTGAGTTTCTCGACCAACTGGATGCCAAGCCTTTCGTGGCCGACATCAGCCTTTGGGAAGTAGGGATGCTGGTGAGCAAACACCGCATTACACTCAAAGTGTCTTTGCTCGAATGGTTGAACGCTGCGGTCCAGGCGGTCACGGTACTACCCATCTCCGCAAGCATCGCGGCGAGAGTAGCCCTCTTGCCGGAGAGCTTCCACGGTGATCCTGCGGACAGGCTCATCGTGGCAACTGCCATGGAAATGGGCGTGCCACTAGTGACGCGGTACAAAAAGATTCGGGATTCAGGTTGGGTGCAGATCATGGATTTGCCGGGTTAATTTTGCTTTAGCCTTTCGTCACGGCTTTGAGCCGCTCGGAGTCGGTGAGGCTCAGCACGAGCGTGTTTCCCACGCCAGTTCCGACTTCCTGGAGGGTTTGCAGGTAGCGGAGTTGGAGGAGTTCGGGGTTGTCGCGCATGAGCTTGGCGGCGTTGGCGAGGGTGCGGAGGGCAGCAGTTTCAGCGCGGGCCTTTTCGAGTCCGGCTTGGGCTTCCTGACGCTGCTGGAGGGCGGACATGAAGCTGCGCTTCAGGTCGGCAGGCAGCATGACATCGCGGATGTCGATGCGGTCCACTTTGAGGCCGAGAGACTGGGCGCGGTCGGTGATGAGTTCGAGGAGCTTGGCACCGTGCCCGGCTTTCTGTTGCAGGAAGGCTTCGGCGGCCTCCGCGGCCACGATCTGTCGCAGGGCGAGCTGGGCTTCGCTGTAAAGCACGGCGGTGGCATCCTGCGTGGCGCGGTGCATCGTGAGAGCATCGGCGACGCGGAAAGTGGCCACGGCGGAGACCTTCAGCACGACCTGATCAGCGGTGAGGAGTTCCTGGCCCTGCACGAGGAGCATTTGCTCGCGGTTGTCGATGCGCTTCACCTCATAGCCGGAAGTCCACAGGCGATGTTTCCCCGCCGCGAGAGCGCGGAGGTAGCGGCCATGCTGGAAAAGCAGCGCGGTTTCGTGGTCCTGGATCACAAAGCTGAATCCGGCGGCAGGACGAAAGGTGGAGATGAAGGTGTTCATGGTGGTTGGTCGGTCGAAAGGTCCTTCCAGGATGGCTGGCGGTCCGCTGACGGGAGCTGAAGGGCCCGCACGCGGCGGACATCGCCACGCTGCCAGACAGCTCGCAGAGTCATCAGGCCGTCGTGTCCATCTGCCGGAGCAGACTTTCACTCCGGCCATCCGAGAAGGTTGTTATGAGAGGGGATTCGCACCCCAAGGTTGCCCTTTACTAGAGTTCGCCCTCATCACCGATGGGCAGCTTCTTTGGGCGTATCGCTTCAGTCGCTGCATGGAGTCGGAGGACGGAGGGAGGTATTGCTAGCCGCGTGCCAGAACTTGGCACGGAGGGGGCGGATGGCGCTGGAAGCCTTGTAAATACAGGGGAAGAAAATTTTTGGGGCGTTTTGAGGCGTGCCGGACATGTGGCTCGCAGCCAAGAAGTGCTAGCGGATAAGCTATTGATTTATCTCAATGTCAGGCCATGTAGGCGAAAATTGAAACGCCTCCGATTTCGACTGCTGGAAATGTCTCTGGCAGGCTGATTTGAAGGCGGTAGAATCGCGACATGATCATCGAAACCATACCCGCTATCCGACAGCTCACGGTGGAGCAAAAAATCCGGCTTTCCTGGGAGCTTGCGGATGACGTTTCAAAAGAGATCGAGGTTCAGCCTGAAGTGCTGCGCGTGCTCAACGAGCGACTCGACGCCTATGAAGCTGATCCGGCGGCGGTGAAATCCACGAACGAGGTCACGGCGGGCATTCTCGAACTCAAACGCCGCCTCGTGGGCGCTGCTGCATGATCTCATGAAGGATGTCGTCTGGACTTTGGCCGCAGAGGCGGACGTGCAACAGATTTATGAGCGACTGGAACTGCGTGAAGAAGGATTCGGCGATGCCTTTTATGCCGACGTGCTTCATGTGACCCGGTTGTTGGCGCAGTTCCCCGAGTTGGGCACCTCCTTGAACCATCGGCGGCTTCGCAGGGTCCTGCTGCACAACCGCCATTACGGCCTTTTTTATGTTTCTGAGGCTCGCGGCGTGGTTTTGCACGCCCTTTTCGATTTGAGACAAGACCCGGCGATGATCGAGCGGAGGCTTCTCGGCATTTGAGATGAAAAAACCCATCATCACTTTCGGCTTCCTCGGCTCCACGTTGGACCGCGCTCAGGGCGCGGAGCGGTGGTCGAAATGGCGGCCGACGGTGGCGATGTGTCAGCACGAGGATTTGCTCATTTCGCGGCTGGAGTTGCTCGTGGAGCCGAAGTTTGCCGATCTGGCGAAAAGCGTCGTCGCAGACATCGCGAAGGTTTCACCAGAGACGCAGGTGGTGGTGCATGAGTTCGCCTTGAAGGACCCGTGGGACTTTCAGGAGGTGTATGAGCGGCTCTACGACTTCGTGCGCGGCTACGATTTCCAGCCGGAGAAAGAGGATTACCTCATCCACCTGACCACGGGCACGCATGTGGCGCAGATTTGCTGGTTCTTGCTGAACGAGGCGAACTTCATCCCGGCGCGGCTGCTGCAAACCTCGCCGTCACGCGAAGGCGGACGCGATGCGAAGGCCTCGGGGCGCTACGAGATCATCGACATCGATTTGTCGAAGTATGACCGGCTCTCCACCCGCTTCGCGCAAGAACAGGAGCGCACGCTGGATTTCCTGAAAAGCGGCATCGCGACGAAGAGCAAGGGCTTCAACAAGCTCATCGAGCAGATCGAACTCGTGGCGGTGAACTCGAATGCACCGATCCTCATCATGGGACCGACCGGCGCGGGCAAATCGATGCTCGCGAGCCGCATCTACGACCTGCGACGCTCGCGAGCCGGTTTGATCGGTCGATTCGTCGAAGTGAACTGCGCCACGCTGCGGGGTGATCAGGCGATGTCGGCCCTCTTTGGTCACAAGCGTGGTTCGTTCACGGGTGCGCAGTCGGACCGTCCAGGCTTGCTCAAAGAAGCCGACAAAGGCCTGATTTTTCTCGATGAGATCGGCGAACTCGGTCTCGACGAGCAGGCGATGCTGCTGCGGGCTCTCGAAGACAAAACCTTCCTGCCGCTGGGTAGCGACAAGGCTGTGCAGAGCGACTTTCAGCTCATCGCCGGCACGAATCGCGATCTGCGAGCGCAGGTGGCTGCGGGCAAATTCCGCGACGTTTTGCTCGCTCGGATCAATCTGTGGACATTCACGCTGCCGAGCCTCGCGGAGCGACGCGAAGACATTGCCGCGAACCTCGATTTCGAGCTGGAGCGCTATGCGAAGACGCATCGCCGGCAGGTGAGGATGAACAAGGAGGCGCGTGAGGCCTTCCTGAAGTTCGCCAAAGGCCCGGAAGCGAAATGGAGCGCGAATTTTCGCGATCTGAATGCCGCGGTGACCCGCATGGCCACGCTGGCTCCGAAGGGTCGCATCACGGTGGCGTGCGTGGAGGCAGAGGTGGGGAGGTTGCGGGAGGGGTGGCGGGATGTCGGTGGGGAAAACGAACTTGGAAGTTCGTTTTACGAGATCGATCCGTTTGATCGCGTGCAGCTTGAATTTGTGATCAAGACCTGCCGGGAGTCGAAGACGCTGTCAGATGCGGGGCGGAAGCTGTTTGCCGTTTCGCGGGTGAAGCGTTCGAAGATGAATGATGCAGACCGGCTGAAGAAGTATCTGAAACGTTTCGAACTGACGTGGGAGAAGGTGACGGCTTGAGGAGTCATTCACAAAGGTGCCTTACCTCACGAAGCAAAAAACCATTTCGGAATCGGCGGATGACGCTGCCATGCCGGTAACCTTTAGATGGCCTCTTGGGCGGGTGTTTTGACCTGAGCCAAGATGCTTGTGATCATGTCATCCACAGACACTTGTTGAGCTTCGCCTTCAAAGTTGAGGATCACGCGATGACGAAGTGCCACGTGGGCAATGGCTTTCACGTCCTCAGCACTGACGACTGTTGAACCTTGAACAGCTGCGAGAACACGGGCACCTCGGATCAAACTCTGGAGTCCGCGTGGGCTGCTACCGTAGGCCACGAAACGCTTCACTTCAGGCAATGCCTCCTTGTTCTCGGGGTGGGTGGCGAGGATCAGTTGAGAGGCATATCGAGCCACAGGGTCAGCCACAGGCATGGAGGAAAGCTCTTGCTGAAAACGAATCAAATCAGCTCCAGACATGAGGCTATGGAGTTGAGGTTCAACAAATCCTGTGGTTCGGCGGCTGATTTCCACGAGCGATTCAAGATCGGGAAAAGGCACACGAATCTTGAACATGAATCGATCCAATTGGGCTTCGGGCAGTGGGTAGGTGCCTTCCATTTCCATGGGGTTTTGCGTGGCCAGAACAAAAAAGGGATCAGGCAGAAGATGGCGCTCACCGCCAGTAGTCACAGCACGCTCCTGCATGACTTCGAGCAGGGCGGCCTGCGTTTTCGGCGTAGCACGATTGATTTCATCGACCAAAAGCAGGTTTTTGAACACAGGTCCTTTTTCAAAGAACATCACTCGGCGACCCTGTTCATTTTCATTCACGATATGAGTGCCCAAGATGTCGGCAGGCATGAGGTCTGGAGTGCATTGCACACGCCCAGGTTCAAGGCCGATTACCTGCGAAAGCGTGCGAACCAAGAAGGTCTTGCCAAGACCTGGCACCCCTTCGAGAAGCACATGCCCACCAGCAAAGACAGCAAGGAGAACATCAGTCAGCAATTGATCGTAGCCGACGATGGCTTTTTGGAGCTCGCTTTTTAGCTGACTGAAGAGAGGTCGAAAGTCTGACATGCAGTCGCATGGATAAGCAGCACAGCCCGAATGACAAACGCCTAAACGAAGGGGATGAAAAACAGAGCTGTGGCTTGAAACACCGGCAACAACTCCCGAGTATGCTCCATGAATCGCTCCATCACTCCCGTCGCTGTGCTTGGCCTTGGCATCATTGGAAGCCGAGTGGCTCAACATTTGCAAGTCGCAGGTCATCCGACGTTGCTTTGGAGCCGCACGAGACGAACGCTAGGCAGCTGCCAAAGCCCCAAAGAAGCTGCCGAAAAAGCTCAAACCATACAAATGTTTCTCCGCGATGATGCAGCCGTGCTCGATGCTGTGCGCTCTATGGCACCAGCATTAGGCAAGAATCATGTCGTATTGAACCATGCCACGATCAGCAAGCCTGCTACTCTCGAAGTAGCCTCCATTTGCCAGGCACAGGGTGCAGCCTTTTTGGACGCCCCATTCACTGGCAGCAAAGTGGCAGCGGAGAATGCCAAACTTTGCTATTATGTGGGCGGGAAAGCAGAGATTCTGGAAGGTGTGCGCTCCATTTTGGAGGTCAGCTCTGCCAAGATCCTGCATTTGGGTGAGATCGGTGATGCAATGGTGCTGAAAATTGCGACTAACCTTGTCACGAGTGTTACCGTCAAAGCCTTGTCCGAAGCATGTCAGATTGCCAAAGCAGAGGGTGTCTCGCTAGAAGCGTTGAAGATGGCCTTTGAAGCCAATGCCAATTGCAGCCCATTGATCAGCATGAAGTTGGCTGCCATTCAAGCGGGAGATTTTTCGGCTCACTTCTCTCTGATCAACATGCTCAAGGATGTCGATTTTGCACTTCAACTAGCATCAGAGGCCAAAATCAAAGCCTCTGCTGCGAGTTGCACAGCAGAGGCTCTGAGGAAAGGATTGGAACTAGGGAAAGGCGAAGATGACTTCAGCGTGATCGCACAGATCAACGAATGACGCTGCTGGTCCTTGGCTCCAATTGGTAGGAGATGGGCAGAGCATCTGCCGAAATTTTGGCGACGCTCTCGGTCAATGTTGGATTGACGATTTCATCACTTTCAAAGTGGCGGCTGAGGAGCAACACGCCTTCAATTTCAAGTTCATTCGCGCCTTGATCGACTTCGCGAATCAATTCGCTATGGACCGCTAGCTGAGGCTGTTGAGAAAGAGCGGCAGGCAAAGGATCTGCGGAAGCAATCATGGCCCCTGAAACGGTTGAGCTAGTCCCATCCGTCGTTACCCACACCCCCCAGGAAGCAATAGCCACAACAGCAGCCGTCACTGCGGCCATGGTCCATTTGGGAGAGACCATGTTTTCCCAGAAGGTGACACATCTTTCCCAGAGCAATCCTCTGGCAGATTGGCGCAGCAGCTCAGAGCGCTGACGTTCGCGGAAGCGTGCGACGAAGTCTTCCACAAAGTCTTCAGTGGGGGTCTCATACTTCTTCAGTCGAATGATACGCTGTAGGTTTTCAAAGTCGCTCATGTGTTCGATGGTTAGAAGTTGGATGGGTTTCGGACTGTTGCGGATAACGATATCGAGTTAGCAATTATTTGACCAAATCTTCCAGGTAACTTTGTAGCAACCGATGTGCATAAAAAAGCCTGGATCGCACAGTTCCCTCTGAGACACCCAGGATCTTCGCAATTTCATTGTGTTGAAATCCCTGGATGTCGTACAGCGTGACGACGGTGCGATGGTCATCAGACAGACGTCCCATGGCATCGTTCAATCTTTTTTGAAGCTCATGAATATTGACCTCACGAACCGTATCTCGATTCGCTGTCGTGATTTTGATGAAATCAGGGTCGTTCTGGATGCCGCTGTCCACATCATCCAGGCTAACTTTCGCGTAACGCCCTCGCTTTTTCAGGAAGTTGAGGGTCATGTTCACTGCGATGGAATAGATCCATGTGTAAAACGATGACTTTCCCATGAACCGCTTCAACGAGCGGTAAGCTTTGGCAAAAATCTCCTGGAGAAGGTCAGAAGTGTCCTCGCGATTCGAGGTCATGTTGTAAACCAACCCGTAAAGCTTGGGTGTGTATTTTCTGACCAATTCATCAAAGGCGCGCGTGTCTCCGGCCTGGGCTCTTTCCACCAGCACTCGGTCTTCCGACGCGCTGCTGTTGACGGGTAGATCGAGTTCGGCGGTCGCCTCCATGATGGGATTGTATGGTCAGTGTGAATACACAATATCTAGTTCAAGCAAACCACCTTCCTTTGTGACAGACAAGTTTTTCTTCTTTTCTCGGAAGGTTGATGATAGCGGCATGAACTACGTCTGGAGCTATTTTTAGGCTGAAGGGCAAGCTGTAGCTCCTGAAGAAAGACGACGATGACGTCGAAATGAGCCTGCTGGATCAAGGCTATTTCTTCGCTGTAGGCTTTTTGGGAGTGGCGACTGCGGGGACGTGATGATGTTCCGCTTTGGCCACAACGTCGGACTCACTGATGCCAAGGAATTTGGAGGCCTTGGCAGAATCTTCCTGAAAGTGCTTGAGAGCCTGACGGCAGAGTTCTTTTTCTACCCAGGGCAGCAGATCAATGTCAGGCTGTGTCTGGGCCACATTGATGAGGCTGGAGAGCGCATCACGCATTCTCATGACCGTGCTGGCAGGATTCGTGAATCGACTGTTCGCGATGCTGCCCAGGGGAATGTCCGATGGTAGCAGCACGTCGGAATTGGCCAGAGCACAGGCACGTTGAATGGTGTTTTCCAATTCACGCACGTTGCCAGGCCAGTCATAGGCTTCCAGCAATGCCAGGGCGTCATCGGTGAATCTCATGGTGGGCCCACGACGACGATTGGATTGACGGAGGAGGAAAAATTCAGCGAGTAACCTGACATCCTCACGCCTCTCTCTTAAAGGCGGAATGTGGATGCGGACGACATTCAAACGGTAAAACAAGTCTTCGCGAAAGGTGCCTTTGGCGACTTCAGACTCCAGGTCTTTGTTGGTCGCGGCCAAAATGCGAACATCGCACTTCAATGTCTGATTGCTGCCCACTCGGGAAAACTCACCTTCCTGAAGCACGCGCAAAAGCTTGCTCTGCACAGCCAGCGGCATGTCGCCGATCTCATCCAGGAACAGCGTTCCGCCATCGCACTGCTCAAATCGGCCCACACGCTGGTTCACCGCACCTGTGAAGCTTCCTTTCTCATGACCGAAGAGTTCACTCTCCATGAGATTATCGGGAATCGAGGTGATGTTGATGCCAACAAATTCCTTTTGGGTGCGTGGGCTAAACTTATGAACAGCTCGGGCAACGAGCTCTTTACCGCAGCCACTTTCCCCCGTGATCATGACCGGGGCATCACTGCGCGACACACGACCGATCATTTTGAAGACTTCCTGCATGGGAGCAGAACGCCCGATGATGGTCTCTTGAATGGATTCTGCGGGCACCTCAGCAGCCTGAGCCCGCGTGACTCGGCGGGATTCATTCGCACGCAGTGCACTTTCAACCACTGTGCGCAGCTCATAAGGCAGCTTTTCTTTTCCGAGAACGTCATACGCCCCCAGGCGCATCGCTTCGATGACATTGCTGTTGCTGGCCAAGCCACTGAAGAGAATGACCATGGCGTTTGGGTCATTCATCCGAAGACGTTTCAACAATTCAATACCGTTGGTGCCAGGCAGCCTCACCTCAGCTAGCACGAGGTCAGCTCGGTTTTTTTGATACAAAGCGAGGGCTTCCTCCGCTCGCTCAGCCATCACCAAAGTCACTCCTGGAGCCTTGAGGTGGTTGCACGCCCAGCCCAGAAAATCTGAGTCGGCGTCCACGATGAGTATCCTGGAGTCCTGAGGAGATGACATTTTGGCAGAAAAAGAATTCTTTCGTAGCTGGTTGATCCCCCCCCGTCAACTGCGGTTCTCCAAGGAAGCGCTTGGGGTTAACTCTGAAATGCGACCGAAGAAATGATTTCTCTGGCGATGTTTTTGAGGCAGCAGTGATTTTTCCGACGAAAACAGAGTTCGCATGGCCATCACTGCCTTTTCTCCCACCCGACAGATCGAAGTTCACATTGGCAATCAAAGGCTACAGCTCTTCGAAAAGAATCGCCTGATCCGCGACTGGCCGTGCAGCACCTCTAAATTTGGACTCGGCTTTCGGGAAGGCAGCCACCAAACTCCCCTCGGAAGATTCATTGTCCGCGAGCGTCATGGCGAGGGCGCAGAAATCGGCACCATCTTTCGCTCACGCAAACCTTCAGGGCTTTGGCAGCCGGGCATGGAGACCCAATCGGACCTAGTTCTCACCCGCATCCTTTGGCTACATGGGCTCGATCCCAGCAACGCAAACACCTGGCAACGATACATTTACATCCATGGAACCAATGATGAATCAGCCATTGGCAGACCCGCGAGCCATGGCTGCATCCGACTCCGCAACCGGGATATGATCGAGCTTTTTGACCTGACTCCAGAAGGCACCGCCGTCTGGATTCAGGAGTAAAATTTCGCCTCATCGCAAAGGGTCGAAAAATTTTCCCAAAAAGTTTCAACATCTTCTCCGCTGAAGAATCAAATCCTTCAACAGTGATGGTGGGAGTGATCCTGCCAAGCTGGTCTTGAGAGTGATTGGTTGTTGTCACATCACCGTCTGTCTCACGACAGATTGTGTTGAGGTTGATGCAAGCACACGGGGCCGGGCGGAATCGGGAGCCGCCCGGCCCTCTTTTTTTTCAGGAAGAGGCCGGAGAAGCCAGAAAGGCTGGGAGTTGACTCAAGTGTCCTGCACAGGCAAAGCACCGGCGTCATGAATGATCCGCAAAGCCGCGCTTATCAATTGATTCAGAGCTATTACGCCACCTTTAACCAGGGGCAGCGTGAAGCTATGCTTGCCCTGCTGTCAGAGGATGTTGTCCACGACATCAATCAAAGCGGCCAAGATGTGGGGCGTGATGCCTTTCGCCGTTTCCTCCAGCGCATGGATACCTGCTATGCAGAACAGGTGCAGGACCTCGTGGTTTTTGCCAGCAGCTGTGGCACGCGTGCAGCGGCAGAGTTTTTCATTGCCGGAGAATACTTGGCCACCGATGAAGGCCTGCCACCGGCTTGTGGCCAAAAGTATCACCTAAGGGTGGGCGCTTTTTTCGAGATTCGAGAAGGAACCATCACACGTGTCACGAACTACTACAATCTCCAGGACTGGTTGCGGCAGGTCGGCGCTGCTTGAGGTTCAACTCAGTAGCTAATCATGAACCGTCTCGTCCTTGCCCTCGATCTCTCCAGCTCACGAGGCAGCGTCGCGGTGCTGTGCGCGGGTGAACTGATCTTTACAGCATCGTTTTTGTCAGAACGCTCCCACAATGCCTGTCTATTCGGCCCACTCGGTCAGGCTCTTGATCATGCGGGTCATGAACCTGATGGCCTGATCGTCGTCGGCACGGGTCCTGGCAGCTACACCGGGGTGCGGATCAGCATCGCGGCCGCCCAGGGAGTCGGGCTTGCCCGCCATTGGCCGATCTTGGGCATTCCCTCGATCTGCACGGCAGCTGCATCCGATTATCAGGTGATTGGCGATGCAAGACGCGGCATGTATTACCACGCACGGATCTCCCAGGGCCGCATGATTCAGGCCCCAACGCTTCGGGAGGCCAACGCCATGGAGCAGCTCTGGTGTGACTCGCGTGGACAAACTTGGGTTAGCTTTGACTCAAAGCCTCCCCTGCCCTTCCCCGGCTTGCTCCAAATCGCGCCTGACGCAGCCGCCCTGGCTCGCCTAGCCCTCAGCTTCTCGCTTGAGGAAAAGCAGAGCTTGGCCGCAACTCCACTCGAACCTTACTACCTACAGGAAGCTTTCATCACCACGGCTCGAAAGATGGGCAAACACGTCCCCGCTCAGTAATTCTAAATTTTCTAGAAAGCCTGAATTAAGCTTGTCCTTGTGATTTATTTAGGAGAAATTGATTTTTCATCATGAAGTGCCCGCATTGCTCCACCTCTGTCGCTCCAGATCAAGGGGCCTGCACGAGTTGTGGTTTTTCGGCCGAGGCCATCCGCGCTTACCTCGGAGCAGACTGGGTCCGACTGGAACGCATCACGGATGTCTCTGGCAGGCTGAATCTGCGTGACACCAGGCATCTGGAAACGGTCTTGGATGAGTTCGAGCGCCGCTTTCCTCAGTGTTTCATGGCTGCCTACACCGGCGTACTGCCAGAAACCCTGACGCTCTCGGACCTTGGCTTTTGGCTCATCAATCATGGTGCATTTCAGACGAGGCAAATTTCCCGCAGGAACGACTTTGCCATCGTCATGCTTGTGGATCCCCTTCGAGAACAAGCCGCCATCATCGTCGGCTACGCGCTGGAGAAACATCTCACCGAATCCATTTTGACCGGCATCTTGAAGCAGGCTCGTGGCCAACTGCAGCGGGGTCAGATCGCCGCTGCCATCGAACTTGTCTGCCGACGCATCGAACAAGCTCTGCGCCGTGTCGGGCGCCAGCAACAGGCTGAGCCTGAGCGCCTGCCTGCGGTCGTTTCAGATGCGTCAGACCTCGGTCTCCAGAGCCTGCGCAGCCCAGCACCACGCAGCCAACCGAACACGCAATCAGCACCGGCCACCAGCCCACTGGTTGTGAAAAACTCATCTCTCATGCCATGAGATCTAGTCTCCATGCCACCCGCGCGCTCTGCCAGGGCTGGACAGCTGCTGGCGTATTCTTCCTCATCAGTGCATGGAGTTGGGGGCAAAACATTGACGAAGAGCTACCGCTGCCTCGCTGGGAACAGGAGCCGCCTTCCTTGCATGACCCGAATAGCCCGGGCAGCCAGTTCAACGCACTCTTGCCTGGCTCCATCATTCCGGCCCCCCCGATCGACAAAGAGTCACCCCACCTCGGACCACGGCTCGAAGACGCCCCTGAAGATCTCACGCGCCAAATCGGACCGACCGACCTTTCTCTCTTTCTTCATGGCAGCTTGCTCGGATCATCCCGGCCGAGCCAAGCCCCGCGTGCGCCCACCCCTGCCCTCTCACTTCGTGATTTACCCACGGCACTTCTGCCGTCTCTGCACGACTCTCCGAGCAACGAATACCTGATCGACCCACAGAACCTTGTGCCCGAAGTCGCCCGTGGGGATCTCGAACGATTGCTCGCTTTCCATGCCTCCGATGCCCGCATCCGACTTTATCTGCTGGTGCTAAATGCGGATCAAAAATGGCCTGCGGAGGCCGATCCAGCCTTGATCGCCCGAGGCGCTCTTTCTCGTCAGAATGCCTGCCTCGCCGTGTATCCTCTAGGTGAACCCTGGCGAGCCCGACTTTTTCTTTCCCAGACCGTTCATCAATCAGCAGCCCAGGAATCGCTGATCGAGATGGCTGGCGATTGCATCCGCGATGCCCAGCAGGTGGAAGAAGCTGCCGAGCAACTTCAGCGCTATGTCGTCCGCCTGTGCACTCGGCTTTACTGGCTGCAGAGTTCCCTGCCCCCGGCGGAAAACCCCGTCCTGCCCCAAAGCAGCTCGCGTCCCCTGCGGGAAATTAGCTCCGAAGCCACACCCAGCAACTTCTTCACTCCCGATCAAAGACACCTATCCCTCCTCGGCGCACTCCTTGGCAGCGCTCTCCTTCTCTTGCTCATCGGGCAAAGCCTTCGCCGTTGGCAGCAACGTCGTTTCCAGCACAGCTCCACCTGCGTCTGGGTGCTGCCAGAGCCCGAGATCTTGCCTCGCCTGGGGGGCGCTTTTTCCGCAGGGGCAGGTGCCCACCTCCACTACAAACGCTGAGGTCGCGACTACTCTGAACTCGGCAGACCTAGCCCGGAGCATCTCCATCACTTTTATCCTCGCCTCATGGCCAAGGCGTCTGGTAACAAAGAGCATTCGCCACGCTGGCCAACCACCATGTCCAAAAACCTCAGCGCCCTCTCCTTCCGCAAAGGCATCGAAAAGAACATCTTCGAACGCATGGTCGAAGCAGCCGAAAAAAACGGCACCGCCGAAAAGCACGACCTCGTCCACCAAATGGGCCAGGATCATCTCTTTGGCGATGCCATCACGCTCGGCGCGGTTAGCTTCTACGACTTCCTCAAGAAGGAGAACGAGGGCAAGAAAGTGTTCGTCTGCAACGGCAGCGCCTGTTTGTGCGCAGGCACGCAGGACAAGCTCCATCACTCGCTCGAAGGCCACTTTGCCAAAGAAGAGATCGGCCACATCTGCTGCCTCGGTCGCTGCCATGAAGGCGCAGCGCTGCAATACCAAGGCAAAAACTACTCCGGCCAGTCCGACGCTGCTCTCAGCGACCTTTTCAAAACCGGCCAAGGCGATAGTGAGGACCGCTACGCCGTCGTCTCCCACCTCCAGCCTGCGATTTTGACCACCGAGTTCAAAGGCATTGATGACTACTACGCTCCCTTCAAAAAGCTGATCACCGAAGGCACACGCGATGCTCTCGGCGTGGAATTGAAGGACAGCGGCCTGCGAGGCCGTGGTGGTGCTGGTTTCCCGCTTTCCATCAAGTGGGCGGGCTGCCGTGCTGCTGAAGGCAAGGTGAAATACGTCGTCTGCAATGCCGACGAAGGCGATCCGGGTGCCTACATCGACAAATACCTCATGGAAAAGCAGCCGCACAGCGTGCTGCTGGGCATGATGGTCGCCGGTTGGTATGCCGGAGCGGAAACGGGCGTGCTCTACATCCGCGCTGAGTATCCCGACAGCGTCACCATTGTGAATCAAGCCATCGCCGACCTGCATGCCGCAGGCTTGCTCGGTCATAACATCCTCGGCACCGGCTTTAACTTCGCGTTGAAGACCATCAAAGGCGCGGGTGCCTACATCTGCGGTGAAGAAACTGCCCTGCTCGCCAGCATTGAGGGCCTGCGCCCCGAAGTGCGCACGCGTCCGCCCTTCCCGGTGAACGAAGGCCTCTACCGCAAGCCCACCATCGTCAACAACGTCGAAACCTTCGCCAACCTCCGCGCCATCCTCACGCTCGGAGGCAAAGGCTACGCTCAGATCGGCACGCCGCAGTCCACCGGCCCAAAGCTCCTCTCGCTCGACAGTCATTTCGTGAAGCCCGGCATCTACGAAGTCGCCATGGGCACGCCGTTGCAAACCGTCATCGACCTCGCCGGCGGCTTCAAATCGAAGATCAAAGCCATTCAAATCGGCGGCCCGCTCGGCGGCCTCATCCCGATGAGCCACGTCGCCCAGCTCACGGTCGATTTCGAAAGCTTCAAGAAAGCCGGCTTCCTCCTTGGCCACGCCGGCGTCGTCAGCATACCCGAGTCGATGCCGATGATCGAATACATCCAGCACCTCTTCCAATTCACCGCCGACGAAAGCTGCGGCAAATGCTTCCCCTGCCGCCTCGGCAGCACCCGCGGCAAAGAACTCATCGCCAAAGCCCGCACGGACACCACCTACAAGATCGACCGCGAACTCCTCACTGATCTGCTCGACACGATGGAGCAAACTTCGCTGTGCGCCCTCGGCGGTGGCGTGCCGCTACCGATCAAGAATGCCATCCAGCATTTCGAGTCGGAGTTGAAGGACTACTTCAAGCCCTGACTTGCGGAGTCGCTGTCAGATCATAAGCTGCTGGTATGACTGCGACTTTAACCATTGACGGTGGCGGGGGCATCTCACTGCCCACCGCTTTCCTTGAAAAGTTCCGTCTCAAGCCCGGTGCCAAGCTCCTCGCCGATGTGAGCGATGATGGCATGGCGCTGCGTCCAGATGGTGACACAGCCAGCGCCCAAGCGCGGCTTGAGGATCGCGACGGCTTCCTCGTCTTCACTGGCACGCAACCCTTCGATGCCGTGGATGCCATCCTGGCCGCCCGTGCTGACCGCGAAGAGGAACTCTCGGCTATGCGGGCGAAATGAACGCCTTCGACAGTTCCATTCTCGTCGCCGCGCTTGTCGAATCCGAGCGGCATCATGCCGAATGCCGCGCCTTGGTCACCTCCGGGCCGTTCGCCGTCTGGACAAACGGCTCGTGGAGACCTTCAACACCCTGACCAGCGGCAAGATCAAGCCCCGGCCATCCGCTGCCGATGTCGCCAAAGCCCTGCGCGGCAGCATCCGTCCCCGCGCCACCCTCCTTCATTTGCCCGAAGACCCACTGCTCCAGGCCTTCGATGAATCAGAGTCACGCGGCGTTCGCGGCGGTGCCATCTTCGACTACCTGCACCTCGTCGCCGCACGCCACCACCAGGCAGAACGCTTTTACACGCTGAACACCCGCCACTTTGAGAGCTTCTGGCGCGAAGGCGATCCTGTGATTGTGCATCCTTGATCCAACGGCCAATCATGGTCCAGGAGTCGAAGCTTGATCGCGAATCCCCTGAACTCTCACCCCTCCGCAAAGTAATCCTCATCCGCTCGTTTGAGCACATACGTCTCGCGTGTGGAGACGCCGACGCCGTAGTCGATCATGAGTTCGGCGAGGCGCTTGCCGTTGATGAGGACGATCTTGTGGCTGACTTGGTTGATGAATTCGCGGGCACCAGGGGCAAAGTCGCTGGTGGTGATGAAGACGCCTTTGTGCGCCTTGTGGGCGGAGAGGGAGCCGACGAACTCGCGGAGAGGACCGACGCCCACATTGCCTTCCCAGCGCTTCGCCTGCACATAGACGGCATCCAGGCCGAGGCGGTCTTCATTGATCACGCCGTCGATGCCGCCGTCGCCGGAGGCTTTGGTGACGGTGCCGGCTTCGGCACGGGAGCCGCCGTAGCCCATGGCCAAGAGGAGATCGACGACGAGTTTCTCAAAGAAGCCGGAGGGCTTCGCCATGATGCGCTCCAGCAGCTCAGCGGCGAGGTTGGCCCGCAGCGTGGCATAGCCGTTGGCGATGGCTTCTTCGGGTGAGGTATCCTCGTCGGCTTCGACCACGGCGGGGATGGGCAAAGGTGCCGCATTCGAGACCGCCTTCCGCCAGGCCTGATACTTGGGGAACTGCATCAGCACGCTTTCGGACAGGCTGGTGGGTTTCGTCGCCAGCAGCTTCTTGCCTTCCTCCGTGATGCGCAGGATGCCGCGCTTGGAGTCATCCACGAGGCCCCGCCTTGCGCAGATGAAAGCCTGCCCAGCCTGTGCGATGACGCACCACCGGATAACCGCTCGGCAGCACCGCGTTTCGTTCTTCCTCCGTGAGCTTGAAAACATCCGCCAAAGCGTTGGCAGCCTCAGCAAGCGAACGCTCCACGCCATCTCCGAGCAGTTGGAGGAGAGGAACGCGGAAGTGGGTGACGGGTGGGATGGGCATGTTGGTGTTTCAGGGCAGTGGTTGCTGCGCGGCCTCCAACCTCTTCACAGCTTCTGCGACTAAAGGCGCATAATCCTCAAGACCAGTCATGTTGATCTTGCCGCTCTTGTAATCGTCATACCAGCGTTTGCGATTTCGCCGCACTTTCACACCGCGCTCGAGCTGGAGTTTGGACAGGGTGAAATCGGCTTTCGTTCTCAAATGCGGGGGAACCCGAAGCGTGCAGACCAACTGCATGGACGGCAAATCCACTTCAAACCAACCGACACCGACTTGGAACGGGTCCAGGACCGCATCATCATGATTCTTCTTCAAGCTGTTCACCGAGGCCTCGGCGTAACGATAGTTGCTCCACTCGAAGACTAAGTGCCGGTTGGCAGGTAATGCTTTGCTAAAGAAGTGATCCACGGTGCCTGATTGGATCAGCATCGCCCAGTAGCCGCAGCGGGAATGAAAGCCTGCCTCCAGTTCAGGTTCAAACTGTCTCCAGTATCTGCTTGGAAAGCCTTTGGTCTTCCCTGCATTCTTGGGCTTGGCGAGCCATGCATTGCCCTTGGCACGGCATTCTGCATCAAAGGTCGGTGGTTCAGGGATGGGGTTCGCCACGGGAATCATCGCTTACTCCTCCTTTGATCGCGGTAAGGCACCCAGTAGGGCCAGTATTCGTCACCCCCGCCCAGTGCTTTCAGCAGTTGTTGGTCGATCTCTTCCATCTCCTCCTTCGGTGTTTGAGCAGGAATTGGGTGTTTGAGCATGAAGGCATCTGCACGCCTCATTGCCTTTTGAGCTGCCAACGGATAGCCGGGATAATCATCCGAGAGATCGAAGGAATCGGACCCCAGCCAGTTCTCCGCGCTGCCATGTTTGGCAAAGTCGATGGCCTCCAGTTCCACCTTTCCGCCTTCAAGATCGAAATCAAAGAGCTGGTCCTTCTGGTCATCCCAGAGAGTTTCCACTGAACCAAGCACGAGCGGCGCATGAGTCGTCGCAATGATCTGGATGGACTTTGCTTCATCCTTCATGAGCAGGGACTCCACGACTTTGATCAACGCGGGGAGGAAAACCCTCTGCCATTTGGGGTGCAGGTGGGCCTCGACTTCATCAAAGAGAAGCACCAACCGTTTCGTGGGCTCCTCCCGGGCTTCACTGGCTGCACGTTTGTGTGACTCCCAAGCCCAGACAATGAGGTAAGCCAGTGCCAGCACACGTTGAATGCCCGCCCCCGCATGAATCACCGGGACAGAGGCATAGGGAGTGATGAGGGTGGGAATATCCACAGCTCCTACGGGCACACTCTCGCCGATGGTCAGCACTTCGGAGTCGTCCGGAGAGATGGTGCGGAGCACCTTCTGGAGCAGCTCGATAGTTCCATTCTTCTTCAAGCTCCAGTTCTCGACATCACGAACCAATCCATTGCAGATGATGTCCTCAAGCCGGGCTCCCTCGGGCAACCCATTCCAAACTTCGGTCTTTCGAAATTGAAAGGCTGGCAATATCCCCTGCGCGCTTGTCCCCTCATCCGAGCCAGCCTCTTGCGAGTAGTTCCTTTCCGGGTCCCAAACGGAAAAGCCTCCGTCAATCCGAGCATAAATCACCAGCCCGGGCTTGGATGGCTTGCCACTCTTTCCCTTCCACTTTTTCGCGTCTGTCTTGGCACCAAAATCATAAACAGCGTGACTTGAAGCTTCTCGGCCATTCTCTCCGATCAAAGTGTAATCAATTCGTGGCGGATCAGCCTTCCCTACATGCCTGGCAGGATAAAACGGCCTGTTATCGACCCAAGTCCGCTTCGTCAGCGCATACCAGCAAGCATCCAGCAGGAAGGTTTTGCCGAGACCATTGTCGCCGGTAATCACATTCAAGCGCTCTCCGAACTCCGCTTTCAGGTCGGGGGCGGGGCCGATGTTGTGAAGGTGTATCTTTTTGATCATGGGCGGAGAGTAGAGGCACGAGGGAACAAATCAAACACTCGCCCCGTAGTGCGCGTCGAGCTTCTCGTGCAGGGCGATGATGCTGGCGATGCGGCGGACGTGGTGGGTGAATTGTTGGGCTTCGTCGCTGGTGAGGGGGCGGCCTAGCAGGGCGCTTTCGCGGTAGCTCAGCCACTTTTTGAGGACTTGGTAGCCACCGAGGGTGTAGTTCCACACGGCCTCCGGCACGTCTTTCCAGCGGGTGGTGGCGTTGAGGTGGATGTCGAGGTAGCCGTCGCCTCGGGTGCCGGGGGTGGTCATGCCGGGGCCGGGCATGGTGACGCCGCCTTGACCGGCGTAACCCCAGCGGGCGGCGATGGCGAGGTCGGGTGTAGTCGGGGCATTCTTGCCCCGTGGCTTGGAGGGGCCAGGAATGGCCCCGTTACTGACAGTCAGCTCGCCGAGGCCTTTGAGGTCGGGGCGGACTTTCAGGGTGGTGACGCCTTCGACGGGGGTTTCGGGATCGAGCAGGGCGGCGATCTGGCGGCCGAGGTCGGCTCCGGCTTTCAGGACTTGGGCGGTCTTTGGCAGGGGCACGCGGGGCCAGTCCTGCCGCAGGGCTCCAGCGTTCTCCTCGCGGTAAAGCGGCGCGTGCAGCACGGCGACGATGTGGAAGAACAAGTCCTCCGCCCCGCACTTCAGGCCCGCCAGATACTCCCGCGCATAGTCCGTCAGGTTCGGCTGCGGGCCGCTGGGCTTCGCGGGGGCGAAGAGGTCGGGGTGCACTTGGTCGGTGGCTTCGTTCGCAGCAGGCGGTATGAATAGCGGAAAGAAACTGGATCTGCCGTTTCCAAGACTGTCCGCCAAACACGAAGTGACATACCCTCGGTTCCAATCGTCCTTAACTTGTCTCTGTCTTGCTTCAATGAACAAGTTCCCGGCTACAACTGTGCCAAGGAACTCTGGGCGGCTTCTGTCTAAAAGGCCTGTCGTAGATTCCCAGTAAAGCCATCTGACGTCGAAGGGGCGGTAGCAAAACTTCACGAACCTCCCAGCATCAATTCCTTTCTTGAGCATCTCCACGCGAACCAGTTTCGGATCATACTCTTGAGTTTTCTCCATTATTCGCGGCAGCCTTCGCCGAACGTCTTCATCGCTTAGCTTTGTATCGAAATAGGGATGAAGCCGCTTCTCTAGATCATTTTTATCGAAGCCGACCAAAATTTCATCGCGACCTGATGTGACGCCTGGAAAAGCCTGCGGCAGAAGATCTGTAAGCAACGACCAATTGTGGTAGGCCGAGTTCATGCCCATCGGCACAAACGGCAGACCAAATGACAACGTCGGTTTGAGACGCTGCGACGGTCTTGGTGATTCCATCGAAGCCTCAATCTCCGCCCGCTTCTCCTTCCCCCACCAATGCCGGAAGCCGAGTTCGGCGTTGGGGGAGTAGGTTTCGACGATGGGCTGGCGTTTGGCGTTTGTGGGCCGTCTTTCGAGCAAAGCGATGGCGGTGCCGACTTGGATGCCTTCGCGGTTTTTCTCGGTGGAGAAGACGCTGGGGTCGGGCTGGCCGTCGGGGGTCTTTTTGCCGGTTTTGTATTTGTCGCCGTTGAGGCAGTCGATGGTGATGGAGTCGAAGACCTCCATGAAGCGCTCACGCATGCCGGTATGGGAGAGGCCGTCGAGCCAGGAGTAGTTGCTGATGTAGCAGATGATGCCTTTGGCATCGTCACGCGGCGGGCCGGGCTTGAGTTCATCGGACTGCGGCACGCCTTCGGCGATGCGGCGCTCGGCCATGCGGAAGAAGCGGATGTAGAGGTCGTTGAGGCCCTGGCCTTGGGGCTTGGGCGCTTCTTTGGTGTCGCGGTAGGCCTCGCTGAGATTCCGCTCTTCCTCTACCGCCATGCCTGCGTAGCCGTCATACGGGGGATTGCCGAGGATGACGAGGATTTGCTCCTGCTGCTTCACATGGTCGGCGGCATCGCGCTCGGCGGCGAACTCGGAGAAGGGCAGGTCTTTGGGAGATTTGATGGGCACCCAGCCGGTGAGGGCATTGGTGAGGAAGACGCCGGCACGCTCGTCTTTTTCATGATCCAGCGCGGCACCCCAACGGGTGAGCATGAGGTCGATCTGGAGATGGGAGACGACGTAGGGCGCGGGCAGCAGCTCGAAGCCGTAGAGGCGGTGTTTGGCCACTTCTTTGATCTTTAGCCCGGCCTGGCTTTCGCCGTAGCCCTCGACGAGGCGGCGGCGGATGAGCTTCAAGGTCTCAACGAGGTAAGCGCCGGTGCCACAGCAGGGATCGAGCACGATGACGCTGGGATCAGCGAGGCCATCCGCGATGCCGAAGTTTTCACGCAGGGCTTTGTCCACGCTGCCGACCATGTAGCGGACGATCTCCGGCGGGGTATACCAAACGCCGAAGTCTTTGCGCAGCTCGGGATCGAACTCGGCGAGGAAGGGCTCATAGAAATACTGCACGGCATCGCCCATGTCGTAACGGGCGAAGAAGCTGGCGCGGTCCACGCGGGCGAGGCAGTCCTCCGTCCAGTCGAGCACCTCCTCCAGATCGAGGGCGCGGACTTTTTTCGGATCACCGGCGAGCTGGACGAAGAGGGTGCGCAGGATGGGCAGGCCGAGGTATTGGGCGGAGAGCCGCCACTGGAAGCGGTCGGTGGTTTTGCTGTGCTCTTCATGCCAGAGCACCCAGGCGGAGAAGATGCCGTAGAAGAGGGTCTGGATGAGGGTGGACTGGAAGAAGTGGACGCCTTTCTCGCCCTCAAAGCGGACGCCGAGGGCCTCGCTGAGGGCGTTTTTCACCGGCTCCAGCGTGCCCATGGGGGCGATCTCGATGCGGGCGCGGGCCTCGCGGGCGTAACTGGCGAGGTAGAGCGCCAAATCCTGCGGTGTGGCGATGCGGGCGGTGCTGAGCAGGGCGCGGCGGAGGAACTGCCAGAGGCGCTCGTGCTCGGGGTGCTTGGGGTCGTTGCGGACGGTGTGGGTCTTGTCCCAGAACTCCTTGGCACTCGGGGCGATGCTGTAGCGCTCTCCCGGCACCGCTTTGCCACCACGCCAGGACCAGAGGGCGAAGGAGCGGTAGTTTGTGAGGAGGATCTGGCCGTAGTGCTCCAGGTAGTTCCGCACCTGCGGGCTGCTTTCAAAGGAGGAGAGGTCGGCATCGAGCGACTTCACCTCGATGACGCCGCGCTCGGGCTTGAGTTGGAACAGCGCGGGGGAGTCAGGCCCGTGCTTTTTGAGTTCCTTCGCGGAGAAGAGGCCGCCATCCGGGATGCCTGCGCCGTTGTTCGACGGATGGATGACGGCGGTGACCTTTGGCTTCAGGGAATCGCCAACGGCATTGAGGAGCTTTGACAGAGCCGGATAACCGCTGGTTTCAGGGACGCTGACGCCGGAGATGAGATAAAGCTCGTGCAGGTAATCGGCGACGGGGTGGGGCATGCTTGGGCGCGATGAAAGCGGAGGCCGGGAGGGATGGCAAGGTTTTGTGCTGAAGGGGCCTGCCCTCAAGGCCTCGTTTCAATACCGCACAAGCTTTCTGACAGCCTCCAAATCCTATCTCATGGCCTCCAAATCAGGACTAACGAGCCCCAAACGCAAACTCACAGCGCCAAAATAACGCCTCACAACGCCCAAACGCTATGTCACGCTCTCCAAACGGTGGCCCACGGCATCTAAATCAAAGCCAACGTCGTCCGAATCGAGGCTCACGGCATCCAAATGAATGCTCACGGTTTGTAAATGGACACCCACATCGCCCAAACGGAGGCTCACGTTTTCTAAATCGCAGCTCATGGCGTCAAAATCTTGCCTCACCGAGGCCAAACAGTAGCTCGCTGCATCCAAATGATGACCAATAGGGCTCGGATTGCTGCATCGCCATTGATAACCTAAGTCAACCACACTTGGTGGTCGTTTTCTTCTTGCCAAGAACATGCGGTTTTAATTAAAACGCAATTCCCTATGGAAACCGTGTTTGAATTACGCCTCAAAGCCTTCAACCGCGCCCTTGGCGTGCTTGACCTTCCTGAACACATCAACCTCTGGACCGGGAAGATGCCGGTGATTTTCACGGCCAAGAAGGCGGAGGCGGATATCATGACGGCGGCGCTGGCCGAGGCAGCGAAGAAGCAGGAGACTGGCCTGGGCGGTGTGGCGGAGGAAAAGGACCGCGAGGAAACCGAACTTGAGGATGCGGCCTTCCTGGTGGCGCAGGCGCTTTTGAGCTGGTTCAACGATCAGAAGCAGGAAACTGAAGCGGCGGAGGTGGACTTCGCCAAATCGGCCTGGCAGGGCCTGCGGGATCAGCAATTGCTGGCGAAGTCCCAGCGCGTGATCGACCTCGCCACGGCGGTCACCGCCGGAGCGAAGGCAGCGGACGCAGCGAAGTATGGCATCACGCCCGAGGCGGTGGCGGAGCTGGTGAAGGAGCGGGCGGACTACGATGGCATCGTGAACGAACCCGGTGTGGCGCAGAGCATCCGCAAGGCGCTCACGAAGGGCTTCCGCCCGGCTTTTGCGCTGGTGGAAAAGAAGTTCAAGGAGCTGGACGGCCTGATCCTCCAATTTGGCAAGACGCCTCCCGGCAAAGCGATGATCGCCGCCTGGAAAGATGCCCGCATCCAGAAGGGCCTGAATGGCGATGACGACAAGAAGAAACCTGTGGAACCGGTGAAGCCGAACTGAAAGGCTGCCGACTTTTCAACTTTTCCTCATCTCCGTGATCTGCTTCGTCGCGATGCCGATGGGGCGATCCAGCGGCACGCCAGCGCAGGTGAGCAAGGTGGTGAGCAGGTCGCCTTGATTGCCTTTCACGGTGTCGATGAAGCGACCCGTGTTCAGGCTGCCGCCGCCTTTGCCAGCGAGGATGAAGGGCAGGTTTTCGCGGGTGTGCTTGTTGCCGTCTTCCAGGCCGCTGCCCCACATCATGATGCAGTTGTCGAGCAGCGTGCCGTCGCCTTCGCGGAGGCTGGCCATCTTTTTCACCATGTAGGCAAACTGGTCGATGTTGAACTTCGTGATGGCAGCAACCTTGCGCACCTTTTCGGGCTCGTTGTTGTGATGCGTGGGGCCGTGGTGCGTGTCGCTGAAGCCGAGCTCGGGATACGAGACGCCATTCGGTGTGGAGCCGATGTAGGTGCTCACGCGCGTCGTGTCTGTCTGAAATGCGAGCACGGTGAGATCGCACATGACCTGCATGTATTCGCTGCGCTTGTCGCCCTCGGGGATTTTCACCTCGATGGGCGGCGAATCGCTGGCCTTGCGCTTGCTGGAGGCGACTCCGGCCTTCTCCAGCGCGGCTTCCTTCTGCCGATACTCGATGGCGGCGATGCGGCGCTCCACGGAGCGCACGCTGTCGAGGTATTCATCAAGCTTCTGCTGGTCGCCGTGCGGTAATTTGCGCCGCAGGTCCCTCGCGCCGCCGATGACGAGATCGAGCATCTGGCGGTCGAGCGGGTCTGCGGCCGTCGTCTGGCCTTCCTGGTCCGTTTTGCCAAAGAGACGATTCAAAACGCTGCGCGGATTGATCTCCGCCGGCATCGCCTGCGTGGGCGAGCGGAAGCTGCAATGCGAGTAGTAGCCTTCGTTGAGCCCTTCCTGGTTCTCCTTGTGCGTCTGCGGCATCGTCGCCAGTTCCAACGAAGGAAGCGAGGTGAGACCACCGAAGTAATTGGCAAAGATTTGGTCCGCCGAGATGGCGATGTTGATCTGGTTTCGCTTCGCTGCATTCGGCAGCGAGGCCGTGAGCCACGTCGAAAGCTCCAACGCATGCGGTGCACTGCCAAACGGCGTGATGGGCACACCGGAAATGCCTTTCACCAGCATGCACTGATCCAAAATCGGCCGCAGCGCCTCCAGCGCGGGCGGCGGCGACGTGCGGAAGCTCTCCGGCGACTTCGGCCAGAACTGATCCATGATCACGCCATGCGGCATGTACATGAACCCTAGCCGCACCGGCGGCTTGTAGCTCGTTTTGCCTTTGCCCGCATCCGCCCAGCCCATGGTTTCGAGCAAAGGAAGACCCAGAGAGGCTCCAAGGCCTCTGAGGCAGGCGCGACGATTGAGGAGATGGGACATGGGGAAATTGAGGGGATGTTTTGAAAAAACGCTCTGCGCTCTGATTTCGTTCAGCAAGCCTCACTATGCCGAGAAGTTGGTAGCCATCGGGCATTCCTGAACGGTTTTCGCAGTTGCCTCGCCGGTGCAAACCACCATACTTGAGTCATGAAAACCGCAGCCCGCACCACCGACGATCTCATCGGCACCTTCCGCAGTTTTGGCGCGGATGGACCTGTGTATGAAGTCATTCGCAAGGTCGGCGACGAAAAGGTGCATGTGATCGTCGTGCAGACGGGAGAAGAATTGGATTACCTTGTCTCACGTGCCCTGAAGGACCCAGAAGTGGACTGATCCCATGTTTGCCATCGCCTTTGATCTCGTTGTCGCCGAAGCAGAGGAGCATCACCCGCGTGGAGTGACGGCGGCCTACGCCGACATCGCCGCCACACTGCGGAAATTTCGATTCGAGCGCATCCAAGGCAGTGTCTATGTCACCGAAAAAGACGACATGGCCAATCTGTTCGCTGCGCTGCTGGCCTTGAAGGCGCTTCCCTGGTTTCCGCGAGTTGTGCGCGATATACGTGGCTTCAAGATTGAAAGCTGGAGCGACTTCACGCCGATCATCAAGGACCAGCCTTTGCAGTCATAGAATGACTGCCCAAAGTAACACCTTGCTCCGAGTGCGAAGCAGGCCCCTTTTCCGGCTATCTCAGTAACAAGTGGTTCGATTGCGTTAGTGCCTGCATAAAAAGCCGCACTTCGGCTAAACTAGGTCGTTACAGGGTGAAGGCTGGCATCAACAACAATAGGGGAACTGCATTCCCCCTTGTCGGAACGATTGCATTTCCCGGCAGCCTTAAAAAAGCACTCCACAAAGTTAAACTCCGCTGCGCCGTATCATACGCGGGCCTGGCCACCCATAAGCAGGCACTGGACCTGGTGCTCGCGCATCGAAGAAAGAACTTTGCGTATCGGGTTCGGGACCAAGGGAGCCTCCAAGTGCAAGGTAAGTCTGCCAGGGACGCGAGGTCTCTGTCCAGCGTTGAGCCGGAGTCAGTCGATGCCACTCGGCCCACTCCTCGCCCACCAGTTCTTCTGCGCTGATCATGACGGAGAGTATCGGCGGATGTTATGATTTCTACAACTGGTGCCTTGCGTGCAGCACGACCCGCGAATGGTAGCGGGAAATGAATGCAGCATTGAGGGAAAGAAGCTGCAATCAGTCATCTTTTGAATCATGATTCACTCAGCCTCTGCAACGCAGTTAATAAAGCAAATCAGTTTCCGCATCGTCGGACGCAGGTAACTCTGGAATAGGCACACTGGCCTTCTTCAATTCCGAAAGGAATTTTGGGTAGTCGTAGTCAGATGCGGCATTTTTCTCGACTATGTATTTTGCGATTTCAGACCAGTGGGAAGAGGCGGCTGGCAATAATTGGCGAGCCTGATCGAACACTTGGGTCAAGATTGTTGCGGTCTGGCTCGCGTTTAATATTTGATCATATTTGCTTCCCCGAATTACAGCATTCAATCTCTCAACATCGTTGACGACAAAATATTTTGCATGTGGCAGAAGCACCTCAATACCGCGCTTTTCCGCAGTAACGAAACTGCCGGATGAACCATACAAATCGAGGGCTGCCGATACAAATGATCTACACGGCGCTTTCGACAAGACGGATTCTTGAGCCTTGATTTCCTCCGTTTTCACCTTGTTTAGCAGAACTTCTCCAACAACAGGAACATGCCTCGCCTTGAAGGCAGGTATCACTTCTTTGAGTGGCGAATGTTCGATCTTCGCAAGCACTCGTGTTTGGCCGGCTTGTCCCAACCACTCCCAAATTCTTGGTTCTGCTTCAACGTATCGGCACACATTCAGAACTTTATCGTCATTGAGGTCTCGGCCAAGTCTCTCAATCACTGGTGGGATGTGTTCCTCGAACAAACCTGGCGCAAGACGCCCGATTGCAGCTAGAGAGATGGCGATTTGATTTTCTTTACCTTTGTATGTCGCAGCTTCTGAACCAACCAATGCTTTAGCCAATGCCTTGGCAAGACTTACAACCGAACCCGGCTTGGCGTTCCCCAAATAATTTTCACGAAGCACCAATTCTATATCCTCCGCAGATTTGGGGATTGAACCTCCAAGTAAATCACGATCATACCTTTCAATCAGTTGCTTTCCTTGAACTGGAGGCCTGCTTAGCAAATGAAGAATGGCGTGTGCAATATGAGCACGCACTAATTCAGGTGTTGGTGAAAAGAGGCCGTCATCTGATACGAACGCTGGGTGAGCGCACAAATGTCGATCGTCCCGCAACCTATCCATGTCGACTGCTTCATGCGGAAGCAGCATTCCAAACTTTTCACGCGCAAGGTCGATCAAGGTGTTTTCAAACTGCTGAAGGTTTCTGAGGTCTTTAGTCTTTATCCAACCGTCCAACTGTTTTATCTCTGCCAGTGCCGCAGCATCTCCGCCATTGGCGAGTTCTCGAAGTTTGCTGATTACATCGGACAGGCAGCGACCCAGATCGATAAAATCGAAGCGCGCCAAGCACCGGCTTGGTAAGCTGTTACTGCTTCTTGTGCTAATCTGCGCGACTCCAAATCGCGCACCCAAACCAATAGTTCATCCAAACTGTGGAGATTCCTTGGGGACATGTGATTCGTTACTGGAATGATGTGCCTGAAAAAATTGTGTGTAAGCAGACCTCTGGTTAAGCCTCAAGAAAAGTTCTTCTCCCTCTTTCACAAAATACTTCATATACTTCGTTCCACGGGATGGCTTTTCCCTCGGAGATGGTTTGTTCGACAGTCCTGCACAGCGAGACCGAGGCTTCGATGATCTTCATGGGCAATGGGTGACTGGGACAGGTTCCTTTGGCAAGCTGAGGTGCAGCGGGAAGCAACGCGCTCCATTCGTCTAGCTTCTGCTTCAGTAGCTCCTTCGAGGGCAGGTAGAGCTGATATTGACTCGCTTTGCTCGCCCTTCGGGCTGCCTGCGGCAGTCTATCTCCGCTGCGCTCCGGTTCTTTGGCGTGGATGTTGGCTTCTTTCGGCAGGGTGAGTTCGACAACGGTCTTTTTGGCCGATTTACACAGGAGGAGGCCGATGGTGGGGTTTTTGTTGGGGACGGTCGGCCTTTCAGGATTTTTTTAGCGGGATCACTGTGGCTTGCAACAGGAGGTTCCATTGCAGCCTTTCGGCTAAAGCCGAAACCACTTTTTTCTCACACCTCCAACCGCCTGTCCATTCATGGCTGAAATTTACGGAAGCTGCCGAGGCTAGAACCAAATCTTGCATTCGCACATTATTCTGTGCTAATCTCCTACCATGAATATGATCCTGGCCGAAGACATTGTGAGCGTGACAGATTTCGCTCGTGGCACCAAAGAGCATCTGGCGGAAATGGCGAAGACTCTGCGTCCACGCATCCTGACTCAGAATGGCAAGGCGGCTGCCGTCGTGATGCCGGTGGACATGTTTGATGAGATGGCTCAACAAGCCTACGAGCGGGAGATGGATATGAAGCTGAAGACGGCGCTAGAGGCTTATGCGAAGGGGGATCGGGGTAGGCCGTTGGATGAAGTATTCGGGGAGCTACGCGAGAAACACTTCAGCAAAAAGTAGTGACTGTGAACTACCGCGTCCAGGCATCCGAGAGCGGCAAGTCCTCCGTTGATGAGCAGCTAAAATGGTATCGAGCCGATGAAAGCCACGGAGGTGACGATCTGGCTGAGCGATGGTTCAATGCGCTTTATGAGGCCTTGGCAAAGCTTGCCATACGTCCCACCTCGCATGGCTTCGCGCCAGAGAACGGTGAATGGCTCCCCGAGTATGAAATCCGCCAGATGCTCTTTCGGCCCTGGAAATCGGGTGTCGGCTGGCGGGTGCTTTACTCCATTGATGAGGAACAAAAGCTCGTGACGGTGCTGCAAGTCCGACATGAACATCGGCGCTGGATGTTTCAGGACAATGAAGTGTAGCTGCGCCTTTCGTCGCAGGTTTTGCTCTGCTTTTCGGCTGAAGCCGAAACCACTTTTTCACTCCACGACGCGTCGATTCAAGAAGGGATAGCTTGTCACGATCTCGGTGATGAGCGTCTGCATCTTGTGGCCGTCGGCGGCGATGGTTTTGAGCATTTGGTCCACGATGATGTGGTCGTAGCCTTCGAGCTGGCGGCAGAGGGCGTAGGCGAGGAGTTTTTCGATGAGGTTGCGGGCGAGGTCGGACTCGCGGGCGGCGATGAGGGCTTTGAGTTCCTTCGGCGAGGAGAAGCGTTTGCCGCCGGGGAGTTCGCCGATGGCATCAATGGCACCACCGGACTCGTCTTGGTCACGCCAGCGACCGATGGCGTCGAAGTTTTCCAAACCGAAGCCGATGGGGTCGAGGAGTTTGTGGCAATTGGCGCAGACAGCGTTGGTGCGGTGCAGTTCGGTGCGCTGGCGCAGGGTGAGGTTGGCGACTTTCTTCTGATCCTGTTTTTCGAGCGCGGGCACGTTCGGCGGTGCGGGCGGCACTCGTTGGCCAAGCACTTGTTCCAAAACCCACACGCCGCGTTTCACGGCGCTGGTGCGTGTCGCGAACGAGGTCGTGGCGAGCACGCCGGGCATGGCGAGGATGCCGCCCCGATTCGCATCGGTGAGCTTCACCTTTTGCATGTCGGAGCCGGTGATCTTCTTTTCGAGGCCGTAGATCTTGGCGAGCGTGCCATTGAGGAAGGTGTAGTCGCTACTCACGAAGCTGACCACGCTGCGATTCTCACGCACGATGCTTTCAAAGAAGAGCCGTGCCTCGTCATACATCGCGGTGCGGAGTTCCGGATTCATTTCGGGGAACTTGGCCGCGTCGAAGGTCTTGTCCTTCAACTCGGCCGTTCCGAGCCACTGCGCACCGAAGCCGTCAAAGAGCGCGCGTGAGCGTTTATCGGCCAAAAGGCGCTTCGTTTGCGCTTTGAGCACCTCCGGCTCATGCAGCTTGCCTTCGTCCGCGAGCTTGGAGAGCTCCGCGTCCGGCATGGTGGCCCAAAGCAGATACGATAGGCGGCTGGCGAGTTGGTAATCATCCAGCGGCACGATCTTTTCGCCCGTGGGTGCGTCTTTGGACGGCGTGATGAACAGGAACTGGGGCGATACGAGCACGGCCTTCAGCATGAATCGCAGCGCAGCGTCGCGGTTGAGCTTGTTGGCCGTGCCGAGGTCGAAAACCTTCACGAGCACGTTGAGTTCGTCCTCAGTCGGCGGTCGGCGGTAAGCGGTTCGGGCAAGCTTGCGGGCGATCTCGCGGACATCGGTGTCTTTGTCGCCAAACAGCCGCTTCTGAGCCTCGGCGGGCATTTGTTGCAGCGCGGCATTCGCGATGCCGAGATACTGCTCGGTCTGCATCGGCGAGAGGGAATTGAGATAGCCCTCGCCGGGCACTTCATCGGGCAATTCCTTCGCGATGGATGCATCGACACCGAGGAAATCTCGCAGCGTGTTGCCATACTCGACCTTCGTGAGGCGTCGGATGACAAACGGCCCCGGATCGCGGGCGCTGAGGTATTTGATCTGCGCCAGCGCATTGAGAAAGCGCTGCCGCTCATCATCCGAAGGCTGATCCGCATCATCAGGCGGCATGTCATGGGCCTGCACGTTGGCGATGGCGTCCATCCACTTGCGTGAAAAGCCTGGATCGCCCGGCTTTTTGAGTGCCACTTCGAGATTCAAACCTGCTTTGGAACGACGATTGCCATGACATTCGAAGCAATACGTGGCCACGAACTTTTGCACGTCTTGTTTGAAGGCTTTTTGAGCTGCCTGTTGCTTCACAAGCAGCTCCGAACTCTCCTTTTCAGCGGCCATCGCCACCAAAGATAGGAGCACGCCAAAGGCAACCGTCGCGCGAAGGCGAAAACAATGGGGAGGTGCAGGAAAAGACTTCAAAACAGCTGCTAGTATCACGGACTTAGCCGCTGCCCTCTATCCTGAAGATGCACTCGATCCAGAGCGTCTGACCTACTTTTTCACCACAAAACCATCCTTTAGCTGGACGGTGCGATTGAAGATAGGCTTGCCAAGCTGGCTGTCTTTGGGATCGGCAAAGAAGTAACCCACGCGCTCAAACTGATAATGGCTACCCGGCTTGGCCGTGAGAATGGAAGGCTCGATCTTGGCAATCACTGTTTCCAAGGATCCTGGATTGAGGAACTGAGTGAAGTCGCCGTCCTCTCCGGCCTGTTCATCTGGCTGCTCAACGGTGAAAAGCTTGTCGTAGAGGCGCAGTTCGATGTCCGCAGCTTGTGCAGCACTGACCCAGTGAATGGTACCTTTGACCTTGGGACGACCCACCGGTTTGACTCCATGACGTGTAGCGTCATCATAGGTGCAGCGTAGCTCGATGATGTTGCCCTGCGCGTCTTTGATGACCTCTTGGCAAATGATGCAAAAGGCATACTTGAGCCGAACCTCACCGCCTGGAACAAGGCGATGGAAGCCCTGAACTGGCGTTTCCATGAAGTCGTCGGCGTCAATGTAAAGCTCACGGCTAAGCGGCACCTGACGTTTGCCATCTGCCTCATTTTCCGGATTATTCGGGACTTCGACGTGCTCGACCTGTCCCTCAGGATAGTTGGTGAGAACGACTTTGATCGGCTTCAATACGGCATAGACGCGCAGCGCGTGCTTGTTCAGATCTTCGCGGACGTGATGCTCCAGCAGATTGAGTTCAGTCAAAGATGGATACTTGGTCAAGCCGATTGCTTTGCAAAAAGCACGAATGGCAGCGGGCGTGTAGCCCCGACGACGAATGCCACTGATGGTAGGCATTCGTGGATCGTCCCAGCCGTGAACCAGGCCATCTTTGACAAGACGGAGAAGCTTGCGCTTGCTCATCACCGTGTAAGTCAGATTCAGACGTGCAAACTCGCGTTGATAAGGCGCACCTGGCAGGCCATCCACGCTATTGATGAGCCATTCATAGAGCGGTCGATGGTGCTCAAACTCAAGAGTACAAAGGCTGTGAGTGATGCCCTCCAGCGCATCGCTCAGAGGATGGGCATAATCATACATCGGGTAAATGCACCAAGCATCTCCCGTGCGATGATGATGAGCGTGCATGATGCGATAGATCACAGGATCACGCAGATTCATGTTGGGTGATGCCATGTCGATCTTAGCGCGCAGGACTTTTTCACCATTCTTAAACTCCCCTGCCCTCATGCGGGCAAAGAGATCTTTGTTTTCCGCTGCCGAGCGATCACGGTAGGGACTGGCCGTGCCAGGTGCAGTCAAGGTGCCACGGCTTTCACGGATCTGCTCAGGTGTCTGATCGTCCACATAAGCGAGCCCTTTTTCGATCAACTGGACTGCAAACCCGTAGAGCTTTTCAAAGTAATCGCTGGCATAAAAAAGGTGGGTTCCCCAATCGAAGCCAAGCCACTTCACATCTTCCATGATGCTCTCCACATACTCGACCTCTTCCTTGGTCGGATTGGTATCGTCAAAGCGGAGGTGGCAGCGCGAATGGGGGGCGTATTCCTGACTCAGGCCAAAGTTTAGGCAAATGCTCTTGGCATGACCGATGTGCAGGTAGCCGTTGGGCTCAGGAGGAAAACGTGTGATGACCTGACCGCCATTGCGACCCGCCGCGACATCGGCGGCGATCATTTCGCGGATGAAATCAAGAGAGGCAGCGGGTGCGGTTTCGGACATGGGAGGCGGAGAGTGGCGCAGAGCTGAAAATGGTCAAGACCCGGGAAGCTGATGGATGCCAGCTTGGGGCAAGTTTTCTCGACTCCAAAAGATGAAAAAAAAGAGCCACTTCCGCATCCATACGACCTTAACCAAAAACGACAGTCTTGTTCCGGTAAACGAGGACTTGGTTGTGGGCATGCCACCACAGAGCCTTGGCCAAAACTGTTTTTTCGAGGTCACGCCCCAAGCGGACTAGATCATGAACTTGATCTTCATGACTCACGCGCATGACATCCTGATGAATGATTGGCCCCTGATCTAGCTCAGAAGTGACATAGTGACTGGTAGCCCCAATGATCTTCACTCCACGCTCATGCGCTTGGTGATAAGGCTTGGCCCCTACAAAAGCTGGCAAAAAGCTATGATGTATGTTGAGGATCTGATTCGGAAACGCAGCAATCATCGCTGGACTGATGATCTGCATGTAGCGGGCCAGGACCACGGTGTCGATGCGCTGCTCCTTCAGCAGAGCAATTTGAGCCACCTCTTGTGCTAGCTTGTTCTCTCGTGTGATGGGGAAATGATGAAACGGTATGCCAAAACGCTCAGCGGCCGGACGCAGAGTCTCATGATTGCCTAGGATCAAAGGAATCTCCACCGGGAGGTCTCCCGCCTCGTGTCGTGCCAAGAGATCATAAAGGCAATGTCCCTCCTTGGAAACGAAGAGCGCGATCCTGCGTCGCTGGGTAGAGAAATGCAGGCCCATCTGCATTTCATGTCGGCGAGCCATGGGCTGGAGTCGGTCATAAATTTCCGATTTCTCCAAGGTGAAGTTTTCCAGGCTCCACTCCAGGCGCATAAAAAAGACATTCTCCGCAGGATCAATGTGCTGCTGAAGATCAATGATATTGCCTTTGTGCGCAAAGATGAATCCAGTGACATCATGTACCAGTCCGGGACGGTCTGGGCAATGGATGAGGAGCGTAGCGGTGTCTAACATGGTGAGTGTATTTTCTGAACTACGATTGAGCCAGACCTCAGGGAAATTGCCAGTGCAAAGACTCCTGCCCCGATCCCGCTGTCAAAGATCCACCGTTTGCATGAAAACCGCTGGTTCGACGCGCCCAGAGGGATGTTCGAGTTGAAGCGAACGCTGGAGTGCCTCTGTGCTTTGAGGCTCGCCATGAACCAAGAACACCTGTTTTTTCGGGCCACCTATCCGCTTGAACCAAGCAAGAAGTTCATCGTGATCCGCATGCCCCGAGAAAGAATCCAGAGTCTCGATCTCTGCATGCACTGGAAACTCATCTCCCAAAATGGTGACATGCTTGAAACCACTGCGTAATTTCCAACCCAAAGTGTTTTCAGCACAATAGCCAACAAAAAGCAGGATATTGTCACGATCAATGATGTTCTGACGCAGATGGTGCAGAATGCGTCCACTTTCTGCCATACCCGAGGCAGAAATGATGATGGCAGGACCTTTGATTTTGTTCAGTGCTTTGGATTCCTCGACACCCCGTATCAATCTCAGGCCTTCAAAGCCAAAAGGATCATCGCGCATAAACAGCGCCTGAGCCGCCTGCGGTTTCAATTCCCCCACGTGAAGACGAAAAATCTCCGTAGCTTTCACAGCCAAAGGACTATCCACAAAAGTCTGGATCGACCCGATGCGATTTTCATGCCGCAAACCATCCAGGGTAAAAAGCAATTGCTGCGTTCGCTCGACCGCAAAGGCAGGAATGATCAACCGTGAACGCCGCTGCTGGATACGGCGAATGATTTGGCACAAATGCTCGGTCGAATCTGCTGTAGCCTCGTGCCTGCGACCTCCATAAGTGCTTTCCATGATCACATAGTCCACGCCATCGCAGTCTGCTGGGTCATTCAACAAATCATTGTCACAACGCCCAATGTCACCGCTGAAAAGGAGGCGCTTCTTTTGACCGTCTGCGTGATCAGAAATATCCAAAATCACTTGAGCTGAGCCTAGCACGTGACCTGCATCAATGAACGTGAGGCGCACTCCGTCAGCAACAGGCATTGGCCGGTCATAGCCCACCGTCACAAACTGTCGAAGACAGTTTTCAGCATCCTCTCTTGAATAGTTCGGCTGCAAAACTGGGAGATCGTCTTTTTTTCGATGACGATTCAGCCATGCGATGTCGCTTTCATGAATGTGGGCGGCATCTGGAAGCATGATGCTGCACAAGTCACGAGTCGCTGGAGTGGAGAAGATGTTTCCCCTAAACCCCTTTTTGCAAAGGTGTGGCAAATTGCCGCTATGATCGATGTGGGCATGAGAAAGAATCACTGCATCGACCTTTTCCGGATCGAAGGGGAAATGGCTGTTGCGTTCGATCGACTCCGAGCGCCTGCCCTGATAAAGCCCACAATCCAAAAGAATGCGACTGCCATTGACCTCAATGAGATGCTTGGAGCCCGTGGTGGTGCCGGCCGCGCCGCAGAAGGTGATTTTCATGATGGTGTTTCACCACAAAGCAAGATGCCCCCTATGGCAAGAAGGAACCTATCTTCAAGCACCGACCATGAACTGGGGATGACGCTGCTCAAGCTTTGTGCCATGATGATCCGATGTCTATGTCTGATGCTGCCACCCGACTCTGCACGCATTGCGGTTTATGCTGCAATGGCGTGCTGTTCGACTTAGTGCGCCTTCAACCGCAAGATTCTGTGCAAGAATTGACTCGCTTGGGCATGAAACTGCGACGCAAAAAAACCCAACCCTGGTTTCCTCAGCCCTGTCAGTTTCTTCAAAGCTGCGCCTGCACCATTTATGAGCACCGGCCAACTCGCTGCCGGCTCTTTGAATGCCAGCAACTCAAGAAGCTACAAGCCGGACAGATCACCGAACAAGATGCCGTTCAGATGATTGCTAACGTCAAAGCCAAAGTCGCAGAGATAGATTCCCAACTCCCCCTCCTTGCAGCTGAGGCCGAAATCCTGAGCCTGGATGAAAGAGTCAAAGCAGTCACCGAAAACCATCCCAGACCTGAGCTAGAAGAGCTCTACCAACAGCTCAAACGACTGTTGGACCGTGAGTTTCGGTTGCTCGACTAACCGCAGTGAAAATGAATCTGATCTTGCCAGAAGTATGATTTTTCGAGATGGGAACCTAAACACAACTCTCCCCCGTCCTGTGCTCGATCCACAAACTCTCGTCTTTATCCAAAAAACTGCCGGACGTGGTGGGGCCAAAAATCGTCTGCTGGACACTCTCAGAACTCTACAGGAAGGCACTGAGTGTCGCCTTCAGGTCGTAACCTCAGAGACAGGTGAATTCACGGATCGTTGCACTGTCATGGGAGTGCCATTTACCGTTCATCCTCTGCCAGAATGGCGAAAGCTTTGGAGTCGCCTTTGTTTCTCTCAGGCCATGCATTCTCTGGCATCCAAGCTTCCTTACGATCGCGTCGATTGGGTGGTCAGCAATGAAATGTGGTGGGCTCCTCATGCAGCTTTCCTCGCAAAGCTCCTTGGAAGCAAATCAGCTGCTATCTTGCGCGATGGGATAGCGGATGCTGCCAAAGGCAGAAAATATCGTCTTCAAAACAACGACCTTATTCTTCCCTCTTCACTCAAGATCGCACGTGGCCTTCAAAAAGATCCAGAACTCGGCCAGCGAACCCGCGTGTTTCTCGATGCCGTTTTGCTTCCTGCCCGACACCCTGAATCCTCTGATCTCTTGGAGACCAATCTTGCGAAGAGCAATCCTCGCGTAAAACGATGGCTTCTCGTGCTAGGTCGTGTTCAGGAACGAAAACGTCAAGCTGATGCAGTGCGTGTGCTGCGTGGACTGATCGACCATGGCCATGAAGATTTAGGGCTCATCGTGGCAGGCGACTGCGATGCGGATTATCGTCCCATCATGGAGGAAGCGATGAATCAATGCCAAGTGCAAGACCGGGTAGTCATGTTGGGAAATTTTTCCGACATCCAGACCCTTTTTGAACGATGCACTGCCTGCATTCTAACCAGCTTACGTGAAGCTCTGCCTGGCTCCATGATGGAATCTTGTTTATCCGGTCGGCCTTGTTTCATGTATCCCTGTGAAGGTGCAGAAGACATCTTCGGTCCTCAGCAGCCATTTTTCGTCAGTGAGGATTTCAGCCCTGGCATGTTGATTTCCAAAATGCATGCTCTGCTATGTGATCCTGTTCAACTTACTGAAAAGACAGCTGCACTACAACAACGCGCCCTGACCCTTTTTTCTCAACAAGCACATCTCCGCGAATGCATAGATAAACTAGGTGTGCGGATTCGACAGGATAAACACAAGGACTTGGATTTGGCTTTGAATAAAAAGAACCTAGAATCTGAGGAGAACCTTTGATGGAGAAGCTCTCTCCAACGCACTATCGAAGAGATGTAGATGGCCTGAGAGGTCTATCTATTCTTTGCGTGGTTCTGTTTCATGCCACAGGTTCACTTGAAGGTGGGTTTATCGGGGTTGATGTTTTTTTCGTGATTTCAGGCTATCTCATCACCAGCATTCTGCTGCGCGAGTTGCGCCAGTCTGGCCAGATCAGTCTAGCAGCGTTCTGGGAGCGTCGGATTCGCCGCATCCTGCCCGCGTCTTTCGTGATGGCGATCGCGACTTTGTTTCTAGGCTCTATTATTCTGTTACCAGAGGATCTGCTTGGCCTTGCAAAATCGTTGACCGCGCATGCCGTGACACTGTCCAACTTTCACTTTTGGAAGGACTCTGGATACTTCGATGGTGCCTCTGAGGAAAAACCCCTGCTCCACACCTGGTCCCTTTCAGTCGAAGAGCAGTTTTATATCTTGTATCCGCTACTTTTCGTCATTGCAGGGCATTTTCTGAAAAACCGGCGGGACTCTTTAGCTCCTGATATCTTGTTATTGCCCTTTTTGATAGCAGGAACAATCTCAGGACTTTGGCTAAGCACGTGGATGGTCAAGAAGGAGGCATCTATGGCATTTTACCTTCTACCTAGCCGATTTTGGGAAATGTTGCTTGGTGGTGTGTTGGCTTGTTTGCCCGCTTCTTGGATGAGTGTTTCACAGCTTTGGAGTCGTCTCGCGGCTGTAGCTGGGTTGGGATTGATTCTTGGCAGTGCCTTGCAGTTGAGAGACACCATGCCTTTTCCAGGGTGGCTAGCACTTCCCGCATGCTTAGGGGCAGCATTTTTGATTTGGTCCTTGTCTCCAGAGCAAGCGGGAACACGGCATTTTTGGGTGAGGCGAATGATGGAATCCCGCCTATTGGTTGGGTTAGGATTGGTCTCCTACTCACTATATCTCTGGCACTGGCCATTGCTGGCTCTCTGGGATTACGTGAACGCAGGCTTCAGCAAGCGCACTGATGATATCGTTAGACTCGTCATGGTGCTCTTGGCCATCGGCATTTCCTATGCATCATGGCGTTGGATCGAAATTCCTTTCCGCCGCTCTACAGCATTGCTGCCACGACGTAGAGTCTTTGCTTCAGCGATTGTTGGGGTCGCGCTTCTAGTTGGCACGGGCCGATGGATCGATCTTGAAGGAGGGTTTCCTTCACGTTGGACGCAAGAACAGATGCGCTTGGCAGCTGCAGAGGATCAAATGGGTGTTCCTAACTCCAACTCGGAGCACCTTTTTGAATCCATCAAGCTTGGAAAGCTATCTCGCTTTGGCTCGCCAAACTTGGATGCACCTTTGGGTGTGTTGGTCTGGGGCGATAGCCATGCTTGGTGCCTTTCTCCTGCCATAGCCGAACAAGCGACTCAGCATGGCAAAGCTGGCTTTTTAGCTTGGTATCCATCCACACCACCGGGACTTGGTTTTGTGCAGCCAAGCACTTCTGGACTCGGCCCGCGTGCGGTGGAGTGGGGGGAGGCCATCCTGAAGATCGTGAAGGATCAGAAGATCCCGAATGTGGTGCTCGTCGGCTACTGGCGGCGGGTGGCCAAAGGTCGGCTGGAGGAGCTGCGACTGAGCCTGGAGCAGACCGTGAAACGCTTCCGTGAGGAGGCAGGAGCCCAAGTTTGGTTAGCGCGAGATGTTCCTAGTCACGACATCATGGTGCCTCGTGCCCTTGCCTTGCATGCGCGTGTCCCCTGGTTTTTTCCGAATGCAGACCTTTCAGCATGCACGCAAGAAAAACATGAACAGGCGAACGCTGTCTATCACGCCCTTTTCGATGAACTCAGCCAAAGCTGTGGTCTGCGTATCCTTGACCCCGCAAGTGCCTTGGCAGACGAGAACGGGCGCTATCGTCTCAAGCACAACGGTGAATCTTTGTATGGTGACGTAGGACACCATCTCTCCATCGCTGGAGCGCTTCACGTCAGCCCTGTGTTTCGACCGATTTTCGATGATGCACCACCTTTGCGCTAGTCTATTCAGGCATTTGTAGCTCCCATGAAAATCAACCTCAATCGACGAAGACTTACCCCATCTCAGATGTGGCACTTTTTCGGTTTGGCAGACATGCGCTTCTGCTCGCAGTTCGGCTTGAAGGTTCCCGCGACTAATCCGAATGAAAGGATCACTTTTCGAGAAATCTTTCTTCAACAGATCTTTGATGGTAAGGCGCTCCTGCTCTGGCTCAATTTGAGTGGCTCTAGGTTAGACTTATTGGATGCGAAAGCGGCATTCGATTTTCAAGCTGCACTACAGCACCCAGCCGATCAGCATAGACAATGCCCTCTTTCTCCCTGATGCCCGTTGATGCCACAGCTGCGATCTTGAGTGACAAACAGCTAGGCGATGTGCTGCTGCTAGAGCCACTGAGCCGACTGCTCGCTAGACGCTCGAGTGGCAGCGTGGCGATGCATGTGAATCCTGCCTTTGCGCCCATGGTGGAGATGATGCCCCATGCCTACCCGGCGGGAAAGGACAGGGTTTCCCATGCCGAGCTATGGACGGCCAACTGGAGCTCACGCGCTGTGCTTCGTAGTCTAGGCGTGCGGGCTAGGCAGAGGCACCTTTTCATCAGCCAGCCTGGAAAACTCCGCTGGTGGTACCGGCTGATCTTTAACCGGATCGTCGAGGTCCATACCGCTGGTGAATATTGGGCGCACTACTTCTGGCGTGCTGCAGGCGGTAATTTGGATGAGTTTGCCCCGCCTCAGCTGCTGCCTCCACCAGATGATTGGCGTCATCCTGACCTGCCAGACGGCCCCTACACGCTGCTGAACCCCACGGCGGCCTGGCCATCAAAATTCTGGCAGCCGGAAAAGTGGGCACAGGTGGTGGAAGCGCTTAAAGCAGAAGGGGTGGAGCAATGGGTCATGACTGGCGGCCCTTCCGAGGTAGAGCGAGCCCATTGCGCGGACATCGCCGCCCGGCTGGGTGGCCGAGTGGTGGACTTATCCGGCCGCACCTCCATGCGGCAGTATCTGCACACGGTCTCACGTGCGCGATTGGTGCTCTGCGTGGATGGCTCAGCTTCCCATCTGGCACAGGCCTGGAGCGTGCCCACTGTGACCTTGTTCGGCCACGTCTTCCCCCTACGCTGGCACTGGCCATCTCCTCGCCATGTCGCGATTAGCGCCTTTGAACACACTTCCGTGCAGCCGCCCTCCACTGCCCATGTCCCGCCTGAAACGATGATTGCAGCTTGTGCAAAGCTGGTTCGACAGGTGCCATGCCAGCTTGCCTGATCGGCAGGCAAGCTGCACCCAAGCTTGCCCCGTCGGAAGCACTGCCTATGAGAGAAAGGTGAGAAAAAGAACCCTCGTCATCTACGGATCCTTTGGCCTGCGCGGATTGAACAGGCACGTCGAAGATTGGGAGAGTGTGGATGTCGTGGAAATCGATGCCTTGCTACCAGAGGGCAGCAAGGCAGCCAGAGCATTGGAGTTGGCCCCGTCCTGCCATGACCGCGCGGCCCGCATCAACACCCGCACACGCCAACTGCTGAACACTTTTCTGACCGACTTGGTGCCTCCACCCGAGGGTTTGGAGCTATCGCGCAGATTTCGGGCCGCCTGCTTGAGCATCGACGCCTGGCGCATCATCTCTCCCTACCTGCTGAACTTGGAAATCGCACGGCGACTTGCCGCCACGCCGCGCTGGTCGCGGATCATCGTCAGCCCTGGCGCGGGCGTCAGTCCACAGGCCTGGCGTCAGTTGGCGGAACAGTTGGATGTCCCTCTAATCCAGCTGCCCTCGGAGCCAGAGCAGCCCCCCCTGCACTGGAAGCTGCTCCGAAAGTGGCAGGCATGGCGGGTCAGGAAAACCCAGGCTGGCAGCCCTAACGCGACCCAACCCGCTTGCCTGCCGGAGGCATTGCCAGAAAGCCCATGGCTTAGCGCAGACCCTCGTCTCGCCAGAGTGCTGGCAGGTAGCGACTGGCATCAACTTCCCGCACTGTCCCTACCGCCAGAAGCAGAACAAGAATCGCTGCGCGCTAACTACGAGCGCTGGTGGGCTGCCTGGTGGGCCAAGTCTCGCGAAAATGCCGCTGTAACGCCACCACTTGAGGATGATGCCAGGATTCTAGATGCGGTGGGCCGCCATTTCTGTCAGCAAGTCTATCCCAGCTTGGCAATGGCTCTAGCCAAAGCCAGGGACAGGCTTGCGCCGCTCTGCCCAAGCGGGCTTCTCTCGTCAGCCATGTGGGGAAAAAAAGAGCTGATGTATGTCCTTGCCGCCAACGAAAGGGGCATCCGCACGGGACTGGTCACCCTGGATGACCCTGTGGATCCGGAGCTTTCCTTGCGTGCGGACTTCGCCTTCTGTGATGATGCCAGGCACCGTGAGCTGGCGCTGCTGAGAGGAACTGTCCCGGAACAGGTGCACATGATTCAGTCTCCAAGGATGCCGCATTTCAGCTCTGAGCATCGCCGTACTTTGGCACCCAACCGCAGGGGCAGGATCATCCTGGCTGACACGTTCTTTAGCGGCACTTGGATTGCAGCCCTGCCGCTGGTTGGGCTTTGGGCAGCAAGGCAGGTCATTCAGGCAGCGCGGCGGCTACCAGGCCATGATTTTTTCATCAAGCCGCATCCCATTCGTGAGCGCGCCGGAGAAAAATTTGCTTGGACAGGCTTTCACCATCTGCACTTCTGGCACCGGCAGCAGGGGGTGAAGGCCATGGCCCCGCCGCCGAACCTGCATGTGCTGCATCCAGAGCAGCGGTTGTCCGAGCTTTTGGAGGAGTGCGATCTCCTCCTAAACATTGAATCTTACGGCTCGTTCGAGGCCTATGCCCTGAATGTTCCTGTCATCCATCTCGTGCGGCCGTGCCATGTGTTCAGCAGCCTGGGGACACTTGTGGAGCTGGGAGCAGACCAGTACGCTGCCACGGTGGATGATCTGGTCAGATTGATCGAAGCCAACCTTCATGATCAGGCGCACATCAGCCGTCAAACCAAGGCCCAGCAGGATTTTCTAAGGAGTCTCTTCTCCAAAGACTCGCCGTCCCTGGCAGCGAGTGCTAGCGCAGCTTTTGGCAGTTCAGCCCAGGTTTCGTAAGAACCATCCATCTTTGATGCCATTAGGTTCAGGCTGATGCAGGCGCAACATTCTCAACCATGTGCCACGCCAAGGCCGTGCCTCTTGGCACATCCTGGAGGACACGCCTCCCGAGCAGGCTCTCATAATGACGCGGCAGCAGACCGAACCCCGGTCGGATGCTGCGCAGGTTCTTTTCCGTCAGTACTTCTCCAGCCTTCATATCCTCAGTGATGTAAAGCGAACGTCTGCCGCGCAGGTAACTCTTTTCCACCCTTGTCGGGCCATAGTGGATGCCCCCCAGAGACAGCCAAGCATTTCTAGACTCCACCACCAAGGACTTCATCTCCTCTGGCTCTAGGCTGAAGTGCGCATCTGGCCCACCATCCGCACGGCGCAGGGTGAGGTGCTTTTCGATCATGCGTGCACCCAGCGCGGTAGCAGCTAAGGCCGCCCCGATGCCATGTGTGTGATCACTCAACCCCGCGTGGCATCCGAAGAGTTGCGCGAGGTGCGGGATGGTGCGCACATTTGAGTTTTCGGGGCTGGCTGGATAGTCAGTCGTGCATTTCAGCAGCGTCAGAGAGGCGCAGCCGGCGTCGCGCGCGGCGTTCACAGCAGCTTCCAGTTCTGCCACGGAGGCCATGCCGTTGGACATGATCAGGGGTCGGCCCGTGGCGGCACACTTTCTGATCAAAGGCAGGTCCACCAGCTCTGGCGAGGCAATCTTGTAACACGGCGGGTTTAGCGTTTCGAGAAAATCGACGGCAGTGAAATCAAACGGACTGCTGAACCAAGCCAGACCTCGGCTCTGGGCACGCTCGATCATCGGCGCATGCCACTGCCAAGGGGTATGAGCTTCATCATAGAGGGAATGAAGGGTGCGCCCGTGCCAGACACTGCCCGGATTGTTCACCACAAACTCATCACGCGGTATGTCGAGGGTGATGGTGTCAGCGGTGTAGGTCTGTAGTTTGATAGCGTCAGCCCCACATTCAGCAGCGGCATCGATGAGTTCAAAGGCGCGCTCCAGGGATTGATTGTGATTGCCAGAGAGTTCCGCCACGATCACAGGCGGACGTGGCTGCTGGCCAGAAAGGGCTTCGACGAGTTCTTCGTGCGTCATGGGGGAAATGGGTCAGAGATTCCAGTTTTCGATGATCCACTGCTGCATGGCCCTGCCAGCATCTTCCTGCACCGGGCGTATGCCCCCACTGCCATCTGCCTCGCCCAGAATGAAGCGAGGGCGCTGACAATGATCGACCACAATGTCCCCAGCTTGGCCCACCACACCGCCAGCAACGATGCTCCTGCCGTCCGGTAGTTTGCGGGTGCCTGCTCCACCTTGGAAGCGGTCGCGAGTACTGAGGATACGCTCCACCTCACAGACAAGGGCAGCTCCACAGTCCAACCTCCAGATCGCTAGACCGCGCGCACGTGCTGACTCAAATCCAGCCTCTGTAAGGGCACCTGCTTGAAGAAGGAACACGACACCGCCATCACGCGTACTGGAAACTTCTTCCGGACCAGCCGGGTGCATTCTGGAACATGCCACAAGCGCATCCGCCGACTCCAAAGCTCCGCTGACCGCAACCAGCCCCTGAATCGCACTGCGCTGTGCCGGATTTTCACCCATGAGCCTAGCTTTGCCGACTCCGAGCATTTGCATGGCATCAGCCAGGGCTACAGCAGCGAGGCGTTCGTCATCATAGATGTAGCATCCTTGACGCTCATCGGCTGAAAAGTTCTTCACAAGATCATTATCCACCAGCCACAACTCGCACACATCTGCGAGAGCCGAACGCACATCTGCATAGACACCAGCATCCCGAATCTCGACATGCGCCACAATGCTGCCCGCGTTTTTCCTAAGCGGCCCAACTCGGACCTCTGTCTCACCACTGCCACAGGCGACGGTGACGACGCGTGGTTGCGGAAATTTTCCCCGATCCACTCGCAGGCGATCCGCCAGTTCTGCTAGGCTAGCAGGCTGGGTGCGCTCAAGCCTATCTGAAGCTGCTGCGGGCAGGCTGGTGCTGGCAGACTGACTTTTCAGAGCTTGGCGCGCAGCCTCCAGAGCCACTTCGGGTTTTACCATCTTTCTTGAAGACTCTGGTAGATGCAGGAGCGTGCGGAAAAGAGAGGCCCCTGTCTCATTCACGGCTTGGTCCACCACGCGGCTAAAGCTCGAGTGGAAGAAATTCAGTCCCGTGGCGATCTCAGCTGCCCTCGGACGTGTGTGCCCGGGCACACAGAACTGCATGACCGCATCCGCAAACTCCACAAGACGCTCACCATCCACAGGATTGGCCAGCCTGCCCATGCGGCCAAGCAGCACGGCCAGCAACTCCGTCGCCGCATTGCCACCACTGCGCCCCAGCCCCGCCAGACTGCCGTCCACATAAAGACCGCCCGCCTCCACGAAGCGCAGACAGTTCGCCACAGCGAGCGTGAGGTTGTCATGGCCATGAAAGGCCAGCGGCACGCTCGTCCTAGAGGTCGATTCTTCTGCGTAGGCAGCCACGTCATCCGGCGTCATGCCGCCAGCAGAGTCCACGATGGCAACCACATCGACTCCCATTTCCCCGACCATGCTGGCGATTTTGCCAAACTCAGCAGGCTTCACGAGGTAAGACTTCATCATGTTACCCCAGACCTCTAGCCCGAGTGATTTGGATAGTTTCACATAAGGCTCCAGCTTGGCAAAATCATCCACATCGATACCCAAGCGGATGAAACCAAGGCCTGCGTCATGCGCCACGCGGATGTCATCTTCACGCCCGATACCGGGAATGAAAAAGCTGCCCACTTTTGCAGAACTACCTGCAGCGGCACAGGCAGCTCGGATGTAGTCCACATCACTCTCGGCAGCTTTACCCTTTGTCTGACTGGCATTGAGTCCCAGACCATGCCCGACCTCGATGTGGCGGATGCCAGCTCCGGTCAGCCCTTTGGTCACGACAAAGGTATCCTCCTTGGTCATCTGGAAGTCCACGACGTAGCTTCCATCACGGATGGTGCAGTCGAGAATATGTACTCCGGGAGGTTGATTCATGGCGGTGATTCAAAAATGTTCGAAAAGGACCTTGTGGATGACCTCACAGGTCTGCTCCACGCGTCCAGAGGGCAGATTAGGTGCGACCCAGAGATTCACAACCCTGGTGGCAAGCTCGCAGGCATTCGGAAAGGACTCATCTCCCTGTGCCCTACCGGTTTCATACCAGCGGTGGAGGGGCGGATACCAGTTGCTAGCATCTATTTTTGCGGCGCGCAGAGCTTCAGTGATGGGTTTTTGCAGACCGCTCGGCACCAGAAAGCTGTACCTCCAGGGCGCATCCTGCTCATCTAGCACCGGATGCTGTAGTTCGGGGTGCTGCAATCCTTTGCGGTAAGCCCGAGCATGGGCACGACGGGCAGCCGTGTAATCATCCAAATGCGGCAGAGCGTCCAGCACAACACTTGAGGCACCTTCATCCAAGGCAAAGAGGTACATGTCCCTGAAAATCTGAGGCAGAGGCAGGAAGAGAGCATGCAGTGCCTCATTCATTTCTGTCAGCGGTATCAGCGAGTAATAGACACGGCGCCACTGCTCAAAGAGCTGATTGATATGCGTGGGCTTCGCGGGCAGCAAAGCAGCCTCCTGGCGCAAGCGTGCCGCCAGTGCGGCATCATCCGTCAAGGCAGCGCCCCCCCAGCCGACATCCAATGTCTTGGTATGACCAAAACTGACCACAGATACATCTCCCCAAGAACCCAGGGGCTTACCCTCCAAAGAGGCTCCCAGTGCCTGTGCAGCATCTTCAATGACCGGCAAACCGTGCTTGGAGGCTATTTTCAAGATCTCCGGCATGGGTGCGGCCTGACCATAAAGATGCACGGGCATGATGGCGGAAACATCAGGGTGATCTGAAAGCACTCGCTGGAGCGCGTCCGGGCACATGTTGAAGTCCCGCAGACTCACATCACAAAAAATGGGCTGATGTCCGGAGTAAAGTGGCACACTAGCAGGGCTCGGGCAGCTCACGGTGGGAACAACAACCTTACCCGGGCGCAGATCCAAGGCCTTTAGTGCGATGTGGATAGCGCTCGCTGCTCGCCCCGTGAGCACACAGTGCTTCCGATTCAGGCGTGCGGCCAGAGCTTGCTCAAGGATCTGGTTCACTCCAGTGCTCACGCTTGTGCAGGTTTCCAGGTGATGGCGTCGATGATCTCCACCTGCGGAAGACCCAGGGCCAATATCTGCTCACGGATGTCCGAGTTCCAGTTGGGGGAGCAAAGCAGGAAGAGATGCCCGCCAGGCTCATTCGCCTCAAAGCCAGGTTTGATCACAGGTGAGGCAAAACCCTCATGCAACGTGCCGATTTTTGAAACAGCACTGTCCACCGCTGTGACTGTCAGATCAGGATTCCGAGCTTTCAAAGCCTGGGCCAGACGCGTGGCATGGATGTTCGCCGCCCAGACGAAGATGGCAGGCGGCTTCTGTGCATGGCACTGGATCATACCGATCACCTGCGAGGCTAGACTGTCCATGCGCTCTTCCTCGGCTGTGATGAGGTTCAGCGCATCCCTGCGGCGCTGTTCTGTCCTCTGCACTGCATGGAAGATTTCCTCGGCAGACAGCTGCGCGGGTTGAGTGGCATCCTCCACCCTTCGCGCGACAGCGGTGAAGCCAAAGTAGCGGCTTGGGCGCGCCTCGCCGCACTCAAGCACTTCAAAACCGCATACCTGAAGCAAGCGGCGGAGGTGCGAGGGGGTGAGATGCAAAAAATGCTCCGGGTAGAGGGACTCTACCGGATGGGTGTCAAAGTTGGGCACCTCAATGACCAGCGTGCCACCTGGCACCAAATAATCACGCGCCTCCGTGAGCCAGGCGCGCGCGTCACTTACATGTTCCAGAACATAGTAAGCGAGCACGGCGTCGTGCTTTTTCCCTGCCGTCGTGCTACCAGCGCCCACGGAACCGTCAGCAGCGAAGGCATTGACCACAAACTCCTCCTGAGCTGTCTCCAGCGGATCCAGCCCCACCGCGTGAAAGCCGTTTTCACGCAGCGCTTTCGTAAACGCACCATCATTGGCACCGATCTCCAGCACCGTGCAGCCTTGCTTCAAATGTTTGCGCAGTGTGATCAGCCGTGCCTCTGCATCGAAATCTGGCTTGATGTCACGGATAGCGGAATTCGGCGTGTGCGCCTCGCGGTAGAAATCAGAGATGAACTCCACATCCGGCACCTTGCCCGCGAATAGGAAGCCGCACCGCTCACAAACCACATCATCCAGCAGCATCTCGGCCCTATGTTTACGAGTGGCCAGTTCATAGCGCCTGCGTGGTAGCGCGCGCAGGGCGGTGGCCTCGCCGCAAACATCACAGGCTTTGGCTGTCCAAATTTTGGCAGGACGCAACGGCAGAGGGCTGGAGGGGGCTAGAGTCATGAGTATGCAAAGTCAGCGCAGTCGCGCAGGGTGATGAAGCGGAAGGAGCGGCCCTGATGCAAGCACTCTTGCAGCAGCAGGCGGAGGTTTTGTGCAAAAGCCTCCGCGCTAAAGGACAAGAGTCCGTGCGGGGCATGTCCGGGCAGGATCGTGGAGGGATGGGTGACGGTAACAAGGGTCTGCGCCGTGCTCACCAGCGTTGCCAGACCATCTCTCAAAGCACGCGGATGAAAACTGAGGTCGAGATAACGCATCAAAGGCTCGCGGTCATAGTCCGCACGCGTCTGGAGCATGCTCATCGGCACCTCCAGAAGCCTGCGCGCGGGTTTGCCTGGCACACGGTAATCAGCCACCGATGGCTGGTAGGCACTGGCCGGCGTCACTCCCCAGTCCAGACTGCGCTCCGCATCCACGCGCACGCGCCCAGGCATGGCCGTGGAGTCGCACAGCATCCCACAATCATCCAGTGCGGCCATGACAGCATTGGCACCAAAAGCTTCACCGATACGCGACACCCGGCTCTGAAAGCCCGCCCCATGCATGGCGGCGAGCGAGCGCTGGATCTGAGAACGCAGGGACTCAGGCTCCATATCCTGCTTCCAGAGCCCATCCTGCTGGTGGTAAAGGTGAGGATGAAAGGCGATCTCGTCCCCCATCTGCCGACGTTTCTGCCATAGGGCTTGGTAGCGCTCCAAGAGGTAGGCGGCCCTGCCGGTCATATGGCCGATCTGATCATCACAACGCACAAACCAAGTGGCTGAAGCCGCTGAGCCACGACTATCACGCACGTCAGCCAAGATGGACTCGATCTGTGGCACGCCTTCCTCGATACCACGCCACTCTAGCGAGTCAGCAGAGGCGATGCTCGTGTCAAAAGCATCCATCTCAGCGTCAAAAGTCAGCGCGATGAGGAGTTCAGGGCTCATTTCCTCCAGCCGGTGAAGTCTTGATACAAAAAGATGGCGAACTCATAGGCCGGGTAGTCGTGCCTCAGAGTGACCCGCTTGGTCAGCGACTTCGCGTAACGGAAAATTTCCTCTGGCTGGTAGTAGAAGAGACGCGGCTCCTGAAAGTCCACATAGGCAGTCATCATGTCCACCACCACCGCACGGTCACTGGCTGCGTGGCAGATGCGCAGCACATCCTTCATCACCTCAAAGTTGTCGTCATGGCTCAGTCGGTTGTTAAAAGTCTGGGAAGAAACGATGTAGTCAAAACGTCCCGAAATACCCTGCGTCTGAATATCCCGGACTTCGAAGTGTGCCTCCGGGAAGCGTTTTGCGGAGAGTTCGATGAGTTCCGGCGTGATGTCGTAGCCCGTGTAGTCCACCTGAATGCCACGCTCCCCCAGCCATGCGTAAAAGTCTGCCAATCCACAGCCTACATCCAGCACGCGCGCGCCTTGCATGTCTCCAGCAGAGTTCAGCACGCCAAAGCGGATATCGCGACGCTCCGTCGTGCCAGATGCCAGAGCCTGGATGCCTGGGCCGTGCTCTTTCAATCGGTCACGATAACGGCCAGCGATGATGTCTTTGTCCTGTTCGTTCATGAAGGTTCGGATTCAGGGTTCAACTTCCAGGCGGATGAGATCGAGGGCTTTTTGCGCAGTCGCACGGCATTTAGTGGCGTCTTGATCATAGACGAGAATGTGCCCTGCACGGTCAGCCCCTGAGCGGAGCAGGTTCATTTTTTGCCCAGGATGCGTGTAGAGAATAGCCTCCGCCACACCCGGCAGAGCACGGGCATCCTGTAGGCCATGCGCAGCTTTGAAAAGACCAGGCACAGGGTCGATGAATACCAGAGATGCAGCGGAACTTTCCGGCTTCAAAGTAAGGTCAGGCACTTTCCCCAGAGCTGCGTCAATGCTGGCGCGCGCTGTGGATAGCCCGGTCACACGCGGCAGCATTTCTGTAAAGACTTTGAAGCCCGCACCACGTGCCGCCAGCTCTACAATCATAGGACCACGCACGTGGTCGATGCATTCGAGATGCACCGGGCAGTCACGAAAGCCACAGGCCTGGATGGCGCGCACCGCATGCTCCACCATGCGTTTCCGTCGCTCCGGCGGAAGGCTGTCTGGGAAGTGGACCTGACGATCCAGGAGATAGGGCGGCTGGGTGCGCAGCTTCTCAGACGTGGCCAGCACATGCACTTCAGAGCCCACCACCCATGCCTCGACACTGTACTCGATACCAGGCATGAAGGACTCGACCATGACACGACCCGAGTGCGAGTTCTGCCGAGCTAGCTCAAAGGCGGCTGACACTGATGCACGACTGCTGACAAAGCTCACGCCGCGACTGCCGGAAGCATCCACGGGTTTTAGCACGCAGGCTTCTGCCTGGAAATCATCCCAAGCACTGAGCGCAGCCTCCAGCTCAGTCACCGCGCGAAAATCAGGTGTTAGCAGACCTGCTGCGCGGAAAGCTTCACGCTGGAGCAGTTTGCTCCGGGAGACGCGCACGACCTCCGGCGGAACGCCAGGTAGGCCGAGTTCCTGACATGCTTTTGCCACAGCATCCATCGCTGCGTCGCAGCAGACACTGACAATTGCCTCCGCACGCGTCTCGCGGCAAACACGCACGATCTCGGTGGCATCCAAAATGTTCACCACATAACTTTCATCCGCTTCAGTAAGCCCCGGCGCATCTGCGGAGCCGTCGATGGCGATGACATGATGACCCGCTGCCCGCGCGTCCCGGATCGCCGGAGTTTGCGCGAGACCTGCGGCAACGAACAGCAAACGCTCTTTCATGTAGGATGGATAGATCAGACCTGACGAAGGAGCCACATCGCAGCCTCCGCGATGCGCTCCGCGCCCCGGCCATCCACCTGCCGGTGAGCCTTTGCAACGAGAGAATTCCTCAGCGTGGCATCACGCATGACCTCTGGCATGGATTCGCGCATGACACAGGCGCCCGCGGCAGCATGAAAGCGGGCGTGATTTTCCTCCGCAGGTGTCTGGGGATAGACCACGGCCACTTTTCCTAGGCACATGCTCTCCAGCAGTGTGCCGCCGCCGCTGCACAAAACCACGTCCGCACGGGAAAGGATGGCGTCGTAGTCCTCGGGTGCTCGCAGCAATGTCATCGACGGCTGGGCGACTCCCCGAATCTCTGCCTCATAGCCTGCTGGCACCAGTGGCCCGATGATCACCGTGGTTTTCACGCTCTCGGACGCATGGTTACGCAGGTCAGATAGAGCGTCCAAAGTGCGGCGCGCGGGGTCCGCACCACCTGCGGTGATCACCACATTCCTGACTTCAGGAATAAATGCCGGTGTTTCAGGCCGCAAAGCACGCAGACCAGGGCGTATGATGGCACACTGCGGTCCTTCGACATAGCTCTCAGCCTTTCTAGAATTCGAGTAGGCTGTCCGCATCTGCCCGCTGTGGTCGATGAGGTTCATCGTCATGTCCGGCAGTAGTGCAGGATCAAACCAGTCCAGGCACAAGCGCTTTGCTGAGGCAGCGGGGCGCATCAGATGACGACGCATCGCCTCAGGCTCAAGGTCCAGAATTTCCACGCGCGACTCGAAATCTGGCTCTGGTCCCGCTCCCACTTCCAATCCGCGAAAATGCTCCCGCATCGGTTCAGATTCCTCAGGGCCGTCACAGACCACCCAGAGCCTCACCGAGCTCCGATCTGTGAGCAGGCGAGCCAAAGTGAGACTGCGCCGGATGTGGCCGAAACCCAGCGTGGCTGAACCTTCGGTCAGAATGGTGACGCCCTCAAAGATGAGCGCCTCCTTTCCTGCTCTGGAGATAGGCGAAGAGCTCTGCGGCATGATCCCAATCCTCCTGAGTGTCGATATCTTGGCAAAGCAGACGCGGGATCACCTGTGGCAGTGTTTTCCCAGACATGGTGGTGGGGTAGCGCATGAAAGCCTCTGCCCGGCCCATGAAGAAATGACCTGCGTCATGGTAAGCAGCACGCGTGTCCTGGCTGCGAGCTTGCGCAAAGTCAGGCCACAAAAACTCCAACCAACCTGCCCCACCCTGAACAATGGCCCGCTGCACCGGCGCGGCAAAGCTGGTCACTGCCAGCACATAGTCAGCTTCTGGCGATTCATGCAGCAGCCCCACGGCCTCAGCCAAGTCACTGCCACGCAGGAAAGGCGCGGTCGCGTAGGGGCAAGCCACGATCTCTGGCGAGCGACCTTCACCACGCCACCACTCGATGGCATGACGGATCACGGCAGTCAGGCCCGAGTGATCATCGGCAAGGGAAGCCGGACGCACAAATGGCACACAAGCACCCGCTTTCCGCGCCACTTCGGCGATTTCCTCATCATCGGTCGAAACGATCACTTCATCGAAAACGCCGCTTTCCAGAGCAGCAGAGATGGACCACGTGATCATCGGCCTACCGGCAAAGGGAAGGATGTTTTTGCGCGGGATGCGTTTGCTGCCGCCACGCGCGGGGATGATGGCGACGGTCCGCGGTTTCATGATTTGCGGCGCAGCAACAGCAGCTCGGAGTGGTAGCCATCCACCGTGCGGTAGCCAAAGGGATGCACGTTGCGCTCCACCAGTTCATAACCCGGCAGCATGTCCAGGTAGTCATCTCCCAAGATGGGTGTTTCGACGCCAGCGAGGTGACCTGGGGCACGCTTTTGCTTCCCTTCACGCATGTTCCGCAGCAGCACCCAGCGCGTGCCCAGGCGAGCCACGTGGGAGAGATAGTTCTTCACGATGTGCGGCTCCATTTCCTGGAAGGAGATGAAGTTCACAAAGAGGTCCACGCTGCCGCGCAGACGCTCAATCTGCCAAGCGCAGAGGACCGAAAGACGCGTCAGGGCAGCGATTTCGATCTCTGCCTGCCCGTGTGTCATGGCATAGGTCGTCACAGCATCGGCTCCAGCAGCCTGCTGAAGATACCACTGAGAGACAAAACTGGTCGGTGGAATGTCGATGTCGATGTAGCGCAGGCCATCGATGCCGCTGGAGTGCAAAATCTCACCGAGAGTGCCGAAACCACCGCCGATCTCCAGCACCGTGCGCGGCACCTCACCGGCTGGCAGATGGCGTTTTAGCATCGCCATTCCCAGAAGGTAGTTCAATGCCGAGCGTGAAAAACGCCGCCCATCGAACTCAAACTGCTCCACAGGCTGCCCCGCAGTGCTCTCCGAAAAAGTGTGGAGGTGCGGCAGTCGGCTCGAATCATCCGCAGCTAGCAGTACACGGTAGTCAGCCAGCGCACTGGCTTCACCGGAAAGGAACTGCTCCAGGGCGATTTGGGGCTTTTTCGCTTGGGGATGCTCGCTGCTGAACCCCTGAGCTAAACCGTCACGCTGTGCAGGAGTGAAACTATTGCCTGGAGTGCCATACGTGGGCACAAAGAAGCCCAACGGCAGCGGCAGCGCACGGAAGCGCTCGATGCCATGCGTGCAGATTTCATCCACGATGCGGCTGGATGCCTCGTCCCAGAAGTGGCTGGGCTGGTACAGCTCGTTTTGCTGGCGCATGTCCTCGCGCGCTTGGGTGAGTTCGGGGTAGTCGTGGTTCATGAGGGTGGATTCAAAGCTTCAGAGCACGTTTCAAAGAATCGCGCACACGGATCACATCCTCGTCGGTCATGCTTGGAAACATGGGCAGAGTGATGGCCTCATCGTAATAGCGCTCAGACTCCGGGAACATGCCTTTGGCAAAGCCGAGCTTTTGATAGTCCGGCTGAAGATGCACCGGGATGTAGTGGACGTTTACGCCGATACCGTCCGCTCGTAGCTTATCGAAGACCTCGCGACGAGTGTGGCGGATCTCCTTCAAGTTCAGCCGAATCATGTAGAGATGCCAGCCGCTGATGCCACGCGGATCGCGGGCAGGGGCGCGGAGCGGAAGTCCAGCCAGCTCACGATCGTAGAGATCTGCGATCTCACGGCGACGCTGAGCAAAGGCTTCAAGCCGGGTCATCTGGCTAGCACCGAGAGCCGCCTGAAGGTCGGTCATGCGGTAATTGAAGCCCAGTTCCAACTGCTCGTAGTACCAGCCGCCGTGAGATTCATTCACCATCCGTCCGGCTTCGCGTGTGATGCCATGCGTGCGCAGTAGGGCGATGCGCCAGGCCAGTTCATCATCGTTGGTGGTGATCATGCCACCTTCCCCGCTGGTGACGATTTTCACCGGATGAAAGCTATGGGACGCTGCATCTGACCATCGGCAATTGCCGATGCGTTCCCCTTCAAACTCACCGCCGAGTGCGTGTGCGGCATCCTCAATGATCTTGAAGCCATATTTCTGCCCCAGCGCATGGATTCGAGGCATGTCACAGGACTGGCCAGCGAAGTGTACGGGCACCACCACCTTGGGCAGTGTGCCTTCTTTTTCTGCCTGGATGAGCTTGGCCTCCAATCTTTGCGGGCACATCAGGACCGTTCCGGGATCGACATCCACAAAGTCCACCTTTGCCCCACAGTAGCGGCCTGCGTTCGCTGAGGCCACGAAGGTGATCGGGGACGTCCAGAGCAGGTCACCATGCCCAAGTCCTAGCGCTTTGGCGGCGCAGTGCAGAGTGGCGGTGCCGTTTGCCATCGCGATGCCTTGCTGCGCACCGCACCAGCCAGCGACAGCCTTTTCAAAACGAGGGATCGCTGGCCCCTGGGTGAGGAAATCAGACTTTAGCACCTCAATGACGGCAGCAATGTCCGCCTCATCGATGCTCTGTCGTCCATAGGGCAAAAAGGAGGCGCTCATGCATCCACAGAGAAGGTCGGATCACAATGCTGACAGATGAGCGTGCGGATCTGCTCCACGGTGAGCCACTCCGTGTTTTTGCCCGAGTTGTAGGAAAAAGTTTTGGCCACCTGCACGCCTTGATGATGCGCACAGTATTCAGTCATCACCTCGACTTGGCTGCGTCGTGCAGGCATGGGGACGATGATGTAGTGCTTGGAGGTGGAGATGGTCTGAAGCGCATCCGTTTCCGTGATCATCTCTTCGTGAATCTTTTCGCCAGGACGAATGCCGACGATGGGATGCTGACACTGGGGACCAATCGCTGCTGCAACATCGGTGATGCGATAGGAGGGAATTTTCGGAACGAAAATCTCGCCCCCTAGTGCATGCTGAAGAGCATGAATGACCAAATCGACGCCTTCTTCGAGCGTGATGTTGAATCTTGTCATTTCAGGGTCTGTGATGGGCAAGACTCCGGTCTTTCTTTTTTCCAAAAAGAAAGGAATCACAGACCCGCGAGAGCCCATGACATTGCCATAGCGCACGACGCTAAACTTGATGTCATGAGAACCACGAACGTTGTTCGCTGCGATGAAGAGTTTGTCCGAGCACAGCTTTGTGGCTCCATAAAGATTAATGGGGGCAGCGGCTTTGTCAGTAGAGAGTGCCACCACATTGCGCACTCCACTATCGAGGCAGGCTTGGGTCACATTTTCCGCGCCCAAGACATTGGTTTTGATGCATTCAAAGGGATTGTATTCGGCGGTGGGGACTTGCTTCAGAGCTGCTGCATGAATCACGGTATCCACACCTTTGAGCGCTGAGTTCAGGCGCTCGCGGTCACGCACATCTCCAATGAAAAAACGAAGGCGTGGATCGGTGAACTTTTGAGCCATCTCGAACTGCTTCAACTCATCACGGGAGAAGATGACGACCCGTTTGACCTCGGGATACGTGAGCAGGCGTGTGATGCACTTGTGGCCGAAGGAACCTGTGCCTCCTGTGACGAGTATGGATTGGGCTTTTAACACTTTGGCAAAAATAAATGGATAAACCTGCAGAGCAGGCGTGGAAGTGAGTCGATTACTGAGCCACCCCGTTCCCTCTGGCAAGCTAGAATTGAGCTAGGATCATTCCCCCAAGACACTGACGACGATGGATCGGGTGTGAGCGGCGCAGCGATGTTCAAAAAGGAAGATGCCCTGCCAGGTGCCAAGCGCGAGCTGGCCTTGCAGGATGGGGACGACTTCGCTCGTGCGGGTCAGTGCCATGCGCAGATGGCTTGGCATGTCGTCTGGCCCTTCGTCCGTGTGGATGAAGTAGGGGGTGTCCTCTGGCACCAAGCGATCAAAGAACTGATGCAAATCGGTCCGTGCGGAAGGATCCGCATTCTCATAGATCACTAGACTGCAACTGGTGTGCTGCACGAAGATGGTCGCCGTCCCCGTGCGAATGCCCGAGGCTGCGACGATCCTTTCGCAGGCCGCAGTGATCTCGTAGGTCCCCTTCCCTCGGGTGGGAACAACAAAGCGGTCTGCAAAGGCTGCCATGGCCGAAAGGAAGATCGGAGATTATTTCCCAGGAAGACCCGGAAGCTTCATTTCCTGATAACCTTCAGGCGCTTTGAAGACATCATCGCTGACGGCCTCTTCCTTGGCGGAGATCAGCTCGGTGACTGTTGTTTTGCCCAGCATTTCCATCTCGGACTTCACCACCATGCCGGGGAAATCACTGGACTGTGGAGCAAGGCTGGCGGCTGGATTGCCCATGGCTTTGCTCATCTTATCCTGCAGCGCATTTAGCTCTTGATAGTTCGGGAAATCGGCAGCGACCCAGAACTTGCCTTTGCCCAGCTTGCCGCTCCAGCTGTAGATCTCAGCGTCATAGTTGCCGATTTTTTCCTTCTGGCCTGTGGCTTTGGGTTTGCCGGCTTTGTCGTCCATTTTGCCGAGAAACTGACCCGCGAGGGCCATGGCTGACTTTACGGTATCACCGTTCATGTTCATCACCATTTTTTGGCCATGGAGATACATCTTCATTTCTCCGGTGGTGCTGTTGCTCAGCAAGGTCATTTGCGTCCCCAGATCCATGCGAGCTTTGTCAGCCTTGAGCTTGATGGTGATCTCCTGAGGCCCCCCCTGACCTTCGACGCTGCTTTTCTGAACCATGACCCAATCGGCGAATACAGATTGGGTGAAAAGAAGAGCAAGGGAGAGGACGATGGATTTCATGGTGCTGAATAAATCAGAACAGGATGCTAAGGCGCAGCGCCAGCGCTGGCAAGACGCTTCGTCAATGGCGACTCAGGCTAGCATCCGAATCCGTAGCAACAGATCACTGCAGCGCCATGCGCCCTAGCGCCAAAGACCCGAGGAGTCCGGAGCGGGAGCCAAGGCCCGGCGGCACGATGTATTGGTCGATCTCGCGCTGAAGCTGGGGAATGAGCAGATAGCCGTTCAGGTGGCTCATCAACTTGCCGCGAATCAATGGGATGAGCTGAGGCTGCTCCATGACACCACCACCGAGGATGATGCGCTTCGGGGAAAGGGTGAGCGTCAGATTCATCAGAGCGTGCGCCATGACGTCTGCGATTTCCTCCCAGGCGGGATGGTCAAAGGGCAGCATGTCCGCGCGCACACCCCAGCGTTTCGCGATGGCGGGACCGCAGACGTAACCTTCGACGCAGCTTTTGTGAAAAGGACACTGGCACTCGCGGTGCACCGCCAGACTGTTCACGGGAGCCGGCACGGCTAGGTGACCGATCTCGGGGTGCAGAGCACCATGCAGCAGCTGGCCATTCACCAAAACACCACCGCCCACGCCGGTGCCTACGGTGATGTAAATCAGCGGGTCCATGCCTTGTCCTGCTCCCCAAAGGAATTCAGCGAGCACAGCCGCGTTCACATCTGTGTCGAAGCCGACAGGCACTTTGAAGCGATTCTTCAGCCGCGTGACGATATCCGTCTGCTGCCAGCCTGGCTTGGGCGTGCTGGTGATGTAGCCGTAGGCCTCGCTTTGGGGATTTAGATCGACAGGGCCAAAGGTGCCGACTCCGATGGCCTCGAAGGGCCCGTGCTCCTGCTTCATTTTGGAAAACCAGCGACACACGGACTCCAGCGTTTCATCAGGTGTCGTGGTCTCGACGCGATGGGTCGCCAGGAGGTCATTCGGACCGCGGCCGATGCCACATACAAACTTGGTGCCACCGCCCTCAATAGCGGCGATCAGGGGCTGGTCACTCATGCGGGGCGGACGGCGGCAGAATCACGGATGCCCAGGCTGGCGTAGATCTCACGTGTCGCTTGGGATTTGTTCAGCGTGTAGAAGTGGATGCCATCCACACCGTGCTCGAGCAGATCTCGGCACTGCTCCGTGGCGTAATGCACGCCGACACGCTGAACGGCGGCTTCATCATTGCCCGCGCGCTGTATGGCACGCAGCAACTTGGCTGGGTAGCGGGCACCTGCGGCAAGCTCTGCCATGCGCCTCATGCCTGAAGCGCTGGTGATGGGCATGATGCCTGCGATGATGGGGATATGGATGCCAGCGAGACGGCAGCGGTCACGAAAGTCTAAGAAATCGTGATTGTCGAAAAACAGCTGCGTGCAGATGTAGTCCGCCCCTTCGTCGCACTTGGCTTTCAGGTAATCCATCTCTAGCACCCGGTTTGGAGTGGATGGGTGTCCTTCTGGGAAACCTGCGACTCCGATGCCAAAACCGCGCTTATCGGGGTGCGCACCGCTGTCGTTGAATTTTTTGATGAAGCGCACCAAGTCTGCTGCGTGCTGAAAGGCATCTTTTTTGCGATCATACCCTTCCAAGTTGCGCGGCGGATCGCCTCCTAGCGCCAGGATGTTGCTGACCCCCGCCTCAGCATACCTTTCCAAGATGGAGCCAATGTCCGCCTCGCTATGGCAGACACAGGTCAGGTGGGGCACAGGATCGAGCGTGGTGGTTTTTTTGATCCGCACGACCAGATCGTGCGTCAGCTCACGGGTGGAGCCGCCGGCCCCATAGGTGACGCTGACAAAGGAGGGCTTGTAGGCTTCGAGCTCTCCAATGGTCTGGAAGAGTGCCTCAGAAGCCTCCGTGGTTTTGGGGGGAAAGAACTCGAAGGACAGCGTGGGCCGCTGCTGGCTAAGGATGTCGGCGATGTGCATTCCAGAAAGTAGAGCGCGAGGTATAGAGTGTGGCGACGAGCGACGCAAGGAAGGACATTTCCCTGCCCAAAACGTGCCTGCTTGACCTGCTAGGATGCGCTCCTACTGTCGCCACCCGATCTTGCCGATGCCTGCGTCAGAAACCCTCCCCCAGCTTGAAGTCCGCGTGCTCGACCTCGTCCGCAATGAGGTCCTGCAGACTCCCCCAGGATTCACCGTGGAGGCAGATCTCTTCGAGGCAGGTCTGGATTCCATGGCCATCATGCAGTTGCTGCTGCTGCTGGAGGAACACTTTGGCAAAGCCATCCCGACCGGCAGCGTCTCGCGGGCTAACTTCAAGAATGCCAAAGCCATCGCCACGCTCCTCGTGGATCAGGGTTACGAGATCATCCCGAGTGCGGAGGAAAACCCAGCGCCCCAGAGTTCAGCGGCCCCTACTTTAAGTCCTGACGTTGTCGCTGTGGCGGAACGTCAGCCTGTTGGGGGCCAGGCACTGGAGGCCAAAAGCTTCAGCTCTGCGGAGAAGCTAGCCTACCTGCCGTTGAGAGATTGTGACTTTTTCACCCATGCCTTCGATGAGATGCTACGCAAAGCAGGTCAGGGTGGGCACATCGCGCATTCTTTCATCGAGCTGGATCAGATCCCGGACGTGGCCGCTCTGAAAAAACTGCTGACTGTCCTGCCGGGGCATTTCCCCTTCCCCATCTTCACAGCTCAGCTGAAGCAGCCTTCTCTATTCTCCCTGCCGCGCTGGGAACCTGCAGCACATCCTCGGCCCCTCGATCTGCACCTCTGGTCTCAGGTGGGCTCCTCCGGCCGATTGGCTGATCACGGTGCGCAGACCTTCACCGATCTGCAAACGCAGTTGGACGACATCATCAACACTTCCCTGCCCCAGCAGGACGATGGCTGGATGAACGTGCGCTTTGATCTCGTGGAAAAAGCCGACAGCACCTGTGTCTTCGTTTTCTCCTGGAGTCACCTGATCATGGACGGCATCGGAGCCGAGTTTTTTTTGGTCGAGCTGAATCGTCTGCTCGGTGGCGGAGGTGAGCCTGTGCCAGCTTTTGACCTGACCGACCTCGCCGATCCGCGGGGCTGGGGAGAGCGCTGGAAGACGGCCAAGGTCATGCCGAGCTTTTTTGATCAAGTGATGGCCAAGCCCTTTGAGGCGCTCGGCTCCACCCAGCTCTCGGCAGGGCGCGCTCACTTTCAGGTGCTAACGCTCACAGAGGCCCAGACCCAGGAAGCTGCGCGCCGCAGTGCCGAGGTGTGCGGACCGCTGATCAACATGCCCTTTCACCTCGCCTGCGCCATGCGCGCCCACCAGGCCGTGTTCCAGCATCGGAACATCTCGCCTGAGTCACTGATGTGCTGCGTGCCGATCCAGGTGAGGAAAAAAGGCACGCGCGGACCGCTGTTTCAGAACCACCTGACGATGTTCTTCTGCAATCTGCTGGCGGCTGAGCTGGGGACACTGGAGACTGCTGCAGGCTCTCTGCACCAGCAGCACACTCGATTCATCAAAGACAAAATCGGCGATGCCTTCCGCGACCTGATGTGGATGATGCGCCCAATGCCACCCTGGTTGCACATGTTCTTCATCAATTTCCACATGAAGGGCAAATTCAGCTCCTTCTACCACAGCAACACAGGCCCCTTTGCGCCTGAGTTGACTCGCTTTGCTGGGGCGCGTGTCACGAATGCCTACCACGTGCCCAGTTTCTCCGACCCACCAGGGACAGGCGTGTTTGCGAATGAGAAAAACGGTCGCCTTGTGCTCACGCTCTGCTGGCGGGATGGCACCCTGGCCGAGGAAGAGCGCCAGATCTTCATCCGCCAATTGATGGCGGACCTGGGGGTGGCCTGAGACGATTCGAGGACCTGAGGTAGCTTTGCGCAGCGGGGGAAGTTTCCTTTGCCAGAGAAAAACACCCTGCTAGCATCGCCCTCCCATGAATTCAGAGGCCCAACAACTCGTGGCGGCAGGAAAGCTCGCCGCCGCCGACGCAGAGAAACTGTCCAAGCTCGAACCCGGAACTTACGTTCTCCACAAAAGCTGGGGCGTAGGACGCATCAGCGAATGGGACCTGATGGGAGACCGGTTGCTGATTGATTTTGAAGGCAAGCCTGGTCATGGCCTGAAGCTAGGCTTTGCCATCAGCAGCCTAGAAGTCCTGCCTGCAGATCATCTGCTTTCGATCCGTCTCTCGGATCTGGAGAGCCTGAAAAAGCTGGCCAAGGATGACGCCAACGCTCTCGTGGAGTTGGCTCTCCGCTCCAGCGGCGGAAAAATGTCGCTCGATCAGCTGGAAGGCCTTTTGAAGCCTCGCATCATCGCTGAAGCCGATTACAAAAAGTGGTGGGAATCCGCCAAGCGCACCCTGAAAACAGCCCGCCACATCGTGGTACCTTCGAAGCGCCAAGACCCGCTGGTGCTGCGCGATTCCGGAGAAAAACCCGGCGCAGTGATGGTGCGTGACTTCATGGCCAAACGCGACTTGAAGGGCAAGCTGGGTGTCCTGGCGCTGATCCAGAAGGACCTGGACCTCTTCGAAAATGCCTTGGAGGAGCTCACCCCTGTCTTCCAAGACATCTCTGACACCGTGCGCAAGGCCTGGAAGCTGCATCTCAAGGAAAGCCTGCAACTCCTGCTCACCCGCGATGAACTGCTGGAGAGCATCGACAAAGAGGCCAGTCTGCCCCTCGGCTCCTTCAAAATTTCAGACCTCGTCTGCGAAGCTCGCCAGCAGATCACCGAAAGTCTCTCAGGACTTCCTGCCGCACTTTATGGCCGTCTTTACCGCGCTTTTCCTGCCGCATTTCCGGATCGAACTTGGGTCAACGAAGTGCTCAGCCACATCGCCCGCACTGGAGGCCGTGCCGTGGCTGAAATCGCCACCGTGCTGGATGCCAATGGCGAGCTCGATGCCCTGGCCGAATACCTGAAAAAGGCTGTCCGCAATCGCACCCTGACCCAAGACCTTTTGATCTGGACCTGCAAGGAGCGCGGTGGACTGGCCAAGTCGGTGTTCAGCATCGACCTCGCGCACGCGGTGCTCGATACCATTGAAGACGACCACGTCAGCGGCGGCCCCAAACGCACGGGTCGCCTTGTCGATGTCCTGTCTTCCGAAAAGGCTCTGATCGGCGAATGGGCTCAAGACCCAGACGAGGAAATGGTCCAACTTTTCATCAAGCGCCTACTCACCAGCACCGTGCTCGATGAACTGACCCGCCGCTCCCTCATGGCACGTGTCATCAAAGCACGTCCCGAACTGGAGAAAATCATGGAAGACCAAGCCAGCGGACGCGAGGAGAACTTCCTCATCGTCTCCTGGGACAGCATGGAGAAGAAGAAGGCCGAGCTGCATGAGCTGGTCACCGTCAAGATCCCGCACAACCACCAGGAAATTCAAATCGCCAAAGAAGAAGGCGACCTTCGTGAAAACGGTGGTTACAAAGCGGCTCGTGATCAGCAGGCCGTGCTGAACCGCATGCGCGATGAACTGGAGCGCGACATCAACCGCGCCCGTGGCACCGACTTCGTCAATGTCTCCACCGATGTCGTCGGTATGGGCACGATCGTGGACTACGGTGATGAATCCACCGGCAAGGTCGAAACCCTCACCATCCTCGGTGCCTGGGACAGCGACATCGAAAACAACGTCGTCTCCTACCTTTCTGAGCTCGCCAAAAGCCTGCTAGGCAAAGCCGTGGGCGATGAAGCTGAGATTCCGACCGACTCCGGAACCCGGAAAGTCAAGGTCACCGCGATCCGTGCTTTCCATACAGGAGCCTGATCAAGATCATGCTTACCTTGGCCGTCCTCAGCGGTGTCTTTTCTCCTCCGAAAAGGCACGGCGGGACGGCTTTCCTTTGGTGAAAAAACGCTTCCTCGGCTCTCCCTGCGCCGAAGAACCACTCAAGCCGGATTCAGAAGTTCTCTGTCAGCGGGGCATTCTTGCCCCCCTGAACTTCGGCATCCGGGCTCAAGGCGTGACTGTCACTTTCACGCCGATGCTTTTGTAGGCATCCATGATTTCCTGAGCCAACTTCGGCCAGGGCCTTTCTGCCACCAGAATGGACAGATGCTTGAAGGGAGCCGTTTCCGGATTGAGGTCCGGCGGTGAGAGTTCACTAGGGTAGCGAAAGCGCCCGCCCGGAATCCTCTCCACACGCGGATCGGAGAAGAACTTCCGCATGGCATCCACCTCACCAAAGACAGCATCCATGTAGCGGATGAAGCGCTGGCCATCGCTATCCAGGTGGCAGAAGAAATAGACCAGGAGCTGTGAGCGGTGATACATGTTCCGCATGTCTTGAGCCGTCTGGCACTGGGCATCCCAGACCGCTCGATTCATGGTGATCATTTTTTCCAGCCCCTCGATGCTCGGGGTGAAGTTCTCCCGTTTCGCCCAAAACTCGACGTCTTCCTTGAAGCCATTTTTGTGTGAACCTGCTCGGAAGATGCCCGCTTTGTAGGGCAGCATTTCCGTGTATTCCGCCGTGCCTTCGACGATCCATTTTGGCAAGAAGGGCAGATACTCATCCATGAGCTGGTGCGTGATCTCGTGGACCAGTGTGCCGCTGCTGTAGTCGTCATCCCGCGTGTAGGTCTTGCCCAGGCGCTGCAAGCCGAGGCTGGGAAACGGGATTTTGAAGGTTTTTTCGGACGTATCGTAAACTCCGCCGGACATCTCCGGCCCCCCTGCCGCCATGTAGTCTTCCCTTGTCTCATAAAGGGCCGCCGTGAAGCGTGGACGATCCTCTGGAGGGCGACATTCGATGCCCCAAGGCAGGGCCTCCAACAGCGTCTTTGTCGCCTCGAAGGTGCGGGCGATTTCCTTCATCATGCTATCGGCTAGCTTCGCTTGGCTGCTGAACTCGAAGGCCTGGGATTGATAGACAAATTTCCGATTCACTGCGTCTTCCGAGATGGCCTTGATCTCCACGGAACTGGCGGAGACTTCCACCACCTGCGGCCAGGTTCTCTGCGCGAGAGGCTTGCGGGGAGACGAAGTGACCGGCGCGGTAGAATTCACCGCCGCAGGGGCACTCGTCTGGCCACGCACAAAGGCCTGATCCTCAAGGCTGAGCTTTCCCATGGGGTAGGGCACGGTGCGACCGTCGGGGAGTTTCAGCAGCACACTGTCACCCTGCTTTCCCGCCAGTTCGGCCTCCAGTTCTCGGCCCGACGCGTCTTTCCAGACTCGGGCCTCGATCTTTGTGGCGGCCATGAGTAAACAGCAGCCAGAAAGGAGGATGAAAGGGTTGGGAATTTTCATCATATTCCCAAGCGGATAGCATAGGCGCAAAGCCGAAGGCAAGCTTACACGTCAACGAGCCAAGGGAGGTGCCCAGCCATAGACCTTATCCCCGACAAAAACTGGGTGATGATCTGGCGTGCGCCCCAGATCCAAGACCACCGCCCCACGCTCCACAGCACTGACCCGCAGCGGAGCATACACGTCGCCCTCTTCCCACAGGATGTGCATCGGGTCCTGCTCTTGATAGCGCGTGCCGCGCACAGGATGGATGACGCAGAACTTCCAGGTATTGTCGATGTGGCGCACAGTGCCGAGATGACGGTAAACCAAGGCTTTGGGCACACGGGCAAGGTCATAAGGTGGGTGCAAATTCTGGGCCCACGGATCGTAGGCAGGCTCTTGCTCCATGATCACAGGCTGCCCTGCTGGCAGAGCTCTGGCCACTGTGATGGGCGGACTCGGTGGCTGAGGCGCGGCCAGATACATCGCTGGCGATTGAGAGCGAGGGAAAGCCGAGCTTGGCCGTGTCATCAGCGGATCAATCTCATCCAGCACGGCCGGGATCAGGCATAAAATCGCGGTTTCAGCTCCCTGGTGAGGGAACTGCCGGGACAGGAGGATCTCGTGCGTGCTGGCGCGCATCTTTTGCACGGTCAAAACCTGACGCTGGCGGATGCCGACGACGCTGTAAGTCACCAGATAGTCCAGACGACCTGCGAGGATGTCATCGACACGACGACCTGCCGAAGCTGGGTGCGTGGCCGAAGATAGCAGAGCAGCTGCATCCTGCAGCGCTGCACTTTCCAAATTGAAAAGTCGCACCTGCTGACGACGCAGCAACGCTGTGGTTAGCGAGCCCGTGACCGCGCGTGCCAGATCTGGACGCGGCTTTCCATCAATGGTGAACTCCTCCGCATACAACCCGAGGCGAGGACGATCTGCCTTGACCACACTTTCGCTCGAATCGGCCCAGACTGGCGCGCAGGCGGCCAGCATCGCTGCGACGTGACAGAAGAAAGCGGTAAGTCTTTTCATGTTCAGCAAAGCACTCTGAATCAGCATCCTAGGGGCCATTTCCGGCGCGCAAAAGGAGAAAAAACAAGCTTTCCTGCCGCGTGGCTCTCAGTTTTGCGTATAGCAGAGGCATGTCCATTTCTACACGACGCGGCGACGAAGGCCAGACTGACCTGCTCTTTGGCTTCCGCCTGCCCAAATCCCATCCACGCGTGCAGGCTCTTGGCGCGGTGGATGAACTGAATGCCGCCCTCGGCCCCCTGCGCGTTGCCGCCCTGCAACAGGAGACGCGTGAGATCCTGCAAACCGTGCAGCCTTGGCTCATTCACCTGATGGGAGAGCTGGCCACGCCTCCGGGTTCTGAGGCGCGCTACGCGGAAAAACATCCTCAACTCGGTGCAGATCGGGTCACTTATCTCGACGAATGGGTGGCGAAGCTGGAGGCGGGTGGTGCGCTCGAATTCAAAGGCTGGGCTCTGCCCGGTGAAGCAGGAGTGATGAGCGGAGCCTATGCCGATCTAGCGCGCGTCGCTTGTCGGCGAGCTGAACGACAAATCGCAGGCCTTCAGGAGACGGAACTTGCGGTTCCAAATCCTGAGGTCCTGCGCTTTTTGAATCGCCTAGCGGACGTGCTTTGGCTGCTGGCACGCTGGGAAGAGCGCACCAGCGCTTGATCAGCGGTGCTCGATCACATCCTTCGCCTCAAAGCGCACTTTGGGCAGCGAGGCATAGCGGTCATCAGCACTGCGATACCCTGCGGGGCAAAGCACTGCGGCCGTGTGGCCCGTGGCTTCGAGACCGAGAATTTCGTCAAACTTGGCGGGCACAAATCCCTCCATCGGACAGGTGTCCACCTCGAGCAAGGCAGCCGCCAGCATGAACTGGCCGAGCGCGATGTAGCTCTGCAGCTTGGCCCATGTCTCTAGGCCACCTTTGGATTCCAGTCCGGTGCGGAAACCTGCAACCATGTTGCGGAAGCCTGCGAGCGCATCGGCTGTGCCACCGCGCACTTCGACCATGCGGGCGATGTTGGCGTCGATGTAATCTTCACCCAACGCTTTCGGCACAGTCATGATGACCAAGTGAGAGCAATCGGCAATTTGACGCTGGTTCCAGGCATGAGGCACCAATTTTTCACGAAGCTCAGGATCTTGAACGATGAGGAATTTCCAGGGCTGGAGGCCGAAGCTGGAAGGCGTGAGCACCAAGGATTGCTCCAGCTTTTCCCAGGTCTCCGCAGGAATCTTCTTGGAAGGGTCAAAGGCTTTGCAGGCGTAGCGCCAGTTCAAGGCAGAAAGAATATCGGGAGTCATGAGCGTGGAGAGATGAGGTGTGTCTTGGGTTACGATGAGCATCTGCGTGCGGAGTCTGCTTTCGTCAAGCCGCCCGCAACCTCCAGACTTAGCGTGAGCTGTAGCCATCGACATAACCGCGCTCAAAGCTGCGACGGCTGCGAGGATCGTAGCGCCCCGTGTGGGCACCGGGATCATTGGCACGTCCGCCGACTCGATCTCGCAGGCCATAGTCATAGCCTTGCTGGTAAGCAGGATCATTCACCGCAGGTGGTGTGTAGCCCGTGCCGGGATAACCGTTGGGAGGTGTCGGCGCATTTGAGGACCAGCCACCACCACCCGGCATCGGGGCCAGAGGCGGCAGGTATCCCTGCTCGTAACCTTGCTGATAGGCCGCCTGGGTGGCAGGGGTGTAGCTCTGGTAGTGGCGTTGATAGCTCTTGGGCAGGTTGGCATTTGCATCCGCACGGCCATCGGAGATCCCGCGCTCATAGGCCATCTGGTTCTCCTGCTGCGCTTGGTCTCGCGTCTGCGCACGCCATTGCTCACGCTGCTCTGTGTAGGGTGGCGGCGGCTGCGGCCCGAAGGGGTTGATGGGATTCCCATAGGGATCGACGCAGGACACAAGCAGGGCGGCTGGTAAGAGAATGAGGAAGCGCATGTGCGGGCAGGAAGTGCGCCTGAGTAAACCCGAAACGAGGCGCGATGTCGAAGGCCGAATGTGAAAAGATGCTGGCATGGTGGGTGCCTAGCACGCACTTATCGACACCTTACTTGGTGCCGATCTGAATCAAACCAGAGTCAATCATAGGTGCCCCGACGGTGCTGGTGGCACGCGGCAGCAGGTGATACCCGGCCGTGCCCAGGCCAGGGACGAGGATGCGATACACGGTAGCTGTGCGTGCGGCATCTGAGCCTGACGCGGGCAGTTTGTAGCTGCCGGTAAAGATGCCGGTGGAGGGTGTGAAGCGTGCGCTGAAACTGTTTGGATTTGTGGCGGAATTCACCGTCATAACTCCGGACTCGACCAACGTGCCGGTGACACTGAAGAGGGTCACGCCGGGAATGCTGTGCGGCGTGAGGATGTCCCATTTCACATTTTCAGCAGCAGGCGGCACATCTGTCTGGCTAAGCAAGGCGCTGGGTGTTTTTTGATACACCGCACCCGTCACCGTGAGTTCGTGGTAGCTCCAGCCATCCTGGTAGGAAAGGGTCCGGGCCACGGCACTGCCATTGACGAACCCCGCGAGGTCTGCACAACCCGCGAGAGTGCTGACCACACCACCCGTGGGGTGATTTTGCGAATCGTGCGCGATTCCGTGACATAGTCCCCATTGGAAAGCAGTTCGATGTCCGTCGGTGCATTCAGGCGGAGATTGGCCGCACTGCCTTGGGCAAACCCAGCGACACCAGGAGAGCCCAGCACGGTGCCTGCCACGCCGTTTTCGGTCAGGCTGCGAATGCAGTGATTGTCTCTGTCCACGATCCAGAGACTGCTGCCTCCAGGGGCAGGTGCTGCGGACATCGGATAGGCAAAACGGGCCGTGCCACCTGCCCCATCGGCATAACCAGCAGCGCCATCGGATGCGCCTGCATAGACTGACGGGTTCCAATATCGTGCCCAGGACAGATCGCTGAGACGGCCATCACAGCGATTGGATCGGGACGTGAAGATGAAGTTCAACGGTGCCCAGGTGCTCGGGCTGCGTTTGAAAAGACCCTCGAATCGAAAGTTCATGCCGTCATTGCTGCTCACGCCATAGCCGGTCACGCTCGTCTTCACGCCCGCCAGCGTGCGAGTTCGTTGTTTTCATCATCATCCATGAGCCAGCGATAGGTGGCAGTAGCGCCTGCTGGCAAAGTCACAGGACAGGTCAGAGTGAAGCTACGTCCCTGCGGCACCTGAATCTCGCGCTTTCAGGCATCGCCGCACAGGCTCCCAGTAGGTCTGGCAGAGGGACTCTAGCGCTGCCTGCGCACAGGCAGCCTCTTCACCGCGCTGCACCTGCCGCACCCAGGTCCATGCCGTGGCAGGAAAGAGGGCTGGAGATGTCGGCATAGGCATGAAAAAACAAAGAACATCTGCATGTCCGAAAAGATGCAAACCTGCCTCCATGTCTGCATGAAAAGAGGGCGGCCTTTCGACCGCCCTCCGCAATGGCTTTTTGGCAGGGATGCCTGCTCGTGGATTACTCGATGCGGATTACGTACTCGCCCTTCTTCTGCATGTTCTCGTGATCACGAGCACGCATTTCCAGGTAGGCGGTGTCCGTTTTGATCCATCCGATCTGACGCTTCAGCTTTTCACAGACGGCGAAGAGCCGCGCCTTTTCCTCATGCAGGCTGTTCAGCTTTTGCTGCTGAGCTTCCTGCTCTGCTTTCGGCAGTTGGCAGACTTCCCAGACGACAGGTACGAGCAGGAGAATCAGGCAGATTTTGCCAAGATTCACCAGGAGTCCTAGCACTCGATCCACAGGCTGCGGTTCGAGGCGGTTTTCGTGGAGGATGGGTCTTGCTTTCATGGAAAGGCCGCGTCAGCGCGGAGGTGAGGTGGATCAGACCTTCATGCGACCGCCATAGATGGCGTTGTCACCCAGTTCCTGCTCGATGCGCAGAAGCTGGTTGTACTTCGCGATACGGTCACTGCGGGAAAGAGAGCCGGTCTTGATCTGGCCGCAGTTCGTGGCGACGGCGAGGTCAGCGATGGTGTAGTCTTCGGTCTCACCGGAACGATGGCTCATGACGGCAGTGTAGCCGTGGCGGTGGGCCAGATCGACCGCGTCCAGCGTCTCGGTCAGGGAACCGATCTGGTTCACTTTCACAAGGATGGAGTTGGCGGTCTTGGCGTCGATGCCCTTCTGGAGGAACTTGGTGTTCGTGACGAAGAGGTCATCTCCCACGAGCTGCGTGGTGGCACCCAGGGTGTCAGTGAGGTGCTTCCAGCCCGTCCAATCGTTCTCGGCGCAGCCGTCTTCGATGGAGATGATGGGGAACTTCTTCTTCAGCTCAGCGTAGTAGGCCACCAGTTCTTCAGCGGTGCGCTCAGACTTGTCGCTCTTCTTGAAGACGTATTTGCCCTTGGCCTTGTCGTAGAATTCGGAGGAAGCCACATCCAGAGCGATGAAGATGTCTTCACCCATCTTGTAGCCAGCTTTGTCGATCGCTTGGGCGATCACTTCCAGCGCATGGTCAGCGCTTTTCAGGGTAGGAGCAAAGCCGCCCTCATCACCCACGGCGGTGTTCAGACCCAGGTCGTGAAGGATCTTCTTCAGCGCATGAAACACTTCTGCCCCGTAGCGGAGAGCCTCGGAGAAGCTGGGCGCGCCCTTGGGCATGATCATGAACTCTTGGAAGTCAATCGGAGCATCCGAGTGGGCTCCACCGTTGATGATGTTCATCATCGGCACAGGCAGGACCTTGGCGTTCGGGCCGCCGATGTATTTGTAAAGAGGCTGACCCAGAGCGGTGGCAGCCGCTTTGGCAACGGCGAGAGAGGCCCCGAGGATGGCATTCGCCCCCAGCTTGGACTTCGTGGGTGTGCCGTCGATCTCCAGCATCGCCTTATCGATGGCGACCTGATCGGCGGCCATGCTGCCGATGATGCAATCAGCGATTTCATTGTTCACGGCATCAACGGCTTTCAGGACGCCCTTGCCCAGGTAACGCTTCTTGTCGCCATCACGCAGCTCCAGAGCTTCATGTTCGCCGGTGCTGGCGCCACTGGGGACGGCAGCGCGGCCCAGGGCTCCGTTTTCCAGAAGCACGTCCACTTCGACTGTGGGGTTACCGCGGGAATCGAGCACTTCGCGCCCGATGACTTGTACAATGGTGAGGTCGTCCATGAGAGATGAGTTCAGTATGCTTAACGAAGGTTTTGTTGGCAAGCAGGCTTCCTGGGGCATTCCCAGGCACCGCAAGCGGCTCTCGGATTACCCAGAATCCGAACCGGCACAAGGGCGAAGGCGCATCGACCGATCCTTCCCTCGGCTCTGCCCAGGCCCACACAGCCCTGCTTTCGCAACCAATGGCCGCTCGCTGGGTTCTAAAGGCCTGCTCTTCTCGCGTTCTTGCTCGTTTCCTGTTTCGTTCCATCTTTTTGTCGAAGACCATGATTGTCCGTGCTGCCCTCTCTGCCTCTGCTTTGCTCCTGGGTCTGATCGTCCCGGCTCACAGTCAGCCCCCAGGCCCACCCAAGCCGCCCGGTGAAGGCCGCTCCGGTGAACCTGGGCGACGCCATGGCGGAGATTGGCGCGGCTTGGGTAGTCCCGGCCTGGGACGGCCACCGATGCGCTCGGAGGAGTATGAAAAACTGCCCGAAGAGGATCGAAAGCATATCCGCGAAGCTCTGGACCGCGTCTGGTGGCGACCTGAGGTGATGCAAGCCCGTGAGAGGGCGATGAAAGCACACAGCGAGCTGCGCCAGACCATCCGCCAAGAGTTGGAAAAAACAGACCCGAAAGCAGCCGCCATCTTGGCCAAGGTCGAGGCCCGTTCGCCGGAAGAAGGAGGCGAAGGTCTCGCGCCCTTGCCTGCGCTTGATTCCGAGGAGTATCCGCGACAAATGCTAGCTCGGTTTGGCCGCGAAATGATGGCTTTTTCCAAACCCGAACGCCAAGAGGATGCGAAACGCTTTCACGAACGCATTAGCGCCCTGCCGATGCTGCAAGAGGCCGTCCGGCAAGCTCAATCGGTGCGAGGGGAGGAACGCATCCAAGCCATTCAGCGCCTGCGCGCGCTGTATCGTGAGACGGTGATGCGGGAGTTTCAGGCCCTGAAAGACCGGCGCCCGCCCCCTCCAGAGGCGGGAAAAGTTCCGCCTACCAACCCCTGAGTCAGCCCCAGCATCCAGGCGGCGACGGCTAGCTTACTGAACGGGCTGCTGACTCTGCCACCAAGCCTCAATGCTCGGGATGTCAAAGAGTCGGAAACGCCGCCCCACGCGCTTCTCGAAGCTGGTCTGGGCCTGCTTGGCGACATCCAGCGAAGGATCTTCTTTCAAGGCACGCAGCAGCGCTGCTGTCGCGTCGGTGGCCTGACTGCTGCGCAGCAAATAAGCGCAGCGCAGGCGCACCTCCCAGGGCTTTTGGACATCGCTGAGCAGCTTTGTCATCTGGGCATCGGTCAGATCAGCCTCCGCCTGCACGGTGCCATCGGGGAACAGCTCCTGAAGGGGCAACTTGTAGCTCGGATCGATGCTCATGTTGATCTCATAGTAGGCCTGCACCCGGCGAAACTCCGCCTCCGCCGCATGGCGGAGATGTGCCAAAGCTGGGTCGAACATGGAATCGACGACGGCTTGCAGGTCCTTGCGTTGGCCGGTGGCAATCGCCCGGTCCGCGTAGTCCGTCAGCCGATTCCGCTCCTTCAGCAGCAGCAGCTCACTCGTGGCGGGAGTCACCGTCGGCAGCATCGCCGCGACCTGGGCAGCGTCAGCCGTGCTGGCACGACTGGCGTCAGAGCTTGGGAGAAAGCTGTTTTGCTTGATGATCAGCGCCATGCGGTCCGCCATTTCCTGGAGACGCGCCTGGGTCTTTTCACGCTCGTCGTGTTGCGCATCGATTTGATTTTGCAGGGCTGTGATCTGGGTGCGCGCCTCGGCTAGACTTTCTTTTAGCACTTCCGCTTCACGATTCTCAACCGGCGGCGGTGGTTCTGACTTCGCGACGTAAGTCGGGGCAACCGTGGATGGCATCGTCACTTGCCTAGCATTCACGATCAAAAAGCAGATCACGACCACGAGCCCCTGGATGAAAAGAAAGGGCAGCCATGTGACCTGACGCGAGGCCGGCGGAGTCGTAGCCATGACGGGGACAAGGGCTGGCGCAGGGGAAACCGCAGCCGATGGCACAGGCTCGTGAGCAGCGGCATCGGCTTGGATCGGCTCAGGAGGCACGTCCTCCACGATATACTCATAGTGCACGGTTTTCTCGGGCTGCTCGGGAGGTGTCACGAGCTCTTCCACCGCTGGGTCCACGGGTAGCGCGACCTCTTCGTAAGGCGCTGGCACCTCCGCGATCATCGGCAGTTCGGGCTGCACGGGCATGTCGCTGGGCCAGGCAGAGGTGCCATTCGACTCAGACGATGGGGGGGGAGATTCAGAACTCATGCAGGATAGAAGCGAAAGCCACTGAATGAACGCGCGCGTTCGAGAAAAATCCACCAGAGGATGTCTTGTCGCGTGCAGGGGTTGCCTTTAAACATGATGCACTTTCTTTTCATGAGCGTCACCGCCGCAGCCCGTCTCGATTCCTTTTTTGCCTCGACCACGAGGCAGCGTTGGGCCGCGTTGGGTGTTTCGGCAGTGCTGATGATCGTGCTCCTCGGCCTGTTTCCTTACCAGCACTGGGACTTCATCGAGCGCAGCAGCATCCTCGGCGGCATCGTGCGCAAGGCACAGCAAGACTCCGAGTGGTGGTTCTGCCTGGTCACGCCCTTCATCGTAGCTTGGCTAGTGTCGCGGATGCGTCCTGCGCTGACCGCCTTGCCCTTGCAGGGCTCTTGGCTAGGCGCACCGGTGCTGCTGCTGGGCATGGTTTTGTATGGCTTTGGCTACAAAGCAGACACGGCCTATCCCGGCTACGCGGCAGGGCAGCTCTTGCTGCTGGGACTGATCCTGCAGCTCGGCGGGGTGCCCTGGCTGCGCGCGCTCTTTTTCCCCTGGGCGTTTTTTGTTTTCACCTGGCCCATGCTACCGCTGGAGTCGCTGATGGCCGTGCCACTGCGCATGTGGACGGCCAAGCTCTCTGCCCTGGTCCTGAACCTCATCGGCGTGCCGGTCACGCAAGAAGGCACGGGCCTGCACTCAGCGGCTGATGAACTGGCTGGCCGCGAGCAGGGCGCTCTCTTTCAACTGGATGTCGAGGAGCCGTGCAGTGGCATTCGCTCGCTGTTTTCCCTCATGATGCTGAGCGCTCTCTATGGCTGGATTTCACTCAAAACCTGGCCAGCCCGCAGCATCCTCTTCGCCAGTGCCATTCCCCTGGCCATGCTGGGAAATCTCGTGCGCATGGTGCTGCTGGCCCTGGGCTGTCTAACCTTCGGGTCGGATGTCGCCATTGGTCGAAATCTGGATGGCCATCAGGAGATGAGCTTCTTCCACAGCATGGCAGGCCTTGCCGTCTTTGGCGTGGCCTTGGCAGGCATGTTTGGCATCACGGCCTGGATGGAGCGCACGCTGGAGACCCGCGCGATCCCACCGCCCCGCTCCTTGCCCGCAGCGGTGCCGCCCAGACAAGCTCAGATCTGGGTTCATCTCGCCGCCGTGCTCCTCATCGTGGGCGGTGGGTTGCTCTACTGCGCGCGCATGGATACCGCCTATCACGTGGGACCGCTCGGCCTTCAGTCGAAAATGCCGACCCTGCTCGCAGGCTATGTCAGCACGGATCAGCCCATGACCGCGCGGGAAAAAGCCACACTCGCCGAGGACGTGCGCATCGACCGGCGCTTTTACACGAAACCCGATCGCGCCATCCTGGCCTCCATCGTCCTCGGCGGCGCAGAGAAGCGCTCGCTGCACTCACCGGATGTCTGCCTGCCTGCCCAGGGCTGGATGGTCAGCAGCTCGCGCCCCATCACGCTCGATCTAGGCGGCGGGCGAAGTGTCGAGGCCACGCTCATGAGCATGTATCGTGACGTGGAAGACGCCCAGGGACGCCGGGCACGCCTGCGCGCCTTGAATCTCTTTTGGTACGTCGGGTCGGATGGCACCACCAGCGCCAGCTATCAGGAGCATGTCTGGCGCACCTACCGGGATGCCTTTTTGCGCAATCTCAACCATCGCTGGTCCCTGCTGACCTTCTTTGTGCCCCTGAAAGCCGAAGCCGCCGGGCTGGAAGATCCCTTTGCGGAAATTCAGGCCCTTCAGGACACCGAGGCTTTTGTCCGCGAGCTGATGCCTAGCCTCTGGGTGCCCTGAGCCACATCGACAGCTCTGCCCTTCGGCACGCATCATCTCTTTGCATCGACCGCAGATCGCGTGCAAACCTGCGGGCTCACTCATGTCAAACCGTCCCCTCATCCTCGGCACCCGTGGCAGCGAACTGGCCCTGAAGCAGACCGAAATGGTCACCGCCGTGCTCCAGGCCGCCCACCCCGGACTGATCGTAGAGCGCCGCATCATCCAGACCAGCGGGGACAAGCGCCAGGACCTGCGCTTCTCCGAGTTCGCCGGCGTCGCCCACGTGGACAAAGGCATTTTCATCAAGGAACTCGAAATCGCCCTGGAAAGCGGCGAGATCGACGCCGCCGTCCACAGCCTGAAAGACGTGCCCAGCGACCTCGCCCCCGGCTTTGACATCGCCGCCGTCATGCCCCGCGCCCCCATTGAAGACGTGCTCATCACCCGCCAGGCCTGCACCCTGGAAACCCTGCCCCAGGGCGCGCGCGTGGGCACCAGCAGCGTCCGCCGTGCCGCCCAGCTAAAGTGGCTGCGCCCCGACGTCCAGATCGTGGAGATCCGCGGCAATGTGCCCACCCGGGTGAAAAAAGTACTCGGCACCGAGCCGCTGGATGCCGTCCTGCTCGCCGCTGCCGGGCTCATCCGCCTCGGCCTGCTGGTGGGCGACCGCATCGAGATCGAAGGCACCACCCTCCACGGCCTCACCCTCGATCCACGCGCCTTCCTCCCCGCCGCCGGCCAGGGGGCCATCGCCATCGAATGCCGCGCCGGAGATGACGCCACCCGCAGCCTGCTGCGCGCCATCAACCACGCCGACACCGAGACCCGCGTCATCGCCGAACGCGACTTCCTGCGCCTGCTCGGTGCCGGCTGCCAGACCCCCGTCGGTGCCCACACCTGGCTGCACGACGGCCAGCTGCACATGGCCGTGCGCGTCTTCAACGAGGCCAACCTCGCCGAAAAACCCATCGAACTCGAAAAGCACGCCCCCGATTCCCTGCCTCGCCAGCTTTCCTCCACGCTCGCCGAAGCCTACCGCAGCCAAGCCCCGCACCACTGAAAAACCCAAGAACCAAGAACCAAGAACCAGGAACTCCAAACTCCCCAAAAGCATGATCCCCGTCACACCCGTTGGAAAGCACGTCTCCGTCTGGGGCGAAGGCCCCCTCTGGCACCTCAACCGACTGCTCTACGTCGATATCGAGGCCCACAAGGTCCTCGCCTTTGACCCCGTGACCGGAGAAGAAAAAATCTGGGAGGTCAGCCAGCGCGTCGGCACCATCGTGCCACGGGCCAAAGGCGGCCTCGTCTGGGCGGGCGACACCGGCTTCCACTTCCTGGACGAGGCCACCGGCCACAGCACCCCCATCGGCGATCCCGAGCCCGACCTGCCCGACAACCGCTTCAACGACGGCAAATGCGACCCCGCCGGGCGCTTCTGGGCCGGCAGCATCAACCTGAAAAAGCGCCCCGAAGGCTCCCTCTACTGCCTGCACACCGACCTGCGCATCGAGAAGAAATTCTCCCCCGTCACCAACTCCAACGGCATCGTCTGGACCCGCGACGCCGCCACGATGTACTACATCGATACCCCCAGCAAAAAGATCCGCGCCTTTGACTACGACAAGGCCACCAGCGCCATCAGCCACGAGCGCGTCATCTGGGACACCAGCGCCGACTCAAGCAGCCCCGACGGCATGACCATCGACAGCGAAGACCGCCTGTGGATCGCCTTCTGCCACGGGGCCAAGGTCGTCTGCTTTGATCCCGCCTCCAGCAAAGTTGTGGAGCAGATCGACTTCCCCTGCGTGGAGACCACCGCCTGCGCCTTCGGCGGCCCCGACCTCGGCGACCTCTACGTCACCACCGGCCTGAAGCCCGGCCTCACCGAAGCACTCGCCGGCCGCCTCTTCGTCTGCCGCCCCGGAGCCAAAGGCGTCCCCGCCGACACCTTCGCCGGCTAAGCCCAAGTAACCGGGGCATTCCTGCCCCGCGCACGCCCCGTAGGCACACTTGCCAAAGCGCGAACCCCGCACTGCCTGCTCAGCCGCCCCCAGCGCATCCTGGCGGTTAAGCCGACTCCGTGGCGAGCAGAGTACCACTCTTGCGCAGAAGAAAGCCGAACGCGGTTCCCTGGCCCGCGTTTTCTTGGCACCATGCCCACCGACCGACGCTCCTTCCTCAAGTCCGCCTCCCTCGCCGCCAGCGCCGTTGCCTTTCCGGCGGTGGTGCGCTCCGCCAGCCCGAATTCCAAGCTCCAGGTCGTCTCCGTCGGCGCGAACGGCATGGCCTTCAGCGACATCAAGAACATCTCCGCCCACGCCCGCGTGCAATACGTCGGCTTCTGCGACATCGACAGCTCCCGCTTTGACAAGGTGGACGCCGACCACCCCGGCGTGCCGCATTTCGCCGACTTCCGCGAGATGTTCGCCCAACTGGGCGACAAGTTCGACGCCGTGAACGTCGGCACGCCCGACCACATGCACGCCAAGGCCGCCATCGACGCCATGCGCCTGGGCAAGCACGTCTATTGCCAGAAGCCGCTGGCCCACACCGTGTGGGAATCCCGCCAGATGCGCCTGGAGGCGGCCAAGGCCGGCGTCGTCACCCAGATGGGCAACCAGATCCACTCCAACCTCGAATACCGCCTTGGCACTCGGCTGATCAAAGAGGGTGCCATCGGCAAGGTGAAGGAGGTCTATTCCTGGGTGGCCGTGACCGGCAACGAGCGCAACAAGCGCCTGGCCCCCGCCCCCGCCGCCAAGGTGCCCGCGCATGTGAACTGGGACCTCTGGATCGGCGGCGCCCCCATGCGCGACTATGCGCCGTGCTACCACCCCTTTGTCTGGCGTGACTGGCAGGACTTCGGCGGCGGCGCGCTCGGTGACTTCGGCTGCCACATCCTCGACCCCGTCTTCACCGCCCTCGGCATCCAGGCCCCCACGCACATCACCGCCATGAACAGCGGCGTGAACGAGCACATCTGGCCCACGCACGAGACCATCGAGTATGTCTTCCCCGGCAACGAACTCACCGCCGGCAAGACCCTGAAAGTCACCTGGATGGACGGCGGCCTGCGCCCCGACCGCAAGCTCGCCCAGATGCCAGACCACCTCGACCTGCCGAAAAGCGGCTCCCTCTTCATCGGGGAGGAGGGCAACCTCGTGCTCGCCCACGTCGCCGGGCCGCGCCTCTATCCTTTGGAAAAATTCACCGGCTTCAAGTATCCCAAGGAACAGGGCCTGAGCCACTGGCACCGCTGGGTGGATGCCTGCCTCGGCGGCGAAAAGACCAGCGACGGCTTTGACTACGCCGGACCGCTGTCCGAGACCGTGCAGCTCGGAAACATCGCCACCCGCCTGGCCGTGGGCGAGATCGACCAGCGCACTGGCCGCCCGCTGGAGCTAAAGACGCTGGAGTGGGACACCCATGCCTTTGCCTTCAAAAACAACGCCGCCGCCGACAAGCTGCTGACCAAGACCTACCGCGAAGGCTGGGCCATCTGATCCAGCGTCCGCAGGCGGCAAAGAACCGTCCGCCAGACCTTGGGGAGACTCCCCCATGCCTCCGCCAGTTCCAGCTAGGCCTAGGCGAGAAACAGGCGAAAACATTCGGTGACAGCTTCCGCCTTTCTTGTTTAGAAAACACAGATGCCGGGACAGCTTGGTGCTCGACAGCTTTGCAGGCAGTGGGACCACCGGTCATGCGGTGTTGAAGTAGAATGCGGAGGATGGTGGCACGCGGCGCTTCATCTTGGTGGAGATGGAGGAGAAGATCGCCCGCGCCATCACCGCCGAGCGAGTGCGCCGGGTGGTGAAAAGAAGTGATGCGGGCACTCCTGCCCGCACGGCCTCCGAAGAAACGGCTGTCGAGGTCAAAGCCGAGGCTCCCTCCGAGGCGGGGGAACTGGATTTGTTTGCCGCCAGTGCGGCGAAGAAGCCGAAGAAGAAGCGGACAGGAGGGTCTGAATCACCCGAATGGCGGGCAGGAGTGCCCGCGCTCCTTTCTCAAGCTGTAGGCAGGAATGCTGTCCGGTTTTCGCTCGCCACGGGGGGAGGGACTGCGCAGTATCGCTGCGCTTTTTCCAACCATCGCATGAAACGCTACGCCCTCGGCATCGACTACGGCACGAACTCCTGCCGCTCCCTCCTCATCGACCTCGACAACGGCGCGGAGGCCGGATCGACCGTCTTCAACTACCCGAGCGGCGAAATGGGCATCCTGCTCGATCCGAAGGACCCGCATGTGGCGCGACAGAATCCGCAGGACTACCTCGATGGCCTCGAAAGCGTCGTGAAAGGCGCGCTGGAGCAGGCGAAGGCCAAAATCGCGGGCTTTGACGCCGCGCAGGTTGTTGGCATCGGCATCGACACGACGGGCTCGACGCCGATCCCAGTGAACCAAGACGGCACGCCGCTCGGTTTGCTGCCGGAGTTCAAAAACAACCTCAACGCGATGGTGTGGCTGTGGAAAGATCACACCGGCCATGCCGAGGCTGCTGAGATCACCAAGCTCGGCCACGAAATGCGGCCGAACATCATCGCCAAATGCGGCGGCATTTATTCCAGCGAGTGGTTTTGGAGCAAAATCCTCCGTCTTCGCCGCGTGGACGAAAAAGTCTTCGAGGCCGCTTTCAGCTTCGTGGAGCATTGCGACTGGATTCCGGCTGTTTTGACCGGAAACACGAATCCGCTCACCTTGAAGCGCAGCGTGTGCGCCGCGGGTCACAAGGCCATGTTCAGCAGCGAATGGGGTGGTCTGCCAGACAAGGAGTTTTTGGCGAAGCTTGATCCCAAGCTCGCTGAACTTCGTGATCGTCTCTACTCCGAAGCGCATACCACCGACACGAAAGCGGGTGGTTTGTGCGCCGAGTGGGCCAAACGGCTTGGATTGGCCGAAGGCACCGCGGTGTGTATCGGAGCCTTCGATGCGCACACCGGCGCGGTCGGTGCGGGCATCAAAGAGGGCACCTTGGTGAAAATTCTGGGCACCAGCACCTGCGACCTCATGATTTCACCCACCAGCAAACCGCTCGCCGACATCCCCGGCGTGTGCGGCATCGTGAATGGCAGCGTTTTACCCGGCTACTACGGTATCGAGGCCGGTCAGAGCGCCGTGGGCGATCTTTTCCTCTGGCTGGTGAACCACCTCGTGCCCGACAGCTACGGCAAGACCACCGGCGAGAAATTCGTGAACATGGAAAAGGCCATGGAAGGCCAGAAACCCGGTGCCACGGGTCTGCTCGCGCTCGATTGGAACAACGGCAACCGCACCATCCTCGTCGATGTGCGTCTCACCGGCCTGCTGCTCGGCCAGACGCTTCACACCGAGGCGCATGAGATTTATCGTGCCTACATCGAAGCGACGGCGTTCGGCGCTTTGACCATCATCAAACGCGTCGAGGAATACGGCGTGAAGATCGAGGAAGTCGTGAACACCGGCGGGCTCTCCATCAAGAATGCCACGCTCATGCAGATCTACGCCGACATCATCGGCAAACCGATGAAAGTCAGCCAGAGCGAGCAGACCTGCGCCCTCGGTGCCGCCATCTTCGGAGCCGCCGCCGCTGGAGCCGGCACTTGGCAGGACCTCCAATCCAAAGTCACCGCCATCCGCGAAAAGGTGTATCACCCGATCCCCGAAAACGTCGCCGTCTATCGCGAGCTCTACGCCCTCTACCGCACGCTTCACGACGCCTTCGGCACCGCCGAGTGGAGCGGGAAGCTCAATCACGTGATGAAGGACCTGCTGGCGATTCGGGCGAGCCAGAGCTGAAGTGAGGCGGGCACTCCTGCCCGCCACCGACACGCCCCGAGGGTAGAGAACCGTGCCTGCCTCATGCTTCGGCACGCACTGCATCTGAACGCTGTCCAGAGCTCGACTTTCTGAGCCGCGTGGCCATGGCGTTCAGCCGGGCGGTGAGGGCGGTGACATCATTTTTCATCTGGGGCGGCGCTGGTAGGCTTGGCCGGCTCACGGCATGCTTTCTCCTTGGCCTTCTTCCGGGCGCGAGCAGCAGCCGCACGGCGCCAGCGCACAGCTTCGTAGAGCCAGCGCATATCACGCGGACCGTCCAGCCGGTTGATTGGAACTTCTTCAGGATTCATGACAGAAGATTCTATGCAAAGAAGCACTCCCAGCAACTCTTAGGCAAACTTGTCCATGACCCGGAATTCCAGGGTGCCGGAAGCCTCGGCTGCGCGCACTGCCCCGACGCGGACGAACTTTTCAGCCCATTCTTTTTCCTCCGCCAAACGGGCGTCAACGGGCGTCAACGGGCGTCATTACAGGTCACCGCAGGCCTGGTAGGCTTGGCCGGCTCACGGCGTGCTTCCTCCTTGGCCTTCTTCCGGGCTGAGCGCCTGGCGCGCACGGCGGCATTCAGCCAGCTCCAGTCCGGCTTTTCGTCCAAGCGATCCACGACGGGTTTTGTTTTCATGACACTAGATTTCTCGCATCAAACAGAGTGCCGCCCTATTCTTCCACCAGCCGCGCCATGACCCAGTGTCTCAAACCGCACAGCCATCTCATTGAGGCGGGCGGTGAGGACGGCGATGTCGTCAGGTGCCATGGCCTTGATCAACTGTTTCAGCCGAGACGGCTGTGGGAGCCGGGGTTTTGTTCAGCGTGTCCCAGATCTCGGGATTTGGCTGGTGGCGGGTCATCTCATGAATCTCTGCCAGCCGCTGCCAGGGCAGCCCCGGGGGTGCATCCTCCGGTGGCATCTCATACTGGGGCGCTTCAAACGGCGGCGTCGTCGTCTTTACGGCGGAGGTTTTCATGCCGAAAATTAAACGATCTGGATCCTTCGGACAAATCAAAGTTGAACCGCAGGGAACGTGCGTTTGTCGTCCGCCATGCCAGCCCCCGTGCAGTACAGGCCAATCCTGCACACTAGCCACTTCAGCACCCAAGTCGGCGGCAGCCTGTGAGCCGCCTGCCATGGGCAGTGAGGCGGGCACTCCTGCCCGCCACCCATACGCCCCAAGGACAGACTAGCGTGCCTGCTTCACTTCGCTCACGGAGATTCGGGTTCTTCCTCCGCGCTGCGCTCCACGAAGCGCATGGCGTAGTCGATGAAGCGCAGGGGCACATCATCCGTGGGGCCGTTGCGGTTTTTGGCCAGGATGAGCACGGCCTGGCCTTTCTTGCGGGCCTCCGTCTCCTCATCGCCCACCTCCATCTTGGCTCCGGCGTAGTCTTCACGGGTGAGCAAGCCCACCATGTCCGCATCCTGCTCGATGGAGCCGGACTCACGCAGGTCAGAAAGCACCGGGCGCTGGCCCTTGCGGCTTTCCACGGCTCGGTTGAGCTGAGCCAGCACAATGACAGGAATGTTTAGCTCCTTGGCGATGCCCTTGATGCCAGCGGAGATTTCCGCGATCTCGATCTGCCGGTTGTCCTTCGCCCGCTTGCTGCTGCTGGTGACGAGCTGCAGGTAGTCGATCATGATGGCCTGAATGTTGTGCTGCTTCTTCAGGCGGCGCGCCTTGGCCCGCATCTCCATCACGTCCAGGCCGGGCGTATCGTCGATGAAGATCTGCGCCTTTTGCAGATCACGCGTGGCCTTGGCCAGCGCCTCCTGCTGCGCGCGGGAGAGCAGGCCGCGAGAGAGGTCCTGCATGGAAAGCTGCGCACGGGAGACGAGCAGACGCCGCACCAGCATGGTGGCGCTCATTTCCAGGCTGAAGACAGCGGCCGCATGGCCGCAGTCCACGGAAATGTGCTCGATCAGGTTCATCGCCAGCGAGGTCTTCCCCATGGACGGACGGGCGGCGATGACAAACATTTCGGAGCCCTGGAGACCGCTGCTGAGCTTATCCAGCACACTGTAGCCGGTGGAAAGTCCACGCAGCTGCCCAGGGTGCTCTAGCATGTACTGGATGTTATCCAGCGCCTCCGCCACGTGCAGGGACAGAGACTTCATGTTGTCCTGCTTGCCCGTGGACTCACGCACCGACAGCACGCGCTGCTCCGCCTGATCCACCAGCGTGCCCACATCACCGTCGATCTGGTCCTTACCAAACTCGTAGGCCGTGTGGATGTTCAGAGAGCAGGCATGGATGAGCTGACGCAGCAGGTGCTTGTCCAGCACCACCTTCTTGTAGTGCTCATAATGCGCCGGGCTGGGCACAAAGGTGAAAAGCTCCGTGATGGCCGCCGGGCCGCCCACCTTGTCCAGCAGGTTCTGATCCCGCAGGACATTCGTGACCATCACCGGGTCGATGGGCAGGTTCTTGTCGTAAAACTCGACCAGCTTTTCGTAGATCGTGCGATTGGCCTCGTGGTAAAAAGCGGTCGTCGGCACCGTGATGCGGCTTTCGGCCAGGCGCTCATTCGGGTCCTGGAGCAGGCTGGAGATGACGCCCTTTTCTGCCTCATCCGAAAAGGGCAACGCGCGGTTGATGTTGGCCAGCAGCTCCTCGGCGGTGGGCTCGCCCTTTTTGCGGCCAAATGGGTTGGCCTGCGCGGGCTTTTCAGCACCAACAATGGGCTGTGAAGCTGGTGCGCCACTAAATTCGGGTCTGACAGCGATATCGGGCATCAAAAAGGGCCGCGATACTTGCAGCAATAAGAATGCAAGGCAAGCCCACCATTCATTGCCTGGTCTATTTGAAGAGCTGTTTTATCAATTCTAGAACTCGACAATTGCCGAAACGCTCAAGTGAACACCCTTTGTTTTTTGCCAGCGATTTGAAACATTCCGCGAGCTGTCCGTCAGGCAGCGCTGGCACCCTCAAACTCCAGATTCCATCGACCGCAAAATGCTTCGCATTGGCCTTTTTGCCACCACCAGCCTTATACCACATCTGCAAAAAACCGTGAGCACTCATACTTTCATATCCGGCTGGAAACCAGTCTGTTGAATGCATGAGTTCAGAAATCAGTTGGTGTAGATTCTGATCTTCAAAGTCTCTTATTTTAGTTAGGTGGGCAGGCGTATTCACGACTGTAATAAATTCCTCAGCGCTATGAAGACAATTTGAGCAACTCGCTTTTTGCTGGGAACAACCAGCGTGAGGTCTAGCGCTTCACGGCATCCCAGACACGGATGTATTTCTCCAGAGCGGGGCCAAGATCGCGAATGACTTCGCTGCGGGCTTTCACGTCATCGGGGATGGTGATGGCGGGGTTGGCCAGAAACTCTGGCTGCACTTGCTTGAGCGCCGCTTGATTGGGGCAGAGATAACCCGTCCACTGCATGTTTTCGGCGGCGACTTCTGGCTGTAGCAAATGATCGATGAAGGCGTGGGCGAGCTCTTTTTGGGCAGAGGCTGCGGGAATGACCATCTCATCGCAGCCCAGGATGACGCCCTCTTTTGGCAGGATGAGTTCGATCTTGTCGTTTTCTTGGGCCACCTGCCACAGGTCGCCGCTGTAGCCGTGGACCAGGAGAAATTCTCCGGAGTCCAGCCCGGCCTTGTAGCCCTCGTTGTCAAACTTGGCGGCTTGTGCTTTCCACCTCAGCAGCAGCGCTTGCGCCTCGGCGAGGTGGGCATCCTCGGTGCTGTTGATGCTGTGCCCCAGCGCCTTCAGTGCGGCACCGATGGTCTCGCGCATGTCATCCAGGAGAGTCAGGCGCTGATTCAGCTCGGGCCGCAGCAGCAGGGACCACGAGGCCTCTGCGGCCGGCACTTTGCCACGTCTTGCCGCCAGCACGGTGTAGCCGATGGTGTAGGGCACGCTGTGGCGCATGGCGCGGTCGCTGATTTTGTCCAGCACGGTCGGGTCGAGGTTCACCCGCTGCGGCAGCCGCGCATGATCCAGCGGTGCCAGCATGCCTTCACGCTCCATCAGCGGAATGATGTAGCTGGTGGGAAAGATGACATCGTAACCGCCAGCCCCTGCTTTCAGCTTGGCGAACATGGCTTCGTTGGAATCGAAAGTGTCCACGACGACACGACAGCGGTGCCTTTTCTCAAAAGACTCTAGGGCCTGCGGGCTGATGTAGTCGGCCCAGGTGTAAACGTGCAGCGTCTGCGCGCTGGCAGCAGCCACGCCCATCCAGAAGGCTAAAGCGAGAAAACAACGAGTCATGGCAGATCAAGGACAACGAGCCGTGAATCGCGTGCAGATGCCACCCCCCTCCACCACGGCAGGGAGTTGCTCAGCCTGGCGTCCGCTAGCGATGATGCACTGCACGCCTGCGTTCACGGCATCTTGCACCGCGCGGAGTTTTGAGATCATGCCACCCGTGCCGAGGGCCGTTTTTTCTTCCTGGGCGTGGTGGATGACGGCGTCGATGTCCTCGACGAGAGGAATAGGGCCGTCTTCTGGGCGATGGATGTCCCGCAGCAGGCCAGGGGCACTGGTCAGCAGGATGAGCAAATCGGCCCCCCAGAGCGTGGCGATGCGGGAGGAGAGCTTGTCATTGTCGCCAAAGCGCAATTCCTCAATGGCGACGCTGTCGTTTTCATTGATGACGGGCACCACTTGGGGGAAATCGAGCAGGCGCTGGAGCGTGGCCTTGACCCGGTTGGCGCGCTCTTCCTGGGCGAGGTCTTGGTGAGTCACCAGCAGCTGGGCCACATGCAGTCCATGGTCGCGCAGCAGATTCTCATAGGCATGCATGAGGTGCGTCTGCCCCACGGCCGCCAGCGCCTGGAGGGTGGTCATGTCGGAGGGGCGTATGGAAAACTCCAGTGGCTTTAGCCCAGAGGCCACCGCGCCACTGCTGACGACGACGACGCTGTGCCCCGCTTGCTTGATCAGCGCTACGGCTTCCACCAGCTTGCGCAGTTGCACAGGGTCAGGCTCAGGGGTCTTGAGCTTGGTGAGGATGCCAGAACCAAATTTGAGAACGATGCGCTTGCTGCGGGTAACCATGGAGGAGCGCTAGCAAAAGGGCAGCCCGATTCGGAAGTCAAGCCCCCTGGCATGTCAGAGTCAGGCTCGACCGCCCAGCCGACAGAGCTTTTTCACCCAGAGCAATCAGGCGCGAGTCGGCTGGATCAGGCAATTCGCCAGCAGACCCCGCAGGTAAGCTGCGATGCCCTGAAAAGCTTCTTTGTAGGGCGTCTCTGACAAGCAAGACAACTCGGACTCAGCATCGGCGAGCATGTCGTTGGCAAACTTCACGGCGCGCTCGATGGCCCCTTCATAATCGGCGATGCCCGCGAGGATGTTGGTGTCCATGGGCTCTCCTTGGAGGAGCATGCGGCTCAGCTTTTGCTTTTGAAGGTCTGTAGCCTCCATCAGGAGGAAAAGGATAGGCAGGGTCAGCTTCCCACGCGCCAGATCGGTGCCGAGGGTTTTGCCGACTTTGCTTTCATCTCCCACGAGGTCCAGGCAGTCATCGTAGATCTGATACACAGTGCCGAGCTTCAGGCCGAAGCTGTGCATGGCGTCCTGAGTGGCCTGCGGCACGCCATTCAGGCGAGCGCCCAAACCCGCAGCGGCAGCGAAAAGAGCTGCGGTTTTCATTTCAATCATCCGCAGGTAATCGGGGACGGAGAGATTCAGATCGTAGCGGCGCTGAGTCTGCAAAATCTCACCGCTGCACACATCGCGAGAGGCGCGGGCGATCTGGCGGCAGACTTCGGTGTCTTCGAATTCCGTGGCAAGTTCCAGCGCGTAAGCAAAGAGGGCATCCCCCAGCAACACGCTGAGAGAGTGGCCCCACTTCGCAGCTGCCGTCGGCAGTCCACGACGGGTATCGGCACCGTCCATGATGTCGTCATGCACGAGAGAGGCGATGTGGACCAGCTCCAGAATCACCGAGAGGCGCGTGTGTGCCTCAGTGCGGCCACCGGTCGCTCCCCCGGCCAAGAGCGCCAGCGCCGGGCGGATGCGCTTGCCCGCCGCTTGGCAAACATAGGCGACGTAGCCTTCGACGGCAGGATCAAAGGCTTTCGCCTGAGCCCGGATGGCAGCCTCCACTCCCTGAAGGTCCTCCCGGATGAGTTCGAAAGGAAAAGCAGGGGCGTTGGCAGTAGGCGTGGCAGTCATCGGATCTCGCGGGGGGCAAACCAAGTTACACAAGGTAAACGAATGGCCCGCGCATCTAGTCGCGCAGTGTGATTTGAGCGTCAAATAAGAGCTTGGTGGAATGCGGGCTCTCCTTTTCACAGATGCTAACAGAGTCTGAAAGTTGCTTCACAGAAGCGCTAGCGGCGGCCGTCGAGCCTGAGGACTGAGAATGCTCGCAGTTTCGGGCGCAGTTTTGAGACGAAAAAGGGGCTTGAATGAAAAACTGTAAGAAAATGTTAAGTTAATTATTGCAGTTTATTATAATTATTGTAAAATTGCGAACCGTGCCAATTGAAATCACAGCCTCCGTTGTCGTCTTGATGCCAGGCAGCACTGGCGTTGGGTTTTTGCCCTGGGCCGCGACACCTCTTTTCGCCCTGGATTGGAGTCCCAGCCTCACGCCTTGGATCGAAAAACTGGTGATCTCTCTCCCCTTTGTCTGCATCACGGCTTTGGCCGCTGGCATGTGCATGAGAGCCATGCGCTATTGTCTCGCGCGTGAAAGAGAAACCGCAAAGATGGCGGAGGAGCTACGCTTCAGTCATGACCAACTGAGCACCACTGTGAATGCGCTGGATGGTGTGCTCTGGCAAAGAGACGTGAACACCTGGGGTTTCATCAATCTCAGTCGCCAAGCCGAAGGCTTTATCGGTTATGAGAAAGCCGATTGGGAAAGAGGTCTCGATTTCTACCGCGAGAAAGTGCATCCTGAGGATCTGCCACGCCTGCAAGACGCGTGGCGGAACCTGAAACCTGTGCCCAAGCGCTATCAGGTCGAATTTCGCATGAAATCAGCCGAGGGGAGCTGGTGCTGGGTCTGCGAGAGCGGCTCTTCGTTGCACGACAGCCTGGGGAATTTCACCGTGTGCGGCATTTTGAAGGACGTGACCTCCCGGCTGGAAGAAACCCAAGCCCGCAAAATGCTGCATGAGCAACAGCTGGAAGCCGCCCACGAGGCCGGCAAGGCGGAGATCGCCAAAAGCGTGCTGCACAACATCGGCAACGTGATGAACAGCCTGAATGTAAGCGCCAAGCTGCACATGGATGCCATCTCTAGCTCACGCGCCAACAACCTCGGTCGCGCGGCCAAGTTGCTGAAAGAAAACGCCGAGGACTTGGCCAGCTTCCTCCAAAATTCCCGCCAAGGCCGCCGACTGCCCGAATACCTCATCACCGTGAGCGAGCATTTGATGGAGGAAAATCGACGTCTCTACAATGAGGCGCTGGGCATGGTGCATCACATCGAGCACATGCGCGACATCATCGCCCTAGAGCAGGTGAATGGGCGTGCCTCCACCTTTGAAGAACAGGCCGACTTGGCAAACCTCATCGAGCAGGCCCTAGCTCTGGAAGGCAGCATTTTGATGGACAACGGCATTCAGATCGAGCGCAACTACGCGGATCTGCCGCCCCAGATGATCACTCGCGGCCAGTTTCTCCAGGTCATGGTGAACCTGATCAGCAATGCCCGCCATGCTGTCTCCGCCGCTAGCGTGGTCGGTGCCCGACAGGTCAGCCTGGGCATCTCTGCCCCGAGAAACGGACGCATCTTCGTCACCGTCACCGACACGGGCTGCGGCATCAGCGCCACGAATTTGGCTAGGATTTTCACGCATGGCTTCACCACGCGCAAAGATGGCAACGGATTTGGACTACACCACGCCGCGCTGCTGGCTGAAGAAATGGGCGGCCGACTTCGCGCCGAAAGCGTAGGTGAAGGTCAGGGTGCGACTTTCACCCTAGAGCTGCCTGTCAAAACTGCTGAGCCCGTGATCGCCACGGCACCGATCCCTTCCTCGACTGAGAGCCCTGCTGCCGTTGGCGTGCCTTCCAGCCTGCTCCTGCTGACGCAACCCTCCGCCACCCAACCCTCCAGTTCGCGATGAACACCAGCAACAACCGCATTCTTGTCGTTGATGATAACCCCACCATCCGGGAGGACTATCGGCGCATCTTGTGCCCATCCAACGATGAGGAAGAGATGCTCGATGACCTGGAAGCCGAGGTTTTTGAAACTCAGCAGGACCCACTGTCCAAGCTGAGGCCGAGCTTTCAAATCGCCTTCGCCAGTCAGGGCGATGCCGCCGCCGCCATCGCCCAGGCTGCGCTGGACCAGGGCATGCCTTTTGCCACCGCCATTGTGGACATTCGCATGCCGCCGGGCATCGATGGAGTAGAGACGGTGAAGCGACTCTGGCGCGTGCAGACCGACCTGCAGATCATCCTCTGCACGGCCTATTCCGATTATTCCTGGCAGGGCATCGTCCATGAGCTGGGCATCTCACACCGACTGGTGGTGCTGAAGAAACCCTTCGATCCCGTGGAAGTCCTGCAAATGTGCATGGCCATGACCACCAAATGGAGCGCAGAGCGTGACATGGCCTGCCGCCAGCTTAGCCTGCAAAACAAACTCGTGGCCAGTGTGCAGGAAATGGAGCGTGTCTCTAGCGAACTGCGTCTGGAAAAAAAATCCCATCAGCAAGCGCCACCGCCGTCAAGATCCGAAGCCGAGATGATCGACATGATGTCGGGCCTGCTGACCGGCATCGCCCATGACTTCAACAACGCCCTGACCGTCATCCAAGGCCACCTCAGCGCGGCCCTCATGGCACCGGAAGGCACCACCACAGGGATGGAAATGCCCATCGAGCAGATGCTTCAGGCAGCCCAGCGTGCCTCCGTGCTCAGCCGCCAGATGATGGCCCTGAGTTCGTCCGTGGAGACACCGACCGAGAGCCGTCTGCTGAACCTCGACCGCCTGCTCGATCAGCAGGTGGAAATGATCCAGCGTGTCATGCAGGACCGCCTGCAAGTGGAGATCATTCATGGCCAGCAGGACGTCTTCGTCCGCGCCTCCGACACGACCTTGCTCCGCTTGATGAACCTGATGGTTGTCCGCTCTCGTGAGCTGATGCCACGGGGGGGGCATCTGGCCGTCTCCTTGGGCACCCACGAGATTCTGAACGAGCAGGATGCCGCCGGTTTCCATGCCTCTGCCAAGCCTGGCGTTTACAGCTACATCCAGTTTGATGACACCTGCCTCTCCAGCCTGCCCGCAGACGATCGCAATCATCCCTTGTGGGAGGAAACCACGGCCGATCAGGAACAGCCTCGTGTCTTGGCAGCTCGTGAACTAGCCCGCCACCTCGGCGGCTGGATGATCATTGAGATCGTGCCTGGCATCGGCGCGCGTCACACCTTTTTCATTCCCGCAGCTACGGCTGATGGGCACGATGACAGCCACTCGGTGCGCCTTTCTGATGACCTGACCGTGCTCGTCGTCGATGATGAAAAATCCGTCTGTGACATCTTGAGCTACGTCCTGACGGCTCAAGGGCACCGCGTGCTGAAGGCCAACCACGCCATGGAGGCCTGGAACCACTGGCAGACTCAGGATCGCAAGATCGACCTACTCATCACAGACATCTACCTGCCTGATGGCGTGACCGGCTTCGAGCTCGCCCGCCACATGAAAGCGACCGAGCCTGACCTGCCTGTCATCTACATGAGCGGCTATCAGCCAGACACGTTCATTGAAGGGGAAAGCCTCACCGTCGGAGTCAACTACCTTTCCAAGCCCTTCGATGTCCTCGATCTGCTGACCGCCACGGCCCGCGCGCTCGATACGCCGAGCCAAGGAGAAAACACGACTGACCGCGCGTTTAGCAAGCCTGCCCTTTCATCCTCCATCTCCTCCTCCCATGAAACCTAAACCACGGTTCCCGATCCTCACCGTTGCTGGCGTCCTGCTCGCAGGTCTCACGGCAAGCCCTGCCGCAGAGTCCCTTTCCCTCATCCCTGACTCGGCCGAGGCTCTCGGCATCGCCGGGGGGCGATTTGCGAACTTGAACGATGCCACTGCGGCTCGTGTCGCCCCGGCGAACATGATTCACGCAGAGGCGCCGACCTTGCAGCTGAACACCGGTATCTGGCATGGTGACATCAAGTTGACCTCCAGCACTGGGACACGCCTGGAGCACCAGGACCCCTGGGTTTATCCGGGCAGCGTCTATGCCGTCATGCCCGTGATCTCGAACAAACTCGTCTTCGGCTTCGGCGTCAGCACGCCCTACGGACTCGGTGCCAACTACGGCAGAAGCCTGCCCGCTCCCATTCGCTACCGCGTCCCCTATGAGTCCAGCCTGCGCACCTGGAGCATCACCCCCTCGGTGGCCTGGCGTGTGCACGAAAAAGTCACCCTCGGCCTCGGGCTCGATGTCATGCAGGGCAATCTTGTCATCAATCAAATCGTCCCACTCGGCGGTAGTGAAGGTGAGTTCTGTTTCGATGCTGAAGGCTGGGGCATCGGTGGCTTCGGCAGCATCCTCTGGGAGCTGACTCCACGGCAGCGCATTTCCATCGTCGGTCGTCTTCCTCTGCGGTTGGAAATGGGTGGCACCTTTGAGGCCAAAGGCGTGCCTGCAGGTCTAGGCGCAGGCCTGGACAATCGCAGCGAGTTCGGCACTGACATGACCTTCCCTGGTTCCTTGGCCATCGGCTACGGGATCGACATCACTGACCGCCTGACCCTCGGCTTTGACTTCAAGTGGAGTGCGAACAATTCCCACGACGACATCCCGCTGGACACGAGCAATAGCAACAACCTGCTGCCCCAGAGCTCCGTTCCGCTGAAATGGCGGAACTCCATCGACCTCGGCACCGGGGCCACTTACAAGCTCAACGACCAATGGCTGCTGCGCGCCGGTTATCTCTTCTCGGAAAATTCCATGCCTGACAGCACCTACACGCCAGCCATTCCCGCTTACGATCGCCACATCTTCAGTGTCGGCGTCGGCTGGAAAGGCGAGCGCGACAGCATCGACCTCACCTACGGCTTCATTTACAATCCAGGCCGCACGGTCAACAACGCCAACATCGCGGATTTCAACGGACGCTACAAGCACCAGTGGCACACCGTGATGCTCAGCGTCAGTCACAAGTTTTAAGCTCAACGCGGGTCCGTGCCGTAGCTCCCTCCTGTCTCCGGCACGGGCAAAGTTGGCCGGGATCGCGCCGGTTCATCCTCGGCGAACCAGGCATTCTTTTCGAAAACAAAAGTCTCAGGCGCGGTGCCAGGGCCGATGTTGATGTCCACGCTGACTTCGGAGCGCCTGAAAAGGATGCGATTGTTCGTGATGCGCACATTCCGGCAGGGCACAAAGCGCGGTTCTCTGGACTCCTGCAAGATGCGAAAAATCCACTTCTTGGGATAAAGCACCGTGTTTCCCGTAAACAGCGCACCATCGACTCCCACAAAGGCAGCTGCGCAAAGACTTCCTTCGATCACGCAATCCCGCACCGTCAGGTCAGCGGCTTCATGCGGGGCATCTGCGGGGCGGAAGTAGGGCAGCCCTGTCGAGCCGCCGAGGTTCAGCGCCCGCTCTGCGGCATGATGGAACCGACACTTTTCCACCACGATGCCACGGCAGCCGCCCTTGAACTGAACGGCTGCCGTAGCGCTGAAGCCTGGCTTGCCAGTGAATTCACAGTCCTCGATGCGTGACTGATGACAGCCCACCAAGTCCACCCCCTGCCCTCCCCAGCCTGAGAGGCGACAGCGGCGGATCGTCAGTCCCTCCAGACCGCTGCCTTTGATCGCATCATGATTGCCCTGCGGGCCGATGTCGGACACTTCCAGATCTTCCAGGGTGATGCCCACCGTGCGTTCCTCCAGACGCCCACCATCATCCAGGTTCAGGCCGTTCGTGGATTGACCGCTGATCTTCAGATGGCGCAAAGTCAGCCCCTGACAGCGGGAGAACTGCAAGCCCGTGCTGCCTCCACGAATGTGGGGCGGATGCTGCGGGTCCAGTGCCTCCACGGTCAGGTTTTTCAGCCCCTGCACGTGCTGACCACCCGGATACTCTCCAGGCGTGAGCTTCAAAACATCCCCATGGGTCAGGTCACGCAGCCTCTCCCGCCAAGTGCTAGGCGTCGCCTCCACGACAGCTGCCCAAGACGACCCCACCCCGAAAAAAGCCAAACTGAGAAAAATCACACGCATCTCTCCTGAACGAGACGAACACGCGATTTTTGGCCGCTGATTTGCATTCAATCCGCCGACGGGCAGCGCAGACAAACCAGGCCCCACAGGCCCACCGGCAGGATGAGGTCGCCCTGCCAAGCCAGGGCACGCCAGTCCAGCACCTGGGACAGGCCCTGACCATCGTAGAGAATGACCCCCGGCGCGGTCCAGCGCATCGACGGCCACTCAGACAGCTGCTCGATGCCCAGCTTCATCATCTCTGTCACCGGCCCTCGCCATGGCTCTTGCCACAGCAGCGTGCCGGTCAGCACATCCACCGCCTGCACCTGCTCCAGATCCGCCACCACGACCACACTGCCATCCAGCGCCACTGCCGGCATTCGGTGCTTGCCGGGGGTCGGATTGTGCACGCTCGGGATGTCCAGCAGCGGCACCATTGCCCCGGCCGGGCTCACCTTCATCACCCCATTTGCAGAGGCCAGCACTAGCTGACGCCCCACGGTGCCGAGCGGCCAGGCCTGCGAGCTGTAACTCGACGCGGCACGATCCAGGCCACTCGGCTGGGGAAAGCCGAGCACCGAACTGCGCACCACCGGCAGCCCTGAGATCAAATGCCAGACCCGCTCTCCCTGCAGCCAGCGCCCGCCTTCAGCTCCCCAGTTCAGCCATGGCTCGCTCCCCATCAGCGAGGCAAAAACCCCTGGATAGGCCGTGATCGGCAAAGACAGCGGGCTCGACTTCGTGAAGCCTAACGAAAAGAGCGAGCTCGCCTCGCGCACCATCCCCCGCTGCGGGCGCAGGCTAAAGGCCGCATTCTGCTGCACCTCAGGCTTGGCCGACAGCGCTAGGGGAAAATGCAGTGCACGCTGCCCCGTGCCCGCCTTCCAGATCAGTGCACCGCTCGCCACATCCAGCAGCGCACAGCCACTGCCCGTGACCAACACCCGCCCGCCATCCACCTGCAAGCCCAGAGCTTGCCAGTTTGGCGTTTGGCTCGCGCCAGCAGGTTGCCGGGCTAGGTCCGCCAGCTCGGTGGACCAGCGCAGCTTGCCCGACCGCATCGCGTAGGCATCCACTCGCCGGGTCGCCGGCTGCCAGCACAGCGCTAGATCCCGACTGGCCGCTAGCCGCAGCCGCCCGCGGCCCCGCTTCACCTGCCAGAGCACGCGCGCATCGTCCCAGGCCAGCGCGGTCAATCCATCGTCATTGGCCACCACCACCCCTTCCTCCAGCAGGCACCACTCCAGCGGTTCCGCCACCAGATCGGCAGAGCTGATCATGCCTACGGCTGCTGTCACAGGCGTCTGCCCCAGTCGTGTCTGCCAGCATAGGCGACCGCTGCGACGATCCAGCGCCGCCAGCGCCCCGTATTGATCTTGCGCCAGCACCCACTGGCCCTCCGGCGAAAGCGCCCAGCGCACCCAAAAGCCGCCTGCATTTGGCTGGAAAGCCCAGGCGAGCTGGCCTGGGCGACGGTAATCTGCGGCTGGGCTAGGTGGAGCCAAGGGAGCCTCGGCCTCCGTCGTGGACAGCATCCGCAGCGCCTCCACCTTCGACAAAGACACCCCGTCTGGCAGCTCAATCGCATCGCCCGCCTGCTGCAAGACTGCCCGAGCCTCCGCCAGGCGCACCTCATCCATCTGCCGCCGTGCCAAAAGCCCCCGCGCCCAGGCCAACCACACACGCCGCTCAGGCTGCTGCTCTGCCAGCTCCAGATCCAGCAGGCAGGCCTCCGCCTCTGCTACATCAGCCTGGGGATCAGCCAGCACCGGCACCAGTGTCCGCCAGGCACTGGCGCACCTGTGCTGCATCATCAGCGCCTGGGCCTCCGGCCCCAGCTCCCAGTCTCCGGCCCGCATCTGCATCTCACGCAGGCTTTGCCGCAGCTCAGCCTCCTGCCCTGCGCTGGCCAGCAGCGTCGTCCATTGCAGCCAGTGCGCCTTTTCCTTCGGCTGCAGCAGCACCAGCCGCCGCGCCAGCGCCTGCACCTTTCGCATTTCACCCAGCTTCAGCAGCACCTGAATCGCCTGCTGGATCAGCCCCGTATCCTGGCAGAGATCGATCCCCAGTTGGCTCAAAGTCTGACGCACCAGGTCCAGCCGACCCGCCGTGTGATACATGAGCAGCAGCCGCAGGCGCAGATCCTCCTGCCCCAGCGCCCCCTCCACCGCCTGACTCTGGGCGATGGCGGTCTGCAGCTCCTGCTCCAGCTCACGATAGCGAGCCGACTGCCCCTCCATCAGTGCGATCAAAAGCCGCCGCAGGGATAGCTGCACCCCCACGGGCAGGCTCGGCTGCCTCAGTGCCTCCCGCAGCCAGCGTTCCGCCTCTTCCTTCAGCCCCGACTCTTTCACCTGCGTGGCCAGCACCGCCAGTTGACTCAGCTTCAGCGGCTCCCAGCTTTCCCCCTCCGCCGGAAACAGCCGCTTCCGCTCTGCGGCCAGGAAAGCACTGGCTTGCTCACGCTCCATCGCCTGCTCCCAGGCAGGCTGGAGCCACGCCGCGTAGCGTGCCTCGGTGTCACACAGATCGCGGCACAGCGCCAGTTGCTGACTCGACTCCGCCACACGCCCCGACATTGCCTCCACTCGCGCCAGCATCAGCCTCAGGTCAAAAGCACCCACCGGCTGCTGCAATCCAGCCTCCAGCACGCGACGCGCCAGCACCAGAAGCCGATGCTGGAGAAGGAACGGCACCGCCTCCAGGCGCATCTCGTGCGTCATCGCAGCCAGATCCAGGCCCTGCATCACGCGCTCCGCCTCCTCCACCTGCCCCTGCGCCCACAGCAGCTCGGCCCATTCCTTGCGCAGATCCCAGCGCCCCGGCAGCATCTCCTCCGCCGCCGCCAGTACCGCCAGCGCCTCCGTGGGCAGCGTTTGCTGGCGCAGCCAGCGTGCCGTCTGCAGCCACAGCATCGCCTTCGCCTCCGGGGACTTGCCTTCCAGCAGAGCCCGCAGAGCCTCCAGCCCCGGCAGCACCCGGCCCAGACGCAGCAGCACCCGCATCCGCTGCTCGCGCAAATCCTCCCGCTGTGGCTGGGCACGCGAACGCTGGCTCAGGAACTCCAAAAGCGCCTCCGGCTGGCGACTCACCTCCAGCTCCTGCATCACACGCAGCTCCAGCACACGCGACGCTGGCAGCACCGCCAGACTTTCCTGCCACACCCGCACCGCCTCAGGCGACTGACCTGCCAACGCTAGCAGCTCCCCATACAGCAGCGCCCGCCGTTCATCCGTCGGCACCGCCTGCCAGGCCTGCGCCGCATCCCGCAGCCGTGCCTGCCGCTGCGACTCCCCTTCCCCCTGCCAGCTTAGCAGCACCGCCTCCCGCCAGCGCGGATGCTCCACACCCAGCAGTTCCAACAGCCTTTCCGCCTGCACCATCGCCTCCGCAGGCCGTGCGTTTGCCTTCAGCACCCGCGCCCACAGGAAGCGCGCCTCCACCGCTGTCTCCCCTTGCAACGACGAAAGATCCGCCCCCTGCCCCACCTCCAGCGCTGCCCGGGTCAGCCCCGCCTCCTGGCAGCGGCGCACCCAGCCCAGCCGCGCCTCAGCCGTGCCCAGCCGCTCTGCCAGCGTGGCCAAACATGAGCGCACCCGCTCCTCCTCACCGGAAGCTGCCGCTTCTCGAATCAGCTCCGAAAGCCAGCGCTCCATCCGCGACGGCTGCGCCCGCTCCCGCAGCACCGCCTTGGCCAAACCTTCTAGCGCCCCAGGTCGATGTTCCTGACTCAGCCAAAGGTAACGCACGTAAGCTAGCAGCGCACTTTCAGGAAAGCGTGACTCCGCTTGGTCCAAATGCACCCCCGCCAGGGTGGACCGCGTCAGCACCAGCAGCCGAGCCAGCACCACCGCTGCCCCCTCATCCTGCGGGTACTGCGCCGCATGATCTGTGTAAAGCTGGATCAACTCCGCCAAGCGCCCCGCCCCCTGGTAAAGCTCCACCAACGACCGCAGCGGAGCCTCTGCTCCAGGGTCCACGTGCAGCGCCGTCCGCCACGCCAGCGACGACGTCTCAAACGACTTCACCTCCTCCGCCCCGATCCACCCGCCCCCCAGCAGCAGCGCCACCATCGCCGCCCCACCCACAGCCCAACGCCGCAAAGCAGGCCACCGCCACGCAAAGAACCAAAGCACACGCATTCCCCCTGCATACCCAACCCCGCCCATCAAGACAAGCCCCAACGGATGACTGAGTGACAAGTTGCCTATGACCATCCCCCCGGGCTGGGGGGAAACAGCCTGTGGTAGCGAGCAGATGGCAAGCCATGCGGACCATCCCCCCGGGCTGGGGGGAAACCTCTCCGGGTTATGAGCCCAGCGACGTAACCACGGACCATCCCCCCGGGCTGGGGGGAAACCGCCAGCGAGTATTGGCCGAGCTGCTCCAACACGGACCATCCCCCCGGGCTGGGGGGAAACAGACTGAATGAGATGCTGGAGGCGCAGGCGTCCGGACCATCCCCCCGGGCTGGGGGGAAACTCATTGTCCTGCTGCAGCTTGACCAGGTCCTGCGGACCATCCCCCCGGGCTGGGGGGAAACAGATCGCGCAACTCACGCCCATCTCGTGCCGACGGACCATCCCCCCGGGCTGGGGGGAAACGGCAGTTGTGGACTCGATACATGGCGGAGGCGCGGACCATCCCCCCGGGCTGGGGGGAAACGTTTCAGCATCTGTTTCATGGTCGTTTAATTGCGGACCATCCCCCCGGGCTGGGGGGAAACTCCGCCGCCGTGCAGCCTACGTCATACTGCACCGGACCATCCCCCCGGGCTGGGGGGAAACCCTGCATTTACAAGGCTTTCAGCGTATAAGAGCTAGAATCTAGGGTGTCAAATCGCCGTCAAAACGGGATTTTCTCCGCTTCCAGCCACTGTTCAGCCACTAGGGCAATCCCACTGATCACCTCTGGCTTTCTTCCTTGGCAGCCGCAGGGGCCGATCCGCTCGATCTCGTAGCCCTGGCAGTTCGGCTGGCTGCAGATGACCAGCATGCCACACTCCGGCGGGCTGTTCCGCCGGATGTAGTCCATCACCTTCGCGTGATTGCGGGGGTTCAGGGTGCCGACAAAGACGTTTGGCCTCGGTTCGATGAACCAGCGTTTCAGCATGCCGCGCACGGCATCGGGCGTATCATTGGCCAAGATGACGGTCATGGGGGAGATTTGGAATTTGAGATTTGAGATTTGAAATTTCAGATGCCGGTCAGGCCCCGGACTGAAAGAGTTTGGTCAAGTCACGGGGCATGCGTTGCAGCAGCTTCGTTTGCTCCACGCGCTCTTTAAGAAACTGCCGGGCCAAGGTACCGTCGTCCTTCGGGTCTTGGCGGATGGCCTGGAAGGCGGCGGGCCAGCTTGTCTCGTGCTTGTAGAGGTCCGCCACGTCGTAGATGAAGGGCAACGTGCCCGCGTCATGCACAAAGCCGAGCTGCGGGAGAAAGCCCATGCTCAGGCACACGGCGCTGGTCAGGGCGTAAAGGCTGGCGTTCGTCGCGGAGAGGGCCTTGTTGATGCCATCGGCCAGATCCCACTTTTGCGTGTTGTAGTCGCGCCCCTTCCAGGTGACGCCGTATTCCAGGCCCAGCCGCTCGTAAGTGAACTTGACGCGTTTTCCCTCCATGCCGCGCAGTTGCTGAATGGTGGCACTGTCCACCTCGATGTCCTCGAAGCGGAAGCGGAACATCTTGCGCGCGATTTCTTCCCGCCGCTTCTTGCTGGCCCAAGCCTCAGCGTGAAGGCGCGCCATGCTGTTGTCGTGGTTGGGCTGGATGCCGTAGCTGTAAAAGCGCAGCCCGTCCTCGCCCATCCAGAAGAGTGGGGTGTTGCTGTCCGCACAAACCTTGATGGCGGCATGGGTCAGCGTGGTGCCCGGGCCGAGGATCAGCGCAGAGATGGTCGCGATGGGCAGGCGGCATACCAGCCCCTGGCCGCTGATCCATTTCACTGAGGCGTCATCCACCTCCAGGCGGCCATGTTCCAGGTAGAGCGGCGTCCACCGGTCCTTGGCCGGGGCGAGGGTTTCGATGGGTGGTTTTTCAAAGAGGGGCATGGCAGCGTCGCTGCATTTGAGATTTGAGATTTCAGATTTCAAATCCTCCAGAGGCGGGGCCGCTGCGCGGCATTTGAGATTTGAGATTTCAAATCCTAGTAGCGTTCCCATTTGCGGAGCTGGGCGTCCTTCTGGGGGCCGTCCGGCATCGCTTGGGCGTGTTTGAGCATGGTTTGCTTGAAGTTTTCCCGGCGCTTCTCCTCGGCCTTCCGCTTGCCATACTCGTCCCGGCTTTTGTCATTGAGGTGGCGCTGGCCCTCGATGTCGCTGTTTTGCAGGCTGTCTGCCCAGGCGCGGAGCTGTCGCCCGCAGGACTCCGCCACGCTCGCGATGCGCTCGATCAGTTCCACCCATGGGCGCAGCTTTGGCCGCCGGGCAAAGAAGCGCATCATGCTGCGGGTCTCCCCGGCGCTGCCGCGGGCGATGTAAAGAAAGGCCAGCAACTCCTTGGTGCTGCCTCGCTCAAAGCCTTCCGCGATGTTGTTGCTCACGCTCAGGGAGCAGCGGTCCAGTTGATCCTGCTTTCCGCGTGAAATGGCCTGTCCCGCCGCCTCCAGCAGATCTTCACTAAGCTCCGCCAGCCGGATCGCCTCCTGCCAGACGGGGAGGTCTTCAAAGGATTGGTAAGTCATGCGCGCGGGCTGGGGTGGAATTTCACATTTCAGATCTCAGATTTCAAATTGCGCACTTTGCGCTTCTGGATGATCCGCCTCGGTGCGTGGCGTTCGCCTATGGGTGCTCCGAAAGCGACGGGGGCATCCGTCAGCCACTCGGCATCGATCTCGGTCTCAGCCGGGTTTTCGAGGACGTGGTCGAAATGTTTCAGGGTGAGGGCCTCATTGATGCCGCAGCGGTTGAGCAGGCTTTTCAGGGCGTCGGTAGATGAAGGAAACACGCCCAGGCCCAATGGGCTGGCGGGGATGCAGCACTTCCGGCCGAGCCAGAGGCCCCAGCGCGGGTTCTCGAGTGCGGTGGCGATCTCCGTGAGGAAATCCGCGTCACCTTCCAGCAGCACGCCGAAGCGGGCGTCGAGCAGGTAATGGCGCTCGCTGAGCACTGTCTCCAGCACGGCACCGCTGGCAGCGCGGGGCTTCTTCATCCAGTCGGTGCCTTTCTCGTAGCCGCCGCCAATGGTGTGGTAATCGCTCAGCCGCAGGATGGGCAGTTCAGCGCTGCCGCGCTTCTTTGGCAGCGTGACGGTGGTGCAGGAGAGCGCGGCGAGGCGGGCCACGTGTGCGGGTTCATCTGCGCTGTGCTTGTCATAGCCCAGCGCGGCGGCCAACAGGCCGCAGATGCCGCTCTTGGTGGGATGCAGGGCTGTCGTGCGCCGGGTGAAGCGAGAGGCAAAGCCCCAGCTCTGCATCGGCCCGTCCAGCAGCAGGGCGAGGCAGGGGTTAGGCGACATGAGCGGTGAGTTTTTCGATGAGTTTGGCCAGGGAGACTTCGGGAACGGCGGCTTCCTCGGTGGTTTGGATGCCCCAGGTTTCCTTGAGCTGCGCGTGATGGGCGGTGAGAGCCTTCACCGAGCCATCCACCAAGCCCGCACCCTTCACCGGCGCCTCAAAGGCATTGATGAGCTGCACGGGCTGGCCTTTGGCCTTGTAGATGCCCAGCACATAGCTGGGCGGCACGCTGGCGTTCATGCTGTTCTTTCGCGCGCCGGGCACAGCCATCACCGTGGCCTCGATGAACGCCGCGACGACTTTCTGGCGCTCCTCCGTGCTGAGTTTGCCGAGGTGATCCGCATCGGCAAGCAGGTCCAGATTCACGGCGGCATAGCGGTAATAGACGGCGCTGTTGAACTCCAGCGTGCCGATCATGCCCGCGCCTGCGTCATCCCTCTTGGGTTTGCGGTCATCCACGGCGGAGAAGAAGTCGAGATCGTTCTCGGTCTTGTGCGTGGACAGAGCGTGGGAAAACATGGCGGCGCCTTCGAGAGTCAGTGAAGGATCAGCGGCAACCATCCTGCCGAACAAGGCAATGTCTGCGGCGTCATAGACTCCGATTTCAGAGCACTTCTTCCTGAACGCATCTTTGCCGCCGTCGATTTTTTTCTCCGCGCCCCACTCCTTGATCGCTAGTTTTGCCAGCTCCTTGATTTGCATGGGCGAAGCATAGAACAGGGTCTCCATTTCAGGTTCCTTGAGATCAAGCGCCTTACCTTCCTTCTTGTTGAGCGCTCCGGCGATTGCACACCCCATCGATAAGGCGCGTTCTGCGGGGATTTTGTGTTCTTGTTCAAGCTCACTGGCGATCCATTCAGCGAGTCGTTTGGTGCGCTTTCCTGTGAACTTTAGTTCTGTGAGCTTCTGATCTTCGGCATATTCACGAATGGCCCGCTTCAGGCACTGGCTGGAGATGCGGGCACGAGAGACACCGCCGAAGGTGGCGGACTTGGGAGCGCCCACGTCGTCGCGGTTCAGGCAGGAGACGGGGAAGGATTGCAGGATGTGGAGTTCGATGAGTTTCATTGGGTTTGTCTGTGGTTTGAGTTTGGAAATGAGGGGTTAGGAAAGGGGAGCCAGCGCCAGCAGGCCAAAGCCAAAGGCCTTGGCGCTGCCGATGCCGGTGTGGACGGTGGTTTCAAATTGCGCGGCATCCGTCACGCGGAGCACGCCTTGGAATTCGACGGCGTGATGCACGCCGTTCATCTTGGTTTTAGATTGGTGGAAGTAGCTGCGGGGCTTTGGGATGATGCGTGGCTCGCCTTCCAGCACAAACCCCCCGGCTTCTGCCTTGCGCTGTATCCAGGCCAGCAGCTCCTCCAGCTTGTAGAGGCCGATGCGCCTGCCCGTGCGGACCTTGCGACCGTCCGGGCCGGGCTTCGTTTCCTTCTTCGTCGGATTGGCGAGCAGGCTGAAGCGGTAGCTGCCATGCTGGAAAAAGTCTGGTGGCATCTCCTTCGACTTAAAGCAGTCCGTGGGACACCAGTCCGGCTTCTGCGGCGCGGTGGGGGAAAGAATGAGCACGCGGTAAGCCTCATCCACCTCGTCGATGCGAGTGAGGAAATCACGCTTCTCGCCATCACGCCCTTGGAAGGCCTGCCATACGCGCTGGTGCCAGTCATAGCTGTCCCGGATGCGGAGCTGCCTCACGGCGAGTTCATACGGCACGAGGATTTGCGTGAGATAACTCATGCTGCGACCTCCTCGGGTGTTGGAGTGGGTTCACTGTCCTGGCGTGGCGACCAAAAATCACGCGCCCAGCGCAGGCGCTTCTTTTCAGGGTCTTTCGACCACCAGTAGAGGTCGTTGTAGAGTTCAGCGTAGTTCACGCCGACGCCTTTGGATTTGGCGAGCCGAATCCAGGCGCTGAGCTGGCCGCTGACCTCCTCCACCGCATCGCAGGCGATCAGGCGGCGGAATCGCTTGTCGAAGCTCTCCGGGATGTCGCTCACCTTGCCGCTCTCTGCCGCGATGAAGCGACAGGTCTGGCCCAGGCTGCGAGCATTCGACACTACGGGGTGCGTGGCAAACAGTGCCGCGATCGTGATGGCCGCCTCGTTGGCGATGTCCATGCCCAGCGAGGCCAGGACGGGCCAGGCTTCACGCCTCGTCGCGTCACTCAGGCCACGCCGTAGCGCGGCCATTTTTCCTCGGTCATCCTGGATGCGGAGCAGCGCGGCAAGGAAACGCTCCTCGTGCGTGGGTGTGTCAGTCGGGGTGCTCATGGTATGAAATGGCGTTTAAGAGTTCGCTTTGGTTTTCTGGGTGTTCTTCGCGGATTTGGAACTGCTTCGGGACTTCTGGTTTTCTTCGGTTTCCGGCTTGGGGAGGAAGAGAAAGCCATGCCCGATGGCAAAGGCTTCCATCTGCCTCGGAGTTTGTGCCGGGCAGGCGTGTGCATAAGCGTCCAGCGCCGCCTGCCTCACGTGCTTCCCCCAGGGTGTGTCCTTCCAGTCACCCAACGTCGCGGGATTCGCAGCGGCTTGGATGAGCAACGGCACATGCTGCTCCACGGCGGTCCAGAAGAAGTGCCGTGCACGTTCATAGGGCACCGGTTCCAACTTCATCTTGGCTGCGCAGGCCTTCACGCTCTTGGAAAGCGCTTCGCTCCAGGCGTCGGCATGCGCCACACCGGATTCATAGCAGGATCGGCCTTCATTCTCGAAGAGATTGGCGGGCAGTTCGTAAGCGGCCTCCACTACATCCTCAATCTTCGCCTTGTCCGTGGCGAGCGCTCCGATCCAGAGCGTGGTGCGGCGGTCGGGTGGCACGTTCACCAAGGCACGCGGGCCAGACTGCGGGTTGCTTTGCGCAATCCGCTTCATGGCGATGCTCGATAGCTGCCTCCAGATGCTACGACCGAGCGAGACGCCAATCACCGCAGGCTCTTCATCCCGCAGAATGACCGTGGCCGCAGGCTCGCGAAAGATGGGCAGCAGTGGATAGTCGATGCCGTTGGCAAGGATGAGGCTGCGGCCATCCGGCTCCAGACGGATCGCGCGGCTCACTGGCACCAAGCGCCCGAGATAACTGGTCGTTGCATTCGCGATGGCAGCCTTATCGGCCAAAGAAGTGACGGGCAATTCCCAGACAGGTTTGCCCCAGCCGCCTGCGCCGAGGTGTTTGGCTTCTTCCTTGTTCAGGAGGTTGAGGTGGATGGTGTCGAGCAGTGAGCCACCCATCAGGTATGTGTGCAGCATGCTCGATGGTGTGCAGGGAGCATGCTTGGACTTTCCGTCTCCTGGCGTGTCAGCGCCATTCCATTTGGCTTTTGCGATCAGGCCACCAGGGGAGAAACACTGAAATGTCAACAAGGTGAGCGCTAACCTAGCAGGGATCACGGGTCGGATTGGCCCTGCTGCATTGTCAAACAAGGTCGCGCCGTTTCCAGTCGCCAAGGTAAGGTCTATCTTTGTCGCTGGTGTTCCATCATCCTCTTCCTTTACCGCCTTCAATCCCGGCACCTGGAGAAAGCGCGGACCTTCACCGAACAGCTCAAAACCGGCCTTCCACTGCTCCAGGTAGGCTTTTACTTTGGGCTGGATGGCCTCACGGCACTCTTTCCAGTCGTAGCTGTCGGCTGGGCCATCCAACGCCGCCTGCGTGATGCAGATGAGCAATCTCAGCAGAGCGATTTTTTCATGCGGCTTCACCGCGAGGTCTCGCAGCTCATGCGCCTGAGCGAAGAGGTCTTGCAGCGATAAGAGCTGGCGGGTGCCTCGCAGGTACAAAACCGGCACCCAGGGGTCAATAGTCAAATTCATCGTCGTCATCGGGTTCGTAGAAAATGGGTTTGGCCCCAGGGCGTGCATGGAGGCCCAGGCAGGAGTCATAGGCGAGACCGCTCTCATCTTGTGCCTCTGGGAGAAGACATTCGCCGTCGGTTTGCACGAGCGCGAAGGCGGCTGGGCCATGGGAATGCAATTTGAGCCAAGGCGGCATCTCCTGACGCGGCACTTGGTAACGAGGCACACGGACGAGGTTGCGGGAAAGCAGGCGTGCCACATCAAAGCGCCACTGGAACTCGGAGGCGGTCACGCTTTCACCATCCAGACCGGTGAGCTGCCAGTGATCGGCATCTTTTCGTTCACAAGAGGATAGTAGCACCACATCCCGCGTGGGAGCTCCCTCGCGCCGTGTCATGAGGCCTTCGGCATCTTTTCGTGACTGCTGGCCGAGCACGTTTGTGGCAGAGTCGGCGAGTTGCTTTTGTTCCTGGAGGTCTTTCTCCAACTCCTCCCGCAGTTCGTTCCAAGCCGCGAGTTCGTCGGCTTCCTTTTTGCGGCCATAAGTGGCTTCTAGCACCTCGCGGATCTGCGTGGGCAGGACAATGGACTCCCTGTTTGCAAAGACGGCGTCGGAACGCAGCAGCACATAGGGCGCATAGACTTTGCCGGATTTGCCGAGAGCTTTTTTCAGTTCCGCCGCGCTCGCATCATGAGGCAGCGCGTGCGCATTGATCCAGAACTCTTGAACCGCGCCACAGCGATCCTCACGCGGGTGACGCCAGAGGCGGCCCATGCGCTGCAACAGCATGTCTGTGGGCGCGAGGTCGGAGACGATGAAGTCGAGGTCGATGTCCACGCTCTGCTCCACGACCTGCGTGGCGATAAGCAGAGAGCCCATGCCATCCTGCGTGCGCTGCGTGCCGAGCCGCTCCAGCCATTCTGTTTCCAATTCTTCCCTGCGGAAGAAAGGAAAGCGGGAATGCAGCAGGCCGATTTTCACCCGCCCGGCCCGGGCCATGCCCTGGGCCATGCGGCAGGCGTCCTGGGCTTCGGCAACGGTGTTTCGCAAATAGAGCACATGCTGGCCTTGCTCGGAACGTCGCAGGCACTCTTCCAGCACGGCCTGCGGTTCCAAATGGCAGTAACGCAGCGCGATGTGGCGCTCCGCAGGTGGCGCGACGGCTTTTTCAATCAACGGCTGGCCCCCGGAAACCACGGTGAGCAGCGGATAGGCATCGGAGCGGATCATCGCCGCATCACCACCCGCCGCCTGAATCAATTCCGCCCGCCGCGCCTGCGTCAGCGTGGCCGATAGCACGATCACGGTGCAGCGCAGCGCCAGCAGCTCACGGATCAAATGCGTGATGAGCGTGCCGGTATAAACATCGTAGCTGTGGACCTCATCCAGCACGACGACTTTGCCTGCGAGGCCGAAGCGACGCACAAAGAAATGCTTCACCGCCACCACGCCTTGCAGCGCCTGATCCACGGTGCCGACGCCATAACGTGCCAGTAGGGCATGTTTGGCCGAAGCAAACCAAGAGCGGCCTTCCTGCACATGCTCACGGCTTTCGGTGTTTCCTTGTTCGGCAGGCTGGAGCAGCACCGCTTGTTTGTCGCTCAACCAGGAGGCACCATGAGCGAGCCGGAAAGCGGCCGCTTCATCAAGCGCCTCCTTCAAGAAGCGCTCGACACGTTGGTGAATGCGATTGCTCGTGACCTGCGTGGGCAGGGCAAAGTAAAGTCCTGCGTTCTGCTCTGCCTCATGCAACCGATGAGCCGCCCATAGTGCAGCCTCAGTCTTCCCGCATCCCATCGGACCTTCCACGATGTAAAGACCGGGATGCTCCGCGAATTCATGAATCGCCTGCTGGAGCGGGTATGGCGGCCTGTCGCCAAATAGCTCCGAGAAGGGGCGTGAGCGCATCTTTCCACCTGCCCAGTGCATTCTCTCCAGAGTCTCTGCCGCACGCTGGGCAGTCGCATCCTCTCCCAAACCCCGATCCGCCGGAAAAAAGTCCTCATTCGATCCCATCCAGTCCGCGACCGAGATCAAGCCCGCGAGCAACCAGAGGTCTTCGTTGTCCTCCCGAGGCTTCTCCGTCGGCAAAGCACCGAAACGCGTGATGAACTCCGCCAGCAAGGCATCTCGTTCCGCTTTCTCCCAAGGCCTCTTTGCCGACATGTCTCCGCGTACATGAAACGCTCCGAGTGTGCCGTAAATGGTGCCATGGTGAGCCCCGACAGCGAGAGCCCACTTGCCAGCCCTCCGCATGATTTCCTGCAAATACCACTGGGAGAGCTTGGCATGATCCCGTTCGACACGCGCCGGGTCTGTCCAACCTTCCGATAGCGCAACTGCAGTTAGGTTCTGTTGGTCAAGGTAACGCGCACACTTTGCCTGAAACCCCGCACTGATCTTCCCCACATCATGCAGTGCTGCCAGCGTAGCAGCACCGGGCGGCAGCAGAGTCCGCACTTTCTCAGGCAACCGCTGGATGAGCGCCTCTGCCACGCAGCCGACATTCAGGCAGTGATCCCGCACGGAGATGCCGGGGGTGTCCCCATCTAGCGTCTTGGCCCAGAAGTAGGGCACAGCGCCTGACGGTGCATGGCTGGCTAAAGATTGCTGCATCAGCCAGATGCTAAATTTCACTCAGAAGAACATCAACACTTTTCCAACATTGACTTAACTCATCGCCGCACCAATCTTGATTTCAATCAATACGATTGATGCCAATCATCTGATTTTTATCTAAAATTTACTAATCTTTTCAGGCATTCACTTCTAAATCTAACTGATTTCGGGAAGCTTGACATCAAGCAGACTCTCGTCGCTTCGAGTTTCATCAGGTGAATCCACCTTCACTCAGGGTCCAAGGATGGCTCGTGAGCCAATCGATCCAGAATGACCAGGAAAGATGCTTGGGGTAGCATTTTCCACACTCCCATTGATTCACCCCATCTACCATAGGTGTGATGCTTGGGTAGAACTAGGCTCAACCAGGAGGGAGGACTGGAGCAGTGGGGTGATTCCCTTTTTGGGGGCGGAGGCGGCGAGACGAGAGCTGGGACGCCGGGTGGGGGATCACGCAGACTGGGCCTCGGGGCCTGACTTGGTGGCGGCTTCCATGGCAGCTTTTTCGGCGGCGAGTGCGGCAAGGGCGGCAGCGCGGCGGGCACGTTCTTTGGCTTCTTGTTCGGCGCGGGCCTTGGCTTGGGCGGCTTCACGGCGGACGCGGGCTTCTTCTTCGGCTTTGCGGGCGGCTTCGCGCTCGGCTTCCTGCTTGGCTTTCAGGGCGGCGGCGGCCTGCTTCATGGCTTCGAGTTCACGGCGGGCCGCTTCACGCTCGGCCTCGCGAGCGGCTTCGCGTTCCGCGTCGGCGCGGGCCTTGGCCTCGGCGGCAGCTTGGCGGGCGGCTTCTTTTTCGGCCTGGAGGCGGGCGCGTTCAGCGGCTTTTTCGGCGGCGGCTTGCTCTTTGGCGAGACGGGCAGCTTCCTTTTCTTCCATGGCCTTGATGCGGGCCTCGGCGGCAGCGAGTTTGGCGGCTTCTTTTTCGGCGATCTGTCGAGCTTTCTCCGCCGCTTTTTCCGCAGCGGCCTGCTCACGAGCGAGGATGGCGGCTTCTTTTTCCGCAAGATCTGCGGCGAGCTTGGCCTCCTGCGCCTCGGCGAGCTGGGCACTGTAGGCCCGCAATTGACGCGCTAGCTCAGCAGCTGTCTCGGCGAGCACGGGAGCTGCTTCCGCATGAACTCGTGGCGCGAGTTCCAGGGTGTCTAGCTTTGCAGCCATTTCGTGAAGGGCTTGGAGAAACTTGGGATCGAGCTTGGTGGTCATCGGTGGGTTGGGAAAAACGGGGCCGTCATGAAAGGAGGGCCGAGCCCGCTGTAAAGGAATTTGGGGAAGATGAAGGATGAGCGCACGCTGGGGCGCAAGCGGGGCGCAATAACGCAGAGCGACCTTTGCGGCCAGCCGCAGGTCTTGAGAACTTGTGCGAGCCGTGCCGCGGGGGGCTTACTTTTTCTTCGGCTTCTCGGGTAGGCCTTGTCCCGGCTTGAGGTCGAGGTTGGCGAGCATGTCAGCCTCCGTCACGGTGGAGGGCACGCCTTCGGCAGGAACGTCGGCTTTGGCCGTCCAAAGGATGGCGTTGAGCACGAGCTTGCGTTGGTCATCATTGGCCCAGCCACGGTGGTAATGACCGCCGGTGAAGCCAAAGCCACGACCTCCCCCAGGATTTTCTGAGGCCCAAGCGACGTGCTGCTTTTCCTTGTTCTTCACCGATTCACGCACGGTAGGGTTGCCGCTGTGGTGGCCATTTGGGCGGCTCATGGTGGAGTCGGGGGCGACGTCACTAAGGATGGGGGTGACACCGGCCATGCCCTGGCGGAAGCGCATGTGAAAGTACCATTCGTCGTTGGTGCCAAAGGGTTTCACGCCGGAGCTGATGGGGTGCACGGGCAGTTCCTTGAAGTTCGCATCCCAATGTGGGTTGACACTCCAGTTGATCTCAAAGCAGCCGCCCATCCAGTCGATGAACTCCTTGTTGCCCTTTTCGATCGTGGGCTCGACCGCATAATGCAGGGTGAGGAAGCCACAGCCGCGCTTCATTTCCTTGTCGAGCTGCTGGAGTCGATCTCCGATCAACGCAGGGTGGCCGCCTCCGCCATCGGAGTAAATGACGACCGTCGCCGCCTGGGCGAGTTCTTCTGCCGCTGGCCAACCGCCATTGAGATGGGCGCGCACTTCGACCTGGGAGCTCGCGCCTGCTTCGAGGCACTTTTTCAGCAAAAGAATACCGGCGTTGTGCTCGTGCTGGCCGGGGCCGTGGGAGGGCCGACCTGCGATCATGACGATGAGCTTTTTGTCAGCGGCCTGGGCCAGGGTGAGTCCGAAGCAAAACAGCGAGAGGGCAAAGGTGGTCCATTTCATGAGGTGAGCGGGTGAAAACCAACGCGCCGGGAAACGGGAGCTATCACTCACTTGTCGCCCGGCGCGGTAGGGTCGTTGGGGGGATGGGTTTCTTTCTACAAACTTAGGCAGCAAGGCCTGCGGCAGCCAGTTTGCCTTCTTCAGTGAGGATGGCTCCGGTCAGCTCGGGCTTGCAGTCACCTTTGAGCTCATCGCGGAATTTCTTGATGAAGCTCTGCGTCGGCCAGGAGGCGGCCTCGCCAAAGGCACAGATGGTTTTGCCCTCGATCTGATTGGCCACGGTTTCGAGCTGATCGACATCGTCAGGACTGGCCTCACCGTCCACGATGCGGTCGCTGATTTTCTTCATCCATAGGCTGCCTTCGCGGCAAGGGGTGCACTGACCGCAGCTCTCGTGGGCGTAGAAGTTATTCAGGTTGTTGATGACCCAGGTCATGCTGCGGCTGTCATCCATGATGATGACGCCACCAGAACCGGCCATGGTGCCACACTGGGCGAGGGTATCGAAGTCCATGGGGATGTCCCAAATGGTGATTTCACGGCCATCCTTGAGCTTGTAGGTCTCGTCGGCGCGCAGGACCTTGGAGGAGCTGCCGCCAGGGATGATGGCCTTGAGCTTGCGTCCGGGTTTGAGCCCGCCGCAGAGATCGTTGATGACCTCACCCATGGTGACTTTGCCCACCTCGACCTCGTAGTAGCCGGGTTTTTGTACATCTCCCGAAACGCAAAGGATGCGGGTGCCGGTGTTGTTGGGGGTGCCCAGCTTGGCGTATTCAGCTCCCCCCATCTGGATGATGTGCTTCACGTGGCAGAGGGACTCCACATTGTTCACGATCGTGGGGCACATGTAGAGGCCGAGGGCAGCGGGAAAATAGGGAGGCTTGATGCGTGGGTAGGGCCGCTTGCCTTCGAGCGATTCGATAAGGCCTGTCTCCTCTCCGCAGATGTAGGCACCTGCTCCACGATGGACATACAGCTCGCAGTCAAAGCCGCTGCCCAGGATGTTTTTGCCAAGGAATCCCTTCGCATGAGCCTCCGCGATGGCTTTTTCCACAATGATGGCCGCCTGGGGGAATTCCTCGCGAATGTAGATGTAGCCCAGCTTTGCGCCGACGGCGAAGCAGGCGATGATCATGCCCTCTAGGAGTTGGTGGGGGTCCTGGTGCAGGATGTAGCGATCCTTGAAGGTGCCAGGCTCGGATTCATCAGCATTGCAGATGAGATAGACAGGTTTCGTGTTGGTAGGCGGGATGAAGCCCCACTTCACGCCCGTGGGGAAGCCTGCACCGCCGCGACCACGCAGGCCGCTGGCCTTGACCTCATTGATGATGGCGCTCTTCTCCATGGTGAGCGCTTTCTTCAGCTGCTCATAGCCACCATCGGCCAGGAAGGACTCGATGCTGGGCGTGTAGCCTGCGCGGTCCACGTTTTTGAAGATCAGCCGCTTTTCGCGAGCGTGGGGCTCTTTGCCGGGGAGGTATGAAATCGCCATGGGGGAGGGGGTCGCTGGGTTCAGTATTGAGCTACGGCAGGGGGCGGCAAGCGGGTTTGTGAAAAATTTCACAAGCTGAAGTCCTCCGCTCACAGGCTGAATGGAGAGGGAAAGACGAAGCTAGTGGAGGCATGACGAAGGCTAGAGAGTGCTTCTTCATTTGCGCTGAAGCCACTCCGCGTCATCGTGGGCTTTCCCGTTAACCCCCATGGCAAGCATCACGAACGAAAAACTCATCGCCCACACCCAGTGGCTGGAGAGCGAAGGCAAAACTGGCCGGAAGCTCGATGAAACTGGCATGAATCTCGCCGGAGCGACGCTGAATGACCTGAATCTGACGCGGGCACACTTTGTGGGAACCACGATGACCAAGGCGAACCTGAGCGGCACGAACCTGTCTCAGGCTGACTTCAGCGGAGCAAACCTGGACAGCACCAATCTCTCTGGAGCGAATCTTTCCGGCGCTGACCTGGGCGGAGTGTCGATGCGGAACGCGAATTTGCAGCAGGCGAATCTGCGCGGTGCGGATCTCTCTGGCGCCAACCTTGAGGGCGCGAACCTCACCGAGGCTGACTTTACGGATGCAGACCTCATCGCCGCGAACCTGTCGAAGACGACGCAGACCGGCATGATTCTAGCCGGAGCCAAGCTTGCTGATACCCAGGGGCTGGATAAGACCTCTGCCACGCACTGATTTTTCTCCCTTTCCATGCCACACGCTCTCCTGATCAAATTTCCCGGAACCAACTGCGATCTCGAAACCTCTCGCGCCCTGGAAGAAGCCGGCTTCAGCACCGCTGTCCTGCCCGTCTCACAGCTGTCAGCCCAGAGTTTGGAAAGCGCTCATTTGGTGGTCTTTTCGGGAGGTTTTAGTTACGGCGATTACGTGATGAGCGGCAGGATCGCCAAGCTGATGACCCAGCAGCGCTTGGGCGATGAGCTGCGCGCATTTGTGGCACGTGGCGGTTATGTGCTGGGCATCTGCAATGGCTTCCAGATTTTGACACAACTGGAACTCCTGCCACGCGGCAGTCTGATTCACAACCAATCTGGGCGCTTCATCTGCCGCTGGGTGCCGCTGAAAAAAAACAGCACGCGCAGCCCCTACTTGGCCCTTCTGCCCGATCACTTCGAGCTGCCCGTGGCACACGCGGAAGGTCGCTTCGTCGGTGAGGCAGGCGACGCGGAAAAATATGTCAAGGATGGCCACGGCGCGCTGCTCTATGGCACTGACTTCAACGGCAGCAGTGCTGGCATCGCCGGGCTGCAGGACGAGACCGGACGCGTCTTCGGGCTGATGCCGCACCCCGAGCGTTTTGTCTCCAAAGACACTCATTATGACCGCGACTGGAACAAGGCAGAAAAAGGCTGGGGCTATTACCTCTTCAAAGGTGTGGCTGAGGCCCTCGCTGCCTGACCTGCGTGGATCACGCTCATCTCTGCCATCTCTTTTTACCCACCCCCTCGCCTCAACTCATGTCTGACATCGCCCTCGCCAAAGGAGAAAAATTCCTCGAAGACAACGCCAAAAAAGAAGGCGTACACGTCACCGCCAGTGGTCTGCAATACAAGATCATCACCGAAGGGACCGGCAAGAGCCCCAAAGCCACGGACACCGTGGAGGTGCACTACGAAGGCACACTGATCGATGGGCGTGTCTTCGACAGCAGCTACCGTCGTGGGCAGACCATTGAGTTCCCGCTGAACCGTGTGATCGCCGGCTGGACTGAGGGCGTGCAGCTGATGAAAGAAGGCTCCAAGTTCAGATTTTTCATTCCTTCCCGTCTGGCCTACGGCTCGCGTGGAGCTGGCCGTGACATTGGCCCGAATGAAGCTCTGATCTTTGATGTCGAGCTCTTCAAAGTGAAATGAAGATGCCCTTCGCCGCATTCCCCTTTGGCTAGGGTGATCGCGGCCACAGGCTGCCCGGCAAAAGCTCGTGATGACAATTGCCTGCTAGCCTGTAAATTTTCCAGATTCTCTTCATGGCTGAAACTCCCGTTCAACCGTCCACAGCCCTGACTTGGCAACTTGCACCAGCCTCCCCTAGGGTTGGGCTGGGAGAGCAAGCCCAGACACAGACGCGTCTGTTGTCTATTTCGATGGTGGGTTTCCTCCTGGGCTTTTACGCCATGCACAATCAGTGGCTGCAGCTGGGCTGGATGACCGCCTGCCTGAGTACCCTGCTGGCCAGTGAAGCCCGCAGTCTCATCTGGGAAGCCTGGCGGGCAGATCGCTGGATGCAGGGCGTGGCAGTGATTTTCCTCCTGGGCATGGCTCGATCCAGCCTGCTGGAATCTCCAGGGATGACGCTGAATTCATTCAGCTGGGGCTGGGCTGGCTCTCTCTTCATGCTCTTGACCCTGGGCCAGCTCTGGCAGGTCGGAAAGCAGCCGCGCTCGCCTTCCTGGATGGGAATGACTTTGGTGCTAGCGGCCACTCTGACCGCGGTGGCCAGTTACACGATCTTTTCCCTGCTCTCGGAGGGTTCCAGCATCGGCATGCCTCTGAAAAACTGGTTCGTCTATGGCGGCTGGAACACGGTGTGCTCTGGCATGACTTTTGGTTTTGCCTCCGTGTGGGCAAGCTTTCGCTGGCGAGAGTCGGCGAGTTCTTCAGCGAGGTGGAAATACTTCGCTTGGCTGTTGGCGACGATCCTTTTGATCTTCGCCACGCTGCAAACGCTGAGCCGCGGTGCCCTGATGGCGCTGACGGTGGCACACATCGCCTGGCTTTTGCCGCAGAGATGGCGCGCTGCGTGGAAACCCATGGCCGTGCTGCTGACCTGCATGGCTTGCTTTCAGCTTTCCGCACCGATTCTCAGTCGCCTCGCGGCGGAAAACCTCGCCGCAGATCTCGGCGTGGCCACGGAAACGGTGAAATCGCAGTCCCAAGAGTTCGGGGTGATCCCCCCCAACCCTGCCATGCGAGCTGTGGAGCGGGGTGACAATGGTCGCTTTGCCATCTACACGGCAGCTTTTAGCAGCATGACAACCTGGCAAGACTGGCTTTTCGGCAAGGGCCTGTGGTCCTCAAACGATGCCTGGTCATGCTCACTCTGGTGGTATCCTGAGCACCTGCATAGCGTCTTTCTGGATGCTGGCGTGCGTGGGGGTGTGCCTGCTCTGCTCGGTGTGCTTTTTCTGACCGGCTGGGGCCTGCAGCGAGCCTGGAAGCTGGCACGCGAAGGTGAATCGCTCTGGTTTGTCCTCGCCTGTTTTGGGGCGGTGGCTTTGCTTTTCGATGGGGATAGCCTCTTTACCATGCTGAGCGTGCCTCGCTTTGAACCCCTGGTTTTCTGGACGCCGCTCGTGATTGCCTCCGCTCGCTTCGAGGCGAGTCGTGCGGCGAGTGCCCAGCGACCTCTTTCCTGAGCTGCTGCCGTGTCAGCCCCTCCTGAGAACTCCACGACTTTCCGGCAGATCCTGCGGCATCTGCTCTGGCAAAGCCGGACGTGGCTGAAGACGACCCTGGCGGAAAGCACCCTGGATCCCCTGCCCTTTCGCCGCTGGATGGCCGGCTACGGCCCCCGCCGACTGCGTGCGGATCTGCGCGCCGCGATGTCCGTGTCGCTGCTCGATTTGCCACAGGGCATGGCCTACGCCGCTCTGGCAGGTCTGCCGCTTCAGGCGGGCACCATGTGCAGCGCGGTCTCGGGCATCACAGGTTCCCTCTTCAGCAGCTCGCGCTACACGATCCTTGGGCCCACGAATGCCACGGCGTTCATGATTTTTTCCTTTTTTGCCGCAGGTCCAGAGCTGGATCGGGCGGGCATGATGCCCTTGTTGGTCTTCATGGTTGGGGCTCTCTTGCTCTTCGGATCTTTCCTGCGTGTGGCAGAGCTGGCGCAATACATCAGCCGCACCGTCGTGGTGGCCTATGTCACCGGGGCATCATTGCTTATCATCTCCAGTCAGCTTGCCTCCATCCTGGACATCTCCATGACGGCCATTCTGGAAGACGGCAGCAGCGTTCAGAGGCGGACTCTGCCCGGCATCTGGATCCATCTCGCCACGCATCTCAAAGATGCACACTGGGAGAGCATGGTGGTCGCTCTATTGACGGCGATGATCTACGTGACCCTGCGCTACCTGCGCCCGCGCTGGCCGACTCTGGCCCTCAGTCTGGTGACCAGCGCTAGCTTGGCGACCGTGGCCACGGGCTTCGGCCTGCAAATCTCGACCTATGCGGATGCACGCTTCGGCTTTTTTGACCTGCTGCCCAGCTTTCCAGACTTTGTCTCACCCCGGTTTTTCTCGGACTTCAGTCACCTTTTCGGCCTCGCCGTCGCCTTGGCCTTCTTGGCGACCTTGGAAAGTGCTTCCATGAACAAGACCCTGGCCAGTGTGACAGGGCAACGTCTGGACCCCAACCAAGACATGTTCAGCCTGGGCATGGCGAATCTAGCCTGCGCCTACCTGAGCGGCATGCCCTGCTCGGGCTCTCTGACACGCAGCGCCCTGAACTACCAAACCGGAGCGCGCACTCCCGTAGCAGCTTTGTTCAATGGCCTCTTCTGCCTGCTGGGTGCGCTGACGCTAGGCCAACTCGTCGGCTACATCCCCAGGGCCTCGCTCGCAGTGCTGATCATCTGCGTTGCTGTCTCGCTGGTGAATCGCCGCCACATCCGCGTTTGCCTCAGCGCGACGGGCTCGGATGCACTGGTCTTTTTCACCACCCTCACTGCCACGCTGATGGTGCCGCTGCATGTGGCGATCTTCACAGGCGTGGGCATTTCCGTCATGCTCTACTTGCGCAAGGTCAGCCAACCACGCCTGGTGGAATATGAATTCACCCAAGAGGGGGATCTCGCCGAAGCGAGCCAAACTGGGACTCGCCAAAACCCCTCTGTCTCCATCGTGCACGTGGAGGGAGAGCTGTTCTTTGGTGCCGCCGATCTCTTCCGCACACAGATTCAGCGAACCTGCGGTGATCCCAACCTACGCGTGATCATTTTGCGGCTGAAAAATGCACGCCACCTGGATGCCACCTGCGTGCTGGCGCTGGAGGATTTGATTCGTCTTTTGCGCAAAGAAGGCCGCGAACTGCTCATCAGCGGTGTCCTAAAGGACGTGCATCGTGTGCTGCGCGATTCAGGACTGGTGGACGTGCTCGGGCGGGAAAACATCTTCCCGGCCAGCCCCAGCAATCCGAATCTAGCCACGCGGAATGCACTGAAGCGCGCCCAAGAACTGCTCGGAACGACCGAAGCAGACGTGAAGATCTTTTTCGATCCTGGCAAAAAGAAGGACAGCTGAGTTCGTGGGCCGGGTTGACACCACTCCGCAGGGCTGCATTCTGAACCGTCCAAAGCCGGGTTGACCACGTTTTCTTGCTCAAATCTGCGCAACCCATCCAAGCCATGCATTCCTCCATTGAACTCAAGCGCGAAGTCGAAGCCATCCAGATCCCCAGCGGTGACAGCATCCAGCTGCCAATGGGCCTGAAGGTCATCATCACCCAATCGCTCGGCGGCACCTACACGGTCGCCACAGACTTCGGTCTCGCCCGCATCAGCGCAAAGGATGCCGATGCGTTGGGCATCGACCCCGAGGCAGACAAAAAGGAACATGAAGGAGAATCCTCCAACATTCCTGAAGATGCGACCGAGTTGGAAGCTCAAGTCTGGTCTCAGCTCAAAAATGTCTATGACCCAGAAATTCCCGTCAACATCGTGGACCTCGGTCTGGTGTATGACTGCCGTGTGGAGCAAACTGAAGATGGCAAAAGCAAAGCCGTGGTGAAAATGACGCTAACGGCTCCAGGCTGTGGCATGGGACCGACCATTGCCGCCGATGCCCAAAGCCGCATCATGACCCTTGAAGAAATCGACGATGCCGCCGTGGAACTCGTCTGGGAGCCTGCCTGGAACCAAGGCATGATCTCCATCGAAGGGAAAATGAAGTTGGGGATGATCTAAGCTTCACCCACCCATCTCATGGCGCGCTTCAAGCCACCCGGGCAATGCCCCAACTGCGGCGAGTGGGTCCCACGTGGTGCCCTGGCCTGCGATGAGTGCGGCTCCTGTGCCAAGTCCGGATGGAATGAAGACGCTGAACAGGATGGCCTGGACCTTCCCACAAATGACTTTGATTACGATGAATTCATCGCCCGTGAATTTGGCGGGCAAGAACCACAAGGGCGACTGCAATCCGCCCAAAAGTTCTGGAAGGGCGTCGCGATTGTTCTGGTGATCGTTTTGCTGGCAGGTTGGCTGCTATCTGGCCGCTAAAGTTCCCCCTAGCCGCTCGGTAAATGCAAATTTCAGGAGGGGGGCTTGCAACAGGGGATCAGCAGCCTAGATTTTTCTCAAACAGAAAAGCTGTTTCGGCTTTCCTATCGTTTCTACAGTGATGAATAACTTTACCCCACGCGCACAACAGGTTCTGGCACTCGCCCGCAAAGAGGCAGACCGCTTTAACCACAATTATGTCGGCACCGAACACATCCTGCTTGGGTTGATCAAACTCGGCCAAGGCGTGGCTGTGAATGTTCTTGGCAAGCTCGGTCTCGACCTGGAAACGGTGAGACTGCATGTCGAACAAAAAGTCGGTTCTGGCCCAGAAACCAAGATGGTGGGCAACATTCCCTACACACCACGCGTGAAGAAGGTGCTCGCACTGGCCAGCAAAGAAGCCAAAGCCCTGACGCACAGCTACGTCGGCACCGAGCACATCCTGCTCGGCCTACTGCGTGAAGGCGAAGGGGTGGCAGCGCAGGTGCTGCGCGATTTGGACGTGAATCTGGACAAAGCTCGCAACGAAATCTTGCGTGAGCTTGACCCCAACTTTAGCTCTAACGACGAAGAGGAAGAAGAGAACAGCGATCCCGTCACGCCAGATGGCAAAGGCGAAAACGACCCTGGCAAGAAGAAGAAAAAGAACGAAAAAACTCCTGCGCTCAAAGCATTTGGCCGTGACCTGACCGAACTCGCTCAGCAAGGTGAAATGGATCCCGTCATCGGACGCAGCGAAGAGATTGCGCGTGTCATCCAGATCCTCTGCCGTCGCACCAAAAACAACCCAGTGCTGATTGGCGAAGCGGGTGTGGGCAAGACTGCTATTGTTGAAGGACTCGCTCAAGAAATCATCAATGGCAACGTGCCAGAGATCCTGCGTGAGAAGCGCGTCATCACCCTCGACCTCGCCCTCATGGTGGCAGGCACCAAGTATCGCGGCCAGTTTGAGGAGCGCATCAAAGCCGTCATGGACGAGATTCGCCGCACCAAAAACGTCATTCTTTTCATCGACGAACTCCACACCATGGTGGGCGCAGGCTCCGCCGAAGGCACGATGGATGCCAGCAACATCATCAAGCCCGCTCTGAGCCGTGGTGAAATGCAGGTCATCGGAGCCACCACGCTGAACGAGTATCGCAAATACATCGAAAAGGACAGCGCCCTGGAGCGCCGCTTCCAGCAGGTGAAGGTGGAAGAACCCTCTGTGGATGATGCCATCAAGATCCTCATGGGTCTAAAAGGCAAGTATGAAATGCACCACAAAGCTACCTATACCGATGAGGCCATCCGCCAAGCGGTGCAGTTGAGCTCACGCTACCTCACCGCACGTTTCCTGCCTGACAAGGCCATCGACATCATGGATGAAGCAGGCTCACGTTGCCGCATCGCTGCGATGACACGGCCACCTGAACTCAAGGACATCGACGCTGAGATCGAGCAGATCCGTGTGGAAAAAGAAACCTGCATCAAGGATCAGGATTTCGAAAAAGCTGCACGTCTTCGTGATCGCGAAAAGAACGCCAAAAAACGCTACGACGACATCTTGGCTCACTGGCGCCAGCACAATCAAGAATCCACTGTGACCGTCAGCGAGGATGATGTCATGGCGATCGTTTCGAAATGGACGGGCGTCCCGCTCCAGCGCATGGAACAAGCCGAAGCTGCCAAGCTGCTGAAGATGGAAGAAGAGTTGAAAGGCAAGGTCATTGGCCAGGATGAGGCCGTCATTGCGATCAGCAAAGCGCTGCGCCGCAGCCGCGCCGATCTGAAGGACCCGCGTCGCCCCATCGGTAGCTTCCTATTCCTCGGCCCGACAGGTGTTGGCAAAACCTTCTTGGCCAAGAATTTGGCAGAATTCATGTTTGGCAGTGCCGAGGCTTTGATCCAGCTCGACATGTCGGAATACATGGAGAAGCACACCGCTAGCCGCCTCATTGGTGCGCCTCCTGGATATGTCGGATATGAAGAGGGAGGCCAGCTCTCAGAGGCCGTGCGTCGTCGCCCCTACAGTGTCGTTTTGTTCGATGAGATCGAAAAAGCCCATCCAGATGTGATGCACTTGCTGCTCCAGATTCTGGAAGAAGGACAGGTGACCGACAACTTCGGTCGTAAGATCGACTTCAGAAACACGATCGTCATCCTGACCTCCAATGTCGGAGCTGAACAGATCAAGCGTCAGACCACGCTAGGCTTTGCGGCCATGCAGCAAGACCATGCCGACAACGACGCCATCAAAGGCAAGATCCAGGACACGGCCAAGAAATTCTTCAAGCCTGAGTTCCTGAACCGCCTGGATGACTTGATTGTCTTCAAGATGCTGGAGAAGGAGCAACTAGCCACCATCGTGAATCTGGAAGTCGAAAAAGTCGTGAACCGCCTCAAGAAGCGCAACATCCACATCAAACTCGACAGCACCGCGATCGAATTCCTGATGAAGGAAGGCTACGACCCTCAGTATGGAGCTAGACCGATGCGCCGTGCCGTGGAGAAAAACATTGAAGATCCTCTCTCCGAGCACTTGCTTCGTGGAGATGTCCGCGAAGGAGACACCGTGACCGTCGGCTTCGATCCCGAAGCAAAACGGCTGAAGTTCTCCGCCGAATCCACGCCTCGGGTCGCCGAAGAAATCGCTGCGAACTGAAGCCCTGGTTTACTCGCCCAATCATGTCTGCCAGCCCTGGCTGCCCGTCCCCGATCCTGAGCATCGCCGGCTCAGATTGTTCGGCAGGTGCGGGTATCCAGGCTGACCTGAAGACCATTTTTGCGCTCGGTGGCTATGGTCTCACGGCGGTCACGAGTGTCGTTTCTGAAACGCCAGGCCAAGTCTCCCTGATCCGCATGATGGATGCGGCCATCATCCGAGATCAGGTGCAGATCCTTCTGGAGACTTTTCCGATCCAAGCTGCCAAGACAGGCGTGCTAGGCGGTGAGGAACAGGTCCGTGCAGTGTCGGAAACCTGGGCGCGACTCGGGCAGCACCTTCCCCTTGTGGTTGATCCTGTGATGGTCGCGACCAGCGGAGGTAAGCTTTTGCTCGACTCTGCCATTGAAGCTCTCTGCACCTGTCTGCTTCCTCTCGCAACGGTGATCACGCCCAACATGGATGAAGCCGAAGTCCTCTGGCAAAAACCGGTGAAGACACGCCATGACATGGAAGCGTGTGCTGGCGACTTAGCTGCACGGTTTCAAACCAACGTTTTGGTCAAAGGTGGCCATCTCCAGGAAAACAAGGCGGCTGACGTGGCCTGCCTTCGGGGGGAAATGCACTGGTTCGAAGCCGAGCGTACTCCTGGCGTGCAGACCCATGGCACAGGTTGCACCTATTCAGCTGCCATTGCGACAGGGCTAGGCCAAGGCTTAGGCCTGGGGGAAGCCATTGCACGCGCCAAAAGCTACGTAAGCAGCGCCATTGCCCAGCATCATGCCTGGAGCTACACAAAGCACACGGTGCATGCCCTGAACCACCATGTTGTCGCATGAAGGCACTTTTTTTTCACCTGAGTATCCTTGGCATCAGCATGGCTCCTTGGCTCCACGCTGCTTCCACCGACACTAATCGTTTAGAAGAGCCGCCCCAACTGTCGCAGGCAGCGGTTCAAAATGCCTTTCAACTGCTCCGCAGCGAATACATCCGGGCGAATGAACTGGACCACTCCACTCTAGGCCGAGCAGCTCTCCGCGGATTGCTCCAGGAACTGGATCTTGGGGCTTCGCTCATCCGCAACGCAGATGCTTTGCGACCTGCCGTGGCAGAAGGCCTGATCTCTGAAAAACTGACCACAACCCTCGCCTACGCGCGCTTCCAATCCTTTAGCCCCAAAGAAGTGCAGTCGTTTCGAGAGCGGCTCAAGACTTATGCCGAGCAGAACGTTCAGGATCTGATCCTCGACCTTCGCAGCCCGGCGATGCCTGGAGAATTCGATATTGCCGCAGCCATCCTCGAGTGCTTCGTGCCTGAAGGCGAGCTCATGTTTAAACTCAAGCAGGCTCAGACCGAACGCGCGCAGCTTTTCATCAGCCATCAAAAACCAGTCTGGGCAGGTTCCAGCCTCCTTTTGATCGATGAAGATTGCTGCAATCTTGCGGAAACAATCGCGGCTGTGTTGAAACATCGTGGCCAAGCGATCCTCATCGGCACATCAACACGCGGCGCAACCGTTCGCTTTGAGACACGCCCCCTGGATGCCGCCTGGTCCATTCGATACGCACGAGCAGAAATGCAACTGCCAGACAATAGCTCCCTTTTTGGGCAAGGCCTGACTCCTGATTTCCCGATTGGCTTGCCTACAGGCATGAAACGACAACTCTTTGCTGCGGATCGACGCATGAGCTTGAGAGAAAGCTTTGCCGAGTCGCAGCGTGCACGTTACAACGAAGCTGCCTTGGTGAACCGAAGGAATCCTGAACTTGACGATTTCATCCTGCGCAGTGCGGGCCTCGACTCTGCCAGCAGCCCGAAAGCACCCAAGGATCAGGTGCTGCAACGAGCCGTGGACATGGTGCTCGCTCGATCAGTTTTTGAGCAGGCTCAACTCAAGTGGGATACTGCCGCGCCCAAACAAACCACTACCATTCGCAAAGCCATCCAGGCCCCATGATTCCAACCCAAGTGCACACTCGAGTCACGCTTCTTCGTCCACACGATGAGCGCACCTGGCACGCTGAATTGCCAAACGGCAAAACAATCATCGCGTTTCGCCTTCAACACGAGTCCAAGCTCAATCTCAATCCTGGAGACTCTGTTCCCGCCAGCCTTAGCGTCTGCGATTTTTCACAGGCACACCTGGAAGAAACGTGCTTTGATACCCAAGACCCAATTCCAACCCCACTACCATGACTCTCAATCCGAAACTCGCCAAACTGTTGAATGAACAGATCAACAATGAGATGTCGTCCAGCTACGTTTACCTTGCCATGTCGGCTTGGTTTGAGCAGACCCCCTACTCTGGTTTTGCGAAATGGATGTTCAATCAGAGCCGAGAAGAAACCATGCACGCGCTGAAGTTTTACCAGTACGTGGTGGATCGCGACGCTGCGGTGGTTTTGCAACCCATCGCCAAACCCAAAGCAGACTTCAAAAGCCCAATTGATGTCTTTGAACACAGCCTAAAGCAGGAGCAAAAAGTCACCCAACAAATCAACGACCTCTTTGAAGTCGCTGAACAAGTCAAAGATCACGCCTCGAAGAATCTACTGCTCTGGTTCCTGAATGAGCAGATGGAAGAAGAGAAGTCGGTGAAAGACATGCTCGACCGCTTGAAGCTGGCTGGCAACGATCCTGCGAGTTTGCTCGTTTTGGATCGTGAAGCAGGCCAACGCAAAGCAGCGACCGAGAGCCCAGAAGCCGACGCGGCCGATTGATTTTTAGCCACGAGCGCGTGCGACACCTCTACGTCCACATTCCCTTCTGCCACAGGATCTGTCCTTACTGTAGCTTTTACAAGCACACTCCTGGTGCCACACCAATGGGAGAGTTTGTCGATGCTGTTCTGAAAGAAGCTGAACGTCATCAGTCTCTGATCCATGCGCCTCTTGAGACCGTTTACTTCGGCGGAGGCACACCGACAGCACTGAGTGAAATTCATCTCTACCGACTCATCCAAGGTCTTCGGGATCGGCTGCCCATGAGCCAAGGGATGGAATTCACCTGTGAAGCCAACCCGAGAACCGTGACCCGCAACAAGGCGATGATGATGCGCGACTGCGGGGTGAATCGTGTCAGCCTTGGCATTCAAGCTTGGGATCGCGCGACGCTGAAGACCTTGGGCCGAGACCACGAGCCCGAAGACGCCATCGAAACTTATCAGGTGCTCCAGCAAGCTGGCTTCGATCACCTCAACCTGGATCTGATGTTCTCCATTCCCGGTCAGTCGATGGAGGCATGGCAACACACGCTCGACACAACGCTGCGATTGAAGCCTAACCACATCTCTGCCTACAACCTCAATTACGAGGAGGACACCGACTTTTTTGAGCGCTTGAAGCGTGGCCAATATCAGGTGGATGAAGAACGGGACGCTTCTTTTTTCTTCCATGCCCACGACCTGCTCGAGGCCTCAGGCTACGAACACTACGAAATCAGCAACTACGCCCAACCGGGCCATGCATCAGCGCACAATGCCGCGTATTGGATGGGTGCGGACTATCTTGGGCTTGGACCCGGTGCCTGGAGCACGATTCACCCTCGACGGTGGCAGAACATGCCAGATACACAGGGCTATCTCAAAGCGATCGCTGATGACGCAAGTCCTGCCTTGCCTGCGGAAAACTTAACGGATTCTGACTTCAGAACCGAACGCTTTGGCTTGGAATTGCGAACTCAACGCGGTCTTCACCGAGGCCACATTCGCGCGTCCGAAGAGACGCTGCTGCTCAACTTGATCCAAGATGGATTGATCGAGGAACATCAGGGAAGACTTCGGTTAACACGAACTGCCATGCCACTAGTCGATTCGATCGCTGTCGCACTGCTAGGAACAGATTGATTGGCAACTTGGTCTGTGAAACCCGACATTTGCGCATGCGGGCCTTGATCTTCATGACCATCCTGAGAGCAGAGAAGCACGCAGGCTCATAGCAGTCCAAAAGCTCGTGCCATGCGTGGAGGAGCGCGGTGCTGAATGATTCAAATGTTCAGCATGACATCCAACAGCACTCGGTGAGCCCGTCTGCTTGGCTGCCTGTGTCAACGGCACCTGAACACTGGATGGGGCCGGAAAAGCACCCATGTCCGTCCAACCCAGAGGGCAAGTGGGCTTCGCATTGGCTTTGACAGAACTATCAGAAGTGAATGTCGGAGTGGGGGTGTTCATGGTTTTGAGAATTTCAGTAGATTGTTTTTGAGAAAATTTTCGTTCAGCAAATTATGGCAGGTATCATTAAAGCGACTTTAAGCCTGGGTGAGTCTCATTTTTGAAAATCAAAGCCCAAAAGGATGACGTGGAAAGAAACCAGCGTAGCTACGGCCCTTGGTGCGCCAGCGTGGACCTTCGCCCACCTTGCCACCGCTTGTGTCCAGACGAAGACCGCAGATGGTCATGAAGACGTGCTCTCCTGGCTTCACCCAGATCGTGATAAAGCGGCCTTCACCTGGCTGGCCATAGCTGGCGAAGCCAACCGAAGTGAGAGTGGACTTTAGCAGGCCAGCCTTGATGAGGGTGTAGGAGGTCGAGCTGGAGCAGTCATAGGCATTGTCTTCAACACGGCCATGGCCACGTCCGCGAACATAAGGGCTTTCCTGCAGATGATTCGCAGCATTGATAACATACTGAACTTGCACAGGCAGGCTAGCCGAGCAGGCGGCGATGTTGCCCTGGAGACGAATCAGGCTGCCAGCTTGAGCCGAGGGATGTGCTGCGGGGGCCTGAGCAGCCATGGCACGCTGAGCGTTGTAAGCAGCCAACTGCTGCTGATAAACCGCCATCTGCTGCTGATAGACAGCCAGTTCTTGCTGATACTGAGCCCACTCCTGCTGACGCATCGCAGCGATTTGCTGCGGGCTCTGAGCGCTAACCACTTGAGCAATCAAAGCGAAGGCGGCCAGGAGTGCGGTGCGGGCGAGAGTGATGATGTTCTTCATAGCGGTATTTGCTGTTGCTATGGTATTTATATCAAAAACCAGAATTATCGCAAGCTCTAAAACGCGCTTTTGTAGAATTTCTGTAAATTGAGAAATTCGGTTCTCTTTTTTGACCGCCACACAATTCGCTAACCGATTAATTTGTTGATTTTCAACAGTTTAATCGGGTTCAATTTTATTAATTTTGATTTATCTTTGCTTTTTATAAATGATAATGAGCTGACAGAATTCTGATTTGATTCTGAAAATTATCAAAAATGAAACACTAAAATCTCACATCTCAGACGGTTTTGACCGATCTCTGACGTTTTCGAACTAGCTTCGACAGGCAGCGAGGCCCCCTTTTGAGTTATGATCTTTCTAGAAACCCACTCATCAGGTTAGTCTAGCCTTGGGCAAGTTGAGTGACTTTGACTGGTTGGAGGCTCATTGAAGAAGATCAGCTCAGATCGAATCCCATCGCGCCGGAGAGACGACTTCTGCACTGGCTTTTCGAATCGCCCTGTGTGTGCTTTCGAGAAAGATTGTGCCTCGCGATTCGGTGTCAGGAAGGTAGGCACGGCTAGCTTGTGAAAACTTTCACAAACGGGTTGCCCCTCAGATGGCTGGCGCGTATTTCATGGAATCTTATCCCTCTCAAGACCATGGTTGCACCCGCTGAATCCGCTGAAACACTTGCTGCCTACGACTCCAAAATCGAGGGCAATGTCATCATCACGAAACTCGATGCAGCCGTGAATTGGATGCGCAAAAACTCACTCTGGCCCATGCCCATGGGGTTGGCTTGCTGCGCGATTGAAATGATGGCTGCGGCTTGCAGTCGCTATGACCTGAGCCGCTTTGGCATGGAAGTGATGCGCTTTTCCCCCCGTCAGGCAGATGTGATGATCGTGGCAGGTACGGTGACCTACAAAATGGCATTGGCGGTGAAGCGCATCTGGGACCAGATGCCCGAGCCGAAGTGGTGCATTGCCATGGGTGCCTGTGCTTCCAGCGGTGGCATGTATCGCAGCTATGCGACCTTGCAGGGCATTGATAACCTCATTCCTGTGGATGTTTACATTTCAGGATGCCCTCCACGGCCAGAAGCTTTGCTAGAAGGTCTGATGCGTCTGCAGAAGAAGATCGAGACCGAGCATTCCATTGTGGATCAGAAAAAGGAACTGATACAGGAACTCGTCGCTTAATTGACGGAACCTAAACTGTGATTCATCAAAGAAGACCATGACTCTCTCTCAAATGGTTGAGGCCTTGAAGGAAAAGTTCTCAGACGCAGCACTGCATTCCACTGAGTTCCGGGGTGAGCAGACCCTGCACATTGCATTCAGTGCCATTCCTGCGGTCTTGAAGTATTGCCGCGACGAATTGGCATTCGATTACTTGGTGGATATTTCTGCTTTGGATCAGCTGGGGGAAGAGCCTCGTTTTGAAATGGTCTATGAGCTGTATGGCTTGTCTCACCACGCCCACCTGCGGATTCGGAGCAAAATCCCAGACGGTGAATCGGTGCCAAGCGTGACTTCGATTTGGCCGACCGCAGATTGGCATGAACGTGAGGTGTGGGACATGATGGGCATTTCGTTCTCAAGCCATCCCAACCTCAAGAGGATCTTGATGTGGGAAGGTTACCCTTACTTCCCCCTCAGAAAAGACTTCCCACTCGCAGGCAAACCCAGCGATCTGCCCGAGGTCGGCTTCACTCGCCCCGCTCCAATGGCTGATGGTCCTTTCGTCACGAGTGCTGGTGCCAAAGACACGGTTGCACGCGAACCGCGCGCCAAGCGTGTGGATTGATCTCAGCGTCCTCCGTGACGTTGATTGAAATCATTTTTGAAGGAATCCGCGAGGATTTCTTCAACTTTGCTGATGAGGATCAGGCCTGCGTAGATTTCAACAACTCGATTGCCACCTTCTTCATCAGAGAGTATTTCAGTTGGGCCATAATCACCGCATAGATCTGCCCCACGGCCCAAGGATTGACGAATCACTTCATTCACGGAGCGCGCACGCCACTGACTGAGACGGATGTTGATGGCTTGGCTCCCGGTCATGGAGGCATAGCCTACGACCAAGACCTGACAGTCTGCATCGGACAGTAGCTCTGCGACCTCGGGCTTCTGGAGAGCAGCTTGGATGTCATGCACCTGCTCAGGCTTCAGTCTGTGTTCGTTGTGTCCAAATGAAACCGTGGCGACCCGCACTGCGCGGCGTAGCCGCGAAACAATGGTGCGGAGCATTTCCTTGTCTTTGTTGGTGAAGTGACGGTTGGCTTTTTCGATCCGTTCCATCAAAAACGTGCGCATGCGGTCATCAATCGCGGCTTGATCCAAGCTCACTTGTTGCACTTCAACAGAGGAGGTCGGGGAGGCGGTCAGCGGAGTCGCAGGTGACGCCTGCATCGAATTTGGAGTCAGGGGCGCTGCTGGGGTGCCCCCCATTGACTGGGGCTGCTCGGGGAGGGGTAAAGCTGCTGCCACAGGGCTATCCATCGGAGCCTGAGGACGAGCACGAATCTCGATCTCGAAGGCACGTGTCTCTAGCTTGCCATCCTTTCGGATCACCCTGAATTCTCCTTGGAACTTGCCTGCCTTTTCAGGTTTACCCGTCATGCGCCAGCTGCCAGAGCCAACTGGTTTTTGCTCCACCTGCAACCCTGTCACTGACTCGCCAATCCAATGCAGCGAGAGCGAGCTAACACCATTGACGATCTTGGTGTAGCTGGTGGCAGGGATGGGCTTGCCCTCCATGAGCGGAAGCGATTGAGGATGAAACACCCAATCTGCTTGCTGCCTTTCTTTGACCCAAAGAGTCAGGGTCGCTGGGATGGCCCGGCGTTGACCGCGAGTCGCCTGAATCTTCACCACATGTCGTCCAGGCTGCCGGAGAGCCCCCGTGAGAAAGTAATCCCAGCCATCGTGAAATTCTTCGCCGCTATCCAACGTGACGCCTTCGGGCAGCACCGTGTTCTCCACGTCCACCTGACCTTTAAAAACCGTCACCCGCACGTCGGGCAGTTCCTGGCCGAGGTTCACTTCGACAAAGTCAGGTTCAACCATGACTTCAGGTGCCTTGAGGTATTGCGCGAGCTGAAAACCACCCAAGGCCGCGAGGGCTGCAAGCGCCACGATGATGGCGAGCCTGCGATGACTAGGCGGCTTGATCTCGAATTCCTCCGGCTCGGGGCTGGGGGCTGGCAAAGGTTCTGGCACTGCCTTGCCGCCATCGTCCCAGCGATTCCAGACAATCGGCGAACGCATGACTTTCGGGCGGTGAGGCAGACTCGGCTCAGAGGCCACTGCCATTTGCACCGGTAGGGATTCCCCGCCAGGAGAAACGGGCTGCGCAGACTGAGCTGCGGCAGTCTGTGAAGGTTCATCTTCCTGCTGCGAAAGTGAAAAAGACTCCTGTTTCGGCAAGCTGGCCGCATCTCGGTTTTGAAAGGCGACTGCCACCGAAGGGCTGAACGAAAAGGGAATCTCGGCCTCCGTTCGCAGCAAAAAAGCCTGCGGCGCAGGGTTCAAGCCAGCCAAGATCAAGGGGCTGCCCTGCGCCACGCACCAGTGCTGAAGTTCGACCAACTGTCGCAAGCCTGCTTGATCGATCTCGGGCACTTGGGCGCAGTCGAGAATGATCTTGCAGCCTTTGTCCACCGAGGACTTCACGCTCGCGATGAGCTTCGAGCCGGTGGCATGGTCCAGGACACCGTGGAGAGATGCAATGTGAACACCGTTCGCGTTTTGGATGGAGAATGGCATAACGGGATGAAAGGCTATACGGGTAGCCCCTCCCGCCCGTCAAGCTTTCCGCAGCCGGAACACCTTCCAGGCATCACTTTCTCCAATCCCTGCGAACGCGTGGATCAGTCGAGGAACTGAAACTCATTCGACATCATGAGCACTTGTGCGAGCTGGGCGAGAGGCGACTGCGGTTTCGTTCGGTTCAGGGGCCAGCCGTCAGGGCCGCAGAAATCGGTGTCTGATTTGGTGATTAGGGCCAAGCTGCCATCGGCATTCACGCGTTCGATCTTGGGTGTCCAGCTGTAGCTGTCGCTGTCCGTGCTACCTTCGCAGTCCACCACAAAGGAAAGAACCTCTCCCTCCTGCACTTCGATCTCAGCCGTCACATCGACGCTCTCCACTGGCTTCAAAAGGCGATTGAAGATGACTCCCTGGCGACTCGACACCAGCAGCGCACGGATGCCATTGCCACGCTCACTGCTGCGCTTCAGCACACCGCTAAGGCGCACGCGCTCTTGTGGGAAGGGGGAAGTCCACTGCAAAACCGAGGCATAATCACGCCCAGGATGGCCACCATTTCCGGCCAGAAAAAGATGACCAAAGTCCTTGTCAGGAAAGGCATCTGCGGGAAACCAGCGGTTCTTGGTCTGGGCACTTTGGCCAAAGTGCTGCATCGGCTTCACTACCCCCAGCTTCGGCTGCCCGGAGTCATCCTTTTCCACTTTGCCATAGCCATAGCTCCACACAAACGCACTGCTGCGGCGACGCAGTTCCTGACTGTCATGCAGGAATCTCTGGGCGAGTTCGGTCTCTTCAGGCCGTGGATCACGATGCAGCACACGCTGGTAGAGGTTAGCGATGGATTGTCCATCGACCTCACTGCCTCGGATTTCCGTTTTTGCAGCCACGCGGCTGGCCCGCTGCGACATGAAGGGGCTGTTCATCAAAAACAACGCCTGCTGGGGCACTGTTGTCACGTAGCGCATCGGGCTGTGGCTGTCAGGATTGGCAAAATCAAACATGGCCGGCACGGTCGGCTGGTCATATCGGTTCACCATCAGGAAGAGGCTGCGGCGCAGATCCGCCTTGGCGTCATCGTGCGGCACCGGCCTCCCTTTTTGGATGCCTAAATCGAGATCCGCACTGGCCTGGAGCAATGCATCACGCATGGACTCGTAATCCAGTCGTTGGCGATTGTAGCGACTCAGCAGTTCATTATCGGCGTCCTTCAGTGCCTTTTGTCCTGTCAGGTCGCTGCTCTGCTGCCAGGTGCGGCTGGTCAAAATGTAACGGTGCAGCTGCTTCAAGCTCCAACCATGATCCATGAGGTAAGCGGCCAGATGGTCGAGCAATTCCACCTGCACTGGCTTGGTCGTCTGCACCCCAAAGTCACTGGTTTGTCCCACCAGAGGTTTGCCGAAATGCAGCTGCCAGACCCGGTTCGCGATGACACGTGCCGTCAGGGGGTTGTCTCGGCTAGCAATCTTTTGCGCCAATTCCAGACGTCCGGAGCCATTTTGGAAAGTTTGACCTCCGAACATGGTCAGCCATCCCCGTGGCGCGGGATCTCCCTGACGGGCAGGATTTCCACGCATGAAGACCCGCACGTCGTTGGGCTTGGGCTTGTCGAGACTGACCATGGCACGTGGTGGTGCCCCAGGATGTTCGCTTTCCAGCTTCACACGCTCGTTGCCGAACTTGGTGATTTTGTCCAAGTCCTTGCGGGTGAAGAAGACGTTCGCCTGCTCCACGGGCACCGCCATGGGGCTAGGATCGGCGAGCAGGATCTCACGCACCTGCTTCCAGTCGGCATTGTCAGGCTCTTTTCCATCCAGACAGGTCAGGAAGATATCCGCATACATCTGCGCGATGTCGGCAAAGCTTTTCGGCACAGGCCGCTTCGTCAGCTCATGGCGTGGCACAGCATTCAAACCGCTGGTGGGCTGCGTGAGCGAGGCGACCAGCGTGGCAGCCTTGGTGGCAAAGTCGGCCGCAGGCACTTCGGCAAAGGCTTTCCATGCGATCATGACCGGATGTGGCTTACCTTTCAGGGCATGACGTTGGACAAAATCACCCCACTTGTCAGCGACAGTGTCCCGCAGCTTCAGCTGACCTGCGCGGCCTTTCATGGCGATGCGATCTTTGATGCCTGAGGCTTCTTGGGCAAAGGCAAGATATTGCTGCACACGGTCGCGGCTGCGGATTTCCTGGTGCACTTCTTTTTTGAAGGCCAGCTCCTTCGCGGCGATCTCTGCCACCTTCGCTTCATAGTCGCGGAAAGCGGACTCATCGGGTGCCTTGCCAATCACGGGCAGGTCCTTTTGCTCAGGCTGCTCCGTGCTGTTGAAGATGGAATAGAGCGCGTAGTAATCCTTGCTGGGAATGGGGTCATACTTGTGGTTATGGCAGCGCGCGCAGCCTACGGTGAGCCCCATCATGCCACGCGTGACGACATCAATGCGGTCGTCGATCTGCAAAAGACGGTCGCTGATGAATTTGTCCCCGACATTGAGGAAACCGAGCGCGGCGAGCGAGGGGTGCCCAGGTTGGTTGGCATAGATCTTATCTGCTGCGATTTGCAGCATCAGAAACTGGTCGTAGGGCAGGTCTTCATTCAGCGACTGCACGACCCAGTCGCGGTAGGTGTAGGCATAGGGGTAGTTGATGTTCCGGCCTGCGACTTGATAACCATCCGTGTCAGCATAGCGCGCGACATCAAGCCAGTGTCGAGCCCAGCGCTGGCCGTAGCCTGGACTGGCGAGTAGCCGAGTCACCAGCTTGTCCACATTCGGCTCACGGATGAAGGCCTGCACCTCCTCGTAGCTGGGTTGAAGACCGGTTAGGGTGACGTGGATACGGCGGCAAAGTGTGGCAGGATCAGCCACCGGCGCGAAGTCGAGTCCTGCAGCGTTGAGCTTGGATTCGACCAAGCGATCCACACTCGCACCGGGCTGAGCTTTGACAGGCACAAAAGCCCAATGGCTCTTCCAGTCAGGAGCTTCATGGGCCACTTCCTTTTCCGCAGGCCAGGGCAATCCCATGACGATCCATTTTTCGATCGCGGCGATCTGCTCGGGCTTCAGCTTGTCGCCCTTCTTGGGCATGGCCTCTACCCCAGGGGCATGGCTGATCATCTTGAAGAGCTTCGAGGCAGCTGCATTGCCAGGTTCCACCACTTTGCCGTAATCGCTGCCCTTCAGCAGGGCAGAGCGCAGGTCCACGCGCAGTCCATTCTCGTGCTTGTGCCCCGCATGGCAGTCGTAGCAATTCTCCGCCAGCACAGGGCGGACGTGCTTTTCGAAGAACTCAATCTGCTCGGGAGGAAAGGAAGCTGTCTCCGCCAGCACAGCAGGTGCACCGAGCATGGCGGAAAGGCCACTGAGAAGAACAAGGGGACGTGAGAGGGGGGATGTCATGGGGGGACAGACAGCAAGCGGAATGCCGCAAAACCTGGGCAGAAAACTATACGAGCCACATCACGCTGCCTTGCAGCTCTTCTCAGGGCGAAGTCTGGCCTCAACCCGCGATCGGGGACGCATTCACGGCCACGCAGGGCAGCATGATGGCGTCCTTCATGCCATGCAGGATTTTTTTATCGGCAGGACAAACCGTGGCCAGCACACCGGAGAGATGCACCTCCTCCGTTCCCTGGGGAATGAAGTAGTAGGGGCAAAGTCGCACGCGGGCCTTCATCGGCACTGCTTCCGTGCGCGCGTCATCCCAGCGCGTGTGGACCACGCTACGCCCTTTGTGAAAACGCTGAAGCAAATAAGGATTCTGCGGATAAGCCGCCAGAGCTTCATCCAAAGCATGCGACCATTCCTCCTGCGACAAGTCATGCCCGATGGACACACTGCGTGAGCCCCAACCGATCTCGGAAAAGCCGCTGACCTTCAGCACCAGTTCCCGCTGCTTGCTGCCAAACCGCCGCACTTCCTCCCACGCGTGTGTGTCTAGACCAGGCAGGATGACCGTGGGGGGAAGCGGCGTAGGATCGACCACCCAACCCTGGGGAACGATACGATGGAGCAGCTGTAGCTCATCAGGCCTGAGCTGCTGCTGCCACCAGAACTGCAACTGCGGGCAGTGAAACAGAACCAGCCAGAGTTTTTCCTCCAGGTAAGCTTTCAGCGGTGGTGTGAAGTGCAAATCCCCCTGCTCTGCCATGCGCAGCATTTCCAGAGAAAGATCCACCGCATCAAGGTCAAAGAGCTCAAAGAAGCGGTACAGGCTAGCTCCATGCAATTCACTGGGCGTGAGGTTCCAGGGATTCATCACCGAGCGCGGGTAGGCGCTGCTGTCTCGGTCATTCAGACGACCGACCAGCCATTCCATCTCCGGCTGGTAGTCCCCTGACTCCCGAGAGACCAAAATGTCCTCTCGGGGGAAAGCGGACGCAAAACCGTCGATCATGCCTTCACGGCCACCGATCACCGCCTGACCAAGATCGGCGTAAGTCTCGTTCATCCAAGCTGTCAGGCCGATGCCGCCAGGCAGCGAGTCGATCTCCGCCAGAGTGAAACCCTCTTCCGTGAGCACGAGGTCTGGGCGCAGCACTCCGGGCAAGTCGTCCCGCCACCGGGTGTGACGACCGAGCTTGACCACGCGCTCGGGTTTGCCCTGATCCATGAGCGCAGCGACCCAAGCAAGCTCAGGCTGCACGAGGCTCGCTTGGTAAAGTCGATCACAGGCACGCTGAAAAGCACGCAAAGCAGGCCCCAGTGCCTCAAGCGTAGCGATCATGTCCAGACTCAGAGGAAAGGCATCGGGCGAGAGCAGCCATTCTTTGTCCCGAAACATGCCCTCAGCAGGCATGGACTGGCGCAGATGGGCGATGCGGTCGGCAGGCGTGGACATGGGATCAAATGGGGCGCAGTGCACCGCGCTGGTTACGACTGCCGCAGGAAGGACAGGTGCTGACAGCTCCCTGCTCTGTCGGCGTATAGGTGCAGCTGCAAATGCGGCACTGAATGGCAATCCGACGGCGGCGGACCTCACGACGGCGCTCTTGCCACAGTGTCCAGGTCCAAAGCGCGACAACGAGGGTGACGCCAATCAGCATGACCACCACGATGAGGGAGCTGAGGTGAAGACGGATCATGGCGCTTTGGCTTTTTCAATCTGCCACTCGAAGGTGACCTCTGCCCAATCCAGCTCTGCTGCCCCCTGACCTGCTGGCTGAAAGCGAGAGACAAGCAGGGCATCGTGCAGACGAGCATGGATTTGGGGATCCTCCGAGCTGCTCAGCGGCAGCACCAGCAGTGGGCGCCCCCGGGCATCCAGCCCGACCCGGAACCTGACACGCTCAGGATCGAGGAGCAGGATGCCGCTGAGATCTCCTGACTGCAAGACTGGCCGACCCTGCACCTGCATCCGCAGCTGGGCTGCGGGTCGCGGAGCCACCGGCGCTGGCACTGTAGCACGCGGCACGGGCGGCAGGACATCCTCGACACGCATGACGCCGAGCGGCGCGGCCACAGGGCTAGGGTGAGTCGCATCTTCCCCACGCAGACTGGCCTGAAAGCCACGGGTGCCAGGACGAAAGCTCGGCAGCAAGACGGCAGGAACTTCGCTGACCGCCATGGATTCACTCGGCAGCAGGGCGAAGCTGCGATCCATCGCCCGATGGATCAAAGCGCGCTCCGCAGGCACTTCAGGATTCAGCAAAATCATCTGCTGCGGGCGGGCAACGAGCGTCGGTGTCTCTGGAGTGACGATGCGGAACAAAATGAATAGCGATGCTAGCCCCAGTAGCGTGAGCAGCAGAAAGCCTCCGAGCCAGACAGAAGACACGTCGTGCCGCCGCCAGTCAAAGATCAGCTGAGATTCCGAGGCTGGCCGGTGCTTCATCGGGCGCTAGCAGGTTTTTCCGGTGGCGGGGTGGTGGACAGCGCGACCTCATAGCCCAGTTCCATGGCTAGACTGCCGACCTCTGCAAAACGTCCCGCCGGTGCTTGACGATCCGTGTGCAGCAGCAGCATGCGCTCACCGCTGCGGCCCTGCTGTAGCTCGGTGCGCAGTTGCTCCCAGCTGACCTTTTTGCCATCAAAGTAAATGGGTGATCCATCCCCACCGGCCAGCGTGACAATGTGTGCCCGATCAAAACCCGTCAGGCGGCTGCTCGACCGTGGTTTTTCCACCTTGATCCCAGACTGCTCGACAAAACCACTGCTGAATAGAAAACAGACCAGCAGAAGCAGGATCGCATTCAGCAGAGGAGTGACGTAGAGCCAGGGGCTCTGCCTGGGCAGATGACTCTCAAGCTTCATGAGATGCGACAGGTGGGATCACGGCTGCGCTTTCCGAGAGCGCGGCTTGGCAGCAGAGGATTCTTCGAGCGGCTGGCGGAACTCGACGATGTTGTCGGCAGCGCGCGCGTCTTCGATGAGATTCACGATCTCCACCCCCGCCCGCTCCATGTCATGCATGATCGAGCGAGCTCTCGCACTGAGAAAGGCATAAAACAGGTAGGCCGGAATGGCCACCACCAGACCAAGAGCTGAGGTGATCAGGCTCTGGTAAACCCCACGAGCCACCTCGGCAGGCGTGGTGAAGCCGTTCGTGCTGGACAGATTCGTGAAGCTATCCAGAAGCCCAATGACAGTGCCGAGCAGGCCGATGAGCGGCCCGGCGTGGGCGATGGCATTCAAAATGGGCAAGTAGCGCTCCAGCCGTGGCACCTCCAGCTGACCAGCTTCTTGGACAATCTCCTTCAGCTGCTCACGTGAGGCGTGCTGACGCAGGATCGCCGCATGGATGACACGCCCTGCCGGCACACGCGTGGCCACGCATTCTTGCAGAGCCTCAGCAAAATTCCGCCGGCGGATCAGCGCCGCCAGACCTGCCAGAAACTCGCCCACGTTCATGCTCGCCCGATGGTAGTAGGCTAGCCTCTCGAAAAAAATCGCCAGGGAAAACCCCAGGCACGCCATCAGCAGCCAGACCAGCGGGCCGCCTTTGGAGATGAGTTCGGTCATAATCTGCAAAATAGAAGATGGAAAATCAGATGGCTGAGCCACGAAGTGCCAGCCGAACCCCACAGCGTAGAGCAGAAGGGATGCCTCTTGATTAAAATTCCAAAAAACGCCACAAGTCTAGCCCTCATTCTTTCACGGAGCCAAACATTTTGCACCCAGCTGTCTCCAGCGTCCCAGACCGAGCCCGCGTCCTCCTCGTGGAGGAAAGCCTGCCCTACCGACGCGTGATCCGCGAGGCACTCACCTCTTTTCGCCAGTGCGAGGTGGATGACTGCCCGACGGCCGAGCGCGCCTTCGAGCTGGCCCTGTCCCGCCCCTACCAGCTGCTCATTTTAGCCGTCTCCCTCCCTGACATAAGCGGGGTCATGCTGGATCGCCTGATCGCCCGCGCTTATCCGCTGGCACATCCGGGCAGCCACACGGCTCCTCCGGTCATTTTTTTGACCAAAAACGAACACAGCAGCGAACTCACCCCAGACCAACGCAATGCTCGACGTCGTGGCACCGTTCCCTACCCACCCCGGCTAGACATCTTGCTGCCACTGACGGCTGGTCTGCTGCCAGAGAGCCTGCCCACCAGTCCCCTTCCCCTCCCACCCCGTGTTCCCTGACCCCTCCGCCTCCCACCCCGCCGTGAAGATTTGCGGCATCACCCAGCGCCAGCAGGCACATGACATCGTGGCTCTCGGTGCCGATGCTCTCGGGATCAATTTTTGGCCCAAATCCAAGCGCTACCTGCCGCTGGATCAGACCGATTGGCTGCCCGAGCTGCACGGCAGCACCACGCTCGTGGCTGTGCTAGTGAATGCAGATGAACGCACAGTAGATACCCTGCTGGAAGAAGGGCTAGTCCACATCCTGCAACTCCACGGAGACGAGACCCCCACCCAGGTCGCTGCCCTGCAAGAGAGAGGAGCCCAGGTCATCAAAGCCCTGGCCGTTCGGGACCAAGCCTCTCTGGCACGGATCGGTGATTTCCCCTGTGAGACCCTTTTGCTCGATGCCTTCAATCCCAGCCTCTATGGTGGTACGGGAGAAACCTTCCCGTGGGAGTTGGCCCGGCTGGCACAGGAACTCTACCCTGACAAGCGCTTCATCCTCTCCGGCGGATTGACCCCGGCAAACGTCCGTGAAGCCATCGAGGCGACTCAACCTGCGGCGGTCGATGTGGCCAGCGGGGTCGAGGCTGCGCCTGGCATCAAGGACTTAGAGCTTGTGCGCACCTTCATTGAGCAAGCTCGCTGCGCCCACCTGCGCTAACCTTTTCTCCGCGAAGATTCCTCATGTCGCTGCCCACTCACGCACAAGCTTCCGCTCTGATCCGCCATCGTCGCTCCATCAAACCCACCGACCTGGACCCGCATCGCGAGATCAGCACCGAGCTGCTCACCCAGATCCTGGAAGATGCCACCTGGGCTCCCAACCATGGCCTGACGGAACCCTGGCTGTTTCATCTCTTTCAGAGGAACAGTCGCGACGAACTGGCCAAGCAGCTGCAACAAGCCTATCGCGACATCACCCCTGCTGCTGAGTTCCGTGCCGATAAGCTGGCCAAGATGGGAGAAAACCCAAGGCTGGCGCCGGTCGTCATCGCCGCTGTGATGAAACGACAGGGAGCTGGTGGAAAAATTCCCGAAATTGAGGAAATCGAAGCCGTCGCCTCTGCTCTGCAAAATCTACAGCTCAGTGCCACAGCAGCCGGACTGGGAGGCTACTGGTCCTCGCCCGCCGTTCTTGATGCCCCAAGCTTCAAAAGCTGGCTCGGCCTGACTGAAGCAGACCGTTGCATCGGTCTGATCTATCTCGGCTGGCCTAAAGCCACCCTGACCTGGCCTCGCAGCGCCCGCCGCCCACTGGCAGAAAAGGTCATTTGGCATTCGTGAGAGGGATCGTTCCAGGATCAAAAATCTTGACCCACACATCAAAAAACGCCGATGCGCGTTCACATCATTTGCAAATTCACTTCTTGAAAGCGTCGCTTGGGGCTGGGCTTTCTACAGGTGCTCTTTATGGTTCACCCCGAAGTCAGTCATTCGGCTTCATTTTGCACAGCCTGCATCCACGCTTGCAGCGCGCTTTGCCAGGAACGGATGGGCGAGCCGAGGCAGTGAGAGAGTCTCGCATTCGACATGACGGTGTGGCGTGGACGCTGGGCGATGAAGCCGGTGAAGTCATCCAGCCGAGTGCCTTGTACCGAGACAGGCTGAGGCAGCAGTCCGGCTTGCCAGGCTTGGTCGCAGACTTCCTGGGCGTAAGTCTGCCATGTGGCACGTCCGCTGTTGCAGAGGTGCAGGATTTTTTCTTCCCAAGCTTCCTGCTGCCAAAGCTGTTCCAGCCAATGAGCGATGTCGTGCACGCTCGTGGGCACACTCCACTTATCACCGATGCCAGAGACAGATTGCCCTGACTGTGCTTGGCGCAGGATTTGATCTGGAAAGCTACCTGCGGTGCCAAACAGCCAAGAAACCCGCGCCACAAGAGCACGAGAACAGGACTGAAGAACCAAGATCTCTGCCTCTCGCTTGGTGCGACCATAATGGCAGACAGGCTCTGCGGCGCTGGTTTCCGTGAGCAAGATGTCATCCTGCCCCCCGAAGACATAATCGGTGCTGATGTGGAGCATGGGAATGCTGCGTGCTTCACAAAGCAGCGCCAGCTCTCGGCTAGCCTCTGCGTTCACTTGGCTTGCGATCTCAGGCTGACGTTCACAGGCATCAGGGCTGCCCATCGCGGCGCAGTGGATGAGCAAATCGAAGTCGAGATGGCTCAATCGGCGCTTGATCTCGGCAGGCTGGGAAAGGTCCAAGTCGGCACGGGTCGGTGTCAAAAGAGTGTGCCGAGCCCGGTAGTGCTGGACCAAGGCACCGCCGAGTCGTCCGGTTGTGCCGGTGATCAGTATTTTTCTTTCCTCAGACATGACACTCTTGCCATGTCGATGGCTCCATCGCTTGCAATCCCTTTCCTGGCATTCATCATGCATCACAGGCACATGCGCGCCGCCTGGAGAGACCGTGAATCCAAGCTTTGACCCCTTCCATGTCCCAGCCATCCATCGCCATCATCGGCGCCGGCCTCGCCGGCTTAGCCTGCGCGCGGCATTTGGCTCGGGCAGGTCTCGCGTTTCGGATCTTTGAGGCTGGAGATGCCGTGGGCGGAAGAGTCCGCTCGGATCGCGTGGAGGGCTTCACCCTGGATCGTGGTTTCCAAGTCCTGCTCACCGCTTACCCTGAGGCCAAGCAAGTGCTGGATTTTGAAGGCTTGAACCTGCGCCCTTTGTATCGCGGTGCAGATGTTTTTTTCCAAGGAACACGCCACCGACTCGCGGATCCGTTTCACCACCCCATCGATGCCCTGAAAAGCCTGCCGGATGGATTGATCCCCTGGATGGACAAATGGCGAACCCTGGTGCTGCGCAAGGAGACCTCCGGCATCCGAGAAGTGGCGCGCCGCCTGCCAGAAATGGAGACGGAAGATTACCTCAAGGACTTCGGCTTTAGCGACGAGGCAATCGACCGCTTTTTCCGCCCCTTTTTTGGAGGTGTATTTCTGGAAAAAGACCTCCGCACCTCCGCGCGGATGTTTCTTTTCCTCTACTCGATGTTTCAGAAAGGCGGTGCCTCCATTCCTGCGCACGGCATCCAGGCGATTCCCGAGCAGCTCGCCATCGCCCTACCGCCAGACAGCCTGCGCCTGAATTGCCCGGTGGCGGCCATCGAACCGGGACGTGTGTCACTGGAATCTGGGGAGATCGTGGAGGCTAGCCATATCATTCTGGCGGTGAGTGAGGAGGCGGCCTTTCACCTACTGCCAGATTCGGTGGGGGAAAAACCCAAACCGCCGCGCAGCACCACCTGCCTTTATTTCACCACCAGCGATCCATTGCCAGGTCGATCCATCCTGAGTCTGGATGGGGAAAACCGAGGGCCGGTGAACAATGCATGCGTGCTGACCCACGCTGCGCCTGAACGCGCTCCGCAGGGACAGCACCTGATCAGTACGAGCATCATCGGGGCGCCTTCCAGTGCCGAACTTGAAGAAGTGGTGCGTGAGCAAATGGCGCGCTGGTTTGGCCCCGTGGCCAGACGGTGGCGCCACCTGCGGACCTATCAGATCCGCCACGCACAGCCTGAGGGCAGGCAATTGCGCCCTGGTGATGAACCACAGCCCGCCGTGATCGCACCGGGTCTCTTCCGTTGTGGCGACTACGTGGAAGATGTGTCCATCAATGGAGCCCTGATGAGTGGTCGCCGGGCCGCAGATGCCGTGATCGGTAGCCTAGCCTGAAATCAAAGTCAGCCCCATGCCTCAGGCCAAAGTACATGCGGCCTCAAGCCATGGCCGATGGGAACTTTGGCCTGGAGCCAGGACAACTCACCAGCACCACGGATTGTGCCCCCAGCCATTGCCGCCCCAGCCTGGACCGCCGAAGTGATTCACGACCAAGCCACTGCGGAAAGGCGAGCCCCAGGGTGCTGCCCCATAACGAAAGCCACCGGTGCGACCGTAGGGATAGCCTGACCATCCAGCCCGATAGGGTGATATACCACGGCGCACATAAACTGGACGGCCCCGCACCGCGTGGTGACGATTCCATCCGCCATTCCAGCCTCCGAAGTAGAGACGCTGGTCACGGCTAGCTCCAATGCGCGATCCAGCCAGAGAGCCGAGTAGGCCACCGATGGCTGCACCTTCCAAAGGTCTTCCACTCTGATTTCCAAGGATGGCACCGAGCATCCCGCCGCCCACGGCACCGACCACTGCGCCATTTTGTTCATTGGGTCCTGCGTAAGGATTCACACAAGAGGTTAGGGGTAGCGTTGCGAGCATTGCCCCCACGGTCACCATTCGATGCAGTTTTGTTTTCATAGATAGGTCTGGAGTTTGGCTTCGGCCTCGCGGACCGAATCTCGAATTGGACTCCCCTGCCCTGAGTTCATTCATTCAAACCCAAGTTTTTTCCTGATGCATTTCAGTGATCCCAGTGGCTATGAAACGCCTAGTTTTTGGATCGAAAAAACGGAATGCCTAACCGCTCTGCCATGCGCTGGGGCCGCCTCAGGGCTTCTGCCATGCGCTGAGACTCATCCGCACCGCGAAGGTCTTTGCAATCTGGGTGAGCCTCAGGTGAGTCGATCAATCCCAGGTGGTGAAGCACGTGCGCTGTGCTGTGCTTGTAGGGGGAAGCGCTCATGCGATCGTCCAACCGGAAGACCAAATCCTCGAACGACTGAAAGGCTTCAAAGAGCTTGTAAACGCGCGTGTCGAAGCACCCCGAACCGGTCTTGAACTTCTTTTCCACCACCTCATCCAGCAGCCACATGTCACGTGCAGCACAGATCAATGGACAGGCACTGACTCCTGCCCCGATCAAGAGCGGAAGGCCAAGACGGATCGCAGTCGGGATGCCATAGTCATCGCCGCTGTGAGGCGCAAACGGCAGATTCAGGGAGCGGCACATGGCTGCCCAGTAGAGAAAATGTGGTTCATCCAGAGTGCTGATTTTTCCCCCCACATACTTTGGATGCAGAGCGATCTGATGCAGCAGCCAGGGCTCATAGGGTGTGGCCCAGGGCACAAAGGAAGGCTCCAAGGCATGAGCGATCGCCGGGTGAGTGATGTGCTCTGCGATTTCGAAATAGGCGTCTCGACGAGCCTCAGGCTCCAGCAGATTCAGCAGCCGCGATGTCATGATCATGACCTCCGCATTCGAATGACTCTGCGCGATGTCGAGCAGGGGCCAGTAGCGCTCGGCCTGGAAGACCTCATCGTTTTGTGCACCGCGCGCAGTTACACCCGCGATGAACTTGGCTTCTGGGAAATCAGCTCGGAATCTCCGCAGGACCTCAGCGTAGAGTTCATCCGACAGATCGAAAATGTAGCCCGTGTCTGCATTCAGCACGAAGACCATCTCCACCCCGTAGTAATCGCCACACTGCTGCATCCAGCGCACACTTCGGGAAAAGCCCTCCCAATCTGGCTGACCGTCTTTAAAGGGCAACAAAGTCGCCACGCAGAGCCGAGCCTTGGTGGTGTGATCCACCAGTGTTTCTTCGGCCGTGTGAGCCCAAACGGTTTCGCACCAGCGCGTGGTGGGGGTCAGGTCCTTGGGATCAGTGATGAGGTCGATCATATATGATCGCCTTTAACGCGCAGATGTCACCTCAGCAAGTCGCGTTTTGCGACCTTTCTCAAAGTTCGCAAAAAAAGCCCGATTGCCTCATGGCACAGGTTTTCTCGACCTAAACGTGGGCTCAATACGGAGCGTGTCCTGGGGTGCGAGCGAAAGCGACGACATCGCGAATGTTGCTGACGCCTGTCACGAACATCAAAAGCCGCTCAAATCCCATGCCATATCCTGCATGTGGCACCGAACCATAGCGACGCAGATCCACATACCAGCGGTAGGTTTCCTCATCCAGTCCCTGCGCATTCATTGCCGTCGTCAGCCGATCCAGTCGCTCCTCACGCTGGCTACCTCCGATGATCTCCCCGATGCCCGGCACCAGCAAGTCCATGGCAGCGACCGTGCGTTCATCATCATTCTGCCTCATGTAGAAGGGCTTGATCGCCTTTGGGTAATTGTAAATCGTCACAGGTCCCTGGACGTGCTCTTCAGCCAAAAACCGTTCATGCTCGGTCTGAAGACCTTCCCCCCAAACCACGGGATGCTCAAAGGAGCGGCCGGATTTCAAAAGCAATTCCACCGCCTCAGAGTAGCTGATGCGCTCGAAGGGTTTGTCTAAGGTCTGCTGCAGCCTTGAGATCAGCGCTTTGTCCACGAACTTATTGAAGAACTCCAGCTCATCGGGGCACTCAGACATCATCGCCTGCACGAGGTAGCGCACATTCTCCTCTGCCAGAGTCATGTCGGCAAAGAGATCATAAAAGGCCATCTCGGGCTCGATCATCCAGAACTCAGCCGCATGACGCGCTGTATTGCTGTTCTCCGCGCGGAAGGTTGGGCCAAAGGTGTAAATGTTTCCCAAGGCACAGGCAAAAGCCTCTCCCTGTAGTTGACCACTCACCGTCAGGTAAGTCGGACGGCCAAAGAAGTCTTCCTCGGGCTTTGTCGGAACGTTTGGCTTCTGTGTCGTGACGCGGAACATCTCACCCGCGCCTTCGCAATCGCTGCTGGTGATGATCGGCGTATGAACGTGGAAAAAGCCGCGCTCCTGGAAGAAACGATGCACCGCAAAAGCCATCTTACTGCGCACGCGGAACACGCTGCCGAACAAATTTGTCCGGGGCCGCAGATGGGCAATCGTGCGCAGGAACTCGGGCGTGTGTCCCTTCTTTTGCAGAGGATAACTAGCGTCTGCTTCCCCCAAGATCTTCAAATCGTGGACCTGAACTTCCCATTTTTGACCAGGTGCGGGAGAGTCGATCAAGGCCCCCACCACCTCCACCGAGGTGCCGGTGAGAATGCGTGGAAGAAGCTCCGCGCAGGGCAGGCCTGCATCCACCACCCCCTGCAAGCCCTTGAAGCATGAGCCGTCCGTGAGTTCCAGGAAGGAGCAGGATTTGGAATCTCTTTTGGTTCGGACCCAACCGCGAACGGTAATCGAGGCACGGGGAGACTCGGAAGCTAGAATCTGGCTGAGGGTTTCGAGCATGAATCCCAAACACTGCACGCGTCTCTGCCTCAGGTCAAAGATCAAGCCTGTCCGGCTGCGATTCGTTCCTCACGTTCCTTCTCTTGCTCCGGGGTTTCTTCAGCCTCTAGATCACGCGCTGCCCCGACTCTCAGACTGACTTTCAGGCCATGCTTTTCAGCCGCTGTGTTCAACAGCGAACGAATCGAACTCGCAGTCATGCCATTTTTGCCAATCACATGACGAACATCCTGTGGAGCCAATTGCACTCGATACACGATGGCTCCATTCGCGTTGCGTCCCACAGCGATGCTGGCCTGCTGGGGATGATCAATCAAATTGGCGACCACATAGGTCAAAAATTCGCGGAGAGCTTCAGGAGCATCCATGGGCAGAGTGGGGTGAAAACGCAGACAAAGAAAAGCCGCCGGTAGAATCGTCAACCGGCGGCTTCGAAAATGAGATCATCAAAATTTTTATTTTGCGGCAGCGCTTCTAGCCTTCTTGATCAGGCTTTTCACGGTGTCGGTGGGCTGAGCTCCTTTGGAGATCCAAGCATCCACTTTGGCAAGGTCTAGCTGAGCATTGCCTTTCTCAATGGCAGGATCATAACTGCCAAGGATTTCAAGGAAACGGCCATCGCGCTTGAAGCGCTTGTCAGCAGCTACAACACGATACACGCGATGCCCGTGGGCACCTTCTTGACGGAGACGAAGAACAACAGCCATGTTAAAATCTTAATGGAATTCGAGGGCAGGGAGAGTGGGAGTGAAATGGGCGAAATCAAGCCGTATTTCAGGGATTTTCAGGACTATCGCAGAACCGCGAACCTGAGACATCCACTCCCCCAAAGGAAGGATTACTCAGCAGCGGCGGCAGAGGCTTCAGCGGGCTTGGCAGCTTTTTTCGCAGGTGCCTTCTTGGCAGCTTTGCGGGCGACTTTGGGCAGGCTAGCGGCAGCTTTGCGGTTGGCACCTGACTTGGCCAACGCCTTCTTGCGGGCGATGTAGGCTTTGCGGCGACGACGTTTGATGATTTTATTGAGCTGCTGTCCCATGTCGGAGGAGTGTTGGTTGCGGGTTGATTTTGTGAAAAGTGGGCCAGCAGAGTGACACCTTCCCGTGGCGAATCAAGAGCGGATTCACGCTCACGACTTTTCTCCCCTTGCATCCCCCGAACGGCTGTTCTAATCCACGCGCTCTCATGGAAACGACACATAAGTCCGTCCTGACCGACCTCCAGGCGTTCGACGTGGCGAGCCTTAAAGGCCGCTTGATCGAACTCCGGAGGTATCTTTGACGTCCCCAAATTAACCGAAGAGCTCAATGCGCTTGAGCACAAGATGACGGCCCCAGGCTTCTGGGACAGTCAAAACGCCGCCAAAAAGGTCATCGACCGCGCCAATATCATCAAAAAGCAGATCGAGCCACTTGGCGGTTTGGAGCAGCGTGTTGAAGAATTTCCTGTCCTCGTCGAACTTGCCAAAGAGCAGGGAGACGTTCAGAGCATCAAGGAAGTCGAAGCGGAGTTTGCCAACATCGAAAAGGCCATCGCCCGTTACGAGTTGGACTTGCTGCTCTCCGGTCCGCTGGACCGTGGCAGTGCCTTCATGACCATCCACGCGGGTGCGGGTGGCACCGAGGCCTGTGACTGGGCAGACATGCTCATGCGCATGTATGTGCGCTGGGCTGAGCGGCATGGCTGCAAGGTGCAAATCATCGACCATCAAGAGGGCGACGATGTCGGCACCCGCTCTGCCACGCTCGAAATCCAAGGAGAAAATGCTTTCGGCTTTTTGAAGTGTGAGCGTGGCGTGCATCGCCTCGTGCGCATTTCCCCCTTTGATGCGGCGAAGAAGCGCCACACCTCCTTTGCTTCCATCGACGTCACGCCTGACAACGAAGAGGACATCAACATCGAAATTCGTGATGAAGACCTGAAAGTGGATACCTATCGCTCGGGTGGCAAAGGCGGACAAAACGTCAACAAGGTGGAGACTGCCGTGCGCATCACCCACATCCCAAGTGGCGTGATTGTGGCCTGCCAGGTAGAGCGCAGTCAGCCCAAAAACCGGGCCAAAGCCCTGTCCATGCTGAAGGCTAAGCTTTACCAGATCGAAGAAGACAAACGCCAGGCTGAAGTCGCACGCCAATATGGTGAAAAAATGGACATCGGCTGGGGCAGCCAAATCCGCAGCTATGTCTTTCAGCCTTATCAGATGGTGAAAGACCTGCGCACCGGAGAAAAAACCAGCGATATCTCTGGTGTCATGGACGGCGATCTCGATGCATTCATAGAGGCAAAATTGCGCGGCAAAAAAGCCGGTGACACCGACCTGGAGGATGAGGACTGAGCCCGTTTCGCAGATTGAACTGACATGCCCCTGACCCTGCACGACACCCTAAGCCGACAGCCAAAAACCATCCTTCCCATGGACGGGCAAACGCTGCGCTTTTACTGCTGCGGTCCCACCGTGTATGGCCCGGCCCACATCGGCAACTTCCGCACCTTTGTCGCTCAGGATGTCTTCCGGCGTGTCGTCGAAAAAGGCGGAACTCCCACCCGCCACATCCGCAACCTCACGGATGTGGATGACAAAACCATCCGTGATTCCCAAAAAGCGGGCAAATCCCTCTCCGAATTCACCCGCTTTTGGACGGAAAAATTCCACGCGGATTGTCTTTCTCTGAATCTCCTGGCTCCGCATGTCGAGCCCAGCGCCGTTGCTCACCTTCCGCATCAGATTCGGATGATCGAGACGTTGATCGAACGAGGTCACGCCTACGCTGCCGCTGATGGCAGCGTTTATTTCAAAGTCGCCTCCTATGCCGATTACGGTCGTCTTTCCCACTTGGAAGATCGTGAACTCAAGCTTGGTGCCTCCAGCAGCGCAGGTGCCGTGGATCACGACGAATACGAAAAGGATTCGCTTGCTGACTTTGCCCTCTGGAAGGCGCGCCGCCCTGACGATGGCCCGAACTACTGGCCAAGCCCCTGGGGAGAAGGAAGGCCTGGCTGGCACCTCGAATGCAGCGCCATGGCGCTTGAGTATTTGGGCGAAGATTTCGATGTCCACAGCGGTGGCATTGACCTGATCTTCCCTCATCACGAAAACGAGATCGCGCAGAGTTGCTGCTCGACGCACGGACACTTCGCCCGTCACTGGTTCCATGTCACCCACCTGATGGTCGATGGTGGCAAAATGAGCAAAAGCCTGGGCAACCTCTACACGCTGGCCGATCTGGAAAAGCGCGGCTACAGCGCGGCGGAAGTTCGCTACGTCTTGATCAGCGGGCACTACCGAGCACCGCTGAACTTCACCTTTCACTCCCTGGACGCAGCTCGGCAAGCTCTGCAAAAGCTGGCTAAGTTTGACAAAGCACTGCAAGAACGCGGCTGCCCTGCCCTGCCCGCCACTCAAAGTCTATCGCCAGGACCTTTCGCCGAAGCTTGGCAAGTCCTGAACGACGACCTCAACGTGCCAGGTGCCCTAGGAGCCATCTTCGCCACGCTGAACAAGACCAAACCGGCTAGCCTGTCGCTCGACGAAGCTCTGGCCGTGCACTCTGGACTGCACTTCATGCTCGAGTCCCTGGGACTCAAGCTGCCCGTACCTAGCCAAGACCTAGCGACCGATGTCCCTGCGGAGATCGCGGATCTGGCAGAGCGTCGCTGGCAGGCCAAAAACGCCAAAGACTGGCCCACTGCAGACAGCCTGAGAAAAGAGCTAGAAAGCCTCGGTTGGCTGATCAAAGACAGCAAAGACAGCTATCAAATCCTGCCCAAGTGAGCTGCCGAACTGCCGCGCGAGATGGCAGGAAGCTTTTTTGCGTGAACGATTCAACGCAGACAGCCGTACTGGAGACGAATCTGCGCGCCGCCACTCTGCGGTGGCTCCAGAACTCACGAACCAAACCCACAAACCACACATCACCCATGAAGAAACTCCTTGCCCTCGCGCTCTCGCTCGTTGCCGCCTCCAGCTTCGCCGCTGAGTATCCAGACATCAGCATCGCTGATTTGAAGGCTGCCATTGCAGAGAAGAAAGTCACCGTCATCGACGTCAATGGCTCCTCTTCCTATGCTTCGGCCCACGTGCCAGGCGCGATCGACTTTGCCTCCAAAGGCGCTGAACTCGCCAGCGTCCTTCCTGCTGACAAAAACGCTCTCGTCGTCGCTTACTGCGGTGGCCCAAGCTGCTCCGCCTACAAGAAGGCCGCTAACAAGGCTGCTGAACTGGGCTACACCAATGTGAAGCACCTTTCTGCTGGCATCTCTGGCTGGAAGAAGGCTGGTGAAGCTACCGAAGCTGCGAAGTAATTCCCTCTGTGACGAAGCCGGGATGCTGGACAAGTTCCACATCCCGGCTTTTTCTTTCGACGTAACGCTCCTTTGCCATGAAATACCTTCTGCTTTCCCTCCTTACCCTTACCCTGTCTTCACTGAATGCCGCAGATGAAGTCAAAACGGTCACCTATGAAGGGAAAATCGCCGGGGTGGTCTGCGCCTCTTGCAAAGAACACGTGGCCGGTGCTCTGAAACAAAAGCTGCCCGAGGTGATCAGCGTGGACGTGAAGCCTGGGGAAAGCCCCGACGCAGAGGAGAAGAAACTGATCATCGTCGCCAACAGCGGCACGATCACCAAAGAAACCGCCACCGAAGCGCTCGGCACCTACGCCAAGAACTACACCATCAAGAGCTTGGAAAAGAAAAACTGAAGCTCAGTCAGAGTTCACTCTATTCTTCTCAGCTTTCGAGTTCCGAAGCTTTCCAGTCACCTGGAACTTCGGAACTCTTTTTGTCTGAACTTGCGTCGAGGATGCAAGCCCGGATTTCGCCATTCCCAGTAAGCGGGGGCATTCCTGCTCCGTGGAACTTCGGCATCCAGGGTATGCTCACACCACCACGTTCACCAGCTTCCCAGGAACGACGATGACCTTCTTGGCAGGCTTGCCCTCCATGAATTCCTGCACTCGGGCGCTGGCGAGCGCGATCTTTTCGATCTCCTCCTTCGTGGCCTGGATCGGCACGCGGGCTTTGTCGCGCAGCTTGCCGTTCACCTGGAAGACGACCTCCACTTCGTCCTCAATGAGGGCGGCGGGATCGTATTTCGGCCAGGTTTCGTCGCTCAGAAAGCCTGGAGCGGCCAAGTTCGGGAACTTCGCGCGGATCTGCGCATTCAGCTCCTCGGCGAGATGCGGAGCGAAGGGGCTGAGGACCTTGAGGAAGGTCACGATGGCTCCGGCGGGCTTCACTTCGGCACCGGTGAAGGTGTTTGTGCAGACCATCATCTGACTGATGGCGGTGTTGAAGCTGAGCTTCTCGATGTCTTCGCCGCACTTCTTGATGGTCTCGTGCAGCGCCTTGGTGAGCTGCTTGTTCGCAGGCACGTCTTGCAGGGCCTTGGAGATGCTCCACACGCCTTCGTCATCGACTTCCATGACCAGACGCCACACGCGGGCGAGGAAGCGATACACGCCCTCGACGCCCTTCATGCTCCATGGCTTCACCTGCTCCAGCGGCCCCATGAACATCTCATACAGGCGCAGCGCATCGGCCCCATACTCGCGCACGACGTCGTCGGGGTTCACCACGTTGCCGCGGGACTTCGACATCTTCTGGCCGTCCTCACCGAGGATGAGGCCCTGGTTCACCAAGCGCTGGAACGGCTCCGGCGTGCTCACATAACCGAGATCAAAGAGCACCTTGTGCCAGAAGCGGGCATAAAGCAGGTGCAGCACCGCATGCTCGGTGCCACCGACGTAGAGATCGACGCCGCCGGGGGATTTGAGATTTGAAATTTCAGATTTGAAATCCGTGGAGCCGGTCATCCAATACCGCTCCGCCTCGACGCCCACGAACCGCTCCGAGTTCCGCGCATCGCAGTAACGCAGGTAATACCAGCACGAGCCGGCCCATTGCGGCATGGTGTTGAGCTCGCGTTTCGCAGTAGCGGAGTATTGGACCCAATCGGTGGCTTTGGAGAGCGGAGGCTCGGGTGTGCCGGTGGGTTTGAAGTCTTCCAGCGTCGGCGGCAGCAACGGCAGCTCGCTTTCTGGAATGCTGCGATGCTGGCCGTTCTCCCACACAATGGGAAAAGGCTCGCCCCAGTAGCGCTGGCGGCTGAAGAGCCAGTCGCGCAGCTTGAAGTTGGTCGTGCCTTTGCCGAGGCCTTTTTCTTCGAGCCATTTGATTGCTTCTTCCTTGGCTTTGGCTGTAGTGAGACCATCCAGAAATCCAGAATTGATTGCGACACCTTCATCAGAATAAGCAACCTTAAATGCGGCGCAGTTATTTGTATAGAATGCCAAGAGCATTTGCTTCAGGTCTGCGCGAGTCATCGCACCTTGTTTGAGCAATTCTCCAACTGTCCACTTGAGGTCAGCTTCCGAATTCTCAATGTTGGTTGTAATGACAAACTCACTCGCATGTGCAGCAAACCAATTGGCATGTGGAGTGACTACGGGAATGCAGGGGATCTTGAACTTCTTCGCGAACTCAAAGTCACGCTCGTCATGCGCGGGCACGGCCATGATGGCTCCGGTGCCGTAGCCCATGAGGACGTAGTCGGCGATCCAGATGGGGATGCGCTCGTTGTTGACGGGATTGATGGCGTAAGCGCCGGTGAAGACGCCGGATTTGGTTTTGGCGAGTTCGGTGCGTTCGAGGTCGCTCTTGGCAGCGGTCTGCTTGCGATAGTGCTCGATTGCGGAATGCGGAGTGCGGAGTGCGGAGTGATCTCCCTTCCAGGCGTCGGGTGTGTTCGCAGGCCATTCGGAAGCAGCAATCACATCCACCAGAGGATGCTCGGGAGCCAAAACCATGTAAGTCGCACCGAAAAGTGTGTCGGGTCGAGTCGTGAACACGGTGATGCATTCCGCATTCCGAGTTCCGCATTCCGAAATTTCAAACTTCACATGCGCCCCCTCGCTGCGGCCGATCCAGTTCCGCTGGAGTAGCTTGATGCTTTCCGGCCAGTCGAGGCCGTCGAGTTCGTCGATCAGGCGCTGGGCGTAGGCGGTGATGCGCAGCATCCACTGGCGCATGGGGCGGCGCTCGACGGGGAAACCGCCGACTTCGCTTTTGCCGTCCACGACTTCCTCGTTCGCGAGCACGGTGCCGAGCTGCGGGCACCAGTTCACCGGCGCTTCGCTGACGTAGGCGAGGCGGCGATGGTCGATCTCCTCACGTGAGAGGCCCTGCGCTTCGAGTTCGCTGATGGGATGCGCTTTGCCGTCATCGCCAACGTAGGAGTTGTAGAGCTTCAGGAAGATCCACTGCGTCCATTTGAAGTAGCCGGGGTCGGTGGTGTTCACCTCGCGGTCCCAGTCGTAGGCAAAGCCGAGCGACTTGAGCTGCTTGGTGAAGTTCGCGACGTTCGCCTCGGTGGTCACGCGGGGATGCGTGCCGGTTTTGATGGCATACTGCTCCGCGGGCAGGCCGAAGGCGTCCCAACCCATCGGATGCAGCACGTTGAAGCCGGACATCTTTTTGAAGCGACCGATGATGTCCGTGGCGGTGTAGCCCTCCGGGTGGCCGACGTGGAGGCCGTTGCCGCTGGGATAGGGGAACATGTCGAGCACGAAGTACTTCGGCTTCGAGGCATCGAAGTCGGCATCACCGGGGTTGGGCGTGCGGAAGGCCTTTTTTGCCTCCCACTCGCCCTGCCACTTCGGTTCAAACTCGGAGAAAGGGAAGGCTTTGCGCTGCTCGCTAGACATAGGGGCGCGGAAGAAGGCGAGATGGGGAAAGGTGCCAAGCCAAAAATGACCTTGAGTCGGAAACCACGAATCGCCCCGCTCTTTCAAAGGAAGGCGACTTTTTGCTGAATTTCAGGTCTTGCCAGTTTTCCAGCCAGTCCCTAGCCTTCGCGTTCATGTCCGATCCAAAATCCCCCGTGAACTGGGACGCTCTCGAAGCCAAACCCGAATTCCGCAGCCTGCTGAGCCGCAAGGCGCGCTTCATCACCAGCGCCACGGTTTTCTTCATGGCCTACTACCTATCGCTACCCGTGCTCGTGGGATGGTTTCCCGACCTGATGAAAACTCAGGTGCTGGGCAAGGTGAACATCGCCTACGTCTTCGCGCTGTCGCAGTTTCTGATGGCATGGATCATCGCGTTCATCTACGTGCGCAAGGCGGCCACGTGGGACAAGGAGGCGGCGGCGGTCATTCAAGATCATCATTGAAAAAATGATGAAAGATAAAGTCAACCTATCCCAGGAGATGACGGATTTGCCAGACCGGACCAAGCGCTTTGCTTCTCAGGTGATTCTCATGGCCCTGTCTTTGCCGAAGACCGAGCTCGCCGGGGTTTTTCGGTCTCAGATCCTTCGCTCCGCAACCTCCGTAGCCGCCCAGAAAAGAGAGGCCCGGCGTCCCAAATCTCCCAAGGATTCCATCAGCAAAATCGAAGGTGCCATCCAGGAACTGGGCTTTGGCTGGAGTTCATCGTCGATCACAAACTCATGGCGCAGGATAAGCTCAAAGCACGGTTTCAAGAAGCCAGCGAACTCAACGCCATCCTGACCACCCTCGTCCACAACACCAAACGCAAAACCCAGTCATCGCCCGCCTGACTCCCGTCGGCCAACACACGTTTAGCTTTCATCTGTCAGCCTTTTCCCCTTCCCCCATGTCCATCGCTCTTTCCATGTTTGTCGGCTTCGTCGCGCTGACGCTTCTCATTACTTTCTGGGCCGCCAGGAAAAACACCGGTGCCAGCGCCTACTTCGCCGCCGGGCGCAGCATCACGGGCTGGCAAAATGGACTCGCTGTCGCAGGCGATTACATGAGTGCGGCCAGCTTCCTGGGCATCTCCGGTGCGATCTGCCTGAACGGCTACGATGGATTCATGTATTCCGTGGGCTTTCTGGTCGCCTACATCACGGTGCTGCTGATCGTAGCAGAGCCGTTGCGCAATGCGGGCAAGTACACCATGGCCGACCTGCTGGCTTACCGGCTGAGCCCGCGCCCGGTGCGCGCCATGGCCTCGCTGAGCACGCTGACAGTCTCCACCTTTTACATGATCGCGCAGATGGTGGGCGCGGGGGTGATCATTGAGAAGCTCATCGGCGCCTCCTTCCACACGGCCGTGATCGGCGTGGGCGTGCTAATGCTGGTCTATGTGGTCTTTGGCGGGATGCTGGCGACGACCTGGGTGCAGATCATCAAGGCCATCCTGCTGATGATCGGCGCCTTCATGCTGAGCGTGCTAGTGCTAAAGCACCACGGCTACAGCCTCGGCGCGTTCTTTGATTCCGTCACAGCGGCGACCTATGCGGGCACAGAGGCCCCGAAGAACCTACTTGAGCCCGGCCTGCAATACGGCGTGGCCGTGAAGGGTCCATGGGGGCCAACGGACTTCCTTTCGCTCAGCCTAGCTCTTGTGCTGGGAACCGCAGGATTGCCGCACATCCTGGTGCGTTTTTACACCGTGCCGGATGCGAAAACCGCGCGCTCCAGCGTGGTATGGGCCATGGCGATCATCGGCCTGTTCTACATCCTCACGACCTTCTTCGGCTTTGGCGCGGCGACGATCCTGGAGAAAAGCCAGATTCTCTCTGACGGCAAACCCAACCCGAACATGGTGGCCCCGGCGCTGGCGCAGCACCTGGGCGGTGAGCTTTTCTTTGCCTTCATCAGTGCAGTGGCCTTTGCCACCATTCTTGCCGTCGTGGCCGGCCTAACGATGAGCGCGAGCGCCAGCTTTGCGCATGACTTTTACACCAATGTCATTCATCACGGCAAGGAGACGCGCCCTGGCCAAGAGGTGAAGGTAGCACGCATCACCGCCTTTGTGGTGGGTGCCGTGAGCATTGGCATCGCCATCTACCTGGGGCCGAGCGTGAACGCCGCCTTCCTCGTCGGGCTGGCCTTTGCCGTGGCCGCCTCGGCGAACCTGCCGGTGATCGTACTCAGCGTGTTCTGGAAGCGCTTCAACACGACCGGGGCGGTCGCCGGGCTCAGCATCGGCCTGCTCTCTTCCATCGTGCTCATCCTGCTGAGCCCAAACGGTTTGTTTGGCAAAGCAGGGGCTCTTTTCCCACTGGAAAACCCTGGTATCGTCAGCATCCCGCTCGGGTTCTTGGCCGCTTGGCTAGGCACGGTGGTGACAGCGCGCGACGCCGCTGGCGAGGCCAAGTTCGCCGAACTCACCGTTCGTGCGCACACTGGACTCGGTGCTGAAAAGGCTGTGAGCCATTGAGGCAAATCTGCCATCGCGGCAGAGCCGGAATTCAGTCTGCGGTTTCCGGCTCCAGGCGATAGATGCCACCATCCTGGGATAGCACGACAGGCTCGCCCTCAGCATCTTCGACCACGAGGGTTGGATTGAACTTGTGCGGCGCTGGGCCGCGATGCAGCACCCAGCGACGCTGTGGATGAGCCTCCTCATCCATCTCTAGTGCCCAAACATGCCCGTAGCCCCAGTCTGCGAACAAATAAGCTCCCTCCAGGCCATGCAGCTTGCGCCCACGATACACAAAGCCACCGACGATGCAGATCCCCTCCCCTTTCAGACGTGAGTAGGAGTGCACGGGATCCGTGCTGGCCGTGCCCGGCAGCAGCGGATCGGGATGAAATTGAGTCGAAAGCGGACCTTCGCGATGACTCCAGCCATAGTTGGCTCCAGGCTTGATCCAATTGATCTCTTCCCACAGATCCTGACCGACATCGGCACACCAGAGCCGACCTGTTTTGGGATCAAACGAAAGTCCCCAAGGATTGCGCAGGCCTGATGCATAGATTTCACCCCGCACGACTTGATCTTGAGCAAAGGGATTGTCGGACGGAATGCCGTAGGGCAGAGCACCCGTGCGTGCGTCCACATCCAGCCGCAGCACCTTGCCGTGCAAAACCCAAGGATTTTGCGCGAGGGCATACGGGTCGTTTCTCAACCCACCATCTCCCAGCGCGATGTAGAGCATGCCATCTGGCCCAAACGTCAGGTGCCCGCCCCAGTGATCGGCCAGAGGCTGCTGGAGTTCCAAAAGAATACGCTCCGTTTCGGGCCGTGCCACCGTTCCCTCGCCTTCCGTGGCGATCATTTCACTGATCACCGTGCGGCGCGGATGATTCTGCGTGTAGCTCAGGTAAAAGCGGCGATTGCTTTCAAATTGGGGATGAAAGGCGATGCCATGCACGCCTTCTTCAAAAAGAAGGATGTCCTTCATTCGCTCACGAAAATCAAGAAACGGGCACCAAGTCGCCTGCTCGATTTTCACGCTGAAAAACTCACCTCGCTGCGTGGCCAGCACCTGCTCCCCCCGCCCTCCTGGAAGCGTGGCCAACATCACCGGAGAATCGAACTCGCGCTCAAACGCGACTTTGGCCAATCGCACCCCAGCATGGACATCCTCTGGGACTTCAGCAGGCGGCAAAGGTGGCGGCAGGGCTGCCAGCTCCGGAGAGCGAATGCCATCAGCAGCTAAAGCGGTGGTGGCCAAGGCTGCGAATGACGCGAGCACACCAGCCGCGAACAACGAGAGATGAGCTCCAGAAGTCATGAAAAGATAGGTTTCGAACATCTGCGCACGTAATATGCCAAATCGCAAGTCTGCGGCGGGTTCCTTCGAATAAGGAATATCCGCGGCGCGAACCATAGCCTCCCAGAATGTGCCTTCAGCGTGAGCACTGGACTCAGAACCCGAGTTGCCACGCAGCGAAATGCAGGGCAAAAGCGGACTGGTATGAGAAGTCAGAAGCAAAACAATCGCTCACCCCGCCCCTTCAAGAACCAGACATCTGCAGGTCGCTGGTCGGGGAAGTCCCAGGGAGGTAACCTTTACTTTCCACCGCCTAAGTTTCCTCAGGCCAACAAAGCCAAGTCGATCGAGTCGGTCAAAACCAGCGAAGACGATCTTGCGACGCTTTCGTCACCCGAGCAACCTTCTGCTGAAGAGCAAAAGCAGTAAGACACGGGGTAGCCATGCTCAATGGCGGCACCTAAAAGCCTTTCTTTCCCGAGCCAGACTTTATTTTTGACATCTCTTCGGCAATTCGACATCCTGCTCTCGCTTTTATGAAAAAATACATCGCCTTAGCGGCTCTTCCACTGCTCGTTGTTTCCTGCTCCACGACTCCCAGCAAATTGAAGCTGTCGGACATCTCCGAACGCCCTTCGCAGGATGCAGCTCAGTTCTCTGAAGCCAAGCTGAATGAAGGCATGAGCTATCCCACCCGCGTGGTCGATCAAAGCGCAACCTCTTCCCTGGATGTGACCGAAGACAGCGCCGGACTGGCGAGCGGATTTGGCACCCGTCAGGTGCGTAATTTCACCAACATCGGCATGCGCTCCACCAGCCGTGGCAGTCACATCGTTCGCAAGGAAGCCAATCGCTACGCAGAAACCGTGTATGACGTGGGTGATCAAGGCACCCAAATCCTTCGTGATGAATCCGTGGCTTACACCGGTCTGGTGAACAATGGCACCGAGCGCGTGCTTCACGCGGGCGGCACCGCCGTCTGTGGGGTGATGACGGCCTACTCCAACACCATGGAAAGCACAACCCGCGGTATCTTTGGTGGCTTGCTCCGCTGCGTGGTTCGCGACACGAAGCCCTACATGGTCGGCAGCCTGAACGACACCGTGGTGGACAACACCATGCCTGGCGCTGGCTGGCGCAAACGTCTGCCTGATCTTTCGAGCTACGCACCCGCTCCTGCTGCAGCCACTAGCGGAAAAGCCGTTTACACTTCTGCGAAGTGATCTGAGCCACAGCGATTCAACTCAAGGGCGGCCTCACCGGGCCGCCCTTTTTTGTGCCTAGATTTCAGGAATGCCTCTTGGAAGGCATTGAGCCAAGGGCTAGCTGGCTAAAGCTTCCCCAGAGCCACTCGCGGAAAGGGGGCTCAACAGCGATTTCGTGGCATCAGGCCGCCTGAAGGATGCTGCGAACAAGTCCTGAGCTGGGGAGAAAGCAGCGATTTCATGACGATTGACATTTAATATATTTTGATATTATTCATATTTTCCATAGTTTAGACCATGCTCTTGTCTTATCCCTTTCGTCTCCTGCCCAGCCTTGCCCTAGCGGCGAGCCTTTGTGGACAGGCGTTTGGCTACCTGGGCAGTTTCGAGCTGGCCGATGGCTACCAGCTTCCCAGCGCAGGGTGGATGCCCTCTCAGTTCTTCCCTGGCGACGCCCAATTTTACTTGGGCAACAACGCTTCGAACGGCTTCTCGAACATTGTGCCTCCGGGTGCTTTTCCCAATACCTACGGCGACATGACCCATGGCGCGGATGTCAGCCGCTACAACGCGGGTCAGTATGGCACCAACCAGGGCGGTCCAGGTGGCGTGGGCTTCGACATCCGCGACAACAGTGGGCTCTGGCAGGCGCTCGCGGGAGGAAGGCTGAATGAGGACCTAGGAGCGCCGTTTTACCTGGGAAATTCCTTCCAGAGGGATTACGTGGCAGCCTACGCCTACAACAACGCGCTCACAGGTAGCCAAGTACTGAACATCCTGGCCTCGGATGTGGATCTGCACTACCGCTACCTGCTGGATAACCGCGACTTTGGCGGTCTTTCTCCCGGCCAGACGGCCGCGAACCTCGTGGATGTGCAGTTTTGGCTCTGCCCTTCTGACTACGACGACACCTACACCGATAACGTGCTGAGCCTAGCCTTTCGAGATGACCAGGGCCAAACGCTGATCGAGCTGGGCTACACGGGGGATAACTGGCTGCAATATCGAGTCGGGGCGAACAGCAACTGGACGACCACGGCTGTCTCTGTCGGCACTCAGGGCTGGTCCATGATCGCGCTCCAGCTGGATACCTTCAACAACACGGTGAGCCTGACCGCAGCCGGATTCAGCGACTCCAGTTCGATCCTTCAGCCCAACCAATCGCTACTCAGCAGCACTAGCCTAGGCCTGGATGCCAGCGCACTGACTAGCCTAGACTGGCGTGCCGTTGGCATGGTCGGCTTCAAGAACTTCTTCGATGACTTCGCCTTCAGCGTCTCGCCAGTACCTGAGCCAAGCGGTGCCGTCTTGGTGCTGCTGACAGCTCTCGCAGGCTGCTGGCATCGACGCCGGAACCCGATGCTTTGAGGGCTTCCGCAACAAGACTACCCCTCATCCTCAAAAAGGATGTTTTCAGCCTTTGGACAAGAGCCTGCATCGCTGCTTAATTTTGCGTTTTCCACCATGAGCGAAGCGACCACCGATGCCCTTCTCCACGAGATTCAAACCCTGGCCCCTCATGCCGTGGCGGATCTGCTGGAGAAGCGTGCGCCGGACGAAGGCGTGAGCGTGCTGCAAGAGCTGAACCCCATGGTAGCTCAGCAGGTGCTGCATGAGATGGAAAACGAACACCGCTGCCGGATCATCGCCGCCGCTCCTGTGGAAAAAGCGCGCCAATGGGTGCGCAACCAGCAGTATCCCGAAGACAGCATCGGCTGGCTCATGGAACCACCCGTGGCGGTCTTTCGGCCCGCGATGACCGTTCAGGATACCATTGAAGCCTTGCGCAAGCTGACCCAGCGCGCCTTCATCACCTACGGTTATGTCACGGATGAGGCCAACAAACTGCTCGGCGTGCTCGTGTTTCGCGACCTGATGCTGGCACGGCCAGAAACCAAGCTTTCGGAGGTCATGTACAAAGAGATCTTCTTCCTCCAGCCCGACATGGAGCTGACCGATGCGATGAAACTGACCGTGAATCGTCACATCCCCGTCTATCCTGTGTGCGATGCAGAAGGTCGGCTTTTGGGGCTCGTGCGAGGTCAAAACCTCTTCGAAGCCAGAGCCATCGAGATCAGTGCCCAGGCAGGTAGCATGGTCGGTGTGGAAAAGGAGGAACGCCTGAGCACCCCGCTGCTGCGCAGCCTGCGCTTTCGCCATCCCTGGCTTCAGGTCAATCTTCTCACCGCCTTTGCCGCCGCTGCAGTCGTCGGCATTTTTCAGGAGACCCTGGATCGCTTGGTCATCTTGGCGGCCTTTCTCCCCGTGCTCGCGGGTCAATCCGGCAACACCGGCTGTCAAACCTTGGCAGTCGCCCTACGTGGCATGACCATGGGCGAACTCGAACCTGGGCGGGAGCGCCATCTGGTGGTCAAAGAAGGCCTCCTTGGCCTCTTCAACGGCATCTTGGTTGGCCTGAGCGCGGCTGCAGGCATGTTCATCTACGCAAAGATGCAGGGCAATGCCGAGGCCTGGAGCTTAGCCCTGGTGGTTTGGCTTTCCATGGTCGTGAGCTGCGTGGCTAGCGGCATTAGCGGAGCCCTCATCCCGCTGATTCTGCGGAAAGTCGGAGCAGATCCAGCCACTGCTTCCAGCATCTTCCTGACAACCGCCACTGACGTCGTGAGCATGGGCGTTTTCTTGGGCCTGGCTTCGACTTTGGTGCGCTGATGAAAGCTTTGCCTTTCGTGGAAGAAAACAAGTCATGCACAGCCCTCAGATTCTTGAACCGAGGGCCATGCATGGTGGCTTTTGTCGTCTCACTCAAGGCACCGGATTGGCCGTGGGGTTGAAGACAATGCTGTAGTCAAGGTTGAAGCTGTCATTGCCGTCAGTCGTGTTCGGACCGATGCCGACATAAATGATGTCTCCCACCTGAAGCTGACCGAGGTTGTGATTGAAATTCAGCGTGGCGGCTGGAGCACAGGTGCTGGTGAAGGTGTTCGTGAAGACGGTGCCGATGGCGGTGTCTTTATATACCAGAAGCTGCACGCCATTGCCCGCAGTGCTGCCGACGCTGACGAAGCTGCTGTTGATGCCGTAGAAGCCGGCGAGCTTCACGGTGTAGGCGGCGAGCACGACGCGGTCAGGCTTTCCCGCCGTCTGCTGGGTGCTGCCTTTGCCGGGATGTCCACCCGTGCTAAACAAAGAACCGTAGTTGCAATCCGTGCCGGTCGCTGGGAAGGCGAGTCCATCCAGCATGTAGCGGTTTGAAGTTACGCTCCAGTTCAGCGCCATGAAGTTATCTGGATTACTGACGACCCCATTGGCGTTCCACCAGTAGCTCCACTCAGGTTTCGGACTACCAGCTTTGTAGTCGTCGCGGTAGTCGGCGATGACACGAGTGCCACTGGCGACTGTGAAGGCGAGCGAGACCTGAGCACCACCCGCAGGTGTGGCCTTGATGGTGTGGGCCCCAGCGCTCATGACTTGGGTGGCATTTGGATTCATCGCAGTGCCGTAGAGTGAGTAGGGCGGCTCGGGACGCGTGTTTGTCGCTGCGGTGTCGAGTTGAAGCACGACGCTGCCCTGAGCGCTGTTGAGGTTGGCGCGGATGCTGAAGCTGTCCGTGCCGATTTTGGCAGGGTCAATGACGGCCCCGGCAACGAGCGGCATGAGTTCATCACCATTCGCATCGACAACGGTCCAGCTTTGCACCGTGGCGGGCACCGTCCAGGCACCGAGCATCCATTCGTCGATCAATTTGCCACCTGCGGGGAGGTCGATGGCGGTCGTGGGCTGTGGAGTCGTCGCTGTATCAATCAAACCCGCAGGGATCCGCCCATAGATGCGTTTTGGCGGCTGGAGCGGCTGACGGCGGTTGTCATCCTTTGCGTGGAAGGCGGTGTCGAGCGCGATGGCATCGAGATCGAGCCCAGGTTTGCCGCCGCTGTGGTGGCAGGTGATGCAGAACTGGTTCTGCACGCTGTGCGGACGTGGAGCATTGTGGAAAAGTGGCCCCTCGGGGAAATGAACACTCTGCCTCAGGCTGACGGTGCCACTGGGGATGTTGTTGAGATGCACGGCGAAGTCCTGCCTGTAGTTGTAGAAGCAGGCATACTTCGGATGCGTGGCCTCGCCGTAGTCTTTGAGATGAGCAGAGATGACCTCATGCGTCCACGCGGGGAAACGGTCGGCAAACTTGGTTTTGAAGTCTCCCGTGTAAGCCGTAGGCAGGCCGATGAGTGTGCCGCCCGCGTGATTGCAGCAGGTTTCGAAATCGACAGCATGGGCGATCATCTTGAAGTCATCGATCCATCCGCTGAATCCAGTGATGCCAGTGCCTGCGGAAGGTTTGCCAAGGCTGACTTTGCCCACGACGGGCATGAAGAGGCTGGTGTAAATATCGCGCCAGCGTGAGTAAGGCAGCCCGTTGAGGTAGAAATCGACCTCAGTGCCATTGTTCCGTGTCTGGAAGGCGAGGTGCGCCCAGCCTTTCTGGGGCAGCAGATCGTCCATGGCATTCGCTGGCACGCTGGCCAGTGCAGTCGGCAGCGTGATGCGGTTCACGATGACACCAGCGCTGTTGGCATACAGGATCTGGCGGCGACCATAGAGGCGAATGCTGGTGCCATCTGGGAAGGTGACGAGGCGGCGCTCGGTGGTGTCATCGGTGAAGCGGCAATCCACAAACAGACTGATGTACCAGCTCTTTTGGCGCACTTTTTTCACTGTGGGTGTATCGCCTGGTTGATCCAGCACATCGAACTCAAGGCCGATGTTGCCATTCATCCAGAACCCTTTGCCATGCACGCCGCCCGTGGCAGCCGGCTCGAGCCGACCATTACCTACCACGAGACCGTGCTTGGGCGTGACCCAGCGCGTGCTCACGGGTGTGGCGGCATTGGCGAGTTTGATGGGATTGACAAAGGTGTTCGTCGTTGTGCTCCAGCCGCTGTGATGGGTGTAATAGTTCATCCCAGTGCCGCTGTTCACAAAGGTCAGGGCTCCATTCATTGGGGCGATGATCAGCGCGTCGGGATCCAGGTAATCATCGAAAGCGACTTCGTCGGCCTGTTTGCCATCGGTCATGAGCCAGGAGACATCGCGAAGGTTTGAGGGGCGTGCCCACTTGCGATAATTGAAAAGGTTCTCAATGGAATCGATGATGTTGCCGTTGTCGTTTTCACCGGCGGGCATCTGCTTTGTGGCACGACCAAAGCCAAGACGCAGCTTGCCGTTTTCATTGCCAAGGGGACCGCTGTTGAGATTGAACAGGCTGACCATGCGTGACTGTGGCCCCATCGTCGTATCACCAGCACCGACCGCGTAGTCCATGTCGTTCAGGAAGTTATCGAGTTGCACGAGTTTGCCATGCGTCCAGAGGCCGATCACGGAGACGCACTGATGTTTGCCACCGTCTTCGATATCGTAAATCGGCGTTTCCTCGGGCACGCCCGTTTGTGGGTAACGGCTGTTGTTCCAGGTGCCGCCGGAGAGGTAGTGGAGACGGTCGAAACCCGCTTCGATGAAGAGCATCTTCGCATGACGATCCATCCAGGGATAGCTGCCGCCGATGTCTTCTCCATCGGCGATGAGATTGCCCTCGGAATCACGGAAAGGCGCACGGGCAAAGCCAAAGAGGTTGTTGATTCGTGTGTCGTAAGGCGCGTGGGTGATGGGCACGCAGTTGTTCCACTGGGAGGCATCGGCCGTAGCACCGCTGGTGTAGTAGCAGTAAACAATGTCGCAGCCCTGGCCACTGGTGATACCCGCGGTGCCACTGACGGGATCTGTCCAAGTCATCGAAGGGCTGCCCACACGCAACACAAGCAGCCTGCCATCACCAACGACCATCGGTTCAAAGCCACCTGCCTGGAAGGGAAACTCAATGCTGGCCGTGGTGGTGCCAGTTTTCGTGATTGAGGTGATGGCGGCGGAGGGCGTCTTTGGGTTACTGACGACAATGCGGATCGGCGTCGAAAACAACTTCGTGCGTGCGGTGCTTCCCGTGCCCGAGTTGCTGGTGACCACGACCTTCACGTTGTAAACGTCGTTGCCACTGGCATCGACGGTGGCCGGCGTGTCGTCCCAGAGGCAGGCGTGGGACACACCGCGGACGCCATCTGTGTATTGAAGACGGCTGGCACTGGCACTGGCGAAGCCGTCCATCCACTTCACCGCGCTGCTGGTCATGGTGTAGGAGCCCGCCGCCGCATTGAGGAAAGGCGTCGTCATCTTTTCCGGGGTGAAAAGCGTGTAGCGTGGCGTGCCGCCATCCGGGCCACCACCCTCGACACAGATGCCGACTCGGCCATCCAGCGTGGTGCGGTAGCCAGGAATGTGTGGGCGGGTGAAGCTGCTGTTCAGGTAAGTGGCACCTGAATAGTTTTTGATCACGCCTGTGACCTCACGCCAGATGGCAGGTGAGTCAGGCACGGCCTGCTGGCCGGTAAGAAAGGCAGCAGGACAAAGCGCTGCCGCGAGGAGGAGAAGGCGGGTTGGGTTCATGGGACACCACGGTTGGGTTGGTGCCGTGAAAAATAGCGGTCCGCGCGGCATCACGGCTTGGACGATTCGCCTGAAAATTGGAACATTTCGCCCGCAACTCTACTCGCTGTGCTTTTTCCGATAGCCCAACGGGGCCACGCCATATTTGGCCTTAAAGCAGCGCATGAGGTGGCTTTGATCCGCGAAGCCAGTCATGTGAGCGATGGTGGCGATGCTGTCGTCCGACTCCCGCAGCAGCTTCGCCGCTCGCTCGACACGCAGCTCACGCAGATACTGGGCAAAGCCCCAGCCGGTCGTGTCTTTGAAGAACTCGCGGAAGCGGCTCGTGCTCATGCCTGCGGCACGAGCCACGGCAGGCTGGCTCAGAGGCTCATGCGCATGAAGGGCGATATGATCCAGCGCACGCCGCAGACGTTCCTCGCGCAAGGGTCGATCTTGCTGCGTCGGCGGAGTGACCTCCTGGCTGCCCATCGCCTGCCCTAGCTGAAAACAAAGGCGCAAAAAATGCAGCTTCATCTCCAGCAGTGGCTTTTGGCCAAACCAAAGGCGTGTGAGTTCGAGCAGTGCTTCATGCACCTCCGTCGAACCTTTTTCTCCAGCACGAAGCATGGGCAAAATGCCAGCTTTGCGCTGGTCCCAAGCTGAGAGGAAGCCCTGATCGATTTGCCCCGGTGAAGAGACGATGATGTGCGCAGGAAACAGGACAACCAGGGCCGTGTGTGCGGCCTCCATCTCGATCACACCATGAATCTTTAGCGGATCGACGATGACCAAGTCTCCTGGATTGAAGTGGAAGCAGTCATTGCCCATCCGAAATTCTCCCCGCCCGGAGAGGGCGATGAAGCACTCGTAGTAATCATGCCAGTGCATCCAGTTCTCCCCGATCATGCGTCGGTAGCCCGGATAGCGCTGATGGCTCAACCGCAAGGGCAGCGCTTCTGGAAAGGTGCGTGGAAGATATCGTCGGGAATCAATCCGCCCCGCCATGTCGAAAACCTCATGCGGTTGGGCAGTCAAGAAGCTGAGCAGTTCACGGGTCGGCTCAGGCAGCGGGTTCATGGCGTTTTGAAGGCTGGATCACGGAATCCCGTGCCCCTTGGCGGCGGTCCAGAGGGCATACCAGTCTTCGCGCTCGAGCTTGATGTCTGCAGACTTCGCGGTGGCGATGAGGCGGTCGAGCTTGTTCGTGCCGATGATCGGCAGGGGCTGGCTGGGGTGGGCCATGATCCAGGCGTAGGCGAGCTGATCGACCGTGGCATTTCCATACTTGGCGCTGAGCTCGGCGCACTTGGCATGGATGCGGGCGGCGGCGGGGTCGGTCTTGTCCATGAGCACGCCTTTGCCCAGCGGGGACCAGGCCATGGGATGGATGCGGTGGCGCTGGCATTGGTCGCCAGTGCCGTCGTAGATGGGGTCCATGTGCAGGAGACTGAATTCGATCTGATTCGTGACCAGTGGCTGATCCATGCGGGAGTTCAGCAGCTCAAACTGATGCACGTTGTAGTTCGAGACACCGGCGGCGCGGATTTTACCTTCCTTGAGCAGCTTGTTCAGGCCTGCGGCGGTTTCATCGGCACTGGTGAGCCAGTCGGGGCGATGCACGAGGAGGAGGTCGATGTGGTCGATGCCCATGAGGCGCAGGCTTTTCTCCGCGCTTTTCACGAGACGAGCCGCCTCAGCATTGTAGAAGGCGGTTTTGCGGTCGGGGTGGAAATCGCAGGGGACGTAAATGCCGGACTTGGTGACGATTTCCAGCTTGTCGCGCAGGCCGGGCTCCTTTTTCAAAGTCTGGCCGATGAATTCTTCGACCTTGTAGAGCCCATAGATCTCCGCGGTATCGAGTGTGGTGATGCCGAGCTCGAGGCATTTGTGGAAGCGCTTCAGCAGGTCGTCCGAATTCGCCGTCTCGGCGTCGTCAAGGATGCGCCAAGTGCCATAGATGAGCTTGGAAAACGAAGGGCCGTTCGGGGCGATGGGGAGACGTGGGATCATGGTCGGGGATAGAAAAGCCTGCCTGCGCAGGGGCGATGAAATATCCCTGAGCCTGACACCTGAGCGCCCTCGATTCAATGCTTCATCTTCGCACGACAGCTTCGAGCGGCGTCTTGGGGCCGCTGAAATCAAAAGGGCTCGGAAACCTCGCGAATCTGAAAAATTCACAAATCTGAATATTTTATCCTTGCCATTGAATTTATAGTTAATATAATATTCATGAAAATCGAACAAATCGATTCCACATTATGAAGAAGCTCATCCTCCTCCTGAATGACTACCCTTCCACGGGCAAAAGCACCCTTGCCCGTTGTCTGAGCCACTACCTCCAGCGCTTCGGTGCTGCTCATCAGCTGAAAACGCTGGTGGAAGAAACCGATAGCGATGCTGAGGACCACCTCATGGACGCATCCAGGCTGACGCCACGCACTTTTCTTGAGGTGCTGGAGGAGAGCCCCATCACCATCCTGGAAGTTGCCACCGGGCAGGCCGATTTCTTTGGCAAATTTTACACCAACCATGGGCTGGAATCAGCCCTGGAAGACGCAGGCATCTCCCTGTCCGTCGTTCTGCCAGTGACGAGCGAAACCGAGAGCTTCGACACTGTGATTGAAGCAGCCGAGATTTACTCCGACCATGCTGAATACTTGATCGCTCATCTCGTGACGAGCAGCTACGAGGATGATGACAAAGTGTGGGACCGCAGCTACGCCGCCCGTGTGATGGACATGTTTGAGGCCGTGGAACTTCACATCCCAGAGGTCGGCTTCCAAGTCGAACATGAGCTCCATGCTCGGCACCTGGAGCTGGCCGGTGTGCTTGTGGATGAAAGCCTACAAACTCTCCTGGGCCGTGATTTTACCAAATGGCATGAACGTGTTCTCGGTCAGGTCGATAGCGCGCGGCAGTATCTGTTTGGCGAGGCTTTCCGCCCGACGCTAAAGCCAAAAATGCCGGAGAAAAAGACGCGCGCCAAAGCCCGCGCCGCCTGATCCTTGCCCTATCCACCTGGGGCAGAAGTCTTTCGCACGAGCCGGTTGCGCGTGCGATGTGTGGTGGTTCCATCACCATCCCCACGCGTCACGGGCGCGTGGGGATGGCTTTTTGCGGCATGAGCCATCGTCGGCCACAAATCACCAGCCCAGCAGCCAGCGCGAGCATGAAGGAAACCCCAAGCAGGGCAGCAGTCATGTCGTAGCGTGTTTTCAGCCAGCCGATCCATTCGGGGCTAGCATACCCGGCGAGGTTACCCACGGAATTGATCCAGGCGATGCCCGCTGCTGCGGCCCTGCCCGAAAGCATGGCCGTGGGCAGTGCCCAAAAGCAGGCAATGGCTGACATGACGCCCGTGATGGCGACAGCCAGAAACGCAAGCAAGAGCCACGGTGGCAAGTTCGGGATGCCACTCGCCGCAAAGGCCAGCGCTGCGGTGAGGGCGGACAAGGTGACATGCCAGCAGCGCTCTCCGGTGCGATCCGAATGAACACCCACCAGCAGCATGCCGACGGCAGCCACAGCCCAGGGGATGGCCGAGTATAGGCCCACGAGTGCCTCGTCCTGCGTCAGCGTGTCCTTGATGATTTGTGGCAGCCAAAACGACGTGCCATATAGCCCCACGATAAGCCCGAAATACATGCCCGCGCACAACCAAACCCGAGGCGAGCCCAACGCATCTCGCACCCGGTGTGCGGCATGGCCTTCGGCAGTTTTGTTCCGCTCCTCCACGGCCAAGAGCCGTGCCAAGCTGCTTTTTTCCTGATTCGTGAGCCAAGTCGCCTGCTCAGGGCGATCGGTCAGCAACCAAGGCAAAGCTAGGCCGAGAAGCACCGCGGGCAATCCCTCCAAGACAAAAAGCCACTGCCAAGACGCGAGGCCATGCCAGCCATCCGTGACACGCAGGAGCCAGCCCGACACAGGCCCCCCGATGACACCCGCCAGAGCAATCGCAGTCATGAAGAGCGCGACCATGCGAGCTCTGAGCTCACGCGGATACCAATAAGTCAGGTAGAGAATGATGCCCGGAAAAAAACCGGCCTCTGCGACACCGAGCCAGAAACGCAGAAAGTAAAAGGACGCAGCGCTGTTGCTGAACGCCAGAGCTGCTGAAACGAGCCCCCAAGTCACCATGATCCTCGCCATCCAGCGCCGCGCACCCACGCGATGCAAGATGACATTCCCCGGAACCTCAAAAAGAAAGTAGCCTATGAAAAAGATGCCCGCGCCAGTGGCAAAAACGGCATCTGAGAACCAGGGTTCCTGCTTCATGGCCAGCTTGGCGAAACCCACGTTCACGCGATCGATGTAGGCCAGGATGTAGCTGGCAAAAAGCACCGGCATGAGGCGACGGGTGATCTTTTGAAAGAGGGCTGGACTGGCTGACATGAGGGCTGCCCCAGACGTGCCCCCTTCCCCCGAAAAGGACAAAGACAAAATGCCGCCAGCGTGGGCCATGGCCAAGCCCGAGGAAGCGCAGGACTGCCCAGGCGACTGAGAGAGAGGCGACTTTTGCCGCGTTTGACGCTGTCCCTATGAAACAAATCCTCCTTTCTCTGACTGTTCTGGCTCTCTGCTCATGCTCCAGCAGCTTCCGTCGTGAGTGGAAAGAAGCTCTTCGACAACCCCCAGGATCAGGCGTTGTGGGTGCCTGGGAAGGCCGTTGGAAAAGCGACAGCAATGGCCACCACGGACGGCTGCGCTGTGTGGTCAGCCCAGTGAAGAATAAGCAGGGCGATCACGACTTTCACTACCATGCCACCTGGGCAGGCATCTTGAGCGGGGCATATCTTGCCGAGCATCGCGTCGTGGCTCAGAAAAAAGGCGCGACCTTCAGCGGGCAGCATGACATGCCTGCCTGGGCTGGCGGACGCTACACCTATGGCGGAAAAATCGTGGGTGATGAATTCAGCGCCTGCTACCAGTGCGCGATCGACAAAGGCACCTTTCAGATGCGCCGTGTCCGCTGATCAATGCCTTCGTTGACACGTTGCCCAAGACCGAAGTCAGACCCTCATTCCTCAGCGGTTTGTCTTTTCCCTTTGCCAGGACCAGAGCCGGCAGTGCCGAGCTTTTTCTTTCCGATGGAAGTCGGCTTGGCCTCTTCCTGCGGAAAGGCGGCGCTAAGGCGCTTTCTCACGTCGAGTGTGCTCGACTCGGCGGCCAGGTTTTTCCATTCATACGGGTCCTGGTGGTGGTCATAAAGTTCCTCGCTGCCATCTTGATAGCGGATGTAACGCCAACGGGCATCCCGAACCGCATGATTGCCACGACCATGGGTGCAGACGGCGACTTCCTGCCAGGTCGCTTGGGGATCTTTCAGCAACGGTAGCAGGCTGGTCCCTTTCACCGTCTCAGGAATAGGCAGCTGGGTCAGTTGGCAAAGGGTGGGAAAGAGGTGCGTGTAGTCCACTGGAGCCGCACAGGTCGTTCCAGGTCGGGTGATGCCGGGTGCCACCATCGCCATGCTGGTGCGCGTGGTTTCCTCCCACAGGGCAAATTTGCGCCAGTGCTGTTTTTCGCCCAACGCCCAGCCATGATCGGTCCACCAGACGATGATCGTTTTGTCTTTGCGCGGACTCGCGTCGAGCCCATCCAAAAGACGCCCGACCTGATCATCGAGAAAGGAGATCGTGGCCAGGTAAGCCTGCACCGCTTTTTGCCACTGCTGGCCACGGAGCACCTTCGCATGATCGCCTTCGGGCTTGGCCATCTTCACGCCGGCAGGGGGAATGTCAGCCAGATCGTCTTCTTTAACCCTGGGCAGCTGAATGTCATTGAGGGGGAATCGATCGAAATACTCGCGCGGCACATACCAAGGCAGATGTGGCTTCACATAGCCAACAGCAAGAAAGAGCGGTCGGTCCACCGGAGCCGTCTTTAGGTGCTGGATCGCCCAATCCGTGAGCTGAAAATCGGGCATCTCCGCAGGCTTCGCGTCCAGAGCACCCCAGTCGAAATGGTCGCTCTTCAGCCCATTGAAATTCGCTGCATGATCGTGCGCGCTCGGGAACAAGCCTGCCCATTCGGTCCAGCCATCCGTGCGCCCTTCGCTACCATGGTTATGGTAGATTTTGCCTGCTCCACGAGTGTTGTAACCGTGCGCGAGAAAATGCCGATTGATCGTGATCGTGTCTTTCAGCACGCCCTGTGCAGGGTCACCATTCGTGTAGATGCCAGTCGTCCAGGGGCGCAGACCGCTCATCAAGGCAGCTCGTGAAGGATTGCACGCAGGCGCGGCACAGTGCGAGTTCGTGAAGGCCATGCCGCGTGCCACCAGTCGGTCGATGTTCGGCGTCTTCGCCTGCGGATGCCCTCCGAGGTAGCTGGTCCAATCGTTCAAATCATCGACAGCAATGAACAAGACATCAGGACGCTCTGCTGCTGAAAGTGCAGACAGCAGGCAGAACCCAAACCCCCAAAAGAAACCCAGTTTTCTCATGCGGGCTGGGAACGATGGCTATGCGTGCCATCCTTCATTCATCTCGAAACATTTGCCTCAGCCTGCTTGACTCAGGTTTTGTCAAAACATCAGGGGCACGGGTGGTCCACCGAACTTGGGCTGGGTGTTTAGCACACACACATCAAGGCAGGCCTGAAGACGCGCGAGATACTCTCGCAAATGTGTTTTCCATCCCGCGCTGCCTTGCACATCCTCCGCGTTGAAACCATAGGCTTCCATGCCACGCTTTCGCCCGATGAACACCGCTCTCTCGTTGTGAAAGCGCTGCGAGACGATGATGAAACGTCTCTGCGAAAAAACAGACAGCGCGCGCACCACCGAATCAAGCGTGCGAAAGCCCGCATAATCGCAGTGAATCACACGTTCGGGGATACCCAGCTTGATCAAGGCCTCCTTCATCGCCGTTGGCTCATCGTAATCCACCGTTCCGTTGTCACCGCTCACGATGAGAGCTTTCACCTTGCCCGCATGATAAAGTTGCGCTGCAGCTTTCATCCGATGGGTAAAGAACAAGTTGGGTCTGCCTTCAATGCGTGGTGAGCATCCCAGCACCAGCGCGGCATCCACGGAGGGCAGCTTTTCCACCTCATCCTGACAGTAAGGCTGTGCAACCCCAGCAACCCAACGATAAATGGCAGGAGGCATCACAAGCATGATGAGCAATCCCAACAGACCAAGGATCAAGAGAGCTTGGCGAGGATGAATGACAGACCGGATCATGACGTGACGATACAGCTGCAACCCGTTCGAGAAAATCTTCATCATGAATCGACGCCACTTTTTAACGGCTGCCGCAGCCGCACACCTTAGCCAGCACACGATGGCCTCCCCTTCCCGTCTCAAGATTGGCCAAATCGGCACTGAGCATGCTCATGCCAGTGGCAAAATGAACTCCATCCGCGCCCTTCCCGACCGATGGCAGGTCGTCGGCTTGGTCGAGCTAGACAAAAAGTCATCGAAAACACAAGCTGCTTATCAAGGCATACCGAGGCTGAGCGAAGAAGCTTTGCTGCAACAAACCGATCTGCACGCTGTCGCAGTCGAGACGACCATTGAGGCATCTTGCCAGACAGCCATGCGCTGCCTGAAAGCGGGAAAGCACATCCACCTGGACAAACCCGGTGCCTTGGATCATGGCGATTTTCGTGCGATGCGCCGTTTTGCCGAACAACAAAAGCTCATTGTGCAGATGGGCTACATGCTGCGCTACAACCCTGCCTTCACCTTGCTTTTTCAAGCAATCGAGGAAGGCTGGCTGGGTGAGATCACGGAGATTGATGCCTCCATGGGCAAGCTCGCCGATGCAGGCACGCGTCAAAAAATCGGGGCGCTGGCGGGTGGTGGTTTTTTTGAACTCGCCTGCCATTTGGTGGATGTGGTGGTGATGCTGCTCGGCAAGCCCGCAGCGGTTCATCCTTTCTCGACACCAAGCCTGGCCGATGGAGTGCAGGACAATCAGACTGCCGTGCTGCTCTATCCAAAAGCCGTGGCCGTGCTGCGCTGCAATCATGCCGATCCCTTTGGCGGTCCTAGGCGTCGATTCCAGGTCACCGGCACGCAGGGACACCTTGACATCACGCCACTGGAATCTGGCAAGGTGAACTTGTCGCTAACTCGCTCCGCAGGCTCCTACAAAAAAGGCACGCAAAGCCTGAGCCTGGAAGTGCCCAAGGATCGCTACATGGCCGAATTCGTGGACTTGGCAGATGCGATTGAGCAGCAGCGCTCCCTCGCCTGGAATGCGGAGCATGACATCATCGTGCATGAAACCTTGCTGCGTGCTTCTGGTGTGTGGCATTGACCCACGTCAAAAACATTCTATCCAATGCGCATGGCTTTTCCTCTTCGTTCTCCTCGCGACACTGTCGGCGGCATCATGGTCTTTGGACGCATCGTGGATAAGATTCGGCTTCACGCTCGTGAAGGCAAATTGCCCGATGGCTATCATCTCGGCTTCATCGCAGGCAAGCGGACCTTTGATGATCGCGTCTGCACACTGCTCGGTGTTTCTTTTGAGGCTTTGACGGAACGCGTGCTTCAAGGCGGAAGCGACGAAGAGGTGCTGGAGTGGTGCTTCGCCACAGGCAGAAAGCCAGACGATGAACACATCCGCCTCTTCAATGGCTTCATGACCAAGCGTGGCTGGCGTGATGAAGCCAGTGCAGGACTGGAAGAACAAAAAGCCGAAGCAGGCCTAGGCCACCGGAGCGACATCGTTACCTTTTTCGAGCTCATGGATGTCGAAGAAGGCCGTGCTCCGTGAGCCAAAGCGAGATAAGCTCTTACTCATCCAAGGGCAGACGTGACATGCGCTCAGCCGACTCTTTGTTCAGCACAATGGCGCGAACCACAAAGCTGACAAAAACAGCCGCTGTGACGCCGAAGGCCAGAAAAGGGACCCAGTCGAGCCAAGTTTCATAGGTAAGAAGTCGAAACATAAGAGGAAATGAAGGTGAAAAACATCACTCTGCGCCACGGTTCTGGCTGCGGTTGACGTCGGGATTCATGGGCAGCGGCACGAGTTCTGGCTTGGTCGGATCTTGAAGCTTCTTCTCGACGTCCGGGGTGTCATACTTGCCCAGTTTTTGCAGGTAAGCGATGAGCGCGACAATCTTCGTATCCGGGGCGGCAGCGAGCTTCTCGGCTTTTAGTTTTTCGACAATGTCGATGCCCTGCTTGATGGCAGTTTCTTTGATCTCAACATCTGTCATCGTGGGGTATGGCACACCGAGCTTGACCATCGTGGCGATTTTCTTGGGCAGTGTCTTTTGGTCGAACTTTTCTTCAAAGAGATGTGGATAAGCTGGCATGTTCGACCCCACGGAAGTGCTGCGAGGATCCTTCATGTGATTGTAATGCCAGCTGTGGGGATACTTGCCGCCTTCCCGGGCAAGGTCCGGCCCCGTACGCTTGGACCCCCATTGGAAAGGATGGTCATAGATACTCTCCCCCATGCGCGAGTAGTCGCCGTAGCGCAGAACATCTGGCAGCATGGTGCGAATCATCTGGCTGTGGCAGTTGTAGCAGCCTTCACTGACATAGATGTCACGACCCGCCAGTTCCAACGGGGTGTAAACCTGCTGAATGCGGTCTTCCATGTTTTTGGCCCGATTGACCATGACGGTGGGCACGATCTGAATCAGGCCACCCAGAGCAACAGCGACAAACGTCAGGACGGTGAAGGGAATCCAGTTTTCCAAAAGGCGATCATACCAAGCAGACCACGTGGCATGAGTGACGGCAAAACGTCGGATCGCGATCACGGCAAAAAGAAGTGTGCCGATCAGCGCAGCTAGGTCAGCTCCGGGAGGCAAGAACAACCACCCCATCGCCAAAAACAGCCCACCAAAGACATAAGTAATCGGATCCGAAAGAAAGGTCGTTTTGAGGCCCAAGGTGTCATGTGTGGGATTCTCAATCACCGCGACTTCACGCGTCTCATTGACCGCCTTGCCTGACTTGGCTGTTCTCCAGAGGTTGTAAAGCATCAGGCCCATGCCCACGAGATACAGGGAACCACCAATGATGCGAAAGCCCATCATGGGGCGAATCGCTGTCAAGGTTTCAATGAAGTTGGGGTAAGTCAGTGCCGTGCCAGCAGCATTGGTGCTGTTCAGCATGAGTCCCTGCATGATCCCAGAGACCCACATGGCGGCCACGTAGATGAGGATTCCGATCAAACTCAGCCAAAAGTGCATGTTTGCCATTGAGACGGAATACAGCCTGGTGCCGTAAAGGCGTGGCGTCAGCCAGTAGAACAAGCCGGCAGCCATCAGGCCATTCCAGCCTAAAGCACCACTGTGAACATGTCCGATGGTCCAGTCGGAGTAATGAGACAGCGCATTCACCGCTTTGATGGAAAGAAGGGGGCCTTCAAAGGTGGACATCCCGTAAAAGGTCACCGCAGCGATGAAGAACTTCACCACAGGATCGGTGCGCAGCTTATCCCATGCCCCACGCAAAGTGAGCAAACCATTCAGCATACCACCCCAGCTCGGAGCCCAGAGCATGAGAGAGAAAAACATGCCTAGCATCTGCAGCCAGTGCGGCAGCGCCGTGTTCAAGAGATGGTGCGGCCCCGCCCAGATGTAGATGAAGACCAAAGACCAAAAATGAACAATCGACAGGCGGTAAGAATACACAGGCCGGTCCACAGCCTTGGGCAGGAAGTAATACATGATGCCCAGGATGGGAGTCGTGAGGAAGAAGGCGACCGCGTTGTGTCCATACCACCACTGGATCAAGGCATTCTGAACTCCCGCGAAGACCGTGTAGCTGTGTGTCAGACTCGTTGGGATCGACAAGTGATTCACGATGTAGAGCAGCGCGATCGTGATGACCGTGGAGATGTAAAACCAAAGCGCCACGTAAAGGGATGGCTCATTGCGCTTGGCCAGCGTCCAGAAAAAATTCACCGCAAAGACCACCCAGATCAGCGCCACAGCAACGTTGATGGGCCAGATCAATTCCGCGTATTCCTGCCCACGAGTGAAGCCTAGCGGCAATGTCACCGCTGCGCTGACGATGATGAGCTGCCACCCCCAGAAGTGAATTTTTGACAACAGATCCGAAGCCATGCGCGCCTTGCACAGACGCTGCGTGGAGTAGTAAACTCCAGCGAACATCATGTTCCCGACAAACGCAAAAATCACTGCATTCGTGTGCAGAGGACGCAGGCGGCCGAAGCTCAAGAAGGAAGCCACATTGAACTCATGAAAGTTCAACTGGGCAGCAACGATGACGCCCACGAGCATGCCCACGATCCCCCAGATCATGGAAGCCCACATGAACTGGCGGACGACTTGGTCATCAAACTCGATAAGCTTTTGGGAAGCAATAGGTGCAGAGGTCATGGCGTGGAATGGCTTAGTTCGAGAAGGAGCGGGAGCTTGCTGCCGGTTGATCTGCCTCCAGGGGCAGCAGCGACATCTGCTCCATGGAACGACGTTGGCGTTGGGTGCGCTCGGCAAAGAAAAGGACGGCAAAGAGCACCGCGAAAGCGAGACTCATGAAGATAGTGACGGCAAAGACTTCCATGTCACCGCCAGTGAAGCTTTAGCCTGCATGACCTGCTCCCCCGCCTTTGCTGTAGGGTGCCCTTATCTTGTGGACTTGGCTTGCACTCGTCTCCCCCAGACTTATGCAGCAGTGTCTATGCAAAAAGCGGCTATCCTTGAGACCTTCATCCTTCAACTGCGAACGGAACTGCAGAGTCTGACACGTGCAGCGCAGGATGCTTTTGCGGCGGCGACAGATCCAGACAGCAAGGCCGAAAACAAGTATGACACACGCACGCTCGAAGCCTCTTACGTGGCTCGTGGTCAGGCTCAACGTGTCGCTGAACTTCAGCAAGCAGTGGCTTCTTTCGAAGGCTTATCCCATGCTCCTGTTCAGCCTGGCAGTCCGATCGCTTTGGGCAGTATCGTCACGCTACAGTCGGCGGATGAAGCCATGCACTGCTTGGTGGCTCCTTTTGCTGGTGGCACCGAGATTGTTGTGGAGGGTCAAAAGATCGTTGCCATCACCCCAGCCTCTAGCATGGGGAGATGCATCTGGGGCCGACGCCTGCACGAACCCATGACTCTACCTTCAGGAATGAAGGTCAAGATTGTCGGGCATCAGTGACCTGTTTGACCCATCACTTGAAGAGTTTGGCAGCAGCTTTCAGGTGCGCCGCGTGCTCTTCCATGCGCATTTCGACACGCTCACGGATGGTCCGCTCTCCGATGCCATCATGCTGGGTGGCAACCAGAGCTTTCAGCAGGTCGATCAAAGAACGCACGTCATTCATCATGACATACTCAGGAGCGATCTGCTTCGAGGAGTCGATGTTGTGATAGTTCCCCAAAGGAATCGAGACCCCCGCTGCACGGAAACCGGCGGCCTGTACGGCCGTAGCCTCGCAGGCACCTGCATCCAGCAAACAACGCTGAACGCGTATGCCTTGTTCCTTAGCAGTCGTGGTCAAAATGGACACCGCATCGCTGTCAAAAACGGAAAGGCGATCTCCCACACGAACAACGGGGCCACCGCCCATGACAGCCCCATTCACCGGACGGCTCGTCTCGATGGAGAGGAAGATGTCTTTTTTTCCAAACGGCCACTTTTGTGCGCAATGCCAAGCACCGAGGAAACCCATCTCTTCGGCACGCGTGAAGACAGCGTGGCAAGTGGTGCTCAGATTCAGAGATGCCAACTCCCAGAGAGTGGCGATGATCACCGCACAGCCAATCAAATCATCGCAGGCAGCAGCTTCGACTTTTTCAAAAGAGATCTGTGTGGGGAAATTCCACGTGGCGATTTCACCCACCGGTTTGCTGCGCAGTCCACGGGCGACGCCTTGCTCCACCAGCTCGGGGGGCACACCGCCCAGAAATTCCCACTCTGTCTTTTTGGCTCCCGGCTTTTTTACGAATCCAGGATGGTCCATGTGAGCCGCGAGCACCCACGCGGGGCTGGCCTTGGTTTTGCCATGCTTGTAAGTGGCGAGCAAATTGCCGAACTTGTCGCGCTTCAGCTTCACATGCGGACAGTCTTTCAACAAAGCTTCAATCTCCGCGCGGACATGATACTCATGAAACGGAGCGGTGGGCTGTTTGAGAATTCGCTTGAGAATGGTCGCGAGGTTGGGCACTGCCATGCAGGCATCGTAACGCCTTTTTTCCATTCATCCAACTGCCAAGGTGAAGAAGCTCCGATATTTCTTCGAGACAACGCTGGTGGCCTCAGCCGCCTGGTTGTTGCCGCGCTTGCCCCGCATTCTGATCTTGTGGGTTTCGAAAAGCATCGGCTGGATCGCCTGTCAGGTGGATGCACGCGGTCGCCGCACGGCTCGGGAGAATCTACGTTCGGCATTTCGTGGTTCCTTGAACGAGAAGGAGGTGCGCCGAATCACCCTGGGCTCCTATCAAAACTTTGCCCGAACTTTTCTCGACCTCTTCTGGGCACGCGCCTTAACCCCCGAGAATTGGTCTAGGCACGTAAGCATTCGCATGGATGACCCACAGGCGGAGGCCAAAGCGCGCGAAACGGGGGCGGTTTGGGTCACCCCACACTTCGGGAATTTCGAGTTTGTCAGCCTCATCTGGGGCTTTCGCGGCGTGCCCTTCACGGTTGTCGCCCAGGATTTCAAAAATCCAGGCCTCACCCGTATCTTCAAGCAACTGCGAGAGCATTCCGGCCATCATGTGATCTCGCAGGAGCAAGCGATGCTAAAACTCATGAAGGCTCTGAAGCGCCAAGGTCACGCGGGATTGCTCACCGACTTGAACATCAAACCCGGCAAGGCCGCCACGATCATCGATTGCTTCGGCCTCAAGACCTGCGTTCCGACGCTGCATGTCGAGCTGGCCAAGAGGCTCGGCCTTTCCATCATCACCGGGGTATGTCAGCCTGCACAGGATGGTCGCTACGAAGTGCGTATCTTCGAGGCCATCCGCCCGATGCCGGAGGATAGCACCCAACAAGTCACCCAGCGCATTTGGGATCAATTCGAGACAGCGATCCGCGCCTATCCCGAAGGTTGGCTCTGGATGTACAAGCACTGGCGCTATCTGCCAACCTTAGAGCGAGATAGCACCTATCCTTCGTATGCGAATCCGAACGATGGGTTCAGGGCACTTTTGAATACCCTTACTTCACATCCAGCTCAGGCTTGAAATCAGCCGCATGATAAGAGCTGCGCACAAGGGGTGCACTGGCCACGTGGCGGAAGCCTTTCTTCAGGGCGATCTGCTTGTAATTCTCAAAAGTCTCCGGGTGGATGTAGTCGATGACCGGTAGGTGCTGCGCAGAAGGGCGCAGGTATTGCCCTAGCGTCAGCACGGTGACGTCATGCTCCAACAGATCATCCATGGCCTGGAAGAGCTCTACCTCTGTCTCACCGAGACCGAGCATCAGGCCACTCTTGGTGGCACATTTGTAGCCCAGCTCACCGGCCATCGCCTTCGCGCGCTTCAGCACGTGCAGGCTCCGGTGATACATGGCACGACTGCGAACGAGAGGGGTGAGTCGCTCCACCGTTTCCAGATTGTGGTTAAAGATGTGCGGACGTGCTTTCATCACCACTTCCAGAGCGTCATCTTTGCCATTGAAGTCAGGCACCAAAATTTCGATGGTGATCTCTGGAACGGCGGCACGCACGGCTTCGATGGTGCGGGCGAAGTGCTCGGCACCGCCGTCTTTCACATCATCCCGAGCCACTGCGGTGATGACCACGTGATTCAGGCCAAGGCGCTTCGTCGCAGCGGCCACACGCTCAGGCTCATCCGCCTCCAGAGCAAAGGGCTTCGCCGTCTTCACTGCGCAGAAGCCGCAGGCGCGCGTGCAGCGATCTCCGGCGATCATGAAGGTCGCCGTGCCTTGGCTCCAGCATTCCCAGCGATTTGGGCACTGGGCTTCTTCGCACACCGTGTGCAGCTTTAGATCCGAGATCAGTGATTTCGTGCTCCAGAACACAGGATCACGCGGCAATTTCACGCGAATCCAGTCGGGCTTTTTGTCCTGATGCAGGGCGGGGTCGATCTTGCAGGCCATAAGGGGGGTAAAGCTCACGAATGCGGCATCCCGGTCGATTGACAACTCCGAATTCATCACCAGTTCAGAGACTGAGGCGGATCGGCCCGCGCACCGTCTTCAGGTCCACATCGACACCCCCCTGGGTGATCCGCAGCCTGCCGGCAGCCTGCAAAGCAGCCGCCACGGCGCGCACTTCTGGCATCAAAGGACGCCAATCTCCCGGTGCAAGCCGACGCGCAACCTCCGAGGGGCAGATGCTTTTCCCCAAGCCGCGTGCAGCCACCATGTCGAGCACGGTTTTTTCGATCTCCAACGGCTTCATCGAGGGCGTCGCAGTTCAAAGAGATCCTCCGTGCGGCAATACCAGTGCGGCGACTGCATGCGCCCGATGGGATGATAAGTACCTGGCCGCAAGAGCCAAGTCTCTGGGTCGAAAAGCCCATCTCGCACATGCACGCGCAGCACCTCACCAATGACCAAGCGATTGCCACCAATCTCCAAAATGCTGTGGCATCGGCACTCGAGACTGGCGGGAGCTTCTGCAATGCGTGGCGGCCGCACCACGAGGCTCGGGATAGCCGTCAGTCCAGCCAGCGATAGCTCATTTTCCCCAGGCGGCAGACTGCTCGCACAAAGGTTCATGGCTTCAGCCAGCAGTTCATCCACGAGGTTCACCACAAACTCTTGCGTCAACCGGATGTTCCTCGCGGTGTCCTTGGGCACACCGGGTTCACGGTCCCCCGGACAAAGGCCGACAATAGGCGGACTGTCTCCCAGGACGTTGAAAAAACTGAAGGGAGCAGCATTCACTCGCCCCTCCAGATCCACCGTGGTGGTCAGTGCGATGGGCCGTGGAGTGACCAGCCCCGAAAGGATCAGGTAGGCATCTTCGCGATGTGGGCCGGTGAGGTCGATTTCCATGAGGTCTCTTTGGTCAAGAATTCGCTCTCCGTCAAAAGCGTTGATCTCGTGACGAAAGGCAAAACGAATTCAGCTGCGGACAAGGCGATCGAAAAAATCAGTCAGGTTGCCCAAGATCCCTCCTTCTAGCCCGTTCTTACACCGACCAAAGACCACCTATGAAACATTCCCTCTTCCTATCTCTTCTGGCGACCACGCTGCTCGTCTCCGTTTTTTCCGCCTATGGTCGAGCCAGCAAATCCAACGTCGGCACCGTCATTGAGGACCTCAAGGTTCGTTTTTCAGGCAAGGCACCGGAGCTGAAAGGCAAGCCCTACATCCTCGAGTTCTGGGCCACCTGGTGCCCCCCCTGCCGCCAAAGCATCCCCCACCTGAATGAAGTTTATAAAAAGTTCAAAGACAAAGGCCTGGAGATCATCGGCGTGACCGATGAAGACAAACAGACCGTCCGTAACTTCGAAAAAGCCGTGCCCATCGACTACACCGTGGCTTTCGACACCTACAAAAAGCTGAACAAGGACTTCGGCATCGAAGGCATCCCCCACGCCATGATCGTGGACAGCACTGGCAAAATCGTGTGGGAAGGTCACCCCATGGGCCTGAGTGATTCCGACATCGAAGCCGTCCTGAAAAAGTAAAACGCACTCCGCTTTTCCTTTTCGGAAAGCCGCTCATTGCCCGCATGAGCGGCTTTCATGCGCATAGGCGCATGACTTGCGCATCCTTAGTTGCCAGCTGAACGCCTGCGGTTAGTCTCCGCCCCCGTCGTCTCGGCGGGCGTAAACTTCCCCGACATGTCTGACCCGGCCAATCCTTTCCAAGAAACATTGCTGTCCCGCCACCGCGCTGAACCCTGCACGGTGGTGATCTTTGGTGCCACTGGCGACCTGACGAACCGCAAGCTCATCCCCGCGCTCTACAATGTGGCTGCCTGCGGGGATTTGCCACCTCAGTTCAAGGTCGTCGGTTTTGCTCGGCGCGATAAATCGGATGATGTCTTCCGCACCGAACTGGAAGCCGGGAACCGCAAAAACTCCCGCCAAGGGCACAACGAAGAACTCTGGGCCAGCTTCAGCCAGACCATCCACTACCACCGCAGCGAGTTTGAGGACCCAGCGGGCTACATCCGGCTGAAAATGCTGCTGGATGAGTTCGACAAAGAACGCGGAGCCCCTGCGAATCGTCTGTTTTACCTCGCCTCAGCTCCAGAAGCCTTCAAGCCGATCCTCGAAATGCTAAAGGCGACGGGTCTGAACCAAGGTGTCGGTGGCAAATGGGCACGCGTGGTGTGTGAAAAGCCCTTCGGCAAAGACTTGGTCACCGCCCGCGCGCTGAATGAAACCGTGGCAGCGACCTTTGAGGAAAAGGACACCTACCGCATCGACCATTACTTGGGCAAAGAAACCGCCCAAAACATCATGGTGCTGCGTTTTGCCAATGCCCTGTTCGAACCCACCTGGAACAGCCGCTACATCGACAACGTGCAAATCACCTGCGCCGAAAACCTCGGCATGGAAGGCGGGCGCGGTGGCTACTACGACACCGCAGGAGCACTGCGTGACATGGTGCAAAACCACCTCTTCCAGCTCCTTAGCCTCGTGGCCATGGAGCCGCCGACCGATCTTAGCGCCGATGCGGTGCGCGATGAAAAAGTGAAGGTCATTCGCGCCCTAAGACCGCTCATTGGTCCTGAAGCCGTCGGCAAAAACGTCATCCGCGCTCAATACACCGCAGGCAGCGTCGATGGCGTGCCGCGCGTGGGCTATCGCCAGGAAGACCGCGTGAATCCCGAATCGAAGACCGAGGCCTATGTCGCCCTGCGTCTCTTCATCGACACCTGGCGCTGGCAAGGGGTGCCCTTCTACATCCGCGTGGGCAAGCAACTGCCCAAGAAAGCAACTGAGATCAGCATTCACTTCAAGAAGCCGCCGCAGGTACCTTTTGCCACGCAAAAAAGACTCGGCACCAGCAGCGAAAACACCCTGGTGATTCGCATCCAGCCTGACGAGGGCGTGGCCCTGCGCTTCCTCTGCAAGCAGCCCGGACAGGCCCTAAACATGCAGCAGGTGAAGATGGACTTCCGTTACTCCTCCAGCTTTGGCAAAGCCAGCCCAGAGGCCTACGAGCGCCTTTTGCTCGATGCCATGGCTGGAGATGCCACCCTCTTCGCTCGACGCGATGAGGTAGAAACCGCCTGGAAGTTCATCGACGAACTCGAACACGCCTGGCACAAGTCCGACAACCCACCGCCTATGTGCGAATATCCAGCAGGCAGTTGGGGTCCCAAAGAGGCCGATGACCTGCTGCGGGAAAACGGCCACGAATGGCGGCTATTGTAAAACCAGCCGTTGAGGTCCTCGCCTGCCTTTCCCTCTAAGAAAGGCAGGTCGAAATTCAAACACGGGTTGCAAGTCACTTCTGGCCGATCCGCCACAACGACTTCTCGGTGCGGATGAGCAGATCCTTTTGAAACACCGCGTAGGAAGCTAAGGAGCGCTCGCCGAGATCATTGGTGTGCAGCAGCGCATAGCTCTTCCCAGGCTTCACCACGTAACCGACGCCCTTTTCATCCTGAAGGTAAAGCCGCCCATCAGCGTGGAGGATTGAAGCACTGATGGGCCCCGTGCAGCGCTCCTGATAATGCACAGCGCCCGTCTTCACGTCAGCACAGGTCAGGATGCCGTTGTCCGCTACAAAATAGAGCTCACTGCCGACCACGACCATGCTGGGATTGTTCGGCCCATACTTGTCGAGCGTCCAGGCCACATGGCTATCCGTGACATCCCCTACCCCATCCGCGCGGATAGCCATCACACGAGCCTTGTCATAGCCCGTGGAGAGAATCACCATTCCCTGCACAAAAAGAGGACGTGGCACCACGGAGTAGCCCTGATCGTAGCGCACCTTCCAGATCTCCGCTCCCGTCATCGGGTTCAGGGCATTCACCACCCCACTGCCCGGCGTGATGACCTGCCGCTGACCTTTCACCTCAATCACCAGCGGTGTGCAAAAGGAAAACTTCTTCTTCGCCTCGCTCACACGCATGAACTTCCAGCGCAGCCGCCCTGTGTTTGCATCCAGAGCAATCACCGCCGGATCTGACTCCGCATCGGCATTGAAAACCAAACAGCCATCGACCAGCACCGGGCTACCACCGTTGCCGTGAACTGGTGTGTAAGAGAAATCACGCGTGCTCCAGACAAAAGCTCCGTCCTCTGCATTCAGGCAGGCCGTGCCTTGATGTCCAAAGTGAACATACAAGCGCCCCTCGTGGTAAATCGGCGTGGGGCTGGCGTGGCTGTTCTTGCGGTGAATGTTCGGTGCGTTCGCCGCCAGCTGGGGAAACACTTCTTGCTCCCAGATCACCTTCCCATCCATCGCAGATAAGCAAAAGGCACAAAGGCTACGATCCACCACTGGTTTCTCCTCTCCCCCCACCGGCACGGCTGAGGTTAGGTAGATTCGATCCCCCACCACCACTGGAGACGACCAGCCCACACCGGGTGGGCTCACTTTCCAGACCACATTCTTACCCTCCACAGCATTCCACTCCACCGGCAGTCCTTCTGCCTGAGACTGCCCCTGCTGAGTCGGTCCGCGAAACTCCGTCCAATCTTCAGCGTGAAGAGAAAGGACGCATGAGAGAGCCGTGAAACAAGCGAGAGATCGTGTGAACATGAGAAAGAAGCGTGGAGAAGAAAAGAAAGCCGTTCGGCCTTCGATTGTTGCCAACAAAGCAGGGAAAATTCGCATCGAAAAAGTCATCTGCACAGCCCAAAACGAAACCCGGCACCGCAAGCTTAGCCTTGGAAGGCTTTGCGATATGCGCCCGGCGTCAATCCAGTGGCAGAGTGGAACTGCCGACTGAAGGCAGCCTGATCGTAGAAACCACAATCGCAGGCAATCATGCTCAAGGGCTCACGGGTTGCCCTCAGCGCTTCCGCAGCCAGCTCAATGCGTGACTTCGTCAAAAGCTGCCGTGGCGTCAATCCAGTGATGTTGCGAATGCGACGCTCAAACTGACTCCAGGATAGCCCAGTCTTCTTCGCCAGCTGCTCAATGCGCAAAGGCTGACTGCAGTCTCGATGCAGCGTCTCCAACACCTCTGCCATCCCACCCAACTCATGCCCATGCTTGGCTGGAGTGTCCAGATCTCGCGAGATACCCGCCAGTGCAATGACCTCACCACTCGCGGATTTGACCGCCACCTTTTGAGAGACAAACCAGCCCACGGCACCTCCCGACTGGGTGATCATTTCCACCCGATCTCGAACCGTGATGCCTTTGCTAAAGACCTCCTCATCTTGCTTCTCGTAGCCAGCCGCCAAGATCGCTGGAAAGACCTCCCGCGCCGTTCTGCCCAGCAGTTCATTCTTGTGCTGAAGACGTGCACGACGAACAAAAGCTTCGTTCGCCGCTACATAACGACGGTTCTTGTCCTTCACACAAAAGAGAACATCACGGATCGAATCAAAGAGAATCTCAGCCGCCTCCAGCCCAGGGGCACTGAGAAGAACCAGCTCCCGCTGACTGAGGGATGGCAGTTTGGATGATTTGAGTTTCATGAGCAGCACAGCCAACTTGTGATCTTTCTTCGCGTGACGCAAACTTTGCATCGTCATTGTATATTTTCGTCATTCAGTGGATCGAATAGTACCACGACCCTAGCGCCGCATCCGATCATGCTAGATCATGACTGCGACACTCGCTTCCCTCACATCCCATGGTCCATCGGCAGCCTTTGACAGAGCTTCATTCACTACCGATCAAGAACCAGAATGGGTCGGCCAAGAAGCCATCCAGCGCGCGGAGAGCCTGCTGCAGCGAGCCTTGCAGCAACAAACGGCTTCAGAGAAACAAGAAGCTGCCAAGTTGGGTCGTCTCATGAATGACAACCAAGGCAAGGCCTTTACCTTTGCCATGGTGGATGAAGTTTTCCGCAGCCAAGACAGTCACCTCTGCGCGAAACGCTGGCGCAGCTTGGTGAACTTTTTCGGCATCCCGCGTTTTCTAGCACCGCTCGATCGTGCGCTCATGAAGCTCGGCATTCTTGGCAGCCACCTTTTGCCCAAAGTCGTCATGAAGGCCGTGGCTGCCCGCATGAGAGCAGACAGCGCGCGTGTCATTTTGCCTGGGGAAAAGCAGCCGCTGCATCGCTACCTAAACACACGCACCCAGGCAGGCTTTCGCATCAACCTGAACCACCTCGGAGAAGCTGTGCTCGGTGAAGAAGAAGCCCAGCACCGCCTCCAAGCCGTGCTCAGCCATCTGCACGATCCGGCAGTGAACTACATCTCCGTGAAGGTCTCCGCCATCTTCAGCCAGATTCATTTGATCGCATGGGATCACACCCTCACCGCCATCCAGGAGCGGCTTCGCCTGCTCTACCGCTCAGCGCAAAAAGGCGGCAAGTTTGTGAATCTAGACATGGAGGAGTATCGCGACCTCGCCCTCACCATCGCCGCTTTTCGCACAGTTCTGGATGAACCTGAATTCCGCAAGCTCAGCGCAGGCATCGTCCTTCAGGCCTACCTTCCAGAGTCCTTTGCTGCGCAGAAGGAACTCACCGAATGGGCCAAACAACGCGTGGCTTCGGGTGGAGCCCCCATCAAGATCCGCCTCGTCAAAGGGGCAAACCTCGCCATGGAAAAGGTAGAGGCCGAACTGCACGGCTGGAACTTCGCTCCTTACCCGACCAAGGCCGACACCGATGCGAACTTTCGCCGTCTGCTCGATTATGGCTGCCGTCCTGAAAATGCCGCCGCGGTTCGACTCGGCGTGGCCAGCCACAATCTTTTTGATGTCGCCCTCGCCCTCACGCTTCGGGAAATTCACGGCGTTCAAGATCGAGTCGAAATCGAAATGCTCGAAGGCATGGCCAACCATCAGGCCCGTGCCGTCCGCGATGCGGCTGGAGCTCTCCTGCTTTACGCCCCTGCCGTGCAGAGCCACGATTTCCTCAGCGCCATGGCCTACCTTGTCCGTCGCTTGGATGAAAACACCGCGCCAGAAAACTTCCTGCGTGACATGTTCGCGATGCGCCCCCGCTCTCCCGAGTGGGAGCACCAAAAGCAGCGCTTCTTGCGTGGCTGGGATGAACGCAAAACGGTCTCAGCCTTCTCTCGTCGTCTCTCACCTGCGGTTCATCCAGCGCAAGAGCAAGCCTTCGGCAACGAACCTGACACGGATTGGACGCAACCCCACGCACGTCAGGCCTTGAAGGAAGCCATCGCGGCATGGAAACCCGATCCTCTGCCGGTCTTGCCTGCGCTAGAGCCCCTGCTGCAAACCGCCGCCACAGCCCAGAAGACCTGGGAAAGCCTGGGAGTCGATGGCCGCGCACGCATTCTGCTTCGTGCCGCCGATCTCATGGCAGAGCAGCGCTTCACCGCCCTTGCTTGCCTGAATGTCGATGGCAAAAAAGCCATCTCAGATGGCGACGGCGAAGTCTCAGAAGCCATCGACTTTGCAAGATACTACGCCAAGACCGCAGAAGCACCTGACGGCGTGGTGGCAAAAGCCATGGGCATCGTGGCGGTCATCTCGCCATGGAACTTTCCGTATGCGATTCCAGCCGGTGGCGTGCTGGCAGCCCTCATGGCAGGCAATAGCGTCGTCTTCAAACCTGCACGGGCGACCAGCCAGATCGCCTGGTTTTTGACCCAGCAGCTCTGGGCTGCGGGAGTCCCACGTGAGGTGCTGCACTTCTTCCCCTGCGATGGCGAAACGGGAAAAAAGATGCTTACCGATCCTCGCATCGCTGCCTGCATCTTGACCGGAGGTTATGAGACCGCGCGCAAGTTCCAAAGCTGGCGTCCCTCCCTGCCACTCTATGCAGAGACCAGTGGCAAAAACGCCCTCATCATCACCGCGCAGGCGGATCGTGAACTCGCCATCAAAGACCTCGTGCGCTCCGCCTTTGGCCACAGCGGACAGAAATGTAGCGCTGCCAGCCTCGCGATTCTCGAGGCCGAGGTTTACGACGATCCCATCTTCCGTCGCCAGCTTCGCGATGCCGCCGCCAGCCTTCATGCGGGACCCGCGACCGATCCACGCAGCATCATCACACAGCTTGTCACCCCACCGGGCCAAGATCTACAACGCGCCCTCACCACTCTCGATGAAGGTGAAGAATGGCTGCTGGAGCCCAAGCCATTCAGCGAAGATCCCTGCGCCTGGACGCCAGGCATCAAACTCGGTGTGAAACCCGGCTCTTGGTTCCACCACACCGAATGCTTTGGCCCGGTGCTAGGCCTGATGCGAGCTGGGTCTCTCGCTCAAGCCACCGAGTGGCAAAACGACAGCGAGTTTGGCCTCACGGCGGGACTTCATTCTCTCGATCCCGACGAGATCACCTGGTGGCAGGATCGCGTCCAAGCCGGCAATCTTTACATCAATCGGCCCATCACCGGCGCCATCGTGCAGCGGCAACCCTTTGGCGGCTGGAAGAAGTCCTGCATCGGCCCCGGAGCCAAGGCAGGCGGCCCAAACTACGTCCTCAGTTTCTGCCAGCTGAGCGATCGCACCCCTGCGCCCCCTGATTATGCGCAGGCTTGGCAGAGTCACTTCGCGATTCCTCACGATCCTTCTTCGCTGAGATGTGAGTCCAACCTCTTCCGCTACCGCCCCTCACGTGGCGTCATCCTGCGACTCGAAGCACGTGACGAGGCCATCATCGGACTCGCTCAGCAGGCCTCTGCCATTACTGGCGTTCCGCTCATCCTTAGCCTTCGCAGCGAAGAAAGCGACGCAGCTTTCATCGCCAAGCTCCCGCAGCTCCGTCAAGGTGCCGAGTTCCTCCGCACCGTCTCCGCTCCGAACGATGCAGTCCTCCATGCTGCCCACGAGGCAGGGCTGAACTGGATCAACGCCCCGATCCTCACCCATGGCCGCATTGAGCTAACACGCTGGCTCCGCGAGCAAAGCGTCACCCGCACTTTGCACCGCTACGGCCAGCTGCCCGATCCAACAGTGAAGCCACGTTTGTGAGTGATGCTGACACCCAGTGAGAGTTCGAGAAGAACGACCACCTCTGCTGCCATTGAGTCATGCACGCCTAGCCTCACTTACAGTTCCACCACGGACAAAGATAGCGTGAATGGTTTTGGTTTCACGATCAGCGGTGCCTTTCGCGAGATCTGAGACCCACCGAGTGACCCTACGGATATGCGGCTCACCATCCCACTCGACGTGAGAGATCGCAGGTTTCAGTTGATGAAACACGGGGTCAAAACTCAAACAAACGAGCGATACATCTTTGGGCACACTCAAGCCACGCTGCGACAAAAAAAGCAGAGCGGCCACCGCCACTGCAGGTTCAAACACCAGCAGGGCCGTGGGCGGTGTGGCTTGAAAAAGGGATTTCAGCAGCACCTGGATGCCCTCAGGCGTCTCTTCCCATTCGGGCAGATTGTAGCTGGAGGCGTGGAGCTGATGCGCCGACATGGCTTCAATGAAAACACGAGCTGCAGGATGAAGATCCGGTTCACGCCAGAAGCGCGGGCAGATGAGCACGATGCGGCGATGATTCAGCCGGACCAGCAACTGCATCACCTCCAGCAGGGCTTGGCTATTGTCGCTGCGAGTGCAGGCCACCGGCACATTTTGGGAATGCCCACCAATGGCGATGACAGGAATTTGTTTTTTGACGAACCACTCCAGCATCTTTTGGGAAGCAGCGTAGGCCACCCAGGCATCTGCTGGGCTCTCCCGCACCAGACGGGACAGACGCCTTGGATCATCAGCCAGCTCTTCTGATGACTGAGAAGCGATGAAGCACTCATGCCCGGAATGCTCAATGGAGATCAAAAGTTCGAGAAGAAGTTCTCGGGACACGGCACTGCCTGCTCCCCGCCGATGCGGCTGCAAAAGCCCAACGCGCAGCGAACGGCGCACCGCACTGGATGACTTTTTTCCGCGCGCAGTGAGCCGCCTGCCCTGCCCTGCACCGCAAGGCGCGGACAGCAGCCCCTCCGCTTCCAGCAGTTTCAGAGCAGCACGAACCGTGTCGTGAGACACATCCAAATCTGAGGCTAGTTTGCGGACACCTGGCAGGCACTCATCCCAGCGCCCCTCTTGAAGCCCTTGCCGAACATGCGCCGCCGTCAATTCGATGATGCTGGGTCGAGATAGCTTGTGCATGTCCCATGGGTCGAACTTTTCGACCCATTCGTCAATCGGTTCGATGAGGCAAATGGCACAAGCATCGCTTTCAATCCCGGGCACCCAAGCCCATGAAACATTCTTTTCGTCTCCTCTGCCGCTCCCTCAGTTTTGTGGTTCTCCTCATGCCCCTTCGTCCAGCACCCTGCCTCGCAGACACGGGCACTTGGATAGATACCACGACAGGACCGAACCTTTGGAGCAATTCGGCCATGTGGAGTGGTGGCACCATTGCGGATGGGGCAGGTTTTAACGCCAACTTCACCAGCAACATCACGGTGAACACCACCGTGACGCTTGACAGCAACCGCAATATTTCGAATCTGAATTTTAGCGATAACGGCACGAGTGGTTCCGCCTGGATTCTGAACTCAAGTGGAGGCTCCATTCTCACCCTGGGAGATGGCACCACCGTCGGCACATCCACCATCGACACGCTCACACAGGCAAACATCACGGCCATCCTCGCCGGGGCGAATTCGCTTACCAAAACCGGCGCGGGCACTCTGCAACTCGGCGCCCTGAACACCTACTCCGGCGGCACCATCGTGAATGGTGGCATCCTTGATCTAACCAATGGCGGAACGACGGGTGCCATTCGCGGCACGTTAGCGGTCAATGCAGGTGCCACGGTGCGTGTCAGCATCGCCAACGGCCTGGGCACCTCTCAAAACGTGAGAGTGACAAATGTAAATTTGAATGGTGGCACGTTGGACATTCAAAATACAGGAAGCAACTCCATCACCGCATCCACCATCACCATGACGGGAGGGGTGATCACGGGGATGTCAGGCAGCAAATTTGATCTCAGGTACAACAATGCTGGTTCATTCACCAGCGTCACCACGCTGTCATCGGCCACGACTTCGGTCATTAACGTGACCGATCTAGGCATGCCCAACAACGACACCACCTTCACCACCGCGGCAGGCACCACGCCCACGGGTGTCGATCTCCACATCAGTTCCAACATCGTCAACAGAGCTGGCACGACCTCAAGCGCTGGCAGCGGCACCAGCAGCCTGATCAAGGCGGGTGCTGGCACCATGCTGCTTTCAGGAGCCAATACCTACACTGGCATCACGACACTCAACGCCAACGGCGGAATACTGCGCTTTGCCACGCAGACCTCACTTTACAACAACGTGAGCGCGAACTGGACTGCGGCGAATCTGATCGTGAACACGGGATCAACCCTCGCCTTCAACGTCGGCGGCGCGGGAGAATTCACAGCAAATGACATCACCACTCTGCTGACCAACATCAATGGTGCCGTGAACAACAACGGCCTGCGCGCGGGATCGAGCATTGGTTTTGACACGACCAACGCTGCTGGCGGTGTCTTCACCCTCAGCAATGTCATTGCGAATACAACGGGCACAGGCGGGGGCACGGTAGGGCTGGTGAAGCTAGGCAGCGGCACGCTCCAACTCACAGGAGTGAATACCTACACGGGCACCACCGTGGTAAATGGCGGCACGTTGGATCTTGCGGTGGGGGGAGGTGCCGGGGCAATACGCTCCGCATTAACGGTGAACAGCGGTGCCATCGTGCGAGTAAGCGTGGCTGATGGCTTGGGCACCACATCTGGCACGCGTTTAAGCTCGACGATCTTGAATGGCGGCACACTGGACATTCAAAACACCGGCAACAACTCAATCACCAGCACCTCTATCACCATGACAGGTGCCACCATCACCGGCATGGCAGGCAGCAGGCTCGATTTGCGGAACATCGGTGCTGGTCAGGCCTCTGTGAACACTCTCGCCTCGTCCAACACATCCACCATCAGCGTGCCGACGCTGGGCTTCGTCAGCAGCAATGCACCGACTTTTACTGTGGCTGCAGGGACCACTACCTCAGGCATTGATCTTTTGATCACTTCTGTCATCGCCGGCGGTGCGAGCAATCCTTTGACCAAGGCGGGTGCAGGCACAATGCGCCTTTCCGCAGCGAACACTTTCACGGGCGACACCAATGCCAATGCAGGCACGCTGAACCTCGCCAATCAGAACGCCCTTCAATCGAGCACGGTCAATCTCAACGGTGGATCTGTGATCTTTGACAGCAGTGTCACCGGCAACGCCTTCACCTTCGGCGGACTGGCTGGCACAGGAAATCTATCACTCGCCAACAATGCCGGAAGTCCTGCTGCTGTCGTGCTCACCGTGGGAGGCAACAACGCCAACACGACTTACTCAGGAAACCTGTCTGGTGCAGGTGGCCTCACCAAACAAGGCACAGGGGTTCTCACCCTGACCGGGAACAACACGAACACCGGCAACATGAACCTGAACGCGGGAACGCTGCGGGTGAATTCGGACGCTGCTTTGGGCAGCAATACCATCTTCACGGCAAATGGAACTGCCAGCGGCACCGTCTTTGCGGCGATTGATGCGACGCCCATCACCTTCACCAAGAATGTGAACATGCATGCAGGCACTGGCGGCATTAGGTTTGGCGACAGCGTGGGCACAGGGGATCTCACCTTTACAGGCAACCTAAGTCGAACCTCTGGCAACTCGAGCCGTGAGGTAAATGTGTTTGGAAGCACCATCGTCACATTCAACGGCAACCTACTCAGCCCAGGCTCCAATGCGACCACTCCCTTCACCAAGAGCGGCAGCGGCACGCTCGTCATTCAAGGCACGGGCAGTCTTACCGATGTAGGCTACTCGATTGTCAATATCACCGGTGGCACGATGGCCGTGACACGTTTGGCGGATCTTGGTGTGGCATCATCGCTGGGTCGCGCAGCCAATGCGACAACAGGAGCCGTGAGCATCGTGCTGGATGGAGGCACACTAGCCTACATCGACGGTGGAGCTGCTGCCTCTAGCACCAACCGTATGCTTCAAATCGGGCGCACGACCGCAGGCGGCACAGGCACCCTTTTGAACAACGCGACCAACGCCTCCGAAACCGTGACTTTCTCACACGCCGGAGCCATCGCCTACGGCACGGTGGATCAGACACGGTCGCTCATCCTCGGAGGCAGCAACACCGGGGCGAACACACTCGCTTCCATCGTGAACAACAACGGCACAGGCCAGGTGTCAGTGACCAAGCAAGACGCTGGCCGCTGGGTCTTGAGCGGAGCCAACACCTACTCTGGCACGACCACGGTGAGTGGTGGCACGCTCAGCATCGCCAGCACTGGCCGCACTGGCACAGGCGCTGTCAGCGTGCAGACTGGCAGCACCATCCTCGGCACTGGCTTGGTCCAAGGCATCAGTTTCACCGCGGCCAGTGGCAGCACGGTCCATGCGGGCAATGGCATCGCTCAGGCCGACTACGGCACCCTCAGCTTCATCCCCAACTCTGGCAGCGGCAGCTTCGATTTCCAAAGCGGTAGCACCACCATTCTCGGCATCAATCCCGGTGGCGTGGGCGATGGCGATCTATTGAGCTTCAACGGCCTCTCCGCAGGCACCCTGCTCTTCAATGGCAACCTCACGGTCAGCGCAGCAGGTTACCTCCCCAGCACGGAGGAAATCTTCAACCTCCTGGACTGGACCAACCTGACCACAACCAACTTTGACAGCCGCTACTCCGCCAGCTCCTACAGTGGCCTCATCCTAGGCAATGGCGATGACAACCTCGGCTTCGACCTACCTGACATCAGCAGCAGCGGCTTCGGCTGGGACATCAGCCAGTTTGTCTTGAATGGCACCATCGGCGTCGTCGCCGTGCCCGAGCCCGGACGCGCCCTGCTGCTCGGCTTAGGCATTGCCACCCTGCTGCTGCGCCGGAGACGCGCCTCACTTTAGATCAAACCTTGGACAGCACTGAATCCCAAGCGGCACCTTCCCACCTCTGCGTCTCCTTCGGCCAACGGCCCGTTCCACCTCGGCTTGCAGCATCGTCCAAGGCCTCCCAACAGATCAAGCCCTGAAGAGTCCCCCCACTGCCCCTGAGGCTCTTCTTTTCTCGGTCCCCCATCTCAGCATTCGACAGACGGAGCCACTGAAACCCTCAGCGTAATCCTCACCCTCACCGGCAACCAAGTGAAAGACACCTTCCCTGCTGGAGATACGCGGAAATTCGTCCGTTTGAAGGTGCTGGGGCCGTGAGTGAGGCAGACACTCCTGTCTGCTTGCTTTCTCATTACTTCATGGCCTTCAGCAGCTCCCGCAGGCTCAGCACCCGAGGATCTGCCAACCGACGGTCTGAAAGTGGCACATCGCGGTAGCTTCGGCGTGCTTCGAAAGCCTTCAGCACTCTCACGATCTCTTTCCCATTCCACTCACAATCTGCGCAGGCTTCATCAGCAGCTACTTCAAAGACGGCGTAAATCTCACCCTTGGCACGGCCTGGATAGTCGCGGGCTTTCAAATCATCAGCCGTGTAGACCTTGTAGCTGGGAGTCTTGAGTTTGAAGAGGCCTGGAGCCACCACGTAATCATGGGAGCGCAGCAGCACATGAACCGCCGACGACATTTCTGGCGGAATATGCCACGTGCCATCGCGCTTACCGAGCCTCACGTTGGCAATCTCATGCTTCAGAGTCCACGCGAGCTGCTCCGGTGAATCATACCACGCCACCACCACATGATGTTCAGCGGGCGGCAGTGCTCGGCCCGTGTCGCTCATCCCATCGCGCTCAGCTAGCATCAGGCCGCCATAGGGCACTGGATCTTCGCGCAGCGTGTAGGACTCCGCTGCGTGGAAGCTCGCGCGTTCGCGAGCAGTTGTCCGGTTGGAGAGATGCTCAATCACTTCATCCAAGAAAGCCTTCAAAGCCTCCATGCCATCCGCAGAGCCATCACTGCGCGGACGGATGGCAAAGGCTCCCAGCCCTGGCAGCACTTCATGGAAGCCGTCGAACTCCACAAACTTCTTCCCATCACCTGCCATGCCTGGATACAGCACATACGCGCCAGCCGAGCGACGGATGGCATCGCGGTAGGCGTGCATCTTCAGCAGGTCCGCATACTTCGCCGCTGTGGGCGCTGACTTCTCGGCTTCGGCACGGTCTTGGATCGGTTCGTCGTCCTCTTCCGTGCCAAACATCGCCTCCACATTCTCCACGCGATACTTCGCGTCGAAATGGACATGAACCAGCGCGTCGCAGGCTTCTGCTTCATCTTTGGTGAACTCCGCAGGCCAGATCGTGATGGTGTAGTCCGGCTGCACGCCCCGCGTCCAGCTTCCGCCTTTCTGGTGGTTCTTGTTGCGGGCGAATTTCTTGTTGAAGTGAAACTCCGCCTTCAGCGGGCGCTTCGCCTTGGCTGACCACGCACCGCCGATCGGGGATTGCAGCTCGATTCCGCGTTGCAGCTTCAGGCGTGGCAATCCCGCATCCTTTTCCACCAGCACCGAATGCAGCGGAGCCGTGCAGTCGAATTTGCTGCGGAACAGCGCCTCCAGTTGGAAGAACAGCCAATACTCGTAAAGCGTCGCCACATTCCGGGCTCCACCCTGCCAGACCTCCCGGCCTCCGTCCCAGGCCAGTTGTGCGCCTACATGGAATTGCAACCAGATATGCAACATCTCTTGCTAGCCAGCCTTGCGTTTCAGCACTGGGCTGCCCAGCGGCAGCAGTTCAGGGCGGGACACATCGGGGAGAAAGCCACGGCCCAGCAGGGCATCCAGCCGACCACCCAGCCGCGCCACTTCACGGAGCAGCCGCACGTTGTCTGTTTTCACCGCGTCAGCGGCATCCCGGCCCAGCATCACTGCCACCTCGGCTAGGAAGTCACGGAACTGCACCAGCACCATCTTCACGAAACGGTTCTCCGCCGTGTCCAGAAAGTCCGTCCGCCGCGTCGCTGCCCGGCTGTCCAGTAGCAGGCCCGCGCACTTCTCTGCGATGTAACTCAGCATCCCGCGATAATGCTCGCGGTAGCCCAACTTGATCAAACGCACCTTCACCGCTCCGCGGGCCACCACCTCATTCCCACGCATCAGCGTCAGCGGAAGCACCCCGCATTGATCTCCCGGCTCAATCAGCCCACCGCCATCACCCGCAGGGCTGGTCGTCACCCCGCGTTCCTCGCATAGCGTCAGTCCGCGCTCGCCTTCGATCTTGTAGAGGTAGCGTCCACGCTCCCGCAGTTGCACTGGTTCCTCGTTCTGCGCTTCCGCTTCCTCCTCGCTCCATCGGATCAGGTCCGCCGCGTCACCGATGCCGGATTCAGGGCCAGTTCCTCCCCGCCTTTCCGCGAGGACTTGCCCATTTATCCACCACCAGCCACGCAAGCGGCACGGGTTCGGAGAAGAACATCAGCATCCCAAGAGAAAATGGTGAAGGAGTGCTTTGGATCAGCCCAAGTTCGTCATCTTCTTCAATTCATCCTGCACGCGCTTCTTCAGCTCGGGAGGGCCGATCACCCGTGCCTTGCTGCCCCAGCTCAGCACCCATCGCGTGATCTCCTCCAGCCCGGCAAGGTCCGCCTGAAACTCAATGATGCTGCCATCCGGTTTGATCTTCCGTATGGCCTGGGTCGGGTGCCACTGGCGTTCGGCCACTATTCTTGCCGCATAGCCCTCCAGCCGGATGTGCACCTCGTGTTTGCGTTTCTGTTCGCCGGCATAGCTCCATACACCGAAGCCTCCTCCCAGATGATCACGGGCATTGAACCCCGCCTGTTGGGTGAACTTCACTTTATGGATTTCGAGGTTGGAGATGCGCTGCAAGGCAAAGGTGCGCATCGCCTCACGAGCAGGATCAAAGGCGATCAAATACCACCCATGCTCGATCTGGCCAATATGATGCGGACGCACCGAACGCCGCTCAGGCTTGGAGGAAGTGAGCTTGTGATAATCAAAACTTACCTCTCGTGAGCTGCGAATGGCATCAAGTAGATCACCGAACAAGGTCACGTCCGCAGCCAGCACTCCCGACGCTTTGACGGAAAAGGCATCATCCAGTTCGTGCCATTCAATGGACACCTCGCCAGGACAAGCCTCGGCGATCTTGCTGAAACTCTCTGCCAGCATTCGTTCCAGCCTTGTCCCACGCAGGGGCTCCAAAGCATGTCGTGCCAGGAAGAGCGCCACCAAGTCGCTGCGGGAGAGGTGCAGCATGGGGAACTCGTTGACCTCCTGCGTGTAGTAGTAGCCGTGTTTGATCGGATGATATTCCACGGGCAGCCCGAGCTGGTCACGCATGAAGCTGATGTCCCGCTGGATGGTTTTCGGCGTCACCTCGATCTCCTTGGCCAGCGTCGTGCAGTTTGGATGACGGCCTGCCCGGATGATCTTGTGGATCTCCAGCACCCGCCACATGGCCGGACGGCTGACACCTGACCGAAGCGGTCCACCGGGCGTGTGGACCGCTTTGACCCCAGATCGACGGGAGGAGGATGGCTTGGGCATGCCCAGCAGATTTAATCCATAAAGTTTGCCTGTCACCCTGCGAATGTCCGACCCCCTGTGGAAAACTTCCCACCGTCATGAATCCACTCCTCACTGAAATCGCCTACATCCTTGATCGCTCTAGCTCCATGCAACCCATGCAGGAGCCAGCCGTTGCCGCTTTCAACGACTTCATCAAAGCCCAGCTCGACGTTCCTGGCGATGCCCGTCTCACGCTCGTGCAGTTTAATGATGCCTACGAAGTCCCCGTCGCCACACAACCCATTCAGGATGTTCCCCAGCTCACGGCTGCCACTTACACACCGCGAGGCAGCACAGCTTTGCTGGATGCCATCGGCCGGACCATCAAGGAAACAGACCGCCGGATCAGCGCTCTTCCTGAGGGGGAGAAACCCGGCAAAGTCATCCTCGCCATCTTCACCGATGGTGAAGAGAACGCCTCGCAGGAATACACCGCCAAGCACATCAGCGATCTCATCCGCATCTATCGTGACACAAAGGGCTGGGAGTTCATCTTCCTGGCCGCGAACCAGGATGCCATCGCCTCGGCTGCGGCCATGCACATGAACGCGCATCTGAGTGGCAACGTCAGTTTCAGCCTCAAGGGCATCAAGTCCACAGGCAGCGCCATGGCCCGCAAGGTGAGAGCCATGCGCATGAAAACCAGCGGCCATATGGACGCCCAGGCCGTGGAGGATGATGCCAAGTCGATGGATCAAATCGTGAAGGAGGAGGAGCAGAAGCCATAAACCGCCGCCTCTCAGCAACCCATCGCATTCCCAGCCTCATTTCCCGCCTCCCATGAATCAACGTCGTCCTTGGCTCCAGCGCTTCCGTCGCCGCCTGCCCAATCTCCTGCCCACAGTGCTCCTCACTGTCCTCTACCTCGCTGGAGCCGTGCACCTCGCCCTCCAGCACTGCCGCCTCACCAGCCTGCTGTGTCTCCTCGCCGCAGCCGCCACCGTTGCCTTGAGCCGACGCCCCACAGTCCTCCCCGCCAGTTCCCGTTCCCCCTTCACGCCCCCACTTCGCTAAGCTCCCCATGTGGCTCTGCTCACAGCTCGGATTCTTCTCCATCGCCCATAAAGATACGGACACCTTCCACATTCGTGCCCGCTGCCGCGAGGATCTCGACCAGCTCGCCAAGGCGGCAGGCACAGGCAGTTCCGTCGCCTCATTCAAGGGTTCGGATTATCCCTGGCGCATTCTTTGTCGTGCGGAGGAATTGCCCGCCTTCATGCAGGCCCTCACCGCCAGCATCGACTACGGCAACTTCAAAAGCGCCATCGCTTCCAGTCCCAAACAGCGCTCCAAGCTGGCCGCCTACCACGACATCCACCACCGCATGGTCGAGTGGCAGCAGGAGCATACACCGTCATGAAACGCGAAACCTCCGTTCAGAACCTCCTTTTCGATGTGGATCAGGTGCCCGTCGAGGCTGTCATCGGCACCAACGGCCACACTCGCCGCATCCACATCCCCGGCAAAAAGGCTCTTGTTCATCAAGGCACCGGACATGTCCTCGGTGTCGTCGGTCGCGATTACCGTGTGGTGACCAATCGTGAGGCCGTCAATCTGGCCCAGGAGGTCTGCGGCAAGGCGTTTCCTGGACTGTCTTCCATCGAATGGGAGGCCAGGAGAGCCTCAGCTCCTCGCACTCTGAGCTACGCCCACATCGACCTCATGCACCGCACCCATGTTCTAAATTACCTGGGCAGCGAAATCGGGCAGTCTGATCCCTACACTCCGTTCCTCCGGGTGACGAACAGCTTCAACGGTGCCCGCGCCCTTCGGTTCGACATCGGGTTCATGCGCAAGCACTGCTCCAACGGCGTCATCTTCGAGGAGGAGGTCGCCACCATCAAAGCATCCCACAGCAAAGAGGCCCTGGCGCAGTTGCAGATCGAGATCACCGGCCGCAGCCTACCGCAGATGTGGGACGAATTTTCCAAGTTCCTCACCACCGTCCGCAGCATCACCATGACCGCCGACCAGTCCACCCTGGCTGTGAAGACCGTGCTGCACCTGCCCGATCCCAAACCCGACGACAAACCGGCCCGCAAAGAAGCCCTCGACGCCCTGGCCGCCGACTTCTCCGCCCGCCTCAGCGGTTACCGGCAGGAACTGGGCGAGAACGCTTACGCCGTCTTTAACACCCTCACCGACATCGCCGCCCGCCCGCCAGACCTGCCTTGTTTCCAACAAACTCGCGACACCATCGAGCGGCGTTCAGGCCGCTGGCTCAAGGAGTTGGCCCGTCACAGCCAGGCAGCCGAGTTCAATCTGGAGGGGTGGTTTTCCTCTCCAGCATCAACAAGCACAGAAAACTCCGATCAAAGACGTAGGTGATTTTGCGCTAGGTCTGTCTTGAAAATGCTCCATAAAACGCGCTCCCTTTCTTGCCAATCCGCCGCGCAGCCGCTCTGATTGGGGGGCAGATTCGCAGACGCCTCCAAATCCCCGGCTTTCAATGCTCATCACCGACTACCACGCCAAATTCTATGCCCACGAGCTGAGTCGTGTCGGAGGCACAGGTGTGGACCGATTGGGTCGAGCTCTTTTTGATGCCTCGGTGGCTTTGAATCCGCATCAACTTGAAGCCGCGTTGTTCGCTCTTCGCTCCCCACTGGTCAAAGGCGTCCTACTAGCTGACGAGGTAGGGCTCGGCAAGACTATCGAAGCGGGACTCGTGCTTTGCCAATTGTGGGCGGAAAGGAGACGACGTCTGCTTGTGATTTGCCCAGCATCTTTACGCAAACAATGGGGCTTGGAGCTCTCTGAAAAGTTCAATCTCCCCTCGGTCATCCTTGATGCCAAGACCTTCAAGGAGATGCAGAAGGCGGACATTCCCAATCCCTTTCGACAGGAGGCCATCATCATCACCTCCCTGCATTATGCAGCAGCATGTGAGAGCCTGATTCAGGCCGTTGAGTGGGACACCGTTGTTGTGGATGAGGCGCACAAACTGCGAAATGCCTACCGTGAGAGCAATCGCATCGGCCAGGCCATTCGCCGGGCCACAGCAGAGCGGCGGAAGATTCTGCTGACTGCCACGCCGCTGCAAAACTCCCTCGTTGAGCTGTATGGCCTGTCCACGCTCATTGACGAGAATCTCTTCGGCGACCTTCCTTCGTTCCGCACCCAATACATGAACGCGGGCGGGGACTTGCCAGGTCTTCGTGACAGGCTGCTCACGTTTTGCTGGCGCACGCTTCGCAAGGACGTGCTGGAGTATGTCAAATACACCCAGCGCAAGCTAATCACCCGTCCGTTCAGGCCATCGGATGAAGAGCACAAGCTCTACGAGGCTGTTTCCGCGTTCCTCCAGCGAGACCAAAACTACGCCCTTCCCACAGGCCAGCGCCACCTCCTCATCCTGTTGGTGCGTAAAGTTTTGGCTTCATCCCCTCAAGCCGTCGCGGGCACCTTGGAAATCATCAGGGATCGCCTTTTGCGCGTCCGGGAAGAGGCAAAAAAGAACGCCAGCGCCATCGAGCAACTCATCGCGGGGGACGAACTCGATCCCGACCTCATCGACGAACTCCTTGAAGACCAGGACGATCTTGTGGACGAGGTAGGTGAACAACCTCCTGAATCGCCTGCTGCAGCAACTTCTCCCATCGACTTTGCTCGCCTTGACCGTGAGATACGGGAGCTGGAGGACTACATCCGCTGGGCCAGAAGCACAGGGGTGGACACCAAGACTCGCGCCTTGCTAAAGGCTTTGGAGATTGGCTTCTCGCAGATGGCGGCCATGACTCCCCCAGGACCGCGAAAAGCCGTCGTCTTCACCGAGTCCCGCCGCACTCAGGCTTACCTGCGCCAGTTCCTGGAAGCGAATGGCTACGCTGGAAAAGTTCTCACCTTCAATGGCACCAATACCGACACCGATTCGGTCTCGCTCTATCAAGGTTGGTTGGCGGAGAACAAGGACTCAGGCCGTGCCACCGGCTCTCGTGCTGTGGACATGCGCACAGCCATCATTGACCGGTTTCGTGACTCTGCTGAGATACTCATTGCCACGGAGGCAGCAGCCGAGGGCATCAATCTCCAGTTCTGCGCCATGGTCGTGAACCACGATCTTCCGTGGAATCCCCAGCGCATCGAGCAACGCATTGGCCGCTGCCATCGCTACGGCCAGGAGCATGACGTGGTGGTGATCAACTTCCTCAACGAACGCAACGAGGCCGACCAACGGGTTCACCAGCTTCTCGACAGCAAGTTCAACCTCTTCTCCGGCGTCTTCGGTGCCTCGGATGAGGTGCTCGGCACCATCGAGTCCGGTGTCGATTTCGAGCGGCGGGTGTTGGAGATTTATCAGCAATGCCGCAGCCAGGAAGAAATTGCCGCTGCTTTCAAGAAGTTGCAGGACGAGCTGGATGCCCAGATCAAGGCACGCCTCAGCGAGACAAGGCGGCAACTGCTGGAGCACTTCGATGAAGATGTGCATGAGCGGCTGAAGATGAATCTCTCCGGCGCTCGCGATCAGCTCGACCGCATCGGGCGCATGTTCTGGGCGCTCACGGGTTTTGAACTCAACAAGCACGCCCGCTTTCATGATGAAGACCTCAGCTTCGACTTGAGGGAATCGCCAATCACGGCGGCACGTCCAGGACGTTACCTCATGATTTCCAAGGGGCGCGCCAATATCCCCGGCGAGTTCCTGTATCGTCTCAGCCATCCTCTGGGTGAGCACGTCATCGACCAGGGCCGAGGGCACCCTTGCCCTGTCGCTCAAGTCACCTTCGACATCACCAGCCATTCCACCAAGGTTTCCGTGGTGGAGGCTCTCAAAGGCCAATCGGGCTGGCTGCATCTTCAACGCCTCCGCATCGACTCCTTTGACCGGGAGGAATCCCTGCTCTTCTCAGCCTTCGACGATTCAGGGGCTGATCTTGATCAGGAAACCTGCCTCAAGCTTTTCACGGTCGGAGGTGAAGCCTCACTCGCTGGCGAGCCCGATGCAGCGACAGGCAAGCGTTTGAAAGCCGAGGCCGAGCGCCATGTCCAGGCCACCATCGCCCGCTCCCTGGAGGCCAATAACAAGCACTTTGCCGAGGCCCGTGACCAGCTCGATCAATGGGCGGAGGACATGGAACTCGCCGCGCAGAAAGAGTTGGAGGACACCAAGCGCCAAATCCGCGATCTCCAGCGCCGCAGTCGTCAGGCTCCCACCATCACCGAGCAGCATCAGATGCAGGAGCAAATCGCCACCTTGGAGAAATCCAAGCGCCGCCAGCGCCAGCGCATCTTCGAGATTGAGGACGAAATTGCCGCCAAACGGGATGCGCTGGTTGCTGCGCTGGAGAAGCGGATGCAGCAGAAGACCGAGATCACACCGCTATTCACTATCCGCTGGATGGTTTCTTGAAATTCGGAATAGGCCGTCAAGATATAATTAAACAACCGCTGAAATTGTTTAACAATTCACACAAAGATTTGGCCAAAAATAATAAATTTTTGTTCTCGATAATAAAACTAACGGCAAACTGGCTTGGCTAAATGCTCTCTCATGGCCTCCGACAAGACATACCGCCCCATTGGCTACGCCTGGCTCGCTGACACTTTCAAAGTGAATGCCATGCCTCACCACATCGAGTCATTTGTCGCCGAGCCTGGGGAACGGCGCACCATCGAGCAGCCCGATGGACGCCGCCGCGAGATTTACCCTTGGTCAGCCATCAAGCTGGAGACCGCTTGCGATCACCTGGAGTTTGCGCTCAAGCGCGAAGGCCTCCACCTGGAGTTACTCCGCGCCGTTCTCTCTCAGATCCCCGCCACCGATGTCGAGGCTTTTGTCCGAGCCACTCCCACTGGTGCCACTGCCCGTCGCCTTTGGTATCTATGGGAGCGCTTCACCAGTAAGACGCTCGACATCCCTGATGTCTCCATCGGGAACTACATCGCCCTCGCTGACCCCGATATCTATTACACCGGGCCAGAACAGCGCCACCCCCGCTGGCGCATCATCAACAACCTCATCGGCAACATCCACTTCTCCCCCATGCTTCGCCGTTCGCAGCGGCTTGTGCAGTGGGAGCAGGCCGGACTGGCTGAGAAGTGTAAACAGGTGCTCGATAAATACCCACCCAATCTCTATCAGCGCGCCCTCTCCTGGCTCTATTCCAAGGAAACCAAATCTTCCTACGCCATTGAGCAGGAAGTCGCCGATGAGACCCGCACCGGCAAGTTTATCGGGCTCCTCCGTGCCGCCGGCGAACAGGACTACTTCAGTGAAAAGGCCCTCTGCACCTTGCAGCAGGCCATCGTGGACCCACGCTTCGCTTCGCAAACCTTCCGCACCACACAGAACTTCGTTGGCCAAACTCTAGCTCCCGGCGTGGAGGAAGTTCATCTGGTCCCGCCCAAGCCGGGCAGGAACCTCTCCTTCCTCATGGAGAACTGGGCCAAGGTCTCCAACGATCTCGCCACCCGCAGCCACATCCCGCCCGTCCCAGCAGCGGCCATTGTTGCCTACCTGTTCGTCTTCTTCCATCCCTTCATTGATGGCAATGGCCGTATCCACCGCTTCCTCATTCATCATGTCCTCGCCCGGCGGAAGTTCGGCCCCGACGGCATCGTGTTTCCGGTCTCCGCCGTCATGCTCAACCGCCCCAAGGACTATGATGCCAGCCTGGAGGCCTTCTCCGTCCCGCTCAAAGCACGCTCGGAATACATCACCGAGCTGAACGACATGACCGTCACCAACAAGACGCTCGATCACTTCCGCTACATCGACTGCACCGTCATGGCCGAGGCGCTTTGCTCCTTCGTTGCTGAGACGATTGAAAAGGAACTCCCCCGTGAGCTGGCCTTCCTCCGTTGCTACGACATCGCCCGCGCTGCCATGCGCGAAGTCGTGGACCTCCCCGAGCCCCACGCCAATCTCTTCCTCAAGCTCGCTCTGCAAAACCAAGGCCGCCTTTCCAAAAAGAAACGCACTATTCCTCAGTTCGAAAAGCTAACTGACGCCGAGATCACCGGCCTCGAAGACGCCATCCGCACCGCCTACGCCGACCACATGCCCGAGCCCGGTGCCCTCTGATTCATCCTTCTGCCTTCATCCTTTCTTCATGTCCGCCGCCTTCGACAAACTCCGCTCCAAGCTCGCCGAACTCTTCCAGCTCGATGCTGCTGCCGAGCTCGACTTTGGCATTTACCGCATCCTCAATGCCCGCCGCGTGGAGGTGGAAGGCTTTCTGGACAGCCTGGAGCCCCAGGTGGAGACCATCCTCGCCGAGGCCCTGCAAACCGGCACCAGCGATCTGAAGGCTGAGCTTGAAAAGGTGGAGGCAGGTCTCCGTGCTGGCGGCTTTGACGAGGCCATGATCGCCACGGCTCCGAAGGTGAAGGAACTCCGGGAAAAGATCGCCACCTCCGGTAGTGATCCCACCGCGCTCACGCACGACATCTTCTCCCACCTCACCACCTTCTTCAGCCGCTACTACAAGGACGGCGACTTCCTCTCCCTCCGCCGCTACAAGCGCGACACCTATGCCATCCCGTATGAGGGCGAGGAAGTGAAGCTCCACTGGGCCAATGCCGACCAGTATTACATCAAGAGCGCCGAAAACTTCCGCGACTACACCTTCAAGCTCACCCCCGCCGAGGACGCCCCCCGCGTCACCTTCAAGCTCGTCGAGGCCGACACCCAGAAGGACAACACCAAGGCCACCGCCGGTCAGGAGCGCCGCTTCGTCTATCAGGGCGTCCTTCCTACTTCATCATTCAACATTCATCCTTCATCCTTAGTCCTCGGCTTCGCGTATCTGCCACTCGGCAAGGACAAGAAACAGGCCGACCTCAACAAGCAAGCCATCGAGGCCATCCTCCGGGACGCCGCCAAAGGCCCCTTCGTCGCCCTCGCCTCACCGGACAAGACCTACACCGGCAAGAAAAAGGAAGGCCGCACCCTGCTGGAGAAGCACCTCACCGACTACACCGCACGGAACACCTTTGATTACTTCATCCACAAGGACCTCGGCGGCTTCCTGCGCCGGGAGCTGGATTTTTACCTCAAGAACGAAGTCCTCCACCTCGATGACCTGGACGAGGCTCCTGAGAGCAACTGGCGGGAAACTCGCGCCCGGCTCAAGGCCCTGCGCACCCTCGCGGGCAAGGTCATCCGCTTCCTCGCCCAGATCGAGGACTTCCAGAAGAAGCTCTGGCTGAAAAAGAAGTTCGTCACCGCCTGCGACTACGTCGTCACCCTTGACCGCATCCCCGAGGCCCTCTACCCCGAGATCGCCGCCTGCGACGCCCAGAGGGAGGAATGGGTGCGCCTCTTCGCCATTGATGAGATCAAGGCCGACCTCGGCCGCACCGGCTTCTCCGTGCCGCTCACGGTGGAGTTCTTGAAGGAGAATCAGGGGCTGCCTGTGGATACCCGAATCCTTTCCAACGGTGGTTCGGTAAAGAGTCACATCGCATTGACCGGACAGAGTCTGGTGCTCCACACAGAGAACTTGCAAGGCCTCAATTTCATTCGCTTGGGCCTTCAAGCAAAAGTCCGCTGCATTTATATCGACCCACCATATAACCGGGGCAGCAATGATTTTTGCTATAAGGATGCATATCAGCATTCTTCATGGCTCTCGATGATCAAGGATCGGTTGATCGCAAGTCACAGATTGCTGGAGAAGCTTGGCGTGCTGTTCGCCAGCATAGATGAAAATGAACAGATTGGCTTGTCTTTGGCGCTATCTTCCGTTTTTGGTCGCCAGAATCGTGTAGAGGAGCTGATCTGGGCTCAAAATTCCACCCATAGCCAATCGCCAACTTACTCAACCAGTCACGAATACATTGAGGTCTTCGCCAAGGATCGCGAATCAGCTGAACTAGACCCAACGCTTTTTCGCGAGCCTAAACCGGGCTGCTATGAGCTGATGGAGCTAACACGCCAAATGAACCCGACGTATCCATCGCTGGAAGCTGTGGAGAAAGCTGTTTCTGATCTTATGAATGCGCACCTCGGTGACTACAAAGCCGAACTGGCAGCTGCGGGTTCTGAGTATAACGAGGAAACAAAAAAACAGGATCCATGGCGCGGCGTGTATCCCTACTGCAATGCTGAGTATCGAGATTCAAAAGACAAACTTGTCTCAGAGGCCGAGGCTAAAGACTGTGGAGCAAGGTTGGTTCTATGGCGCGAATCTGATGCATCCGGGCCAGCGCAAAAACAAGCAGACTCAACCCAGGACCCTTCATCCCCCAACTTTCGCTTTTATAGGCCAAAACATCCGATTACAGGAGAGCAATGTCCGCATCCCAAACGGGGATGGGCTTGGCCTTTCTCTTGGGATTCTTCAGAACGGGAGAGCTTCTCATCGTTCGACTCAAGAGATAGGATCGTTTGGGGGGCAACGGCAGCCACGATTCCAGGTTTCAAACGCTTTCTGCATGACGTTGAGACCAATGTTTCAAAATCAATTTTCCACGACTATTCCGACGGTGAGAAGGAACTGGCATCACTTTTTGGCGAAGTGAATCGGTTCCCTCATCCAAAGCCAACTTCATTGCCAAGCAGATTCGTCATGCAGACGTGCTTACAATCTAGCATGATTCTTGATTTCTTTGGAGGTTCCGGCACAACCGGCCACGCCGTGATTAACCTCAACCGCGAAGACGGAGGCAACCGCAAATACATCCTCATCGAGATGGGCGAGCACTTCGACACCGTGCTGGTGCCGCGCTTGAAGAAGGTGATCTACTCCAAGGATTGGAAGGACGGCAAGCCGCAGAGCCGGAACACCGGCGTCTCTCATTGCTTCAAGGTGCTGCGCCTGGAGAGTTACGAGGACACCCTCAATAACCTGCGCCTGCACCGCAGCCGCGCCCAAGAGCTGGCCCTGGAGTCTATGACTGCCGAGGCTCGTGAGGAATACCAGCTCGGCTACATGCTGGACCTGGAAGCCACCGGCAGTCAGAGCCTGCTCAACGTCGCCGCCTTTGAAGATCCCTTCGCCTACACCCTGAACATCGCCACCGGCACCGCCGGCGAGACCAAGCCCGTGACCGTCGATCTCGTGGAGACCTTCAACTGGCTCCTCGGCCTCACCGTCCTCGCCCAAGGTGGCAGTGCCACTTCCGGTAAAGGCGGCGGCGTCACCTGGGTGGAAGGCACCAATCCCGCCGGCGAAAAAGTCCTCGTCCTCTGGCACAACACCACCGAGGTCGATGCCGACGCCCTCAACACCTGGTGCAAGAAGCAAAAAGTCAGCGTCCTCGACGGCGAGTTCTCCCTCATCTACATCAACGGCGACCACCACCTCGAAAACCTCCGCCGCGACGACCAAACCTGGAAAGTCCGCCTCATCGACGAAGAATTCCCCAAACTGATGTGGGAGGGATGCGAGTGAACCCAACAGCCAATCAAGAACCATGAGCGACTCTTTAGACAAACTCACCATCCGTGGCTTCAAATCCATTCGGGAAATGGAAGGCTTCGAGCTGAAGAAGCTCAATGTCTTTGTCGGAGCAAACGGCGCAGGAAAGACGAATCTGATCTCGTTCTTCCGAATGCTAAGTGCCTTGATCGACGGAACTTTGGACCGCTACGTTTTGAATTCAGGCGGCATTGGCGACTTGCTGTTCAACGGGCGGAAGACGACCAAAAAGATGGTCTTCGAGACTCGCTTTGGGAAGCGCGGGTATCGCTTCACAGTCGAGCCGGGCGCTGGAGAGGGATTTGCCCTCAAAGAGGAAGCGCGTTACTACGCGGGGGGCACCACAGGCTGGTGGGAGTTGGGCAGCAGCGCCGACCATCATTCGTTGCTGGTGAAGGAAGCCGAGGGAGATCATTCGGACAGCAAATACAGCATCCCTGTCTATGAGGCCATTTGCTCATGGAGAATCTATCATTTTCACGACACCAGCGAGAACGCGCCGATGCGCCACGGCGAGATAGTGGAAGATCACGAAGAACTGCGATCTGACGCTGCCAACCTAGCTCCATTTCTTCTGTGGCTCCGTGACAATCAAAATTCGGCCTATCGTGAAATTCTCGATGCCTGCCGCCTCGTAGCTCCTTATTTGAACGACTTCCTTCTCAAGCCGCTACAGATGGGACCCAAAACCAAGGTGGCTCTCTCGTGGAAAGCCAAGGGCTCGGACTACCCGATGCAACCTTACCACCTCTCAGACGGCACCATTCGCTTCATCTGCTTGGCGACTGCACTGCTTCAACCGAATCCCCCCTCAACGCTCATCATTGATGAGCCTGAACTTGGGCTTCACCCGGAGGCCCTCCGCATCCTGGCCGAACTCATCCAGAGTGCTGCAAAACGCACACAGCTCATTGTTGCCACCCAGTCGCCCTTGCTGCTGGATCAATTCTCCGTGGAGGATGTGGTCGTGGTAAGCCGCAAAGACGGTCAATCGACTTTTGAACGCCTGAAACGTGAGGACTACGATGTGTGGCTGGAAGATTACTCGGTAGGCCAGCTCTGGACCAAGAACGTGATCCAAGGAGGGACGACCCATGAGTGATTACGCTGAGGTCATCGTGATCGTTGAAGGGCCGACCGAGCAGAAGTTCGTCAATGAGGTTCTGGCACCCTACATGTGGGACCGGAATGTATTGCTCACTCCCATCATCCTCGACAAGCCCGGAGAGAAAGGCGGCGACGTAAAGTTTGCCCGAGCCAAGAACGACATCGAGAAGCATCTGAAGCAAAGGCGCGACACCTTTGTGACGCTGATGGTGGACTACTACGGCATCAAAGGAGACTGGCCGGGCTATCAAGAATCTAAGCAGCAGAGCACCCACACGAAAAAAGCGGAGGTCATGAATGAGGCAACCGCCGCTGAAGTGGCCAAGCTGGCCCACGAAGATCTGCGCCCAGATAAACGCTTCATCCCTTATGTCTCCATGCATGAGACCGAGACCCTCTATTTTAGCGATCCGGCCATTCTAGCCGAAAAGCTTGGTGTGAAGCAAACCAAAGTGGATGCGATTCTAACTGAGTGTGGGGAGCCTGAGAAGATCAACGATAACATCAACACTGCGCCTTCGATCAGGCTGGCAAGGCTCTCCGATCAATTCAAAAAGACTGCGACTGGCATTGGCATCGCCAAGGAGATCGGAATCGAAAAAATGCGTGCTGCGTGTCCACTGTTCAACGCATGGCTCACCCGCCTCGAAAAGCTGGTAACAATCCCTGCCTCCTGACATGGCCCGAAAATCCGCCACCCAAGCCCCCGCCAAGAAGGCAACCGTGAAGCGTGCTGCCCGTCAGGTGCCCCAGCTCCCCTTTGACCAGAAGCTGGTGCTCCAACAGTGGGTGTTCAAGCTACTGGAAGCGAAGGACATCTACGACCTCTGTGACGAGGAATTCCGCCATCCCGATGCCGAAGTCTGGGACACGGAGAATGTCACCGAATTCCATCGCCTACTCACCAACCGCACCATCGAACGCAAGGACCTTCCGAATGCCCTCTTGCGTGCCTTTGACGAGAACATCGTCAGCCACACGCTCAAGATCAATGGACGCCGCCCTGAGCCCATCCGCTGGAAGTATTACCAGTATGTGGCCCTGCTCTTCACGGAGATCTACCTGCACTGGTATTTCACCCGCCCGGCGGAGTTATTGAAGTCACTGAACGATCATCTGGCGGACTTCAATGCGGACCAGGAGCCGATCAATCAAATCGAGCCCTTCAAAGAAGCCGACCTCAAGAAGCTCTGCTTCTGGCAGGCCACCGGCAGTGGCAAGACGCTGCAAATGCACGTCAACATCCTGCAATACCTGCATCACCTGAAGCAAGCAGGCCGCAGGCATGAGCTGAACAAGATCATCCTGCTCACACCCAAGGAGGGCCTGAGCATCCAGCACCTCCACGAGTTCAGCCTGAGCAGCATCGACGCGGAGCTTTTCGACAAGGACGGCGGCCAGATGAGCATGTTCTCCGGCCAGACCGTGGAGATCATCGACGTGAACAAGCTAGCCGATGAATCCAAAGAGAAAACCGTGGCCGTGGACTGCTTCGAAGGAAACAACCTCGTGCTGGTGGATGAAGGGCACCGTGGTTCTTCGGGTGAGGAATGGATGCGCCGTCGTGAAGCCCTGTGCCGGGATGGATTCAGCTTTGAATACTCCGCCACCTTTGGTCAATCGGTGAAAGCCGCCAATGACAAGGCGATGGAGCAGAACTATGCGCGTTGGATTCTGTTCGACTACAGCTACCGCTTCTTCCACAAGGACGGTTACGGGAAGCACTACCGTATCCTCAACCTCAAAGATCAGCGCTCTGAGGAGCAGCGCGTCCTGTATCTCACCGCAGCCGTTTTGTCATTCTACCAGCAGCTCCGCATCTGGCTGGATCACAAAGATGAGTTCGCAGTCTTTAATGTGGAACGTCCACTATGGGTGTTCTTTGGAGCGAGCGTGAATGCCGTGCGCAAAGAGGAAGGCCGCGAAGTGTCCGACGTGTTGGATGTGCTTTTGTTCTTTGCCACCTTCGTGAAACAACGCTCCGAGTCCATCCGCCACCTGGACATGCTCCTAGCAGGCAAAGACGGCTTGATCGACAAGAAGAACCGAGTGCTCTTTGCTGACTCCTTCCCCTATCTCAAGAACCAGAGCGTGACGGGAGAGCAGGCGTATGAAGCCATCCTGAAGATGCTCTTCAACTCCCCGACTGGCGGCATTCTGCATGTCAAAAACCTCAAGAGCGCGGGCGGCGAGCTAAGCCTGAGTCTTGGCGCGGCAGAGCCCTTTGGTGTGATCAACGTCGGCGATGAAAAGACGCTGCATGGACTCTGTGAGAAACATCCGAATCTGCTGGCGACCTCTGACCAAGAGTTCGGCGGCTCGCTCTTCCATGAGCTGTCCAAACCCACCTCACGCATTCATCTGCTACTCGGCTCCAAGAAATTCACCGAAGGCTGGAATAGCTGGCGTGTCTCTGCCATCGGCCTCATGAACTTGGGCCGTGGCGAAGGCTCGGACATCATTCAGCTCTTCGGTCGTGGTGTGCGCCTCAAAGGCTGGAACATGACCCTCAAGCGCACGGAGGCTCTCAAACGCCTGAATCTGCCCATCATGCAGGGAGCGAATGAGGCCCAGCGGCGCTTCCTTCCTCTCGTGGAGACGCTGGATGTCTTCGGTGTGCGGGCGGACTACATGGACCAGTTCCGGGCTTATCTTGAGACAGAGGGGATCAATACGGACCCTGAATGGGTGCCCGTGATCGTGCCCGCCATGCCCACACTCAAAGACTTGCCTGCCAAAAAGCTCAAGGTCGTGCAAGTGCCGGAAGACTTAGATTTCAAGCGAGATGCCCCACGCCCCCGCTTGGAATTGGAGAAGGACTACTTCAAACGCTTCCCTGTGAAGGTGGACTGGTATCCCCGTATCGAGGCCATGAAAGCCACCGGGCAGAAGACCGTGGATCTGGTCGGAGCACGTCAGGAGCGCAAGCTGGAGCCAGCCCACATCGCCTTTCTCGACCGTGAGGCGATCTACCTGCGCCTCCAGCAGTTCAAGAACGAGCGCGGTTTCTACAACCTCCGCATGGATCGCGAGACCATCAGCGAACTACTCGCCGACAAGCACTGGTATTGCCTCTACATTCCACCTGACGAACTGACACTCACCCGTTTTGATCGCGTCCGCATCTGGCAACAAATCGCGGAAGCCCTGCTCACCGCCTACTGCGAACGACTCTACAAGTATCGCAAACAGGATTGGGAAAGCGAACACGCCGAAGTCTTTGAGTTGGCCCCCAACGATCCGAACTTCTTCGATGAATACACCTTCCTGGTTGAGCGCAGCGAAGAGGAGCTCATCGAGCAGATCAAAACGCTCGAAGCATCAGTCCGCAGCGGAAAACTATTCGCGTTCCGTGGCGTGCAAGCACTTGGCTGGAATCCACACCTATACTCCCCGCTCATCCACATCAGCGGCAACGCGATGGTGGAGGTATCGCCCGTTGATCTTAATCCCGGTGAATGGCGGTTCATCGAAGACTTGAAGAGATTCCACCAGACTCAGACAGCCTACTTTGAAAAGAAAGAACTCTACGTCCTACGCAACCGCAGCAAGAAGGGCATCGGCTTTTTTGAAGCAGGTAACTTCTACCCCGACTTCATCGTCTGGCTGCTCGTGGGCGAAACTCAGTATGTGAGCTTTGTTGACCCCAAAGGCCTGCTTCACACGCAAGGCTTCGACGATCCCAAGATTGCTTTTGCGAGCCGCATCAAAGACTTGCAGGCCCGGCTGAAGCACCCAGGCCTCGTGCTGAACTCATTTATCGTGTCCTCTACCTCTTACCGGCAGATCCACTGGTGGGACAGTTTGAAGACCGAAGAGGATTTCGCTAACGCACACGTCCTGCTCCAGCACGACGAGCCAGAGACCTACATTGCCAAGCTGTTCGAGCTGATTCAAAAACCAAACTGATTCAAAATCATGGAAGCCGCCCCAGTAAACATCATCCAGTATTTCGACGGAGCGAAACAGGGCATCATCCCGCTTTTCCAACGCCCCTACTCTTGGGAAATGAAGGATTGGAAGACGCTTTGGGAGGATGTGCTGGATCAATATCTGCCGAATGATCGCACGTCCCACTTCATGGGCGCGGTGGTGACTGTTCCGGTGAAGACCGTTCCGGTTGGTGTGACCAAACACCTCGTGATCGACGGCCAGCAAAGACTGACAACCATCGCCATTCTCCTTTGTGCCATCCGTGATCAGGAGGACGCTGACGATTCGACCAAGGGCATCATCGGTGATCTGCTCCAAAATCGTCATTACCAGCCTCCCGACGACCTGAAGATCGTTCCCACTCAGGCCGACCGTGCCGCATTTAGTGCTCTGGTTAAAGGCCAAGACCTCCAGCCATTTCAGAACAGTTCGGTGATTGAGGCCTATGTGTATTTCACTGGCAAGCTGAAGGGGAAGGATGGAAATGAAGAACCTCTGAATCCTCGAACTGTTTTGGAGGCGATCCAGCAATCACTGCAAGTGGTGATGATCAACCTTAGTGCCACCGATGATCCTTACCTGATCTTTGAGAGCCTGAATCACAAAGGCAAGCCGCTCAGTGAGGCGGACCTCGTGAGAAACTATGTGTTGATGCGCTTTCAGCATTCGGTGAATGCTGGAGGAGAGCAGGAGCAGGTCTATCAACAGCTTTGGTCTCCCATGGAGGCAGCCCTCAAGGACCGCATTTCTGAGTTCCTCCGCCACTACGGCATGCGCCAAGGCACGAACATCCGTAAAGGTGAAATCTATAGCGCCTTCAAACGCGAGTATGAAACACTCAAAGGCAGTGATGACGTGCTTGGCGCTCTGAAGGAAACCAAATACGCAGCTTTGGCCTATGAGCGGTTTGAGAATCCACAAATCGAGTCTAATCCTGATGTTGCGGAGAGACTCCAACGCATGATTGATCTCGATTCGAGTGTCTTTTTCCCTCTGCTGCTTCGAGTTTACCGTTCATGGCAACAAGAGAAGATAGATGCCGCCACCTTGATTCGGCTACTCAATCATCTCGAATCGTTCTATGTTCGCAGGCTGGTTTGCGGAATAGCTACCAACGCCCACAACAAGCTAACGCTCGAATGGTGCGCTCATCTGCCAGACGATAAACCTGATGTCTGGCTTGCTGACCGAATGAGGCAAGGTGCCGGGGGACGGAAATGGCCAACTGATGTCGAGTTCATTGACGCTCTTGTTCGCTCCCAGATTTATCCGCGTCGAAACATCGTTCGCTACCTCCTTGATCACTTGGAGGCTTGCTTTGGGCACAAAGAAAGGACCGATCTCGCCAACGCGACCATCGAGCATGTGCTTCCTCAAACGTTAAGCAACGAATGGCGCACCGCGCTCGGACCCAACGCTGAAGAGCAGTCAAATCTTTGGTGTGACACTTTGGGAAACCTCACCCTCACTAGCTACAATCCTGAGCTCGGCAATTCTACCTTCGGACAAAAGAAGACAATTTTGTCGCAGAGTCACTATGAGCTAAATCGGTGGATCGTGGAACAGGCGGCATGGACACCTATCCAGATTGAGGAGAGGGGACGGCTGCTTGCAGCAATGGCGGTTGAGCGATGGCAGCGTTAGTGTCGTCCTGCCTGCGTGCTGTGATCTCTGCATGAACTTTCAACTCACCGCCCTTTCACCGCCGCATACTCTTTCGACAGGTCAATGCCCACGTCCACATCGGGCATGAACTGCTGGGAGGCGGCAACCATGTCGCTGACGATTTTCATGGCATGAGGAGGCAGCCCGGAGACATCGAGGGCGTCGGCTGGAATGATCGCGGTGAAGGGTTCGGGCATCAGAAGTGGTGCATTTCCTACAACACTGCCCGAACGAACGCCATGATTTCGCCGGAGATTTTCGAGTTTTGTCTCCTGTGCTTGCGAAGCAGGCGGGCTGTGATCACTGTCTGCGATGCCTGTTTCCGATGCCCTGTTTGAGCCTGGTCGTGTGGTCGCTTCACCTGCGGCGCTCGATTTGCTGAAGCGTGGTGGGATGGAGCCGGTGAATCTGATCGACCGGCATGTGTCTGGCGACTTTGGTGAGGTCGGTCAGATGGGGCCGGACTGCCTGAAGGATGATGGCAGCCACGAGCATTCCGATGGCCTGGCGCTCAACAGTCTGGCCGTGGTGAGTGGAGATGAACGAATCCTGAGCGTGTATCGGGTGACGGGTGATGACCGTATGCATGTGGAAACGGTCGCCGACAGGTCCTACACGACGATCTACCTGCCGGAGGAGTATTGAGCCATGAACGATCTCATTTGCTACCAGTTCAGCCGGGATCGTGTGGAGGCCGGGGATGCCAAGGATTTCTTGTCCCGTTTTGGCAAGTTTCGTGTTCCCGTGGGCAAGCAGCTCCAGGGAATGATGAACAGCCTGGCTCTCATGATCGAAGGCTATGACGATGATCCACGAGAGATTTATGCCATCCCGGAGGTGCGAGCGTTCTACCAGCAGCTTTGGCAGCGATGGCCCTACTGGCTCTACTTCTGCAATCTGGACACCGAGAACCTCATGATGATGGTGATGTGCTGCCTCGACTCCCTGGATGCACTCAAGGTTCAGGGACAGCCAAAAGTTCAGGTGCAGATCAATCCCTTGGAGGTGGTGCAGTTCATCAGCGGTGGTTTTGTGCCGATGAACGAGATGTGTGAACGTGCCGGGATGAGCGAACGCCAGATCTTCGAGCGGACCAAGGCGGTGTTCGGGTATTTCAACCTGCCTTTCGATGTGGAGGGCTGATGTTAGCAAACTGACCGGGCTTCTCCTCCCCCACCGCCAACGGCCCGTCTAGCATCGGTTCCTGCGTCGTCCGAATGACAGACCAGCCGTTGCCACGCCCACCTTGGCCGCGTTACCGATGCCGGCTTCAGGGCCAGCGCCTCCCCGCCTATCCCCGAGGACTTGCCCTGTCTCCGCCACCGGCCACGCGGGGGCACGAGTTCGGGAAAACCGACGCTTCAACCACTTGATCCCGGAAGTGTTTCAAGAGTGGTTGCACTCAGCATGGCGACTCTGTTTAACTCTGAGCAAGAGCCGATTGAATGCAGCGCGCTTTGATTCAGCGAGCGACTCTATGCATGCTGACCGAGCGAAGTTTGGTTTTGCCTCATCGTTTTGACCAAGATCTCACGAAACGCTCGTTGATGTGGCAGCTCGACCTTGGCTTTGCGATAGAGCACCACGACTTCCTCACGGCCGAAGAGCTTGGAGAGGTCGCGGAAGGCGACGCCGCGATAGCTGCTGTGACCTTGGGTAGCTTCTTTGAGGATCATCGGACTCACGGAGGTGATGCTGATGCCGAAGCCCATGCGAACGTAGCCGACGACGATGTCGAAGCTGCTCGCAGCGAGGGCGATCTTCGCATCTTGCCACAGGGCGGAGGCCTCGAAGACGTCCTGCACATGACGTCGTGAGTTGCTGCCTTCACCGGGCATGACCAGCGGGTATTTGATCAGATCGGTGGGCTTCAATGATCTGGCTCTGAGCAAAGGATGCCCATCAGGACAGACGAGTACGAAAGGATAAGCGGAGACAGGGGTAACCTCGATGCGTGCATGTTTTGGCGAGTCAATCTGGCCCACGATGGCGACATCGGCCTCACCATCCTCGAGATGCTTGCGTGCCATCGCGGAGGGGCGGTCGATGAAGGAGAGCTGCACTTCGGGATGCAACTTGCGGTAGATCTCGAGCGGCTTTTGCAGCTCGTGCAGGAGCAGGCTGGCCGTGGTGGCCACGGTGATGCGACGGGCGAGCTTTTGATTTTGATCGGCGAAGAGTTCGCGGATGCGGTCAAAGCTCTCGACCAGCGGCTGTGCCAGTTGAACCAGCAACTCCCCCTGGGGCGTAAGCACAGCGGTTTTACCGGATTGCTGCACCATCGTCACGCCAAACTCCTCCTCCAGTGCGCGAATCTGCTGCCACACGGACGGGACGGAGATTTGCAGCGTGTCGGCGACGGCAGTGAAACTGCCTTTTCGGGCCAGTTCGACGATGGCGCGGAGCTGGCGGAACCGGAGTTCTTTGAAGTAGCGGCGGGGTTCGGTTGCCATGGCTAGGTTTAGGTAAGGACTAAAGGTGTTTAGGGAGATTGTTACAATGAAAAGTTCCTCTCTCGCATGGCGCGGGGGTATTTAAAAGCATGATCAAACGAAATTCGTTTATGGCTCTTGTCCGCGAGAAGTCATGGGTGCTCCATCGTGGGGCGTCGCCGCTTAACCGTGGGGGATTCAGGCTCGTGAACAGCCACGTTCTCATCTGCGGCGGAATCATGCCTGCCATCCTTTTGATTTTGATTGCTTGCACTGTCCTCAACGCATTCGAACCAACGGCCCTTCCTGCTCCAGCATCTGGTGCCGCCGCCCTGGCCCTGCCCGCCGGAGTCGATTCCTTCGTATCACCCACGGCTTCCGGCACGCCCGTCGCCGGTTCGCCTGCGATTGCCGAGTTTACCCGCTCCGCTGGACCGGGTGATGTGATTGTGCTTTCTGGCTTGCGCTTCAGCTCTCACGAGGCCGCCTCGCCAGCCTTTGGAAGAGACACCCGCTTCGTCGTTTGGGCTCGCAACGATGCCGGTTCCGTCGTGCAGGCTGATGCCGACATTATCGCCCTCCGCCCAGACCTCGCTACCATCTCGCTTCCATCGAGTCTTCCGTCCTGGCGGACTTATGTGCTCTGGCCTGTCAACGCCACCGGCACAGGGTGGCCCGTTCTGCTCAACCGCACTGAACTTTGGTGGTTGGGTCCCAGCCAGTCTTCCCGCGGCGATCTAGTCGGCCTGCATGGTCGCAATCTTTCCCGTGAAGATGGCACCACCGATTCCGCGATCTGGATACAACGCGCCGATGGCACCGCCGGCCGTTTTGTGCAGCCCACCCGCGTGAATCCCTATCGGGTGGAGTTCTTAGTTCCTGCCGATTTGGCGGACGGCGTGTGGCGCGTTTACGTGCATAATCGGCACGGCGGTGCTTGGGGCTGGAGCGAGGCGCAGACCCTGAATGTGGGTCCTTTCGGCGAATGGACGGGGCCTGTTCTGGATGCCTCCACCTACGGCGTCATCACCAATGACGGTCTCGACGATTCAAGCGCGCTGGCAGCCGCCGTCACTGCTCTGCGTGCAGCCCCCGCTGCCGCCTCGCTGCGTCTTCCATCGGGCGTGATCGAACTCTCCGCCCCTCTGCCCAACTTCGATAATCGCCGCATCTTCGGCGCGGGCATGGATGCCACCCTCCTCCGCTGTCGGCCCGGCTACGGCAGCGGCACGACTAACTTCTTTCCACCTTTGCCTGCTGGTTCAGGCTATGAACTCGCCGACCTTAGCCTCGACACTGGCGGCAATCAGAAAAGCTACCTCGGGGACAGCGTGGGCCGCCTTCGCGATTCAAACCGGCTGCGCTTCAATCGCGTGCGGTTCTCTCAGCTCCTGGATTCCGGCACAGGTGCCAACCTCGATCTGCACGGCAGCCGCAGCCTGCTCTTCGTCGATTGCGAATTCATCATCGCTAGCGGCATCTTCTGCGGCGTTTCCACCGACCTCACCTTCCGGGATTGCACCTTCCTCGGCAGAGCCGACGTCAGCTCCATGATCTCCATCTGGGGCGGAGGCCGCGTCGCCTTCGTCGATTGCCTGGCCCGCGATTACGACAACACCACCGCAACCGGCTGGGCTCAGGGCCGCTTCTTCGTCGCCCAGTCGCATTGGGGCACTGTTGACAGCATCTACATCGGCAGCTCCACCACGATCGACCTCGGCGTGCGCCCCGGCTACACTGCCAACCAGAACACTGGCGAACAGATCCTCACTGAAGGAGGCATGAACGACTGGATCGGCAAACCTCTCTCCGCCGAACTCGGTTACGTCGTCCTCCCGGGCACGGGTGATTTTTCGACCGCAGTGGGCGACAGCCTCGCCGTCGCGGAAGGACCTGCCCGTGGCCAGAGCCGCCGCATTACGGGGTGGGATGCCGCCACCCGCCGCCTTCATTTGGATCAGCCATTCTCTGTCCCGCCCACTGCTGAAAGCACTCTCAACATTGGCCGCTATTTCTCCCGCCTCGTCGTTTATGAGTGCACTCTCGACGGCAAGGCCGAGCAAGTGACCGCGAGCGCTCACACCGCCAGCGCCGCGCTCGAACCCTACGGTGCCGCCCTCGACACCATCTTTCGCGACAACCGCATCTCCGACGTCCGCAACGGCATCGTCTTTTTCTGGATCAGCCATAAGACCTTCGACGGTGCCAGCCTCGGTAGCCCCTACTTCTTCACCCTCTCCGAGGGAAACACCCTCGCCAATGTTCGCCGCGGCCTGACCTTCCAAAACTTTTACGGTGACTTCGACAACGCTCTCGCCCTCACCCGGCCCACCACCTCCAACGAGTCCTTTCTCGGCACCCTCTTCCGCCGCAACACCATCAATGGCTCCTTCGAACAGCCCTACTACGCCTTTTCCTCCATCCCTGTGGACGGCGACGGCGGAGAGGCAATGACCATGACCGTGATCGACGGCCTCAGTGTCACCAACGCCAGGCGACCCCACAGCATTGAGGGCCACCGCCTCGGTGAACAAATCCTGCGCAATATCGTCACCGCCCCCTCTGTCGGCGGCACTATCACCGCTCCTTTCACGTTCTCCGCTGCTGGCGGCTCGGAAGGCTACCTCGACGGCATCACATCGCCCGGCTACTCCACCCTTCATACCGGCCCCGGCGCACCTGGCCCCCGACTCTCCGTGCCTCGCCGCGTCATCACCCTGCGCCCCTCCAGCAGCGGTTGGTCGGCCACTGCACCAATCCGCAATCTCGGCTCCGCCCCGCTCACTTGGTCGGCCTCCACTGATTCGCCCTGGCTGCAAATCTCCCCTTCCACAGCCAGCATCCCCGCTGCTGGCGGAGAGTCCCAGCTCACACTATCCGCCTCAGGGATTCCCGCCCGTGCTGGCCCTGCCTTCGTTATCCTTTCCTCCGACGGCGGCACCCAGCAAATCACGGTCCTGCCGCCCTCCGACAACACGATCCCGGCTGCCCCCTCCGCACCCACCCTCTCCGGCAATGGCGGCTCCACACCCACCCTCTCAGGCTACGCTCTACCCCACTGGATGGTGCAAATCCTCATTGACGGTCGCATCACACGCATCGCTAGGCCGGACATCGCTGGTAACTGGTCTATCGCTCTCGGCGATCTGCACTCGGGACTCCACCTAGCCACCGTGCGCCACCTCGACGGCGAAGGACGCGCAGGCCCATGGTCCACTGCCGTCTTCTTTAGCCGTGAAGGTCCTCCTGCTAGCCCCGTCGCACCAAGCGTGATTCTTGACCAAACTCCGAACGCCGCAGTGGAAGGCGATGGCCCACCTGGTGCTACTGTCTTGCTCCGCATCGACGGGAACGACTTCGCTGAAGTTCCCATCGATTCCGAGGGCCGCTGGCGCGCCTCCCTGGCCGGCACCTCCTCTGGCCAGCACGAGATCACCGTGGCCCACCGCTTAGGTGTGACCCTCTCCACCTGGTCTGCCCCCGCGTTCTTTACGACTCCGGCAGCCTCATCTGGCGGCACCGGCCTCACCGCCACCTACCACGACGACGCCACCTTCACCACTCCGGCCTACACCCAGATCGACTCGCTGATCGCCTTCAATTGGTCCGACAACCGCCCGATCATCCCGCCCCTGACCACACCACCCACTCCAGCCATCACCAAGCCCACCTTCAGCGTGATATGGACTGGCTCCATCATCGCGCCGCTGGGCGGGCTCCACCGCTTTGAACTCATCATGGGCGGCCCCGCCGAGCTGTGGATCGACGACGTCAGAATCATCGGCGGCTTCACCAACCAATGGAACGCCAGGCTCTCCGGTGAAGCGATGCTTGAAGCCGGCCGCCGCCACAAAGTCCGGATCCAATACTCGGATACCGGTGGCGATTTTCGCCTCGTGTTTTCTTGGCGAGGCCCTGGCCGCCCGGCAGGCTTTGTTTCCGGCTCCGACCTCCACCCCGAACTTCCCGTGCCCGGGCTCGCCTTGCCGCCCACACCCGCCGCCCCCATCGTCGATGGGCAGGACACCGCCGAACCAGTCGTTTCTGGCTTGGCCGCCCCGGGCGTCAGGATTCTAATCCAGGTCGATGGCGTCGGCGTCGGCAGCACCGTCGCCGCCTCCGACGGGAACTGGCGTTTCACCCTGCCCGCCTCGACCACGCGCGGGCCACGCACCATCCGTGTGGCTGCGAGAAACGGCGCGGGCGTCAGCTCCCTCTCCGCGCCGGCCACCGCTCGCGTCACCAGCCTTGCCACGCCCTCCTCCGCCACTTTCCTCGACAATGGATTGCCCCATCCCATCATCACCGGGACAGGCACACCCGGTGCGCTCATCACCGTCTTCCGCTTCACTGGAGCCTTGCTGGGTCAGGCCCGCGTCGATGCCAACGGACGCTGGCGCTTCGTGTTGCGCGGCCTGCCGAACACTGGCTTTGAATCCGTCCGCGTCACTGAGACCAACCCCCTTGGCACCTCCGGCCTCTCTGCCAGTTCCGCAGGACATAACCGTAGAGCCTTCACCGGGACCCTGCCCAATCCGCCGTCCGCCCCCGTTGTGCTCGACGGAGGCACTTCTCGCGTGCGTCTGATCGGCGAAGGAGACCCACTCACACGCCTCATGATCTTGGTCAACGGCGTCCAACACTCGCTCATCGACATCGACTCCCTCGGACGCTGGGATTGGGATGCCTCGCTCCTTCCACCCGGCACCCACAGCTTGAGATTCATCGCCATCCACGGCAGCACAGCTCAAGGCGGCGTGCGTGCCAGTGCCGACTCTGCGCCTCTTGAAATCATCGTCGGCACCTTGGCACCCGCTCCCCGAGCGCCCAGTGCTGTAGGCACTCCCGAAGTCATCGCGAGCGCTGACGGCACCCTGCTTGCCTCCGGACTTGCCGCCCCCTTCGAGTTTATCGAACTCCGCTCCGGCTCGCACCTCGTCGGCCGCGCTTGGGCTGATGGCCAAGGCCGCTGGAATGCCACCCTTCATAACCCCGTCCCCGGCCCCTTCTCCCTCTTCGCCCGCGCCATCAATTCCCTCGGCGCAGGCCCTGCGAGTCCAGTCACGATTGGTCAGAACTCACTTCCTTCCGCGCTCGACAGTTATGGCCGATGGCTCGGACAACACTCCCTGCCGATGGATGCCTCCGGCCTTGGCTCCCCCGACGCCGACCCTGACGCCGACGGCCTCCGCAACCTCCTCGAATACGGCCTCGCACTCTCTCCGCTCGCCCCCGACCCCTCACCAATGACGGCGCTTCAGGTTTCAGGTCTCGGCACTCAGCTTCCGTCTTGCCACTTCACCTTCATCCGTGCTCGCCCCGATCTGGTTTATACCCTAGAGGCTTCATCCGACCTTTCCACCTGGGAGATCATCGCCACCAACCCCGGCGTGATCAGCGCCAGCACTCCTGTGGACGTCCATGTCCCCAATTCCGGCGTGCGTCGGTTCTTCCGACTTCGTGTCAGCCCTTAGCAAAAGCGAAAAAAACAGACACTCATGGGCCGAATCGATGTCTCGCTAGATGAACGGACACTCGGAGTCGGGAAGGCGATGCAATCTGCTTTCAATGGCTGGCCATGGCACATGCTGGTGAGCACGAGGTGAAACGGATTGTTGGCAGCGAAGGGAATGAGCGTGAGGCTAGGTTTCGCTTCAGCGACTCAGCTTTGCTGCCAACGGGCAAACGAATCCAAGGCCGATGCGCATCAGAAACAGCAGGCGGAAGATCATTCGCCGCTCATTGCGTTGCTTGGTCAGACGGGATGGAAACCGGAGTTTTTTTGCCCAACACTGCCAGCCTCCTCAGCTCCTCCGCGCTCAGCGCTCGGTCAAACACCGCCACGCCGCCAATCCAGCCCGTGAAGCCGACGCTGCGGCTGCTGTGGATGACGCGGCCGATGGTGAAGGGGCCGCCGCTTTGGGCGTCTTTCGGCGTGTAGAGGTCGTGCGGATACCACCAAGGGTTCAGGCGCAGGGCCACGAGATCACGGGCGACTTCTTTTCCACCGCGAAGGGTGACTTCGATCTTGGTGAAGCGGTGCTCGCGCAGCTCGACGCGTTCATCGGGGGACTCGCGGAGCACTTTCACGCTTAGTGGCTCGCCTTCGGGCGGGTTGTAGTATTGATCTTTCGGGAAGCTCTCGTTCTCACCGACTTGTTTGCCCGGGAGCTTGGCGAAGTGGCCTTGCATGTAGGCGTTGTAGGCCGTGGAAACCTGACTTTCCTTCTTTCCTGGGTTGTCCTGCCAGCGGTCGCCGGAGACGCCGTTCAGCCATCCGGTGAGTTCGTCTTTTTCATGATCAAAGGTCATCGCAAAGCACTGCCAGGACTTGTCGAGCACCTCGTTGGGGGCACCGGCGGGCACTGTTGGCGCGATCGCCGCCGAGTTGCATTTGTGCATGGCATAGATGTGGCCAAAGGACTTTGCGCCATTCTCCGAAAGATGACCGCAGGCGCTGCCTGGCTTGTTCAAGCCGGCAAAGAGCGCGTATTGACGCTGGCCGCGCTCCACCTTCGCGATGGTGGCGGTGCTTTTCTCCTTCAAGTCGGTGCCTTCATGCCAGATGCCCGCCAGTGCATGGTCCCCGCTCTCACGGATCGCCCACACGACGACGGTGACGGACTTGCCCGCGCCTTTGATGTCGAGTGGCGTGTCATGCAGCCGCGAGCGAGGCACCCAGAGAAAAGGGCGGAAGTCGGGATCGGTTTCTTTGACGATGCGAATGGCATTGCCGAACGGTCCACGGCCCAGAATTGGGAAATCGGCATACGTCGCCTCACGTCCCGTGCCCCAGTAGTCTTTGACGTAGTTGCCCGCATCGAGCGGGTAGTCCGTTTTCGATCCAGCGGGCACATGGGCGGTGAAACGTTTGGCTCCATCGGCTTCACGCTTCACAAAGTCCCAGAAGGCCACGAGGCCGGGAGTGCTGGTGACGGTGGCGGCGGGTTCGGCGGCGAGGACAGGCAAGGCTAGGAGGAATGCGAAGTGTTTCATGAAGATTGTCAGCGTTGGACAAATGGCGGATGCTTTAGCCGCATCAAGGAACGAGTCGTTCGGCTAAAGCCGAAGCCACTTTCTGAACGCCTTGCCGCTGTTCCAGAATCAAGCCTCTGCACAGGAGGATCGGGGCTTGGTGCGATGACAGTTATTAGGCGCAGACTAAATGCGTTTAGGGAGATTGTTGCTTTGCAAACTTTCTCATTCGCATGGCGTGGACCTATTTGGGGGCCTTATGAGGAGACTTTCATTTCCATTCTCTGGGCATCTCACGTTCTCGCGTTTTTTGACGGCGCTGATCTGCCTGGCAGGCATCACGAAATCGCATGCGGCCAGCAACTCGTGGAATGTCGATGCCACTGGAAACTGGAGCACAGCTACGAACTGGCTCGGAGGAGTCGAAATTCCCGGATCGACCACACTCACGAACTCCACGGACATCGCCACCTTCGGCTTCACGCTCACGGCGGCACGAACGGTGACGGTGGATGCCAACCGCAACATTGGGGGGATCACTTTTTCAAACACCTCCAACTTTGGCTACACGCTCGGTTCAGGCACACCGAGCGTGGGCACGTTGCTGCTGAGCAATGGAGGAATCATTCAAACCGCCGCAGGCAACGGCAATCACACGGACACGATCTCGGCCCCTCTCATCATCCAGGGAAATGGCGGCAGCGCCACCTTCACCGCAGGCGCTACCTCCGCGACCAGCTTGCTGCAGATCAACAATCTTTCCGGCGTTTCGACCACGGGGAATACCACGACCGTCACGCTCAATGGATCCAACACGGGCGCAAACTTGCTTCAGGTAGTGAGGGATGGAACGGCCGGGGGAAGACTGGCGCTGGTGAAGGATGGCACGGGGCTCTGGACCATCGGCCTTGCCAACAACCTGAACACCTTCACCGGTGGTGTAACGGTGAATCAAGGCACCCTCCGCCTGATAACCTCCGCAGGCGGACAGTCGCTGGGCAGCGCAGGCGCGGTCACGCTGGCGAATGCCAGCGGGACAACGCTGGATTTGAACAACAATGGTGTCACGATTGGCTCGTTGTCTGGCGGCGGTACCACGGGCGGAAACATCACGACAGGTGGTGCCACGCTCGCGCTGGGCTTGAGTGGTGCGAGCACCAGCTATGCGGGCGTGATCTCCGGCACAGGCGGATTGAGGAAGTTCGGCGCCGGCACGCAGTCCCTCGCCAACGCCAACACCTACACGGGTGGCACACGGGTGAGCGGTGGCACATTGAATCTCGACTTCTCCGCAGCCACTGCGCCTGCTTCGAACATCATCGCCAGCACCTCCGTGCTGACGCTTGACGGCGGGAGGCTGACCCTCACGGGCAGGGCCAGTACGACCAATAGCCAGACCTTTGCGAGCACCACTCTCGGCACGTCCACGGCTTCCGGCGGCAGCGCTGCCTCCAGCATCGTGCTCAACGCGGATGCGGCGGCCAATCCGCTGCTGCTTAATCTGGGAGCGATCACGCGCAATGCCGGGACCACGCTGGACATCACACTGCCCACGGGCACGCAGTCCGCGACCAACGGCGTGCGCACCTCGACCACCAACGTGAGCAACAACGTCTTGACCAACAGCTCCAACGTTGCCTACGCCACCATTGGCGGCACAACGTGGGCGGGCCGCACCGGTTCTGGCACTCAAAACCTTGTGGCCTTCACGGATGCAGGCGGCAGCTACAGCACGGGCAACGCGAACTACACATCAACCCGCAACATGGATGTCACCGATGGAGACGCACCTGCGGCGGACTTCACCGTCAACACACTGCGTTTCAATGGCAATCACACGCTGACGCTGCAAGGCACCAACAACGTCGTCTCCACGGGTGGCGTGCTCGTCACCCCGGGTTCGGCCTCCACGATCACGGGCGGCACGCTCCGATCGAGCGCCACGGCGGATGCGCTTCAGTTCATCAATTTTGGCACGCAGCTCACCATCAACTCGGTCATTGCGAACAACGGTGCCGATCCGACGAATGTGACGCTCGCCGGACCTGGCACGACGATCCTCAATGGCGAGAATACCTACACAGGCGGGACTTACATCACCGGCGGCACCGTCAGGCTGGGACATGCCCAGGCCCTGGGTCTGAGTACTGTGGTGAGCCTTGCCGACAACGCCAACGCCATCCTGGATCTCAATGGTTTCGATGTGACCATTGGCTCTCTCGCAGGCGGAGGCGCCCAGGGAACAAACGGGCAGGTCACCTTTGGCACCAGCGGCGGCACCGTGGCGCTTGGCAGCAGGACGCTGACCGTCGGGAATACCACCAACACCGTGTTCGGCGGCACGATCACGGGGACGGGCGGCAGCCTGGTCAAGGTGGGCAGCGGTGAGCTGCTGCTGCATGGCGCGAACACTTTCACCGGTGGCGTGGTGATCAAAGAAGGCACGCTTTCAGCGGCAGGCGTCACGGGGAACAACGCCTTCGGCACGGGAACCATCACTCTTGGCGACAGCGCAGGAGGCAGCAGCAATGCCACCCTGCGGGTGGGCACCAGCGCTGGCGTTGTGAGTTCCTATGTTTACAACAACCCGATTGTCCTCGCCTCAAACACCACGGGCATCCTCAATGTCTCGACCAACAGCACCAACGGCGCTTATGAGCTGACGGGCGGCGTCACGGGGAACAACAACTTTAGCATCAATCCCGCCAGTGGTGGAACCTTGGTGTTTTCCACCAATGCCATCAACAACAGCGGCACTCTGCTCGTCAGCAATGCCGCCAACTTCCTGAGCATCACCATCAGCGGCGGGATCGGCCCCAATGTGACGGACGTGAACCTCGTGAACAACAACACGGGAAACATAGGCATCTCCACGCTGGGGGTGAACAATCGGGGGGCTATCATCCACACTGGCACCAGCACTGGGACAGCCACCATCAGCTCCGTGATCGGCAACACCATCACCGGCATCACGCAAAACAGTGCCACCTCCAGCCTCACCCTCAGGGGGGCGAACACCTTCTCGGCTCCCATCCAGATCCTGGCTGGCACGCTGGCAGGCAATGCGGTGCCATCGGTAACAGTCTTCGGAATCAACGCCCCCATCACGATCGCCAATGAGAGCACGGCGACCCTGGCCCTGGGAAATGAGCTCCGCGTCATCGGCTCTATCGCCGGTGGTGGGACCACGGGTGGGAACATTGCCACGGGTGGCACGAGCGGAGGATTGATCGTGGGTGGAAATCACAACAGCACGACCTACGCGGGCATCATCAGCGGCGCGGGCCTGAGCACCGGCACGATTCGCAAGGTTGGCAGCGGCACGCTCACACTCACTGGAGCCAACAGCTACACGGGGGCAACCATCGTCCACGGTGGCACGCTGGAGTTTGACTACGTCACCACCGACCCCTTCATCAGCTCTGGCGCGATCACCCTCGCAGGGGGCACCCTGAGCTTCAAAGGCAGGTCCGACGGCAGCACCACCGATACCACCGGCACGCTGGCACTAACCAATGTGAACCGTAGCGGCATCAAAATCGAGAACAGCGCCGTCATCACCACCACCTTTGGCACGGTTGGTCAGATCAATCCCCTGCTGCTCGATGTCTCCGGCTCGGGCACGCTGAGAACACCCGCCGCACTCACCACCACGGGATCGGGCAGCAACGTGGCCCTCGTCGGCGGCATTGTGCAGCTCGGCCAGCGAGCGAATTTCTATGTCAAAGACGCTTCCGGCATCGGCTTTGCCACGCAGGACGGCTCAAACAACATCGTGCGCTACACCGGCGCCACCTCTCTCAATGGTAACACCGGCGGCGCGACCACCAACACCACCAACTACAAGCTCACTGCCGACCTCACCCGCACAGCGGCGCTCAATTTCCAGACCCTCGAACTCGATACCTCCAGCGCAGCTGTGACATTGAGCATGGGCACCCAGGCTCTGACACCGAATGGCAACGGGCGTAGCATTCTCGTCACTGGAAACAACGACGCTACGATCACCTCCACCACCGGCGTTGTGACCAGCGGCACCAGCTACAACATTGCCAACTACGGCACCGGCACGACCATCATGGACATCGGTGTAAGCAGCGTGGCCATTGTGAAAAATGGTCCAGGACTCGTGGTCTATTCTCGATCCAACAATCCTGCGGATGTGTATGTCACGGAGGGCACGCTACGCTTCAATCAAGCCATGACCTACAACACGAGCGTGCTGCGCATCCTTGGAGGAGGCATCTTTGAGATCGGTGCGGATCTGGAAACTGGCAACGCGGGCGATCTTACCCGCGCAGTCGGCGCATCCGCCAATAACGTGTCCATCCTCGGCGATGGCGGCTTCAGTGCTCATGGAGCGGACCGTGTGGTCGCCCTCGGTGGTGTGGCCAGCCCCGCAGCTCTCACTTGGGGAGCCAGCAACTTTCTCACCGACAGCGCTGGCACAGCCGATTACGACGCCATCTTCAAGCTCGGCTCCGCCACCTCCACGCACACCTTGGAGTTTGCCAATGCCATCAATCTCGGCAACCGCCAGCGTTTCATCGACGTGGCCAATGGCACCAGCAGTGCGAATGTGGATGGCCGTCTCACGGGCGTGATCAGTGGAACGGGCGGCCTAACGAAAATCGGTGCGGGAGCTCTGGCCCTCACGGGGCTGAACACCTACTCGGGCACCACCAATGTCACCAACGGAGCCTTGCAGGTCGGTAGCGCGGGCGTGGGAAGAACCGGCACCGGTGCAGTCACCGCGCAGACTGGCAGCACCATCCTCGGCACCGGTGTCGTGCAAGGCTCCAGCTTCACCGCCACCAGCGGCGCCACGGTTCATGCGGGGGATGGCACAGATCAAAGCAACTATGGCACGCTGACTTTCATGCCTGCCTCTGGCAGTGGCAGTTTTGATTTCCAGAGCGGCAGCAGTGTGGTCCTCGGTCTCAATCCAGGCGGCATCGGCGATCTTTTGACGTTTGACGGGCTCTTGGGTGGCACCCTGCTTTTCAATGGTAACCTCAGTATCACCGCGCCTGGCTACAACCCCGTGAGTGTGGACATCTTCAATCTGCTCGATTGGGCCAATCTCAGCACCACGACCTTCCACAGCCGCTTCTCATCCGCCTCTTACAGCGGCTTTCTTTTCGGGAATGGCGATGACAATCTCGGCTTTGACCTGCCGGACATCTCCAGCAGCGGATATGCCTGGGACATCAGCCAGTTCACCGCCAACGGCACCATCAGCACCGTCTTCATCATCCCAGAGCCCAGCCGTGCGCTGCTGCTCATGCTCGGACTCGCGGGTCTCGTGGCGCGCCGTCGTCGCAAGTGAACCATCTTCTACCCTCATGAGCCTGCTAGAGCTGCTGACCAAACCGCCTCCTGCCCTTTCCAAGGTCCGTCCAAGTCTGACAACAGAACACAAGACGGACATTCTGAGCGCCATGGCTGACCACCAGTGGACCACAGCCCGCGATGCCTATGGATGGGCCTGGAACAACATGGGCGTGCGAGTGACTTACGTCACCTTTTGGCGCTTCATGAACAGCAACGGATTGCTGGTGGACGATAGGTTGCGGGCTCGTCGTCTGCGGACAGCTCAGGATTAACGGTTGCTTATGAATCTAAGCGCCGATGGAGCTCTCCTTGCCTTCGCACTCACGGCCATCGCAGCCTTGGTGCTGCTCGTCACCCGCTGGCGCTGGAATCCCTTTCTCGCGCTGACACTGACTTCTTTGCTCATGGGCGGTGGCGCGGTGCTGCTGGGTGTGGTGCCGACCTCGAACACAGTGGCGTGGACGTTTCCGGGCGTGCTGGAGACGTTTCAAACAGGACTGGGCAGGACACTCGGCAGTGTGGCCCCTATCGTGATTCTCGGGCGTTTGCTGGCGGAGTCTGGCGGTGCCACGGTGCTGACGCAGCGTTTGACGCGTTTCTTTGGCAAAGGCAATGCCGACTGCTGCATCATCGCCCTCGCCATCACCGTCGCAGCGGAGCTGATCGCACCACTCATCACTCCTGGCAGCCTTGTGAATCGTGAGCTGCTGGTGCTCGCCATCGGCTTCGGCTCGCTCTTTCTCTCGCACCTCAATGATGGCGGTTTCTGGATCGTCAAAGAAAGCCTCGGTCTCACCGTGCGCGAGACGCTGCAAACCTGGACCATCACCGAAACCATCATCGGCATCGCAGGTCTTCTGCTCACACTCCTGGCCGCTGCCTTGTTGCCTTCCTAATCTCAACCGAACCCCAATCCATGCTTATCCTCGACGCGCACCTCGATCTCGCCCTTAACGCCATTGAATGGAACCGCGATCTCACACAACCACTCGCTAAGATCCGTGCTCAGGAAGCCCACTTGAAGGACAAACCCGACCGTGGCCGCGGTGTGGTGAGTTTTGGAGAAATGCGTCGTGCAGGCATCGGCCTCTGTGTCGCCACACAGCTCGCCCGCGTGGAGCGGAATGCCTACAGCCCGATCCTCGGCTGGCGCTCCCAGCCACAGGCATGGTCCATGACGCAGGCCCAGCTCGCCTGGTATGAATGCATGGAAGAAGCGGGCGAACTCGTGCAACTCCGCGATGCGGCGGCTCTGCAAAACCACATCAACCGCTGGCAGCAAGCCCTCGCACGGAAGGATGACTCGCACCTCGCCCTGCCCATCGGCTACGTGCTTTCGCTCGAGGGGGCGGACTCGCTCGTCACGCTCGATCATCTGCACCGCGCCCATGCACGCGGCCTGCGTGCCATCGGCCCCGCGCATTACGGTCCCGGCGTCTATGTGAACGGCACGGATGCCACCGGCAAACTCAGTGATGAGGGCAAGGCGCTGCTGCGCGAGGCCTCCCAGCTCGGCATGATCCTCGATGCCACGCATCTCTGTGACGACGCTTTCTGGCAGGCGCTGGAGCTTTACGAAGGCCCCATCTGGGCCAGCCATCACAACTGCCGCGCCCTCGTCCCGCACAATCGCCAGCTCAGCGACCACATGATCCTCGCCCTCGCCCAGCGTGGGGCCGTCATCGGTGCTGCCTTGGATGCCTGGATGCTCTCTCCCGGCTGGGTGCGTGGGCAAACCACGCCGCAATCCGCTGGTGTCACGCTCAACACCGTCGTCGATCACATGGATCACATCTGCCAGCTCACCGGCACCTCGCGCTACTGCGGCATCGGCTCTGATCTGGACGGCTGCTTTGGCACCGAGCAAACTCCTGCGGATCTCGACAGCATCGCCGACCTCACCAAGCTGCCCGCCTTGCTCCAACAACGCGGCTACAACGCCGCCGACGTGCAGGGCATCATGAGTGGAAACTTCATCCGCGTTCTGTCAAACGCCCTTCAGCCACGCGCCGCAGCCCCAGCACCGAAGACGACCTCACCCGAAAGGCTGCTCAGCATCACCCATTGAGCCAAAAGCATGAGCCAGCCCATCCATCCGCATCGCATCGTCCCTGTCGCTATCATTGATGATGCCACGCACGCTGTTCCCCTGGCCAGAGCCCTGAGCGCGGGTGGACTACCCCTCATTGAGGTCACCCTGCGCACACCTGCCGCGCTGGACGCCATTCGCTCGATTCGTGCCGAATGCCCGGAAGTGCTTGTGGGCGCTGGCACCGTGCTCACCGCTTTGCAGGCTCGTGAAGCCCTCGCTGCCGGAGCCATGTTCGGCGTGAGTCCCGGCCTGAATGCGGATGTCGTCCGTGCCGCCAGAGACGCAGGCCTCTTTTTCATGCCCGGCGTCATGACCCCAAGCGATGTCGAAGCCGCGCTCGCCCTGGATTGCCATCTGCTGAAGTTTTTCCCCGCCGTGCCAGCAGGCGGCCTCGCCATGCTCCACGCCCTCGCCGGCCCCTACGCGCATACCGGTGTGCAGTTCGTCCCGCTCGGCGGCGTGAATGCGGAGAACATGAGCGACTACCTTGCCCTCCCCAGCGTTGCCGCCATCGGCGGCTCATGGATCTGCGACCGCACGCTCGTGCGCGAGCAACGCTGGCCTGAGATCACCCAGCTTTGTCTCACAGCGGCTGAGCGCATCCCCTCCATCTCATGAAGTCTCTGCTCACTCTGCTACTCCTCCCGGCGCTGCTCGCCACTGCCCAAAACGCCGCCCCCGGCACACGCAATGCCCTGGAGCAGGCCGCTGTGCCTACGCCCGGCCTTGATGATGCTTCATTGCTCGCCGACTCGCCGAAAGTCTTCCCCCGCAAAGGGCCGCTGCCACTTCTCTACCCGCCTAATCTGCCCATGCGGGATGAGGAGTCGGAGGTGGACTACTTCATCTTCAGTGCGCCGCTGGAGCCGGGCACTCCCATCGGCCAGGTGCCCGCCGAAGTGCCTGCGCCATCGCGTTACTCGGGCAGGACCTTGGAACAAATTTTCCGCATCGAGTCCGAAATGCCGCAGGGACGCTTCACTCCCCCGGATAATGATTGGAACCATCTCTCTCGCACGCGCCGCCTCCTCACTGAAGGCGGAGACCTGCACATTCTGGCCCTCGGCGACAGCATCATCAATGACACCGTGCGCAGCGGCTGGGTAGCCAAGCTCCAGCAGGCCTACCCAAAGGCTCGGATCAAACTCACCGTCTATGTCCGAGGCGGCGGTGGCTGCCAGCATTTCAAAGAAGAAAGCCGCGTGCAGAAATACATCCTCCCGCGCCGCCCCGACCTCGTCCACATCGGCGGCATCAGTCAAAAAGACATCGACAGCATCCGCGAGGTCATCCAGCAAATTCGGGCTGGACTGCCCGACGTGGAGTTCCTGCTCACCAGCGGTGTTTTTGGCCGAGTGGATCTGCGTGATCCTGCCAAGCTCGCTCTCGCTCCGCATTCCGGCACGGGTGCCTACGGTCAGGCCCTGCGGCAGCTCGCCAAGGACGAACGCTGCGCCTACCTCGACATGACCCGCCCCTGGGCGGAATACATCGTCTCATCTCAGCAGCACCCCCACGTCTTCTACCGTGACCGTGTCCATGCCAATGAGTTCGGCGAGCAGGTGCTCTCCCGCATTCTGGTATCCTTTTTCAAGCCCTGACCTTTCATTTTAGCCTCTGCCTAAAGTCCATTAGGTAGATTGTTCCAAGCGCACCGTGAGATGAATGGATCCAATCCGTATATTTGACCACATGAAACCCCACCTTTGCTCCAGCTCACGTCCCATCACCACACGCCGTGATTTTCTCACGCGCAGTGCTTTCGGGCTCGGCGGGCTCGGTTTGGCCTCGCTGTTGCAGGAACTCGGCATGGCGGCGGAGTCCGCTCCCTTGTCACCCTTGGCACCCAAGAAGCCGCATTTCGCGCCAAAGGCGAAGCACGTGATCCACATCTTCTGCGAGGGCGGGCCGTCGCAGGTGGACACCTTCGATCCGAAGCCGATGCTCGACAAATACCATGGTCGTCTCGTCGATGAGGTGCTGAAGGATTACCAAAAGAATGCCGGTGAGGCTGCCAGCGGCATGGGACGGCTCAGCGGCAAGCTACAGCGGTCGCCGTTCAAGTTCGCCAAGCACGGCCAGTGCGGCATGGAGATCAGCGAGCTGTTTCCGAAGCTCGCCACCCATGCCGACGACCTCTGCGTGATCCGCTCCATGCACACGAAGACGAGCGTGCATGAACCCGCCCAGCTCGTGATGAACACGGGAGAGTTCGCCAGCGTGCGGCCCAGTCTCGGCTCATGGACGGTTTACGGCCTCGGCTCAGAGAATCAAAATCTGCCCGGCTTTGTGTCGTTGTCGCCAAATGGCACCACGAGCAGCGGTGACAAGCAGTGGAGCAATGCCTTCCTGCCTGCGCACTGCGGCGGCACCGGCATCCCGACCAAAGATCCCGTGGTGACGAAGATGATCGAGCACATCCGCAGCGGCACCACCTCCCTGCGTGAGCAGCGCCGCCAGCTCGATCTCATGCGCCAGATGCACGAGGACTTCGCGCAGAAACATCCGGGCGATGCGCTGCTCGAAGGCCGTGTCAGCGCCTTCGAAACCGCCTTCCGCATGCAAATCGAGGCCACCGATGCCTTCGACCTCACCCGAGAGCCGAAAACCATGCGCGATCTCTACGGCGACACCGAAATGGGCCGCCAGCTCATGCTTGCCCGCCGTCTTGTCGAGCGCGGCGTGCGCTTTGTGCAGGTCTATCACAACGATTGGGATACCCACGACCTCAATGACGAGCGTCACCGCAAGCTGTGCTCCGCCGCCGACCAGCCACTGCATGCGCTGCTCACCGATTTGAAGCAGCGTGACATGCTCAAAGACACGCTCATCCTCTGGGGCGGCGAGTTTGGCCGCACGCCAACAAGCGACAACAACGACGTGGCAAAGAAAAAAGGCATCGGACGCGATCACAACGCCGGTGGATTCACCATGTGGATGGCCGGCGGCGGCTCAAAGCCGGGCACGGTGCATGGCATGACAGATGACTTCGGAGCCCTGGCCGTGCATGACCAAGTCGAGGTGCATGACCTGCACGCGACGATTCTGCACCTGCTCGGCTTTGATCATGAGAGGCTGACGTATCGGTATGCCGGACGCGATTTCCGCCTCACGGATGTGTATGGGCATGTGGTGAAAGGTGTGCTGGCCTGAAGCGATCCATGTTTCCTCACCGTCATCCATTCGCAAACAGAGGGCGTCTCTCGGTTGCCAGCGTCCTCGTCTCCCTCTCGCTCGGTTCTTTGAGTCGGACCACCGCGCATGCGGCACCGACTCCCAACGCCCATCAATTCCTCGAAACACACTGCTACGGCTGCCACGACGCCGACATGCAGAAGGGCAAGTTCCGCATGGACAACCTCGACTCGCTCGACCCGGCGGAAGCGGCCAAGAAATGGGGCCGCATTTTCTCCAGGCTGGAGGCCGGGGAGATGCCGCCGCCGAAGAAGCCCCGCCCGCCACAGGCGCAAACCGCCGATGTGCTGATGGAAATCAAAGTGGCGCTCGCCGCGGAAGCCAAAGCCCGCCGGGCCGAGGGGCGCACTCACATGCGCCGCCTGAACCGCCTGGAGTATGAGAACACCGTCCGGGATTTGCTCGGCATCACCACACCGCTTCAGGATTTGCTGCCAGAGGATGATCTCGCCGATGGTTTCGCAACGGGGTCCGCTGCGCTGAGCATTTCTCCGGTGCACATCCAGCGCTACATGGAGGCGGCGGAGAAGGCGCTGCAAGACGCCCTCATGCGTGGTGCCCGGCCCGAGGTGGCGAAACGGACATGGTCATTTTCGGATGAGAAGGAGCAGAAGGGCTATGCGCTCAACCACCCGAACAACAAGCCGATGATCCATGTGCGCGATGGCAGACTTCATTTCTTCGCCGAGCCGCACATCGAAGTGCCGATCCAATCGTATCAATTCGCGGAGATCACCAAGGCCATGCCGGGCCGCTACCGCGTGCGCGTTTCCGCCTTCACGCATGATGCCCAGGGCTGCAGTCTGGCGTTTGCTGTGAGGACAACGCGGAGCAAGCAACTTCTCGGCTACTTCGATGCGCCGGCGGATCGGTCGGGCGTCGTCGAGGTCGCGCACTGGTTCCGTCCGGGAGAATCAATCACCATCGAGCCGTATTTGCTGAACAAAGCACGCCGCGAACGAAAGCTGGGCCAGTATGCGGCCAAGGATGGCACGCCGCCGGGAGGTCTCGCGCTCGGCATTGATTGGATCGAGGTGGAGGGTCCGCTTCATGATGTGTGGCCGCCGCTGGGGCACGAGCGCTTGTTCGGTGGCTTGGAGTTGAAGCCTTTCAAGGAACTGCCGAAAGGCACGGTCCTGACGGGCACGCTGGCGCCCTTGCGCTACTCGGAGAAGCTCACGCCTGTGTCTGGCAATCCCGAGGCCGACGCCAAGCGATTGCTCACCGGATTTCTGGGACGTGCGTTTCGTCGTCCCGTGACAGCGGAGGATGTGGCCCCTTACCACGCTATCGTGGCGCGACATTTGGAGCAAAAGGAATGCTTCGAGTCGGCGATGCTGGAGGCATATCAGACCGCGTTGTGCTCGCCGGATTTTCTTTTCCTCGTCGAGGAGCCCGGTCCGCTCTCGGATCACGCCCTCGCCTCGCGGCTGGCGTATTTTCTCACCCGCTCCGCGCCCGACGATGCGCTGCGAGCCCTTGCCGACCATGGCGAACTGAAACGGCCCGAAGTGCTGCGCCGCGAGACAGAACGCCTGCTGGCCTCGCCACGTTCGACGGCGTTTGTGAACGACTTCCTCGACCACTGGCTGCACCTTCGTGACCTGGATGCTACCATGCCCGACAAGGAGCTTTTTCCCGAGTATTACGAGATCGTTTTCAACTCGAAGGTGGACGGTCTGCTACGCGAGTCCATCGCCGCCGAGACGCGCCTCTTTTTTGGCAGCCTGCTCAAAACGAATGGCAGCCTGCTCCAGCTCATCGATTCCGATTTCACCTATCTGAACAGCCGCCTCGCGGAGTTCTACGGACTGCCTCCCGTGGAGGGCGTGCAGATGCGGCGTGCGCCCCTGCCTGCCGACAGCGTGCGTGGCGGCGTGCTCACGCAGGCGAGTGTTTTGAAAGTGACTGCGAACGGTTCCCGAACGTCGCCAGTGCTGCGGGGGGCCTGGGTCCTGCACAACATTATCGGACGCCCGCCGCCACCACCACCGGCGGAAGTCGCCGGCATCGAGCCGGACACGCGGGGTGCCACCACCATCCGTGAGCAACTCGCGAAGCATCAGAACACAGAGAGCTGCGCCTCGTGCCACCGCCAGATTGATCCACCGGGATTCGCGCTCGAAGCCTTCGACCCCGTAGGCCAGTGGCGTGAGGCCTATCGGACCACCGAAATGGGCACAGAGGTGAAGCTGCTGAATGTGGAGGGCCAAAAGGTGAAATACCGCATCGGTGCCGTTGTCGATGCCAGCGGCAGCCTCCTGGATAACAGCCGCTTCGCCGGACCGCAGGAGTTCAAGAAACTCGCGCTTCGGCAGTCTGATGCGGTGGCACGCTGCATCGCCGGAAAGCTCGTCACTTTCTCCACGGGCCATCACACGGAGCCGGGCGACATCCTCGCTCTTGATGCCATCGTCGCGTCCGTAAAGAAGAATGACTATGGCCTGCGCACCCTGATCCATGCCGTGATCCAGAGTGACCTCTTTCTCAACAAGTGAACCCCTATCCTGGAAGATGCACACACCTCTCGACCGCCGCACTTTTTTACGCAGCTCAGGCATTTCTCTGGCCCTGCCGTTCCTCGAATCAATGACCAAGGCCATCGCGGGCACCGTTGCGCCTGCCGACGCGGCACCGCGCCGCCTCGTCGCCATCGGCACGCCGTTTGGATTCGATCCACATGCCTTTGTGCCGACCACCACAGGCCGTGACTATGCGCTCACTCCACATCTGGAGCACCTCAAAGCCTTGCGCGATGACTTCACCGTCATTTCCGGCCTCAGTCACCCGAACACCGGCGGCGGCGGGCACAAAGCGGAGGCCGTGATGCTCACCGGAGCGCCGTATCCCGACTATTCCTACAACCTCAAGAACACCATCTCACTCGACCAGGAGTTAGCCACGCGCTTCCGTGGCCAGACGCGCTACGACAGCCTCGTGCTCACCACCTACAGCGGCAGCCTTTCCTACACCGGCAATGGTGTGAACATCCCCGCCATCGACCGCCCTTCGCAAGTCTTTGCCAGGCTTTTCCTCGCCAGCACGCCCGCGCAGCAGGCCGAGGAACTCCGCAAAATCGGCACCGGGCGCAGCATGCTCGATTTTGTTGGTGACCAGGCGAAGCGGCTGGGCAAACGCGTGAGCGCCGCAGACCGTTCGCGGCTGGATGAATACTTCGAATCTGTGCGGGACGTTGAGCGGCAGCTCCAGATGTCCGGCGAGTGGGTGAATCGTCCGAAGCCAAAGGCACCCGGTCCCGCGCCGAAGGACATCGCCGGTCCCGGCCAGCAGCACAAGAAGCTCCAGCTCATGTTCGACATGATCTACCTCGCGCTCATCACCGACTCCACTCGTGCGATCACCATCAAGACCTTCGGCGACCACCATGACCTCTCCCATCATGGCAAAGAACCGCAAAAACTCGCCGCCTGCCGGCAGGTGGAAGTCCAGCTCCTGCAAACCTACGCCGGGTTGCTTACCAAGCTGAAAACCGCGCAGGAAGGCTCCGGCGGAAACTTGCTCGACCGCACCATGGTCCTCGTGACGAGCAACCTGAAGGACGGAAACTCCCACTCGACCGCCAACCTCCCCGTGCTCCTGGCCGGTGGCGGCTTCAAACACGGCCAGCACCTCACCTTCAACAGCCCTTACGTTGAAAGCATCGCCGCCGCCGTGAAAGAGCCCGACACCAAAACACCGGCCCCCGTTGTCGGCGCGGGTCCTACCCCACTCTGCAATCTCTACCTCTCCATGCTCCAGCGCGCCGGGATCACATCCGACCGCTTCAGCTCCAGCAGCGGCACGCTGACGGGTCTCGAGTTCACCTGAGCCTTCCATCCACCGTATGATACGCCTCACCACCTTTGCCACACTCATCGCCGCTGCCTTTGCACAGGCTGAGGATGCAGCCTTCTTTGAAAACAAAATCCGCCCCATCCTCGTGGAGCACTGCTACGAGTGCCACAGCGCGGACAAGAAGCAGAAAGGCAGTCTCTTGCTCGACACCAAGGAAGCGACGCTCAGAGGCGGCGACACCGGTCCGGCGGTGGTGCCGGGTGATCCAGCCAAATCCCTGCTCATCCAGGCGGTGAAGTGGCAGGACGATCTCGAAATGCCGCCGAAGAAGAAGCTCAGTGACGCGCAAATTGCCGATTTGGAAGCCTGGGTCAAAGCCGGCGCACCTGATCCACGCTCCGGGCCACGCACGCTCACGAAAATCGAGCAGCACCTCGAAGACGCCAAAAAACACTGGTCGCTGCAACCCATCATCGACCCCAAGCCCGCGTCGCTCGACGCCCTCATCGGCACCACTGGCAAAGCACCTGCCGACAAACGCACCCTCATCCGTCGCGCTTATTTCGATCTGATCGGCGTGCCACCGACGTACGCGGAAGTGAACGCCTTCGCGGCCGACAACGACCCGAAGGCCTTCGAGAAGCTCATCGACCAACTCCTCGCCGACAAACGCTACGGCGAGCGCTGGGGCCGCCACTGGCTCGATGTCGTGCGCTACGCTGACAACATGGGCAGCATCTACAACGGCGATGACACCTATCCGAACGCCTTCACGTATCGCGATTACGTCATCGACGCCTTCAACAGCGACAAGCCCTACGACCGCTTCCTGCTCGAACAAATCGCCGCCGACCAGCTCGAAACCGCCAAGGACACGCGCACACTCTCAGGCATGGGCCTTCTCGGCCTCGGCCGCCGCAAGGATCGCAAACTCGACGACGACACGCTCGACGACACCATCGACGTCATCGGCCGCGGCTTGATGGGCCTCACCATCAGTTGTGCCCGCTGCCACGATCACAAGCTCGAGCCCATCACCACCAAGGACTACTACGGCCTCTACTCCATCCTCAAGAGCAGCAAAGAACCCGAGATCCAGCCCGCTCTGCCGCAGGCCGATACGCCACAAGTGCGTGAGTATGCGGAGAAAAACAAAGCCGCTCGCGCCGAATACATTCGAGTCATCGCCTTCGAGGCCGAGCGCTCCTTCAGTGCTCTCCGCTCCCGTGTCGGCGATTACCTCCACGCCGCGCACGATTCGAAGCTCACCAACAGCTACAAAGACAAAGACATCTCTCCAGGCATTCTCGAACCCCGCAAACTCAACAACGGCATTCACAACCGCGTCGTCGCCAACTGGGACAAATGGGTCAAAGGCCATCCCGAGTTCTTCACCCCCTGGCTCGAACTCTCCGCTCTGCCCGAAGCCGATTTCGCCGCCAAAGCCCCCGCGCTTTGTGAAACCTACGCCAAAAACGCCGACAACAAGCTCCTCCCCTCCATCGCCCGCCGCTTCGCCAAAACCAAGCCCAAAACCCTGCGCGACATCGCCGACCTCTACAACCATCTCTACGCCAGCGAGGTGGACGCGCTGTGGGCCGAGAACTGGCGCGAACACCTCCGCAAGCTCTGCGTCCCCACCGCTGACGAACTCAACCTGCCCATCTCCGAGCTTGAGAAAGTCAGCATCGATCGCGTCCACACCGCGCAAAAGAATCCACTGCCCGACGCCGAAGGTCAGCAACTACGCGCCATCTTCATCGAAGACAGCTCGCCCTTCGTCCTCACCGGCAAAGACTTTCTCTCCAACAGACTCTACGCCAACCGCGATGTCGCCGAAGGCCTGCGCCGCAATGCCACCAAGCCGCTCACCGAACTGCAAAACCATCCCGGAGCCCCCGCCCGCGCCATGACCTTTGTCGATGCCGACAAGATGTATGACGGCAAAGTCTTCATCCGAGGCAATCCCAACACGCCCGGTCCTGAAGCCCCGCGCCAGTTCATCACCGCGCTCAAGCAGATCGCGCCGGAGCCCTTCCCGAAGGACAAAAGCGGCCGTCTCCAGCTCGCGCAGGCCATCGCAAGCAAAAACAACCCGCTCACCGCCCGCGTGATCGTGAATCGCGTGTGGGCCTGGCACTTTGGCGACGCCATCGTCGGCACACCGAGTGATTTCGGCTTCCGTGGTGACAAACCCACGAATCAGCCGTTGCTCGACCATCTCGCTGCGTGGTTCATGGAAAATGGCTGGAGCTTCAAAAAGCTGCACAAGCACCTCATGCTCACCGCCGCCTATCAGCGTGCCGATTTCCCCATGCGTCCGCTGGAACTCGAGCCCTTCCGCGACGCGCTGCTAAGCGTCACCGGTCGCTTGAAACCCGATCTCGGCGGCAAGCCCGAGAAGATCGACGCGAGCGTGCGCCGCACCGTTTATGGCTTCGTCGATCGCAAAACGCTGCCCTCGCTTTACCGCAGCTTCGATTTCCCGGATCCCAACTTCAGCGCGCCGAAACGCAGCCGCACCGCGCTGACACCGCGTGCGCTCATTTTGATGAACAGCCCGCTTTTGACCGACAGCGCCAAGAATCTCGCCTCCACGCTCACCAAAGAGCTGCCCGATGATAGCAGCCGCCTTGAAGAACTCTACCGCCGCGTCTTCCAGCGCCAGCCCACCGACAAGGAAATGCAGCGGGCACTCGACTACCTCGCCGCGTATCCGAAGAACGACCTTGTGCATCCCGAGTCGCAGGACTGGCAATACGGGTTCGGCGATTTCGATGCCGAAACCAAGCAGGTCAAAACCTTCGCCAATCTCGCCGAGTTCGATGGCAAAGCCTTCAAAGGCACCGGCGTCATGCTCGATGCCATGGGCGGAGATCCCGGTGCCGACGCCAAACAAAGCACCATCCGCCGCTGGGTCGCCCCACTCGACGGCCAGGTGAACATCACCGCCGAACTCATCCACATGGACGAGAAGAGCGACGGCGTCGTTGCCCGCATCCTGAGCAGCCGTGACGGCCTGCTCGGAGAATGGACCGCCAAAAAACAAGCCCTCTGCACCGACCTCACCCAAATCCCCGTCAAAAAAGGTGACACCCTCGACTTCATCGTCAGCAGCGTCAGCGGCAAAGACGCCGCCGCGTATCAGTGGAGCCCCAGCATTGTCATGCCTGGCACCGACATGCCCGCCATGCCCGGCATGGCCCGCCGCTGGGATGCCCGCATCGATTTCGCCAATCCCAAAGCCCCCCAGAAGCCCCTCACCGCCTGGGAAGAGCTCTGCCAGGCCGTGCTTCTCTCGCCGGAGTTTGCGGTTATGGAGTGAGGTGGACAAAGAGAGCAAGCTTCTCCTTCCCCGACCGCCAACGACCCATCTGGCATCGGCTCCTGCGTCGTCCAAAAATGACCGACCCAGCCGCCCTCCATCTGGCGCACCGGCAGCGGCAGGGATGAGGACAGCGCCTTCATCGCTCATCCCTACAGCACAGGCACGCTAAGCATCACCTGGACGAAATCCAGCACCTACGGCACCCACTTCACCGTCGAAACCTTCGACACCCTCACCGGCACCTGGACCACCGAGGCAACCAAGTGAAAGACACCTTCCCCGCTGGAGATACCCGGAAGTTTGTCCGCCTGAAGCTAGTGGGGCGGTGAGTGTGGTGCAGTCCTCAGCACCGCCTTAGATTGCCAAACAGTGCCTTACGCCTGTTACCTTCGCGCTGAGTTGCCCATGTTGAACCAACACCACCTCGACATCTCTACATGTCAATCATCACATCAATCGGCGTCTGGACTGGTATCGCTAGAGCAGTCGCAATAGTGGTGTAGATCGGCAGATCGGCCTCAGTTTCGATACTCATGGCCAGCGCATAGCGGACTCGACGGTCGTGACATTCGTGCCGTTCATGACCTGGAGGGAACGAACGGGTTGCCCACCAGCCTTTGATTGGAATCACGGCGACACGATCCATCGTAGCCAATTCGGCGGCAGTGCCAGTCCACACATCCTGATTCAGCGAGCCTCCAATGCGCCTGCCCTTGGGGCCAAGCGCCCACTGATGATTGCTGGCGTTGGTATCCATGGTGATATCGTCATCGCCTTCGCCCTCTTCATCTTGCTGAATTGCCGCATTGAGCTTCGCCCGAAATACCTCGTCGGATTCATAGGTGTGCTTGACCTCGAACCGCAGACCACACGACGCATATCGATAACGATTTTGAGTCGGGTGTGCGCCGGGGACGGCTCTTGACCCCGGATTCGGTTCAATGAAGTAGGACAGCGTGATTCGAAGCGTGGCTGGTGTCTCGCCTGCCCCTAGCAGCAAGTCGCGAGGCCACCAAGGCAGTTCATGGATATGCCAATCGCGAGTGCCGATTCTTTTCTGCACTTTACCCTCGGAGTTACGGGTCTCGATCCGCTGAAACGGTTGGAGCGTATTCTGCGAAAGGATCGTGGCCCGATTGTTGGCGCTTTTCATGGCACGTGCCAGATCAGGCTCCCCCCATCCATAGACTCGGAGCAGTTCTCTGACTCTCTCCTTTGGCACACGGGCATGAGGGTCAAGACCAGCCAACATCCGCCTGTTCCAACGAGCGGAATGAACGATCAACGCCCGCACCGACTCAGGCCAAAGTTCAGGATACTGCTGCATCAACATCGCTCCCAACCTTGCAGCCAGAGCTGTTGCAGCACTTGTGTCGTGCATGGTGCGGAATGGTTGGTGACGCCAGCTCTCCGAGGTGCTTAATGGCCTTAATGATTCCAGCGCAATAATCTCATTGTCTGCGGTGCGTGCCAGGTTGCCGCCTTCCATGACGATGTCTGGCTTGAATGGCCATTTCGGCTCCCAGATGCGGGAAGTGCGGCTCGTTGGGCAGAGGGTGCCAGATTGGGCAATAGGTTGAGCATTGATTGCTTCTTCATCCCTCTCAACAATGCGGTCGTAATGTGTGATGGCTCCGACAGAGATGGCATTCCATGCTTGCGCAGGTTCTTGGACAGGCTCATTCAGGAGTGTGTCGGGATACACATACTGATCTGGCGTTTGAATGGGCACATCCGAGTTGCCTACGGAGATCAGCATTAGGCGCTTAACCGGCACCTCGTCGGAGTCCCCCTCTGCTGATCCCGCGCACAGCTCATCAACGGCAGATGACCAGGAAGTTGGGCCGCCAGTTTCATGAGCTGGTGGAGCGGTCACTGCCATGCAATAGGCACGGGCACGCTGGCTCTGTGTCTCTGGGTAATACACTGCTTGAGCTGTGACAGCTCCATAAAGCTCAGGCTCGTGAGCCCCAGCGTTCTTCAGTAGCTTCACTGACTCAAGATTGTGCTTCTGTTGATGAATCGCCGACGATTCGAGCAGAGGAACCAGTGGACCATAGGCAGCGAGTCCCGCCATACGAGTGCCATGCGCTCGCTGTGGATCGGGATGATCGGCAGTGCCCGAAGGTGGATCGACCGTGAAGCAGTCCTCGTCACGAAGCAATGGCTCCAGCAATGGGTGCTTGTTGTTCACTCCAGTGTCGAGCAGGCATACGGCTGGCGCGTGGGTGTCTGGCCACTCGACACGATCCACCAGATCATCCTGAAACTCACGCTGCTCGCGGCTGCTCATCTCCCGTAGCGGCAAGGAACAGGGGCGTGGCAGCCGCACTTCGGCGAGTGTGTTCAGCAGACTCAATGAGCCTTCAAGCTGTTGTCGTGTGGCATAAACCAATCGCACCACATGCTCGGGTAAGCGCAAGCGGGTGAGACGTGTGTCTGCGGGTAGCGAGATATGTGCATCAGCGCAGGCTGCGACAAATTGATCCTCCCAATCGCCTAATCTACGTCGAATCCACAGCTCCCACCAATGGGGAGAGTCGTCCTCTGGCAAAGGCAGGTCTTCCGTCCAAAGCGCTTTCAAAGCGCCGAGGCGAATGGCGGCGACGTTAGCAAGATGAGCGTTCTCGGGATGCCCCTTGGCGGTCTTCTTAGTCCCATAGTCCCTGAGCATGTTCTCCACTATCCCCAGTTTTCCATAGGGTACAAAGACGGAGGCACAGGTCGAGATGGCTCCGGTTTTTGGATCAGTGATCTCACGCAGATTAAGCAGCTCAATCTTTGAGCGTTCGTTGCCAAGACTCTCCGCTTTCAGTGCAAACCCTGGTTCGGCGACGAACTCAATAATTAAGCCGCAATCAGAGAGGTCGTCCTTTGCGTAGAACGCTGGCGCGTTTACCTGTAGGTCGCGAAACTCATCCAGGAGCTTCTTGCCGTAAGTCGCTGCGTCTCGCTCTTTGAGTCTTAACTTCTTGGAGCCACGCACTCGCGGATGCACATAGCGCTCTGGTTTTCCCGAGTCCTGGATCTGAAGATGTGGCAGCTTTGGCTCGGACATGGGACGGGATTAGGTTTCGGCAGGTGGCAGAAACAGCCTTCGCTCGTTCAATGCGGCGAGCAGGCTCGCCGTGCTCACATTAGCCGTCTCCTTCATCACCGCCTGTTTCATCCCGTCGTCGCAAGCACGCCCAATCTCACCAAAGCTTAATCCCCGCGCCGCTTTGACAATTTTCTGCCAGCCGAGCTTTGGAGTCGAAACTGACTGAAGCCGGGTTTCAATCATCTGACGAATCTCGTCGTCCCCTGGCAGGCTAAACTCGATCAAGTCGTCAAAGCGTCGATACAGCGCCTTGTCGAGTCGTGAGCCGTGGTTGGTCGCCGCGATAACCAAGCTGTGACTGTGCATGCTCTCGATGAAGACGAGAAAGGCATTCAATACTCGCCGCATCTCGCCCACATCCTGCCCGCCGTCTCTGGAGTAACCAATGCTATCGAACTCGTCGAAAAGATAGACAGCTCTGCTTTGGTTTACGGATTCAAAGATGAGTCGGAGTTTGTTTGCCGACTCGCCGAGGTAGCGCGTGATGAGGGCATCCAGACGCACCACAAACAGAGGCAGGCGAAGCTCCGAAGCAATGGCCGAGGCGGTCATCGTTTTGCCGCAGCCTGGCGGCCCCGTGAACAATAGACGCTGCCGCGGGCGTAGGCCATGCGCCTGAAGTCGGCTCATCTGGCGCTGCTCATGAATGACTCTCATCACGCGTTCACGCACCGAGTCTGCGAGCACCAGATCCTTGATGCTAAACTCAGGCAACCTTGCATCCAAAAGCTCTGCCGCTTCCCCCATAGGCTGCGCGATCTGGACCACGTTGAAACGAGCCTTTGACTCGGAAGTCCTCGTTTTGGCTTGATCGACAATCGCTCTCAAGTCCCGAGCTAAAGTCTCGTGACCATTTCGGGCTTCCGCAGCAGCAACCTGGAGCGCCACTGCATAAAAGCGCTCGTCATCGCCACTGCTGTGGCTCTGAATTAGGGCTTTAACTTGGGCTGCGGATGGCATGGTGAGAAGTCAAAAGTTGCGACGCGGCAGACTACTTAACCTCTGCATGGAGGCAAGAACCAACGCCAACCTTGTGGATTCCAGGGGCTAGTTGCTCTTGCTAGCTGGCGCTGTTTCACCCAGCAAGTTCCAGCTTGCCTCGGCCCGCGTCATTCCCGCATACTCCGCCCCTCGAACAGCTCCATCGCCGTGCCGGGTGGCCGGAGTGAAGGGGGGGCGTTTGAGAGTAACCTGCACGGGTCCCCTTCACGGGGCGGTGTCATGCCTGCTTCGGCTGATGACTACGTTCGCTCGCTCAACCAACGCATCGGGGCAGACGTCAGGGGGCGGCGTGAGGCGTTGGGGCTGAGCGCCTACACTCTCGCCAAGGCCGCAGGGTGACGGATCAGACGATCCTGAACATCGAGCAGGGCCTGTGCCCGAACGGGGCGTGGTCGGCCACGCTGATGCGGATCGCCGTGCGCTTTGGCACGACCCATTCGGAGTTGGTGGCAGCGGCGGAGAGGCGGTCCTCCTAATGACGAATGGCGAATGAGGAATGACGAAGGCGGGCGAAATGGGCGGGAGTCCTCTGGACTCAGAACAGCAGTCCAGAGGACTGCACCACACTGGCCGTAGCCAAATCCTTTTGGCTAACGGGTTTTCGGGA
>JAIXSY010000001.1 GCA_027484445.1 Verrucomicrobiaceae bacterium
GCATCAACCCGCACACATGGCTTACCGCGACGCTCACCAGCCTCGCTAACGGTCACCCGGCATCGCGGATCGACGAGCTCCTGCCCCACGCCCACGTGGCCTGAGAACAGCGCTTACGGTCATTGGGTGATCGTTAGAATTGTGCGATCACCCAATGGTGCACCCTGGCATGGCGGAGGCGATCAACTTGGAGCAATTTGAGATGCGCAAGTGATTTGGCAAGAGATCTCCGGTGCGGGAAACGCTAGATTTCCCTCCGGAGATCATCGACCTTAATCGCTGCGTTTCGAGAAGCCGCTGCCAATATCATCAAAAAGACGGCGCATGTCGGAAACGCAGCGTTTCAGAGCGCGCGCTGCATCTTGACCTAGCTCATCGTTGAAGCGCGAGGCAGGGATCGCGAAATTGACGGAACCTATCGGGAAATCGTCAGGTCCAAGGACGGCCATGCCAACGCCTACGATCCCTGGCGTCCATTCTTCGAAAGAATAGGCAATCCCGGTCTCCCGGATTTCGCAAAGTTGCTTTTCAAGAGAGGCTTGTGTGACCAGCGTAGCTTCGGTCGCTGCTCTCAGCTTCACACGCTTGAAGTAGGCGTCGCGATAGTCTTGCGGCATGTGGGCGAGCATCGCCTTCCCGCCGGAGGTTGCATAGAGCGGGGCGACCTCGCCTATCTTCATGAACGTAGTGAGCCGGTGCCGACCCGTAACGGTGGCGACCACCTCTTGCTCGTCATCGCGTAACTGATTGAATGCGCTGGTCTCACCGACATCGCGCGTAGCCTGGAGCAAGAATGATGTCGCTTCTTTCGCGATGTCGCTTGCTACCCGTCCAACGCGGACCAGGTTCAATAATTGCGGACCCATTTGGTAGGATCGGCCGTCGGGTCCGATCATGACATAGCCGCGTGTCACCATGTTGCGAAGTAACGGAGTCAGACTGCTTTTGGGGATTCCGAGGCGGTCTGCAATGTTGCTGTGGGATACTCCGCGATTGGCTCTCAGCAGGAGTTCGAAGAGATCAAGAACCCGGTCAGCGGATTTGACTTGGGAATTCTGCTCGGTCGCCATTTAGTGCATCTCGCCATTCCGTGTACAACTGGCTGTTGGTATAGTGGCTTACCGCGTTCCCGCAATGTCGGACATAATTCCGAGGAGGATGGCAGCTTTTTTGTTTTCTTTTCACGACCCAATCCGGTTGACAGAGGCAGGATTCGGCGTGCATGTATGAGAACAAGTTTGATCTAAGGAATTACCGCAATCATGGAATCGACCTCATCCTCGGACAGTGATGGCGTAGTCTCTACCGTCGACCGCATTGCCGAACAGGGCCGGATGCCGTTCTATGACAAAGCAAGTGCGGAGAACCTCGCCCCCTTGTGGCGGGTGCTGCACGGCCTCGTAACCGAACAGCCCAAGACGAACGCTGTTCCGGCTCACTGGAGCTATCCCACGGTCAGGCCGTATCTGATGGAAGCATGTGAAATCATTTCCACGGAAGAAGCCGAGCGAAGGGTTCTGGTTCTCGAGAACCCGGGCCTTCGCGGCCAGTCACGCATCACGCAGAGCCTGTTTGCGGGTCTGCAGATCATTTTGCCCGGCGAGGTAGCTCCAGCGCACCGTCATGTCGCGTCCGCCCTTCGCTTCATTGTCGAAGGTAGTGGCGCCTATACCGCAGTGGCCGGTGAGAAGACGACAATGGAGGCCGGGGATTTCGTCATCACTCCTTCGTGGACTTGGCACGACCATGGCAACCCCTCGTCGGAGCCGATGGTGTGGCTGGATGGGCTCGACATGCATGTGGTCAATCTCATGAGCGCCAGCTTTCGGGAAAGCGGCGGCGAGAACGAAAGACTGGTCACTCGCGCAGAAGGTTCTTCTTACGCTGAAGCAGGCTGCAACCTTTTGCCCATTGACTATAAACCTGCGTCGGAGACGTCGCCTCTCTTCAGCTACCCTTATCGGGTCAGTCGCGAAGCATTGTATCGCCTGAGCCGATCCCGCGACATCGATCGTCATCACGCCTACAAGATGGCGTACATCAATCCGGTAACTGGCGGATCAGCCATGCCGACCATGACGACCCAGATCCAGTTCATCCCGCGTGGCTTCACTACGGAGCCATACAGATCAACGGCTGGGACAGTCTTCTCGGTCATCGAAGGCACCGGGCGGGCCGTTATCGGGGATGCCATCTTCGAGTTCGGTCCAAAAGACCACTTCGTCGCGCCAAGTTGGACGTCATTCGTACTGTCTGCTGACGAAGACGCGGTCCTGTTCAGCTACTCGGATCGGATCATTCAGGAGAAGCTGGGCATATTCCGGGAGCTGCGCGGCAATGACTAAGGGAACATACGCGTTCGAATGCCCTCCGGTGGTGAGTGTTGCAATACAGGGCTCCGATACGCGCTTTCCCGTGCGTCGGATCTATTGCGTTGGTCGCAACTATGCCGAACACATTCGTGAAATGGGTGCCGACGAGCGTCAGAAGCCATTTTTCTTTCAGAAGCCGAGGGATGCGATCGTCGGCAATGGTGGATCGGTCCCATATCCGCCCTTTACTGAGGACTTTCAGTACGAGATCGAACTCGTCCTTGCGATCGGCAAGAGCGGAACCGACATCGCGGTGGAGGATGCAGGAGCCCACGTGTTCGGCATTGCGACAGGCATCGACCTCACACGCCGCGATCGGCAGATTGAAGCACGAAAGGCCGGACGGCCTTGGGAAGTCGGCAAGTCCTTCGATGCGTCGGCGCCGATTGGCGACATCCTGCCGCTGAACGGAGGAGCTCTCCCGGTGCGCGGTGCCTTGTCGCTTCGCGTGAATGACGAGGTACGGCAATCAGCTGACATCGCCGACATGATCTGGAATTCCGCTGAGATCGTGTCCCAGCTGTCAAGACACTACGCCCTGGAGGCCGGCGACCTGATCTACACAGGGACGCCCGCGGGCGTTGGCCCCATCTTCCCGGGCGACAAGGTCGTCGGCGAGGTGGAGGGCATCGGGTCACTCGCGATCACGGTCACCGACCCCGTCAATTAGAAGCTAAGAGAGATCGCCATGGAATTGGGCCGGGTCGTCCGCAATATCGAACGCGCGCAGGCGCAGGTCATCGCAGGCCTTGCTGCCTGCGGCGTTTCGACCGTTCACGAAGCTCAAGGTCGAACGGGGTTATTGGCGAGCGGTTTGCGTCCTATCTATGCCGGAGCGCGCATTGCCGGGTCGGCGGTGACCATCTTGGCACCGCCGGGCGACAACTGGATGCTCCACGTCGCCATCGAGCTGCTTCAACAGGGCGACATCATCGTTCTCCAGCCGACCAGTCCATGCGACGATGGATACTTCGGCGACCTCCTTGCAACCTCCGCTTTGGCGCGCGGATGCCAAGGTCTGGTTATCAATGCCGGGGTTCGCGATGTGCGCGACCTTACTGCGATGGGCTTCCCGGTGTGGTCCAAAACTGTCTGCGCGCAGGGAACGGTGAAGGCTTCGCTGGGCTCAGTGAATGTTCCGGTCGTCTGCGCTGGCGCGGCAGTAGAACCTGGCGATGTGATCGTTGCTGACGATGACGGAGTTTGCGTAGTCAAGCGCGCCGACGCTGGCACGGTTCTGGCCGCTGCCCAAGCAAGAGAAAAGAACGAGGAAGTTAAGCGCGCACGGCTGGCAGCCGGCGAGTTGGGTCTCGACATCTATCAGATGCGCCAGACGCTCGCTGCAAGAGGCCTGCGATACGAGTAGGGTGAGCCTGCCTCGGCACGCACTCTCCTAAGTCGCATCGCCCGAGGCGGGACAAGCCCACCTCGGGTTTGCGTGGTCATCGTATCTCACCACTTCACGGCGACATGGGTCGTAAACCGAAGGGGCAGACCTGGTGCGTAGGTAATCGGCTTGGAGCGGTCGATGGTGTAGTGGGGCATTCGCTTGAGAAACTCACCGACTGCAACCCGCGCTTGCATTCTGGCAACCTGACTCCCGATGCAGTTGTGCCGGCCGAAGCCAAATGCCAGATGCTGCCCAGCGTTAGTGCGCGTGATGTCGAACTTCCCTGGATCTTCAAACCGATCCGCGTCCATGCCCGCGCCGTTGAGCAAGGCATAAGTGATCGATCCAGCCGGAATCGCGAGCCCGCCGATTTCGATGTCCTTGGTGGCGCGCCGGAGAAGGCCAAGGGCAGAGCCCCGGACGCGCAAGGCTTCTTCAATCGCCTGAGGCAACAGTTCCGGGTTCTCGATAAGGAGTTCGCGTTGATCGGGGTGCTCGTCCAGCAAGATCAGCGTCTGACTGATCATGTTGGCCGTGGTGTCATGTCCAGCAGCAATCAAATTGGGGATGTTGACCACTGCCGTCGCATCGGAAACCTGGGGTTTCCCTTGCGCGTCTTTCAATGCCAGCAGAGCCGAGAAGATGTCCGTTCCCGGCTCGCTCCGCAGGGTTGAAACGTACTCTTTGAAGTAATCCTTGGCGTCGAGCAGGCTCACCCAGTGCTCGCGAATCTCGTCCGCCGGCATGGGGTGCGCCGTCTCCTGATCTTGCTCGGGAGACCGCTGGACGGTGAGCATCGTCATGAAGTCGTCGCTCCATTTGCGGAACAGCGGAGCGTGTTCTGCCGGCACGCCGAAAACCTGAATGATGGTCGCCAGCGCCAAGGGGTAGCTATACTGGCTCATCAGCTCGCAGCTGCCATCTGCGCTGAAACCATCGATCAAAGCGCTTGCCCGTTCCCGAATGCAGGGTTCGAGGTCCGACACCAACTTGTGTGTGAAGACGCTTGCGAGCGGCTGACGCAACGCCGGATGTTCTGGGCGATCCATGCCCAAAAGCAATTCGTGATCCGTGAAATCGCTCAGCTGATCGGCAATATCTGCGGGCGGAGGCAAGAAGCCGAACACCTTGCTCGAAAACGTATCTGAATCCTTCAGAACGCTCTTCACATCATCATACTTACTGAGGACCCACAGATCCAAGGGTTTGTAGTGAAACGCCGGAGACGTGGCATGAATGCGCTCGATCGCCGGATAAGGATCGTGGATGTAAGAGCTATCGAAGGGATTGAACCAGTCGAAGTCCGGCTCTTGGCTAATAGCATTTTGCATGTCGTCAACTCTCCGTTGAATAGCGGCACATTTTTCGAACGCCATCTTGCCAGCGGCGTCTTTAGGACGATCGAGGATCTCGAATTGGCGCGGTTACTGTGAGGGGCCGTTCAAGCGGGCTGCCGGTTGAACGAGAGCGTGCGGCCATCTCCGGCAGAGGATCGGAGAAAAGATCGTCTCCGACTAACCCTTCATCGCCAATCCAGTGTGCAAGAGGTCTGTTGCCGACGAGCGGCAACCAACCCGACATTCCGATCTGACATATTCCCGTCCCAGGAGGCAGTCTGACCGGGCTCCACAGTCAATGCTGGCCGGACATGGCCTCGGCCAGAGCGGCGCCGATGATCTGCTGGCCGTAAGCGCTATCGAAATACTCCCGAAGGCTGACGATTTTGTCGCCAGACAATTCGATCCAGTAAGAGATGGTGTTTCTGTAAGGTGTGCCATCGCGCATGGCGCAATCGGTCAGGGCCTCTACCGTCACGAAGTCGCCCTTGCTGATCATGCGCTGAGGCGTGATCACCATACCACGCGCATCGAAAATCTTCGTGAAAGCGGCGCTGAGATGGGGCAACTGCCCGGTTACGTCGCCCATTCCGCAGATCCACCAGCTAACGTCTTTCGAGCCGTGCAACTGGAGCGCTGCCTCCATGCCCTTGGCCGATACATCTGCGAAGAAGGCGTTTACTCTCGATTCCGTGTCAGACATTTGGCCTCATCCTCTTCCGTATCGAACGCAGTCATTCAATTTACTGCGGGCCCTTGCCAATTTGTAATGCACTCCGCGACGTAGTCGGTGTGGCTCCGCGGGGGGCGGCCAAGAAGTCCGGTCAGGGTGGCGAGCTCTTCGGAATTGCCCAGCATCCCGTGCTTCTTGATCTCTTCGAACATGTAGCCAAGGTCCTCGACCACCCACGCATCGAGGTACGGCTTCACGACGGCCTGCCACTGGCTGATGTCATCCTCGTACTTGATCGGTCGTCCGAGCGCCTGTGACCAGGTGTCGGTGCATTGCGGGCCGGTGAGGTTCTCCGGCCCAACCAGGGCATATGTCTTGCCGTCGTGCCCTTCATTGGTCAGAATGATCGCCGCTGCATCGGCAATGTCACGCACGTCCACACGCCAGCAGCCGACCGTGCCGATCGGATTGAGGTAGGTCCCGTGAGCGAGCAGCGCGTATCGGGAATACTCGTCATTCTGGAAAAAATGATTGGGCCTGAGAATGGTGTAGGACATTCCCGAGACCTTAAGCGCTTCCTCGATGGCGAGCTTCGATCCGAGGTGCGGGAGATGGTGCAGGTGCCCGATGCTGTGCGTGGACTGGTAGACGAACCGCGCCACTCCTGCGGACTTGGCCATCCAGATCGCCATCAGCCCCTCCACCGTCTCGTAGACAAAGGCGGCGTTCAGCATGAAGACCGCGTCAATGCCGACGAATGCGCCGCGGGCGGAATCAGGATCACCGACGATATCGGCGACCACCGCTTCTGCACCGGAGGCAACCAGCGAGGCACGGTCCGCATTTCGCACGAGAACTCGGACAGTGTTGCCCTGGTCAAGCAATTGCCTGACCAGGTGAGTGCCGACGTTTCCGGTTCCGCCGAGAACGAGAATCTTCATGCAACTTGCTCCAGAGATGAGGGGGAGAGGAGAAAGTCGAGGACGATTGCCGCGGTTTTCTCAGGCAGTTCAATGTTCGGGCAGTGGCCGCCATCTTCGAGAACCGCGAGCGTCGCGTCGGGAATCTGGGAAGCGAGATCTGCCGCGTAACCTGGCAGGCGCAGTTTGTCCCGTGCCCCGGCAATGATGAGAGTCGGCGCTGCGATATTGGCGTATGGCGTTGTATCCGGGTTTCCGAACTCGCTGCGAGACGGCGCCGCCGGTGACCGGAACCGCGCGGCGGCGATGCTCTCCCATGCTCCCGGCGCGATGCTGAGGGCATGGCGGCGCTCGACATAGTCAGTGTCGTTGAACCAGACGGGATCTTCGAAGATGGCCTCAAGCACCTGCACCATCGACTCTTTGGTGCCATCATAGTCCAGCAGGCGCTCGCGATGTGCGTTTGCGGGCACGAAGCCGCCGCCGCTGATCGATACAAGCCGATCGATCGGTAGACGGCACGGCTGTTCCGCGGCCATCTGGAGCAGAAACGTGCCGCCCATGGAATTTCCGATGAAATGGGCCCGGTCTATCGCCATGACTTCGATGAAGCGTGCCATGTGCCAGCACATTCGCGCGCGTTTGCTTTCGAAGTCGTGGACCTTTGCGGTCTGCCCGAAGCCGAGCCAGTCGGGCGCAATGACGCGGAAATGCGGTGCGAGAAACGGGATCATGTATTCCCAGCTCAGTTCCGCGTTCCCACCGAATTCGCCGCTGTGCAGCAGGACGACCGGCGGTCCTTCGCCTGCCTCAAGGTAATGAGTGCGGATCCCGTCGATAGTGACAAAGCGGCTGCGGTGCACGTGTGCGACTGCGGGTACGGAAGCGCGAGCTCTCATCCAAAATGTTCCGATATGCGAATTCGATCGTTATCTGGAATTGCTAGTTTGTGAAAGCGCGGTGCGCAAGAGCTTTGATGCGGATCATGCCGCAGCGCACGGTCGCCCTTGCACATGCTCTAGTACCATCGAGCATTCGCATCTGTCTCGTTCGCTGTCTCCTGTCCAATGGGTGCACCCGTCAGAAAACACTAGGGTGCAATCCGTCACGGGTTTTCTGCCGATCACGTCGGAGATCCTGAACAGCGCGGCAGTTGCCATTGGCGCCGCCTGACAGCTCCCGGGCGGCTTGACACGGAGCTCACCACTTGTCAGCAAGGCCATAAGAGAGAACGGGTTCGATATGGCGAACAAAACGGCAGGGGGTGGCGGTGATGCAACCCGCAAATCGACGTCCCAATCGGCTGATCCGGACTCGTGCGAGGTGTATCAATGTCTGAGCCAGTAACCTATCCTCCGATCACCGAGAATGACGACTTTATCTCTGATGCTCTTCGCGAGGCTTCCATTCCCGCTCTGATGGGATCTCTGTCTCATCTCAGGGGAGATCTGACGATCTGGGGGCACGGATTCAGCCCTTCTGCCTCGCCATTCGGGCCCATCGACCTTGATGGTATGACCGAAGAGCAAAGAGAGCTGGTGCGTGCCGAAGCGGTCAAGGCGCTCGCCGCATATCGAGATCGTGGTTCGCCAACCGTCGAGCCGCTCGACGGCGAAACTCTCCTGACTGTCGCACGCCTTGTGATCGGCAATGCTGCGCCTGACGCATTCTTGCCGATGTTGCTGGCAGACTCCGGGATCGACGACAGTGCGATTGCCCCGCGTCCTTGGTCCGAACGCGAAAGGCAGAAGGCCGCGGATTTTGCGGTCCTCATCGTCGGAGCCGGCATGTCGGGTATCCTCATGGCGATCCGCATGGCGCAAGCCGGCATACCCTATACCATTATCGAAAAGAACGCGGAGGTGGGCGGCACCTGGCTGGTCAACAGCTATCCTGGATGCCGCTGCGATGTGCCCAATTTCTTCTATAGCTACTCGTTCGAACAGCGTCCGGACTGGTCGCACCAGTTTTGCGAACGGGATGACATTCTGGCGTACTTCCAGGAGTTGGCTCGGACCTACGGAGTGCTCGACAAGATCGAGTTCGGCAGCGAGGTGACCGAGGCGGTCTGGCAGGAGCACGATTCCACGTGGAGGATCGCAGTGGCCAGGTCCGATGGGACGGTGACCACGAAGGTGGCCAATGCCTTCATCCCCGCCGTCGGCCAGCTCAGTCGGCCGAAGACCCCGGCGTTGGCAGGCGCTGCGGCCTTCCGCGGCGTTACGTGTCACACCGGAGCTTATGACCGGTCGCTGGACTTCGCGGGCAAGCGGGTCGCCGTGGTCGGAACGGGTGCCAGCGGCATTCAGGCCATTCCCGAGATTGCGGCGAAGGCAAGTCACCTCTTTGTCGTCCAGCGGAGCGCGCATTGGCTCCTGCCTTCCCCCAACCATCAGGCCGAGGTGCCGTCCGGACAGAAGTGGTTGCTGAAACATGTGCCGCACTATGCCCGGTGGTATCGCGCACGCTATGCTTCACGCGCGCTCTACGGCCTGAAGGTTGTGGCGAAAATCGATCCTTCTTGGCCTCACCAGGAGCGTTCTGTCAGCGCTGCAAACGATCAGGTCAGGGAGCGGCTGATCGATCATCTCAAGAGTGAACTCAGCGACCGGCCAGACCTTCTTGAAAAGGTCGTCCCCAAGTACCCGCCCTTCGCAACACGGATATTGCCGAACGACGGAAGCTATCTGCGCGCGTTGAAGCGGGATACGACCGAACTGGTTGTGGGGGAGATTGCTTCCCTCGACGAAGACGGGATCGTTATGGCGGATGGGCGTCATCTCGATGTCGACATCATCTTGTATGCCACTGGCTTCCAGTCGTCCCAGTTCCTCCAGCCGATGCGGATCGTCGGGCGGGGCGGCGAGGCGCTGCACGACTATTGGGGTCAGGACGCGCGCGCATACCTCGGGATAACCGTGCCGAAGTTTCCGAACCTGTTCATGGTCTTCGGGCCGGGTACAGCCGTATTCAACGTCATCTTCCTGGCCGAGTGCAACAGCCGCTACATCATGGATGCGGTGCAGGGCATGATCGAGAGCGACCTAGTCTCCATCGAGTGTCGGCAAGCTGTCTATGACGAATACGTCGATCGCTATCGCCAGGAAGCGAACGCCCTTGCCATCGCCACACCCGGGGTTTCGAGCTGGTACAAGAGCGCTAGTGGCAACGTCGTATCGAACCTGCCATTCGATGTGCCGGACTATTGGAATTGGACCCGCAAGATCAGGTTTGAAGATTTTCACGTCGCTCCCAACGGGGAAACCTCATCGACAAACGCAGTTGCGACCGGTCGCGGATAACGCTTGTGCCAATCATGGTGCGGCGATAGAGTGAATGCGAATATGAGTATCTGTTCCTATTTGGGAACAAATTGGCGATCCGGAAAGGACTAGGCTGCCATGTCGGAAATGCGGTTTGACGGACGCGTTGCGATCGTCACGGGCGCGGGACGCGGATTGGGCAGGGCTCACGCGCTGCTGCTGGCTGCGCGCGGCGCCAAGGTCGTCGTGAATGACATCGGCATCTCTGACGACGGCGGAAGTGGCGCTTCTCCTGCGGACCAAGTCGTCCGCGAGATCGTCGCGGCTGGCGGTGAAGCTGTGGCTTCGCACGACAGCGTCGCGACGCCGGAAGGGGCGGCAGCGATCGTGGCGACCGCGCTCGACGCATTTGGCCGCGTTGACATCCTGATCAACAATGCCGGGATCTGCGACTGGGCACCTTTCCTCGAGCTGGATTACCAGCACTTCCAGAAAATGCGGCAGGTGCATTACGACGGGCCATGGCTGCTAACGCAAGCCGCGTGGCCTCACATGCTGAAGCAGAACTACGGCCGCGTGCTGTTCATCACCTCCCATGTTGGCCTGGCCGGAACGCCGAACGCTGCACATTATGGATCGGCCAAATGGGCATGCGCGGGTCTTGCGCGCATGCTCTCCTTCGAAGCAGGGTCGGCCGACATCAAGTCCAACGCCCTTGGCGTGCTGGGCTACACCCGACTTCTGGTCGACGGGTTCTTCTCGCCCGAGGCTGTCGAGGACCCGAGCTTGGCGATCCAGGGCGAGCGTTGGTGGGAGCGCAACGTGCGCGCCGATCAGGTCGCCCCGGTGGCAGCCTGGCTGGTGCACGAGAAATGCTCGCTCAACGGCGAGATCCTCGACACCGGGGCAGGGCACACGTTCCGACATGTCCTTGCCACCACCGAGGGGTACACGAAGCTCGACCTGTCGATCGAGGACGTTGAGCAACACATCGGAGAGATCGTCGATGGCAGCCGGTTGAACACGTGGAACAACGTCGGTGAGGCTCTCGAGGACCGGCTGAAGAAGCTGCACGAGGCAGGTGTCGAGCCGATGGGTACAATCTACGCGGATTAGGCGCGTGCGGCCCTGCAGACCCCAGCGTGTCGCAGGTAGCGGTACGACCGGTTCGCAACGGTCGGGCGTTTCGCAAGCGTGATGCCACACGAGCTGTGCGCCGCCGTTCGCAGGATCCTCGGCGGCCCAAGGAACCTATTAGGATGATGGAATGACGAATGAAGCCGCGGGAAGGGGCGCAATGGAAGACATCTTTGGCGCATGGTGCGCCGCATTCAACGCCGCCGTTGCAAACCAGGATCCTCAGTCCCTGAGCGCATTGTTTGCGCCAGACAGCTATTGGCGCGACCTTCTGACGCTGGAGCAGCGGCTTCAGAATGCGCATGGTCCCCAAGCCATAGGCGAGATGTTTGCAGCGCACGCAGGAGGCGTCACATCGCTCCGGGTTACGCCAGTCGGCGATGCACGCAAGGAGGCCATCCCGGGCATCGGGGAGGTCATCGGCACATTCATCCAATACGAAACTGATACTACGTTCGGTGAAGGCTACTTGCGCCTGTTACCCGGTTCGAATTTGGCCTTCACCCTCTTGACCGTTCTGCGCGAGATAAAGGGGCATCCCGAATTGTCGCTGGTCAACAGGGACACAGACTTCACTCGGGGCGATGACGCGGCACTGCGGAACTGGCTGGAGAAGCGCGTCGACGACCAGGCGTATTCTGATCGCGACCCCGAAGTTCTGATCATCGGAGCGGGACATGCGGGCCTGGCAGTGGGTGCGCGTCTCCGTCATCTCGGCGTCGATGCGCTGATCGTCGACAGGTCCGAGCGTGTCGGCGACAACTGGCGCAACCGCTACCATTCGCTGACGTTGCACAATGAAATCTGCTGCAACCACATGCCCTATCTGCCGTTTCCGGACAGCTGGCCCCTGTTCCTGCCCAAGGACAAGCTCGCAGGATTCCTGGAATACTACGCCGAGGCGATGGAGTTGAACGTCTGGAACCGGACGACCTTCCTGGGGGGAGAATACGACAGCCAATCGCAGCGCTGGACAGTACGTCTGCAACGGCCTGACACCACGATCCGAACCCTGCATCCGTCGCACCTCGTCATGGCGATCGGTGTAAGCGGCATTCCGAACATGCCCGACATCCCCGGGCAGGAGCAGTTCGGCGGCGAAATCTTGCACTCCAGTGCCTTCAGCAGCAGCAGCGATGTTTCCGGCAAGACAGTCGTCGTGGTGGGGGCAGGGACCAGTGCCCACGACATTGCACAGGACGTGTATCTGCGCGGCGGCAAGCCGATCATGGTGCAGCGCTCGTCCGTGACGGTCGTGAGTGTTCAGCAGTCGGGCCTCGCCTATGGCGCGTTCCGCCGGTTCGAGGGTCAGCTGCCTATCGAGCGGACTGATCTGATGGTCGCCAATCCGTTCGATCTGGTACGGCGGGTACATGGCCCTCTCAGCCGTGCGATGATGGAGGGGGATGCCGCGTTGCTTGAAAAGCTGGAGCAGGTGGGCTTCCTGCTCGACAACGGGGAAGACGACACCGGCTTCTTCATGAAGCTGGTGCGCTCGCTCAGCGGCTATTATCTCAACGTGGGTGCTTCTGACCTGATCGTCGAAGGCAAAATAGGCCTCAGGCCGGGCGTCGGGGTGGTTCGGCTCACTCCGACGGCCGTGTGCCTGTCAGACGGCGAGGAGATCGAGGCGGACATGTTGGTGATGGGCACTGGCTATCGTCCGTTGCAGGATGCCGTCGAGACCATGTTCGGAGCCGATGTCGCCAGCCGCGTGGGGCCGATCTGGGGCGTGGGTGCCGACGGCGAAATGCAAGGCATGTGGGGCCCCACCGGACAGCCGGGCTTCTTCGTCACCGGCGGCACCTTCACGATGTCGCGCTTCTATTCGCGGATTACCGCGCTCCTGATCAAGCAGGAACTGCTGAGCAGGCAAGAGGCGCAAGCCCGCGAGCAACTTGTTCTGGCGTGAAGCGGCCGGGCTCCCGTTGAGGCTCGGGCGATGCATGCAACTGCAGACGCCCTGCTGACAGAAATCCAAAGGCCTGAGTGTGAACGGCCACCATCCTGCTGCCTCAGGCCTAGGGGCAACCGGCAGAGCTGACTGCCGTTCGTTTGCGAACCGGGCCTGTAGGGCAACGAATTCAATTAGCTAGGAGATGGCAGTGAGCTTTCAAAGTCGGTTTGTGCACATCGATGGCATTCGAACCCATTACTACGATGAGGGCAAAGGAGAGCCGCTGCTCCTGCTTCATAGCGGCGAATTTGGCGCGTGCTCTGAGCTGAGCTGGGAGTTCGTGCTTTCGGGGCTTGCAGAACATTATCGCGTCGTTGCCCCGGACTGGCTTGGCTATGGCAAGACCGACAAGATTTATGATTTCGGCGGCGGGCAGGCGAGGATGATGGCCCACATGCGCAGGTTCATGCAAACCATGGAACTGGAGAAGAGCCACGTCATCGGCAATTCGATGGGAGCGGGCCTGTTTTCACGATCGGTTGCCAGCGATCCACAGGCCTATTCCATCCGCTCCCTGATCATGATCGCAGGCGGCGGCTTCAACCCCGACAACGAACATCGTCGTGCCTTGATGAACTACGACGGCACGAGGGATAGCATGCAAGCGATGCTCCGCGCGATGTTCAGCGATCCCAAGTGGAGCGAAGATCCCGAATATGTCGACCGGAGGGTGGCGCTGAGCCTTCAACCCGGCGCCTGGGAAACGATCGCAGCCGCCCGCTTCAAGAATCCCACCATCCCGGCGCGCGAGTTTTTCGGCCGCGCGGATGACACCCCTTATGAAAATCTCACCATGCCAACGCTGGTCATCGCCGGTGACGAGGATAACCTTCGCCTGCCAGGTTGGGAGAAGGAACTCGCAGACAAGATCCCCAATGCCGAGTTGCACGTCGTGCGCGGAACGGGTCACTGCCCTCACATCGAGCGCCCGAACGAGGTTAACGAGGTTGTGCTCAGCTTCCTTGCCAGGGTGAGCGCGTAACGCAGGTTCGGCTACTTCGCGCATCAGGCGCGGCGAAGCCCGTTCGGCTGCCGGACGGTGGGACCAGAGGCGCGAGCAACACTTGACAGAGCGGGGACACGCAGTGCAATATTTGGGACGCGTTCACATATGAGAATGAAGCAGCTCACGCTCTGTGGCTGCGTACTCAAGTTGCAAGGCAAGGAGCAGGATTATGATGTTTCAGCACTGTTCGATCCCGGCTGACAATCCCAAAAACGCCGCCGAAACGCTTGGACGCATCTTCGGAGGCGAGGTCACTCGTTTTCCGCCGGGCGGCCCGGACGCTTGGATGGCGTGGTCGAAAGACGGATCCTTGCAGCTGGAATGCACCCCCCGCGGGACCGTGCTGGTTCCGGACGAAAATCAGGTCGCTCTCGGCGCACGCGCGGAAGCCCCCACTCGCAATTCGGAAGTTCACATCGGCATTTGCGTCGACATGCCGCAGGACGAAATTCTGCAGATCGCCAAGGAAGTGGGCTGGCCAGCATATCCCAGCGTGCGAATCCCGGGCGAAGAGGGGTTCAGCGTCGTCGAGTTGTGGGTCGAGGGGAAATTCCTCCTCGAGCTGTGCGATCCTGTCGAGTCGGCACGGCTCGCCAAGGCGGTGACCGTGGAGGGCTGGAAGGCGGCCTTTGACTGCTGACCTTTAGTCCTTTGACTGCCGGCATCCGCCGGGCTTGAAATCGCCTGAACGAACGGTGCCGGTTCAACACAGCGCCCGCCATCAATGGTGGGCGCTGCATGTTTGGGCGCTGCCTCGGCACGGGGTGCCGGCCGAACTTTGGCGACGTTTGCAACAGCGATCGACCGAAAGCCCAGGTGCAACGCGCCGCCAAGCATCTGCATCGGCCTGCCGCTTCCAGTCCGCACAAACTTCGCGAGGATCCTCATGTCTTATTTCTTGAGTGAAGAGCAGGAAGCGATCCGCGAAGTTGCCAGGCGATTTACGGTGCGCGAGGTACGGCCGCGCGCACATGAAGCCTATGGCCAAGGAAGTCGCGCATTCTTCCGCGACATGGGCAAGAGGATGGGCGAACTCGGTTTCTTCCGGCTGTCGATGCCCGAGAGCGAGGGGGGCATGGCAGCCTCGAAAACCACGGTTCTTCTTGTGTACGAGGAACTGGCGAAGGAGAGCGCGGCCCTTGCCCTCCACCTCCTGCTGAATGGCACATTCTCCCATACACTGCTCGGCTTGCCGGAAGCGAAGGCCAGGTGGTTCGAAAAAGTCATGTGCGGGGAGGCCAGCATGTCAGCATCGGGCACCGATCCCCGCGGCGCGGCAAACTACGCAGAATGGAGCGATCTTGCGACCAGGGACGGGGACCACTTCGTTCTGAACGGGACCAAAAGCTACTGCTCGGGGGCGTCCTATGCGGACCTCATTGTCGTTTTCGGGCTCTATGATGGCACGATGTGGGCGTTTCCGCTGGACGCCGGCACCCACGGCCTGACTATCGCCGAAGATCGCACCATGGGCCTTAGCGGGTCCCTGGGGGCACTGACGCTATCCAACGTTCGGGTGCCGCTCTCGGAATGCAGTGAATCGGGCGATTGGGTGAAGGACCGCAAGCTAGTCGGTCAGACCGGCCATTCAGCCTATAGCGTCATGGATATCTCGGCCATGGCACTCGGCATCGCCGAAGGCGTCTTCGAGAAGGCCCTTGCCTATGCGCGGGACCGGACCCACGCGGGAAGCCCGGTACTCTCACTCGGCGCGATCCAGGTCAAATTCGCCAAGATGAAGGCGCAGATCGAGGCCGTTCGCTGCATGCTCTACAACGCGGTTCGGCTGTTTGACGAAGGGCGGATGGACAAGATGCTGAACCACATGGTGAAGCCTCTCGCATGCGAAATGGCGGTCGATATCGCACGCGACTGCATGCAGATCTTTGGCGGAAGCGGATATTGCATCGATACGGGTATCGAGCGTTACCTGCGGGACGCTATGGGACTGGCGATAGGCGAGGGCACCAGCGATATGCATTGGTCCACCGTCTCCACGATGATGGACATGCCCGGAGCGAGGCCGGGTACCTTTTGACGATACCGGCAAACGGGGACGAGCCGCTGGAGGCGAAAGAACGTGCCTCCCGCAGAACTGCCGGGAGCCGGCCCTATCGGCGTCATGGCGAGGATCGGTGACCATTAGACGGTTGCAGGAGCTTCTGTTCTGCCCTGACCTGACCGGCCAGCCAGTCGCTCAGGTAGCGCACCTTCTCAAGGCGGTGGTTGTCTTTATGGGTAACAATCCAGAAGCTCCTGCTGATGCTCATGCTCGGCAGCACCCGTTTCAGCGCACCTTCCTGGTCGCCCATGAAGCATGGCAGGACTCCTATGCCGGCGCCGCCCGCAACGAGGCGCAGCTGAGCAATGATGCTTGACGATGTAACGCTCGCGCGCAGGTCCGCATGTATCTCGTTGAGGTAGTCGAGTTCCGGAGCATAGAGGAGGTCGGAGATATAGCCGACGAGCCGATGGCCGTGAGAGAGGTCCGCAGGAGTAGTCGGAATGCCGGCTTCCTCGAGGTAAGCTGGTGCCGCGTAGAGCATGAGCGAATAGTCGGCGAGCTTTCTTGCGATCAGCGGACCGGCTGTGGGTCTGGATAGCATCACGGCAATATCCGCTTCGCGTTTTGAGGGGCTGAGAAAGCCACTGGAAGCGACAAGCTCGAGGGTGAGCTCGGGATGCTCTCTTGCGAGAGCAGGGAGGCGGGGTGCGAGAAACCAGCTTCCGAAGCCTTCCGAAACACTCAATCTGATGTGGCCGCCAATTCCTCTCGATTGAGCGCCGGACTGGAAGAGCGCACCCGCTTCTTCCGCAATGCGCTCGACCCGGACGAGAATATCCTCACCGACCTGCGTAAGGACCTGACCATTGCGCGTTTGCTCGACAAGCCGCTGACCCAAAGCCCGCTCGAGCCTTCGCAGTCTGCGGCTTACGGTGGTGCCGTCCACCTGCAGCGTTTTTGCTGCGCTACTGATCTGTCCGGATCGCGCGACCGCCAGAAAGGCCCGTAGATCATTCCAGTCATCAATCTGCATTTTTGCCGCCCATCTCTGCAAACCTGTTTGTTGCCTGCAGGAATATTGCCTGACACTGAGGCTTGAAGCAACGGAAGAGGGAATTGCATGCGTCAGATCGACCACTTCATTGTCGGAGGCACGCCTACGCCGACCCGCAAGCACGCCGTCTGGAACCCCTCGACCGGCGAAGTTCAGGCCGAGGTCGCGCTGGGCGATGCGGCCCTGCTCGCTCGCGCGGTGGAGACCGCCAAGCGCGTCCAGCCCGCCTGGGCCGCGACCAATCCGCAGCGCCGCGCGCGGGTGATGTTCGCCTTCAAGCAGTTGGTCGAAGACAACATGCAGGACCTCGC
>JAIXSY010000002.1 GCA_027484445.1 Verrucomicrobiaceae bacterium
GGTCAGGACGACCGGCTGCTTGGTCGCAAGGTCGAGGAACTCGCCGGTGTTGTTGTGAAACCGGGTCAGGGGAATCCTGGGGTGCTCATTGGCCGTCGCTGGCATGGTGGTATCTCCTCGTGGCACCAAAATAGCAATTATTGCCAAAATAGCAAGATTTCTGTGGCGACGACTGCCGCGCTAGCCGCCCACCTCTGTCGCCGGCAGCTCCGGCAATAATGGGACGAGGCCCGCATCAATCGCAAAGCCCAGAGTCCTTGCGAGGCGGCAGGCTCGAGCGATTGACCCGTCTGGAACATCGAGCGCTTTTTCAATGTGCCCAAGGGTTTCGCCAGCGCCGCGCTCACAGACCGCGTGAAGCTTGCCCGGCTCTGCGGTGATGGCAAAGGGCCAGGTCATCGCGACACCGACAACCCCTTCATCGAGAATGAGGAGAGTATCGCCAGCAGCGATAGTCTCGTCGATCTGCACGGCGTCGTAGGCATTGCCCGTCGAGGCGAGCGCATGGATCCGCCAGGCGCTGAAGGCGAAGCGCTCGCTATCCGTCAGCATGGCAGGCCCCCTTCAGAAAAGGCGCGCTGCGCCGCTTCCGGAAAGGCAGCGGTGAGGTTCCGGTGGAGCGGCCCGGAGGACGCCGGAAAGAATGCACCGGTGCTGCTCGGCCGTGTTATCCGCAGCGCGCTTGCGACGGCATCCACGACGAAACCCGCAAGCTGATCGCTCGCCGTCAGCTTGCCGAATTCAAGCGGTGCAAATCCGGGCTGATGCCAGAAGGCGATGCCGGTCTCGAGGGTCTCGAGATAGCTGGCATGGCTGCCGTCGTCCTGATCATTGTCGATGCTTGCCTCGACTGTCCGGTAGGTCCCGAAATCATGAGCGTTAGCCTTGATCCGCAGGGTGATGCCCGGAGGCGGCAAGCCGGCAACCGCGATCAGCGCAGCCCTGTAGAGCATGGCTTCCGCGGTATTCACGAGGTCGAAGTTCGGGGTGTGGCCGATCTGCGCGCAGTCTTCGTTTGTGGGCGCGCCTTCAAGATCGAGAGTCCAGATTGTTTTTGCCATTCAAGCCTCCTTTGCTCGAACGGCACCTCCCCCTTCCCTCTTGCTGGCCGAGTTCCTTCAGCAGTTCTGCCGAGCCCGACAGCAGCGGGCAAAAGAAAAGGCCCGCCCGCGACGAATGCGCGGACGGGCCTTCCCGATGTGACCGGCGCGGGTCGCGGCACCGGTCACGGGGGGCTTGTCCCGGTCAGGCGTCGACGCTCGCGCGCGTCTTGCCCTTGGGTGCCGGAGCGGTGCTGTCGCCCAGACCGTCGCCGGTGGCAGCACCGCTGTCAACGCTGCGGTCGCTGGCCGGTTCGTCGCCGGTGGCAGTCAGCGGCGGCAGGGCACCTTCACTCTCGCTGCCGAAGCCGTCGAGCGAGGCCTTGGGCTTCGAACGGCGCCAGGCGACGTTGTAGCTGCCATCGTTCTGCTGGAACATGGCGACCGGGATCGGCGCCGAGAGGCTGGGATCGTCGATCTGGCCCGACAGGAAGCACTCGCCGGTCTCGTTCGACGAGTATTCCCAGAGCGCGCCGATCTTGACCCAGCTGCGGCGGTCCGCCGAGAGCGCCATGAGATCGAACTTGGGTGCCCGCTCGTTGGTGGATTCGAAGGCCCGCAGCGCAACCGTCGCGCTGAAGGTCAGGGTGGTGATGCGGCCGATGTGAACGCCTTCTGCGTTGGCCTTGAGGGTGCCGATGTTCATGTCGAAGTTCTCCTGATGCCGTCCGAACCCCTTGTCCGGAACACCTTCTCCCATCCCCCCTCTCCTCCGGGCCCCTGGCCCGGCCCGTGCGCCAGCCACCGCAGGCGCGCGTCATCCTGTCCAGCCCAGAGGGCTGAGGAGTCTCGATAGTTGGATTGGAGCTGAACCGGCCCTGCTACGAGCCAGGCCCGGTCTGTACCGACCTAAGCTTCGGGCTCGGACCCGTCCTTGATCTGCCTGAGGCGCGCCATGAACGCCTTGGCTTCGAGCTGATTGGGTCCATCGCGCGTGGCGAGGCAGGCCATCCTGTCGATCTCGAGCTGTGCGGCAAGACTTGCCTCGATATGGCAATAGGGCTCGAGCGCGCGGATTGCGTCAACCGCGCGGGGCAGCTCGCTGAAAGCGGTTCCGACCCATACGAGTTCGATTTCCTCCCCGTCTTCGTCAGGGAGGCTCAGAACCTGCGCGAAATAGGTCTGAAGCGGTCGGTCCCATCCGACATAGGCACTGGCAGCTGTAATCCCGTCACGAAGCGGTACTTTGTGTCTGCTCATGCGCTCGTTACCTCCCCACCATTTACGTGGCCTATGCCCCGCGGCGCAGTGAGATGTCCGCGCCTCACAATGATCAGTAGTCCGCTGGCCGCATCAGCGTGATGACACGCCGTGTCATCGCTGGATTGGCCGGATCCTCTGACCCGAACGCCAGTTCGGTGTCGTAATAGATCCTATGCAGGCCGGATCGGCTATGCCGTTGTTCCGTCAAACCCCACGGAGAACGCTACATGGAGAACTCGTCGTCAGATTACTGCCCCAAGACTTCTGTCATTGTCAGCGTTGAGCTCAGCAAGCGCAACTGGCTTGTTGCCTCGCTCTCGCCAGGAGCGGCGAAGCCTTCGCTGCGGACAATTCCTGCCGGGAACAGCGCGGCACTGATCAGTCACCTTCGCAATCTTGAGTGCAAGGCTGCTGATCGTATCGGTGAACCTGCCGCCATTCGCCTGTGCTTCGAGATTGGATATGATGGCTTCTGGCTCGCAAGGCTACTGCGGTCGAACGACATCGATACCTATGTGCTGGATCCTGCCAGCTTCCTCGTGTCACGGCGAGGCAGGCGCGCGAAGACCGACCGGATCGACGCCGAAGCGATGATCGGGATTCTCAAAGCCTATCTCGCTGGCGACAAAAGCGTCTGCCGTGTCGTGGCCGTGCCCTCTCCCGAGGAGGAGGACGCGCGCCGGGTAATGCGCGAGCGCGGCGATCTCGTGCATGAGCGCACCCGGATTGTCTCTCGGATCAGGGGGCTACTTGCACTGCAGGGCATACGATCTGTTAAAGCCATCAAGGGCGGTGACTGGTCGAGCCAACTCGACGACATGCGCACCGGCGACGGGCGGCCTTTGCCACCAAACCTTCGCCGACAAATAGAGCGCTGCTTGGGGCGGCTCGCGTTGCTCAACGATCAGATCAAGGACATCGAGCGGGACCGCGCTGAAGTCGTGCTCCATGAGGAGTCCACCTTTCCATGCCGCGACAAAGCGGTTCGCCTCGAGCAACTGAAAGGCATTGGCCCGAACAGCGCGGCAATGTTGGTCGCAGAAGTTTTTTGCCGAAAGTTCGAAAGCCGGCGACACGTCGCGGCCTTCCTTGGGTTAGCTCCGGCACCCTTCGCCAGCGGCGACGTGTCGCGTGATCAGGGCATAAGCAAAGCCGGTAACCGAAGCACACGTGTGCAGATGGTGGAACTTGCATGGTGTTGGTTGAAATATCAGCCAAGTAGCGAACTAACCGTTTGGTATCGCAGCCGGTTCAAAGGCAACGGCGCTCGCGCGGCAAAGGTGGGTATCGTTGCCCTCGCCCGAAAATTGTTAATCGCGCTTTGGCGCTTTGTGGAGACAGGTCTGGTCCCTCAAGGTGCCGAGCTCCGCGCCGCCTGATGCTTATGTTGCAACAGGCTCGATAAGGCGACGCGGATTGGTGTGATGTGTGACCGGGAAAGTTGATGGCGCCTGAAAAC
>JAIXSY010000043.1 GCA_027484445.1 Verrucomicrobiaceae bacterium
CTCCGATTGGAGCGACCACGATCTTGCCCAAATCTGGGCAGGTCTATCCCGTCAAAGGCGAGGATGTCGGCTTCCTCCTCTGGCGCAAACGCAATTGCTGCATGTTGTGAGGTCGCGCCCATGAACCGCAGAGGACTCTTTCCCGCTCTCGCCGCCAGCCTGCTGCTTGGCGTGACCGCCGTCGTTGCCCAGGATTTGACGGACTTCGACCCGAAAGCGATCGAGGCGCGGGCCGATACATTCAAGGCCGACGCTCAGGCGCTCTTCGACTATGCTACCGCCAACGCGCAAACCCAAGCCGAAGAGGCGCAGACGGTTGTTGCGCAAGGCTATGAGGCAGCCGGCGGCCTCAATGTTTCGCATATCGCCGGGAAAGATGGCCCGGTGGACTTCGACGAAATGGTGGCTGGAGCCAGGGCCGGCATGGCCCGCCCCAAGGGTGCGCCGCTGTTCGTGGCATTCGCCAGCCTGTCGATGCCCGAAGAGGCGCTCGCACAGATGATCGCTGACACGACCAGGGCAGGCGGCGTGGTCGTTTTCCGCGGCTTTTCCACCGGCAATCCGCAAACTTTCATCAGCGGTATTCGCAAGGTTGTCGACCAGTCAGGCGCAAGCAATGTCGCGATCGATCCCCGGCTGTTTCGTTCGTTCGGCGTCGACCGGGTGCCCACCTATGTGGCTCTCGCGACCGATTTCGAGCCCTGCGATCAGCTCGATTGTGTGACCGCGCCGCCGCCGCATGATCGCATCGCAGGCAATACCAGTGTGGCTTATGTGCTCGAGACCTTCGCCGGGGCGGGCGGGCCGGGCGCGCCGGTTGCCCGTCTCGCTCTTGCCAATCTGAGGGGGGAAAGGTGAATGGCCTGCGCATCCTTGCTGTCTCCCTTGCGCTTGCGGCTTGCGGTCATCTTGCGCACGCCCAGATGGCGGTCAGCGATGCGAGGGTAGAAGGCGAAGCAATCGCAAAGGGTGTCCGTGACACCACGTCATCGGGCATTCTTGGCAATGGCTCGGCGGCAAACGTCCCCGGCTTCCAGGGCACTGATGTTCCTTCGCGCGATTATGTCGATGATCCTGTCGGGCTGACGGCGGCGGGAGAAGCGCAGCGGTATCGCGATGAGTACCGCGTGATCGTCGATCCCTACAGGCCCCGGTTCGATTCCAACACTGTCGATCTGTCTGCCGGTCGCCTGATCGAAGCTGACCCCGACGCCTATCTTGGCGCTGGTGGTGGGCCCGGAGGAGCTGCGGGAGCCTGCAACCCCTTGCCTCCGGGAAGCACGGGCACCACGACTTATCTCGAAAGCTGCAATGCCGGCTCGCAGCCCTTTGCGGAGGCGCGCAGCTGTAATGCGTCGCTGCAGATACAGACCGATGGACGGCGCACCTGGGAGTATTCTTGCGAAACCGAAGCGTTTGCTGATCGCAATGAGATGTGTCCGATGCTTGGCCAAGCACAGGGCTCCAGCTCATGCACGCTCGAGCGCAGCGTTCGGGTAGGGCAAAGATGCCTGCAGTGGGTGGAAGAGGAATTTGGTCGCAGGTGGTGTGCTGAGCCAGGCGAGCCATTCTTCCGCCAGGTCTGGCAATGCCCCTCTGCGCTAAGCGGCGTACCCGGCGGGATTGAACGCAACACCTCGCGGATCGTCGGCGAGACCGTCGACGAGGCCGCCTGCCAGAGCGCCACGAATGGTGCCACCTGCACGCTTGCAAGCGAGGTCTGCACGGCGCCTGGAGAGACGCGGGTCATCAATGGTCTTTCGGTGACGCGCAGCTGCTGGGAGTGGCAGCGTACCTATCAGTGTGAAGGGGTGGCTCCTGCCAATGACTGTGGTGCCCTTGAGGCGCGTGGCGATTGCAGGTTCAGCCATGACGAGTGCCTGAGCTTTGACGCAGATGGTGTGACCTGCAACGTCCATGATCGCTGGTATCAGTGCGCCATTCCCGGCGCGGGATCGCAGCCGCCGCCCGCCTATGTGTGTGCAGGGGATCTCTATTGCATCAATGGGGAATGCACTCAGGTCGAGCGCGAGGCATCACCTGAGTTCAAGGACGCCATGGTCGCCATGAACGTCATGGGCGAGCTGCGGGACGGGTTTGATCCTGATCGGCTGAAGATCTTCAGCGGCGAGCATTTGCGCTGCACCCGCAAGGTCTTTGGCCTTTCGAACTGCTGCAGCGGCAAGGGCGTGCCGCTTCTCACGCCGTTCCTGTGCGACCGCGAGGACCGTGAAGTCGACAAGCGGGATGATGCAGGTCTGTGCCGCTTTATCGGGACCTATTGCTCATCCCGCGTGCTCGGCGTCTGCGTGACCCGCAAGCAGTCATACTGCTGATACGGCAGTAAGCTCGTCCGTATTCTGAATGAACAGGGCAAGGCGCAGCTTGGGATGCGGTGGGGGACGCCGCAGCGCCCTGACTGCGAGGGCTTCCTGATCGCCCAGTTCCAGCAGCTTAACTTGAGCCGCATGGATTTTCGGGAAGTGTATGCCGAGTTCGTTGATGCGGCAAAGCTGCCTGACGAGATCGATATGTCGATCCAGATTCAGCAGAAAATTCAGAACTATTACAATACGAACGGTGGGACCTGACCCATGAGCGGTGCTGATATTCTTGCCTTCCCGCATAGCGAGCCGTTTCCGCCCGCGCAGGTGCTCGATCTCGCGGTCAGTGTCGCTATTGGTCGTGATCTGGCGCGCAGCGAGACCGAGATGTTCGCGCTCATCAAAAACTGGTTCTTGCGGCCTGCGACCGTCGGCGAATTGGCAGCATCCATCCGGCGCCTTCTTGATTGTGGATCGATCAGGCGGGTGAGCGATGGCGAGTTCGACTTTTGCCTCACGCCTGCAGGTGTGGAGGCGACCACCACCCTGTCGGGGGGAATGATCCGGATGATCGACCGTGGCCGCGGTTATTTCAAAACTGCCTTCCTCTTGCAGATGCTCGACCTTGAAAAAGGAAAACGCCCATGACGAGATTAGCGATCCTGAGCCTTGCAGCAGCCCTCGGGGCGGCGGCTGTCCCCTTGCTCGCTCAGCCACCGGCTGATTCCAATCGCGATGCGTTCTACTGCGACGAGCGCAAGCTTGGGAGCTGGTTTTACTGCAACTCGGAGGAAGCCAAGCGCAAGGCACGCGAGAGGGCAAGGCCCGCATCGCCAGCCATTCCTGCGACCGAGCGCATGGCTCAGATTACGGCGCAGCTGGATGAGCTCAAGGCACGTGCCATTCTTGAGCCAACGTCCGAAAACATCGTCAGCTACATCCGGTTCCAGCGCGAACAGCTCGACCGTGCTTCGACATTCGCGGATGTGTGGGGCCGCTCGATCTGGCAGAATCCCGACCTCGACTACACGCTCGAACGGCCTGTTTCGACCCTGGCAAAACAGACCTGGGCAGAGGATCGCAAAGCCCAGCGTGAAGGCTCAATGGCAGCGCTCACCGAGCGCTACGGGGTCTTCTACTTCTACTCCTCGTCCTGCTCGGCTTGCCGAACCTTTTCGCCGGTAATGCGGGCGCTTTCCGAGACATACGGGCTCGAGGTGCTCGCGGTCTCGATGGATGGCGGGCCCAACGAAGCGTTCCCCAATTATGTCGTCGATAGCGGCCAGTACCAGCGCATGGGTCTGCAAGGTGGGGCTGTGCCGGCCCTGGTCCTTTTCGACACCCAGACACGCAAGCCAATTCCGATCGGCTACGGCGTGATGGCAGCCGACGATGTGATGCAGCGCATTTTTTACCTCACCCAGATCGAGCCCGGGAGTGACTACTGATGGCACGCCAGACCAAGCGCGGCGTTGCCGCCCGTCTCTTCCGCTCGTCGGGGACGGCCCTTGCCGTGCTTGCCGCAGCCAGTTTCGCTGCAGCCCCCGTCAGTGCCAATGTCGGCTCGGAGCTCAATAGCTTCTTTGACGATATGGGCGCCGCCGCCAATGCCACCGGCCCCGTCGCCTATCAGGGCCAGTCCGCAGGCTATTACTCGGGGGGCAACATCTGGACCCGCTTTCCGCAAAAGAACGTGAACCCGGTCAATCTCCAGCTGCCCGGGGTCAAGGCTGGGTGCGGAGGCATCGACGTCTTCTCCGGCAGCTTTTCCTTCATCAACACCGATGAGATCGTGGCGATGCTGAAAGCGACGGCCAACAACGCGCTGGGCTTTGCCTTCCAGCTCGCGATCAAGTCGATCAGCCCTCAGATCGCCTCGACCATCGAGGAGATGGCACAGAAGGTTCAGCAGATGAACCAGTTCAACATGAACAGCTGCGAGGTGGCGCAGAATCTTGTCGGCGGCTTGTGGGGCAAGTCCGATCGGATGTCCTCGGAGATTTGCAAGTCGGTTGGTAACAGCCAGGGGCTGTTCTCCGACTGGGCCAAGAGCCGCCATGAATGCGGGACAGGGGGGCAGCGTGCTTCGACGATCGCGGCCAACAGCGATCCCGACATTCCTGCACAGAGTTACAACTTCACCTGGGAGATGCTCAAGCAAAGCTACCCCAGTTTCTCGATTGAGTTTCGTGAGTACCTCATGACCTTCGTCGGAACGGTGATCTTCTACCAGGATGGCGATGCCAGTGGCAAACGCGGGTTCCAGTTCGTGGGGCAGGGCGACCGCGCCCTTCTGACCGCGCTTCTGGACGGCACCAGCTCGGTCACGATGCTGCACTGCGATACTAACGACAAGTGCCTCAACCCGACCACGCAGGCCATGTCGATTTCGGCATCGCAGGCGTTGAAACCCAGGGTCCGGGCGATGATCGAGAGCATGAACGCGAAGGTTCGCAGCAATGCCGCGCTCACAAGTGACGAGATCGGTTTGCTAGGGGCAACCACGATACCGCTCTACAAGATCATGACGGTCAACGCTGCCGCAACCCTTGGCGGCATGACCAGCAACGACATGAATGACCTCGCCGAAATCGTGGCCATGGATCTCCTCGATGCGCTTGCGCAGCAATATTATGGCTATGCCTCGCGCGGGGTAGGGACCTTCCAGAACGCCAATGAAGAAGCTCTTTCGCAGTGGCGCGATCAGATCAATTCGGTGCGACAGGTCCTCGACACATACTCTCAAGGCATGAAGCTGCGCCTCGACCGGACCCAGCATGTGGTTCAGCGCGCGGTGTTTCTTGAGGGCACGCTCAGGAACAATTTGTCGCCGCAGATGTCGGCCGCGCTGTCATTCAGCACGTCGCTTTCGCGTCAGGGCATCCAGTAAGGACCGCGTGCCATGTTGGAGATCTTCACGATCGGCGGGGGCGAATACATCGTCAATGTCTTCAATGCGGTATCCGCCTGGACAGGGGGAGGGGGGTTTCGCTCGCTGCTGCGCGTCGTGATGGTCATGGGCCTGATCTACACGCTCCTGGTGGTGGCGTTCAGCCTCGATTGGCGTGCCTGGTTCAACTGGTTTCTGGGGGCGACGCTCATGTATGGCGCCCTCATCGTACCTACGATGACGGTGAGGGTAACCGACCGCCTCAATCCCTCCCTCGCACCCGCTACGGTCGCAAACGTCCCTCTGGGGCTGGCAATGATAGCCTCGGTCAGTTCGACCGCTGGCGATTGGCTCACGCGCACGGCTGAGACGGTTTTCGTGATGCCGGGTTCGCTGCAGATGTCGAGCAACGGCATGATCTATGGCGCGCGCCTTTGGGATCGCACCCAGGACTTCCGGATCCGCGATCCCCGCATCAGCGCCAATCTTGAAGAGTACATGAAGCAGTGCCTCTTCTATGACATTCTGCTCGGCTTCAAATCCTTCGACACGATCGCGAACTCCAACGATATTCTGACGGAGATGGGGCCGGGATCGCCTGCGCGGGGGATGAAGTTCATCCCCGAAAGCGGTGCTCCTACCATCGTCACGTGTCAGGCCGGTTATACGGCGATCGCCACCGGCGTTACGACCTATTCCGACACGGCACTCGAGGAAGAAGGTCGTAAGATTTTCCCAGGGTTAACCCCAGCGCTCGCGCGCTCGAAGCTGATTGCGGACCTTCCGATTGTCGCCAACCATTTCCATGGCAGTTCACAGTCCGCCCAGCAGATTTTTCAACAGCGCTCGCTCGTCAACGCCTTCCTGCAGGCGCGCGCCAACCTCGGCGCGGCCGATGGTGACACCTTTGCTGTCCTGCGTGCAGAGGAGCAGGCGCGCAACACCTATACGTCGATAGCGGAGCAGGCCATGACCTGGGTCCCGCTCCTCAACATCGTGCTGACGGTTGTCTTTTACGCGATGTTCCCGGTGATCTTCCCGCTCTTCCTCATGCCGCGCAGCGGCACGCCTGCGTTGAAAGGATACTTTACCGGCTTCTTCTACCTGGCCGCCTGGGGACCGCTCTACGTGGTCCTGCACATGTTCATCATGGACCGGACAGCTGATGCGATGAACGCGACCTCGCCGGGCGGGGTGACGATGGCCGGGATGGCAGGCATCGATGCCGTCAACACGGATACGGCAACGATTGCAGGCTTCCTGATGATGTCGATCCCGTTTCTAGCGGCAGGCATGGCCAAGGGCGCGATGGCGGTTTCGTCTCAGGCAACGTCGATGTTGGCGCCTGCCCAGTCTGCGGCCGAGGCTGCCGCGGTGGAGCGCACGACCGGGAATTATGCCTACGGCAACGAGAGCTATATGAACCTCTCGAGCTCCAACCGGCAGTCTGACCAGTGGAACACGGCACCATCTTTCTCGGGGGGCGCACCGATCATGTCGAGCGTAGGTGCGAATGCCGCGCTCACCCGAACAACATCAGATGGGTCGACGGTTTACGATACCTCACCTGCGATCAGCCGCCTCGCGTTTGCATCTTCTGTCAGCCAATTCGCGAATGCCGAGCGCCAGCAGACGCTTTCCGAACTGGAAACTGCACGCAATACGCTGAGCGAAGAGCGTTCCCGCGCGCTATCGTTGGCTGATCGAACGTCGAGCCGGCAAACGACCGGCACCCGCAATTCCAGCGGTTCTGAGAGTTCTGCTGGGTTCCGGTCGGGCGAGAACCTGCAGCGATTTGACAACCAGTCGCTTGAGGCACGCGACACGGTCTCGGAGAGCGATCGTGTGAGTTCTTCGCAGGGAGCCCAGCAAAGCAATACGGATCGTCTCGAAACAACCAAAGGTGGCTCGCTTAGCGTTGGCAGTTCAGCGGGACGCGGCGGCAATCGCGCTGCTAATGGCGAGGGCGGCAGTGGCGCTAATGGTGCCATTGGAGGCAATGTTCAAACCGGCATCAGCGGTGGACGGTCGAGATTTGACACCGTAAGCCGTGGAACCGATGCCAACCAGAGCCAAGGCTTCGATTCCTCTACATCGGATAATCGGTCGAATGGATCCAACGCGACGCAGGACAGCGGCAGCTATGCGCAGAGTGGCAGCTTCAGCCGGAGCGAGGGGTATTCGGAGACGGCCTTTTCCCGCGAACAGGCGCTTGAGGACGTCCGGCGGATAGATAAGCGCATTGCGGCGATCGATGAGGTCTCGAAATCCCTCAGTAGCAACACTTCGAGCAGGGATGGGTCTGGGTCCAATCTCTCCTTTGACCTAAGCCAGATTATCGCAAGCCGGTACCAGGAAAAGGCGGCTGAACTGGGGCTGACGGCACCGAGTCTGGCACGCACAGATCTCAGCCCCCAAGAGCAGGCGACTGCTGAAGTGGTCGCGCGGGCCATCATCGCCGACTACTATGATCAGCGCGTGGCGCCATTCAATGATCTGATCCCGCAGCCCGGTTCGCTTGTTGGCAATGTCTCGGGCCCGGGCGCATTTACGGAGACAGACTTACACGGACTGGGGCCTCGCCGCTCAGTCGGATCACCGAGCAATCTTGTCGAGGGGGCGTCAGACAGCGCGATCAGCGATCGAATCGATGAAGGCGGTCAGTCTATCGGACAGCGCTATGAGACCAATGTCATTCGATCCGGCCAGCGCCGTCAGGAATTTCAGCAGGACCGGAAAGGTGAGGGCGGTGCCGACGAACGCTTCAATCAACGCTTCTATGACAAGGATCAGCGTTGATTGTCTGACTGTTGCGACATGCCATAAGGTTACCAGCTGAGAAAAGCGACCACGAGAAAGGCAATCGACAGCAGCAGGGCAATGATTGAACTGGTGCGTGTTGTGGATCCGCCATAATTCAGAGGGCTGGTCGATGCGTCCAACTCACCGACGCGGTTAAGATGGTCACTGGGCGGGTAACCGCGAGATGGGTCACCCGTTCTGTAGTAGTGCTCTACCGGTCCATCGTTGCCATGCGGGTCTAGGAATCCCATCGCCGTTCTCCTAGCCTTTCCGTAGCGTTTTTACGCCAGAAAGACAATTCTAGGTTCAACGCTGCGAGGGGTTAGGAGTCGATTGCCGATTCGATTTGTATGCGCGATTGCGCTGGCTGCCGGAATCATATCAGAAGGGGAGCGGTTACGCTGAATTCAAGCGAGCCGTTGAGAGCATGTTATCGAAGACTGACGCGACATATCTCGATCTTCGAGAGCGCATTCTATTTGGCGAGCTCAAGGCTGGAGTAGCGTACTCTGCCCCGGACATGGCTGCGGACTATGGGCTTCATATCAATAGGGCGCGCAGGCTGCTGGTCGCCTTGAAGGTTGGTGGCTATCTTACCCGCTCGGGCACTTCCTATGTCATCTCAACATTCTCCCAGAGCCAAGTTGAGGAATGGCGCCTTTCGTTGGGGGCCATCGTCGAGATCGGGGCAGTCCGATTGGCGCAGTCCGGGGGTGGAAATCTTGGCCCTCTCGCGGCATTCATTGACGAACGCATTCGGAACGTCCCTGTGAACCATGAGGACTTCTTTCTCGGTGCAATGGGGCTCACCCATATCGTCCTGGGTGGCAAAGAAAGTACCTTGGCCAACCTAATTTCGCAGTTCATCCCCCAAGCGTTTTTCCGCCTCCTTTGGATGGCAGACTCTTATGCTGTCCGCACAGGCTTTCTGGTTGAGGCAAGCGACCGGTTTCTTGATGCAGCGAGGTCAGGCGACCTTGCGGGCGTTCGCGCGGCTAGCCGGATATTCTTCGATGGCATCGCCCCTTCGCTGCAAACGCTCATCGCAAAAATGGGCGAGGGCATCTATCCAGTCAATGACCGCCAGAATGGATTCCAGACGATCGAGGACAATATCGCGGGCTATCCAACCTATGCGGGCAGCTCCCGTACATTCACGCCGATTATCGAGCCTCTGGAGGAGGTCGGTCAGGCAGCCTTGCCGCTTTGCTGAGTGGGATGCCTCACGCGTTCACGGGCTCTCTCGGGTGGAGCCGCATGGCCACAGCTTCGGCTGCGCAGTCCCGCGGTTCGGTCGTCCCGATAAGGTCCACAATGACTTTAGCTGAACGTTTCATGCCCTCGAGGTCGGCAGCCTCAAGTCGAGCCGCAACTGCATAGGCGACCGCCACACTGGCGTGTTTGACGTAATCTTCCATGAGGCGAAGCTCGCCGGTTGCGCTGACGATCGCCAGCATCATCCTGTTATGAGCAAGGCTCGCTGCGATCGTGTCCCCTCCATCCGCTTCTTCGAGGAAGATCTCAGCCAAGGCGCGGATAGCAGGTAGTGCCGGCGCGCAGTCCATGGACGACAGCCTGATGATTGCCGCAGCTTCGATTGCCGCTAGCTCGGCTATCTTATCATCGAGTTCCTTGCCGCTGGGCTGGTACCATTTGAAACGGGCCCAGTCCGTCTTGATGAAACCGGTACTCCGCAGTTCCGCAAATGCGGCGGCACCCCAGTCTGCGTCCATTTCCACGATCGCGGCAAGCGATGCCGGGTCAGCGCTCTCATATCCGAATTTGGAACTGATGCTGCAGCGCCGAATGCGCTCCATGCAAGCGTCGGGGCTGATTGCCATGCGCTTGGACGCTTCCTGGTAGAGATCGATCCGTTTCGCCATGCAGGAATAGTAGCATGGCGGCAAATCTCATCAATCGGCCTTTGGCCAATCGCCTCCGTGGACCTCACGCTCGAAATTCGAAATGCGTTTCCACTCGATGGCGATTTCGTCAAATCCATCGTCCGAGAACAATCGCTCGCAGAGGCGGTCGATTTCGTGCGGGTCGTCGGGCAAACTCTCGTCCTCACGGTACTTAGCGACCGCGTCCATTACTCTCAGGGCGTCGTCGTAGTTTGCCATTTGGTTCTCGTTTCGATCACTAGTTCGGTCGCATTGCTACGTGCTCGGTGTCAAGACCGCATCAATGGGTGCTAAAGGTCTTTGAACCATTGAATTGAGGCGATTTTGCCAACACGGCGATCGTCTGTCGCAGCGTGCAAGGCGAGGGTTTCTGAGACGGAAAACGTATTGCCCGATTCCCTCATCGAATCAGTTACTTGTGCACTTGCCGTTTCGACCCGGCTTGAACCCCCCGCACATTTCTGCGCCCCCTTGGCATCAGAATGCCCGACTGGCTCAGGAAGGAGGGCTCAATGCCCGAAAACGTCTCAATGATCGGCTACACCCGCGTATCAAAGGCCGATGGCAGTCAGGTCCATCACCTGCAGAACGATGCGCTGATCGCCGCAGGCGTTGATCCCAAGCGGATCTATCAGGACAGCATCTCGGGCGCGCGCGACAGCAGGCCGGGGCTCGATGCATGCCTCGCCGCATTGGCGCCCGGGGACACGCTGGTGATCTGGAAGCTCGACCGGCTCGGCCGCAGCCTTCGCCATCTGGTCAACACCGTCGGCGAGCTGACCGCCAGGGGCATCGGTCTCAAAGTCATTACCGGAGAGGGGGCGATGATCGACACCACCACAGCCAGCGGTCGCCTGATGTTCGGGATATTCGCGGCGCTGGCCGAATTCGAGCGCGAGTTGATTGTCGAGCGTACGAGGGCTGGCATCGCCGCGGCACAGGCAAGGGGCAAGCCTGCGGCCGCCCACACGAGCTGACCCCAAAGAAGATCCGCCTGCTCCAGAGGGCCATGCGCAAGCGCGAGAAAGTCGTCCTCGATTTCGTCGCCGAGTTCGGCATCTCGAAGGCGACCGCGTATCGCTACGTCGGCCCGGACGGTGAACTCCGTGCTTTGGCGAAGCGAGCGCTGGAGTTGCAGGGGGCGGGGCAGGGAAAATCGTCGTAGCGAAGCGTGGCTTGCCGATGGGGCTGGATTAGATAGTTTGGGGGCTAGCCGTCATTTTCGCGTGTCGCAGAAAGCAGGTATCGACTTCTTCCGACGCTCAAACTGCCTCTATGGGTGTCTACAACCGTTCACTTTTCCCAACCTCACCAGATATCGTCTTCAAATCCCTCACTCCGAACACGTTAAGCGCTCCCGACTTCTACGAGTTCGATACCAGTCATGTGGCGAAGGTGGCGGAAATGGCGAAATTCCGCCCCGTTAAATGCGGACACCCCCGAAGAATCAGTCGCGATCCAAATGCGCTTTGCACTTTGCAATAGTTCCTTCGCCACGGCGAGAGGATCACCGCCGACTGCATCAACGTGCTCGTTCAATCTCTCTAATGCATCCGATCGAGGCAGGTCCCAATGAATCACGTCTGAGGCTGCTACCACCCGCTTGAGATGGGCTTGTTCAGGAGAACTGAGCCAGCTTTTCGCAACTCTCCTCGTCCGCAAACCGCCTTTTTCATCGCGGGTCGAACCCGAAACATCGAGCAAGAGCAGTTGTGGGTGCGGTTCGGAGCCAGCGGCTTCACACACCAGCTTTTGGAATGTGTCGCATGCGCTGCGGTTATGCGGCGTCAAATCGCCGATCTCGTGTGACGTGACCCCCAACTTTCCCCCAGCTGGGATTAGAGCCGAGCGGTTGTTTTGCGCATCAGCGCGGTTGAAGCAATGGGCTGCGTAGCGGAGCCCGTAGGGCGTAGCGGAGCAGGCCA
>JAIXSY010000042.1 GCA_027484445.1 Verrucomicrobiaceae bacterium
GCACGCACGCCCGAAGAACTCGATGAAGCCATCAGCAAAGCGTTCTCAAAAATCACAGCCAAAGATGCGATGGGTTATTTTGCCTCTTGCGGTTATAGTATTATTTAAAATGCTCTAAGGTTGGATTCAATCACTTCGTGATTTTGGAAAGGTCGAGTTCTTGATCCGATTTCCTTGGCTGAGGTTGCGAACGATTTTTTTCACCTTCAGGGAATAAGGCGTTCGGTTGGATGCTCTGAGTCTGTAACAGCACGCGTAACGGCGGCTGAATCTACAAATAACAAGCATCCTAAAATCACATGAGTACCAAGCATATCCTTGCAGCAGCTGCCCTGACTGGACTTCTTTCTGGGGTCCAAGCCGCACAAGTCACTTCTAAGTCCATCCAGGGAGATTCTCTGGGAACAGTGGTCCTTCCCTTGGCCGACAAGGGTGATCATGCCTGCAAAGGCAAAAATGAGTGCAAAGGCAAAGGTGGCTGCAAATCCAGCGACAATGGCTGCAAAGGCAAGAACTCCTGCAAGGGCAAAGGTGGCTGCAAGTCAGCTCCTGAAAAACCACAGTTCTAATCTAATCGGGTGGAGACGGGAGATTCCTGCCTCCACCTTTCGGGCCATTCATCGCCATGAGTCTAAAAGCACTGCAAGAACATGCTTCACTGGGCATAGGCATCGGTCTTCGCGTTCCACATTATCGGCACATTTTGGAGAAAAAGCCTATTTGCGATTGGTTCGAAATCATTTCCGAAAACTTCATGGTGGATGGCGGTCGTCCCCTTGAAGTTTTGGAGAGCATACTGGAGCAGTATCAAGTCGTGCAGCATGGGGTATCGATGTATCTGGGAAATGCTGATCCTTTGGATTTGGATCATTTGCGAAAACTAAAGGCTTTAGCCAAGCGAACGAGAACTCCCTGGCTTTCCGATCATCTCTGCTGGGGAAGTGTGAATGGCCGCTTTTCCCATGATCTATTGCCTATGCCTTACACCATGAGTGTGGCAAAGCACACGGCATCCAAAATACGACAGGCCCAAGACTTCCTGGAAGTGCCTCTCTTGGTCGAAAATGTAAGCAGCTATGCAGAGTTCAGTCAGAATGAAATGACCGAGTGGGACTTCTTGGCCGAAGTCGTCGAGCGAGCTGATTGCGGCATACTGCTGGATGTAAACAACATTTATGTGTCGTCCCAGAATCATGGCTTTGATTCACTGGATTACTTGAAAAGCCTGCCTCACCATCGTGTGGGACAGATTCACGTGGCTGGACATACGCGCCTAGACCACGTCATTCTCGACACTCACGATCAGCCAGTATCAGATCCCGTTTGGAGCCTGTATGAAAAGGCCGTGAACTTGTGTGGGCCGGTGCCAACACTGCTTGAGTGGGATGATCGCATTCCAAGTTTTGATGAGGTCCAGGCTGAAGCATTGAAGGCTAGACCGTATCAATTATCAGAAGCCGATAGGTCCTCCATCAAGCTACCGTCATGAGATCAGCTCGTTCTTCTTCATACCCCCTGGCATCGCTGGATGATCTTCGACAATTGCAAACGCGGATGGCTGCTGCATTGATGCAGCCACTTAACCGGCAGGATCGACTCAAGCGCCAAACAAAAGCGGATTTCATCAAATCCAACGATCGACTTAGTTCCTTTCAAAGGTTGGAAATTTACGCCAGGCAATACTGGTTCCGACTTTTGGATTGCCTATATGACGATTATCCGGCTTTGCGGACTTATCTGGGAGCTTCCAAGTTCATTCGTCTTTGTGAATCTTATCTGGCAAAGCATCCAAGCTCATCTTGGACTTTGAGAAATTTGGGTTCTGGGCTTCCTGCCTTTATCAAAGAAAGCGGTGCACGTGATATAGCAAAAGTCGAGTGGGCACAAACCTTGGCTTTTGATGAACTTGGCTTGCCGCCGCTCTGCATGGAGGACCTGATGCAGGTCGATCCGATGCATCTTCGTTTGAGCCTTCAGCCTTGCGTCTTGCTGCTAGAACTGGATCATGCGGCGGATCGCTTTATCACAAGCATTGGGAAATCCATGTTCGACACGCGCGCCGGTGCTAGCCAAGCCAAATTGTCTCAACGTGTGGATGACCCAATTTTACGACGTCCACCCTTGAAAAAGGAAAACGTGCATCTGGTGGTTCATCGCCACCAAAATCAGTTGTATTTCAAGCGCCTGGATCGAGGCGCTTGGTCTTTGCTCGCTTCACTACGAGATGGATCCACGCTGCAAGACGCGGTGCAGACAGCTTTCGAGACTTCGAAAAGCTCCGCATCGGAGTTCGCTCAACAGGTGCAACTATGGTTCGCTGAATATACCCAACTTGGCTGGTTTACTCTTCCACAACCTCAAACATACCCTCATCCTTTATGAAATTTCTTTGGAGCCAAATCACCCGTGTTATTGACCGCATAGCTGTAGCGTCGTCTGATCCCTTGCTGCTTTGCATTCGACTTTACTGGGGCTGGCAATTTTTTCTCACAGGTAAAGGCAAGCTCGGTAATCTCGAGGCTACGTCTCAGTTTTTTGGTGAGTTAGGTTTACCTTTGCCCAAGCTGAATGCCGTTATGGCTGGTTCAACGGAGTGCGTAGGTGGTTTATTGCTTTTGCTTGGCTTCATGACAAGACCGATCTGCCTGCCATTGATCTTCACGATGGTTGTGGCTTACCTGACGGCTCATCTTGAGGAGTTAAAAGGAGTTTGGGAGAACCCCGATGGTTTTGTGACAGCGGCTCCTTTTCTCTTCTTGTTAGCAAGTGTGATTAATTTCACTTTTGGTCCAGGAAGATGGTCCGTGGATCATTTTCTCGTGAAGCGAAATTCCTAACAATAGAAGTGAAAGCATCGTGGTTGTATCATGAATTCATCAAACCAAATGCCTGATGATTTTGCCAAAGCTGATGCCGCACGAAGGGTGAACGACTACATGAATCATTATGTGAAGGCGATTGATTCCAAAGCAGGTCTGTTTCTTGTTGGTAATGTCGCTTCAGCATCCATGCTCTTAAAAGACTGGCCCTGTGACGGCATTGGCTATTATTCAGCAGTAGCAAGCATCACATTTTTTGCAGCATCGACCTCTCTTGCTGGTGCTGCTATTTTCCCTCGCCTGCCTCCTTTGGGCTCTAGCGTTTTGTATTGGGGGGACGTGTCGCGTGATAAGAATGGAATTAGCTATGCAAAACGCTTTGATCTTTGCGTTGAGGAAGGGCGTCTTGATGACCAATACAGCCTCCAGAACTACTGCACGGCTGTCGTGATTCGCCAAAAAGTGCTATGGCTGCGTCGTGGCATTTTCCTTTTCTTTTTTGCTCTAATGACGGGTTTCTTGGCTTATCTTCGTGTCACGCGTGTGGTATAAAACACAGAGGTTCATGGCTTGATGATAGACAAATGATCCATCGCATGATTCACCACCTTGTTAGAACCCTATTGTTCGAATCAACCAGTGCCTGAGTTTCTTGCTCAATTCAATGATATCGTGAAGGCCCACTACCCTGGTCTGTATCGCTTTGCTCTTAGCATGTGCCGAAGCGATGCGACTGCTCGGGATCTTGTGCAGCAAACCTTTCTTCAGTGGGCTCGGCATGGACGTGATTTGAAAGACTCAACGAAAGTGAAATCTTGGTTGTTCACGACGCTCTATCGTGAGTGGCTGCGAGTCTCTGTTGGTTATCGTAAGTTCGATAGCGTTGAATTTGAGCCTGAGCTTCATGGTTTGCCGCCTCAAGAAGAGATCACATTGCCGCCGCGCATTGATAGCCAAACGATACACTTGGCTTTGGATCAAATGGATGAACGGCATCGTGCTCCTTTGGTGTTATTTTTTCTCCAAGAGATGTCATACAAAGATATCGCGGCAGCCTTAGACATTCCGATCGGGACGGTGATGTCTAGGATCTCACGAGCAAAGCAAAGTCTTCGAGACATCTTGGTTCGGCTTGAAAGTCCAGACGTAAACCCAGGTGATAAGTTTCCCCCATGACTCTTCCTCAAATTTTACTCGAACTGGATGCCACGACATTGCGTCCGCAGGATGTGTCCGATGAGGCACTCCAGGCGGTCCGCAATGACGCTGCTTTGGCAAATTGGTGGAACAAGCGCGCGGCAGAGGATCATCTCATGGCAGCAGCCTCTTTCGCGAACATTGTTATCCCGCTTAACCTCAATTACCGATCTTTAGATGAATCATCGCCGCTTTCATGATGAATTGGAGAGCGTGACGCTACGCCCCCAGGATAGTTCTGCCGAAGCAATTGACGCCTTGCGCTGCGATGCAGAGTTGTTGCATCACTGGCAACGAACAAAAGAGCTCGATGTCCTCTTGGCGAAGGCTTACTTGGAAAAAAGTTTACCTGCTGATCTCGAAGGTGATCTTTTGCGTCGCTTGCAATCTTCAGTCGTTGCTCAGCAGACACCTTGGAAACGTCGTCTTTGGGTTGCTTCAGCTCTGGCAGCATGTTTGGCGATGGTCGGGATCGTCATACAAATGCTTGATGAATCCCAAGCCGACCCATGGGAAAGAGATACCTTGATTTTTTTTGATAAACTAGAACATGCTCAGGTCCACTTTGATTTCACGGGGAATGAGCTTGCTGTTTTGCGTGCTCATTTGATCAAGGATGGAAGACAGTTGCCGCCTGTTTTGCCTGAATCTTTGGAGAATCTAAAAACACTTGGGTGCACGCAGGCTATTCTCCACGGACAAAAAGCCGTTGTGGTTTGTTTTTATCTGCCCTCGGGCAAGGAAGCGCATCTTGCCATCATTGATGCTGTGATGAAGCCGAGCCTTGCAGGTAAGACTCGTCCAGACCTTCAAAGCGATGGTGATTGGAGTCATGCGACATGGGTGCTAGGCTCTAAGACCTTAATGTTTGGCACAACAGCGGGAATGGAAGAACTCAAACGTGCGCTTGGCCTTTGTTGAGGTTGACGATCCATTGATGAGCATTGCAGTGCCGTTTTGAGTCATCGCGCATTTGTTTTTGGATCGGTTGTCTTCATGAATCCTTGTTATGCCCCGAGCCAAGCCTACCTGGAATGATAAACTTCTTCGAAGCAAGCCACCCGAGGTCAAACGATTGGATCAAGCTTTTGCAGGAATGCCGGAAGAGTGCCTGATGCTTATCGCTTCACCTGCCATCCTGGATGAACGATTGAGGAGAATCCCGCAAGGACAGACGTTCTCTGTGAAAATGCTTCGGAGTGAGCTAGCTGCCGTATATCAGGCTGAGCATACTTGTCCGGTGACCACAGGGATTTTATTGCAAAGCGGCGTCAAGCTGAGCAGAAGCGCTGATGAATTCCAAGGAGATGCTCACGTTGATTTCAGAGCGGATAAGGGCTGATGTGAAATTTTTCCCCGTTCTTGCTTTCGAAGTAGCCGAGGCTGACTTTGTCACTGAAAAGAGCGACCCAATTGCCGAAGGCATCAAGCGCGAGGGTGGTGTCGTAGCTAGCAGCAAGGTTGGGCTTAGGTTTTGTGGTTTGGCCACGCAAGGGCTTGGGTACGTCTTCTGGATTCTTTTCCTGAAGCCATCGCACCAAGGTCCAAGGGGCATATTCCAGACGAACTTCAGCACTGTATTCCGTTTCCAGTCGGTATTTTAGCACGTCAAACTGCAAAGGCCCCACGGCACCTAGCAGAGGGATGCGCACGAAAGCATCGGGTAGATCGAAAGGCTGTGCGACACCTTCTTTGAGCAACTGATCCAGGCCATCTCGGAAGCGCTTGAATTTGGCAGTGTTTTCGTTGTGCAGGTAGGCGAAGCACTCAGGTGCAAAACGAGGCATCTCGTCATACTTGATGGTGGCATCTTCAGAAAGGGTGTCACCGATCTGAAAGCCATAATTTCCGACAAGGCCAACCACATCGCCAGCCCAGGCTTCATTGACCGTCTCACGTTCTTGAGCAAACAAGCGTTGGGAATTGCCGAGTCGCAGCTTGCTGCCTGTACGTGTGTTCGTTGCGGTCATGTCTCGCTGAAAGCAACCGCTGACGATGCGGATGAAGGCCACGTGATCTCGGTGACGTGGATTCATGTTGGCCTGAATTTTAAAGACGAACCCAGAGAAGGCTGTGTCCGCAGGTTCAACAATACGATCTCCAACAAGTCTCGGAGCGGGTGGTGGTGCCATCGAGAGGAATCCATCCAACATGAGTTGAACACCGAAGTTGTTCATGGCGCTGCCATAAAAAACGGGGGTGATCTCACCACGGCGCACTTTTTCCAGCGAGTAGTCCGCTCCGACGCCATCGAGCAATTCTAGCTCTTCACAGACGCGGTCATAGACCAGCGGGGGAAGCGCATCGCGTACGCTGTCGTCTTCGATGCCTTTCACATTCACGGGGGCACGAAACATGCCTCCGACGGTTCTTTCGAAGAGATGCACTTGATTCGTCTGTCGATCAAAGATGCCTTTGAAATCCACGCCATCACCGAGCGGCCAATTCATCGGGCAGGAGGCGATGCCGAGCACTCGTTCGAGCTCATCAAGAAGTTCAAGAGGTGGCCGTGCAGGTCGGTCCAGCTTGTTCATGAAGGTGAAAATGGGCACTCCACGACGGCGACAGACTTCAAAAAGCTTTAAGGTTTGTGACTCAATGCCTTTGCCCGCATCAATCACCATCACGGCAGCATCGACGGCCGTGAGCACGCGGTAAGTGTCTTCGGAGAAGTCTTTGTGACCTGGGGTGTCGAGCAGATTGATGACCGCATCTTTGTACTCAAACTGAAGCACGGTGGAACTCACGGAAATGCCACGCTGTTTTTCGAGCTCCATCCAGTCTGAGGTAGTGGCGCGCTGGTTCTTGCGTGCAGTGACGCTTCCTGCCAACTGCACGGCTCCTCCATACAAGAGCAATTTCTCCGTGAGGGTCGTTTTGCCCGCGTCAGGGTGGGAAATGATGGCAAAGGTGCGGCGGCGAGCGACTTCAGTGGCAGCGGACATGAGCAGGGCAGGGGAAGCAGGAATGGGCTTCATCGCTTGCGCGCTTCATTTTCTCAACCTCGAAAATCGCGCAGGCATCGTGGTCAGGTGTCGTGGAAAAAACACCTTGCAAGACGCACAGCCCTCCCGCACACTTCAATTGTTCATGGTCCACTCATTGAGTCGGGCTCATGGTATCCGCTCCATCATTCAGAGTAGCGGTTTCAGCAGGGTGGTGTCCCTCACGAAACTCTCTCTCGGCAATTTTCGGTCATTCCGGGCTGCCATGGTTTGGCTACCGCGGCGATGCCGCTTTTTTGTTTCCATCCTTTTCTTCACCCCTCGCGTGGGCGTCATGCACCTCTGGTGCATGGTTTGATTCAGCCCGACAGAAGGTCATCCCCCATCCATCTCTCAGCATATCCATCATGGCAGGTCACAACAAGTGGTCGAAGATCAAGCGCACCAAAGCGGTGATCGATGCAAAGCGAGGAGGCGTCTTTTCAAAGATGTCCAAGGAAATCACCATCGCAGCGAAGCATGGGGGAGGGAATCCAGACCTCAACGCACGGCTTCGCAGTGCCATCAGCGCGGCCAAGGCTGCAAACGTGCCCAATGACAACATTGAGCGAGCCATCAAAAAAGGCACAGGTGAACTGGGCGGAGCCGTTATCGAAGAAATCACCTATGAAGGTTATGGCCCTGCTGGCGTAGCCTTCATGATCGAAGTCGTCACCGACAATCGCAATCGCGCCGCCAATGATTTGCGCATCCTACTTTCGAAGAATGGAGGCACCTTTGCCGATGCTGGCAGCGTGGCTTATCAATTCACCCGCCGTGGTGAATTGCGTTTCGACAAGGGCACACTGTCTGAGGATGCTGCCATGGAGTTGGCTTTGGACGCAGGTGCTGATGATGTGCAAGATGGTGGCGACGAATGGCTTCTCTACACGGCCACGGATCAGCTCTTCCAGGTCGTCGCAGCGCTGCGTGAAAAAGGCATCAGTGCAAATGCACCCAAGCTGATTTACCAAGCGGGCACACCCATCGTATTGACCGATGTGGAAACGGCGAAGTCCGTCATCAAGCTCCATGACCTGCTCGATGACTACGACGATACCCAGAATGTTCATTCCAACTTTGAGATCGACGACAGCATCGCCGACTCGCTTGATTAAATCTCCCCCCAACCAACCATGAGCGACAACATCCAGCCTGAAGAAGCGCCAAAGAAAAGAGCCGCGAAGAAAGCTGCTGCGAAAAAAGCCGCACCTGCCAAGAAGGAGGCTGCATCTGCGAAAAAGGCTACGGCAAAAAAAGCTCCTGTGAAGCGGGCTAAAACTAGAAGTGAGCCTGAGGAAGCCGTGGCTGCTACAGCGGTGGAAAAAGCTCCCGTGGAATTCCCTGCGGCAATGGAACTCCCCGCAGCCCCTGAAGAAACTGCACCGCAGAAACGGAAGCGTCTGAATGCGGTGCAGAAAAAAGCCGCTGCGATTCTCGCGAAGATGCAGGAGGTTCCAGCAGTGGCTTCAATGCCTGAAGTTCCTGTCGCGGAGCCGGTGGCTCAGGCCGAAGGGGACATGACGGCACCTGTCGCTCTGGAGCTAGAGGTTGCGGTCGAACGCAAAGTGACTTCTGTGCCCACCATCACCTCTGCTCCAGAACCTGTAGCTACAGCTCAGGTCAACGTGGAGACCGCCACGCCTGCGAGCGAGCCATCCCCAGATGAGATGGGTGATGACGAAGCTGAGTCTAGCGCTGAAGAAGCGGGGTCAGGACAAGAACCAGGTCGCAAAAAGACGCGCTGGGAGCGCTGGAAGGAGCGCAGAGAACGCTTCAAGGCCGAAAAACTGGCTCGTCGTTTGGCTCAACAGTCAGGCGGTGCTCCTCCTTCCTCTCAGGGACATGCAGGCCCGAATGGCAACAAACCTCATGACGATGATTCGCCCATGTCTCCTGAAGTAGTGCTTGGCCCACCTGAGCCGGCTGAAGGAATTTTGGAATTGAATCTCAAAGGCCATGGCTTCTTGCGCCTACGGGATCGCATGTTTGCGCAGCATCCCCTCGATCCTTTTGTCCATGGCGATACGATTCGTCAGCTGGGGCTTCGTGAAGGCATGCACGTCAAAGGCATTGCACAGAAGGGCCCTCGTGGGCTGATCATTACCAGCATCACAGAGGTGAATGCACGTGTGCCAGAGTCGGTTCGTGACCTCCCCCTGTTCGAAGAACTGAAGGCAGTAAATCCTAACAAACGGATTCAATTCGAGACCACTAAGGAACGCGTCACCACGCGTGTGATCGACATGTTTACACCCGTGGGACGTGGCCAGCGTGGTCTCATTGTCGCACCACCTCGCACCGGAAAAACGACCCTGCTTCAACACATCGCCGAGGCCATCGTGCAAAATCACCCCGGTATGCATCTGATCTTGCTCTTGGTGGATGAACGGCCCGAAGAGGTTACGGAATTCAAGCGTGTCTTTGCGAATGCGGAGGTCTTTGCCAGCTCGAACGATCAAGACGTGAAGAGTCACACGCGCATCGCCACCCTGGCAATTGAGCGCGCCAAACGTCTCGTCGAGGCAGGTGAACATGTCTTCATGCTCATGGATAGCATCACTCGTCTGGCACGTGCCTTCAACAACGCTAAGTCAGGTGGAGCGACCATGAGTGGTGGTATGGCTGTCGGTGGCATGGAAATCCCACGCAGACTCTTCGCAGCAGCTCGAAACACTCGTGGTGCTGGTAGCCTTACCATATTGGCAACCGCACTGATCGAAACGGGTAGCCGCATGGATGACGTGATTTTCCTGGAGTTCAAAGGCACTGGCAACATGGAGCTCGTGCTCGATCGCAAATTGGCTGAGCAATACTACTACCCTGCCGTCAATATCTTCAAATCAGGAACGCGCCGTGAGGAATTGCTCCTCCCCGCCTTCCAATTGGACAAAATTCACATGTTGCGTCGTGGCCTGGCTGGTGGGAAACCGATTGATGCCATCCAGCGTGTCATTACACTATGCGAGCGGTATCCAAGCAACGCACAAATGCTGGTCGATCTGCCTGGAAAAGCGGGTTGATTCGTTGTCCCATTGGTTGGTTTTTATCTTCACGCTTCAGGCCCCTGAAGCGTGAAATCTCCCAGCGTTTAAACACAGCTCCTAGCGGCCTTTGTTTTACTTTTGGTAGATCGGAAGGAAGTGATGGTAAACACTCAGGCTGAGCAGAGCCAGTGCAGTCGCATAGACAGGACCCGCACTCTTTTCATTGCCATTGCGCGGATACCAGGCCCCTTCCAGGCTTTGGCTTGAGACCAGCATGTTTTCCGTTTTTTGCCTAGCGGTAGCTGCATGGTCACCTCCACGCTGATACATGCCCTGAGCGTAATAATAGCAGCCGTAAAAGAACCAGGGCTCATTCACCTCAGGCGGAAATTTGAGCAGCCAGTTGGATGAACCGACCACTTCTGGCACATCATATTGGCCTGCGACTTGCAGGGAAAGAAGGCCTGCAGAGGTCGTGGAAAATGTCTGGCGTCCACCATAAGGCTCGTAGCTAAAAGCGGCTTCCATCTGCTTCAGTTGCCCATTGCTGTCGCGCTCTGCACGGTAGCTTCGCTTGATGTAGGCCACGGCGTTGTCGATGGCTTCTTTGGGCACTTCGATCCCACTGTTTTTGGCAGCACGCAGTGCCATCAGTTGCCAAACACTTACGCTGATGTCGCTATCGCTGCTGCTGGGTTCGTAGCGCCAGCCTCCGCGATTGGCTTCACTCTTTGGGGTCTGCTGAGCTCTCAAAATAAGACGAATGCCTTTTTCAGCCAGTTCACGCACCTTGCGATCCGTCTCTGCCTCTGGCGACATGCCTAACATCTCTGTGAGCATCAAGGTCATGATGCCGTGTCCGTACATGCGGCTGCGATCACTGCGCCCTAAGTATCCGTTTTCATCAGGCTCGACATGATTGACGATGAACTTTAGCGCTCGTTCGGCGGCTTTGCTTTCAGGTGTCGAATTTCCTGGCATGTGCCCCACCGATGCGAGTCCCATGAGGGCGAGGGAGGTCATGGCAGCGCTGTGGCTAGGCACATCACCGGGGCGTGGATTTTGATTCGATTTTTGCTCGGTGAAGTGACCCGCAGGCTGTTGTTGTTTCAAGAGCCAAGCGACTGCTTTCTCCACGCAAGTTTTGACCTGTGGTGAGATGATTTCCGGCTGTGGCGCAGCCAAGGCAGGGGGCAGCACTGTAGAGAGGCACAGAGCAGCAGTCACTGCTCGGTGTCGAAGACCAAAAACTCGAAAGGATAACATGGCAAGAAAGCGGTGAATGAAGGGCTATCAACGTGCTCACTTGAGCTGCTTGATCAGAACCTTCGAGTTTCGACCGCTGCGATCATATTTTTCTCGACGTGTAGCCGGGAGTGCATCGGGGGTAGTGACCTGAAAGCCCATTTTTTCCTCAAAAAAACGGAAGGCCTGTGTGCTTAGTGCCACCAGGGTCTCACATCCCCGTTGCCGCGCCATTTCTTCGGCAAAAGCGACCAAGCGTTGACCGTGACCGCGGTTTTTGTGACTGCGCCGCACAAAGAGACAGGCTAATTCAGCGATACGTCCGGCAGGTTCATCATAAGAATGCACCGCCACACAGCCGATGGGGTTCCCATCGGTTTCGAGTACGAAGAAGTCTTTGATGCGAGCCTGGATTTGTTCACGGGTGCGTGGCACCAGAGCAGCGTCGTCCATCGACTGCTGCATCATCGAAAGCAGAGCTGGAACGTCGGAGGACATCGCACGGCGAATTTGCTGGTAGTCATCCGCATGAATCATGGTGCCCACTCCTTCGTTGCTGAACAGTTCGGCAAGCAAAGCTTCGTCCTGTGTGCCATCCACGATATGCACTCGGGGCACGCCTTCTTGGCAAGCCAGCGCACCGTAGCGTAATTTTGACAGCAGATTCACGTCATGCCTAGGGTCTTTCTTTTTGAAAAGTTCACGTGCCTCTGCCATGGACAGCTGCGCTAGCCGACTGCCGTCGCTATGACTGAGACCGGCCTCGGACACAAAAATGATCTTCGCCGCATGAAGTGCGATGGCGACCTCAGTGGCAACGGCATCCGAGTTCAAGCGAAGTGTCGCTCCGCGTCCGTCGTAGCCAAGTGGGGGCAAGATCGGAATGATGTCCGCTTTCAGCAAGACTTGCAGAGACTCGGCATCCACACGCTCAATCCGCCCGGTGAATTCTTGATCCACCCCTTCGATGACTCCTGCTGGATGTACTGCGAGAGCATTTGAAATGACGACAGGTAATTCCAGTGCCGTCAGGTCCGCCATGAGTTCGCTGGCCTGACGAGTGATGGCCTCAATCGCGATTTCCAGCGTGGCATGATCCGTGCGGCTCATGCCATCGTCACTGCTGAGTTGCACGTGTCTTTTTTCTGCCAGCACACGCATTTGTGCCCGTGCTCCAAAGACCAGCACCACTTCAATGTTCAGTGATTGTAGCACGGCCACGTCTTGCAAAATGCTGCTGAAGCCAGGTTGGCTCATCAGGGCACCATCGATCGCAATCACAAAGACGCGTTGCCGGAACTGCGGCACATAACGCAGGATGCCGCGCAGATCCTCGAAGCGCGCAGTAGGTTTGGAGATGGTTTCACTTTCAGGCACCGTTTAGCTTCGCGCAAAGCGCCACAGGTGCAAGGGCGCGGCGACCTTAGCTGAGTTTTTGGAAAAGCTGACGAACACCGTCTGCCGTTCGGCATGAAATGGCGGCTTCCGCTAAAATTTTGGCAACGTCCAGGCGGCTGATTTTGATGCCTACCAAGCGCTGCTGCCAACTGGCTGACTTCATCCGCGCGAGGGTTCTAACCCCGATCAGCAGTGGCAGTGCCGTGGCATAGCGTAGGCGAGCATCGGCGACCTGGGTCACGTAACTGAGCCCACTTTCCAGATGTTGGTGGCAGCGAGTCCGCCAGTGGTCCCACGCAGGCTCCAAAAGACGAGGGTTTTGGCGAATGTCTTCGGCAGAAAATCCAGGCAAGTAGCAGCGTCCGTCCCGCACATCTTCGCCAATATCACGAAGGATGTTGATGAGCTGTAGCCCTTGTCCAAACTTTGCTCCTTCCTGCTGCAAGTGGGCTAAGCTGACCGCTGGCGCTAATGCGTCTGGCTTTTCCAATGCGCACATCTCGGTCCAAAACTCACCCACGCAGCCAGCGACCAGCCAGGTGTATTCTTCCAATTCTGCATCAGTGCACAGGCAGTGCAGTGTTCCGTCCGCTGGGAAGCGCTGGATGTCTAGCCTCTGGCCATGAATGATGTGCCGCAGTACATTTTGGATCGCGTTAAGTGATGCTCCACGCATGGTGCTTAGCCAATCCAAGCCATCGCTGAATCGTTCCATCAAGCGTCGCTCAGCCTGATCTTGTTGGCATTGCACAAAGCTTTGCTGGATCCGCTGCGTGAGTCGTTGGCGGGTTGGCTTGGCTTCTGAGTTGCTTAGGATCAGCATCTCAAACTCATCCAAGCATTGCAGTCGTAGCTCCGCTGGAGCTGTCGCGGTATCCGCCAAGGTATCGGCGGTGCGTGCCAGCAGATACGCTAAGGAAATGGGCTCTCGCAGCTCGGCAGGCAGTGCTTTCAGCGTGAGGTAAAACGAGCGTGAAACGCTAGCGAGCAGCTGACCACCAAGCTCGCGTTCATGGAGGGACTCTTCTTCAGGCATGATGCGGTAGAGGGGCAAAGATCAGCGCTTCGAGCTTCGAAGCTCAGCGATCAGTTCACGGATTTTCTGTGCGCGATTTTCGGGGTTGGGATGGGTGCTTAGCATTTCTGGTTGTCGGCCTCCCTGTGCTGCTCGGGCTAGGATTTCCATGACGCCGATCATGCCTTCAGGTTGATAACCTGCTTCGATCATGAAGCGCACGCCGAGCGCATCGGACTCCAGCTCATCATCACGACCGAACTTCATGACACGCAGCCTGGCCACAGTGTTGGCGATTTGAGCGCCTCCATGACTTTGTCCATCACTCAAAAGGATGCCTAGCCCTTGGGCGATCCCATTCCAGAGGCCTGTGACAGCCATTTGTTCATTCGAATGCCGACCGACCACATGCCCGATCTCATGCCCGAGGACTCCTGCCAGTTGATCTTCACTTTTTAGCAAGCGGTAGAGAGCCTCTGTGATGAAAATGGGGCCTCCAGGCAATGCAAAGGCATTGATGGTTCGGGAATCGGCCAAGAGCTGAAACTCAAAGCGATACGGAGTGACTCTGGCCAGCGTGCTTTTCACCAGTCTTTCTCCCACACGTTGCACATGAGCTCGCGCAGCCGGATCGGCCGAGAGGCCGCCCATTTGTCGAATCATGCCAGGTGCAGATTGTAGGCCGAGCGCGACCTCTTCTTCAGCCGAAGGAAACTTCAGCCGCTGCACTCGACCAGTGAATTCATTTTCATGTGCTGTCGTCCCCAAGTAATGAAAGAGAACCGAGCCGCCTATGACGAGCAGTGCGAGGATCAGACGAGGGTGGCATCCCCAACCCAGGCGCCTGGGGCGTGAATCTTCATAGTAGCCTAGGGGCTGTCCGCTAAGTCGGCACAGGAGTCGTCTCATGCATCATCCTGTGCTGAAGCTCGGCTGACAGCAAAGTGAAAACGCTCTGACACGCCGATCACGCTTCGGTCCTTGGCGTTGATGACTTCCTGGCTTCATGAAACAGCCAGCCAATGCCAGCTCCAAATCCAAATCCGTAACAAAGTCCCCAGGATAACTTGGCCAGGACCAGGTAGAGCTTTCGTTCTTCGAACGTTGTTTCAGGGCTTTTTGCGCGTGGCACCCATAGGTCATACATGGCCGCATCTCCGGCAAAGTAGCCGATTGTGTGAAGCGCAAAGAGCATTAGGGCTGATCGCAGCAGAAGATGGGGGGGCTTTTTTCCAAGTAACAAAATCGTGAAGATATGGCAGCCCGCAGCAGCCCCGACCCATTCCCCTAACCGGCCTCCTATGCTGAACCAAGCCGCACACCAGAGCACGGCATAGGCGAAAAAGGCAGGAAGGAAACGGCAGTAAAACTTGCCCATGCCACCTGCCAAAGCGCCCATCAACAGCCCAGAGCCGACCAGAAAAACGAGCGCAATCGTGCTGTACATGGCTAGTTCCCCACACCACTGACGAAACCAAGTGGCGGCAAAGGCCCAGACTGAAAAAGCAGCAACCCCAACCGTTGCGAAGGCGATCCCGCCTTGGGCGATGTCTTTTGTGAGAGAGCGATGCATCCCCCACTCAACGTGCGACAATGCTGCATTATTCTCCCCTGGCGTTGGACTTTCAAAAAACGACCTGCCCTCGAATTTCATTCGCGCTCCCAGGCTTCGCCGCTATCCTCGCAGCCCCTTATGCTACAAGCTGGAATCGTCGGCCTGCCCAACGTAGGCAAATCCACTCTTTTTAATGCTGTCACTCGCACCCGCAAAGCGGAGGCAGCAAACTATCCTTTTTGCACCATTGAGCCCAATCAAGGTGTTGTGATCGTGCCTGATGAGCGTCTGGCAGCTTTGTCAAAAATCAGTGGTTCGCAAAAAATTGTGCCTGCTGCCATTGAGTTCGTGGACATCGCTGGTCTGGTGAAAGGCGCAAGCCAAGGGGAAGGTCTGGGAAACAAGTTCCTCAGCCATATCCGCGAAGTCGATGCCATCGTTCACGTCGTCCGTTGCTTTGAAAATGGTGACATCACCCACGTGGATGGCAGTGTGGACCCCATTCGTGACATCGAAGTCATCAACACCGAGTTGATTCTTGCTGATCTCGAAGCTGTTCAGCGCCGCAAAGAACGCTGCGAGAAAAAAGCCAAGAGTGGTGACAAGGAAGCTAAAGCGGAATTAGCCCTCAGCGAGAAATTGCTGCCGCATCTGGATGCCATGAAGCCTGCCATCACGGCTGATCTGACGGACGATGAACGCAAGCTGATGAAGTCCTTCTTCCTGTTAAGCGGCAAGCCATGTATCTATGCCTGCAATGTGGCAGAATCTGATCTTGCTTCGGCGACTAAGGACCCTGATAAACATCCGCTTGTGGCCAAAGTGCGCGAATATGTCAGTCACTCCCACGCGGCAAATGCTTGTGTGGTGAGCGCGGCAATTGAGAATGAATTGGTGGATCTGCCTGAAGATGACGCCAAAGCTTACTTGGCTGACCTGGGTGTCTCCGACAGCGGTGTGAATCAGCTCATCAAGAGCGTTTACAGTCTCCTGGGCCTACAAACGTATCTAACCACGGGAGAAAAAGAAACGCGTGCCTGGACCATCACCAAAGGCATGAAGGCTCCTCAAGCGGCTGGGGTGATTCATGGTGACTTTGAGCGTGGTTTCATTGCCGCTCAGATTGTTCACTTTGATGATCTCGTCACGCTTGGCTCTGAAGCTAAAGCCCGTGAGGCAGGCAAGCTGCGGATCGAAGGCAAAGATTACGTCATGCGGGATGGTGACGTCGTGGAATGGCGGTTCAACGTCTGATTCTAGTCGAGTCACCTTTGATACCCAAGCTGCTTTGAGAGCTGCTCTGCGAATTGCTGCACCTTCGCTCCGTGCAGGTCCAACCTGCTCGACGTGATGCGATCTGACAGGACGCTGATCCAGAGGCAGGCAACGGGCTGTTTGCGATGATCAAAAACAGAGGCAGCGACGAAGGCAACGGTTTCGCTCTCTTTTCTGCAATCGAGGGGCGCAATCTTGCGCTTGCACATTTTGGAGTTTAGCGAGGAAAGCCGTGGCGCGGGTGATCGTGTGACGCGTGTGCTTGTAGAACTTCATCTCGTGTACGGAGGTTTTTTGATGGATCGTGCGGCTGCGGGAGAAGAACTAACTGGTCTTTCTGCCCGGTGTGCATCAGCACGGCCCCAAGAAAAACCGATCCATCCTCTACGTGGACAAATCGATCCATATCGAGCTGAGCGAAGGAGCCACGCTGCGGCTCGCGGACAAGACGACGAAGCTCGAAGCCGAGCCGGAGATCACCACCGCACAGGAGGCGGGCAAGAAGCTCGACGATTTCGAAACGGGCGGACGCCTTTAGCTCATGAAGTCGTGCATCTTCACCATCAGAATCGACTCCGAAGAGAAAACCGTGGGGAAACTCGGCACCCTGGACGTGCCGAACAACCCACTGCGACTCATCCCCAGCTTTCAGAGTCTGCCCGATGGTTACATCCTCGTCATCCACTGGCTCAGCCACGGTTATCTCGCCACTACTGGGCAGTTCTGCGAGCTCGACGAGCCAAAGCCAATCGTCCGCCAGTTCACCGATCACACCCGCTTCCCCAGCATCAACAAAATGCAGATCTTCAATGCCCCCGGCGATCCCACGAAGGACGGGGTTTGGCACTGAATCTCGAGTTCTTGATTTAGGTTAAACTCATGGATTCGCTTCATGCTTCACGGGAGGCATGGATTCCATTTTTACAGTTTCATGCGGCGAGTGCTTCGACATGGGTTTCGTCTTCTCGCAAGTAGCAGGACGGATCGGGTGCCCAAAAATCACCAGTCATTTGCAGCGCACGAACGCGGAAACCTCCGCCGCAAACTTGGAGCCATCGGCAAGTGGAACATTTGCCAGTCAGATGATCTTTGCGCTTGCGCAAAGCATTCAATTCGGGGTGATCTCGATTCGTCCAGATTTCGCTAAACGGACGCTCCTTCACATTGCCAAGCGTAAGGTCGTGCCAAAACTGATCAGGGTGCACATTGCCTTGTGTGTCAATGTTGCTGATACCTGTGCCTGAACTGTTGGCTCCACCTCCATTCCAAGTCAGAAGTTCCATAGCTTTTGCCGCGCGTTCAGGATCTTCACGCAGCAGTCGCAGATAGAGGTAGGGTCCGTCCACGGGCTGATCGACGGTTAGCACTTCGCGAGGTCTTCCTTCTGAAGCCCACTTGGCGGTGCGATCCAAGATTTGATCGAGAGCGCGACGAGTGTCGTCGTGGGGCACTTCGATCAGATCTGCACCGCGTCCGCTATAGACAAGATGATAAAAGCAAACTCGTTCGATGTCCTCGCGCTCAATGAAGTCGAGAATGTTGTCCAAATCGTCGATGTTGTGACGTGACAAGGTCAAGCGTAGGCCCACCTTTTGCCCCACGGCTTTGCAATGGCGAAAGGCGGCCACTGCTTTTTCAAAGGCACCGCGACGTCCACGAAAGTGATCGTGGGTTGCTCCCATGCCATCCAACGAGATACCCACGTAAGAGAAGCCAATCTCCTTTAGCTGACGAGCTTCCTCAGCACCGATCAGGGTGCCATTTGTGGAAAGAGTGAGGCGCAGGCCGTGTCCAGTGGCATACTTTGCGAGTTCAAAGAAGCGCGGATGAATCATGGGCTCACCGCCTGAAAGCAGAAGAGCGGGCACCTTGAACTGTGCGAGGTCGTCAATGACATTCTGGCACTGCTTCCAGTCGAGTTCACCGGGATAGTGCTTGGCGTCAGAGTCTTGATAGCAGTGCAGGCATTTCAGGTTGCAGCGGCGTGTGATGTTCCAGACCACAATGGGGCGACGCTCTGCCGCTGTGCTGGGAGCACCCTGGCCACGACCGTAGCGCAAGTGATCCATGGGCTGGGCGATGTCACAGTAAAGGCGAGTGAGATTGATCATGAGACTCTACCAACGCTGACAGATTCAGGGCATGCGTTCCCAATCTTGCGCAGTGTTAGGCACCATTTGGCGCAGGTGAGTTCACTTGGCTTTTTTACCACCTGCCTTTTTACCGCGATTGGGCTTAGAGACATCATCAGGTAGAGGACCCGCCATGGGCGGTGTTTCGAAGAAAACGCCATCGCCATGCAAACGGGGGTCTTGGGTTCGTTTGAGCTCGGCGATGAGTCGCTCGCGGAGTTGATCCTGGATCGTCTTGTAGTGGGGATCATCCGCTAAATTTTTCACTTCATGAGAATCTTGGCTGATGTGGTAGAGTTCCTCACGAGGTCGTTTTCCAAAGGCCCAGTTGAAGTGCTGTTGCCACTGTGGATTATTGTGTTCACCAATCAGCCAAGCCTTGGTCGGGCTGCCGTCCATGTCAGCAAAGCTGGTATGTGTGTTTTCGGTGAGTGTGCTGGCATCTGCATCGAGCTGTCCAGGGTCGCCCATGGGCATTCGTTCGGGTTTGAAGTTCACGATGAAAAGATAGTCCGAGGTGCGCAGGGCACGCTGCGGGTAAGGCAGGAATCCCGCGCGTGCAGATTCCACGTGGCGTTCGCGCCCAGTGACCACCCAAGTGCGCTCCGGGTCCACCTGACCGTTTTTTTCACTGCGCAGCACAGGCAGCAGACTGCGGCCTGTCATCACGTCGGGCCGCTTCACATCTCCAAGTTCCAGAAAAGTCGGCGCGAGGTCCATCAAGTTCACAAAATCATCCACCACACGCCCTGGCTTTGTGCCGGCACCACGGGCGAGGAGCGAGACGTGCGTGCCGAAGTCGTAGAGGTTGCACTTGCCATGAGGAAAACCTGGTGCGCCGTGATCGCCACTCACCATGACCAGTGTGTTGTCGAGTTCGCCCATCGTTTCCAGCTTGTTCAAAAGCACGCCCACGCAGGCATCGAAGGCCATGACCTCGCCCAGGTAGCTGGCCAGATCTTCACGCACTTCGGGCACATCGGGCAGAAAGGTGGGCAGCTTGCCTTTCAGGTCATCGGGATTCAGTTTCCAAAGTGCTGCGCCGCTACCCTTAACCCATTTGCGATGCACATTCGTCGGGCCATACCAAAAGCAGAAGGGCTGATCAGCTTTTCGATCGGCCAGGAAAGCGTCGAAGTTCGCGGCGACTTCATCATAAAGCTCCTGTTTGGCTTCCTGGAGTGGTTTTCCCTCGGCCACCAGGCGGGTCACATGTTCGGAGAAGTCATTGACGCGGCGGCCTGCTTTTTCATACGCGTGGGCTTGTTGGCCGTAGGGAGCATCACCAGGTGTGCCAGGGCTCCAGACCTTGTACATTTTGCCCAGGTGATAGCCTGCTTCTTTCAGCAGCAGTGGATAGGAAGGGATGTTCATGTCCCATTTCGCTCCCTGCAAAATGGCTGCTCGCCCCGTTCGCCAAAAGTACTGACCTGAGAGCACCGAGCTTCGGCAAGGTGTGCATGAGGGGGCTGTGACGTGTGCGTTCTTGAAGAGCACACCCTCACGTGCGATGCGATCCAGATTGGGTGTTTCAATGATGTCATTCAGCGTACCTTGACCCTCGATCTGACGATAGATGCTGGCGTAGCGGCCCATGTCATCTGCGAAGCAAAAGAGGATGTTCGGACGCTGGGCTGCAGTAGCGGAGAGCGCAGAGCAAAAAAGGGTAAGCAGGAAAAGACGCATGGCAGGCTTGCGGGAACGAGCCTTGTGGCTGCGGACTTGCAGCAAGCTTCGGATCGCGGCAGGATCGCTCTTGTGACGATTGCTGATTTTGAGCTGCTAGAGATCATCGCGGAAAGTCCGCGTGCGAAGCTTCATCGTGCTCGACATCGTGGGAGTGGAGAAATCGTCGCGTTCAAGCAAGTGGCGGACGCAAATGCTGCGCGTCGTGAGATTAACGCTTTGAATCAGGTGAAGCATTCTCAAGTGGTTCAGCTCATCGACTCAGGCAATGACCAGAATCCAGCTGAGTTGGCTTTGGAATGGCTCGACGGCCAAACTCTAGAGCAGGCGGCTCCTCTGCTTTACGATCATTGGATCGTGCTGGCCCAGCAGCTCCATGCTGCGCTGACCGCCGTGCATCAGCAGGAGTTGCTGCACCTGGATGTCAAACCAGGGAATGTCATGCACGACTCCAGGGCCGGCTGGAAGCTGATTGATTTTGGGGAATGCCGTCCTGCCTTCGAGGCGCGTCTTCATGCCATGACAGGTTCCATTCACACCATGGCTCCTGAGCGGTTCAACGGTAGTGAGGTGGATGCGCGAACTGACTTTTATGCGCTAGGCTGCACACTTTTCTTCGCGTGGACGGGCCGCATGGCGCATGACGGTGAACTCATGCCTCAGGTCATGACTTGTCATTTGCATCCGCCTGACCTAGCGGCTGATCCTGATCTGGCAAGACTGCCTGAATCCTGGCGACTGTGGTTGCTTGGGCTGATGAAGTGTGATCCTGAACAACGCACGCTATCTCTGCCTTCTGTTCATGTAGGATGAAAGATCAAGTCCGACTGCGCATGTCACGGAAAGCAGCTTCCCACGATGCCACCTTCGTGATTTTGAGATCATCAGGCCAGCCCAACAGATCAACATCGGACGCGAGCATAATCCGTCGTGGTTCTGTTGGACAAAGCTCTCGCGAAGAGGCGACCAATGCTTGCACCAGCGTCGTCTTGTCTTCATCGCTGCGCAGTTTGCCTTGGCCGAGACGGCGTCCTCCAGCGGTTTGGAGAATCCAGCTGACGCGTGTGCGTTGAGCTTCGAAGGTTCCACAAGTGACGACACTGATCCACGCGCAGTCTGCCAGTTCTGTTCGCTCGCGTAGCTCGGCGCTGATGGACCACAGCTCGACGGCTCGCTGATGCTCTAGGCAGCGCGTGAGCTTGGGCTCTTCATCGAGCGCACGAATCAGAGCCGATGGACGACGTGTTTCGTCTGAAGCTTCAGACTGTAGCGTCCGCAGGTTCTCGGGTAGGCAGCGGTGCAAAGTTGTCTGCTGATCGAGCAGCATCTCATGCAGCAGGAAGAGTGATTCTTCATCTCGGTAAAATTCGGTAGCATCGCCTAGCCTTGCCCAGGCGGCTCGCAGACACAGGGTTATCCTTTGCCATTCCTGCCAATCCCGCAGCAGAGGCATGCGCCTCTGGCTTTCCCGCAGGCCGCGCACCAGCTCAAGCATGGCTTGGGGTGATTCAGGAAACTCGGCACGAATGCGAGCTAGGCTGCCCAAGGCTCCGTGACGTTGGCAAAGCCTCGCAGCAGCACGCAGCACCTCCGTTTGCTTTTTCATCTGGTAGGACTGAGCCCGACGCCCAACCCAAGCCAGGGCAGCCATGGGATGCTGCAAAATCACGCCCGCCGCCTGAAGGATCTGCCAGTCTGCGTCGGTCGCGAGTGAGGTGAGCAAGTCATTCTGAAAAGGATCTGCTTCATCTCGATGCAGGCGCATGGCCTCGCGCCCTTTTTCGCTGGTCATGGGTTCTCCAGGGAAGCCGAGTTCGTCCAAACACACCGCATAGCTCGCTGGCGGTGCGATGCCTTGCTCCGTCAGAAACCAAGCCGCCACAGCAGCACGCTGACGCAGAGCGTCTGGTGCGCGATCAGGTAACAAATGCAAAGCCAGCGCCGTCAAACGAGCGGCATCTGCCAAATGACCCGAACTCCGTGCGGTCGAAGCAGCCTGCATCAATAGCTCCCACTCCAGCGGTCGGATCATCGCGCCCACGGGTCGAAGGCTGCGCTGTAAGCGCCAAATGCTCTGATGTCCCGCAGCATCCCACGGCAGGCGACGCAGAGCGGTCACCACCCAGCGTGTCATCACACGAGCCGGAGCCGGGAAGCGATCGCTCATCGGCAGCATGGGGCAGCGTCCAGGGCGCCAGGTTGGTTCCATTTGTTTGAAAAGATGCTCAGCTAGCCTGCTCATGACTTCTGAGCGATCTCCTGCGGCCACACTGCCTAACCAAAGCATCCAAGCAGTGACCGCATCCGCGTCAGCTTTTTTTATCCGTGGCAAAGTCTCCGAGAGTAGCAGGCGCACCTTTTCCACGAGGGCAGGGGATGCCTCCGCTTCTTCTTGCAGCAACCAGCCTGCTGCCATCGTTAGTATGGCAAGAACTTGAGCATGATCTTTGCTCCGCAAAGCTTGAGACAGCAGCACAAGTGAATCTTGACGACGTTCAGGCGGACAGTCCGCACACAGCCAGGTACGCCACAGCTGGTAGTCGGCACGTGGTCCATGCAAGGCATCGCGACTGCGCCAGTATTCGCGCAACGCACTGCGGCTAGGCTTGCCCGGCAGGCTGCGTCTCCAGGTCTCGTGTTCTTCGGCGATTTGTCCGAGCGGAGTTTGAGAAACCGCGGGCTTGGGAGCTGGGCGATGACGAGGGGAACGCTGGCCGGAACCTGGTGGGGGACGCATGGGGTTGGAATCATCAAGCTACGTTCTTACCCAAGGTCAGGAAAGCACGAAGCCTCATCCATCGCAGCTTTCCATCCTGATGGATTGCTTTGGTTTGATCCTTTCTACCTTCGTCAGTCTCAGGGGGAGACGACCTTTTCCACCTCGAAGGGCAGATTGGCTGTCGCCGCATGACCTTGGCCATCCTTCACCCAGACGTGTAGGCGATACACGCCTGGTTTTCTCGGAGCCTGAATCACGGCCTGATGGGTCGATGTGGAAAGAACCACCTCCTTGAGGGCAGCGGGCATCTTTGGCTTCTCGCCTGCGTTGTGAGTGGTCTTCTCTTTGAAGACGGACCATTCCCAGACCAACGCATCCCCCTCAGGATCTCGTGCCACGACTTCTGCTCTGAACGAGCTGCCGGGTTTCACTGCTTCTTTGGGCACACCACGCATGGGTTCGATCTCAGGAGCTCGATTGGCAGGCGCTTTGCCACTCCATTTTTCCTGCAGTACATCGACAGACGAAGTCGTCATGCCCTCGTGCGTCAGTAGGCCGAACCATGTCGCCGTGGCTTCAAATTTCCATCCCCACACAAAGGCATAGCTGCCGAGACATCCCGGCACTTGAGTGATCACCTCGTCATACCCGCGGCGAATGCTTGCTGCTTTGGCACTGCTGGTTTGCTCCAACGGTGCGCCTGACTTGTGCTTGGGCTGTTCCCAGAAACCACGCGGTCCCCACTCCGTTAGCATCCAGGGCCGTGTCCAGCCGATCTTGGGCAAACTCTCCCTCAGGCCAAAAATCCCGCCATAGGTGTTGATCCCGATGTAATCGAGATGCGGTGTGTGTTCGTTCAGCCCTTTCGCCTTCTCTGCACTTAGTCCAGCTACTGCCGTGAAGGTCGGATGCGCCGGATCGAGTTCTTGTACCATCAGGGCTAGCTGATCCAGTTGCTGCCAGTAAGCTACATTACTGCCATCCCCTTCGGCTTCATTGCCCAGCCCCCACGCGAGCAAGGCCGGATGATCCCCGAACTTCATCACCTCTTGCTTTACTCGCGCTCGCTGCTTAGCGCAATGCTCAGGATTGCGGTAGGAAAACCACGAGCACTCGGGTTCTAGCCAAATCCCTGCACTCACCGTTAGATCCAGCTCTGCTGCCTTTTCCAAGATTTGCGTCAATCGACTCGTGCTCCACGTCCGCAGCGAGTTCGCCCCACGCGCCGACAGCTCCTCCAGATGCATCTCCCCACCCGCTCCCTTCACGAAGTAAGTCTGGCCCCCACGGCTCATCCCGGTCTTTGCATTCACCGTCACTGGCACTGGGACGGCCTGTGCCTGAGTCATCGAAAGAAAAAGAAACAGAGCGAAAGAACGCATGGATTTTTTGGAAACAAGGAATCTCACAGACTCGCCCTTCTTAGCGAGGAGTAACAGAGTTTATTTCTCGAAAGCCACCAAGGAACAGATCCAGTCTAAGCATCACTTTCAACATCGATGACGTGTGATGCGCTGCTGAACACATCTCATACTGGCGTAACAGGTGGACCAGCCGCCGACTTTCTTGGGACGATCCGCGAGCAAGGTCGGTTCGCTTCAGCAGTGGCTTCAATTTTTTTTACATACACCGCATAATCCGCGGGCGAGAAATGGATGTTGTTCGGCATGAAGAGGTCTTTCTGAGTGGTGCCCTCGGTGTTGGTGAAGTCGCTCCGCAGGTCGAGCACTTTTAGTTTGGCGTCACTGTCGAGCTTCAGCTGGTCGAGGTCGGCATTGGTCTTCTGGCTGTTCTCGTAGAAGGCGTTGCCGGGCCTGTGGGCGTGCAGAATCTTCGCAACGATGATCGCAGCAGTGGGGAATTTTTCGCGGAGATTCTTCACGCACATTTGAATACTGAGTGTGGCAGTTTCGATGCTGGTTTCGAGGGTGAAAAACATGTTGTTGTCGCCGATCATGAGCCCAACGGCTTTCGGCTAGAGTCCCCTCGGTGCCGTCGTGATCCCGTCATCACAGCCCATTCTGCGTTTGTCACTGCTGATTGCCAATCTTCACGGCTTTGGGGCCAGGGAAATGTTTCTCTTATCAGTCGCCGCACTGAATCGTGATGCTGTCGCTGACAAGCAGCAGATCGAGCGGGCCTTGATTCGCCTGCACAGTCTCCACCTGCGCCTCAGGAAGCTTGAGCTACACATTGTTGCCAAAATGACTAACGCTCGCCTTTATGGCCAAAGCTCCGGCAGGTGCTTATACGACTCACGTCGCCGAAGCCGCTTAAACTTCGGCTTGTCGATGACGTAAGCACTTTTTTCGCCGTCAGCAGCCAGTCTTTTGCGGTTCAGCAGTGACGTGCGGATGATCGAGAGCGCCTACGGCGGAGGCAAACAGCAGGAGAAAAGTGTGAAGGATCATCTTCGGAGATACGCTAAGGCTCGGCTGCGTCTTGATGCGATGTTTCAATTCGACTCACTGGCCTCCACAAATTTCACGAGCAGCGGAAAGGCAGGCTCGGGCATCTTGCCGTGGTCGAAGCCGTCGAGTTCGTGCAGCGTCGTGGCTTTGTGTCCGGTGAGTTTCATCATGCGCCAGAAGTAAGCGCATTCTTCGTAGCGGCCCATGAGCTCTTTTTCGCGGTCGCCGGTGATGAGGAGGATGGGAGGGGCGTTCTTGCGGACGTGAAAAAGCGGCGCGAGGTCGTCGATGATGGGCTGCGTTTCTTTGATGCCGCGCTCGTCGCGGATGGTGAAGTGCGTGATCACTTGCGGACTGAGTGGGATGAGACCGGCAATTTGATCGGCATCGACGCCGTGCTTGCCGAGCCACTGCTTGTCGAGGCCGCACATGAGCGTGAGGTAGGCTCCGGCGCTGTGACCGCAGATGAAGATGCGCTGCGGATCGCCGCCAAAGTCAGTGATGTGCTTGAAGGTCCATGCGATGGCTGCGGCAGCGTCCTCAATAAACGCGGGCGACTTCACGCCGGGGCTGAGGCGGTAGTTCGCGCTGACGACGGCAATGCCTTGATTGCGCAGCGGCAGCGGGATGGAGCGCTCGCCTTGAGTCAAGCCGCCGCCGTGAAACCAGATGACGGTGGGGAAATGCTTCTTCGTGGCTGGGGCATAGACATCGAGCCTGCAACGCTGGTTTTGAGCGGCGCTGATGCCGGGCTCCTCGCGATACAGCAGTTCAGTGGTGAGATGGTAGCCGCCGTCGATGGGTTGCCTGCCGAGTTCGCGGCTCACGCTGGCGAGGATGACCTCGGCTTCGGTGAACTTTGACGCAAACATCTGCGCGGCGGCTTGATCGAGCTTTGCAGCATCACCGCCGCGTTTGCGGAGTTGATAAAGCATCACCGGCAGACGTAGATCAGCCGGATTGCCGCAGCGCGGGAGCTTTTCGAGATGACGGAAGCCGTTGTTGCGTGTCGGCTCGATCATCGTGCCCTCGCCGTAGTCATTCCAAGTGGCGATCTGGATGATAGGGGCTTTGCTTTTAAGAGCTTGAGTGAGGGATTCGCTCATCGTGAGTCCGTTACGCGAGGCGATGCCGCCGTAGCTGTCGTGCACGCCCGCTTGTTGGTAGATGTCTTTGAAGCCGGGGAACGCCGTGGCGATGAAGGGCATCTTTAGCTCGTAGATGAGGCCGAGTTCCTTCTTCCACTGTTCCGGCAAGAGCGACTTGCCAGCCGTGACTGGCGGCCACGCGAAGGCACCATCAAGAACCTTTTGCTTCACCAGATGCGGAAGGCCGAAAACGAGCGGTGTGGAGCTCCAATCGAACTTCCAGTTCAAATGCTGCGGTCCGAAGACGAGTAGCACCGGACGGCCATTCTGTTTCACATAGCTCGGATCGGCGAAAAAGTGTTCCTCGGCCCATTTCAGGTCCTTTTCGGCCTGTTTCACGTCTTCGCCATTTTTCAGCGACTTCACCGCTTGATCTTCATAACACAATGCAAAGCTCAAACCTGCCTTCTTGAGCCACGGGATAAACTTCTGTGTGTTGCGATGATTCATCACGTGGTCATTGAGTTCGCTCGTGCCATACCAGTCGATCACGACTCCATCGAGCCCGGCGATCTTCATGAGCAGCGCCTGGCATTCGAGCGCGTGATCATCGCCGGAGTCATAGGGCCCGATCAGCGGGTAGTCATGCGAAGCGATTCTCCGCTGGTCGTCCCACTTTATCTGCTCTGGATCGAAGTGATTCATCGTCCAATGCCAGCCCCAAGCGCCGCTGACATCCTTCGTGGCATACCACGGCATGTAGTGCACGAGCAGCAACGGCTCTGCCGCCAAAGCGGAGAGCAGAGGGTAGAGAGTGAGGAGGAGAACAACGAGGCGCATGAGCAGTGATCTTCTGCCATGTGCAAGCAGTCGTCTCAAGCTTGGAGCAGGGCAATCCCTGCAAGGCTCCGCCTCCTAAATCGCTGCAACGGATCAGTTTACTTCAGGCAGCTGAACCATGAAGTCGTCCTCAAGGCGTCCTTTGAATTTCCAGACACCGTTGATCTTGACGATTTCATCAACGCCAATGCGGATCTCGCTCCCATCTTGAGCTCTCAAAGAAAGGTCTGCATTGTCATAAATGGGCAAGTCTGGGCTGGAGGCTTCGTCTTCATCCAGATCAATCTCAGCAAGCGAAAGCTGTCCGATGTCTGCTAGCAGCTTGGTCAACATGCTGCGGAGCTGAGCCGCGCGGGTTAGTGTGACGATGTTGTCCTTGGTACGTCGCTTCAATTCTTTTTCGCCTTCCTTCGCCGCATCGACTGGCTTTTCGGGGGACTCTTTGGCGCTAGTCACTTGGGCTTGTTTGAGCTTGGCGAGTTCCTCAGGGCTATGCCAGCAGGAGATCAGTGCGGCATCATCTCCTGACTTCAAGGCGGTGACCGCAGATTCCACCAGAGCTCGAACTTCGGAAGGAACGGGGGTGTCGTCGTCGGCAAGACAGACTTGAGTCAGAAGCGTGAAGCAGCAGAACAAGGCGCGTGAGTTCATAGCTACCCAAGGATGGCAGCGTCGTGACCCAGTCAACCTACCTTTCTGACACGAAATCCTCCGCTCTGACTTGCCCAAGCCTGCAAAACTAGCCTGTGATCTCTTGATTGACGCATGAGCCATCGCTGGTAGATGCAAACTCATGTCCATGACTTTGATCAACGATGTTCCCCTGGTTCCGAAGGCGGTTGGCCCCTACTCGCAGGCTGTGAGATGTGGTGGTTTCCTGTTTTGTTCGGGGCAGATTCCGATTGATCCTGAACTAGGAAAAATCGAAGCACTGGATGTGGAAGGTCAAGCGCGGCAGGTGCTGAAGAACATCCGTTCTCTTCTTGAAGCACAAGGGTTGAGCCTTAGCCATGTTGTGAAGTCCACGGTTTTTCTGACGAACATGGCCGACTTCCCCAAGGTGAATGCCATCTACCAGGAAGCTTTCGGCGATCACAAACCTGCACGTTCGACCATCGCTGTTGCGGGATTGCCGCTTGGAGCTTTGGTCGAGATTGAAGTGCTGGCGCATTGCTGAATGGGCCGATTTGAATCGAAAACTGAGCTACTCAGTTTTTTTCAAACGGAAGCCCTGAACGCGTCCATCTCCACGGTAGAGATAAATTTTCTCTACATCTTCACGGCGTGTGATCAGCCAAGGGGAGAGCAGGTTTCTGCCGTTTTTGGTGTAAACCAAATCATCCGCCAAATAGACGCAGGAGTGATAGGCATCCCCTGTGTTTTTGTTCAAGAAGAAGAGGATGTCCCCATATTTGTAGGGCGGTTCGACAGGCTCGAAGCGCTCCAAGACGGCACTTGTGGCTAGGCGAGAATCCAGCAGGTATTCGTGCGGGTCGTAGTTGAAGAAGTTTAAACAAGTCCAGTGGCAGTCAGGAAGCAGGCCTTGCTTGGCCATGTCAAGGCTTGGGTAAGTGTAAACAAGCTTGCGAACCAAGGCAGGCAGCATGTGGGAGAGGGGAAGCGCCTCAATGCCATCGGTATCAATGATGGATTGCAGCAGGGGCTCGACGTCTTTGCGTCGCAGTCCGATGCCTAGGGTCCAATAATTCACGACTTCTTCGATGTTGGTGTTGTGATCGGCTTCGATCTTGACCATGAGCCCACGTGTTCGGGTCATGGCCTTGAAGATAGCGCGCGCATCAGCTTCTCCTTGTGCCTCGCCTAGTAGCAATTGCACGTCGCTAAATGCTGTGGTCTCTCCGCGTTTGTAGGCCAGCTTTTCGATTTTCGCGATAATCTCAGGTTGGAGTTTGCTGGTTCGATACCATTCTCGAATGTTGCCATTGATGATTAGAACGGGATCGACGTGGAATTCGTTCTCAGGATACTTGGCGAGTTCGCTGTAGATCGTGGAACGAGTCTCTGGCGTGATGGCTTCCAAGTCAGCCGCCCTCGGAAACAGGTAGAGCATGCCATCGGTTTTCACCAAGGTCTTGGGGTCCAAGAGTGCGTCGATCATGGCCTGGGATAAACCCGCCGAAGCAAAAAAACTGGGTAGCTTTTCCAGTGCAATTTGGGGGAAAGCCCAACGTGGCTGGGTGTTGGGCAGGGGGAAGTTATCGATCAGGGTCTTGGGCGCTTCGAGATAGATAAAGGCACAGCGAAGCACACCCCAGGGGCCAGGTTTGGCATAAAACACGTTTGGATTTCCTGCTACCTTATCGAGCATCTCCTTGCGGGGCATGGCATATGGAGTCTCTCTGCTAACGCTCTGACTGAACAGCAGCGGTCGAAGATCTTCGACGCTGGAAATCTGTGCTTGCGCACTTGATCCATAGACAAGGGCAATCGTGAAGAGACAGGACGCTAAGAGTGAAAGGTGTGCGCGCCACGTTAGGGCCGTCGAATAGCTTGAAGGCATGGACAGGTTGGGGGGATGAAGAAGAATCAAAGCCAGCGAATGTCATTTCGCAGCTTTTTTCTTTCAGACCTCTCGGTAGCAGCAAGAGGCTACTCGCTCAGGGAAGCTTGGAGAGCCCATTCATGTCCCACCAACCAAGCATCCTCTACACGCGAGCTTCGCAAGGCATCTCCCACAAAATGAACCCGTGGGGGTAGGGGAGGAGCGGGGTGAGCTGCCGCCACGCGGGCCAGCCGCCAGCGATGGCCTAGAGCATGAAGGAAAGATGACTTAGGCAGTTCCCAACGATTTTCAATCCATGGCCTGATTAAAGAAGGGTAGTCAGCGGGCGGGGTCTCTAGGTGTTCTCGGCTGAAGTCCTCACCCAGGTGAGCCACGATCACGGTGTGTCCGCCGGCAATCCGTCCTTGCTTGTGATTTTCACAGGCGGTCCAAGCCAACGGGGAAGTTCGGGAACTAAACGCATAGGTTTCGTGAGTGCAGCCGATCCATTCGCCTTGATAAGCAAAGACAGCAGCGATGCAGGGGATGTATTCAATAACATACTCATTCAATCCCCAAAATTTTGCTGTCTGTGGCCAAGGGGCCGTGCAGACCACATGATCGTAGTTTTGCCAAAGGTCGTTGGCATTCTGAACGGGACTCTCGGTGCGGATTTCGAGACCTTGTGCCAAGTCACGAACAAGACGGCTATTTCCCTCCCGATGAAACCACCGTCCGCTGTCTGGCAAGATGTGTCCATGATCATCGCGAACAGGTTTTTCTAGCCGTTGAACGGCATCTCCACTGGCCTTCAGGATTGCCTGATGGAAGCGCTCGTCACGCATTGTGAAGTATTGAGCTCCATGGTCCACCACATGACCTTCCCAGCGCTTGGTGGCACATCGACCGCCATAGCCGCGTGATTTTTCAAACACCGTGACCTGGCCATTCCTGTCCGTAAGCCCACGAGCAGCAGCAATCCCGGCCAGACCTGCTCCGATGACTGCAATCCGTTTTCCTGATAAATCATTCATAAACAAAAGAAGAGACACAGGACTCGTAAGGTCCATGCAGCGGTGCGTATCCAGTTGGTGGTCACGAGTTTTTCATGAGTGATTGGATCGAATCCCTGACTGAGCTGGTGATGCAGGGGCACCTGAATGAAGGCGGTAGAGAACCAAATGACAGCCAGCAGACCCAAGCTGACCAGGAAAGCAGGCTCCCGTTTTCCGGAAAAGAGCAACCAGGCCGCAGTGCCTAGCTCGGCCAACATCATGGGGCCAACGCAGGAGCCCATGGCAGAGGTGTAATGACTGTGCCAAAGATTAAAGTGGTCGGCACCTACTCGATTCATCAGTGGATAGACCACGATCTGCACGAGCCAGATCAGACCCAGGAGAGCGCAGGTGGTGGCAAAGTGAGCGAGGTTCCAGTTCAAGCCCAAGCCATACGCGTCAAGCCTCCAGCTGGTTGATTATCAGCGAAATTACAAAACTTGAGGTCGAGAATTGTTTGCCAACTCCAACCCCTGAGTAGCCCCCTGGAGGGGAGAATATCTCACTTTCTGAAGTGGTACCGGTGGTCGGACTCGAACCGACACTCCTTGCGGAACAAGATTTTGAGTCTAGCGCGTCTACCAATTTCACCACACCGGCACGTGCAGTTAGCGATGATGATCATGACGAATCCGAAACAGATTGCAAGGCTTTTGGCGCGCCAAGTACTTCCTTCAAAACAAACGCGTCTCTCAGTGCTTCAGGATTCCCCAGCAGGGACTGCCAAGCATGTCTGCGGCTATGTGTGCCATCTGGGGTAGCTCTTGTGACTGCATAAGCTTGGCCTTGGGGGATAGCCGATGCCATAGACCCAGTGACAGTGACCGGTGCCACAGGGGCAGGTGCGTCATTTTTGGGGGGGACAGTGAATTCGTTTCTAACCGAGCCAGTCTTCTGTGGAGGTGTCGGCCTGACCATGGAGGGACGTTCAGGGCGAGGCGATGGTGGAGAGGTCTGTTTCTGAGCCTCGGCCAGTTCCTTTTTGACCTGTTCGAACACATCACGAACGCTGGCAAAAGGATCGTTGACGGGGGAGGGGCTGGCTTTGGGAGACGGACGCACTTGGCCGTCAGTCATGACCTGACGGCGCCAAGCCTCCTCTCGGAGCGCTTTTTCTTCTGGGCTGAGGGGGACTTCACGTCTTTTTTCTGCATCAGCTTTGGCCTGCTGAATAAGATTCCAGAGCCACTGAATGAATCCTCCTAGCATAGCGATCACTACGATGATGATCTGCACCAAGTCGATTTCGGCGAACAATGTCGGCGGCATGTCGAAGTGCTACACCATTACTGCGGACGTGCCACGACGATTCCGGCGTGGCTGCGAAAATTCGTCAGATAGCCGGAGATGGAATCGTCGATGATTACCCGTTTCTGTGTCGCGGAGGCATGCATCAGGCGGGTAACGCCGTCTTGCGTGCGGAGGGCTAACCCGACATGGCTGCAATAGACATGCTGTTTATGTGTGACGATGCCGATGATGTCACCATTTTGAAGTTGGGCTTCGACCTCGGCGACGTTGGCTTTCGGAATGTAATGAAAGGGATGTTGCTGAAGTTCAGCCTCAATCTTCGCCATGCCGAGACGCAGCTCGGGGTTGTGCCTGAGGTAGCGATAGCTTTTCCAGAGAACGGTCATTTCATCGATTTTTCGGCCTTTCAGCGGCACAACAGGGCCGATCTGACGTGTGATGTTCTTCACATTCCCGCGCTTTTCATTGTCGCGGAACCATTCGTCGAGATAATGAATGCGATCCAGGTAGTGACCGTGGCATTTCCCGTGACGATAACGCGTCCATTCGATCTCCTTCAAAAGATCTTCCGGGGTGTAAGCGGTCTTTTGCTGTTTCAGCATCCGAGCAAGGCCGAGTGCTGTCTCAAAAAATGTCCAGCAATCCAAACCGTTGAAATTCACAGAGGGGGATTCGATCGAATCGTCAATCTCAAGAGTAAAGCCAACGTAAGGCGTACCTTTCAATTCCAAAGCAGAACGGATGATTCTCTCATGAATCGCCAGTGATGACCAATTTTCCTTTTGTGCCAGACTCACGATCTTTCGCCATTTGGCTTCCCCCAGAAAGGTGCGAGCCAGAGGCAGTTCATTTTTAGCCCATATGGGTCTAGCAAAAAACGCTGAAGCTGCAAGAAGGCTGCGGCGGTTCATGCAAGGGTGGGCGAAGGAAGGATCTTTAGAATGCGAGACACATTCAGACTTTCCATCAGATGACAGGAATCTGCTGAAAACCGACCACGGTGTCGCGACCGATTTGTTTGTCCAAATGCTGACGAAGTTTGTCCATGCCTGCACCATTCTGAGCTGAAACGGGGAAGATCTTGATGCGCTTGAAACGATCTTTCAGACGCTCGAAGTGCTCTTCAGCGCCTTCGACATCCATTTTGTTCGCCACGATGAACCATGGACGCTTGGCTAGCTCATCAGAATAGAGTTTGACCTCTTTGCGCACGGTTTCTAGATCCTTGATGGGGTCGCGACCTTCCGTGCCAGCGGTATCTACGACAAACATCAGGGTGCGACAGCGCATGATGTGACGAAGGAAGTCATGCCCCAGGCCGATGTTTTGGCTAGCACCTTCAATGAGTCCAGGAATGTCTGCCAGCGTCCCACGGCGTGTCTCATTGAAGTGAATCACTCCCACCATAGGTTGCAGGGTCGTGAATGGGTAGTTGGCAATCTTTGGTTTGGCCGCACTCAGCTTGCTGAGCAGCGTTGATTTTCCTGCATTTGGAAAGCCGACCAAGCCTGCATCTGCAATGCTGCGTAGTTCAAAGTGAAAGAAGCCTTCTTCGCCGGGCTCTCCTGGCGTGAATTCACGAGGTGCTTGGTGCGTTGAGGTTTTGAAGTGCACATTCCCCTTGCCGCCTTTGCCGCCTTTGCAAAGGATCCAGGTTTGATTGGGTTCCGTCAGGTCCGCAAAAGGCTCAAAGGTTTCGAGCACTTCTCCGGTTTCTGGATCTTCGCTCTTGATGATTTTGGAGATCACCGTGCCAACAGGCACCTTGTAAATGATGTCTTCCGCGCTCCGTCCGGTGCATTGGTTGGCTCCACCTTTGTCTCCATCTTGAGCCAGTAGCTTCGCGTTGAAAAAATAGGTGCGCAGGCTGTTTGTGCTAGGATCAGCTAGCAAAACGATGCTGCCACCTTTACCGCCATCACCTCCATCAGGACCTCCTTTGGGGCGAAACTTGCCTCGATGGAAATGCATGGAGCCATCACCACCTTTTCCGGCGCGGGCATAAACTTTGATCTGATCGACAAACATGAATCGGTTGAGTAATCGCAAATCAGGCCATGCACAAGCCCGTCTGCACGTTTACCTTTCAAAGAACTGAAGCAGCTGCGGGTAGGTCGCGTTGGATTTCATCGACTCGATAGCCAAATCCAGAGCCGCGCAAAGTGCCTAAGTCCACAACTCCACCGCGTCGGCGATAAAGCCCAGGGTGAATTTTTTCTTCAGGGCATGAGGCAGCCGGGTAAAACTGCATGGCATTGCACTCCACCCCCTGAATCGTGCCGGCATGGGCAGCGAGTCGAGCATGGGGAATCATGGCCAGCATCGGATTGGTCAGATCTTGCACCATGAGGGGCATGCCGTGGGCCTTGGCCCAGCAGAGGCTGAGTAGAGCTCCAGTTTGTGTCTTGCAGGTTTTCAATGCTACTCCGCTCCATCCGAGTTTCCGTCCGAGACGCACAAATTCCCAGTCATGGGCGCTTTCATCCAAAAACAGCGGTTTGCGTGCCGATACACTGCGCACGTCGATCTGGTTTGCTTCTAGATCGTAGGGGAAGGGTTGCTCCACATAAAGAATCCGTGCGTATAGCTCTGGTTCTTCGGCCAAAAGTCGGTCAGTGATGTCATTCACATAGGCTGGATCATTTGCTGTGCAGTTGAAATCAGCGCTGAACCAACGAACGCCATGTTCAAGGCCGATTTTTCCGACACGAACCATGCGTTCATAATCCCATTTGGCGTCAGTGCCACGCAGCTTGACTTTTAGGCACTTCAACCCGTCTTGCTGAATCCAGTCTGCCAGCAGAATGGGATATCCGTCCTGAGGCTCTTGGCCCGTGAGATCCTTCGATTCTAAGGCATCGACTCCACCGACAAGATGCCAAACCGGCAACCGAAGAGGAGCGTTTGCGGCTAAGAAATCTCGGGGGTAGCGACCTTTGAAGTCCATCATGCATCCTGATTCGGGTTCGAGATAGGCGCTCAAATCTCGGTTCATGAATGGAGGGCCATAAGTAGCGTAAACATCAACGCCATGAAGGTTTCCAAAAGCATCATGAATCGCGATGTCAAAGGCACTGAATACCACAAGTGACCCCAGGTAAGGCATGGCCGCGCCTGTGGCTGCTGCATTGGCATGATTCAATTCATCTGCCAGGGGACCGTGAATGAAGTCAAAGCCGAGCTCAATGGGATGACCTTGGTTAGGCCAGCTCACTAGCTTTTCCGCGAGACGAATGGCAAATGCCTCCATCCGTCTTGCGCGTTCACTCACGCTCAGGTTGCTGGGCCATACCCAAGAGACGCTGAGCGGAGTCTCTCCCCAGCCCCAGGCCTCTTTCCCAGTTCGATCTTGGACCTTCACACGCACTCGCAGGCACACCACTTGGCTTACGGTTTCTGGGCCGAACTTTAAAGGAACGCGCATCGTAACGGGGAGGAAAAAGAGCTCACAGCCTGCGATGCGAATGTCAGTGTTTTTCATGCTATTGATTATTTCTGTAACAACAGAAAATATAAGGATTAGTCAGATAAAAATTGAGAATCAAAGATGGCAAGATTCACGCTGACAGCAAATCCTCACTCGACGTTACAAAAACCTGACGCTAGTCCTGATCCACCAATGCCTTCCAAGACCGACTGGTTCAGCAAACTTTGTTCTGTTTTGATGCCCTTTATTTATGGGCTCTTGGTCACATCTGCCGCGCTCGGCGTTTTGGTCCTGACGGTTTTGTTTACCGCGCATGACAAGAAAGGTTTGGAAGGGATTCAAAAGATGCAGTCGAGGCTCTTGAGTCGTTTGCCCGGTCCAGACACGCCCCACGAGATCGCCCGTGCGGCACCCATGGCTCCCAAGCCATCATGGGTATTGCCCGAAAAGAAAACTTCGGAGAAGCCAAAGCCGCAGGAACCTCAACTTCAACAACCACCAGTGGCACAGATCATCAAGCCAGTGATCAAGCCTTGGACATGGACGCCCCTTGTGGATGAAGTTTCGGAATTCTTTCGCACTTCCATGCCTGATTTGGGCGGGCTTCCTTTGTTAGCCTATGCGACGATGTTGGATGATGCCGAATGGGTCACCCAGTTGATCGCACGCGGTGCCGATGTGAATGAAAGGACTCCCGCTGGAGACACGCTGCTTTGCCTAGCTGTGAGAGTCGGTGCGGCGGGTAGCGCCAGGGAACTGTTGTTTGGTGGAGCTGACTGGAAACAAACTGGGCTCGAAAAGCAGCTACCGCTTCCTTTAGCTTCTTTGAGGCGAGGTGCTGATCTTTACCGTGCATTGTTGGCAGCAGGAGCTGATCCCGACACTCGATTCAGTTATCCTGTCGCCAAACAGGTGTTGGATCGTGTCACGATTCGTGACTTGAAAAATAGTCTCGAAAGTGATCGCGGAGTGACCCCGCTGATGGCCTGTGCTGCGCGAGGCGATGTGGAAGGTGCTGCTGAACTCATGCGTTGGGGAGCCAGTGCGGGCAAATGCACCACACGATATCACCGCTACCCTATTCATTTTGCAGCTGCTCAAGGTTATCTGTTTTTGATGCGCATCATTCTGGGCAGAAATCCGGATTCAGAACCGAGAGTGCTTGTGACCGTGGATCTGACGAATCAACGAGCCTGGGTTACGCTCGAAGGGCAAGTGATCGATTCTTGCCGAGTCTCAACTGGTCGTTCCGGCTACGCGACACCCGCTGGTCGATACGTCATCACGGACAAACACCGCTCTTGGACATCCACTCTCTATCACGTGGCCATGCCATACTTCATGCGTTTGAATTGTAGTGCCATTGGGCTTCACAGCGGCTACGTGACAGGTCGCCCTGCATCACATGGCTGCATTCGACTTCCTTATGAAAAGGCACGGGAATTTTTCGCCATCTGCAAAGTGGGCGATGAAGTGCAGATCGTGCACTGAACCACTCGATTGAATCTGAAAGAGTCTGCTAGGGAGAAAAAATGCACACTGCCAGCTTTCACTGACACTGTGCATCTCTTTGGCGGAGCGATTTTTTGATTGTCAGCCCTTCCGGAAGGCAGTCATCCATTAGCGACCGAACGAGAAAAACCAGCTAACTCCACCCCGAGGAGGGCATGAAGGGGCAGGAGCGATCACACGATGATGGCTGTGTCTGTAGCTTGGTGGGCAGCTTGGACGAGGATTGCAAATGCCACATTGATGGCTGCTCTGCTGAGTGACCCAGCGTCCAACAGGATTACCGCAGCGGTCATAACCGTAAACTTGGTAAGTGGCAACGATAGGTCTGCCACAGCGAGTGTAACTAACAATGCGTGTGCTGGGTGTGTTGCAGCGATCCCAGGCTTGGCTTTCTGTGGGAATCGAGAATCCCAGAGTGGTCAGAGCGGTGGCAATAAACAGGATCTTTTTCATAGTGTTTCGTGAACTTGGTGTTCAATGCCTTCGGACGAGGCTCCACGAAAACTATTCGACGAATTCATGATTATTTTCGCAGTTCGCCAAATCCTTGGGATGAACTGCGTCTGGCCACGCGCCTGGATCAGCGAGGCAAGGAACGCACTCGCCCTAACCTGCGGATTCAGTTTCAAAGAAACGATTTAGGCTAGGCTTTGCTGATGCATGCGACTGCCATGGCTGCGATTCCTTCTTCACGTCCTACAAATCCCAATCGTTCGTTGGTGGTTGCCTTTACGCCTACTTGGCTAGCTTCGATTGCCAAAGCTTTCGCAATGTTTTCTTTCATGGCGGGCGCGAACTTCATGACACGAGGAGCTTCGGCGACCAAAGAGGCATCGACGTTGCTGATTTGATATTCATGCTCCTTGACCAAAGCTGCTGCCTTTTCGAGGATCTTGAGGCTACAAATGCCTTCAATGCTCGGATCTGAGGGTGGGAAGTAGTAACCAATGTCGGGCAGGCCAAGCGCGCCGAGAATCGCATCTGCAATCGCATGGCACAAGACATCAGCGTCGGAGTGACCTTTTAAGCCACGAGTGTGAGGAATCGTGACTCCCCCCAGAATGAGTGGGCGGCCTTCCTGAAAAGGATGAACATCATAACCAATGCCTGTGCGGAACATACTTCGCTGGATACAATCCTACCTCACATCGCGCAATCAGCTTCCATATCGCAAGATTAATGATTCGCTGGAACAAGCCAGAGCTCCAGCAAGTCCATCAGACTTCCTTTCAACAGGGTTTTTCCCGTCAGTGTCAGCGAACCACTGCCCGCCGTGATTTTCAGAGTGCCTAAATTTTTCTGCTGAGGACCTTTGAGGGTGGTTTCGATCTGCGAGGTGAGGAGAAATCGAGATTCTTTGACTTCCAGCACACCGCCTTCCAGTGGACCACAGCGGTATCGAATGAAAACCTCATAACCTCCAGGTGGAAGAGAGGGAAGCTTCCACGATGCACTTGCTCCTGGTAGATTCCACCCACTCAATTCACCCGATTCGAGCGTGACTCCATTCAATTGAGCCTGGGCCAGTGGGAATGAGATTTTGTCAGGCATCTCAGCTGTTTGGATGGCCTCTTCTCGTGTTAAGATCAGGACCATGAGACGGTCCATTTGCTCAAGTTGGGCTTCGACCTTCTTGCGTTCTTTCAAAACAGCCATGGCACCTTCGTAGTCCCGTAGAGCGCTGCGTTGTTTTTCCAGCATGGTTAGCTCAAGCAGATGCTTTTTGATCGGTTCAAGACTTGCCTCAATGATCTGTCGATCCAGCTTCAACCGTGACAAAAGCTGTGTCTTCGTGGAAGTTTCATCTGCCATTGCCCAGGGCACAAGGGCAAGTAGGGCGAGGCACATGCACCTTCGCTTTTGAACAAGCCAAAGGGAAATGAGCTGAGCACAAACCATGATCAGACGTGGCAATCTCGTGGCACTGACGGATAGGAATGTTGGATTCAGTTTTCTGAAGCTCATTGCGTTCTTTGGTCCCTCAATGCGGTGTCTCATGAACATGATTCTTAGAGAGATGTGAGGCTCAAAAGGTATCGGCGAAAGAATTCGGCCCCGGCTTCCAAATCAGAAACTTCGATGTATTCATCCTTGGTGTGAGCCTGCGCAATGCTTCCAGGGCCGATCGCAATGGCAGGCGTTCCGGCGGCTGACAAAAAAGCAGCATCGCAGAACCAAGGCGCACCTGCGAGAGGTGCTCCACATTCGACCAGCTTTTTTACCAACAAATGATCAGGATCAGTGTCCAGAGGGTTAGTTTCAGGCAGGAAATCGAGCGTGGCTTCAGGGTCGATTTTCAAAACAAAATCACGAAGAGCTTTTTCTGCACCACCATTCTTGATGAGCTCAGGGGTGGTGCGCATGTCCACGCGTAAGGTGCAACGATCCGCAACGATATTCGTCCGGCTACCGCCACGGATCATGCCTAAGTTGATGGTGCTCGTGCCGAGCCATGGATCCATGCCGCTCAGTTGCTTCAAATGCTGCCGAAACTTAGTGTCGAGCGCCTGGATCATCTCTGCCATCTTTACAATGGCATTCACGCCGCGCTCTGGTGTGGCTCCGTGGGCAGCGATTCCATGAGTGTGGATGTCAGCCCATAGGCAGCCTTTGTGCCGAAAAACGGTCTGCAGAAGGGTGGGTTCTCCAATGATTGCTAAATCATAGGCTGGGTATTTTTGGGCGAAATGTCGCGAACCGAGCTGTGCGCTTTCCTCGGACATGAATCCTACAAAATGCACTTCGACATCTAAGGAAGGAAGCTTTTCAGAAAGTTCATGAAGCGCCCAGAGCATGGCGGCCATAGGGCCTTTCGTGTCGCTGGCTCCACGTCCCCAGATGCGTCCATCACGCACTTCACCACCAAAGGGTGGGATGGTCATGCCGCTCACACTCACGGTGTCGGTGTGGGGTGCAAAAAGAATTCGTCGCTTTCGTTTGCCTTTTGGATGCGGATATGAGGGGAACCGCCCGATGACATTCGGACGTCCATTCTGAATCTCATCGAAGCTGACATCTGCTCCAGATCGACGAAGAAAATTTCCGACATACTCAGCACAGGCAGCTTCACCTGTCGCGTCAGTGCCAGGATCACCATCGGGGTTGACCGAGGGAATTCTGACCAGCGCTTGGCAAAGCTCGACAACGTTGCTGGGAAAAGAAGTCATCGCTCAGGGTAAGCGCTATTTGAGCGAGGCTCAACCTTCCTATCTCGACAAGACATCAATCCTTCATGGGCAGTTGCCTAGAATGTGAAGCCAACGCTCAGCTTCAAAGGTTGATCCTCAACTTCCCCAGCACAGGAATGTGTTTGGTGCGGCTCAAGGAATGCGAAGCTGAATCGAAATTCGACAAAAGTTGTATCTTGAGCGAGTGGAAGACGTTCCTCCACGGCTGACGATGTCTCTTTTCTTCAAAATCCTCCGAGTCCTGTTGCCTGTATTCATACTGGCTGCCTGTGCTTGGTGGGTGGTTTGGTTAGTTTCAAATCCACCCGAACAAGAACGAGTGACGGCACCGGTAAGCCTTGTCCGAGTTGAAGGCACGGTTTTGAAAAAAACGCGCTATGAGATGCGCGTGAAATCACAAGGCACGGTTCAACCTAGAACCAGAAGCACCCTGCTTCCCGAGGTGGCTGGCAGAATCATGGAAGTCAGCCCCTCTTTCAGACCAGGAGGTTTTTTTGAAAAGGATGCGGTTTTGATTCGGCTGGATCCTACGGATTATGAGGCTGCCATCACCATCGCAAAAGCGGAGCTGGCGCAGTCTGAGGTGAATGTGGCTGAGGAAGAGGCAAGAGCTCAACAAGCGATTGAAAACTGGCGCGCGCTTGGGCGTTCGGGTGATCCATCATCGTTGGTCTCACGTGCTCCGCAGTTGGCTCTCGCACGGGCCAATTTGGCAGCCGCGAAAGCGAGGGTTACTCGCGCTGAGCGTGATTTAGAGCGCACTTGGATTCGAGCTCCCTATCAAGGGCAGGTGTTGGAGCAAAATGTCGATGTTGGTCAGTTTGTTTCTCAGGGAACAACACTCGGAACCATCTTCGCGGTGGATTATGTGGAGGTTCGACTGCCTCTACCGGAGCGAGAAAGACAGTTTTTGAAACTGCCACAGCCTTTTCGAGATCGCGCGATTGATGCGATGACCAAGGTCGAGCTTCGTTCCTCCGTCACAGGAAAAGCAGCCACCTGGACAGGTCAGATCATTCGCGTGGAGAGCAACATCGATCAACAGACACGGCAGACCATGGCCGTGGCACAGATCATCGACCCTTATGGCAGCAGCCGAGGCACTTACTTGCCACTGACTATTGGTTCTTTTGTTGAAGCTGAGATCGAAGGAGACCCGCTGGAAAATGTTTATGTGATTCCGCGTCAGGCTGTGCGTGCAGGAAACGAAATCATCTTGATCGATCGTCCTCAGAACACCTTGCGGCGCGTTACAGTCGAACCTTTGGTTAGCAATGAGAAACACATCGTGATCTCGGCATCGTCGATGCTAACTCCACCCGATGGCGCAGTGCTTTGCATTACTCCCATTCCATTCCCTGCGGATGGTGCTCGTGTGCTTCCTACCATTGATGGTGCTGCGCCTGCACTCGAAAAACCTCACGCAGATGTTCGAAAAGAAAGTTCAAAACCTGCGATTTTGAGTCAGAAAAGTCAGTCATAGTGCCCGCAATTCTTGGGTGCGAGGGAAAAAGGCAACTGAGATGATGCAAAAAAACTAACGCAAGAGCCAAAGGGTTGTCTTTGACGCTGTGGATCGTGTGTAGCGCGTCTTATGGTAGAAGAGCAAGAAATGGGAACCGTCCGCAATTTCTAGCAAAGCCAAGTCCCAGTAATTTTGGATACACCAAGTTTTTCTGTCTCTTGGCATGGAGAAAGTGCAAAAATGGCAAATCTATAACTTCAATTGCTCTGCGCTCTCTGATTAATTGGCAATTCAAAATTAATTACATATACAGAATGCAGTGTATTTTTGTGGGTTTGGTTTAAAATTAATTTTAATAATAGTTAAAATAAATCATTATTAATTTAGTATTTTGGATTTAAATCTTAAATAGAACTATATTATTATAAATTCAAAATCTAAAATTGATTTATTTAGGATTGGGCAAAAATAATTTCGCCTCGCCGTGGCTCTGGTAAGATGTGGACCGTATAAAACTTGGAAGAGGGTGATCCACTATTTTTTCCTGACTTCTGAGAAGTCTGCTTGCACCATTGTCCCAGAATGTGTGATGTTGAAAAAGTTGAGGGAATAGCTGGGTTGAACTTCCTTCACATAACGATCCAACACCATGGCCAATGAACTCGCGCTTTCCAATTCCGCTGGTGCCGCACTGGCTGGCGACAGACTGAGCATTGTTTACTGTCGCAATAGCCAAGGCGCTGAAGTTAGGGGCACCTTATTGAGGATGTCACGTCACTCCGTTGTTTTTGAGGTTTATAACCCATACAGCATATTACAGTTGTCCGAGGTTTTGACGGACTTTCAGATTAGCGTGAACGAGCGAACGCTTTATTCTGGCCGTGTGGTGATCAGCGGCTTGGTCAATGCGGGCATCATGCTAGTGCTGGAGGCCGCCTTGGAAGAGGATGGCTGGCGTGATGTTGATGCTTTCAATCCATTAAGAGAGTCACAAGATATTAAGGCCGAATTTGCAGAGTTTCTCAATGACTGCACCCGTGTTTTTCGAGTAGAGCCGGAGTTCAAACTCGTGGTTTCTGATATCCAATCCATTTTAACGGATCTCAGACGTTGGATGGAACAGGTGGAGTTTGGAGTTCGTTCCCTTCCCACTTCTGATCGAAATCATCTTGAATTGCAGATCATCCAGAATCTCGAAGAGCCTGTGGTACCTGTGATTTTACCGCTGATGAGGAGATTCGAAGATATTGCGGGTGCTATACCACCAGACCTCCAGCCTGTGCATCGCAGTTACATCAAGCGCCAGCTTCATCCCTTGGTGCTATGCGCACCGTTTGTTTATCGAACCTTTGCAAAGCCTTTGGGCTATGCGGGTGATTATGAAATGGTCAGCATGATGTTGCGCGATCCTTACGAGGGTAGCACAAGTTATGCAAAATTACTCAACAAGCTCTATCTTGAAATTCCACCCGTGATCGCACATCGCAATCGCATCACCTACTTGGTTGAGCGATTGTGTGAAGAGACCGCTCGGGTCTACAATCAAGGACGACGTGCACGAGTTTTCAACCTTGGCTGTGGTCCTGCTCAGGAAGTTCAGCGTTTTATCAAAGATCATTCTTTATCTGATGAAGCAGATCTTACGCTTTTGGATTTCAATGATGAAACGATCGAAAGCACTAGCCGACAGACGCAGGAAAATGTCAGCCTCTATCACCGCCAGACCGGATTGAACTTCGTCAAGAAGTCAGTCCAGCAGGTTCTGAAGGAATCTGCTAGAAGCTCTCATGGCGGGCAGTCAGGTTATGACCTTGTTTATTGTGCAGGTTTGTTCGACTACCTTTCGGATCGCATTTGTCGTCGTCTGCTTGAGATATTTTACGATATGCTTGCCCCTGGGGGGCTGCTCATTGCGACAAATGTTCATCCAAGCAATGATTGGCGGAACTGGATGGAGTATCTTGCTGAATGGCATTTGGTTTATCGTGATGAAAAGCAATTTCTCCAAATTGCACCTTCTTTAGCACCCACTGAAAACATCCGTGTGATCGCAGACCCCACTGGGGTAAACATTTTCCTCGAAATTCGTAAACCTTCACAGGTCTAATCATGGAACTCTTGAAGACCAGCCTCTATGGTGCTGACTCAGCTTTGAGGCGAGAGTTTCAATTCTATGAGCGGGACATCCGCATTCAGAACTACAGGCTGTGCTCAGGGCTCGCTTCTTTTTTCATGGTCGCGGGTTGTTCTTTGGACCTAATTGTTTACAAGCTAGATGGTTTGTTGGCATTTTTGCCTCTCCGCATCATGTCTGCGTTTGTGCTGCTCATCATGGGTTTCCTTCTCGGCACAAAATTAGGGCGCGAATGGCACCGCACGATTGGCATTTGCATGTCACTGCCGCTTATGGGCTCCATCGGCTGGATGATTTATGCCAAACAAGGTAACGCCTCACCTTATTATGCAGGGCTGAATTTAGTCATGCTCGGTGCTGCCATCCTGATGCGCTGGCCACTTTTTGAGAGTGTTCTTGTCGTGTTATTGACCATCATTATTTATTTTGCTGCTTGCTTTCTGCATGGTCCTGTTTCAAATCTTAGTATTTTTTTTAATAATTGTTACTTTTTATTTGTAACTGGCGTCTTCACTGTTGCTGGGACTTGGTTTTACAATAATATTCGGTTTAACGAATTCTTGCTGCGCCGCACACTTGACCTCAAGCATGATGAGGTTTTGCACACGAACCAAAAGCTCGAAGAAAGCAATCAGAAGTTGCGCGAGCTGGATGAGGCCAAGAGTCGATTCTTTGCAAACATCAGTCACGAACTTCGCACTCCGTTGACTTTGTTGATCGCTCCGGTGGAGACGATGCTTCACAAGGGGGAAGCAATGCCCCATGAACAGAGGCATGAATTGCTCAGCACCATGCAGGCGAATGCGATGCGTTTGCTGAAATTGATCAATACTATTCTCGAGTTGGTTCGCTTGGACACGAAAGCTGCGGTGGTGAAAAAGGCACCGGTGATCATGGCCGATTTCGTTCAGGGCATGGGCAAGGCTTGCAAAAGTTTGGCTCAAGACAAACGCATTCAGCTCCAAGTTCAGTGCTCCGATGATGTGGGCTGTGTGATGGCGGATGTCGAAAAGCTGGAGCGAATCTGCCTGAATTTGCTGTTCAATGCTCTGAAATTCACGCCTGCCGGTGGAACGATTTGGTTTTCAACCGCGAAAGATTCTGGTTCCATCGTTATTTCGGTCAGAGACACTGGGGTCGGGATTTCAGATGAAAATCTCAAACATTTGTTCAGCCGTTTTTGGCAGGCTGACGCTTCATCCCAGCGGCGTTTCCTGGGGTTGGGCTTAGGTCTTGCTTTGGTCAAAGAGTTGGCTGAAGCGCATGGTGGCTTTGTGGATGTGCAAAGCACACTAGGTAAGGGGGCGACCTTCACCGTGCGATTGCCTCACGAGCCCGTTTCACCGACGCAGACTTCAGACAAAGAGAAATTGGTCGATACGGATCAAGAGCCTAGCACGGGAGAATGGATTGCAGACCTGTATCGCCGTGCAGAATTTTCAGGTTCGGTTGCACAGGTGCAGGGGCGTAGGCCGACCCAGCATTCCCAGCCTAAGCTTGCCTTGCCGTCTCGGAGTTTCAACCGTGAAGAGGCCAAAACACCGATGCGATTGCTCATTGCTGAAGATGAGCACGACATGATGTCCTACCTCAGAAATCAGCTTTCTCAGGATTTCGAAATCATCGAAGCTGCCGATGGCAATGAAGCGGTTACAAAAGCCTGCCAGTATCTGCCAGATGTGATTCTTTCGGACCTGATGATGCCCTACAAGGATGGCATGCAGGTGTGCCGAGAACTGCGACAGCACAATCCGACGCGTAACATTCCGATAGTTCTGCTGACGGCGAGACCGGATGAACGAACCAAATTGGAAGCACTCCTTGCAGGAGCTACAGATTTTGTTGGGAAGCCATTCTCACTCACGGAAGTGCGTGTCCGTCTGCAAAATCTAGCGAAGTCCTTCTGTTACCAAAAAGAGCTTTTGGTGCAGAAGAATCAGTTAGCTTCGGCACTGGAGCAGTTGAAGGAATCAGAAGCACTTTTGGTTCAGCATGAGAAACTGTCTTCGCTTGGCAGGTTGAGCGCTGGCTTGATTCATGAAATCAACAATCCGCTCAACTATGCCGTGCAAGGATTGGGATTCTTGCGCCAGCAAATGGGCGATGTTTCAGAGTCTGCTCGTGAAGTTTTTGTTGAGACGCTCGGTGATATTCAAACGGGGGTGGATCGTGTGGCAACGATCATTACAGACTTGAGAGGATTCACTCGGTCAGATGATACCGCATTTGCAGATTTCCCAGCTGCTGGGTTGGTTCAGACCGTGATGCGGTTCTTTTCCCAGCAGACCATGGACGTGAAAGTCTCAGTGAATGTACCTGAGGGCATCTTGATTCACGGCAATCAAAATCAGCTGACCCAAGTGCTTGTGAATTTGGTGCAAAATGCCTTGGATGCGATGGAGGAAAAGGCCTATCCGGAAGGCCAAGAGCGCTCTCTCAGCCTTTCTGCATCTGCCGAAGCAAAGCGAGTTTTCCTGAGGGTCCGCGACAATGGTTCTGGCATGACGCCAGATGTGCAGGCCCGTGTCTTTGATCCCTTCTTCACGACCAAGGATGTCGGGAAGGGAATGGGGCTTGGCCTTGCCATTTGCCACCGCATTGTTGCTGACCATCAAGGCCGAGTTTTGGTGGAAAGCACACCCAATGAAGGAACTGAATTTATCCTGGATTTGCCCCAAGCAGATTCGTATGTTGCCGACCCGTTTCAGACCGATGCTTCTGAGTAACCCCTAAGCCCCAATGCACGACTACAAACGCTACTACGTCCTCTATGTGGATGATGAGGAAATGTCTCTCAAATACTTTGCCAGGACCTTTGGCAATGAATTCCAGATCATCACGGCATCCAGTGCTGCCGAAGCACTCAAGCTGATTCAGGAGCGCGGCGACGAGATCGGCGTCTTGCTGACGGACCAGCGTATGCCTGGTGAGAAAGGTCTCCAGCTTCTTGAACGTGCACGCCAACTCCGGCCGCGCATGGTGCGGATGATGGTCACAGCCTATGCTGACTTTGGTGTCACGGTGGATGCGGTGAACTTTGGAAACATTTTCCGCTACATCTCCAAGCCCATCCAGGTGGAGGATATGCGAAACACGCTGCGACGTGCCTTGGAGTATTATCTTCTCCAAAGAGAGCGCGATGAATTGCTGATGCAAAAACTGTCGGTCATGCAAAACATGATCATTGCAGATCGCATCATCAGCCTTGGCGTTTTGGCCGCAGGCTTGAGTCAGCAATTGCGCAATCCTCTGGAGGCAGTGCGCACCTTTTTGCATCAGACGCCAGCCAAGTTGCGCTATGAAGACCTTGATTTGAACCGACTTCGTGACCCCGAGTTTTGGCGTGAGTTTCATGCTCAAGTCCTCGAACACGCGCATCATGTGAGCGAACTGGTGAGGCATCTGGATAATGTGGCTCAGCTCAGCAGCGCAGATGCAGCTGTAGAGCCGGTGGCATTGATTCGAGGGGTGGCTTCGACCTTCCTGCCGCGTTTGACGCAGCAGGGCATACAGCTTCAGCTGGCCCTACCGGAGGCTCTTCCTGCGCTGCATGTGAGCCCTGCTAAGCTTTCCCGTATCTTCGAACTTTTGATTGAGGATGAGTTGGTTAATCTTCCTGGAGGTTCGACCGTCTTGATCAGTGGCGAACAGCTTTCCCTAGCAGGAAGTCCGGTGCGTCTGCGATTCACGGTGACTGATGATGGTCCAGGATTACCTCCTGAATCCATGCGTTCTGTGTTTGATCCTTTTAGCGGGAAGGAGTCCGGGGAACAGAAATTCGGGCTGAATCTGTTGGGGGTCTTTTTCCTCGTCCATCACTACGGTGGCACGGTGAAGGCAGCTGGTGGGTCTTCAGGAAAAGGTGTCACTTATGTGATTGAGCTTCCCGTGACCTCTGGGCCACCGGTTGATCCTGAAATCAGCAGTGAAGAGTTTGTGACCAAGGTGCTCGTGAACGATGCTCTCTGGGAAAAGCTCTTGGCGGGAGTTTGACCTTTTTGCTTAGTAGCGTGCAAGCCCCTGCTTGCACGCTGTGAGGCTTCAGTGGATAGGCTGAGGGATGGATTTTCTCGATTGTTTTGCGCCACTGACCGTCGAAGAAGCTCGTGCTTTGCGTGAGAAGCTTCATGGCCAGGGTAAAAAGTTGGTCTTTACCAACGGCTGCTTTGACCTGCTGCACGCCGGTCATGTCAGGTATCTGCAACAAGCCCGTGAGCTGGGCGATGCCTTGCTCGTTGGTCTGAATTCAGATGCATCGGTCCGGGAGTTGAAAGGGCCAACGCGGCCGGTGAATCACGAAGTGGACCGCGCGGAAGTCCTGTCTGCTTTGCGAGCCGTGGATGGGGTGGTGATCTTTCATGACAAAAGAGCCACAGGTCTGATCGACGCGATTCAGCCCCACGTTTATGCTAAAGGCGGGGATTACACACCGGAATCCCTCGATCCGGGGGAGCGAGCTGCCCTCGATCGAGCAGGCACTGAGATTCAGATCCTGTCTCTCGTGCCAGGTAGATCGACGACTCGCATTTTGCAGCGCGTACAGGCTCCCCAGGACACTTCAGCTTTTGAAGAACAGAGACCTCTACGCCTTGCCGTCCTCGGTTCAGGGAAGGGCTCCAATCTTCGTGCCTTGATCCAGGCGATAGAGTCCAAGGCCTTGTTTGCACAGATTGTAGCTGCGTTTTCGGATGTCGAGAATTCGGCCTTTTTGAGGATCGCCCGTGAGGCAGGTGTGCCTGCGCAGCATCTGAACCCTGGGGATCATCCTCGAAGGTTTGACCTTGAAGCTCAGCATGAGCTGGTGAGTCGGTTACGTGAGGCAGAGGTCGAGGTCATCGTGTTGGCTGGGTTCATGCGGATTCTGAAAAGCCCTGTTTTTGATGCGTTTGAAGGTCGAATCGTGAACATTCATCCTTCACTGCTGCCTGACTACAAAGGCGCGACGGCTGTGCGTGATGCTCTGGCAGCCGGTGATTCGGAGACGGGATGTACGGTGCATTTGGTGACACCAGAGATCGACTCTGGTCGGATTTTGGCTCAGGCACGTGTCCCGATCTTGCCTGGAGACGATGAGGCAAGCCTTCATGCCCGTATTCAAGAGCAGGAACATCGGCTGCTTCCGCAGGTCTTGGCTTCATGGCGTCAGCTGCAGCTAAACGAGATTGCGGTTGTCTCACCCTGCGGCTGATGGTTTAAACGCCTGAGCCTTTCCGCGCTCCTTTGCTTCTGATCATGATTCCCCGTATTTTCGACCGCTACATTGGCCGGCAGGTTCTTTCTGCCACGCTGATGGGGGTGCTCTTGCTCAGCGGCGTTTTTATTCTCGGTAACCTTTACAAGAAGCTGGGTGAATTTCTGGGAGATGCGGAAATTCCGCTCTCGGTGATCGCTGAGTTTGTCTGGCTGATCGTGCCCTTCTCGCTGATCTTTATTATTCCTTGGGCGTTCCTCACGTCCATCTTGCTGGTTTTTGGCAGGTTGTCAGCAGACAATGAGTTGGTCTCACTGCGCATGACAGGCTGGTCGATGTCTCGCATCTGCGCGCCCGTGTTTGCGCTAGCGGTGGCTTTTTCTGCTCTGTGCTACTGGGTGAATGTCGATCTCGCTCCCGCTGCCAAGAATCGAATGAAAACCCTGTTCTATGAAGTGGCCACGGAGAATCCAGAGTCACTTTTCAGTGAGGGGCGAGTTTTGGAAAAGGTGCCAGGTTTCCGCATCTACACTGGTCGTCGGCTAGGCAGGAAGATGGAGGACCTGGAGATCATTGAGCTGGAGGGAGCCATGGCGAAGCGTGTCATTCATGCACGTCGAGCCCAGCTAGAGACGCGTGAAAAATCGCTCGATTTTACGCTTCATCTGTTTGAGGCGGACATCGAGTCCTACAACCACAGTCCTGACAAAAAGGTGAGCAAAGTGGATTTTCTCCGAGCCGCAGAGACAGCCCTCGATTTTCCAATGTCGAGTCTTCGGGACAAGACCCTGAAGGTCAATTCCAGCATGAAATCGACTTCTCAGCTCTGGCAGGAACTGAAGGAAAAGAAGGACGCAGTGACCGGACGCGTCATGGAGCCGAAGCATCTCTCGCTGGCCAGAACAGAGCTGAACAAGCGCTACAGCTTTTCTTTGGCCTGCCTAACCTTTGCTCTGGTTGGGATTCCGCTGGGGGTGACAGCTCAGCGGCGTGAGACTTCCACCGGCTTTGCACTCAGTCTGGTGACGGCGGTGGTTTACATCGCGTTCATCATCCTTGGAGATACGCTCAACGATCAACCGGGATCCTATCCCCACCTGATCATGTGGCTGCCAAATGTGCTCTTTCTCGGCATCGGTGCTTGGTTGTTCCGCAACCTCAGCCGGAAGTGAGCTAGAACGACTGCGCTATTCGCCAAAGCAAAGGCGTGCCCTTAAATCAGCGCTGACCACGACCGACTGGAACGGCTTTTTGCGTTTCCGTTGGCACTTTGCCATCAGCCATGGGCAACCCGCGGGGGCTAGGCGCATCGGCGGGAACTGAGTACCAATTGAGCTGAGGAACTCCCGAGAGTTGCACCCAGGTGAGGTTGCCGAGCTTGATCCATTCGAGCTCAACGATCGCCCACACCTGTGAACCCCAAGGAATTTTGTCCCGAAGGTCACGTCCCAGGTCTGAGTCCTTTTCGATGAAGACCGTGGCTGTGAATGGATTGGGCGGTGCAGGACTCAGGCGAAAGGCATCTTTGGAGGAGGCATTCGGCACCTTGTCCTCAAAGTAATGGGTGCGGGTGATGCCCACGTGAAAACGCGCCGCTCCTTCTTGATAGCCTTGCAGGAACTTTTCCAGGAGTCTGTCTTTGAACTCAACAAAGCTGAGCCAGTCCACTTTGAAGCGTCCTTGCTGTTCCTCCAGCATCACCGGCAGGGCATATTCCCAGGTCTTGCTTTCTAGCCCGAAGACTGCATGGGCACCTCCGCCGATTTGTGGCTTGGGGTCATGGCGTACAAGAGCAACGGCATCCACCAAGATGGGGCCATCTGGATTGGCGCTGTAATAGCGCTCCATGTACGGGCGCATCAACTCGGGGGCGAGGGTGTAGCGTAGGCGTTCTTCTAGATTTTCCGCTTTCAAAAACGCCATCAGGGCATCTGCGGCAGGCTGGGCTGCCGGCGTGATTCCGTCCATACGAATGGCTGAATTCGAGCCAGAAGCAGGTGGACTTTCACTGCTGGCGGTGAGGCTTCCTGTGGTCTTTGCTGTGGCTGGTGTCGTCACCTCGACCAGCGTGCTTGGGGGGCTATTGGATTCTGCCTTTGGCAATTCAGGCGCGAGTGGTGAATCGGCCTTGGCGATCATGGGCTCAGTCTTGCTTTCAGCAGTTGGCTCAGTTTTGACCCTTTCCGGGGTGGGCTCCATCGCCTGAGGTGGGATGGTTTCTGCTGGATCAAATCGGCCGCCTGTAGCATTCGATGGAACTTCTGCTGTTGGGCGAGAGTTGTCTGAATCTGGGAGTGTCGGCTCTGGCAGGCTGGGAATGGACACAGTGGCTTCGGCGACCGTCGCCGTTTCTTGAGCCCCCTGGAAGCGCTGCACCATCTCGGTGATTGGCTCTCGGAACAGCCAACCCCCAGCGGCAAGCAGGCCACCGAGGCAGATCACGGCGAGGCCGATCATGAAGACGTTGGAGCCCTTCCTCGATTTGGGGAGAGGGCGAGAGCGGCCTGACGCGGGCACATTCCGCCCTGGGTTTTCCTGCGCAGGCAGATTCAGCAGCGGGGGCGGCTGTGGACTGAGGGGGCCTGAAGGCAAACCACGGCCGAGCAGTGAATCATTGCCAAGGTTTGCGGCACCGCTGCTTGCATTGCCAGCTCCGGGTAGGCTTGGTGAGCCAGGAATCAGGCTGCTTGCAGCAGGGCGGCTGGGTGCGGTTTCCAGCGGAGGCAGTTGAGGGGGTGTCGCTGCTGAGCCCCAAGCGGCCGTAGCCGTCGGCGCTGGGGGGACGCTGGTGCCACCAAACGGAAGTTGCGAATCTGGGCGACGTGGAGGCAGCCCCATCCCAAGGGGTTGAGCCACTGAGCTATCTAGTAAGGTCTGGCCAAGTCCGGGAGCACCTGCGGGGGGCATTTGCCACGAAGGTGGTGGTGGAGGCGGTGGGGTGCCTGCAAACCCACCCAAACCGCCCAACGGAGCGCCCGGGAGCGGCTGGATGGTCGTCGGATTCGGCGAGACAAGCGATGGTGGAGTCAGTGGCGGCAATGCAGCGGCAGCAGGCTCTGGCGATGGCTTGGGAGCACCTGGAAATCCTCCAAAGCTTGGCGCTGGGCTCATGGGGGCGGCGCTGGGAGAAGTCACGGTGGTTCCACAGACCGGGCAAGGGCCGCTAATCCCAGCTAGATGGGAGGGCACGGTCAGCTCATGCTGACAGGCCTGGCATTGAAACTGGATGACTTCAGAACTCATATTGAGGGCGGCGCTAGCCTCCTAACCCGACAAAGAATCGCTCACAGACCGTCTGACGACAAGTATGTTTCAATTAAATTCATAATTTTTGGAAAATTTAAGGTGTTAGCAGCTTCTGTAGGTCCTCCTGGGTCAGACGCAGTTTTTCTGCTCTTCCCGCGAGCAGGGACTCGACCAAGGCAGATTTGGTTTTTTGCATCTCGATGATTCGCTCCTCGATCGTCCCCTGGCAGATCAATTTGTGGACAAACACTGGCTTGGTCTGGCCGATTCGGTGGGCACGGTCGCTAGCCTGCGCCTCGGCGGCAGGATTCCACCATGGGTCATAGTGAATGACCGTGTCGGCAGTCGTCAGATTTAGCCCAGAGCCGCCTGCCTTGAGGCTGATGAGAAAGACGGGCACCTTTCCTGCCTGAAATTGCTGAATTGGGGTTTCTCGGTCACGGGTTTCTCCGGTCAGTTTCACAAAAGCGATGCCCGCCTGCTGCAGCTCCTTTTCCAAGAGCTTGAGCATTTCTGTAAACTGGCTGAAAATGAGAACTTTGCGGCCTTCCTCGATCAGTTCGGGCAGCATTTCCTGCATGAGGTAGGCCGTTTTGGCTGAGGTCTCCATCTGCTGCGCGGTTTCGATTTTCAGTAGCTGTGGGTGACAGCAGACTTGGCGAAGCTTCAGCAGGGCATCCAGCACGATGATCTGGCTACGCTCCAGGCCTTGCTGGGAGATGGCCTCCCTCACGCGCTGATCCATGGCCGCACGGATGGTCTCGTAGAGGTCGATCTGTTCTTTTTCGAGCTCAATGGTGTGAAGGATTTCTGTTTTTGGCGGCAGATCACGAGCCACGGCGTCTTTGGTGCGACGCAGCAGCAGCGGTTGCAGTCGTCCTGCTAGCTGCTTTTGGCGGTCGGCATCAGCCTCTTTTTCAATGGGGTTCCGGTAGTAGCTGCGAAAGGTATCCGCATCTCCCAGCAGCCCCGGCATGAGGAAGTGGTAGAGGCTCCAAAGTTCGCCGAGATGATTTTCGATCGGGGTTCCGGTCAGGCAGAGTCGATGCCTAGCCTTGAGGCTGGAGCAGACCTGGGCGGCTTTGCTGCGCGGGTTTTTGATGTTTTGTGCTTCATCCAGAACGACGATGTGCCAGTCCTGGCGGCAGAGGTGATCCGCGTCCCGCACTAGCAGCGGGTAGGAGGTGATGACGAGCTGATGCCTGCGAATGCGGTGAAAGTCGGCGTGGCGATCATCGCCATGCAGCAGCAGCACGCTCAGGTCAGGGGTGAATTTCGCGGCTTCGCGTGCCCAGTTTCGGATGACGGAGGTGGGAGCTAAAATGAGCGCGGGCTGATCCAGCCGCCCGGCTTCTTTTTCCATCAGGAGATGGGACAAGGTTTGTAGAGTTTTTCCCAGCCCCATGTCATCAGCCAAGATGCCATTCAGGGAAAACTCCCGCAGGAATTGCAGCCAGGAAAGGCCCTCGCGCTGGTAGGGACGCAGTTCAGCCCGCAGGCCGATAGGGGGATGCACCAACTCTAGCTCACGAAAGTCAGAGATCTGCTCGCGCAAAGCAGCTAGCTGAGCCGGAGCCCGGATTGGCAGGCCATCCAGTTCAGAAAGCTGAGCGGCTCGGAGCTTGTCCAGCTTCAGGCCGCCTTCCTTGCTGCGGGCGGGACGACTGCTGAGCAACTCATCCAAAAAACCCAGCAGGGCCAGAAGCCGCCGTGCCGGAACCGAGATCACGTCATGGCTTGGCGGTGGCAGAGCCAGAAGGTAGCGTTGATCCAAGTTTTGGCAGAGCACCTCTCGCGTTAGCCCTTGGTCGATGCAATTCACGAGGATCGGCACCAACGAGACGCGATGCCCATCAATCTCAATGCCGAGGTCGAGGTGAAAGCTTTCGCCTGCTGAATCACGGTCGGCTTTCAGCTCCGAGTACCAGGCCTCATCATCGGCGAGGTGGATGTTGTGCCCGAAATCAGGGCTGATCTCTACCTCCCACCCCTCCTGCTGCAGCAGGGGCACCTGGGATTCGAGAAAGGTGGCCCAAAACATGGCTTGGTCAGCCTCGGGCACAGTCATCAGAGGCCTTAGTGTTTCGCTAGCTTGAGCGTCGGGCAGCAGCTCTTGCGCAGGGCGGAGACCGCACTGCATGAGATCCGCGATCAAAAGGCGCTCCAGGCGCAGGTTTCGCGACAAAGCATGGGCGATGCCTTCAGGGCTCTTCCAGCGGCTGCCGGTGCCTCGCCCCAGCATCTGAAAGCGGTCGGGACACCCTGGGTAGCTCACGCAAGCTTCAGCGACGGCGAGACTATGGCTCACCTGAGTCATCGCGGCTCTACCTGTCTGGAACTGAGGGCGCTGAAGAGTGATACGGCGCAGTCGTAGGCTGGGTCGGAGATCATCGTTGGGCACGACCACCACAGGCTCCTCAGGCTCTGAGGCCACGGTTGTCTTCGGGGCACCGGTGGCAGCGATGATGCGGGTGAGGTGCTGAGCCTCTGGCTTGGACAGCACTAGCATCATGACGGCGGCGTGCTCACACAGTGCTCTTTTCCCCAGGCAGGAGCACGTGGACGTGACCTGGATGTCACCGCTAGCCGTGAGTCTCAGGCGCAGCCGAGGTTCATCGTAATTGTCTTCGTTTTTGCCCACCTCAGCAGCGATTTCGATCTCATCCAGGCCTGCGATGAGGGCCGAGGTGAGGCGCACATGGCCATCGGCCGGCTGTCTCAAGGCCCGATCCAGGTCGCCGCGCTGAAAAAGCCACATCCAAGAGCGGCGACCAATCTGAGCCCAGAGTCGATCCCATGGAAAACTAGAGCTGGAGGGCAGGTCAGAGGCGGGCACGCAGGGCAGGGGCGCGATTCAGGGAAAATCAGCGACGCATCATCGTGATCACACGGTGCACCATTTGGGTCAGTTCACCGGCCTCATAGGGCTTCGGTAGCACGCCCAAAAATCCACGCTCTAGGTAAGAGAGCTGCACATCCGAGTTCACGCTGCCGCTAGTCACGACCAGCCGCACCTCGGGATCGAATCGCAGCAATTGCTCGGCCGTTTCGCCCCCGTCCATGCCACCACGCAGGGTTAGGTCCATCAGCACGACATCCGGCGTCGTGCCTTGGCGGAAGAGGGTTTGATAGGTTTTCACTGCATCCTGGCCGTTGTCTGCCTCAATGACTTCGTAGCCACATCGGGTCAAAATCATGCGTGCCACTTTGCGCAGGTCGTCTTCATCATCGACGATCAAGACACGACCGCGGCCGTGCTTCAGCGGCACAGGTGCAGCATCGAGCGAGCTTGGGCTTTGGCTCCCTGCATGATTGGCTTGATCGTCCCGAGGGGCAGACACAGCAGGCAGCAGCACCGTGAATTCAGTGCCAATGTTCAGGCGTGAGGTCACTCGGATGTCGCCCTCGTGGTCCTGAATGAAGCGCTTGCAGGTGGTCAGACCGATCCCATTCCCATCGGCTTTTGTGGAAAACGATTCCCGGAAGAGACGATCCAGATGCTCTGGGGCAATACCGCAGCCGCGGTCACGAACGACGATGCGGACGTAGGAACCAGGTGCCAAGACGGCATCTTGCCCCAGTGAGATCTCTGCATTTTCTGCCTCGACATCCATGTGCCCACCCTGTGGCATGGCCTGGATGCCATTGAGAATCAGGTTTTGCAGCACCTGGCTGATTTTCGTGCCATCGGCCACGGGCCAACGCAGATCCGCAGAGAGCCGAACATTCACGTGCACGTTGGCTCCTGCGCTGGCGAATTTGACCGTGTCTTTGACGATAGGCGCTAGATCGACAGGTTTTTTGTCCTGCGGTCTTGCCTTGCACGCGCTGACGACCTGAGAGGTGAACTGCCGAGCGCGACGCAGGCCGCCGAAGATGTGCTGCAGTTCCTCGTGCAGTCCTGGATCAGACGTGTTTTGCACCAGATCTGACAACCTCATGGTGACTGGGCCGAGCAGGTTGTTGACGTCATGCGCGATGCCTTGGGCGAGCGCGGCTAAGTTGTCTTTCTTCAGCTGATCCGAATGCGCATCCAGGTCATCTGGCTTGGAGGTCGGGGCAGGTGTCCCAATGGCGGAGATGGTCGCTTGTGGCAGTGGGGTGACCAGCAGCGTGTAGTTCAGCAGTTTGCGCAGACTATTGAAGACTGCCCGCACCCGCCAGCGGCAGCGCTGTGGCTCGCGTCCCATGAAGTTCTGGATCTGGCATTCGCATTCGTGAGAACCGCCATTGTCCACCGCCATTCGCAGGCTTTGCTGCAAGAGGGCAGCCTCCCCATCCACCACGGCGAGATCATGGAGAGCCATGCCCCGGAGCCCACGATCAGGCTCCACCCCGACCATGACAGCTGCCGCTGCATTGCTGAAAAGGATCTGATAGCCTGCCGCGCCATTGGGCTGAGGATCAATGATCAAGATCCCCTCCGGCACTTGATCCAACGCCACCCGAAGGAAGTAGTTGGCCGTCTTCATTTGATCGAGGCTGGATTCCAGCTCGGCCAGGGTCTCCGGGCGCAGGGTATCGGGAGTGAGAGTCATGGCAGAAATTCCCGAGCTTTTTAATCAGTTTAGATAATTAAGTAAACTTTAATTTTTGGAAAAACGATCTTTTTTGCTTCTCGATTTTGCAAAAAGCGACCGAAAGCGCCCACCTAGCCTGTCACAAGTTAAGCAAACCCCGTGGGCTAAGGCTTTGTGTTAAGCTTTCCTTATCCAGCAAGCCTCTCTCTTTTCCTGAACACGATGGGTCACCAAGACGATGTGCCTGCCACCAATTTTAGCACAGCCAATGCCATTTTGCGGGCGAAGGTATGGCGATTTTCGAGCAGGCGTTGACTTGCCGACATCGTGCCCCATTTTCCGCACCCATGGGACTTTTCGACGCACTCGCCAAACAGGCACTTGGTAGCTTTCTCGGAACGGGGGCAGGTCAGCCTGCGGATTTGCTATCTACACTCCTTCAGCAAGCGGGAGGACTGCCAGGTCTAATGCAGCGCTTTCAGCAGGCTGGACTCTCGGAGGCCTTCGCTTCCTGGGTTTCTACGGGAGAAAATCGTCCCGTGCAGCCTTCGCAGATAGAGCAAGCGCTCGGCTCGGATGCGGTTGCTGCTTTGGCGGGGCGTCTGGGTTTGGATGCGAACACAGTGCTGCCTCTGCTGAGTCAGTTTCTGCCCCAGGTCATCGACAAACTCACCCCCAATGGCCAGATGGAAGAGGCCCAGCCTAGCACTGATCAATTGCAAAACGTGCTGGCCAGCGTCATGAAGGGTGGCTTGAGCGGGATCTTTGGCGGGCGCTGATTTTATGGCCACGGACATCCAGATCACGAAGCGGAAGGAGTTTTTGCCCTTCACGGAGGATCTGGAAATCTACCTGGACCAGTTTGGCCGACGTTACTCCCTGCCTGCCACTTATGGCGATCTCTTGGGTTTCAATGAGAGCTACCCGCTCGATGACAAAAACGGCAATCCCACGCACTGGTCCACCGTTCTTTACCCGCAGGAAGTCCAGCAGGATCTGTATCCCCGACTGACCAGCATTTATTCGCTGCTGCGAACGGGTGATCTGCACGCGGTTCCTCATCTTTATGTGGAGCGCGTGGACTTCTGTGAATTCGGCAATTCCCGGCCTTTTCGCGTGCGTGTAGTAAACCAATACAACGACAACTATGATCACCTCTATGTGAAGCGTGCAGATGCTTCACGCGTTTATGGCCTGGAGCTTGAGCATCTGCTGTCGCCAAATCGGATCAATTACCTCGCTCATTCAGGCACGCTGGTGGAAGAACACATCGCAGGCATTCCTGGAGATGTCTTCATTCGCGATTACCTTGAGCGACCTGATATCAATAAAGTTCGCATTGCTAAAGAATTTGTGAAATTCAGCGAGCGCTGCTTCATTCGTCTTTTAGGTGACATGCGTAGTTATAACTTTGTCATCGACATCACGCCTGACTTTGAGGACGTGCAGTATCGGGTGCGCGCCATCGACTTTGATCAGCAGAGCTATGAAGGACGTCGCAGCCTCTATCTGCCGCAGTTCTTCAAGGAGAACAATCCGGTTGTCTGGCTCTGCTCAAAATGCCTTAATCTCCCCACGATGAAGCAGTATCAGGAGGAAGAGCGGACCTTGATCGCGCGTCGTTACATCAGTGAGCATCAACGCATTCACGCCCTGCTCGACTGCATGAAGCGCAATCCCAGGGAACCCATGGAAAAAATGCAACAATTGGCGAACGAACTTGGGGAATATCACCAGACTTCACGCTTCGAAACCTGCACCAGCATGGGAGACGTCGTGGAGCGGAATTTGGAACTCACGCTTGGTCGGCACCTGACCTGACCCCACTAGCACCTTTCATGTTAGACTCTACCACGACCTCTAGCCTTGATCCTCAGTCGCTTGCTGCTCTGGGGGTGGTCATCGTCACAGCAGTCATCTTCATGCTTCGTCTTCTGAAAGCCTCAAAAAGCAGCTGCGCAGGAGGCTGTGGATGTGTGCTAAAGCCCAACCAAAAAGCATTGGGAAAAAACTCTGGAAGCCCGTAAAATCAAGGCTTCGACGACTTTGTGAAATTTTTCACAAATAGAACTTGCCTCCCATCTTCGGCTGTCTAAACAAGCCTGCCGCAACCTTCCCGAACAACCTCACGTATGGCATTGCCTTTGCATTCTTTCTCCCCCGCTCCCTTTTTGGCTGTGAGCGCAAAGGCTTCGGAGATGGTGCATGGCAGTGACTTCTTCAGTTTCTTAACCAATTCGGTGGTTGTTGCGCTTTGTGTGTTAGGTCTAGTCTTTGCCTTTTCTCGCAAGGCAACCTCAGGCATGACCTTGATTCCGCACAAGGCGCAGAACTTATTCGAGTTCTTGGTCGAATTTCTTTATGGACGGATTGAGGGTATCGTGGGCGCCAAGCAAGCCAAGCTCGCCTTTCCACTCCTTGGAACATTATTTATCTACATTTTGGTCTCGAATTGGTTTGGTTTGATTCCTGGAGTTGGCACCATGGGCTTCGGTGAGTCCACCGGCCCTTTCAGTGTGGCTGAGGCTGATAAACCGCTCTTTCGTCCTCCTACCGCCGACCTCAATGCTACACTAGCAATGGCGCTGTCTGCATTTGTGGTTTGGTTTTATCTGACCATCAAAGAAATGGGTGTTTGGGGATTCATCATGCATACCTTTGGTCCCAAGGGGGGGCTGAAAGGATTCATGGGGATGGTCGTGGGTGCTGTTTTCCTTTTCGTAGGTGTGATCGAAATCGTCTCCATCGTTCTTCGTCCGATGACACTGTCGATCCGACTCTACGGCAACATTTTCGCTGGCGAGAGCGTGCTTCATACCCTTGGTGGCCTGCTTGATAAATCAGGTCCATTTCTCAGTTTCATTGGCAGCGTGCTGATTCCATTTCCATTCTATTTCATGGAGCTTCTCGTGGGTCTCCTCCAGGCCATTGTTTTCACTTTGCTCTGCTCAGTTTACATTCAACTCTCTACCACTCATGATGAGCATCATGAAGATGGGGAGCATCACCACTGAGTTCGTGCCCTAAACCTTTGATCGCAGGACCATGCGCAACGCGTGGGTGCAATCGAAACAACAACAATACATCCTATCATCCAATGATCACTGAAATCATGACTATGGCCGCTGATGTGGCTCCTGCCGTTGGTGGCGTTTCTGGCAACATCACTCAGGCAATCGCCGGTGCTGCTGCAGCGATTGGCGTGGGTTTGATCGGTTCCAAGGCTGTGGAAGCTGTGGGCCGCAATCCTGGCGCTTTCGGTAACATCCTAACCCTTGGCATTATTGCCATGGCTCTTGCTGAAGGTCTGGGCATTCTTGCCTTCTTCGTCAGTAAATAAGCTTGGATCATCTTGCTGGCGGGCTGTTCCTGGCCCGCCAGCGCTTTCAATTTGCACACCAGATCGACTCTTCTCTCTCCACTCTGTTTATGGAATTCCTCTTCCCCATGTATGTCAAAATGACCCCAGTGATTGCGGCTGGACAGGTGGACGAAGTTGTTGAGAAGTTCGGTCTCGCTTGGTCGAAGTTTTTTGCCCAGGTTCTTATCTTTATCGCAGTTTACGTCATTCTGAAAAAGTTCGCTTTTGGCCCTATTCTGGCGATGCTTGAGCAGAGGCGCCAGCGCATCGCGGACGGTGAGGCGAAATTAGAAAAAATCGCCAAGGATCTCGCAGAAGCAGAGCTGAATGCCAAGCGCCTGCTCGACAAAGCAAACGATGATGCTGCTCGTATGATCAAAGAGGCTGGTGATAGCGCCAAGTCCTTGGCTGAAAAACGTCAGCAAGAGGCCATTCACGAAGCCAACCAAATCATTGCCAAAGCTCGCGAAGCTGCCCAGCTGGAGCACGAGCAACTTATGGCGCAGCTTAAGCGTGAATTCGGTCGCATGGTTGCTGATGCGACAAGTCGTGTGACGGGCAAAGTCCTGAATTCTGAAGATCAGGGACGCATCAACCAAGAAGCGGCAGCACAAGTTTCGCTGTAATTATTTTTCACTCGCTCATCAGGCATCATGAAAATCAGCAAAGAAGTTCGCCGCTCGTCACGCCAGCTGTTCAAAGCCTGTTTCAACAATGGCAGCTTGGATGAAGGGCGTGTCCGCCAAGTTGTGGCGAAGGTTGCTGAAGCCAAGCCCCGTTCATACATTGCGATTCTGAATAGCTTTTCCGGATTGCTGAAGGCTGAACTCGAGCGTCAACGCGCCCAAGTCGAAAGTGCCACTCCTCTCAGCAGTGATCTTCAGCAACAGCTCAAGAAAAGCCTTTCCACCAAATACGGTCGTGAGCTCACGCTCGACTTCCAAGTTCGCCCTGAATTGCTGGGCGGCATTCGAGTGCGCGTCGGTTCGGATGTCTGGGATGGAAGCGTCAAAGCTCGCCTGGAATCTCTGAAAGCATCACTCGCCTGATTTCTCTTATAAAACGTCTGTTTTCCTCCTTTACCCCACACGTCGAACCATGAGCAACATCCTCCAGGAGATCGAATCCCAAATTGCCGGACTCAAGACGGCCGTCACCAAGTCCAATGTCGGTATTGTCCGTGAGATTGGTGATGGTGCCGCCAAGATCGAAGGTCTGAGCGATGTCATGCTCAATGAAATGATTGAGTTCCCCGGCGGACTTTACGGTCTTGCGCTCAACTTGGAAGAAACCGAAGTGGGCTGCGTGCTTTTGGGCTCTGGCGAAAGCATCAAAGCGGGTGACGAAGTTCGCACCACCGGGCGTTTGCTATCGGTTCCCGTCGGTAAGGCATTGCTTGGCCGAGTGGTAAGCACCTTGGGTGAGCCACTTGATGGCAAAGGCCCGATCAAAGGAGACGCTCAGTATCCCGTCGAGAAGATTGCCCCTGGCATCATCACGCGTAAATCCGTATCCGTTCCAGTCCAGACCGGTATCATGAGCATTGACGCCATGATTCCAATTGGCCGTGGTCAGCGCGAATTGATCATCGGTGACCGTGCCACAGGCAAGACCACCATTGCGGTGGACACGATCATTTCCCAAGCCAAGCAGAACAAAGCTGCAGAGCAGGGTAAGCTGCAAGGTCACAAGCCCCTTTACTGTATCTATGTTGCTATCGGACAGAAGCAGTCCAACGTAGCTCGTGTGGTGAAGACTCTGGAAGAGGCGGGTGCCATGGAATACACCGTCATCGTCAATGCTTCCGCCTCTGACAGCGCGGTGAACCAATACCTCGCTCCATACACGGGTTGTGCGATTGGCGAATGGTTCATGGATCAAGGCATGGATGCACTGATCGTTTTCGACGACCTTTCCAAACAAGCCGTCGCTTACCGTCAGGTATCTCTCGTTTTGAAGCGTCCTTCTGGGCGTGAAGCTTATCCAGGTGACGTGTTTTACCTTCATAGCCGCTTGCTGGAGCGCTCCGCACGTGTGAACGAAAACTACGGGGGTGGCTCTTTGACCGCTCTACCCATCATCGAAACCCAAGCCGGCGACGTTTCTGCCTATATTCCGACGAACGTCATCTCGATCACGGATGGTCAGATCTTCCTTGAAACGGATCTCTTCTATCAGGGCATTCGCCCGGCCATTTCGGTAGGTCTTTCGGTCTCTCGTGTCGGTTCTGCAGCTCAGACCAAAGCGATCAAAAAGGTGTCCGGCACCACCAAGCTCGATTTGGCGCAGTTCCGTGAGTTGGCCGCCTTCGCCCAGTTCGGTTCCGACCTTGATGCTGCCACTAAAGCAAAGTTGGACCGTGGACAGCGCATCGTTGAGCTCTTCAAGCAACAGCAGTATCAGCCAAAGAGCTTGCCCATCATGGTCATCAGCCTCTATGCCATGCAGAAAGGCTACTTTGACACCGTTTCCGTAGATCGTGTGAAGGAATTCCAGACCAAGCTCGAAACTTACCTCGACGAGCGCAAGTCTGCTCTCCTTGAAAAGCTGGGTAACGAGAAGACTCTCGACAACGTCGAAGCAGACATCAAGTCAGCGCTCGATGACTTCAAATCTTCCTGGAAATAATCTCCAAGCATTAGCTCTTAGCTTCTAGTTTTAAGCGACCATGCCTTCCACCCGCGACATCCGCCGCCGAATCAAATCGGTCAAAAACACGGCCCAGATCACCAAGGCCATGCAGCTCGTCGCGGCTGCCAAAATGAAGAAGGCACAAGATCAAGCTGCCAACGGGAGGCATTACGCCGAGATGATGAACAAAATCTTGGTGGCTCTGAAAGAGAGCGCTGAGGAAGGTGTTCATCCCTACTTTTCGGAAGGCAAAGGGAATAAAACTCTCGTCTTGGTGATTGCCACGGACAAAGGCCTCTGCGGGGCGTTGAACACTAACCTGCTCAAAAAGCTCGTGAATGCCTCGATTGAAGGTGAAGTGGATTATGTCACCATCGGTCGCAAAGCATCCCAAGGACTCGCACGTTTGCGCAAGAATCTGATCGCAGACTTCCCCATCAAAGATCCTGCCAAATTTGCCGAGGTGCGCAGCGTCAGTAAATTCCTTCAGGACAAGTTCCTGACTGGAGAGTACAAGACTGTGCTTGTCGCATTCAACAATTTCATCAACACCGTCACACAGGTTCCAAGCATCGAGCAAATCCTGCCTGTGAATCCTGTGACTTTGGGAGGAAAGCGTGGCTTTGATGAAACTACCAAAGACCAGAAAGCAGAAGAGCTCCCGCAATACACCTTTGAGCCTGCGGCTTCGGTGGTTTTTGAAACCATTTTGCCTCAATACGTCAATGGCACCATTTACCAAATGATCCTTGAAGCACGCGCCTCCGAGCACAGCAGCCGGATGGTGGCGATGAAGAATGCTACAGATAATGCCAAGCAGATGCTCAAGGATCTCAGCCTCGAATACAACAAGCTGCGACAGGCTGCTATCACCAACGAACTCCTCGAAATCACCACCGCCAAGATGGCTCTGGAGTAATCTTATTTCATCATCACAAGTTTTTTATTCACACCCATGAGCAACATCGGCACAATCGTTCAAGTTATCGGTCCCGTGGTGGACGTGGATTTCTCTGCCACTGGCAAGCTGCCTGAGATCTACAACGCCCTCGAAATCAGTTATGATCTTGGTGGCAAGAGCAACAAACTGGTTTGCGAAGTTCAGCAGCACCTTGGTGATGGTTGGGTCCGCTCAGTGGCGATGTCTTCCACAGAAGGTCTGAAGCGTGGGATGTCTGTGACAGACACGGGCGCTCCGATCACAGTCCCTGTGGGTGAAGAAGTGCTGGGTCGTATTTTCAATGTGACGGGTGAGGCAATTGATGACCAGCCTTCTCCCAAGACGGAAAAGCGCTACCCGATTCACCGCAAGGCTCCTGCTTTGGTGGACCAAGATCCTTCCGCTCAGATTCTAGAAACAGGCATTAAAGTCATCGACTTGATTTGCCCCTTCACCAAGGGCGGTAAAGTGGGGGCTTTCGGTGGTGCTGGTGTGGGTAAAACCGTGGTCATCATGGAACTCATCAACAACATCGCCAAAGGGCACGGCGGTTACTCTGTGTTCGCTGGTGTCGGCGAGCGCACGCGTGAAGGCAATGACTTGTATCACGAGATGATCGAGTCCGACGTCATCAAGGTCAAAAAGGATGGACACGATATCGTTCGCAACCCACAGGGGGGCTACATCAGCGAACCCGGATCGAAGGTGGCTCTCGTTTACGGTCAGATGAATGAACCACCAGGGGCTCGTCTTCGTGTGGCTCTCTCCGCCTTGTCGATGGCTGAATACTTCCGTGATGAAAAAAACCAGGATGTTCTGCTGTTTGTGGACAACGTCTTCCGTTTCTCGCAGGCCGGTTCTGAGGTCTCTGCTCTTCTGGGACGCACACCTTCTGCTGTGGGTTACCAACCGACGCTCGCTGCGGAAATGGGTGCCATGCAGGAGCGCATCACATCCACCAAGAGTGGTTCCATCACTTCCTTCCAGGCGGTTTACGTGCCAGCGGATGACCTTACGGACCCCGCTCCCGCGAACACCTTCGCTCACCTTGATTCCACCGTGGTTCTTGAGCGTTCCCTGGCTGAGCTTGGCATCTATCCTGCCGTTGATCCTCTTGCTTCTGTGTCCAAAGCGCTCGCGCCTGAAATCGTTGGAGAAGAGCACTATCGCGTGGCTCGCGGTGTTCAACGTGTGCTACAGCGTTACAAAGATCTGCAAGACATCATTGCAATCTTGGGCATGGACGAACTCTCTGATGACGATAAGCTCATTGTGTACCGTGCACGTAAACTTCAGCGTTTCTTGAGCCAACCTTTCCACGTTGCCGAAATCTTCACTGGCACACCTGGACAGTATGTTTCGGTGAAGGATACGGTGAAGGGCTTTGCCGAAATCCTTGATGGTAAGCATGATGATGTTCCAGAAGCGAACTTCTACATGAAAGGCGGCATCGACACTGTCCCGAAAAAGTAATCTCGTGAATAGGGGCACTTTGGCCATGAGCTGCCCACCAGCAGTTCACGTCAAAGGTCCTCCGATTGAATTCACGCCAAATCACCTGCATCACTGACACGCCCAATGCCCCTCAAACTGGAAATCGTCACTCCTGAAGCTCGCGTCTTTCCTGCCAAAGACGCGGAAGGCCGTCTTGAATCTGGAAATGTAGATTCAGTGGTTCTTCCAGGAGTCGATGGAGAATTGGGTGTGCTGCCGTCTCACGCACCTCTGGTGACAACTCTCCAATGCGGAGAGCTTCGCATCACTCAAGGTTCCAAAACTACGGAATTGGCTGTGGGGGAAGGTCTTGTTGAGGTCACAGGAAGTTATGTTCGCATTCTCACCGACATGGCTATGCATTGCGATAGCATTGATGAAAAAGCCGTTGAGGAAGCTCTCGAGCGAGCCAAACACGCACTTGAATCCTTGAAGCATGGTGAGCAGCAAGAAGAAGTGGCGGCGGTGATGGCCACCATTCAAAGAAGCACCGCCCAGCTTCATTTGAAGCGCAAAAGGCGAACAGTTTGAGTCCTTTGATCCTGCCTGATTTCTGCAATTTTTGCCGGTGACGTAAGTCATCGGCTTTTTTTGTGCCAAATGTGCGCTCTTCCAGTCGAAATCATGCAGATTTTGGCGTGCTCCTTGAGCCCCGAGCAAATCACGCCACGATAAAGGTCCAACCTCTTTTTTGCCCGCTATGTCTTCCCCCCGCCGTTCTGCTGCTGAAGCCTACGAAAAAACACCGACCCATATCTTTCCGAGTTCAGCCGTAGCAGCCAAGGAACTGGCGGCTGAAGTGCGTGAGTTGATCGAGCAACGTGCCAAGGAAGGAAAATACGCCGTCCTTGGCATGGCAACAGGATCTACACCGGTGCCCTTTTATCGAGAACTCATCCGTCTCCACAAGGAAGAGGGGCTGAGCTTCAAGAACGTCATCACCTTCAATTTGGATGAGTATTACGGGTTAGGCACCGATCACCCTGAGAGCTATGCCAAGTTCATGGCAGATCAGATTTTCGATCACATCGACATTCCCAAAGAAAACATCAACATTCCGAGTGGCAAAATTCCGAGCGATCAAGTGTTTGCCCATTGTCGTGAGTATGAAGAGAAAATCGATTCGGTGGGGGGCATTGATCTTCAGATCCTGGGGATTGGACGCACCGGCCACATTGGTTTCAACGAGCCTGGCTCAAGTCGTGAATCGTTAACACGGCGCATTACGTTAGACCGTGTGACGCGTCAGGATGCAGCGGCTGACTTTCGTGGTGAGGAGAACGTGCCACACTTTGCGATCACCATGGGGGTAGGAACGATTCTTCGTGGCAAAAAGTTGGTTTTGATGGCCTGGGGGGACAACAAGGCTGAAATGGTCGCCAAAGCCGTCGAGGGTCCGGTGACGGAGGCCATCTCCGCCTCTTTCCTTCAGGGGCATCCAGATGCTCGATTCTACATCGACACGGGCGCATCTCGTGAACTGACTCGCGTTAAATTGCCATGGCTGGTCGGACCTGTCTCCTGGACGCCAAGGGAGACACGTCGTGCGGTTTGCTGGTTGGCTAGCCTGCTGCAGAAGCCAGTTCTCAAGCTCACTGACGAACATTACAATGAGCATGGTTTGGGAGACTTGCTCAGCGAACAAGGGCCTGCCTATCAGCTGAATATTCGGATCTTTAACCAACTTCAGCACACCATCACCGGATGGCCGGGGGGGAAGCCCAATGAAGACGATACTTACCGTCCTGAGCGGGCAAACCCTTATCCCAAGCGTTGCTTGGTGCTCAGTCCCGAGCCTCAAGATGCGGTTGTTTCGATGGGAGCGACTCTCGAACGTCTCTCTGAACAAGGGCATGAGGTTCGCTTGGTCGCGTTGAGCAGTGGAAACCTGCGTGTGCCAGACAGTGAAGCCGATAAATTTGCTGAAACCCTAAAGGAATTGGCTGGAGTGGTCAGCAATCCAGTGGCTTGGGCACCCCAGACAGCCTATGCGGAGCAGGCTTTGAAAATGTTGGCCGATAAAGGTGAATTCGGAGAGGACACTGCGCTGCTGCGCCAATTGAAAGCCTTAGTCCTTCGTGGTGAACTGCGTGATGCTGCCAATGCCTGCCGCATCACCAACGATCACATCACCTTTCTTGATCTGCCTTTTTATGAGAATGGGCGTTACCGTCGTTTCAAAAGCGGAAAGGCTGATGTCGATGCACTGGTCGCCTTGTTTCGTGAGCAGAAGCCACATCAGATTTACCTGACTGGTGATGCGGCTGACCCGAGCAGTGTTTCTGGAGTTTGCTTCAAAGTCATCGAAGCCGCTCTCAAGGTCTGCGCTGGGGAAGAGTGGCTTAGCTCCTGCAGTCTCTGGCTCTATCGTGGTAAAGAAAAAGCCCTTGAAGCACATGAGATTGACATGGCTGTTCCCCTCAGCCCCTTGCAGTTAGAGCGTAAAGCTCGTGCATTAGGCCGCTACGGAGCGCTTTCTTCGTTGGAGCGCAGCTCTCCTGATCAAAATCGCCTGAATGCGACCCATTATGATGCTCTTGGCTTAGCTCAATACGAAGCCATTGAAACCTTTCAGCGTTGGCGTCGTGCTTGAGTCTCGGTGCTCACCATGCTTCATCGATTTTGTGGATGGAATTTAGCTTTCATAACATGATCTCTGACAACGCCATCATGGGCGATTGAAGCCTTGCAATGCTTCTACGCACGTTCTGGTGGAGTCCTGTGGATGGAATTCACTCTGAGAGAGCTACGGTCTTCCGGATGTAAGCTTCAGGGGCTTGAACCGCTTTGAGCAAAAAGTGGGCGAGGTCACTTCTTCTCAGCGAACGATCGTCAGTGAAATTGCCCTCTGTGCTGATTCGATAGTTGCCCGTTGTGTCACCCGAGGTCAGATAGGGAGGCCGAACCAAGGTGTAGTTCATGGCACTGGCTTTGATGAGTGCTTCCATCCTCAGCATGTCTTCATACATGGGTTGCAGGAAGAACCTTTTGAGAACATGCACGTAAAACCAATGGTCATTCGCTTGGGGTTCCACGCCACTGGAGCTCACCGAGATCAAACGATGCAGGCCGCATGACTCCATGGCAGTCAGCAAGTTCTGGGCTGTAGCAGAGTAAAGATCCGTGACTTTCCTTGCTTCCAGCAATCCATTGGCACCCACTATGCAGACGACTGCATCGAAAGATTGAGAAAGGGCTTTTTGGAGAGAGCTGGTGTCCCTCGCATCGGCTTGCACCACATGGATGCGGTCGGCTTGAGCTTTGAGTTTAGCCGGTGTTCGAGCTAGCGCGGTAACTTCGTGACCTTGGGCTGTAGCTTGCTCGATGAACGACATACCGGTGCCGCCTGTCGCACCTATGATCGCGATTTTCATGAGTTCTAAGCTTTAGGGCTTGGATTGGATGGCTTAGGCCATGGTGGGATAGTCAGTGTAGCCTTCAGGTCCTGGAGAGTAAAACTTGGCTGAGATCGGTGCATTGAGAGCAGCTTTGGCAGCGATGCGTGCGGGTAGATCGGGGTTTGCCAGGAAGCTGGTGCCAAAGGCCACGCCATCGAGCTTGCCGTCTTGAATGGCTTGTTCCGCCTCGTCAGCCGTGAAGCCCATGTTGCCAATCAATACTCCGTGAAAGTGCTGGCGAGCTGGCGTCATCACATCGCCTGTTTGTTCCCCTAGAAAATCACCACGCATCATGTGCAAGTAGGCGATCCCACGCGCATCGCATTGCTGGGCCATGTAAGTCACTAGGGCGACAGGATCACTATCCTTCATGCTGTTGTAGCTATTCAAAGGCGAAAGGCGAAGCCCCACACGATTGGCTCCCCATACGTCGATCACTGCGTCCAACACCTCCAGCATCAGCCGAGCGCGGTTTTCAATCGAGCCTCCATAAGGTCCACTGCGATGGTTGGCACCATCCCGCAAAAACTCATCCAGCAAGTAACCATTCGCACCGTGAACCTCGACCCCATCAAAACCTGCTTTTTGAGCGTTTTCCGCCGCGCGGCGGAACAAGCTGACAATGCCTGGCAGTTCTTCATCACGCAGTTCACGTGGCACATCGTAAGGCACGCTTCCCTTGGGAGTGTGCGCTAGGTCATTGGTGATGGCGATCGCGCTTGGAGCGACCGGGATGTTTCCCCCATTCAGATCACTATGGCAAGCACGGCCACCATGCCAGATCTGGAGGAAAATTAGACCACCTTTGGCGTGAACTGCATCCGTTACAACCTTCCAGCCTGCGATTTGTTCTTCGGAATAAATGCCAGGTTCGGTGTAAAAGGCGCTGCAACCTTCAGCGATGGCTGTTGCTTCCGCGATGATCAGTCCGGCACTGGCTCGCTGGGCATAGTATTCGGCCATCAGCGGAGTTGGGACATGATCCAAAGTCGCACGACAGCGCGTGAGGGGGGCTAACCAAACACGATTCGATAATTGAAGCGAACCGACATTCAGGTGGGAGAGTAGTTTCATGGGAAGATTAAGCTTGGAGATCCGCGTGGATTTTTAGGTGGAGGTGGATGTGATCGTTGACGATGTGTTTGCCAAGAAAACGAAAGAGGCGGCCAGAGCCGTAATGGCTGCCGAATTGGGTTCGATCGAGATCCAGCACACCTTGTGCGGTGAGGCGTTGACCATCATTCGTCGCGACAAGAATGGGAAACTCTATCTCCCGAGTGATTCCGCGTAGCGTGAAGCGGCCTTTCAACCAATGGTTGGGTGTGCCATCGGTGCATGAGTGCAGGGGTTCTGCGTGGTCGGCGATGAACTCAGCTTCTGGATAGCGGGGAACCTCAAAAAAGTCAGGGCTCTGAAGATGAGCGATGAGCATCTGGTTCATTGCGGAATCAGAGATGTCCTCACACTGGATGCTGTTCATCGCGATTCGAAACTGAGCGGAGACGAGCTGACTTTCCTTCAACACGATTTCTCCCGAGGCAAGTCGCACGGTGCCACTGTGATGATTGAACAAATTGCGCCCCGTCCAACGGATGATGCTTTGTTCTGCATCGACTTTGTAAGTGCCGGTCAAACGTGTGGATTCTGGCAAAGAACCTGTTCCTTCCAACGCTAATCCTTCGGACACCCATTCATCCAGTCCTCCTTCGAAGGCGTGGACATGGTTGTATCCAGCTTGCTTCAGTTTCTCCAGTGCTGTCGCAGCATCTAGAGATCCACCGCCTGCCCCATAGACCACGAGGGATCTCTGTCGGTCTGGGCTGATTGCATTGATTTGATCCAAGAAGGCCACCTCATAAACACAGGCTTGCTGGGAACCTGGAATGCGCTGCGCCTGAAAGATCTCTTCCGGTAGAACTTGCACGAGAAGTGGTGGCTCTGACGAGCTCAACCAGGTTTGCAGCGCCTTCGCATTCATGAGGGTGAAGTCTGGGAATGGGGGATGAATGTTACTTCAGAAGACCCAACCAAGCTTTGCGCTCCGAAATGAGCAGGAAAGCCGAAAGAAGGGTGATCACCAACAACGGTGGTTCGGTGAGGCCTGCGCCACGAGTCAGAAAGACATGAAAGGCAAGGATGTTCACGACGATCGGTCCGAGGACGAGTAGCCCCAAGTTGCGGGTTTTGGGTAGAATGACCAAAAGACCACCCAGGATCTCGAGCACTTTCACAAAGGCCAAGTAGCCGGTCGGGAACATGGCAGCCATGAAGAGCTTATGCGGCGCATCTGCTGGAGATGGATCGGCTGGCATTGGAATGAAGTTCAGAAAGAAATTGGCGCCAAAGGTAACAAAGGCGATGCCCAGGAGTGCTGAGGCAAGAGTCGGGAGATGTTTCATAAGTTAGGCTTGGATGAAGAGTTTGGATGCAACGTCTTGGTGACGATTCAAATCATGGATCAGAAGCGGGATCTGGGAAATGCGGCGTTTTTGGCCTGAGCATGACAGTTCAGCATGACAGCCATGCCCAAAACAAAGCGCGATTCCGGGTGGGAATCGCGCTGAGGGGTGAGGTTGATGCTGAAAACCCAATCAAAGCCCAGCTTCGATCAGCTTCTCTAGCTTAACGATGTCTTTGCCAAAGTTCCGAATGCCTTCGGCAGTCTTTTCGGTGGCCATGGCATCTTCGTTGAACAACCAGCGGAAGGTTTTTTCGTCGCTACCGATGCGTTCGATTTTCATGCCTTGTGCAGCCGATGCGTCGAGCTTTCTCACCAGGGGTTCTTCCGAGGACTGAAGTTCGCCGAGAAGTCCGGGAGAAATCGTGAGCAAGTCGCAGCCAGCCAGTTCGGTGATTTCGCCTTTGTTACGGAAGCTAGCCCCCATCACTTCAGTCTTGTAGCCAAAGTGCTTGTAGTAGTTGTAGATCGTCGTCACCGACTGGACGCCTGGATCTTCGGCTGCGGTGTAGTCTTTGCCGGTACTTTTCTTGTACCAGTCCAAGATGCGGCCGACGAAGGGTGAGATGAGCTTGATGCCACCTTCCGCGCAAGCCACCGCTTGAGCGAGGCTGAAGAGTAGGGTCAGGTTGCAGTTGATGCCTTCTTTCTGGAGGATCTCAGCGGCCTTGATGCCTTCCCAGGTGGAGGCGATTTTGATCAAAATCCGCTCGCGAGGGATTCCAGCGGCCTCATACATGCCGATCAGCTGGCGTGCCTTGTCCACGTTGCCTTGGATGTCAAAAGAAAGGCGGGCGTCCACCTCCGTGGAGACACGGCCGGGGACGATCTTGAGGATTTCCAAACCGAAAAGAATCAGGATTCGGTCCATGATGGCTTCCACCTTGGCCGTGCCGACGAGGCTGCTGTTCTTGTGCTCAGCGATGGCCTGATCCACCAGAGACTTGTATTCCGCTTTCTGGGATGCCTGGAGAATCAATGATGGGTTGGTCGTCGCATCTTGGGGCTTGTAGGCCTTCATGGCTTCGAAGTCTCCGGTATCGGCAACGACGGTGGTGAATTGTTTGAGCTGGTCGAGCTGGGTCATAGGCTTGGGTCTTTAGGGGCCGCGAGAGTAAGGGGGGCCTGCCGGGATGCAAGCGGCAGTCTCTTGGGGAGAGAGGCCTTCCGTGTGGCGATCTGACCTCAAACTCGCCGGAAGAAGAGGGTAAATTCGTGCCGGTTGTAGGTCAGGTGGGTTCGGGCAAAAAGCGTCAATTTTGCGCCCTGAGCCTTTTTCACGATGCGATCCATCAGCGTGCAGGGGGCGTCCACGCTTTCCACCTTGGGTAGCTTTAGGGTGAAGACGACAAGCCCTCCAGGTTTCAGCCATTTGGCCAGACGCTTCACATGATCCATCGATTCGTCGGGTGGGCCGTTCATGTCATTGAGCAGTGCATCATAGAGACATCCCTGTTCCGGCTGAAACTCGGCTACATCGGCATGGACAAAACGAAGCCCAGGTCTGCCTGCTAGCCGTGGATCCAAAGGCGCTTTGTCAATCGCGGTGACTCGCTGCTTTCTCACCAAAAGCTCAGAGGTCATGCCTCCAGGGCAGGCTCCGAGCTCTAACCAATGACTGCCTGCCGGCAGAGGCGGCTGATGCATCCGAAGGTAGTGCAGGGCTTCGGCGATCTTCGCTCCAGCTCGGCTGATGGTGTCAGGAGAGTTTTGATCCATGAACTTGCTCCCCCCTGCAAACAATCCGTTCGATCGTCTGGGACTTTGCATTCCTGCATAGAGCCCTTCTTTGCCGACAAGGCAGAACAAGGTTTCGCGTTCGGCCTTTTGTTCTTCGACGTCATGAACTTCTGTCGCTGGAAACACCTGAAGCAGTCTGCCTCGAAGATTACCCGCGAGGCTGCGGAAGTAGCGATCCGGCGATGTCGGGTGCAGCACGCCTGTGAAAATGGCCTGGGGCGAGCGATCGGCAAATTTGGCCAGCAGACCTTGGGATGCTTTTTCGATGAAACCTTCGATCTTCGAAGGATTGCAAGGCCAGGAATGCTCCACGGGGAGGTTCCAGCGAACAAAGGTCCCGATGGGGCTATTTGGTAGCAAGGAAGGATCGCGCAAATTTACCCAATGGTAATCGAGTCCCAGTCGCTTGCCAGGTTGAGCATGAAGACGCTCTAGAATCTCGGGTGCCAGAGCATCGAAAATCTCAGGAATCCGGAAAAGCCAGGGCATTGAAGGGGTGGGGGACGACGAAGGAGACACCGGCATCTGATGGGTGAAAAGCCAGCACCTGTCATCCTTGAAACCGAATGGAGATAGCACGAATTGGCGCAAGTGAGCCATCTCTGTTGAGCTTCCTTGGCTCTTTAGAAGCGAGGGTGCAGGGCCTACAAATCCCGTCCATTCCTTGCCAAATCAAGCATGGCAGGGTGTTTCCCCCACATGGCACGTTAGAAGCGGAGAAGCATTTTCAATCCACCCCCCCGACCAACCATGTCCCCCGAAAAATTCACCGTTAAGCTTCAAGAGGCCTTCAATGCCGCTCAATCCGTCGCCACGCGGCATGGGCAACAGGAATTGAAGCCTGTGCATCTCCTCACCGCCCTGCTCGAACAAGAAGGCGGCATCGCCACGCCGTTGTTTGAGAAAGCGGCGGTGAATCCTTCTGCCGTTTCGAGTTTGAAGGCTCAAGTTTCAGGTGTGCTGGGCAAACTGCCGAAAGTCTCCGGCGGCTCGGGTGGGCTGTATCTTTCGAATGAGTTCCGCGAACTCATGACGAAGGCCGAGGATGAGCAAAAGAAACTCAAGGACGAGTATCTGAGTGTCGAGCACATCCTCCTGGCGCTCTTCAAGACGAAGTCGGAGCTTTCGGACGTCCTGAAGCAGGCTGGTCTGACCTACGATACCGTTTCGAAGGCCCTCACGGCCGTGCGTGGATCGCAGCGTGTGGTCGATCAGGACCCGGAGGGTAAATACCAGACGCTGGAGAAATATGGCACCGATCTGACTGCCCGCGCGAAGCAGGGCAAGATCGATCCTGTCATTGGTCGTGATGAGGAAATCCGCCGCGTGATGCAGGTGCTCAGCCGCCGCAGCAAAAACAATCCCGTGCTCATCGGCGAGCCCGGCGTGGGCAAGACCGCCATCGCCGAGGGCCTCGCACGACGCATCGTCGCGGGCGACGTGCCGGATTCGCTGAAGGGCAAAAAGCTCATCAGCATGGACCTCGGCGGCATGATGGCTGGCGCGAAGTTCCGTGGCGAGTTCGAGGAGCGCCTGAAGGCCTTCTTGAAGGAGGTCACGTCGAGCGAAGGCGAGATCATCCTCTTTATCGACGAACTGCACACCATTGTCGGCGCAGGCAAGGCCGAGGGCGCGATGGATGCAGGCAATCTCTTGAAGCCCCAGCTCGCCCGCGGTGAGTTGCGCTGCATCGGCGCGACCACGCTCGACGAGTATCGCAAATACATCGAGAAGGACCCCGCGCTCGAGCGACGCTTCCAGCCCGTGCTCGTCGGCGAGCCCAGCGTTGAGGACACCATCGCCATCCTGCGCGGCCTGAAGGAGCGCTACGAGGTCCACCACGGCGTGCGCATTCAAGACGGCGCCATCATTGCCGCTGCCACGCTCAGCAATCGCTATATCACCGACCGCTTCCTGCCGGACAAGGCCATTGACCTCGTCGATGAAGCTGCTAGCCGCATCAAGATCGAGCTCGACTCCATGCCCACGGAGATCGACGTCATCGAGCGCGAGATCATGCAGCACGAGATGGAGCGCCAAGTGCTGAAAAAAGAGAAGGACGCCGCCTCCAAGGCCCGCCTCGAAAAGCTCGATAAAGAGACCGCCGACCTCAAAGAGAAGTCCTCCGCCCTCAAAGCGCAGTGGATGAAGGAAAAAGAGGCCGTGCAGGCCGGTCGGAAGGTCAAAGAAGAGATCGACCGCCTCCGCACCGAACTCGAACAAGCCCAGCGCAAAGGCGACTTCGGCCGTGCCGGTGAAATCCAGTATGGCTTGATTCCCGAACTCGAGAAGAAGCTGGCCAGTAGCACGAACATCCATGTTCGTGATGATGAGAAGACGAACGTGGACGTTCGTCCTACGTTGCTCCGCGAAGAAGTCGCCGAAGAAGACATCGCCCGCGTCGTCGCAAACTGGACCGGCATTCCCGTCTCACGTCTTCAGGAAGGCGAACGCTCGAAGCTCGTCAAAATGGAGGAGCGCCTCAGCGCCCGCGTCATCGGGCAAAAGGACGCCATCGTGGCCGTCAGCAATGCCGTGCGCCGTGCCCGCGCGGGCATTCAGGATGAGAACCGCCCCATCGGCAGCTTCCTCTTCCTCGGCCCCACCGGTGTCGGCAAGACGGAGCTGTGCAAGGCGCTTGCCGAGTTCCTCTTCGACGACGACAACGCCATGACGCGCATCGACATGAGCGAATACATGGAGAAGCACAGCGTCAGCCGCCTCATCGGAGCGCCTCCCGGATACGTCGGCTATGAAGAAGGCGGCCAGCTCACCGAGGCCGTGCGTCGTCGGCCTTACAGCGTCGTCTTGTTCGACGAGGTCGAAAAAGCGCACCCGGATGTTTTTAACACGCTGCTCCAGGTGCTCGACGACGGCCGCATCACCGACGGCCAGGGCCGCACGGTCGATTTCAAGAACACGGTCCTCATCATGACCAGCAACATCGGCAGCAACGTCATTCAAGACGTGTCCAACGCCGAGCAGCGCGACGCCTTGGTGCGCGATAGCTTGAAGCAGTTCTTCCGCCCCGAGTTCCTCAACCGCATCGACGAGATCGTCATCTTCGACCGCCTCGACGCCGCGCAGCTCGATCAGATCGTCAAGATCCAGCTCCAGCGCGTCATCGACCGCCTCGCCAAGCAAAACATCCACCTCACCGTCACCGACGACACCACCCGCTACCTCGCCGACGCCGGATTCGATCCCGTCTTCGGTGCGAGACCCCTCAAACGCGCCATCCAAAAGCACCTCCTCGATCCGCTGTCCCTCGCCGTCCTCGAAGGCGGCTTCAAAGACGGCGATCACATCACGGCGGTGATGAAAGGCGGCAAGCCGGTGTTTGAGAAGAGGTAACGGAGCGCGGAATTAACAAATCGAACCGATTCAGGCAATAAGGCACTCTATCTAATTAGCTTATCTAACTTCACCTCAATTGATCCAAATCGACAAGTCGCCACACTCTCCTGCCATTCGTTTAACGTTCGCATGTCCGATCGCTATGCCGACACTCGTGAGATTGAAACTTTTCATGGCCGAGCCAGACCAACACTCGAAAACCTCCTTCATGTAAGGCCTTAATTCCTCGATTTTTCCGCGAAGTTGTGCCCCTGCCATCAACGAATGGTTAAACAAGTCCTTAATTTTCGCGCTATCATCGGCTCTCGCGCCAATCATTTTGAGCTTTTGCTCAAGAACTTCATTTTCCAAAGCTCCGACCTGCCACTTTGTCGGATCAGTTAGGCATGGAATAAAAAGTCGCTTATCCAATCCAATCGTGATGCCCCTGTTTGAAACCTCCGCGTCATCGAATCCATTACAAAACAGCCCTCCATAAGAACTTTTGATCACATTCTCTAGTGAGATTTGCCCCATTTGCACGCTTCCACATCCGGCAAATTCTAAGTGCTGAAAACTCGCCGCGTTCCGCACGAGCTTTGCAACAAACGGCTGAATGCTCTTATCCAAAAAGACACCGAAAAGATCATGGTTTCCCGCTCGAAGATAACGTGAGTATCGGAGTAGGAAAATGATCGCCAGATTCGCAAGTTGCCCCTCTGTGAGTTTGGGCGCGGTTACGAGCGATTCATTTAGCACGATCTGCATTATGCTTCGCTGTTCTTGCTTGCTTCGGTCAATCAGCAGATCGATCAAGAGATCACCCAGGTCCTTATCACCCGTGCGTCCATATTCTTTTTGAACCGTGAGCAGCGCATGCTGAAAATCTGGCTCGGTGGCTTGCGCAAGACCTTGTGGATAATCATTTTGTAGTTTTTCGATCACTTTATCTGTGATCTCTTCGACGCGGTCGCTCATGGTTTGTCGCGCCTTGCCTGTCAGCTCCTGAAATGTTGATTTAGCAACCTCCAACGCAATAGCTCGCGCATCGGAATAGCTGATTCCTACATTCAAAGTGACACTTCCACCTGCCTGTATCGCAATAGCTTCCGAGCCCACCTCTTGCGCCTGTGATTCGTCGAGCACCTCTAGATTATAATTTTGTTTTGATGTCTCCTCCGATTTTCACATCTCCTCCAGCTTGAATTCCAAGCCCCTGTCTTTCGATTTTTTGGTGTTGCGTCTTAGAGGTGCCCCTTTTTGCAGTGACGCACAGGCCAATGAGGGCGATTAAGGACATAACTACAGCAATTGCCGGTTCATATCCTGGTTCCGCCACCAACCAAGCAATTGAACCAAAGAAAACGGCAACTGACAGCACAACAATGAGGCGCATTTGATTTTGCTCAGGCATAACACCGGGCAACATTCACGCATCGGTCGATTTGTCAGCACCTTTATGGCCGCTGGATACTGCTTTCTCACTACTTCCTGCCGCTGTTTTCCCAAATCCACGAACATCGGTTTTGTCCTCGCGAGGTATTCTTCTATCACCAGAGTGACTACCTAGTGGATCAGCGCGCACTGATGGCCAATTCTTCCTGATGTTGATCCAGCCAAGCGATGACCAGCGGATCAGGCTGTGGTCGCATGCCTTCCGAAAGCACGTTGGTGTCGAGGAGGTAGGTCACAGGTCAATCGGCGGGCCGAGCGGTTCGCGATTCGGGGTCAGTTCGAGGCCCTGAAGGCCACGGAGGTGTTCAACAAGCGATTTTTGCCGCGCATGAGCGGGGCGCAGAATGAGTGCTCCTGATGGCGTGAGGCTCACCTGAAACTGCATGCCGCTGGTGAGCCGTCCTTGAGCAAAGACGTCTTCCGATAGCGTTAGCTGGCGGCCGGATTCCAATGTGGCGGTCATGCGGAGCATTTTAGGGGGACACCCTGGCAAGAGCAACCCCGATCATTCTGGTCGAAGCCGCTGCACAAAATAGTGCTGCTTATGCCCGCCTCGCGCCAGTTCAGCAGCTTTGGCCTCGGCTTTGGCTTGGGTGGCGAAGCGGGCGATGAGGAAATGGGTGCCCTTGTCGTCTTCGCGGTAGAGGGCGTGGGGGAGGTCTGGTTCGGCGGCGAGCGACGCAGCGAAGGCGGATCGTGGCTCGATCTCATCACCACGATGCAGAAGCGTGGGGAGGTGGGTTTTGGCAGAGTTGGGCCCATGGGGCTGGCATTTTTGCACAAGGTCCATTGGGGTTCGTGTTGGACTCGTGCGGCATTCGCGCTAGGTCTCAAGGCTACCCTCCCTATTGATTTCCATGATTACAGGACACCATCTTATTGCTGGCCGTGAGGCTGCACCAGGTCATTCGCCTTTTCAGGCGGAGAATCCTTCCACGAGCCAAAAGCTGCAGCCTTTCTTTGGTGAAGCGAGCTTGGCCGAAGTGGATGAAGCTTTGTTGGCAGCTGAGGGTGCCTTTGATTCGCTGCGTCTTGCTTCGGCGGAGACGCGTGCCTTGCTTTTGGAGGCTATCGCCAATGAAATTTTGGCTTTGGGAGAGCCGCTTTTGGAGCGTGCGCAGGCAGAGACGGCTTTGCCGATGCCAAGGTTGATCGGTGAGCGCGGACGCGCGGTGAATCAGTGCAAAATGTTTGCTGCTCTTCTGCGTGAAGGTTCTTGGGCAGCGCTGAGCATTGATCGCGCACAGCCGGATCGGGTGCCTGCGCCGAAGCCCGATGTGCGCAAAATGCTTTTGCCCATCGGCCCTGTGGTGGTCTTTGGGGCTAGCAATTTCCCCTTTGCCATCGGCGTCGTCGGCACGGACACGATCTGCGCCTTGGCGGCAGGGTGCCCCGTGGTGGTGAAAGGCCACCCGGCTCACCCCGGCACCTGTGAGATGCTGGGGCGAGCGGTGATGAAGGCTTTGGCCACAATCGGTTTACCGGAGGCCGCGTTTTCCCTGCTGCAGGGGCGGGGTCACGAGCTCGGGCGTGCGCTGGTGGAGCATCCTTTGACCCAGGCGGTGGCCTTCACGGGATCGCTTCGTGGGGGACGTGCCTTGATGGACATCGCCGCAGCGCGTGAGCAGCCAATCCCGGTGTATGCGGAGATGGGCTCGATCAATCCGGTGTTTTTGCTGCCAGGTGCGCTGAAGGAGCGGGCGGCCAAAATCGGTGAGGCCTACATTGGCTCTGTCACCATGGGCGTGGGGCAATTTTGCACCAATCCAGCCGTCGTGCTGGGACTGAAGGGGGCCACGCTGGAGACTTTTGTTCAAAGCGCGGCCGAGCACGCAGCGAAGTTTCCGCCTCAGACGATGCTGCACCGTGGCATTTGCGAAACCTATGAGGCGGGAACGGCGGTGTGGAGTACCATCGGTGGTGTAAAACTCGCAGGTCAGTCCGAGGCCGAGCCAAACAATGAGGCGACCCAGGCGGCTTGTCGCATTTTTTCGACGAGCTTGGACATTCTAGAGTCGAATGAGGAACTGCGCCGTGAAGTTTTCGGACCGTGCTCCATCGTCGCGTCGTGCGACACGCTGGAGGACATGCTTCGCTTTGCCCGCAGCCTGGACGGCCAGCTCACTGCGGCCATTCATGGCACCCCTGACGACTTGCGGGAATACGCTCCCCTGATCCGTGTGCTGGAGCGCAAGGCAGGGCGTTTGATCTTCAACGGCTTCGGCACTGGCATTGAGCCCTGCCCATCCATGCATCACGGGGGCCCCTATCCGGCGGCTAGCCACAGCTTCTTCACCAGCATCGGCACGGACAGCATCCTGCGTTTTGTTCGTCCCGTGAGTTATCAGGGCTTCCCGGATGATTGCCTGCCAGCACCGCTGCAAAACGCGAACACGGGCAGCGCCATGCGTCTGGTGGACAGCCAGCTGACTCGCGACGCGATCTGAGGATGCAAAAAAGCCAGTTCTCGAAAGGCTCGAGAGCTGGCTTGGCCAAGATCAGATCAAAGAGAGTGCGGCGATGACAGCGTCACCCATCTCCTTGGTGTTCACCTTCCGTGTGCCGGGGGCGTTGCTGAAGATGTCGCCAGTGCGGAGGCCTTGGTCGATGACCTTCTTGACGGCGGACTCGATCTGCACGGCTTCTTTTTCCAGGCCAAGGGAGAAACGCAGCAACAGCGCGGCGGAGAGGATCTGCGCGATGGGGTTGGCGATGCCCATGCCGGCGATGTCGGGGGCGGTGCCGCCGCTCGGTTCGAAGAGGCCGAAGTAAAGGCCGTCGCCCTTCGGCTTGCCAAGGCTGGCGCTGGCGAGCATGCCGAGCGAGCCGGCGATCATGGCCATTTCATCGCTGAGGATGTCGCCGAAGAGGTTTTCGGTGACGAGCACGTCGAAGCTGCGCGGCGCTTTGATGAGCTGCATGGCGGCGTTATCGACATAAAGATGAGCGAGGGTCACATCCGGGTATTCCTTGGCGACTTCGACCATCGTTTCGCGCCAGAGGACGGAGTTGGTGAGCACGTTGGCCTTGTCCACGCTGGTGACGTGCTTGCGGCGGAGCTGCGCGGCTTTGAAGGCGACGTGGGCGATGCGCACGATCTCGCTCTTTTTGTAAACCATGGTGTCGATGACCTCAATGTCGCCATCGGGCAGGGTGGTGCGGCTCTTCGGCTGGCCGAAGTACATGCCGCCGGTGAGTTCACGCACGCAAAGCACGTCAAAGCCGCCCTCGACGAGGTCGGGACGGATGGGCGAGGAGCTGGTGAGCGCGGGATAGCAGATGCCTGGGCGCAGATTGGCGAAGAGGCCGAAATGTTTTCTCAACGGCAGCAAAGCGCCGCGCTCGGGCTGCTCATTGGGCGGGAGCTTTTCCCACTTCGGGCCGCCGACGCTGCCAAAGAGGATGGCATCGGTCTGCTCGCAGGTTTTCACGGTCTTTTCGGGGAGCGCCTTGCCCACGGCATCAATGGCGGCACCGCCGACGAGTTCGTGGTGGTAGTTGAAGCTGAGGCCGGAACGGCTGGCGACGGTGTCGAGGACGCGAAGGGCCTCGGCCATGACTTCAGGGCCGATGCCATCTCCAGGGAGGACTGCGAGGTTGTAAGTGCGGGACATGAGGGCCGCGTCTATGCAGGGAAATCGAAGCGGGGCAAGGAGAGAAGTCGGTGCGCTCTGGTTAGGATTGAGCGGACTGCGCGAGGTAAAGGTCAAACTCACGCAAAGGAACAGACAGATTTTTAAGATTGCCATCTGGTTTTGCTGTCAATACGCTGTGTTTACAAGCCATGAAAATTTCCCCCTCAACCTTTTGCCTGGCGGGCCTGACTTTCTTGCTAGCCGTTTCTTCTGCCAGCGCCCAAACGATTCAACTGCTCAAAGACGTCAACACAGCGCCACCTGCGGCCTCTTCGCACGTCGAGTCGATGGTTTTGGCTGGAGGCCGCATTTACATCTCAGCGGATGATCCCGTGTCGGGTGCGGAGTTGTGGTCGATGGCCATTCCGTCCAGCTTTCATTCGCCGTCTGCCACTGCCGTCGATAGCGAGGGGAATGTTTATGTGCTAGATACGCCCAATCACACGGTTCGTCGGATTTCGGTTTCGGGTGTGGTGACGACACTCGCTGGCCGTCCAGGTGTGGCGGGTGGCGAGAATGGGGCTGGGATCAATGCCACATTTCGTTCGCCGGAGGGCATTGCTGTGGATGGCTTTGGCAATGTTTATGTGGCGGACACGGGGAATCATGTCATTCGCCGCATCAATACATTAGGCATTGTCACAACCGTGATTGGCTCCTTTGGCAATCAGGGTAGCAATGCGAACAACAGCCCAGGCCCGACTGCGCGTTTGAGTTTTCCGCGAGGGGTTGCCATCAATGCTGCGGGCACGGAAATGGTCATCGCAGACAGTGGCAACCATGTCTTGAGAAGAGCATCCCTAACCACAACGCCAGCTACCCCTACTGAACCGGAGATTGTTTCTGCACTTGTCAATCCCTTGGCGGGTGTGGTTGGAGTTCAGGGTTCTGCCAACGGCACGGGTAGCGGTGCTACCTTCAGCAATCCAACCTCGATTGCGATGGACAACAGTCGCGTGGCCTATGTCGCTGATACTGGCAATCACATCATACGGCGTGTTTCTGTAGGGGGAGCGGTCACCACTCTAGCTGGAACGGCAGGCACCATGGGAAGCCAAAACGGAACAGGTGCCGCTGCCTCCTTCAATGCTCCGCGAGGCATTGCTGTGGAGCCAGCGGGTTCTGTGATCTACGTCGCCGATACAGCGAATCATTTGATCCGCCGCATTACGACAACTGGCGTGGTGACAACGCTGGCTGGACTCGCTGGCGTGTCAGGTTCAGTGGAGGGAACCGGAACGGCTGCCAATTTCAGCAGTCCGCGTGGCATCTCCTTCCGCAGCAATGTCTTGTACGTGGGAGATACGCAAAATCACGTAGTTCGCAGCCTGAGCACCACCACAGCAGCAACCTCGCTTTTCGCGGGTCGGGTCGGGATTCAAGGAGCTGCGGATGGAAGTGCTGTTGTCTCTGGCTCGACAAGCCCTGCGATCATCAAAGATATTCTTCCTGGCTCTGCGGGCTCGGCTCCTTCGAAGCTCACCTTAGTTGGCAATCGTTTGTTCTTCACCGCGACCAATGTGACGGGAGAGAGAGACCTCTGGGTCACGGATGGCACGCCCTCCGGCACGAATCGTGTGACGACCTCTTCGTTCTACCCAACCCCACCCGGTGAACCTGATTCATTGACAAATGTGAACGGCACATTGTTTTTTCAAGGCTACAGCCCAGAGCAAGGGCTCGAACTCTGGAAAGCAACCGTGGCTAACAATGGCACAGTAACGGCTGAATTGGTGAAAGACATCAATACTGAACAAGGGCAGGGTTCTGCGGTGACGAACTGCTTTAGCACAGGTAGTTCATTGTTGTTTGCTGCGTTCAATGGTTCTGATCCAGACAATGACCCGCTCACTGCATCTCAAGGAATAGAGCTGTGGAAAAGCAATGGCACCTCTGCGGGCACAGTTTTGATTGCGGATTTGTTTCCGGGATCAACGGATTCTCTGCCCACGAATTTTGTTTCCTTTGGCGGCTTCACTTACTTCACGGCGGATGGGCAGACGGCCAGTGCTCCTTTCGAAGCGATTGGTCGTGAGCTCTTCCGCATCAATGACACTCTCACCAATCCAAGTTTGGTCTTTGACATTGCGACAGGAGGCACCGGTTCGGAGCCGAGGGATTTCGTCGTTTCTGGCGGTAACTCTGCAAATGGCGGGCGCTTGTTTTTCACAGCGAGCACATTGGCGCAGGGGCGTGAACTTTGGGTCCTCGATGAAGACCTTGGGCTGACCAATCCGACTCTGGTTACCGATCTTTACAATGGAGTGACCGATTCAGGGGTTAGCAATTTAACGCCTTATTTGTATCCGATTAGCGGTAACAGCCGTCCTCAGCGAGTCTTGTTTACAGCTGATAACAACAGCAATCTAGGAACCGAACTTTTTTCTAGCGATGGCACCAGCATCGGAACGACCCTGGTGAGCGACTTGGAACCCGGCCCAGACTCTTCCGTTTTGGCTAATTTTATTCAAACCTCGCCGGGCTGGGTCATCTTCACGAAAGAGGCTTTGGATGGAAGTTTGACACTTTATTCGACCAACGGTTCTGATGTGAATGTGGTGGATGATTTCCTCAATGAAACCAGTGGCACCCCCAGTCTGAATCCCAAACGCTTCCGTTCTCCTGTGAAAATCGGCACTCAAGTGCTGTTTTTGCTGGGGGATGATGAGTTGTGGATAACGGATGGACTTAGCGATGCAGGTACCTATTTGGTCTATCGTTTTCGCAGTGGTTCTGAAGGTTCAGAAGCTAGCGACTTCACGCGCATGAGCGATGGCAGAACCGTCTTTACAGCCGTCACCGAAGCCGGTGGGCGTGAGTTGTGGATCACCAGTGTGGAAGGAGTGACCACCGCACTTCCTGAGGTCGTCGCGGGTACAGCGGATGGGGCTCCTCAAGACTTAACAGCAACAACAGATGGTCGCGTTTTTTTCACTGCATCAGATGTTGATAACAATCGTGAGCTTTGGGTGACGGATGGGACTTCCGTGACGAAGGTCAAAGAAATCAATGCGACATTGGGGAGTGATCCGACTAATCTTTTCTGGCATACACGAACGTCAGGTTCCGGACGACTCTACTTCTCAGCAGCTGACACAGGTGGTGATCAGGAGCTCTGGATTTCTGATGGAACTAACGCGGGCACCGTTCGGGTTTTGGACATCAATGAAGGGATTCCTCCTTCAAGCCCAGGTGGCTTTTGTGCTCTTGGCAATACAGTCTTCTTCGCAGCTGCTCGGGCCACGGATGGTCGTGAATTGTGGAAGACCGAAGGAACGGAGGCAACGACATCCAGAGTGCTTGATTTTAACGCGGGTTCAGGAAGCTCAGAACCAGAAGATCTTTTGGTGATGAATGCGCCTGGACTCGGTCAACGCCTCTTCTTCACGGCCTTTGGCTTTGCACCGACGAATCTCCGTCGCAATACAGGAAGAGAGCTTTGGATGACGAATGGAACCGATGTGGGGACCAGTGTGGTCAAGGACATCATTTTGTTCAGCACTTCTTCTGTCGAGCAAGGTGGTGCTTGGGCAACCGTTTCAAACAATCGAATCTTTTTTGTCGCCAACGATGGCAAGACTGGGAAAGAGCTGTGGATGAGCACCGGAGCCAGTGGCAATGCGAGCTTGGTCAAAGACATCTGCACCATTTCGGCTGGAGTTGGTCTGACCGTGGGCTCCGACCCGACTCACTTGGTGAATGCGAATGGCCGACTTTTCTTCATCGCAGATGATGGGGTGAATGGAAAAGAACTTTGGACCAGCACAGGGACCTCTGCGAGCACGGTCTTGGTCAGAAACATCGCTGCAGGTAGCGCCAGTCCTGACATTCAGGATCTTATTGCAGTGGGAGACATCGTTTGTTTCACGGCGGAAAACGGGGTGAATGGACGTGAAGTTTGGGTTTCTGATGGCACCGCGTCCGGCACTTTCATGCTTGAAGATTTGCTTCCTGGAGATCGAACCTCTAGCCCAAGAGCGCTCGCTGGTTTCGGGACAAGTTTGTACCTGACGGCGGCGGATTCGAACTACGGCTTGGAGCCTCGAATCGCTCAGCTGCCTGCGCGAATCGCTCTCGAGCAGCCTTTGGGCACATTCCTCACAGGCAGCGGAGTCCACACCGTCAACTTCACTCCGGTGTCTCCTCTCTCCTTTGGGGCTCCTGGCATTACCCTCCCGATTCGTATTTCAAACATTGGCATCAATCCTTTGCGGAATTTAGCAGTGACTCTATCCGGGCCTCACGCGGCAGATTTCAAAATCGTCTCTGCTAGATTGCCAACGACGATCAATGCCGCTTTGCCTTTCGATGTGCAGGTTCAGTTTTTGCCCAAAGAAGGTGGCACACGCACGGCTGTGCTGACCATTTTCAGTTCTGATGAAACAAGTTCACCTTATGTGATCAATTTGAGGGGTGTTTGCTCGAAAGATCCCACCGTCACGACGCACCCTGCTTCGTTCGCCGTCAATGTGGGCCAGCCTGTTACTTTGAATGCTAATGCAACGGGAACATCACCGCTAGCTGTGCAATGGCGTCGAAACAATGTTGCCATTTCAGGGGCAACGACGAGTCCCCTTTATCTCTGGAGTGCCCAGCTCAAGGATGCCGGAAGTTACACGGCCCTGTTTAGCAACAGTGCTCGTCCGGGAGGAACGGCGCTGACGGATGCAGCGCAGCTCTTGGTGGTCGAAGATTTCAATGCAACGCCTCGTGTCGTGGTTAGCCGTGTCGGTGCTACAGTCACCCTTACGGTCAATGCTGCTGGAACGATCAATAGCTACAGCTGGCAGTTTTCTGGAGGAGCGCTCTCGAATGCGACGGGGGCAAACACCCGCACGTTGACGCTTCGTAACGTGCAGGCGACCCAGAGTGGCACTTACTCCTGCACCGTTTCAGGTCCGGCGGGCACAGCGGTGGGGGGCACGACGGCTCTGCGTATCTTCACAGAGCCGCCTGCGATTGAGGCGACACAAAACATGCCTGTAGGTGTCGTTGGGGCCTTCTATCGTTACCAAATCCAAGTCTCGGCGGATGTTTCAAAAACACCCACCACTTACACGGCAACGCCTTTGCCACCTGGCTTAAGGATTGATGCCAAAACGGGCCTGATCACGGGTCGTCCGACTCGTGCTGGCAATTCCAGCATCACGCTCGGTGTTTCCAACGGCATCCGCCCTGATCCTGCAAAAGTGACTGCACAATTGCGGATCGTGGATATGCCGACAGGACTGGATGGTGTTTACACGGGTCTGGTTGATCGGCAGAGCGACATCAATGCCGATGCGGGTGGACGCCTTGATCTTACCATCACGAGAACTGGCTCGTTTACGGGTGCCTTGTTGTTAGGTGCAGAGCGTCTGCCCGTGAGTGGCAATCTCGATTTCTCCGTGGATACGGTCGCAGTGCCTCCGGTGGCCCAAGCCCCCTATCGAGCGACTGTCGTCCTGACACGCAGGGGCATTGCATCTCCGCTGACGCTTAGTTTTGAGATCAAGCCGGATACCAAAGATCGTCTCATCAATGCTAGCCTGACAACGCCGACTGCAACAGGCACCGCTTCAGCTGCGGTAGTGGCCTGGAAAGCAGGAACTGTCATCACCCCTTACCTCGGCCTTTATAATTTCGGCATTAGGCTGCCGAGCCAGATCAACGGCGCGCCCAATGAAAATCTGAATGCACCTCGATCGACATTTGTGCCTCAGGGCAAAGGCTTTGGCAGTTTCACGGTCGCAGCCAGAGGCACCCTGAGCATTGCCGCACAAACGGCTGATGGAGAGCGCATCACTTGCGCGACTTTCGTCGGTCCAGAGGGGGAGGTGCTGCTCTACCAGAGTCTTTACACTACGACTCGCAAAGGTTCAATCCAGGGAGTGCTAAGCATTCAAAAAGGCATTGATGGTGATTTGTCGGACAATGTGATCTCTCGCAGCAATTTGATGGACATGGATTGGGTGCGGCCTCCAGCGACCGCTGCCATTTCCACAGCTGCGACGACTCGAAGCTATCGTGCGGGTTTCGGGCTCGGCACGTTGACTCCAGACATCACTGATCCGTTAATCATTGAGCCTTTTGGTGGCCTCTACCTGCCGCCAACGGTGATTCTCAAAGTCGTTGCTCCCTCTGACACGGCGGACAATGCGAGTCTGAGCTTCAGTGGAGCGAATGTGCCTTCTTCCAGCGTGAATGTTCCTTTGATTGCGATCAATTCTCGGAGTGTGATCAAAAAACTGGCAGGTTCACCCATGACCACGATCAACGGAACAGTCCGCACAGGAGCCTTTAGCGGAAACTTTGTGCTCGAAAATGATGATGTCACCACGAGCCGCGTGAATGCGAAAGAAGTTCGCCGTTCTGTCAACTTCCAGGGCATGATTGTTCCTGAAGGCACTGAACATCGTGGGGTTGGCTATTTCATGCTTTCTCAGATTCCTAGCCTGAGCACAGATGCGCCTGCCACGCGTCAGCCAGTGCTTTCGGGTTCCGTGGTTTTTGACAATGATTAGTTTCAGTGAGCTTTCCTGACGCTTGATTCCCTGGCAAACTGCGGCCAAGGGACAAAAACGTCAGGATGTCATGGACCCGTCACATCATTCACCGGCTGCGCGAGCTGCAGATGCGCTCGCGCAGATGGCCCTATGCGGGGCGCATCACGTTTGCACTTGCCTTGATTGCGATGCTTCTGCTGGTCACGCAGGGGCACCATCTAGACAACCCGGCTGACATTGCGGGTTATGATTTTCAAAATGGCCAATTGGTGGCTGAACGAGGCGGTCCGCCTCCGAGCACCTCTCTGAAAGTCATCTCGATCCTTTTGCCTTACCTGGATCGTTGGATGCTGGTGGGCGGTTTGGTTTATATTTCCATCCTGCTTCGCCAGTGGGGAGTGACTCGAAAACTCATCTTGCCCAGTTGGGTCGCAGCCTTCTCGGTCGCAGCCTGGGCCGTAGCCACGGACATCGCTCATCAACTCGGAGTGATGCAGATGACAGAGCTCGGTGAACCGCTCTCACTCACGGCTTACTACGGCAAACTGCTGCTGCTGGCCCTTGCGCCCCTTTGTGTTAGCGGGCTTCTGCACTATTATCATCGCTGTGGTGCTCTGGATCGCTACACCATGCGCACGTTTTTGGCACCGCTACTGTTTTGCTTTGTGGCATTCACCTCGCTGTGGTTGATCATGGATCTGCTGGATAACTTGAAGGATTTCCAAGAAGCCGAAGCTCCGGTGGGGCGTGTGTTGCTGTTTTACCTGGGGGTGATGCCTTTCATCTTCGTTTCGGTCATGCCTGCTTCCTTGCTGCTCTCCGTGCTATACACGCTAACACGGATGTCACGGGCGAATGAGATCATCGCCATGTTGGGGGCAGGGCGCAGTGTGCTTCAGGTGCTGGGGCCCTTGCTTGTCGTGTCTGCTGTGGTTTCCATCCTCTCGATGTCTGCGAATTACCACTGGGCACCACGTGCGGAGGGGAAAAAAGAAGCTGTCATCCGCGGGCTCGAAGGTCGTCAGAAGGACAGCATCATGCAGTCCTCGGTGATGTATCGCGACCCTGCTTCAGGGCGGACTTGGTTCATCGCCTCCATGCCGTTTTCGCTGCGCGATGGTCGGCTGCGTGGGGTGCAGGTGCGTGAAGTCGATGCACGTGCCCAACTCACCCGTGTGATACATGCCGATTCAGCGACTTGGTTTCCAGGCGGGCCTTGGCGTTTCTTCGATGGCAAAGAGGTGCTCTACAAAGACGGTCAGCCGGTGACCCTCCGCGAGTTTCCTCGTGATCCCGCAGGTTGGCAGGGGATCGACATCGGCAACTTCACCGAGACGCCATGGAGCATGATCAGCCACGATCTGACACCTGATTTCATGGGGGTGCCTGAGATCACGTCTTACCTGCGTGCACGGCCTGAGGATCATCCTAGCCGCCTCACTCCCTTCTATGCGCACCTTTACCATCGCTTCGCCTTGCCTTGGCAGTCTTTTGCCCTGGCCTTGGTGGCTGCGCCGTTGGGCATTGCTTATTCTCGCCGTGGTGCTGTGGGTGGCATTGCAGGTTCCATTTTCATCTTCTTTGCCCTTCTGTTCCTGAACAATCTCTGCCTCAACCTTGGCAAAGGTGGACATCTGCCTGGCTGGTTCAGTCCCTGGGTTCCGCACCTTTTGTTTGGTTCTCTGGGTCTCGTTTTGCTGCATTACCGTTCCGAGAACAAAGAGCTACCCCGCCTATCTCAGCTTTTTCGTCAGGCCAGCACACGCATCGCGCGTCCGCGCAATCGCCAAGCTGCTTGATCGAACCCAGCCTGGATCACTTGTGCGCTTGCCTTGTGCTGGTCGTTGTTTCAGTGCATAGCTGATCCCTCCACTGCATGATTCAAAACTGGTCCATTCGCTCTCGCGCAACTCACTGCGCTCTTTCGGGACGTGCTTTTGCTGAAGGCGAGGTTTTTCATACCGCCATTTACTTTGATCCCGAAACCAGTGGCTATTTGCGTCGAGATGTTGGCATGGACGTGTGGCGTCAGGAAATCGCAGAGCGAAAGCCGATTGCCTACTGGCGCACGACTTACACACCTGTCGTGGTCGAGGCCAAGCCAGAGGTGGCCAGCAAAGAAAGCGCCATGGCTTTGCTCCAACGCTTCATTGAGGAAGATAACCCCATCACGGAAAACGCGCGTTACATCCTGGCGCTGATGCTAGAGCGCAAGCGCATCTTGAGTCCCACAGCCACTAAGGAAATCGATGGGGCCAAGATGCTGTTTTACGAGAACAAAAAGACAGGTGAAGTCTTCTTGATTCGTGATCCAGAATTGAGGCTCGATGAACTGGCTCAGGTTCAGGATGAAGTCGCGATGCTTCTCGGTTTTGGTGGCCCAGCCGCAGAGGCAGCCAAAGTGGCGGGCGTGCAGTTTACGCCGGAAGGCAAGCTTATTTCTACAGACGCAGCGCAGGTCGTCGAGCCAACGGCGCCTGACGCGTCAAGCCAGGAAGCCGATCCTGTAGAACTAGCCTCAGATCCAGAGGACGATGCAGCTGAGAGCCTACAGGGGGAAGAATCTGATTTGCTTGAAGACAACCTTTCAACTGAAGGTGAAGCACTCCAGTCAGAGCCAGGAAACCCTTTGCCAGTTCCTGAGTCGGAGGATGAAGCGCCTAGCGCCGATTCAGCTCATTAGCTCCGACGGGTTACAGAGCCTTTGCATGGCTTTGTTGGATAAGCTTGGGCAAAAGGTGCACGGAATATTTCGCGCACACGTTATTTCTTACCTGAAGACATTTATGAGAATCGCATTTTTGACTCTGACCCTTTGGGTCGCCAGCATGAGCCTAGGTTTGGCTCAGCTAGATCTTGTGACTCCGGTCGCCAAAAGCGCACCGGTCTCGATCTCGTTGCTTTCGGAAATGAAAACCGCTGTTCCAGGGCAACCCTTTCGGGTTGCCGTGCGAGTCAGCCATCAAGAGCATTGGCATACCTACGGGAAGACGCTGCCGCCAGACATCATCGGCAAGCCGACCAAGCTGCGCTGGACTCTGCCCGAAGGCTGGTCGGTCGAGGAATTGCCCTGGCCGCCCACGCATGAGGTCGAGTCCACCGATGGCAAAAAATCGGTGGGCTACGATGGCACGGTCGATTTGCCAGCCAAGATCACGCCTGCTGGCAAGTCTGGAGACGAAGTGCAGCTCTCTGTCCTGCTCGATGCCTTGGCCTGTGACCCGAGCAACTGTCAGCCAGTGAAGCCGGTGGCTTCGCTGAAGCTCTTGCTTGGGGCGACCGCTATCGCTGATGCCACCTCGGCGCAGGTTTTCACGTCGGCAAAACCTGCGGAAACCGCATCCGCCCTGGCCAAACCAAAAACAGCGCCAGAACTTGAGCGTTCCTTTGCGGGCTACCTGCTCTTTGCCTTTATCGGCGGGCTGATCTTGAACATCATGCCCTGCGTGTTTCCCGTGCTGGGGATCAAGGTGCTGAGTGTGGTACAGCAGGCAGGAGAGGACAAAAAGCACGTGCTCATGCATGGCCTGATTTACACCCTGGGCATCCTGGTCTGCTTCTGGGCGCTGGGTGGACTGGTCGTGGCGTTTGGCAAGGCCTGGGGCTTCCAGCTTCAATCGCCAGGCTTTGTCTTCGCGCTCTGCGCGTTTTTCATGATCTTTTCCCTCAGCATGGCGGGTGTGTTTGAGATTGGCGCTTCCGCCGTCGGTGTGGGCCAGGGCTTGCAGGCACAGGAAGGTCTGACAGGCTCTTTCTTCTCGGGTCTGCTAGCCGTGGTGGTGGCCACGCCCTGCTCTGCACCTTTCCTGGGGTCGGCCTTGGGCTATGCCGTCACGCTGCCTGCCTTGCAGGCCTTGGTGATGTTTTCCATGATCGGCCTCGGCCTAGCCAGCCCGTTCCTCTTGATGGCACTGTTCCCCTCTCTCGTTTCTGCTCTGCCACGGCCCGGCGCATGGATGGAAAGCTTCAAGCAGGGCCTTTCCTTCCTGCTTTTTGGCACGGTCGGCTTCTTGCTCTGGGTGCTCACCGGCATGGTGCAAGGACAGCCTCTGCTTTTTTCCATGCTTGGCTTGGTGCTCATCGCCATGGGCTGCTGGATCTACGGACGGTGGTGCCTGCCTCACAAAAAAGCACGTACGCGCCAGGTTGCGCTGCTCCTCGCGCTTCTCAGCGTGGCAGGTGGCCTGTGGGCAGGCTGGCCGGTGAAGGAGGACAAGTGGGCCGAATGGTCGCCCGAAAAAGTCGCCGAACTGCGTGCGGCAGGCGTGCCGGTTTACATCGACTACACCGCACAGTGGTGCGTGACCTGCCAGGTGAACAAGCGCATCTACAAAAATGAAACACTCAAGAAGCTCATTGCCGACAAGAAAGTGGCGCTGCTGAAGGCCGACTGGACGAACGAAGACCCGCGCATCACCCAGTCCCTTTCGGCCCTCGGCAAAGCGGCGGTGCCGGTGAATGTGCTTTACGTGCCAGGACGTGACGAGCCCGTGGTGCTGCCTGAGCTACTGTCGGTGGAAAACGTCTCAGCCGCTTTGAATCAAATCGGCACCAACTAACTCACCCTCATGGCCGTGCTTCCAGTTCGGCCAGCAGCGCAGGCAGCGCGGTCTGCAGGGACTTGTAGGCTGCCATGGAGCCCGTCATGCTCGATAGAGCGCGATGCAACCGTGGCGCAAGCCCTGGAAGAACCGCGATCTCACTCAGCCTGTGGCAAGTGACGCGGATGCCGAACAGCACCGCGCTGCTTTCTCGCAGCCGCAGCAGGCATTGATGCTCCAGCCGCAGCCAAGTCGAGTCGAGCGTGGCTTCCGCGCTCAATCGCGGCCTTTGGCGTGAGGGATGGTGATTCAGCTCCGCATCCGCTGCCAGGCCCCAGTTTTCGCGGAGCCACAGCGGTCCGGGTTCCAGCCTCTGAAAAAAAATCGCGATGCTAGAGCCGAGCTTGGTTTCCAGATCCGGCACAGGTCTGTGAACCTCAGGCAGCGATTGGCCAAGCTTCTCCGGCAAAGACCAGGCTGAGGGGAAGACCACCTCCCCTGCAATCACCTTCAGCGGGCTGCCCTCCTCAGGCGCGGTGAGCAGCACCCAATCCGGCTCAGGTCGTTCAGAAAAACGCAGTCTCCAGGCCTTTGCCTCTGCCAGGGCGACTTCAGCTTCAGCCAAGCTCGCAGCGTAAAGCGAAGGCGAATCCTGAAGCCACTGCTGGCGCTGCCTGGCCAAGCTTCCGCTGGTATCCCAATCCTGCCAAAAAGCACTCGCCTCACCTCGACGCAGGCCCACCGCGGGTCGGTGATCCCGGTCAGGAAAGACTCGCTGCCAGTCGGGTGTCATCGCGGCGTTCAGCCCACCCTCCGGCGCACGGTTTGACCCGGGCTCATCAGGTCAGCTCGTTCCAGACCGGTGAGCTGCTCGATCCGGCGCAGCAGCCACAGCAGCAGGGCCATCGTGGCGGCGATCATGGGCACGCCAATGACGATGAAGCCTACCCAATTTTGCCGTCCGATGGCCTTCGTGTAAGCTTCCGAGCCGGGTTCGGTGCCTTGCAGGTAATAAAGCACCAGCGCGGCATTCGCGATGGCAGAGAGCAGCATGGTGCCTGCCAGCGCCCAGGAGGCGCGGCCGAGCAGTGCCTGAAAACGTGGGCGTCGGTCCCCAGTTTCCAGTGCGGCATTCAGCATCGTGTGGTTGATCACCTGCGGATTCAGCAGCAGTTCCGAGACCAGCGGTTTGCCGAAGCGGAAGCTGAGAGGAAAGGCCAGCCCGAGAAAGATGGGAAATGCTGCCTCCTTCACGGCGAACCAAACAGCGTTCAGATTCAGCAAACCCAGGCCGCCCGTGATGATCACCGCCACGAGGCCGAGGATGGAAAAAAAGTTAAGCCCGCGTTTCTGCATCACACACCAGACGCCAAAGCCCAGGGGCATGAGCAGCGCCACGACCAGAGCCCAGGCAGGGCCGAGGCGCTCCGGCTTGCTCAGGCTCTCCAGCACCACGGAGGGAAGGATGACCGTGAGGAGGAGGTCCATCATCGGATGCGGTGGTTCGGCAGATGGTTTGGCAGGGGGCATGAGACTGCCATCTGAAGCAGCACCTGGCAGGCTTGGCAAATCCGCATCAGAGGCTCACTCGATCTGAATGCCGCTGCGGATCGTGTGCGCGGCTTGCTCGGCAGCGGAATGGCTGCGGGCATGGATGCGCAGCAGCGTCTCGCCAAAGGCCACCTCGCGGCCCGTTTTGGCGATCTGGTCGCAGCCCACAGCGAAGTCGATGCTGTCTGCCGCGCGGGCACGACCCGCGCCAAGCTCTAGCACGGCCTGGCCCACGGCACGGGCGTCCATTTTCATCAGCCTGCCGCTTCTGTCCGCACGCAGCTCATGGATGACCGGGGCCGCATGAATGTCAGCCAGCCGCAGCAGGTCCGCAGGCCGTCCGCCCTGGGCGGCTACCATGGCCTGGAACTTTTCCCAGGCTGCGCCACTGTGCAGGAGCTGGTGCAATTGCTCGCGCGAGGAGATGGAAACGGCGGCGCATAGGTCGATGACGATGTCCTCCAGGTCCTGCGGGCCTTCGCCACGCAGGCAGCGCACGGCCTCAATGACCTCCAGCGCGTTACCTGCGGCCTCGCCGGTGGGTTCATCCATCCGGCTCAGGCGCACCCCGGCGCGCACGCCTAGGGTGCGCCCCGTTGCCACCATGCTTTGCGCCAGCTCATGCGCAGCGGCCTCTGTTTTCATGAAGGCACCGCTGCCGTGCTTCACATCCAGCACCAGCCGGTCCAGGCCCTCGGCCAGCTTTTTGCTCAGGATGCTGGCCGTGATCAGCGGCACACTGGGCACAGTGCCGGTCACATCGCGCAGGGCATAGAGCTTCTTGTCGGCGGGGCAGATGTTGTCTGTCTGGCCGACCATCACGCAGCCGATGCGCTCGATGACCTGATGGATCTCCGCCTCGCTCAGTCGGGTGCGGAAGCCGGGGATGGACTCCAGCTTGTCCAGCGTGCCGCCGGTGATGCCCAGCCCGCGCCCGGAGATCATCGGCACCCACACGCCATCGCAGGCCAGCAGGGGGGCGATGATGAGGCTGGTCTTGTCGCCAATGCCGCCCGTGCTGTGCTTGTCCACACGCATGGGGGCATGCTGGGGCCACTCCAGCGTGCGGCCGCTGCGCAGCATGGCCAGTGTCAGGGCGGAGGTTTCCTGCGTCGTCATGCCGCGCAGCAGGATGGCCATGGCCAGCGCGCTCATCTGGTAGTCCGGCATGTCTCCAGCTGTGAAGGTGGTGATGACGTGCTGGATCTCTTCCGGCAGCAGCTCGCCACCGTCGCGTTTGCGTTCGATCAAGGTCGGGATGTGCATGCCTGCATCGAAGCGCATCCGCCCCAGGCTGGGAAAGGGAAAATGCTCGGCATCTCGTGCTGACCATCCTTCGCAGTCTGCGACTGAGCCCACGGCCTGCGATCGACACGAAATCCGCCTCCCGCCTTGCCACCGGGCAAAGTCGGCCTAAAGCCAGCCTGCCCATGACTTTCCGCGACAAGCTCGAACAACGCATCTCCGCCACCGGTTCCAACCTCTGCGTGGGGCTGGACCTTCGTGTTCCCCAGGCCGACGACGCCTCCCTGGCGCTGCTTCAGAGGATCATCGAAGAGACGCTGCCCTACGCTGCCGCCTACAAGCCGAACTCCGCCTACTTTGAGGCGCTGGGTTGGCGTGGCGTGAAGCTGCTGGCTGATGCGCTGAAGGCCATCCCCTCCGACGTGCCCATCGTGCTGGATGTGAAGCGCGGCGATATCGGCGAGACGCAAGGCTACTACGCTAAGGCCGCCTATGATGAACTGGGCGTCGATGCCGTGACGCTGAATCCCTACATGGGCCGCGACACCCTGGAGCCCTTTTTGAAATACGCCGACAAGGGCATCTACCTGCTCGGTGTGACCTCCAACGTAGGCGCGGCTGACATCGAGCTGCAGCCGCTGGCCGATGGCAGGCAGGTGTTTGAAATCGTCGCCAGCATGACCCAGGCCAGCCCGCAGATGGGGCTCGTCATCGGCCTGACGAATGCGGCGGGCGAGGTGCTTGCCAAAACCCCCGACGTGCCGCTGCTGATTCCTGGCCTCGGTGCCCAGGGCGGCGACCTACAGTCGCTGAAAGGCTCAGGCCGCCAGGCACCGCTGCTGGTGAATGTCTCGCGTGGCATCCTGACGCTGGACGCGGGCAGCACCTATGCCGACAAGGCGCGCCACTGGATGTCCGCCATCCAGGCCGCGCTGGCCTGAGGGCTTCAGGGCAGCGGCGCGGTTTGCGCGCCGCGCACGCCAACCTCGCCGTCAAAGGCGATGAAGTGCAGCTGCGCCTTAGGCGCTGCCAGCACGGGATGCTTGGCCATGGTCTGGGTTCCGACAAACTCGACCGTGAGGGCATCGCCACGGAAGGAGAGGCGCAGCGTCTGCCATTCGCTGGCTTTGAACTTCACCCGGGTTTTGCCCAGCGGCACAGTGGCGTCGGAGCCCTCGCCCTTGCCCGGGTTTTTCGCCACTTCGACAAAGGCGCGCGACAGCACAATGCGGAAGCTTTCCCCCGCCTCTGTGTGAATGCGCAGCGAGTGACGATCCGCTTCGCCCAGCAGAATCTGGAATTCCAGCACGCCATCCCGCAGCGAGACCGGACCCGTCAGCGCGCTGCCCTTGTCACCCGCGCGGCCAAACAGGGCATCACCCTTGGCGGCCCAGACTTTGCCTTTGCTGGATTGAAAGGTCTTCAGATCCAGCGGCTCCGCATTTTTCAGCGGCGGCAATGGCGCTAAGAGCGGTTTCGGCTTCACGCCCGCCGGCGGCAGCTCGCGGCTGTAACCGCCATCGCGGTAGCGGTTCAGCAGCGCCTCCAGCTCCTTCACCACCTCTGGATTCTGCGCGGAGATGTCCTTTGTTTCCGCGATGTCATCCTTCAGATGAAAAAGCATTCGCTGATGCTGTGCCGTGTGGGCTTTTTTTGCCGCAGGCTTCACATCCTCCGCAGGCACGCCTTCGATCCACTTGTGCGAGCCCTTGCGGATGGCGAAGACACCATCCGCGCTGTGCTCGATCACATCTGGCCGCAGCGAGCCTTCATACTTTTCGCCTAGCCAGGCCTTTGACACATCGTGGCTGTCCTCCGCGCCCTCGCTGGCCTTTGGCAAAGCATAGCCAGTGATCTTTGCCACGCTCGCCAGGGTATCCACCACGCTGATCGTCTCCTCACACACCGTGCCCGCAGGCACATGACCGGGCCAGCGCACGAGGTAAGGCACGCGGAAGCCGCCCTCCCACACATCGTGCTTGCCACCGCGGAAGGGGCCGACGGGCTTCAATCCGGCCTTTTGCGCATCGGTTTGCACCAGGTTTGCGTTCTCCGGCTTGTTCACGCCGCCGTTGTCGCTCGTGAAGATGACCAGCGTGTTCTTGGCAAAGCCCTTCTGGTCCAGCACCTCCAGCACGCGGCCCACGCTCAGGTCCAGATCGCTGATGAAGTCACAAAATGGCCCGCCCTTGCTTTTGCCCGCCGTGGCCTTGGAGGGCGTGATGGGATTGTGAACCGCAACGGGGGTGAAATAGACAAAGAACGGTTTCTCCGCGCTCTGCTGGCCGATCCAGTTCACGATCTTGTCCGTCAGCGTCTCCATCACATTTTCATCCACACGCTTCGGCGCATTCAGGGCCAGCGGGTTCACGCTTTTGCCCTTCTGCTGCTGCAGGGTCACATAGGGCGGGCTGGGCTGTGATGGGCTTTCCTTGTTTAAACCGGCCACCCAGTGGTTCTCCACATACACGCCGCTCAGGTCGCCATGATTCGCCGGCACGCCAAAGTGGTAGTCAAAGCCGATCTCCAGCGGCCCGGGCTTCAGCTCCTTTGTGTAGTCGCACTTTTCCGCCGTGCCGTAGCCCAGGTGCCACTTGCCCACCGCCGCGCAGGAGTAGCCCTGGGATTTGAGCATGGAGGCCATCGTCAGCCGCGTCGTCTCGATGTGCAGCGGCGCGGTCGTGCCCAGCACCTCGCTGATCAAGGACGTGCGCCAGCAGTAGCGGCCCGTCATCAGGGAATAGCGTGTGGGGGAACAGACGGAAGAGGTCGTCAGCGCATCCGTGAAGCGCCGCCCCTCCTTCGCCAGCCGATCCAGGTTAGGCGTGCTCACCAGCTCCGGATTGGCTCCGTAGCACCCCACGCTGCCCCAGCCATAGTCATCGCTCAAGATCACGATCACGTTCGGTCGCTCCGCCGCAGGGGCGAGCTGGAGCAGGCAGGAAAAAAGAAGGGCAAAGCGCATCATGGCGCGCCCAGGAACGCCGCCGCTTGGCACGACTTGCACGGCATTCACCGCCGTTGGGTTGCCTTGGACTGTTTAGTCGGTTACAAATTCTGCCATGTTCGCAGCCGCCGAAATTTCCGCAGCCCTTCAAGAACTGCCACCGCAGACCCGTGCAGGATTGGCCGTCGAACTCATCGATAGCCTGGGAGAGGAGGATGGAGCATGGAGTCTCTTGTCACCCTGGCGGATGAGCGTGATGCCATGCTGGAAAGCGGCACCCTCCATCCGATGACCTATGATCAGTTTCTTTCGGGGCTGAAGTTGTCTTTAGCAGGTACATGAACCTGGAGTTCCATCCAGCCGCCCAGCGTGATGTGAACGAGACGGCGGCCTACTATGAAAAGGAAGGCAGTCCTGCTCTTGCCATACGTTTCTTCAAGGCGGTGCAAACTCAGTTGGAAAAAATTGCCGCACATCCCGAGCGCTTTTCATCTTATCCACCCGCACCCAGGTATTAGCGCGCGTTTGTCCCAGGTTTTCCTCATGTGATCCTTTTTCGTGTGCAGGATGGAGTCCCGCGCATTCTCGTCATCAAGCACCAGAGCGTGCATCCGCGAGCAGGACTGACCCGCTGGTGATTTCGTTCACGGCTGAGGAAGTTACCGCACCCGCTGAAACTCGGGCAGCATGAGCACGGCCCAGAGGCTGTCGGCGATGGCAGACTCGGTCAGCTCGTTGCCGAGGCTGGCAGTGAGTTCGGCCTGCTCGGCGGGGCTGGGTTCGCGGCAGAGGGTGCTAAGGTAGAGCCAGCGGGTGAAGGCAGGCAGGTCCGGCCAGGTGCCTTTGGCCAGTAGCTTCTTCGCCCCACGGGCCAGGGTTTCGGTCAAAATGGCGCCGTTCGACAGGTCGATGGCCTCCAGGGTGGTCAGGTCGTTGGGGCGTTCGGAGACGATCTGGTCCCGGTTGGGCCGGCCGAGCGTGCGCATGAGGAAGTCGCTCTTCATCAGGCTGGCGCGCACGGGGCGTGTGGTGCTGGCAAAGGCCTGGGCCAGCAGGGCGGGGGCATCGCGCTGGATGACCTGGGTCCACACGGGCAGCGCCTTCACCACCGTGACGGGTTTCCAGCCCTTGACGGGCAGCGCGCCTAGGCGGCCTTCTTTGCCCGCAGGCGTGGCGTGCTGAAACTCCCAATTTTCATCGGTGATGATCGTGGTCTCTTCCTTTCCATGGCGGATGCGCGCCTCGAAGAAGGCCCCGGCGGCGTTGGGGCCGTTGCCTGCGTTTTTGGCGAGGATGACAAGGGTGTTTTCCCCGACCTTCAGCGCGGCATGGAGCGGCACGGCCTCCAGCCTGCCCCAGTCGTCACCACTGCTGACCTGGCGGCCATTCACGTAGAGGGAAAAGCTATTGTCCGCCGTCACCACGGCGCTGGCGGTGGTGGGCGTGTGCGGTAGCGTGAAGGTGCGGCGCAGAACCACGCTTTCCCCGGCGGGTGGCGGGCCCTGGCTGGCGCTGTCTCCCCAGATCCACTGGCCGCTGATCTGGATGCCCTTCGCGGCGGCGGGGTCGGGTTTTCCCCGCATGACAGGCGCGTCCATTTTCACCGGCGCGGTGTCGGTGAGGTGCCAGACGGCGTCCACGAACTGCTCTGCCGTCAGCCGTTTGCTGCGCGGCCCGGCGTAGGTGTAGCCGTGGTCGTCGTGGCCGGGTTTGACCACCTCGGCCTGGCTTTGGTAGGCCTGGCTGGTGGCGATGTGGGCCAGGGTCTTTTTCAAATCATGGCCGTTGTCTGCCAGAACGGTGGCCAGATGGTCCAGCAGGTCGGCGCTCCACGGCTCCGTCTGCATGGCATCCACGGGATGCACGATGCCGCGGCCCATGAGGCGGTGCCAGAGGCGGTTCACCAGCGTGCGGGTGAAGCGGCCATTCTCCGGGTGCGTCATCAGCGTGGCCAGCTGCTGCAGCCGCTTGGGCTGCGGGGCCTCGGGGTCCACGCTGCCCAGCTCGGGGAAAAGCCAGGCCGCCTTCGCCAGGCGGCCCGTGGGCTTGTCACAGCGGGCGATGTCCAGCGGGCGCGTGGCGTAGATGGCGGCCAGCCCGTAGGCCTCGTCCAGCTTCCAGCGGTCGATGAAGCTGTCGTGGCAGGAGGCGCACTTCATGTTGATGCCCAGGAAGCTCTGACCCACGCTTTGCGCGAACTGGATCTCCACGGTCTGCCCGGCGCTCACCTCGCCGCGCCATTTGATGCCGTCGATGAAGCCGCGGCTCTCATCCGTGGCCGGGGCGATCAGCTCGCGCGTCATCTGGTCGGCGGGCTTGTTCGTCACCAGCGCCTCGTAGAGCCACTTGCTCACCTGCTTGCGCCCGCCAGTGATGAAGCCCGTGCCGCCGTAGTCATTGCGCAGCAGGTCGTTCCAAAAGGTCAGCCAGTGCTCCGCGTAGCCGAGGTCATCCGCCAGCAGGCCCTGGATGAAGCGCGTGCGTTTGTCGGCAGCTTTGTCATCGAGAAAAGCTGACAGCTGCTCCGGCCTGGGCAGCAGCCCGGTCAGGTCCAGAGCCGCGCGGCGGGCAAAGGTGGCATCGTCCACACGCTCGGGCAGCGGCTTCTGGCGGTCCTTCAGGTAGGCATCCAGAATGCGGTCCACCGGATGCTCCCGCCCCGGCGCGCTGGCGGCAGGCAGCACGGGGCGGCGCGGCTTCAGCGGCGGCTCATAGGCGGGTTTTTGGAAGGCGAAGCCCTCCTCCCAGGGCAGCCCGGCGCTGACCCAGGCCTTCAGCAGCTCTAGCTCTGCTGCGCTGACACGGTCTCCTTTCGGTGGCATCTGCTCGTCGCTGTCCGTGGTGGCGATCACTTCGATGAAGCGGCTGGTCTCCGGCTTGCCAGCCACCATCACGGGGCCGTTTTCGCTGCCGGTCATCAGGTCCGCGCGCGTGTTGAAGGAAAAGCCGCCCTTTTTCTTGTCGCCTGCGTGGCACTCGGCGCAGTGTTTTTTCAGGATGGGCACCACTTGGTGGGAAAAATCCACCGCTGCTGCGAACGGGGTAGCGAGCGAGAGAACCAAGAATGAAGAAAAGCGAGGCATGAGCACAGTCTGAAGAAAACGCCGTCAGCCCCTGGCTTTCTTGCTTGTCGGCAGCCAGTGCCGCGCTGCATAGTCCACGCATGGCTTACTTCATCGACGCGCTCGTCATCCTCGCCTACTTCGGCATCATCATCGGCATCGGACTGTCGCAGCGTAGCCATAGCGGCAGTGTGGAAGGTTTTACGCTCGGGGATCGCCAGATCGCTTGGTGGGCCGTGCTGGCGTCGATCCTGGCCGCTGAAATCAGCGCGGCCACCTTTCTTGGTGCGCCGGAGGCAGGTTACAGCCGCCAAAACTGGAGTTATGCCCAGTTCGCCATCGGGACCGTCATGGCGCGCATCATCGTGAGCTTTCTCTTCATCCCCATCTTCTACAAGCATGGTGTCATTTCCCTCTATGAGTTTCTGGAGACGCGCTTTGGCCCCCTGACGCGGAAGTTTGCCTCCATGACCTTCATGGTCACGCGCGTGCTGGCCATGGGCACGCGGCTGTATGTGTCTGCCATCATCCTCGTACTGGCCGTGGCCATGTGGCAGGGAGGCGCAGTGGAGCCGCAGACGAAGTTCTGGCTCTATGCCGGCGCTGTCGTCGTAGTCACGCTGATGACCGCGCTTTACACCTCCGTCGGCGGCATCCGCGCGGTGATCTGGACGGACTTCATCCAGGTGGGCGTGCTCGTCGCCTCACTTGGCTTCACCATTCCTTATCTCTTGGGCAAAATCCCCGGCGGCTGGGACACCGTGGCAGCCACCATCAAGAGCCCGGTCTTTTTTGACTTCGCCCAGCCTACTCAGTCTGGCACTTGGGCTTGGGTGAAAAACGTCTTCACCAGCGAATACACCATTTGGGCCGCCATCATCGGTAGCACCTTTGTCACCATGAGCACGCACGGCATCGACCAGGACACCGTGCAGCGGATGCTCACCGCCAAGAACCGCCGCCAGAGCGCCTTTGCCACCATCGTCTCGGGCATCGTCGATCTGCCCATCGTCTCGGCCTTCATCCTCATCGGCGTCATGCTTCACGCCTACTACCAAGCGCATCCGACCCCAGGTCTGCCTGCCGAGACGCGCGAGGTTTTCCCCTTCTTCATCATGCACGAGATGCCTGCCGGAATGCGCGGCCTAGTCACGGCGGGCATCCTTGCCACCGCCATGGGATCGCTCAGCACCGCGCTGAACGCCCTGGCCACCAGCCTTTCCCGCGACTTCATCCTGCCTCGTCTCGGGCCCGATGCCACGGATCAGCAGCAAGTGGCCGTGCTGCGCTGGAGCACGGTCTTTTTCGCCGCGCTCATCATCGCCGTCGGCGTGGCCACCGCCTGGTTCATGGCGCACAACCCGAAGGTGGAAATCCTGCCGCTCGTGCTCGGCATCCTCGGCTTCACCTTCGGCTCACTGCTCGGCGTCTTCCTGCTCGCCGTGCTCACCCGCAGCCGTGGCAGCGATGCGGGGAACCTCATCGCCATGACGTCCGGCATTGCCGCCGTGCTGTTCCTCAGCAACGTCCTCGGCATCCAGCAAAAGCTGGGTATCACGGAGCCCTTCGTGCTGTCCTTCCCCTGGCGCATCACCCTCGGCACGCTGGTCACGATCAGCGTCGCCATCCTCTTCCCGACGCCCCTGGTGAAGCAAGAGCACCGCTATCTAGCGGAGCAGTGATTCACTCTCTTCGCAGTCTGGCGACTGTGCGGAACTTAGGCTCTTCCGCTAGGACAAGGGGATCGGATCTGGGCCGCACGCTAGTGGGCCAATTAGACCAGCGCCTTGTGGCTGCCGTCGCAGAAGGGCGGGTTCTTTGTGTGCTTGCAGTTGCACAGCCAGACCTTCTTTTTCTCCGTCAGCGTGAACTTCTTCGGGCCGAGGCCGGTGCCCTTGTGGCTGCCATCGCACTGCGGCTGATGCCCGCTCAAGCCGCAGGCGCACCACCAGTGGTCCCCCGCTTCCAGTTCGACGGCGCAGGGTTGTTTTTCGTGGATTTTGGGGAGATCGCTCATGATGCGCTTTTACGCACCTGCGCCGGGCAAGGCAACTCTCAAGCTCGCGGTTCCTGCATCATGGCAAGCTGCCAAATGGAAAAGATAATCATCGCTTGGGCAGGCCATGAAGGTAATGATCGTGGTTCAGCACCATGTCCTCCGGCCTGTCTCGCTTCGTGATGAGCTTGATGAAACCTCGAGACCACTCGGGGAAGTCTTCTTCCTGATACTCCACCACAACCCTCGCGCCTTCGGGCAGCATGGCGTCGGAGGGGGCAGCGGACATGATGCTGAACCCAAAATCGTGAATGGCGTGCTCAAAGAAGGGGAAATCGCAAAAGATTCGAGTGAGCAAAATCCATCGCTCCGCGATGGGCATTTTCCCTTCGTACAGAACCTTATTTTCGGTTCGTTTTTGGCTCTCCATTCCAGGGTTTAGGCTGAATCCGCGTTCATCTCGGCGGGCCGAAGGTCCGCGATTCCTCAGCCCAGCCCGCAGGGCTGGGAAACCGGCACCATGTCCGCGTTCTGAGCCTGCGGCCTGAAAGGCCGCGATACCCTCACGCCAGATCGCACCCGCACGGTATCGCAGCCTTTCAGGCCGCGCTGAAAATGGACCCACCCTGTCTCGCGATCCCAGCCCTGCGGGCTGGGCTAAGGAATGCTGGCCCTTCAGGCCAGAGCTTAGGCATCACGTCGGCGGGCGGCAAAAGGCGTCCGCGAGTTCCAGCAGGACAAACTCCGTGACAACGATTTCGCGGAAAGCGTGCCGCGAATAAGCCAAAGCCCGTGCGTGGGCTGTATCATCGCCGTTGAGCAATGCGATGAAGTAGGCCGTGTCTGCAAAGACCTTCATTTCTTGGGTGTGCCGTAAAGGTAATGATCGTGGTTCAGCGCCATGTCAGCAGGCCAGTCGCGTGGGCGCGACAACTTGAGCAATTCCTGGGCAAAAGGGGCGATCGGTGCTTCTTCCCGATACTCCACCTCCACCACCACCCTTGCGCCTTCGGGAAGCACGGCGTCGGGGGGCAGTTTGATCTGACCGTTTTCGATGGTGCCTTTGTAGCTCATGACAAAAGCCTAACGTTAAGCCTTGGAATCACAAGAGCCTATTGAGAGGAAGGTTGGTGCTTGAGGCCGGTCACTCGCCACCAAACCACACGCTCATGGAGCGGCCGGAGTAGCCAGTCATTTCCAGGTAGCCCTGGCCGGTGATGGGTTTTCCGGCGGCGGTGCCGGTGTAGTCCACGGCGCCTTCCCAGTAGCCAAGGCCGGGGGTGGAGGTAGCGGTGAACTCCTGCGCTGGCATGGCAGCGCGACAGGTCAGGCTCATCTGCTGGCCAGGGATCTGGATTTGCCACACCTGTGGATAGGCCGCGCCGCTCGGTGAGCGCCAGGGCTCGCTAGGCGCCAGGGTGAAATCGCCGGAGCGCAGGGGCAGGATGGTGCCGTCAGGTCGGATCAGCGTGCCCGCGTTAGCACCGGGGGCCGCGCCGCGCAGCTGGAAGAGCATGAGGGCGCTGCCATCATTCATCTGCGCGCTGAACCAGTCCCAGCCCTGTGTGCCTTTTTCCAGGAAGCTGGTGCCGAACTCGTGATCCATCCAGCTTAGGCCGGTTACGGCTTGCTCCTTGCCGTCCAGGCTCAGCTTGCCCTGGGTTGGCATCCGCACGTGGGAGTAGTAGTGGCTGGCATTGCCCTCGACGGCTCCTTTTTGGCTGATGCCATCCTGGCCGTGGATCACGGGTGCAGCACCAGGTTCCAGCTCCAGGTCCAGCGAGAAGCCACGATCCTGAGCGCGCAGCTTCATGCGGCCTTCTGGGGAGATTTGCACCTGCCAGTCTTCATTCCACACACGCGCCTCGCTGGCTCCTGCCAGTCCTGGGCCCGCACGGTTCAGCCGGTCGGCATGATGATAGCGCTTGCCCTGGAGGTCGCTGATTGCCAAGTGGGCCATCCACACATCGCGCAACGCCCAGGGACTCTTCAGCGCGGGCTCAGGCGTCGCTCCGATGCGGAAAAAAGTGAGCTGGTAGCCGAAGCGACGCTGGTCCTTGGTTCGCACATTGCCGGTGAAATACCACCACTCGATTTTGTGCTCTGGGTGCGGCCCATGGTCGCGGGGAAAGGCGTAGCGATAGCCGGGGCGCGCGGGTTTCCAGTCGGCTTCGGGCTGCTGGGCAGAGAGGCTTCCTGCGTAGCTCAGCAGCACCAGAAGCATGAGGCCGCCCGTGCGGGTCACGCGCCAGGCAGGCCATAGGCCCGCGAGCATCGTGGCCACCAGCGCCAGCACGGTGGAGCCGATGAGGAAGGCCCAGGGCGTATGGAAACGGATGCTCCAGCCGAAGCTCTGCGGGTTGATCACATGGATGAGCACCAGCGAGAGCAGCACACCCACGGCCAGCCCGAGCGCTTGGCTGACCAGGCCGAGCAGGCCGGACTCAATGACGATCGTGCGTCGCACCTGTCCGGCCTCCGCCCCGGCGATGCGCAGCAGGCGCAGTTCCTCCCGGCGCTCCAGCACCAGTGTCAGCATGGTAGCCGCCACACCTGCCATGGCCACGAAAATAGCGATGACCTCCAACGCCCAGGTGATGGCAAAGGTGCTGTCAAAGATGCGCATCACCTCCGCCCGCAGCCCAGCATTCGTGAACAGCGAGACCATGCCCTGACCTTCCAATTGTCCCATCAGTTCCTCGCGCACCTTTTCTGCATCCCTGCCAGGCTTCAGATAAATCGCGGCATGGGTGGGTAGGCTGCTGCCGAACCAAGTTTCAAACTCACGCTGATTCATGGTGATGGTGCCGCTATCGCTGGAGTAATCGTAAAATTGGGCTGCAATGGTGAACTCACGAGGCCCAGCCTTTGGCGTGTTCAAGGTGATGCGATCCCCTTCACGCACCTTGAAGCGCAGGGCAAAGCTCTCAGAAACAAAGATCTGCCCCTGATCGCGCGCTTGCTTCAGCCTGTCGGTGACATTGCCCGGTGTTTTCAGCGCCAGCCTGCCATGCTGCAGCTGCACATCAAAATCACCTGTGCCCAGCTTCACGATGCGATCCCCCATTGGAAGATCCAAGGAGCGATAGCCATCTAGGGCCTGCACGGCGGGGTGATCACGCAGGCGATCCAGCGTGGCTTGGGAAAAGGTCGGTGCGTTCTTGCTGCGTGGCGGTGTGCCTGGGCGTGCGTACAAGTCCGCGCCCATCGTCTGATCCACCCAAAGCAGCACCGTCTGGCGGAAGCTGCCCACCATGACCGCGATGGCCACCGTGAGCGCGAGTGCGACCGTCAAGGCGGCAACAGAGATGGACAATCGATGAGTCGAAGCGGCGATTTGAGATGCGGCCAGCCTTCCCTCAATGCCGAACCAATGACCCAACCACGGGCGCAGCGTGCCTGCGGTGAAGCGCAACATGCCAGGCACCGCGCAGGTGGCCGCAGCGATGGCACAGAGGGAGGCAAAGTGACCCCAAAGGGGCAGTTCACCCACCGGGCCCTGCATGGCTGCAAAGCCGCCGATAGCCAGGAAGGCCAAGGGCCATACGATCGAGCGCCAGGCCTGCGCCGGTCGGGCCGAGGCCAAGTTCTCTGCCGCGCGTTCACTGCCACGGATGGCCTCCACGGGCGTCACCTGCGCAGCTTCTCTGGCAGGCAAAGCGGCAGCGACCAGTGACAGCGGCACAGCGATGCCAAAGCCAGCCAGCCAGTGCCAGATCGACAGCGGTGGCACCGTGGCGGCAGTGGCCACGTAGAGCGTGTCCACCGTGGTGGAGGTGAGGGCGATGGCCCCGTGTGCCAGCAGTTTTGCCAAAGGCACGCCAAGCAAGGCTCCGGCGGCAGCCAGCACCAGCGCCTCGCCCAGGAAAAGCCAGAGCACGGCGCGCCGGGTGACCCCCAGGGTGCGTAGCATGCCGATCTCAGGCCGCCGGGTCATCACGGCCACGGAGATGGTGTTGTAAATCAAAAAGACCCCGACGACGAGGGCGATGCCTGACAGCATGGTCAGGTTGAAGTGAAAGGCTGCCAGCATCTTTTCCACCGCTGCGGTGCGCCGCTGCGGGCGCTGCACGGTTAGGCCGGCGGGCAGGCGCTTTTTCACCTCTGTCTCAGCGGCCTCCACCGCCACGCCGTCATGCAGGCGAAGTTCGAGGCGGTCGATGTAGCCAGGACGATCCAGCAATGCCTGAGCACTGGCGATGTCCATCACGGCCAAGGATTGTCGCGCCAAGCTGGCAGCTGCGCCTTCTTCGCCACCGAGAATGGCCGCGACTTTGACCTGGCGTTTGCGGTCGCCCACTAGCAGGTCGAGCACCTCTTTTTCGCGTTTGCCCAGTCGATCAGCGAGACTTTGCGTGATGATGGCGGCGTCTGGCTCGCCGAGGAAGCGCATCAGTTCCAACCCCGAGGAGGCGTCGTTTTGTTCTCCGGCAGCGAGGGCGTAATCGCGCAAGGCAGGATCGCGCAGGGCATCGATGCCGATCAGGCGCACGACCTCTCCCCGGCCTTCAGCTAGCGCCACATCCGCCTCAACGACGGGTGCAGCGATGCCAAACTGACGCAGCCAGCTCATCTCCGCCATCAGCCGCTCCTCCAGGCCAAGCGGTGGGCAGGAGATTTCCAATGCGGCTTTGCCAGACACGGCGTCCAGCGCCGCGCTGAAGCCGCGTAGGGAGCCGGCATTCGCCAGCTGGATGGCCAGCATGACCGCTACGCCGAGGGTGACGCCCAGCGCGGTGACGGCGGTGCGCAGCCGATGCGCCAGCATGGGCCGGAGGATGAGGCGACGAAAGAGCGCGGGCATGGTCGGTAGGCTTATTCCTCGGACTGGATGCGCCCGTCCCTCATGCGCAGGATTGTTCCCGCTGCGGCAGCCACGCTGGCGTCATGCGTGGCCATGAGGATTGCCACGCCGAGCTCGCGGTTCAGCTCGCGGAAAAGTTCCAGCACCCGCGCGCCATTCGTGCTGTCCAGGCTGCCCGTGGGCTCATCGGCGATGAGCAGCGCGGGCTCATGAATGACCGCGCGCGCCAGTGCCGCCCGCTGGGCCTCACCGCCGGAGACATGGGCGGGCAGGTGCCCCAGGCGGTGGCCGATGCCGACGCGCTCCGCCAGCTTTGCCGCCCGGGCAAAGGCCTCGCGCTCCGGCATCCGCGCCAGCATCAGGGGCATGGCGATGTTTTCCTGAATGGTCAGCGTGGGCAGCAGGTTGAAGAACTGGAAGACAAAGCCGATGCGCCCGCGCCGCAGACGCGTCAGCTCCGCATCGCCCATCGCGGCCACGTTTTGACCATCCAGGCAGAGGCTACCGCTGTTGGCGCGGTCCATGCCACCGCAGATCTGGAGCAGGGTGGACTTTCCACAGCCAGAGGGCCCCATCAGGGCCACAAAATCACCCCGGTTTACCGTCAAGCTCACCCCACGCAGGGCGGGCACGGGGGCATCGGTCAGGGGATAGGTTCGGACAAGGTCGGTGGCTTCGAGCAGGGGCACGGGACAGCTTACGCCTGCGGGGCGCGGCTGGCGGTGGATTCCTCCTCAGCTTGGCCAAAGCAGTGCATCAGGCGCTCTCGATCTCCGATCTGACCTGAATGTCATTTTTGCCAGAAGCGGGCACGAAATCTGCCGTGAGTTCTCTCAGCGGTCCGCGTTTTATCTGCACGCATGTCTCCCACGCTCGATCTTCAGGCTCTAGCCCGCATTCGCTCCCTGGAATGGCGTGCCAAGAGCATCATGGAGGGACTCTGGCGTGGCCTGCATCGCAGCCCTTACCATGGGTTTTCGGTCGAGTTCTCTGAATACCGATCTTATGTCCAGGGGGATGATCCGCGTTACATCGACTGGAAAGTCCTAGCGCGCAGCGATCGCACCTTCATCAAGAAGTTTGAAGACGAAACCAATCTGCGCTGCCAGTTGGTTGTCGATCACAGCCGCTCGATGAGTTTTGGATCAGGTCCCCTGACGAAGGCCGATTATGCAGCGACGCTCGCGGCCACGATGGCGCTTTTTTTCATGCAGCAAGGCGATGCCGTGGGGATCACCACCTTTGGCCAGACGCTGCTGGAGCACATCCCCGCACGAAACCGCCCTGGGCATCTTCGTCGGCTCTTGCTGGAGCTGGAAAAGCCAGCCCCTGCGGGTGGCACCTCACTGGACTTGAGTGTTCAGCTACTCGCCGATCTGCTGCGCAAGCGAGGCTTGATTTGTCTCATCTCGGATTTGCTCGCACCTGTGGAAAAGCTGGAACGTCAGCTCGCTCTATTGGGGGCCATGGGGCACGATGTGGTGCTTTTTCACGTCATGGACCGCGCTGAGATCGACTTTCGCTTCGACAAGGCCGCTCACTTCCGCGATGCGGAAACCGGCATGGAGCGTTTCATTGATCCTGCTTCAGCACGTGAGGTTTATTTGAACCGGCTGAATGTGCATCGAGACCTGATCCGCCGCGCCTGTGAGCGCCAGGGCATCGACTATCGCTGGACGCCGACGGACATGCCGATGGAGCAGGTTCTCTTCGAGTTCCTGTCAAACCGCACTCGACAGAAAGGAGGGCCAGCCCCGCGATGACTTGGCTTTTCCCCCTCTACCTTCTCGGAAGTCTGGCCATCCTGGGGCCGATCCTAATGCACCTGCGTCGTCGTCCGCCACAGGATCGAGTCGAGTTCAGTTCTCTCATGTTTTTGGAGGCTAAAACACCCATGCCAGTGAGCAGACGTCGGGTGGAGGACTGGCTGTTGCTCTTGCTTCGTTGTCTCGTGCTGCTGCTGCTCGCTATCATGTTTGCCCGGCCCTTGTGGCTTGCGAAAAGCGAGGCTGCAGTGGCATCGAACCAAGCCACGATTCTGCTCCTGGATCGCAGCGCGTCGATGCAGCGTGGCGACTTGTGGAAAGAAGCCATCGCTGCGGCGACGCGGCACCTCGAGCAGTCGGCCATGACCGATCGCGTCGCCGTGGCGACCTTTGATCGTCAGCTAGAGTGGCTTTGGTCCTTCGATCAAGACAACACCTCCACCAGCACACGTGGGGAGCTTTTGAAGACCAAGCTGCGTGAACTGAAACCTGGATGGGCCGCCACGGATCTCGGGCAGGCATTGGTGCAGGCAGTGGATGAGTTGGCTAGCGCATCAGGACTAAAAGGATGGAAAAAGCAGGTGATGCTCCTCAGCGATCTTCAAGAAGGCGCGAATATGGAAGCTCTGCGTGGCAGGGTTTGGCCTGAAAACATAGCTGTGAAGGTGGTGCGCCTACAGGTCCCGACAGCGGACAACTTCACTCTCAGTCTGGCACCCAAGCTGGATGAGGAACAACCGAGTCTTTCAACGCGTGGTGTGCCAGATCATGAATCTGGACGTGCGTTTTACCGAGTGCGCGTGAGCAACAGCCGTGAGTCGCAGACGAGTGATTTCCAGCTGGCATGGGAGTCTGGCGGGGAAGCCTCCACGACAGGTTATGTTCCGCCTGGTGCAAGCCGCGTGCTGAGCCTGGCTGGCACGGCAGGAACCCTGAAGCTCACTGGTGATGCTTGGGATTTCGACAATCGTCTCTACATTGCTCCCGCGCAGCCAAGGGTCATGAAGATCGTTTTCATCGGTGATGAAAAGACTCGCGATGAGGCTGCCTCGCCGCTGTATTACCTGAGCCGCGCTTTGCAGCCCACATCTAGCTTGCGTCCTGAACTAACGGTTGTGCCAGAGACGGCAGAGAAATGGCCAGCTGATGCCGACTTGGTTTTTCTCTCGGGGGCTCGCCCTGGGAGCGCTTTGGGAAAAAAGTTGCGTGCATGGATCGAGCAAGGTGGATTTGTCATTTCAGTCATCGGTGACGCGACTGCTGCGCAGGATCTTGAAGCTTTGACGGGTGTGAGTGCCAGCAGTTGGAACCTGGGTGCGAGTGCCTCATCGGGTTCAACGGAGGACTACCGAATGCTCGCGAATGTCCAGAGTTCACATCCGTTGCTGCGACCCTTTGCCGATGAGCGTTTGCGCGATTTCACCAAGCTGCGTTTCTGGAAACATCGAAAGCTCAGCTTGCCGAAAGAGGCAGCGCTAGAAGTGCTCGCTCGTTTTGATCAAGGCGACCCCGCCATCCTGGCAGGCAAGGTGGGGCAGGGTCGGGTGGTTTTGCTCACCAGTGGTTGGCATCCCGAAGACAGTCAGCTGGCCCTCAGCACAAAGTTCGTGCCGCTCTTGTTTGGCTGGCTAGAAGCTGCGGGCTTTGGCCATGAATCAGCAAGTCCGCTGACCGTGGGAGATTTGCTACCTGTGGCGACAGCCACTTCGTTGGTGACACCCGAAGGTCAGACGCATTTTCTTCAACTAGGCGATACATTCCGCGCCAAGCTGCCTGGCCTTTACCGCTTGGGCAAAGATCACTCCATCGCAGTCAACCTCGCTCCTGAAGAAGGTCGCGTCAGCCCCATGGATCTTGGCAAACTTCGAGAACTTGGTGTGCGTGTCGAAGAAGGTGGGGCGGATGCCGCTGCGAGCGTCAAAGTGGAAGATCAAGAACAACTCGCCATCAGCGAGCAGGAGGCGCGGCAGCGTGCCTGGCTTTGGCTGCTGGGTGCGTTGCTTTCCATTGTCGCTATGGAAACTTGGCTGGCTTCAAGAAGGAGACCGTCTCAACCTCAACCTAAGTTTGTTACCGCATGATGATCTCCAAGGCTGGCCAAGTGTTTTCCTTTGCGGATCGAGAGGGGGCGGTGCGCCATGCATCGCCTATCTCTCGATCCTCTTCATCGAACGAACAAGCGTTGGTGAGGCGGGATCATCAAAAGCACCTCATCTTTCACGAAAGGAGCAACCCATGATCGAGGCTGAAATCCTCAAAGATAAATTCAGGTCACTGTCCCAGTCCGTGATCAAGGTGCGCATCACGCGCTCAGGCATTCTTGTCTTTAGCCTCCTCAGTGCTGGCTTTTACGGCCTGTCCTTGCATCCGACTTGGATCCCTGAGTCCAAGCAGCACTGGATGTTTCCGGCCTTCTTCTCTCTGCTGATGCTGCTGGCTGGATGGGGGGCTTTTTGTCGCTTGAAGATGCGGGAAAGTCGAAGCGGGTTGGCACGTCGGCTAGAGAAGTCGGACCCCACGCTCAATGGATTGGCCATCACGGCAGCAGAACTTTTGGATAAGCCGGAGCCTAATTTTTTGGATCGTCGTGCTCTTTCTGAGTTCACGGACCGTGCCGCGACTCAGGAATGGGATACCCTGCTACTGGGTTGGCAGAAGAAGGTTTGGACCACGCCGCTTTTTATTTTTGTCGTTCTGCTTTGTGCGAATCTCGCCGTGCTCTGGATGAATCGTGTGGAGCAGCATTATGCCAAGACTGCCATGCCCCCTCTGGCTCAACCTAGCGCTGAGACATCAGCCCAGTATGCCGTGACCGTGAGTCCAGGAGATGTGGAGATCGAGAAGGGCTCACGACTTGTGGTCGAGGCCACCTTTGCCAAGGAGGTGCCTGCGGAAGCGACGCTGATCGTCTTGGAACTCGATGGCAAGCAGAGGGAGCGCATTCCTATGCGTCTCACCGTGGATGACCAAGTCTTTGGGGCATGGATCGCTAAGGTGGACAAGGATGCGCGCTATCTTGTCGAATTTGGCGAGGGTCGATCCAAGCAGCACAGCATCACGACCTTCGTTTATCCCAAGCTGGAGCAGGTGGATGTAAAAATCACACCACCAGCCTACACAAAGCTCCCGACGAAGCAGATCAAGAACACGATGAAGATCACGGCTATGGAAGGCAGCCGCATCGACTTTAGCCTGAAGATCAACAAACCGGTGAAAGAGGCCGAGCTGTTCGGTGAAGACAAAACCGTGCTGCCGCTCAAGCCATCTGCCGAAGATCCGACTCGGCTTGTGGCGGTCATGAAGGCTGAGAAAACGCAAAAGTGGCGTGTGCATCTGGTGGATGCTCAAGAGCGTGCCAACCAGAATCCTCCATGGGTTCAGGTGAATGTGGCCACAAATCAGCTCGCCAAGATTGAGGTCGTGTTCCCGAAGCGGGATGTGCAAGTCTCGCCGATTCAAGAGCTTCCGGTCGAGGCGAAGGTCTGGGATGATTTGAGCGTGAGCCAGAGCGGCGTGAGCTTCAGCATCGCTGGAAAAAGCAAAGAGGTTGTTTTCCGACATTTGCCGACAGAGCCAGCAAAAAAGCAGGTCGTGCAGGAACTGCTGATGCTTGAAGGGGAAAAGACGCAACCCCGCCAGCTGGTGAGCTATCACTTCTGGGCAGAGGACAGAGGTCCTCAGGGAGAAGTTCGACGCGCGATGAGCGATCTCTTTTTTGCGGAGGTGCGGCACTTTGAAGACATCTTTCGTGAAGGAGAAGCTCCACCGGGAGAGGCAGGGAAAGAGCCCAAAGGTCAGACGGATGAATTGGTCGAGCTGCAAAAGCAGATCGTGAATGCCACGTGGCGGATCGTGCGGGACACCAACGCAGGCAAAAGCATGGAGTCAGCAGCCCCGGACGTGAAGGTGGTTCAGACCTCGCAGAGCGTGGCCCTTGGCCAGACCAAGGAAGCGATGGAAAAGACGGAGGATGCTGAGATCAAAATGGCGCTGACGGAGGCTTGGAAGAGCATGAAGGATGCGCTCGATCCTCTGGAGCAAGCTGTGGAAGCGCAAAAGCGCGCCGCTTTGAACCAAGCGCTGACCTTTGAACAAAGTGCGCTGGAATGGCTGCATCAGGCGCAGAGCCGTGAACACCGGATCATGCGTTCAAAGTCATCGAAGATGGCTTCTGGAAAGCAGAAGCAGATGCAAAACCAGTTGATGAACTTGGAGCTGAAGCAGGAAGAGCAGCGCTATGAAGAAGCAAAGCAGGCCAGTGAAGAGCAGACGGCTGAGCAGCAGGAGAACCTACAGGTGCTGAGTCGGCTGAAGGAATTGGCGCGGCGGCAAGAGGCCCTGGCGGAGAAGATGAAGGAACTGCAAAATCAAATGGCCAAGGCCCCAACGGAGGAAACCAAGCAAGAGCTAGAGAATCAACTCAAGCGGCTCGAAGACGAACAAAAGCAGATGCTAAGTGACATCGACGACTTGCAGCAACGCATGGAACAGCCAGATCAAGTCGCGAACCTGGCGGAAGCAAAGCAGCAGCTGGAGCAAACGCGTGAGCGGGTCAGCGAAGCGGCAGAGAAGCTTCGGCAACAAAAGCTGGCTGATGCGACGAATGCAGCGACACGAGCTCAGCGCGATTTGGAAAAATTGCAGGAAGACTTCAAAGCAAAGACGGCGAAGCGCTTTAGCGAAGAGATGAAGCAAATGCGGCAGCAGGCTCGTGAAGTCGCTGATCAGCAAAAGCAAATCGCAGAAACCCTGGAACGCCAAAAGACAGCGCCAGCGAGTGAAGATACCAGTCGAGAGTTGGATCAAATGCTGCAAGGCAGTGAGGTGGCGCGTCAGATCCAGCAGCAGCAGGACAAGGTCACGCAGCTGCTCGATTCCATGCAGCGAGTCAGCGAGCAGGCGGAGGGCAATCATCCGCTGCTGCATCGTCGGCTTTATGAGGCGGTGCGTGAGGCGAGGACTGGTGGTTTGGAGGAACACCTGGATGCAGCTCGGCTGCAATCGCGGTATGGCCAGCGTGCCGAAGCGCAGGATGCGGAGCGAAAGGCAAATGCACTCGTGGATAAGCTTCAGGAGGGCGTGGAAAAGGCGGCGGAAAGCGTGCTCGGCAGTGAGGCCGAAGCGCTGCGCATGGCTCGGGCGGAATTGGACACATTGATCGATGAAGCCGCGAAGGAAGAGGCTGCTGCAAGGAATCCGTCGGATTCTTCCAAGGCTGAATCCAAGCAATCCACAGTTCAAGCGGCAACGGATGGCAAGACCAAGGAAGCCGAGCCTGAAGCCCAGGCAGCGGCACAGACTCAGCCTTCGGGCAAGGCGACCCAGCCCGGAGAAAGTCAAGCTGAGGCGAAGGATGCGTCGCCGGGGCAAAATTCGCCGGATGCGACAGGTCGAGCTATGCCTGCGGAAGTTCGCGCCGACATGGCGGGAATGCCTGGAGAAGCTCCATCGAAAGGCCAGGCAGGAAGTTCTGCTCCGAGTGATTCCGATTCTGCCAAGGCCCAAGGGTCTGGTTTGTCTTTGGCCCAGGCTTCCTCGGGGCCGCAGGTGCAGGGGCCAGGAAAACCAAGCTCAGGTCAGAGCGGCACTGCTGGATCGGAAGGCGCTGGCGCTTTCTTTTTTGAGCAAGGTTCTGAAGTGGCCCAACCAGGGCCTTTGACAGGCGAAGGCTATCAGCGCTGGACGGATCGCCTGCGCAAGGTGGAAGAGCTTTTGAATCGACCTGAGCTGCGCAACGAAGCCGCGAAGGTGCTGGATCAAGCGCGTGAAATGAGAATCGACCATGAGCGAAACGATGTAGCTCCGCAGGCAGAGCATTTGCAAATGCGCATCCTAAACCCGCTGGTGGAGCTTCGAGATCGGGTGGCGGAAGAGTTGGCCAAACGCGATGCGAAGAACCCGACGGTGCCTGTGGATCGTGATCCCTTGCCTCCGGCTTTTCGTGAGCTGGTGAAGCGCTACTACCAGGAGCTGGGACAGGGCGATTAGCCTACGTTTTGAAGGCGATCATTCTTGGACGAGAGCGCCGTTTCGAAGGATCAAACGACGGTCACCGCGCTTGGCAAGCTGCTGATCGTGAGTCACGACGACTAGCGTTTTGCGGCTTTCTTCCACGACCTGGAGGAGCATGTCGATGACGCCTGCTCCGGTCGAGGCATCCAGGTTACCTGTGGGCTCATCGGCGTAAAGGATGCCAGGATCATTGATCAGCGCGCGGGCAATGGCCACACGCTGCTGCTCACCACCGGAAAGCTCGGTGGGTAGGTGATCCAGTCGCTGAGTCAAGCCGACGCGGTCGAGCAGCTCACGAGCACGGGCCTCGGCCTTTTTGCCGCCGATCATGGCGGGCAGGCAGACATTTTCCAGAGCCGTCAATTCTGGCAGCAGGAAGTAGTGCTGAAAGACAAAGCCCATGGTCTGATTGCGCAAGACAGCACGTGCTTTGGCCGGGCCGTGGTAGAGGGAGGTGCCATGCACGAGCACATCGCCGCGGGTGGGTTTTTCCAGTCCACCGAGCACGTAGAGCAGGGTGGTTTTGCCTGCGCCAGACTGGCCGCAGAGGAAGATGCGCTCACCGGCCTGAACCTCTAGATTCACGCCCTTGAGTACAGGCAGGTCGTGGCCCGCGAGGTGATAGGTGCGGTGCACATCGACGGCAGAGAGCGGAGCGGCAGTGGCTGGGGAATGGGCCATGGTTAGCGGCAGGTCTAGGCTGCGCTGCCTAGGCTGGCAAGGACAGCTTCTGGAATGCTTCCCGTGATGGACAGCAGGCGATTTCTCCCCACCATTCGCGCCCCTTCCCAGCCTTCGCCACCTTTTGAAGCCTCTCGTTCTCATTCCCACCTACAATACCGGACGCATCCTGCCCCAGACCGTGCAGGCCGTGCTGGCGCAGTGGCATGATGTCTGGGTGGTGGTGGATGGCAGTCTTGACGGCAGTGCGGACCTGCTGCGTCCGCTGGAGGCAGCCTATCCTGGCTTGAAGGTCATCCGACGTGAAAAAAATGCGGGCAAGGGTGAGGCGGTCTTGCATGGGGTGAAACTGGCCGAAAAGGCTGGCTTTACCCATGTGCTGACGATTGACGCGGATGGTCAGCATCCTGCTGAGCAAATTCCCGCCTATCTTGAGCTCATGAAGGCTCATCCAGAGGCAGCCCTGATGGGGCGGCCCGTGTTTGGGCCCGAGGCACCGCAGCTGCGCGTGCAGGGGCGGAAGATTTCGAATGCTTGGGCCAATCTAGAGACGCTCGGCTGGGGCATCCCGGATTCCCTTTTTGGAATGCGGCTGTATCCCATTGCTGCCCTGCTGCGCGCTTTTCGCGGCACGCTGTGGGCACGACGTTTTGATTACGATACGGAAATCGCTGTGCGCCTTGCCTGGCAGGGGGTGCCCATGGTGGAGGTTCCGACGCCGGTGCGCTACCTGAGTCGGGAGGAAGGTGGCGTCTCTCAGTTCCGCTACGTGCGGGACAATTCGCTGCTGACCTGGATGCATTTTCGCCTCCTGCTCGGCTTCTTCTGGCGCTTTCCTTTTCTCCTGCTGCGCAGGAAGCCAAGCTCAAGCTCGCCCTCATGACTGCATGCACGCCCAGCCTGAAGGCTCTGGATGCCATCGCCCGTCTGTGTGCGCGGCGTTGGGACTACCATTACACCCGCGCGAAGCTTCGCAGCGATCCCGTGTATGGCGCGGTGACAGAGGCATTGCAGGGCACCTCGCTGCCCGTGCTCGACATTGGTTGTGGCATTGGCCTGCTGGGGCATTACCTAAAGGCCTGTGGGCATTCGGTGCCGTTGATGGGTTTTGATTACGATGAGCGGAAAATCCGCTCAGCGCGGCACATGGCGGCAGGTGCTGGTCACACGGACATGTCTTTCAGCGCAGGTGATGCCCGAACGGAAATGCCCGATTTTTCCGGGCATGTGGTCATCCTGGACATCTTGCAGTTCTTCACGCCGCAGGAGCAGACGTCCCTGCTAGCCGCAGCCGCAGCTCGTGTGGCTTCAGGCGGTCGATTGATCATTCGCTCGACTTTGCGCGATGATTCGTGGCGCTTTCAGGTTACGGTGCTGGGCGATCATGTGGCCAAACTCAGCCGCTGGATGAAAGCCAGCCCGACCAGCTATCCCGATGCCGAACAGATCCGCCGTCCGCTGGAGCAGGCAGGACTCACCGTGAGTCTCCGCCCGCTTTGGGGGGGCACGCCTTTCAACAACTACCTGATCATCGGCCAGCGCTAAGGGTCAGCTCTCATGGGCTGAGCCGTTCGATGCGCCAGCTACCGTCTTCCTGCCGCGTGTAGCGGATGCGATCATGCAGGCGACTGGGACGGCCCTGCCAGAACTCGATTTCATGCGGCAGCAGCCGATAACCGCCCCAGTTCGGCGGGCAGGGGATGTCAGCCTGGGCAAAACGCGCTTCCATGTCCTGGAGACGCTGTTCAAGCCAGCCACGATCGGGGATCACGCGGCTTTGCTCAGATACCCAGGCTCCCAATTGGTGACCGCGTGGGCGCACCGAGAAGTAGCTCTCGGCTTCACCGCGAGGCAGCTTTTCCACCTTGCCGCGCAGACTGACCTGGTGGTGGCGTAGGGTCCAGAGGAAGACCGCAGCCGCCCGGGGGTTTGCCTCGATCTCTGCGCCTTTGCGGCTGTCGTGATTGGTGAAAAAATGGAAGCCGCCCTGCGCATCCAGACCTTTCAGCAGCACCGTGCGGGCAGTTGGAAAGCCATCCAAGCCATGCGTGGCCAGGGTCATGGCGTTCGGTTCTGGCAGTTGGTGAGTCAGGGCATCTTCCAGCCAGGCATGAAAGAGCAAAAGCGGGTCGGCAGGCAGCTTGTCCTCGGTCAGATTGTCGAGCTCATAGCTCACGCGCAGGTCGCGCAGGGTGTTTGGGGGGAAATCCATCATGGCAGAGAGAGAAGAAACGTGCGTCGAGCCGTTGCGGCCATCCCAGGTTTGCGCCTTCATGCAGCGCTTTTGTCATGCCTGCCCCGACTGGAATTTTGAGCGACCTCGACCGCGTGCTGCTCAGCGCGGAGGAAATCCATGCCCGCGTGGCAGACATGGCGCGGCAGATCAGTGCGGACTATGCTGGGCAGCTGATCACGGTGGTCGTGCTCATGGATGGGGCCTTGTTCTTCGTCGCGGACTTGCTGCGCCAGATCGATCTGCCCATCCGTCTCGTGACGCTGGGCGCCAGCAGTTACCACGGCGGCACTCAATCGAGCGGTCAAGTGCGCCTGCAATGGCCCTCCGGCGTGTCTTTCCAGGGGCAGCATGTGCTGCTGCTCGACGACATTTTGGACACTGGCCTGACTCTGGCAGCACTGCACGAGCGACTGCAGGCGGAATCGCCTGGTAGCCTTCGAACGGGCGTGTTGCTGAGCAAAAAGCGACCACGTGCCAGCGTGTGTGCCATCGACTACTGCGGATTTGAGATCGAGGACGAGTTCGTCGTCGGTTACGGCATGGATTACCAAGGTCGTTTTCGCAACCTGCCCTGCATCGGCATCCTGAAGCCATGAAGCTGCGCGTGCTATTTTTTTCCATCCTCAAGGACATCACCGGCTGCGAGGAGGTGGACTGGACCTGCCCAACGGGAAGTGATGTGGCCTGGCTGCTGGAGCAGTTGTTTGAAAAATGGCCCGCCCTGCGCCCCTGGGACTCCAGCTTGCTGTTGGCTGTGAATTGCACCTACGTGAACCGCCGTGAGCCTTTGCTGGATGGCTGCGAAGTGGCGATCATGCCTCCCGTGCAGGGAGGCTGAGGATCAGGGCCCGCACGGAATCGAGCGATCTTATTGGCCCACGATGCAGTAAACCGCCTTGTCGCTGCGCAGGATCATGCGGTCCCCGATGATGGCAGGCGTGCCATGGAACTGCGAATCATCCAGCGGAGGGATGCTGGCAAGCTTTTCGAAGCTGGGTTTGGCGCGCAGGATGAAAGTGCCGTTCCTGCGAGAGACCGCGTAGAGCTTGTCCCCGATGAGCACGGGCGAGGCATAGAAGGGTTTGCCACCTCGGCCACGGCCACTGCCACTTTCGATGACACGCTCGCGATAGACCTCGCGGCCTGTCTTGGCCTCCATGCAGAGAGCGAAGCCAGCGTCATTGACGACATAAAGATGCCCCTCATGCAGCACAGGCGTGGGCACGTAGCTGCTGGACTTGCTTTGCCACACGATGTGGCTCTGGGTCACATCGCCTTTGCCGCCCAGCCGAACGGCAGCGCTGCCTTGCGTGGGATAACCTCCAAATAGACAAACGACATCGCCATCCTGGATCAGCGCAGGGGAGATGTTCCCTGGCAGGCCATGGGTGGCAAACCAGCGCAGCTTGCCAGTGTCGGGATTCAGTCCCCAGATCTCTTGGGCGATGGGAAAGACCAGCTCGGTGCGGCCTTGGTTCTCGATGAGGCTCGGCGTGCTGTAGGCGAGCTCGATCATGTCTCCGCCTGCCCGCCAGCGGACTTGGCCAGTCTTTTTGTCCAAAGCTACTAAGGATTTGCTCTCATCCGTCGCATTCACGATGACCGTGTCTTGGTAAAGAATCGGGCTGCCGCCAGAGCCCCAGCGCCGCGCACTGGAGCCAGTGCCTAGCGGTGTGTGCCAGAGCTTCTTGCCCGTCATGTCAAAGGCCAGCGCTCCCGTTTTGCCAAAAAAGACAAACACATGCTCACCATCGCTGACGGGGGTGCTGGTGGCGTAGCCGTGCTCAGTGATGAAGCCTTGATATTCATCTTCCTGCGCGGTGGAGGGCACCGTCGTCTGCCAGAGCTTTTTGCCCTCCGACAGACTCAGGCAGATCAGGTGCCGCTCTAGCTTGCTGGCGTCGTTGTTGCCGGGTTCATCCCCGTAACCTGTCCAACACGTCACGAATAGCTTGTCTCCGACGACAATTGGGCTGGAGGACCCTGGCCCAGGCATCTCAAACGTCCAGGCTAGGTTTTCGCGGTGGGACCACTGCATGGGGATCTTGGCCTGTTCGACCACGGCTGCTCCTTTTGGGCCCAGGAAGCGCGGCCAATCGGCGGAGTAACTGAGGTGAGGCAGACCGAGAAACAGAAGGGCAAAGGAGAGGCGGAGGTGCATGGCGTGCGGTTTGAAGTCTGGAAACGCGCGCCGGTTGCGCGCTGATCGTGCTTTTTGCCATTCGTTCCCAGTCCGCCTTCTTGCGTGCGAAGCAGCGTCTTTTGTGCCATCGCTGTGGCATGGATGATCCCCTATGGATGACCTTTCCCCTGCTGGATGCCTTGCCCGGCTTTGTCCACCGCTTCACCCTGCGCCACCCAACGATTCCGGTGGATGCAGAGCGCGCGGAGGTGGTCGAGCGGCTTTGGGCCTGGCACCGTGAGCAGGCGGAGGCCATGGGCTTCGCGCCCGAGTCACTCTGCATCGCGGAGCAGGTGCATGGCCGTGGTGTCGCTGTGGTGCACGAGGCACCGGACCAGCCGATTCCGCAGGTGGATGGCATCATCGCAGGGCGGCCCGGCCTACTCATCGGAATCTATGTGGCCGATTGCGGGGCCATCTACCTCGCTGATCCGGTCAGTGGTGCTTGGGGGGTGCTTCACTCCGGGAAAAAAGGTTCCGAGCTCGGCATCGCTGAGGTGGGCATCCGAGTCATGCAGGAGCACTTTGGGGCCAAGCCTGAAAACATCCGCGTTCAGCTAGCCCCTTGCATTCGCCCTCCTGCGTATGAGATCGATTTCGCTGCCCAGATTCGTCAGAGTTGCCTAGCGGCGGGCATCCAGCCGATGCATTATCAGGACTGCGGCATCTGCACAAGTTCAGACCCGGCCCGCTACTATTCCTACCGGCAGGAAAAAGGGCGCACGGGGCGCATGTTGGCCCTGCTGGGGCGGCCATGAGCAGTTCTCTGCCTCGTTGCTTCAAGCTTGCTCCTTTCGCTCTTTCCATTTTGGATCAAAAACCTCCCCTCATGGCTCTCGCCTCTACCCTTTACACTTGGCGCAAAGAAGCTGCCGTCGTCTCTGCGCTGCTGGTGACGCTGGTGGGGCCGTTTTGGCTGAAGCCCAAGGACAGCACGGCCCCGGCGCGCTACGATCGTCGCTTGGTCATCTTGACCCCGCACCATGAGTCGATTCGTGATGAGTTTGGCCGTGCCTTTGCCAGAGAATGGAAGGCCCGCACCGGGCAGGTGGTCTTCATCGACTGGCGGGTGCCTGGTGGCACCTCTGAGATCGCGGTGATGCTGAAGTCGGAATACACCGCCGCATTTCAGCAATACTGGACGGAGACCCTGGGCCGTGTGTGGACGCCACAGGCCGCTCAGGCCTGCCTGAATGCCAAAGCCCCACCTGAAGATCCCGCCCGCGTGGCCTTTTTGGCTTCACCCGTGGGCATCGGTGTGGATCTTTTTTTTGGCGGTGGAGCCTTCGACTTTCAGATCCAGGCTGACGCGGGCACCCTCGTCGCCGAGGCAGGGCAGGGCACCGGCTTGACGGGATTGCGAAACAAACACCCTGAATGGTTCAGCGAGTCGGTCATCCCCGAAAAGCTCAGCGGTGAGCCCTTTCGTGATCCCAAGGACCGCTGGTGCGGCACTTGCCTGTCGAGCTTTGGCATCGTCTTCAATCGGGATGTGTTGCGCCGACTCGGCATCGAGCGTGATCTGAAGCAGTGGAGTGACCTCGCTGATCCACGCCTTCAGGGCATGGTCGCGCTGGCCGATCCAGGTCGCAGCAGTTCAGTGACCAAGGCCTTTGAAATGCTGATCCAGCAGGAGATGCAAAATGAGCTAGGTAGAATCCTGCATGAACCGAAACTGCTGAAGCCTGAAGAGCAGGAACCCGCTGCCGTCGAGCGCGGCTGGTTGAATGGACTGTCCCTCATCCAGCGCATCAGCGCGAATGCACGCTACTTCAGCGATACCTCCACCAAGATCCCACTGGATGTGCTGCGAGGTGATGCCGCAGCGGGCATGTGCATCGACTTCTACGGCAGATCGGCAGAGGAATCGGTGCGCAAGGCGGATGGCACATCGCGGGTCGGCTTCATCATGCCGGTCGGAGGCACCTCGATCAGTGTGGACCCCATCGCCATGATGCGGGGCGCACCGGATGCCGAGCTAGCCACGGCCTTCATGGAATTCGTCCTCAGTCAAAAAGGCCAGACACTCTGGGGTTACCGTGCCGGTCAGCCTGGCGGCCCTGAAAAGCTCGCTCTCCGTCGCCTTCCCGTGCGTCGTGACCTTTACCAGAGTCCGCACCTGGAGCGCATGAGTGATGGTCACGAGATGCCCTATGACAAAGCGCGCGCCTTTACCTACCGAAGCGAGTGGACTGCCGGAGCTTTCAGTGCCCTGCGCTTCCTGCTGCGAGTCATCTGTGTGGACACGCATGAGGAACAGCGGGACGCGTGGAAATACCTGTCCCGCAGTGGCTTTCCCCGCCATGCCAGTGCTGTCTTTCATGACCTGAATCGTGTGCGCTACGATCAGGCGCTGGGCAGCATTAGCGCCACTCTGCGTTCCCGGGATAAGGTCGCGGAAACTCGCCTTTCCCGAGAGCTCGGGGAAATGACTCGCCGAAATTATCAGCTTGCCGCCAAGCTAGCTCGGCAAGGAGAGTGATTCCCTGCGTATAAAATTCACTTGTTCAGTTTCAACCCGCTTCTGTTGATGCCGCTTCGCCTCCTTCTCGCTCTGCTGCTCCTGCTCACCTTGGTCTCATGCCGCTCGGCCCAGCGGCTGGTGAAAGCGTTTCCTGCAGAGCCATCCCCCTTTTTGGTTCACGCCAAGGAATTGAAGCGCACGGAGGCTGAAAAATCCCCCTTTCTCCTCGATTGGAAAAACAAAGATCCGCAAGTGTGGGCTTTGGCCCAAAAGCGCCCGCACATCCACATCGCCCCGGTGAATCTCGATCACTTGCGGCCCATGTCGCGCCCACTTTCGAAGATCGAAGTCAGCGAAAAATCACGCCAAAAAAACGTGCGCAAGCTAGCGGGTTACTTTCATGAATCGCTGACTCAGGCTTTCCGCAATGCCCCTGAGGAGCGCAGGGAAGTCATCGACCCGGCAGACAAAAATTCGCTCGTGCTGGAACTGGCCATTGTGGAATTCAACCCCAACCCCATCTTCGGAGGACTGATGCGCAAAGGCATCAACATTCTTCTCTGGCCGGGCGCGGAAACCGCGGTGTCGCACAAGCTGAAGGGCAACATGGCGATTGAAGGTCGCCTGAAAGACCAACGCACGGGCAAGGTGCTCTACGAGTTTGCCGATGCTGAGCAAAATCGCTCAGGCATCATCCTCTACGTGCACGATTACACCACCTACACCTACTTTCGCAAAGCCTGCCGCGAGTGGTCCAAGCAGATCGAGGAAGTCATCCGCACCGAAGCGGCGGCTGCGGTCAAAGATGGTCCGCCCGCGACTCTACTGCTGTGGTGATTTCACACGATCACCCTGCTTTTGAGGAGAGCATGAGGTAGGCTTTTTTCACCACCCAGCCACTGCGGGCCAATGCCTCACGGGCCTGTTCAGGGCTGGCTTGAGTCAGTTCACTGATGATGCGCACGGCTCGATCGCGAAGTTTCACGTTGGAGGGGTTCACATCCACCATCAGGTTGCTGATGACCTTGCCCACGCGGGTCATGGCCAAGGTCGTGACCATGTTCAGGATCAGCTTGGTGGCAGTGCCAGATTTCAGTCGCGTCGAGCCTGTGAGCACCTCGGGCCCGAGGTCGGGTGCGATGATGAGGGCAGGTTTCCAGCTTGTGTCCTTCAGACGCGCCGCTGCCTTTTTCATCGCCGGGTTGAAGCAAAGCATGCAAGTGAAGGCTCCGCGTTTTTTCGCCTCGCGCAGCGCTCCCCACACAAAGGGGGTCCGTCCACTCGCTGCGATGCCTACCACGACATCGACTCGTCTGACAGAGCGATGCATCACGGCCTGCGCGCCTGCTTGCACGTCATCCTCAGCGCCTTCGACGGCACTCCACAAGGCTTGCCTGCCACCTGCGATGATCCCCTGCACTTGTTCACGTGGCGCACGGAAGGTGGGTGGGATCTCACTCGCGTCCAGCACACCTAGGCGGCCGCTGGTCCCCGCACCGACATAAAACAAGCGGCCTTCGTTTTGAAAAGCAGACGCCACCTCCGCGATCAGGCGTGTGATGGCTTTGCGCTCTCCACGAATCGCTTCGGGCAGCGTCGCGTCCTCGCTCAGCATCAAATCAACGCCCTCGGGTAGGGAGATGCGATCCAAATGCTGACTGCGCGGATTGCGCCTTTCGGTCGGAGATTTTGCCAACACCGCCATGTCTGCGATCTCAGCCGGCAAGGTCACAGCTGGGACCGGAGTGGTGGGATTTGGCCAAGCAGGGGAAGCACTTACCAACGATTGCGCCAGGTACACCGCCCCCCACACGGAGGACTGCTGAAGCGGCAGCACTTTCGCTTGTGGCCACTGCTGGCGAATTCGTCGAGACACCTGCTGGAGAAAAGCCGGATTCTTCAGCAAGACGCCACCATTCATGACAAAGGCCACCGGCTCCTCCTTGCCACCCGTGAGCTGCCGAGCGCAAAGCACCGCATCTTCGGCCAGCATACCTGCCGCCTCGGCCAAAAGACCGCGAGCCAGCCTGTCGCCCTGATTGGCGACCGTGAACACCGTGACAGCTAGACTGGCGATTTCTGTTTTGCTAGCCTGCACGGACCAGGGGATCAGTTGCTCAGGCTCATTGAAGGTTAGCGCGTTCAGCATCGCCGTTCCAAGAGCTCCCATCTTTCCTTTTTGATCCAAATCGGCCATCACAGCCCGCAGTGCGCGTAGCCCGATGTCACAAGCGCTGGCACGATCTCCGATCACATGCCCACGCCCGCCGACTTTGGCCGTGCGACCCTCGGCATTTCGGCCAAAGCAGCACGATCCCGTGCCGCTCAGCACGAGCACTCGTGGCCGATCACTCGCCGCCTGAGGCGCTGCGGCCAGGGCTGTTTCCAGATCATTTGTGGCTAGGCAGGGCACTTGTGGCCAGATGCGGGAGGCAGCGCGGTGAAGGCGGTCTTTGTCAGCCTCACTCCGGGCACCGGCCATGCCGATGCCAATCGCAGCGGGTGGCTGCGGAAGCCGAGAGGCAATCTCTTTCAGATGCCACTGAAGCTCACGATCTGACATCAAGGGTAGCACGGCTGGGCCAGTCTGAATTTCAGCCACAATCTTGGAATCAGCTGTCGCCAAAATGACCGAGGTGCGCGTGCCTCCAGCCTCAATGCCAAGAACTGCAGGTGCCGATGCTTTTGAAGGAGTGGATGAAGTGGAACGCCGAGGCATGATGTTGCAAGGTGCAGAGCCATCGGGCCACATCAAGCAGCCTCACCGCTGGAGAGGCGCTCCTTCAAACGGTTCATCAGCTTTGCATTTCCTTCCAGCTCCTCCATCAGCAGCGTTAGAACCTCGAGCGTTTGTCGGCTGATGTGGTGTTCCATGCCTTCCACGTCTTCATGCACTGTCTGTGGATCGAGCCCAAACCCAGACAGCAGCCGCGTTAGCACCTCATGGCGCCGGGCGATCTCCTGGCCGATCTTTTTGCCAGACTCGGTCATCACCACCCCGCGGTAGCGCTCATAAACGACATAGCCATCGGCATCCAGTCGCTGGATCATGTTCGTCACGCTCGCTTGGGAAATGCCCAGGTTCTTGGCGATGTCCACGACACGAGCATAGCCCTTGGCCTCGATCAGATTGTGAATCTGCTCGAGGTAATCTTCGATCGCGGGCGAGTGAACGTGCGCGGTCGTCTCCTGACGCTTGGCGGGTGGCATGGGACTGGCGTCTCAGTAGCCACCGAAGGCAGGACGGAAAGCAGAAAGTCATGATGAGCCAGCAATGTTAGCCTATGCTAAAATTGTCTGGACAAGCTAATGACACTCGCAAACATAGCCTGGACTAATATTCCTTTCCTGATGAATGTCCAATCGTTGTCCTTATGTCTGCTGAGTGGTTATTCTCTTTGGAGCGCTTCCAGCCTCGCTGCCCAGGAAGCACTGGTTCTCGACGAGATTGTCGTCACGGGAACGGGCACGCCACGCGGACTGAAGGAGACGGCCGTGCGCACCCAGGTCTTTAGCCAAGCGGAGATGCGCCAAGTGCGCGCGGTCACTCTGGCAGACGCGCTGGAATACAACCCCGGCCTTCGCGTGGAATCCACCTGCCAGAATTGCACGGCTCCTGAGGTGCAAATGCTCGGCCTACAGCAGCGTTATGTCAGCGTGCTTGCTGACGGCATCCCCAACTTCACGGGCCTGGCCGCTGTTTATGGCCTGGAGCAGATTCCCTCCGCGTTGGTCGAGCGCATTGAGATCGTCAAAGGAGGCGGCTCGGCACTTTATGGTCCTGGTGCCGTGGCTGGCGTCATCAACGTCATCCCGCGTGAGCCGGAAATCTCCGGTGGCGAGATCAACCTCGGCTACGAGCACTTGGAAAACCAGATCGAGGCAGGCCAGCCGACAGGGTCTGCCGTGTTTCACCTCGTCAATCATGACGCGGGTTATGGCATCACACTGCATGGAATGAGGGGCTACAACGCAGGCGTGGATAGGAACCAGGACGGCTTCACTGACATCGCCCGCCGCGATCTCTGGGCGGGTGGTCTGCGTGCGTGGTGGCGGCCAGATGACACCGCTAAGCTGACCGTGGATTATCTCATTACCGATGAGGATCGCCGCGGTGGCAGCACGGACCTGGATGCCCCGCCAAATCAGGTGCTCATTGCTGAAGATATCCAGACGCTGCGTCAGGTGCTCACCTTAGGCTGGACGCAGGAAGTGGGAGATGCCTTCGACTTCCGCCTCACTTACTCACTGAGTGATGTGGCCCGACAGAGCTACTATGGTGGCGAGGCCGCGCTAGGCAGTGGCACCCCCGGCAGCCCCTTCTTTGACCCGGCTTGGAACCCGCAGTTGGGTTTTGGCAGCACGGACAATCGTCTGCACCTTTTTGATGGGGCCTTGAACTGGAAGCCTCACGAAGCGCACATCTTCACCCTCGGCCTGCAATACCGGAACGAGACCCTTGAAGACACTCAGATCGCCCTCGGGCGTGCCTTCCGCGACCGCTATGAAAACGTCGGCATCATGCTTCAGCATGACTGGACTCCCTCCGAGCAGTGGAATCTCGTCTATGGCACGCGTGTGGATTTCCACTCTGAGCTGGCTGACGCGGTGTTTTCTCCACGAGTCGCGGTGAAGTATGCGCCGACGGAGCGCTTCCGCCTGCGCGCAGGATGGTCCACCGGATTCCGCGCCCCGGAGACCTTTGATGAAGACCTGCACATCAACAACGTCGGCGGTCAGTTGCAAAGCATCAGCCTGGCCCAGGATCTGCGCGAGGAGAGGTCCATGACCGTGTCCCTTTCTCCCGAGTGGGAGATCAGCGACCATGTGAGGGTGGAGATGAACCTCTATCACACCTGGCTGCAGGACACCTTCATCAACGTCGAGACCGATAATCCCGCCACGGCCAACGTGCTGGAGTTCACCAAACGCAATGGCGGCAGCTCTGCCGTGTATGGCGGTGAGCTGGCTGTGTTTTTCGACTTTTCACCAGTGACGCTGGACCTTAGCTACACCGAGCAGCGCGGGTACTACGACAGCACGCAGACCCTGCTTGGCACTGGCGCGCCGGGCGACAATCTCATCCTGACCGACCGCTACACGCGCCTGCCTGAGCGCTTTGGCGTAGCGCGCCTCACCTACGATGCTGGTTGGGCTGAATTCTTCCTCGCAGGGCGTCTTACAGGCCCGATGCTCGTGCCTCACATCGTCACTAACAGCGCTGGCACGCAGGTGAGGAATGAGCTGAACCGAACACGCAGCTTTTTTGCCGTCGATATTGGTGTGTCGAAAAAGATTGAGATGGCGGCAGGCCGCGTGCTTACCCTGAGTGTGGGCGTGAAAAACCTTTTTGATGATTTTCAAAGTGACCTTGACCGCGGGCCATTTCTGGATGCGACGTATATTTATGGACCACGCCAGCCGCGTATGATCTTTGCCAACCTTAAACTCGAATTTTGAAAGCGAAACTACGATCCTCCCTATTGCTAGCGGCCTTCTTCCTGTCAGCCTGTGGTCCATCCACCGAGGTGGTAAAAGACGGGAAGAAGCGCATCCTCACGACCTTCACCATCATCCAAGACATGGCCCAAAATGTCGCAGGCGATGCCGCAGTGGTCGAGTCGATCACGAAGCCTGGGGCTGAAATTCACGATTATGAGCCGACGCCCATGGATCTGGTGAAAGCTCAGGATGCAGATCTTGTGCTCTGGAATGGCCTTGGGCTGGAGCGTTGGTTTGAGAAGTTTTTGCAGCAGGTGCGTGATGTACCTGCGGTTGTCATCAGTGAAGGCCTCGATCCCATGAGCATCGGAGAGGGGCCTTACAACGGCAAGCCCAATCCCCATGCCTGGATGTCACCTGCGAACGCGATTCGTTACGTGGACAACATTCGTGCTGCCCTGGTGAAGCTTGATCCGGCCAACGAAGCCACTTATCAAACAAACGCGGCAGCCTACATCGCCAAGCTGGAGGCCGTGGATTTACCTGTCCGTAACAAGCTCGCTAGTATTCCAGATCATCAGCGCTGGTTGGTGAGTTGTGAAGGAGCCTTTTCTTACCTGGCCCGTGATTATGGGCTGAAGGAACTGTATCTCTGGCCCGTGAATGCGGATCAGGAGGGCACTCCGCAGCAGGTGCAGAAGGTCGTGGATGCCATTCGTCAGCATCAGATTCCTGTCGTTTTCAGCGAGAGCACGATCAGTGACAAAGCCATGCAGCAAGTGGCGAAAGAGACGGGGGCTCGCTTCGGTGGCGTGCTTTACGTGGACTCTTTGACCGATGCGGCAGGACCAGCGCCGACGTATCTGAAGTTATTGGAAACCAATGCTGATACCTTGGTGAAAGCCTTCCTCGACCAACCGTGAATTTGTCCCTCGAAGCTTCTTCTGTCACGGTGGCCTACCCCAATGGCCACATAGCTCTCCGCGATGCCTCTTTTAGGTTAGGTGCAGGCACCATTGCAGCCTTAGTGGGAATCAATGGCAGTGGCAAAAGCACTCTATTCAAGGCCTTGATGGGCTTTGTGAATCCTGCCAAAGGTCAGATCCGCATCGCAGGGGTCAACGTGGAAGCGGCTCGGAAGCAAAAGCTGGTGGCTTATGTGCCTCAGGCCGAAGAGGTCGATTGGACCTTCCCTGTCAGCGTCTGGGATGTGGTGATGATGGGACGCTACGGCCACATGAATTTCCTCAGAATTCCTTCGGCAGAGGACAAGCGTGTGGTGGCAGAAAGTCTGGAGCGTGTGGGGATGACGGAGTATCAGGAACGCCAAATCGGTGAACTGAGTGGAGGCCAAAAGAAACGTGTCTTCCTCGCCCGTGCGCTAGCACAGCGAGGTCAGATCATCCTGCTGGACGAGCCCTTCACGGGGGTCGATGTGACGACGGAGGAAGCCATCATCGCTCTGCTCAGAACCCTGCGCGATGAGGGCAAGATCATCCTCGTCTCCACCCACAACCTGGGCAGTGTGCCGGAGTTTTGTGATCATGTCGTTTTGGTAAATCGCACGGTGTTAGCGTCAGGGCCGCTGGAGGATGTCTTCACGGAACCGAATCTGCGCCAAGCCTTTGGTGGAGCCCTGCGCCAATTTCACTTTGAGCATAGCACCATCCAGGATCACGACGGCAAAACAGTGAAACTTCTCACGGATGACGAGCGCCCACTCGTGTTCGGCAAGGATGGTCACTTGGAATACAAGGATCGTTCTGGCCGTGAAGATCTGGTTCAGAAACGCAAGGAGGAGGTGGGGGAATGAACCTGCTCACCCCATTCGAGTATGATTACATGCTCAAAGCCATCGGAGTCAGTGGCTTGATCGGTGCAGTTTGCGCCTTTCTCTCATGCTTCATCACCTTAAAGGGCTGGTCCTTGATGGGTGACGCTCTGTCTCATGCTGTGGTGCCTGGGGTATCGCTCGCTTGGCTAGCCGGTTTACCGTTTTCACTGGGTGCCTTCATGGCAGGTGTCATCGCCGCCATCACCATGGGATGGCTGAAGCGAAAGTCAGGTCTGCGAGAGGATGCCGTGATCGGCATCGTGTTCACCAGTTGGTTCGCCCTGGGCTTGCTGCTGCTGTCTTTGTTTCCCAGCCACTTGAATCTCAAAACCATCATCTTTGGGAACATCCTTGCCATCTCAGATCCCGATATCTTGCAAGTCGTGGTGATCGCAGGTCTTTCCATTTTGATTCTGGCCCTCAAGTGGCGCGACCTACTCCTGTATTGTTTTGATGAAGCGCATGCTCGTTCCCTGGGCATGAACACAGGCTTTTTGCACTTCCTGCTGCTTGCCCTGCTTTCAGCGACAGCGGTCGCCGCACTCCAAACCGTGGGCGCCTGCTTGGTCGTGGCCATGCTTGTCACTCCCGGAGCCACCGCGTATCTGCTGACGGATCGCTTCAGTCGCATGTTAGGGATTGCGACTGCAGTGGGTGCCGGGTGCAGTGTTTTGGGGGCTTACCTCAGTTACTTCATCAATGGTAGCACCGGGGGCTGCATCGTCGTGCTGCAAACGCTGGTATTCCTGCTAGCGCTCGTTTTTGCGCCCAAGCATGGCTTGCTCGCCGCACGCCGTATCCGTCGTCTAGCTGCATCCGATTTCGCATGAACTGGCTTTCTCCGTTTCAGTATCCATTCATGGTCGAGGCACTGATGGTTAGTGCGTTGGTGGGTATCGTTTGCGCGGTGTTTTCCTGTTACCTCGTGCTCAAAGGCTGGTCGCTCATGGGAGACGCCATTTCTCATGCCGTGCTTCCTGGTATTGTGCTGGCTTATCTCTGTGGACTTCCCCTGGCTTTGGGTGCCTTTGCTGCTGGTTTGATTTGCGCCATGAGCATCGGCTGGATCAAAAGCAGCACCCGGATCAAAGAAGACACCGTTATGGGCATCGTCTTCACTGGTATGTTTGCCCTAGGGCTTGTCTTGTTCACCAAAGTGCAAACAGAGGCGCATCTGAATCACATCTTGTTCGGCAATCTTTTGGGCATTGAGCGTGAGGACCTCATCCAGACCCTGGTGGCCTCTTGTCTTACCCTTGTTGTCATTCTCATGTTGAGGAAAGATCTCATGCTTTTCTGCTTCGATCCCGCTCACGCGCGTGCCATCGGGTTGAGCACGGCCATGCTGCACTACCTGCTTCTCGCGTTGCTGTCTGGCACCATCGTGGCGTCCATGCAGGCCGTTGGCATTTTGCTTGTCGTGGCCATGCTCGTCACGCCTGGCTGCACGGCTCGGTTGCTGTGCCATCGCCTCGATCACATGCTCATGCTTGCCACCCTATCGTCGGTCATTGCCTCTTGCCTCGGTGTTTACCTCAGCTTTTTCATCAATGGTTCCACCGGTGCCTGCATCGTGCTGGCCCAGAGCTTTTTGTTCGCGCTGGCCTTTCTCTGGCGTGGCCGTCAGACCACGCGGACACTAGGGCGCTGATTTCTTGTTGCCTTTGCCAGAGCCTTTTTTTGTGGCCAGTGGGGCCACTTTCTCCCCAGGGCGTGGTAGCTCCGCCTTCCGCTTTTCCCATTCAGGATTCAGCATGGCTTCACGGATCACTAGGTTTCGAAAGGCGACGCTCTGTCCGCCCACGGTAAACCCTGGTGCGGCCTTCGTTTGTGTGAACAAGTCAGCGCTGCCCCAGGCAGCCAAGTCATTGACTTGGCCCGTCATTGCATCGCCGACCATCTCCAGCCGCACCTTGTGCCAAATGCCCGGCGCGAGCTCAGCCGAGAAGCGCGCAAACACCACTGCCTTGTCTGGACCTTCATGATCATGGTCATCCCGTTGAATCGTCACCGATTTGGGCGTCAGGCTGATCCTCGCCATATGATCCTTCACCGCATTGATCGATAGACTTGTGCTTCGGGCACCTTGCCATTGGAATTCATACTCGATGATGAAGTCCTTCAGCTGAAGTGGAAGACGAATCACTGCCCCGTGCTTGTCCTCGGTAAGCTCAGCCCCCTGCCAGCTCCCGTTCGCCAATTCCCATTTGCCTTTCGCTGCCCGCCAGGGAGCCGTGGGTGCTGTGTCCAGCTTCGACTCGTGCAGGATCTGGCCAGGTAGGGCCAGCAGTGGGCGCGGTTCGGCAGCTTGAGCAAAGGTCAGCGACAGCAGAAAATAGGGGAAAAGACTCTTCATGGCTGCCTCGAAACGCCCTAGAGAAGGTTAGCTTGCCTCAAAATTCTCGGTTTCCTGTGAACAAATGCCGCGTAGTTTCGACTAACTCCCCGTTCATCCACCCCATCCCCTCATGAAATCCATCACCCTCTCGTTGATCGCCATTCTTGGTCTTTCTTCCTGTGCCACGGGCCCGAACGCTCAAACCGGAGCTGTCATGGGCGCCCTTGGCGGAGCAGCCCTCGGTGGCATCATTGGCAATCAAAGCGGACGTGGCCTGGAAGGTGCCGCCATCGGTGCAGGCATCGGTGCCCTTGGCGGCAACGCCATCGGCAATTCCCAGGATCAGCGTAACGCGGCCTACTACAACCAGCAGCAAGGTTATTACCGTCAGCAGCCTCAGTATCGCCAGCCTGCCGGTTACTACCCCAACGGCCAGCCCTACTACCGTTAATCATTGCTGGGCTGGGCTCCATGCCTAACCCCGATTCACCCGCTTCTCTCCATCGTTCGATGCACCGGAGAAGCGGGTTTTTTGTGTTTGCTAGGATGCAGGCAAGGCCGCCGCCGCTGGGTCGGCATGTGCTGCTGGTCCTTGGATGACCCAGGGGAGACTTCACACCTGTGGCAAAGCTTCAGCCCCGTTCGTGCCTCTTTTCCAGAGCCAACGGACCCAGCATGCTGGACATGTCTTTTGCCGACCCTGACCTGGTATTGCTTGGCGAGAAGCCAATGAATTGATCCTGAATGAATAGATGTCAGGAGGCAGGAAAGACTAGGATTGTGTTCCGGGCATGGATTCAGTAAAAGCGAAGCAATATTGCCAGAGACCAACCCAACCTAACCTCATGCGCAAAACCCTACCGCTTGCTCTTGGTGCTATTTGTCTCGTTCTGATCGGGTTATGGCTGCATGAGGAAGACACAACGCCGCGTTCGTCCGCACCAGTCCAAAGGCCGATTTCGTCGGCAAAACCGGTTAGGCTGTCTGCCCCGACGAAGGTCTTTACGGCTTGGTTTGATGAGTACAGGGCTGCCCCTTCACCAGAGAGTCTGGAGCTGGGCAAGGAGTATGCAAGGCAGCACACGAAGGAGATCCGACGTCTGATCTTTGAGGACCCGCAGCTCGCCATCGAGAGCGCGGTGCCGATGGTGGTTCGGCAAAAATTGCCGAAGGAGATACTCCCGCTGCTGGAAGAGCGGGTGCGCGTCCGTGGGGATTACGAGGTGTATGGCAATGTGCCGCTGGAGGGACAAGAGGCCACGACCCAGCCCTACACTCGCACGATTTCAACGAAGGATGGCAAGCGCTGGAATGCGCATGTGTATGGTGGGCGGCAGTGGCAGCGCAGCACGATGAATGCATCGCTGAATGGGGTGGCTGTGGGGCGTGAGATGGCGGTGAGTGATTCGCCGCTGCGCGTGCTGGAGGTTGGGGAGGTACCGGAGAATGATGGGCGGCAGATCGTGGAGTCCTGTCCGGTGTCCGGCATCGAGACAGAGGTGGAGCAGGCGGCCGATGGAACGCTAGCGGCGGTCTCGGAGGAGACCCCGGCTTTTGAGACGCCTGAGCGCGTCATCTATGTGTGCAGTGGCGGCCACATCTCACAGATTGCGGAGCAATACCTCGGTGAGGAGCAAGAGCGGCACATGGCGGTGCTAGGCACGGATTTGTTTGCGGGTACGGGCTCGGGGCCTGCTCATGCACCGGTCTCAGGTTCCATTCCCAGCAGCTGGACTCTGGGGAACCGCACCTTTCTCTACATTCGCGCCTGCTTCCCGGACAATCCGGTGGACCCGCAGAATGAGCAGGAGTGTCACGACATGCTGAAAGCGGCGAATGACTACGTGGTGCAGACGAGTTATGGGCGCTGCTACCTGACCTATGCTGTGGCTCCGCTGGTGGTGCTGCCTTACCCTCTGGAATGGTACAACCGCTATGAAACAGACGTGGGGAACGGGGACTTTTTGGTACAAGGCCATGCGATTCAGATTGCGAGGTCGATGGGTTATAACATCAACAGCTACGACATGTGGGCTGTGCGCTGGAGCGGCGGGCCGGGCAGCTACGGTGGCAGTGCCAGTGTGAACGCACCTGGCATGCGCATGAAGACAAGCAGCAGTGGCACTTTCATCCACGAGCTAGGACACAATCTGGGCCTGTGGCACGCGAACTACTGGCGCACGACTCCACCGAGCGTGACGGGTCCGGGGAATAACTTGGAATACGGCAATACCTTTGACGTGCTGGGGAACAGCGGCAGCAGTGGGCAGTTCACGGCGAGCTTCAAAAACACGCTCGCCTGGATGCCCCCGGAGCAGTTCTGGAATGTGACAAGCAGTGGGTTGTATCGCATTGCCCAGACGGACGCTAGCATCGCGAACCCAAGCCTGCGGTATGCCATCCGCGTGCGTCGGGACGTGGAGCGGGATTTCTGGGCAGAGTTCCGTCTCAGGCACCCAGGGAATCTAGGCTTCACCAACGGACTGATGATGACCTTTGACCGCTGGGGTCTCAGTGGCATCGGTGGCAGTGGTGGAGCGCCGTTGAATGGATCAAATGCGGGAGCGCAGCTGCTGGACATGACGCCGGGTAGCTTCGGCAATGGCATCACGGATACTCGAAACGATTCCGCCTTGTGGGTCGGCCGCACCTACAGCGATCCTGATTTCAACATACATTTCACCCCTGTGGCGCGGAATGTCAGCACGGTGCCGCCCTCCATGGATGTGCAGGTGCAAATCGGCGATGCGCCAGGAAACAACGCGCCTACCTTGAGTGTTGCCGCGAGTGCGACGAGTGTCGGCACGGGAGTGAATGTGACGCTGACGGCCACGGCGAGTGATGCCGATGGCGATATGCTGGCCTACGCCTGGGTTTTTGATGATGGCAACTACTCCACGAACAACAGTCCCGTTCAGACAAAATCGTGGGGCACAGCTGGACGCTATCAAGTGCTGTGCACGGCCAGTGACATGAAAGGCAAACGCACGACCAGGGCTGTGCTGATCACAGTAGGTTCGCCAACAAATTTTACGGTGAGCGGCAACATCACTGGACCCGATCTCCAGCCGGTGGAGGGTGTGTATGTAGCGAATTTTGCTCCTTCGAACAACACCAGCCATGGCAGCAGTGCTACCTTTCGCGGTACATGGACAGATAGCGACGGCAATTACACCTTGACCGGAGTGGCGGCGGGCACTTTCTCCATCACGCCGAATTTGTATCCGTTGGTGTTCACGGCGCAGTCGGTCACGGTTGGACCGAGTGCGACGGGAGTGAATTTCACCAGCACGACGCTGCCAGCAGTGACAATTTCGTATCCCGATGATGTCGCGGCAGAGGGCTCGACGGCGAATCCGGCGACGATCCGTCTCACGCGTGAGGGATCGACGGCAGCGGACCTATCGGTGCAAATTTATAATGTAAACACTGGCAGTGCTACGCGGACCACGGATTACACACTTTCTCCGGCTCCTTCGGCGGCTACGAGCCCAGATGGCGGCAGCGGTACGTCGCAGTACATCATTCCGGCAGGTGCTGCTACGCTCGACATCACGCTGACGCCGGTGAATGACACTGCGGCTGAAGGGGTGGAGGTGGCGTCGCTGGACTTTGTCAACACAGCGCAGGGTTACATCATGGCGGGAAATCCCAAAGCTCAGGTGTCGATCACGGATGACGAGAGCTCGTTGCCCGTGGTGAGGATCACGTCGGTGGATGATTCGGGTCATGAGGCAGGTGCCGACACGCTGACGCTGAGGGTCGAGCGCAATGGCCCTACGACTAGCGCGCTCACGGTGAACATCAGCTACAGTGGCACAGCCACGCGCAACAGCGACTACACTGCACCGAACAGTGCCACGATCCCCATCGGCGAATCGAGCACGACTTTTATGCTGACTCCGCTGAATGATAACAACATCGAGACGACGGAGACCATCATCTGCTCGACGACCACCAACGCGGCCTACCTTCGCAGTCCGTTGTCGGCAGAGCAGTCGGTGACGAGCCAGCTCAATGACGATGACATGCCCACGGCGAGCATTGCCGCGACCGACCCTTTGGCGAGTGAGACGGGGATGGACAGGGGTGTCTTTACCCTCACGCGCACTGGCAGCACGGACGCGGCTTTGACCGTGGATTATGGTGTGAATGGCCGTGCGATCTTGGGCACGGACTATCGCCGTCTGGAAGGGCGCGCGGTGATCCCAGCAGGCTCAGCGACTACGACTGTGGAGATCGTGCCCTTTGATGATGCACTGGATGAAGGCACACAGGATGTCGTCCTGCAGCTACGGACGTCGCAGGCGTATTTCATCAACCCCAATGCACAGACGGGTACGGTGATCATCGCGGACAATGATGACTCGCAGGTTTACCTTGAGCTGAACACGGGCAGTGGCAATGAACCGGCCAGTGGCAGCGCAAATGGTCCTGTTTTTCAAATCACACGGCCTTCGACTGGAACTGCCATTACCGTGAATTACATCATCACGGGCACGGCCACGAGTGGCACGGACTTCACCGCACTGCCGGGCAGCATCGCCTTTGCTACGACAGACACGAACCGGACCATCACCGTCAGCATGCTAGCCGACACGGCGCTGGAGGATGCGGAGTCGGTGACGATGACGATCACACCCGGCACAGGTTACTCGCCCCTGGTGGGCCAGAATCAAAGTGCCACGGGCTGGATCTATGATGGCGATCAGCCGATGGTGGAGGTGAATGTGGCAGATGCCACCAGTGGCCTGACCGTCCCCTTCACGGAAGCCACTGTGGCGGGTGAGGACTTTTTCATCAGCCGACGTGGAGCCACGACAGTTGCTCTGGTGGTGAACTATACCATGAGTGGCAGTGCGACGCAGGGCATGGATTACAATGCGCTCAGCGGCAGCGTGACGATCCCTGCTGGGAGTGCAGGTGCTTATGTCAATGTCCTGCCTATCAATGACACGACCCCAGAGGGCGTAGAAACCATTGTTCTGACTCTGACACCGACCACGCCAACAAGCACCTATGGCATGCGGGTGGGCACGGCGACGATGCTGCTCGGTGACAATGACAGCTTCACCAACATGAGTGTGAGCTTTGCAGCCACTACGGCGACAGTGAATGAATCCGCAGGCACCTACAATCTGACGGTGAACCGCACGGGCACCTCCACTGGCCTGGCAAGTGTGCAGTATCGAGTGAATGGCGGCAGTGCTGCAGGCAATGGCATCGACTTTTCGCTGAATGAGGGTGTGCTGAACTTCGCGATGGGTGAAACGAGCAAGCTCATCCCGATTGCCATCACGAATGACCAGCTTCCTGAGCCAGCGGAGACGTTGGTGGTGCAGCTTTTGAATGCAACAGGGGCCAACCTCGGCACGAGCAGCCACACGCTGACGATCACGAATCAATCCATGCCAGAGGCCTTCAGCGATCCGGCCACATCCATCACTTCCACAGGTGCTGTGCTGAATGGGCGTGTGATGCCGGGTGGGCTGGCCACGACCTATTGGTTCGAGTATGGAACGAGCCCCGCTTACGGCCAAGTCACAGCCACGCAGAACCTAGCCGCTAGCAATAGCTTTTCCGCCATCACGGCAAACGTCACGGGTTTTCCAGCCCTGACCTACCACTATCGTCTGGTGGCGAGCAATGCCCGTGGAACGAGCTATGGCATCAATCAGACCTTCACCACGGTACCAACCATCCACTTTGCCACAGCGCAGACGGTCCCCATCGTGACAGACGTGTATGCCCCGATGGGCACGCCAGTCATCACCCTGGGTTTCGCTCCCACCGCAGGACAGGTGCTGAAAATGGTGCAGAACGATGGCTTCATGCCCATCAGTGGAACCTTTGCGAATCTGCCAGAAGGCAGCCTGATCACGGCAATGCAGGGCAGCACGCCGCACAGCTTTGAGATCAGCTACCTGGGCGGAGATGGCAACGATGTGACTTTGACCTCCGTAGATGAGGTGATCACGTTTGGCGAGATCGGCGTGAAGTATGTCGGCGATCCGCCTTTTTCGCTCAATGCGACATCGAGTGGCGCTTCGACCGTGAGCTTTGAGATCGTGGCAGGAGCAGCGAGCGCGAGTGTGAGTGGAAACGTGGTCACTCTGACCGCCACCCCAGGCTCGGTGACAGTCAAGGCTACGGCAGGCACGGCGGTGCCGAAGTATCAGACCTTCGTTCTCGCGGCGGTAGGTTCGCGGCTGGTGCAGATGAGCATGAGCCGTGCTACGGAAAACATGCTCGCCATCTCAGAAGATGGTTCGCTTTGGGGTTGCGGTTTGAATAGCAACGGCCAGCTCGGCACGGGTAACACGAATGCCGTGCGGGAGCTGACGAAGATCGGCACTGCAACGAACTGGAGACAGGTGCAAATGGGAGCAGATCATGCCGTGGCGACGCGCACGGACGGCACTCTCTGGGCCTTTGGACGCAACAACAACGGTCAGGCAGGTCAGGGCAGTCTGACCACCACTCAATACACGACGCCAGTGCAGATCGGCACCGGCACAGACTGGGCCTGGGCGGTGGCGGGCGCGAATCACTGTGTGGCAGTGAAGACGGATGGCACGCTCTGGGCCTGGGGGGCGAATGGCAGCGGCCAGTGCGGCCAGGGAAGCACTACGCCAACGAACTACACGGCACCGACTCAGATCGGCACACTCACGACTTGGTCACAGAATGGGGATGCCATCGCGGCCGGGGCGGACTTCACGCTCATGCTGCAGACCAACGGCAGCCTGTGGGCCTGGGGATTAAACACGAATGGCCAGCTTGGCCTGGATAACACCAACCCGACCACCACGACTCCAACGCAGGTCGGTGGCGTGACGACCTGGAACCGCGTCGTCGCGGGGAACTCCTTTGCGATGGCCACCCGAACGAATGGCACGCTCTGGGTTTGGGGGCAGAATTCCAGCGGTCAGCTGGGGGAGGGCACGACGACGCAAAGCCTAGTTCCGATCTCCAACCCTAGCAGCACAAGTTGGGATCGCATCGCGTGCGGGGCGGAGCATGTCGTGGCGACGCGCACGGACGGCACGCTTTGGAGCTGGGGACGAAACCAAGTGGGGCAGCTAGGGCAGGGCAGCCTGGACACGCTCCAGGCAGCGAATGCGCCAGTGCGAGTGGGCACGCTCACCGGTTGGCAAGCTATTGCTGCGGGAGGAAATGGCTCTCTCGCGACACGCGTCGATGGTTTGCATGGCTGGGGCATGAACAACCAAGGTCAGCTCAGTGTGGTGCATCGGGTGGCCTTGCCTTTGATGCATCATTTTGGCCGTGTGATCCAGGCGGTCGCCCTCAATGCGCAAAGTTACCTACTGCGTGAAGATGGCACGATCTGGGGCCTGGGCTACAACATCAATGGTAGCCTCGGGCTCAGCAGTGGTACCTCCAGCACCAACTCACCCGTGCAGATCGGCGCGGGTTCCACTTGGCGTCGCATTGCGGGTGGTAGCAGTGGCACGGATGCGGTGTTCTTTGCGATCCGCAGTGATGGCACGCTCTGGGGCATGGGTTTGAACACCGCCAGCCAGCTCGGTGAGGGGGGCACGACCACGCTGACCAGGCTGACTCAGCTTGGCACGGACACGGACTGGAATGAAATCGTCAGCGCAGGGGCTCACAGCCTCGCTTTGAAGCAAAACGGCACGCTGTGGGCCTGGGGATCTAACACGAATGGCCAGCTGGGTGATGGCACCACGACCGCCCGCACCACACCCGTGCAGATCGGCACGGCCACAGACTGGAGGAGCATCGCCGCCAGCGGATCGCGCTCGCTCGCTCTGAAGACCAACGGCACGCTCTGGGGCTGGGGCCTGAACAGCAATGGACAGATCGGTGACAACACCACCACACAGCGCAACGCCCCTGTTCAGATCGGCACGGGCACAGACTGGCGCAGCATCGCCGCAGGAATCACGCACTCTTTGGGCATCCGATCGAATGGAACCCTGTGGGCCTGGGGCCTAAACAGCAGCAATCAGCTCGGTGATGGCACAAGCACGCAACGAAATGCGCCACTGCAGATCGGCTCGGCCACAGATTGGCGCAGCATCGCCGCCAGTGGCAATCACAGCCTAGGCACACGCTCCAATGGCACATTATGGAGCTGGGGCAGCAATTTCCTTGGCCGTGTGGGACGTGCGAACCTAGCCAGCACCACCACGCCATCTCAGGTCGGTACCAGCACAGCCTGGTCAGACGTGCAGCCCATGCAAAACGCCAATCACACCCTCGTCACCACGCAGGATGGCAAGCTCTGGGCCTTTGGTTGGAATGCCTACGGTCAGATCGGCTTCGCTGGTCGGGAGCACTTTGTTCCGCAGGTCAGTGTTCCGATGATTTCCAGCACCGCACAGACGATCACCTTCAGCGCACCTTCCACCTTGCCAGTGGGAGATACCATCACGCTGAGTGCGGTGGCATCTAGCGCTTTGCCGGTGCGCTACATCGTCACTGGCCCGGCCTCGCTCAATGAAGACAAGCTCACGATCCAGGCCGCTGGACTTGTCACCGTCATCGCCTACCAGCCTGGCGATTCAGACTGGCAGGCTAGCGATATTCGCCATGCGCACATCAATCTCGCCGCACCGACTGTAACCACCCTCGCTGCCACGAACGTGGGGGCTACCCGTGCTCGGTTGAATGCCAGCGTGAATCCGAACGGCTCCAGCGTCACAGCCGTGTTTCAAAGCGGCACTAGCCCCAGCTTCGGCACGAACTCGCCCATCACCCTGGCTGCTCCGGCAGGCATCGTGGCGGAAAACGTCTCGCTAGAGCTAACTGGGCTGCTTCCCAGCACGACCTACCACTTCCGAGTCAACGCCAGCAATCTAGGCGGCACCACGAATGGAGATAGCCTCACCTTCACCACGCTGAGCAATGATGCCAGCCTCTCCGCTCTCGCCTTGAGCAGTGGACCTCTCACGCCCCCCTTTGCGAGCCAAACCCTCAGCTACTCTGCCACGGTTAGCACTTCCACCCCGAGCGTCACGGTATCTGCTACAGCCAGCCATCCCGCTGCCTTGCTTCAGTATCGGATCAATGGCAGCAGCCCCAGTGCCACGACTGGTGCCTCCATCCCTGTGCCCCTGACCGCTGGCCTCAACACCTTGCAGCTCGAAGTGACCGCGGAGGATGGACTGACGATGCGGCTTTATACCCTTCAGATCACTCGCACGCCTGGGTTTGAGCAGTGGACTGCGACCACTGGCATGACCGGCACCATCAACATCGGCCCGATGGACGACTTTGACGGCGATGGCCTCGCGAATGTGCTCGAATACGCCATGGGCCTGGTGGGTGCGAACCCTGCCAGTTCGGGATCGCTTGTCTGGACGGGCACAGCGCTCCTTGCCCCAGGGCAGCCGATTTGCCGCCTCCTTGTGCCGCCGGGTGAAACCGTTCCCGTGTGGTGCGCGCTGTACGTTCGGAGGAAAGATCACGCCCTGACCGGTCTAAGCTATACCCCCTACTTCAGCACGAATCTCAGCACCTGGGAGACCAGTATCGCTGCCCCTATGGTCCTGAGCGATGATGGGACCTACCAACTGCTCTGCCTGCCCAACCCAGAGATCGCAGGTCAGCGAGCGCGCTACTTTCAACTGGGCATCACCTTGACACCTTGATCAAGCGGCTGAGCCGGTGAGCGTCCTTCCTGAGTTGCTGTTTGAGGGTTAGTTTTGCTTTGAGAAGTTTGCATTCTGCTGGCGCGAGCTCGGTTTGCTGCGCTGGGGCAAGCCTTCGTTGCCGCCGCTGTGCAACATTCTGAGCCAGTCAAACACACGTAGGGGCGCAATCGCCCCATGGCAACGATCTGTGTGGTTGGGTACCGTTCTGCGTTGGCTAGCTTCACGCATCACAAGCGCGTCTTTTGCCACTCCTTTGTTGCCATGGGATAGCGCTTGGCAATCTAGGCTGCCAATTCCGTCTGTGCCACTTGGATCTGGCTTTGCACCATGATGCTCACCCTACTGCTGCCTTAGCATGAAGCTGCCCTCATGGAATTGATTTGGCATCAGTAGTTCCAGCATCTTTCTCAGCCGGAGAAATCAAAATTGGCGAGAACGACGCGTTAATAGAACCATCGCGCCCAGGATCAGGAGGAACATGCGACTGGGTTCGGGGATGACCAGAGTGATAGTGCCATTGGTGATGAATTGACTAATGTCCCAGCGAAAGATCGTTGAGCTAACGTCTGGTAGGTTCAAGCCGAGATTGTCATCCCCGTTGCCAGCAATCAGACCTGCGTAGGAGCCAGCCAGAAACCGACTCGCAAAGGTGGGGGCACTGGCTAAACCAGACCAATCCAAGAGATTGAATGTCAATGGGCTCGTGGGGGTGAAAGAAGATGGACCAACCGTGAGGTTTCCATTGAAGAGAAGCGTATTGGAGCCAGTGCCGGAGAAGTTTAGCAGATCGGAGACTCCATTTGAATCGATCCCCAGAAAGGTGGTGCTGCCGGACTGGAAGTCAAAGCTGCCTGAGCCTGATAGTGGCGCGAAATTCAAGGTTCCGTAGTCGGTCTGCAAGGTCCCGTCACCCGCATGCACACTGGAGCCGCTTTGCGCTATGAACTGGGTCCCACGCACGGTGCCTGTGCCTAAGATCGTGGAGGCGGTAGAAACGGACACATTGCCAGTGCCTGTCTGTCCAGAGCCATTCACGCCGACCTGCAACTGGCCACCCGTGACCTGGGTCGTTAAAGAATAGGAATTGTTTCCGCTAAGGGTTAGCCTTCCCGAGCCTGACTTGACCAATCCAACGACGGACCCTGCGACCGAACCATCCTGAATCGTGCCGGAGAAAGTCGTGCTTGCAGAACCGCTGACGGTGAGGACGGCGGTGCCGGCCAAGCCATCCGTGTCACCATTGTAGATGGTGCCTGCCCCAGAAAGTGAGAAGACCTCAAGGTTGCGGCTGGTTGTTCCACCATTGGACATATCCAAAAAGCCACCCGCCTGGACTGTCAGTGCTGCCGCATTGGTGCCTGTGCCGAGATAGTTGTTATTGCCAAAAGTGCGCACTCTCTCGCCGATGATCAATCCAGCGTTATTGATGAAGCTGACTGCGCTGGCAAAATTCACACTGGCCGTCTGGTTTGCCTGCACATTGTTGCCTGCGGCTAACTCTAGCGTTCCGTCTTGAACCGTGGTGGCAAGGCCGTTGGTCGTGGCAAACTGCAATTGCTCATTGTTGGTTCCTGAGCCAGTGCCTGCTGCAAAGTTTGTCAGGGTGATTCTGCGTGTAGCATTGGTACTTCCCAAGTCAATCGCACCTGAGAGAACCACGCGTGCCGTGCCTGTGCTGCCCAGCGTGGTGAAGGTCCCGACGGTGATGTCTCCATTCAAATTGACCTGAGGTGCTGCTAAAGTGCGTCCGACGCCTGTGCTGGATGCAGCCAAGGTCGCCCCTGAACCCAAGCTCAGGTTTCCCGTGCCAAGCGGTCCGCTCGTCACCGAGCCTGAGGTTACGGTGCTGCTGATGCCCAAGAGGATGGTTCCTCCATTCACCGTAGTGCCTCCGCTGTAAGTGTTATCACCAGTCAATTGGAGAGATCCGCTGCCATTTTTCGTCAAGCTGCCACTGCCAGAGATCAAGGAACTCACGGTCGTGTTCGCTTGATTGCTTCCTACTGCAAGATTCACCCCCTGGGCGGCAGCATCTGTCAGAACCAAGTTTCCTGCTGTGTTTGCAGCTAGTCCTCCCGCATTGAAAGTGCCGATTCCTGCACTAAAAGTTAGGCCACCAGCCGCATTGACGATCACCGTGCTGTTCTGCACAGCGTTGGCATGATTCAGATTCACTACTCCGGCGGTGATGGTTGTGTCTCCCGCGTAAGTATTTGCGCCTGCCAGCGTCAGAGTTCCGGCGTCGTTTTTGGTGATACCACTCGCAGTTGCCGTTCCACCATTCGCGATCACGCCATTGACCACCACATTGCCCGTGCCTCGGATGGTGAAATTGCGATTCACAGATCCTGGCGCGATGTTGATAGCGCCGAGCACCAAGGTGTTGCCAGAACCATTGACCGTCAGGGTGCTGGAAGTTTCGTTGGTGTTGCTCCAGGTGCCTCCGAAGGTCAATGTCCTCCCGCTACCGTTTAGGGTAATGGTGATTGGTAGGGCGCTTGAGACTGCCCCAGTGCCAAAATTGAGGTTTTGGCTGCCTCCAAACGTGAGATCCTGCAAAAAGTTAATCGGATTGTTGGTGCTCAAAGTTAGCGCACCTCCACTGGTATTATCGATCACTGCCAAGTCGTTGTTGATGGTCAAAGTGCCGGTACCTAAGGCAGTCGCGCTATTGATGTTGAGCGTTGCCGCATTCAACTGAACCCCACCTGCTGCTCCGCTATTGTCTCCAGACAGTGTCAGAGTGCCGCCGCTCACAGTAGTCAGCCCATCATAACTATTGTTGCCTGAGAGCACTTGGGTGCCGGAGCCGATTTTCGTGATCGCGACGAGACTGTTCGTGGGCACGGTCAGCCCTGTCGTAGCATTTAGACTCGCGCCATCGGCGATGACTCCAGAGAAGCTACCGCCTTTGTCATTGTTGCCCAGAGTGAGAGTGGCTGTTGATCCGCCGTCAAGATCGAGGTTGGTCACCGTCCCCGAGCCGTTGAGCCCTGCGATGTTGGCGTTATAAGTATTGTTTCCAGAGCTTAAGTTAAGATAACCACCTACCTCGACCGAGACCTCAGGAGCATTGGTCCCCGAGGGCAAAGCACTGGAGGTGCCTAGGATCGTGACGACATTGCTACCGATGGTCAGCCCAGCATTGCTGGTGAAATTTGTTGCTGAGCCCAAGGCGACAGAGACCACGGCGGTGCTGCCATTCGTGGAGGCATCACCCACGAATCGAATGGTTCCGTTGCTCACGGATACCGTGGGACCGTTAGCGATGCTGATGAAGCGAAAGCTTTCATTGCCAGAGGCCACGGCATTCGCGAAAGTGGTCGAGCGACCAAGGGTCAGCGTCCTTGTGCCTGTCGCCAGATCGATAGGACCCCCGAAACTAAGTCGTGCGTTTGCACCCCCGGATGCTCCAACGTTCACGGCAAAATCACCGTTCAAAGTGTAACCTGGAGCAGCGGTATCTCCGCCCCCGAACAAGATTCCGCCGTTGATCACGACAGCTCCCGTGCCAAAGGCACCTGACGTGACGTTGCCGCCCGCCACGACCGAAGTGACGCCCACTTTGAAAGCTCCTCCACTGTCGAGCTGAAATCCACCACTGTAGGTGCTCGCGCTATTGATTCGGACGAATTCGCCACCGCCGCCGCTTCCTGCGATGGTGAGCCTACCATTGCCTGAGATCACTCCCGAGCCGATGGTGATCTGTGCTGTGTTGTCAGTAAAACTACTCGAAGTGGTCCACGTCTGGTTGCCGCTAAGGATGACCGCTGCATTGATCGTCAGCGTCCGGTTGCTGCTTGCGGAAAGATCTATCCCAGATGTGCCCAGGGTGAGAGAACCTGTGCCCGATCCGATGGTGACATTAGCACCTGGATTTGTGATGGAAATGCCCAGAAAGCTGACCCCAGCTCCTACGGTCTGAGTTGCCGTGGATGAACCTGATTGCCAACGTGCGATGTCCGTGCTGCCGGGCACAACAGCACCAGTCCAACTCGCAGCTTGGTCTAGATTTCCATCTGTACCGCTTCTCACGACTTGAGATTGGACGTCGAGCCGCATCACGAGAAAACCAATGGCAAAGAAGAGATGCAGGGGGAATTTTGGTTTGTGGATCATCGTTGGTATGATGCGGCGTTTCATTCAAATGTGCGGAGGGGCACTGGAGTGCTGAAGGGGGGTAAAGCTAGCTCTGGATCAACGATGAATGACTTTACGAGATCCAAGACAAACGAGTGCTGCTACAATCGTGCCAAATGACACATTGGCTGTTCTGTAGGTGTGACAAAGATGTCATTTGCCTCCCTTTAGCTGAAAAGGGTTCTTCTTCGAAAAGTGAAAATCATTGTTTTTCTAGTGGATGCAACCTTGCTCGAAGAGCCATTTTAAACTCGCGCGTCTCATTTGACGCCAAAGCAGTGACTGGATAGCCAGGACTCTACCCGTTGTACTTCATCCTTTTTGAGTGCGCGGTTGTAAATCAGGGTTTCCGCAATGTCGCCGTTGAACTTGTAGCCGCTGGTTGAAAGTGAGGCGGAGGAATCACCGATCTGATAGCGCCGTGCGGGTGGGTTTTGCGTTGGCGCGTTCTTGAAGATCTCTCCTTCTTGCCTAGTTCCATCCGCATTCCGACACACGAGCTGGGCCGTGCCTGTATCGGCATCCCAGACAAAAACAACAATGCACAGACCGCTGAAATCCCCCTGTACTGCCGGCAGATACAGGTTCTGCGGCCCAAGGTTTGCGGTGAAAGTGCTGTTGTTTTTGATTTGAAGCGCAAAGATTTTGTCATTCGACTCGCTCGAAATTCGGATCGAACGCGTCACCAGCCTTTCAAGTGGGCGACAGCGAAGCGCCTGCACGACAGTCATTCCTTGCTCCCGCATCGCAGGATCGAAGGGACCGCGTGTGGCCTCTGACGGCATGCGACCAGAAAGGGCATCGGATTCATGAAAAGTAATCACAGGATGCTCGCGCGCCCCAGGTTCAAGGCGAATCACATTCAGCATGGGCAGCAGTTCCGGTTTTTTCTTGTCTGCTGTCATGTTGAATAGCCCTCCCAGTTCGGTCTCGTCCTTCCAGAGGTAAACGAGGTCTCCAGCTCCTGCGGGTGAATAGCTCTCGCTGCTGCGGTCGTTCAGTGTCTGAACAATGCCTGCTGCGGAGAGAAAGACCGTTAGATTGGAGAAGTTCGGTGGCGTGCCACGCTCATGGCGAGGAACAGTGGCCTTGGCCAATGCATCTGGGATTGGCGGATAAAATGGCTCATCTGAAGTTGATGGATTGGGAACGCTCTCAGGCTGGGGAGGCTGGATGAGAGCAACTTCTACCGGAGGTCTGACTGCTACTTCCTGCTTGCTCGAACCACCGCCCCAAAGCACAACCACAATCAGCACCAACAAGACGGCTCCTCCCAGCCCCCAATGCATGAGTGGGATTCCCTTTTTCGCGGATGGCAATGCCACTGTTCGAGTGGGCTTCGAAGGAGTGCGACGAACAGGTGCAGTGACCACAGGTGCAGGCGGCTGGGACTGCGGAGGAGACATGGGAGGCTGCACGGTGGCATGGGGCAGGACTAGCGGTGTACTAGCTGTCATATTGCCGACGGGTGGCATGTAGCTCGCTACAGGCATCTGGCCATAGTAGGGTGGGGTGCCATAGGCTGGCTGGGGTGCCGTCATGTGCTGCGGTGAAGAAGAAGCACCCGGGGATTGCTCCAGGCCATGCACGCCCAGGTCGTAATGCTTTCTCGCCAACTTTACATGGCGGTGACGCTTTGAAGCATCGGACGTGAGCAACCCCATGACCCAGGCAGAGACCCAAGGCTTCACTTGCGGAGCGAGGATGTTTAGAGGTGTGATGTTGTGACTCAAATGCACGGCCCGCATCTGCTGCGTGCTGCTGGCCTCAAAGGCAGCTCGCCCGGACAAGCTCTCATAAAAGACGCAGCCGAGCGCATAGATGTCAGTGCTGCGGCTCGTGGGCTGACCTTCCCATTGCTCGGGTGCTAGGCAACGGTAACGCGCGGTTTCTTCCTCCGTGAGCGGAGGCCTCGTCAGTTGTCCAACACCGATATGTCCTAAAGTCACCTGAAGTCTGCCATTCTCCGCCTTGGTCACCTGTATCGCCTCGGGCCGCAGTGCCAAGTGGGCGATGCCTTTTTCGTGCAACACACTTAGCCCCTCTAGAGTCTGAAGCACAAGCTGGTCAAATTCAGACACTGTCAGAGGGCCACTGCGAAGCAAGTCGCTCAACGTTTGACTCGGCAATGTTTCGAGAATGGCAAACCATCCCTGCTCGTCTTTGCCGGCTTCGATCATGCGCTCGACATTAGGGTGGGGTGACTGGATGACTGTCTCCAAGATGATGCGTAGAGCACCAGAATCAGCTTCTCCTTCATAACGGCGTAGCCAGACCTCCTGACCGGTCTCTAGGTCCACAGCCTTGCTTAGTGTCAGGGGTTTCTCTGAAGTTAATTCCTCCAGTATCTGAAAGCGGGGATTCATAGAAAGGGGTATCTATAACCAAGTCTTTCATCAAAGGACTGGCCATGGAGACTGTCAATCAAACTGAGGTGTCAGTGCTTTCATTCAGCTCTCAGCGAGTGAGCTAGGATCGTCGCAGGGGTGACCACGGTAGCGCATTCCATCTTGCAGGGCTTCTGGCACCTTGGCCTACTGCGCAAGGCACATCGTGAACCGATTCATCAGATGTTACGGAGATGTGCCACATGCCTTCATGACAAAATGCAGAGGATGTAAAGTGATGCCTGGAGTGCATTTCTAGCTTTTGGCTAGCTAGAACCTATTGTTCACTTCATTGGGTTAAACCCAAACACCTGCTCCCTTCGCACGCTGCTGCGTGAAGGCATCACAGACATGCTTCTGCCTAGTTCACCGAACTTTGTCGAGATCTCACTCCGTGCGGCCAATGTCAGTGCTGGCAACTGGCCTTTCATGCCTTCGTGTCAATTCCGGAATCTCCTTCAGCTGTGTTTTACAAAAGCAACTCCATCGCTGCTAAGGGTAACGTGGCGGCCGATAGCACTGACACTGCCTTTTCGCTTAGTCCGACAAACGCTCCCGTTTTTCAGCATGGGTTGGAGAAACGGTCATCAGCAGAAGAGTGCTCTTTCAGGCCAGCTTGAGCACTGAAACGGGAGCCGGTGTGAGTTTTCAGAATAACGAAGGATTGTGATTCAAATATCGCTATCGTCACCTTCCAAGGCAGAGATGCGGCAGTGGTCTAGAGAATCCAATGCGTGGGATGCAGGGCTCTAGGTGATGAAGGATCTGCTCTGATTTCAGCCACCCGCAGACCACTCTTCGGATGCTATGAGAGCTGAGTTCTGCATGTCTTGACTCGGACACCCTCACTTCCCGAATGTTCTCAATCTTTGTTACATGGTTCCAACCGCAGCATCTAGCTGTCGCAATGCACTTTGCTGGCTTTCCAATCTTGGGCCAGTTGATCAAAAATGCAGAAGGTAGGCACGGGTCCACCACCAGTCCTTAGCCAGGCTTGGAGCGCAGTCAAAACGCGGGTCTGACGCGTGTTGGGCGGTGTTTCCAGGGCAGCAACGAACATGAAAAAAGCTATCTGGATAATCCGAGGAGACCTTTGGCAGGTGAGCTTGAGGCTTGGATTCAGAGGAGGGGCTTCACAACCTCAAGGCAAATCACGGCAAAGCTGACCGCCTTGACTGGGAATCTTGTTTTCTTGGCAATGACGCTGAACGATTCCAAAAGAAGATGCATTTTCCGAGCGGGCTTTGATCTAGTCTGAATAAGTTCGTTGGCCTAACGTCATCTTCAACCCATGCAAAACCCTCCCGAATTACCCACTTTCACGGCGGCCTCTGAACCTACGGCTCCTCCCCCACTGCGATTAGGCCTTGGCAAGCTACTGTTGATCGTCTTCATGGCCATGGTTCTCACCGCAGGGTTGACAGTCGGTGGCCTAGTGTTGTGGTATCGCCATTACTTCGATGCGCGGCCCATGGAGCCGGTCTCGCTGACGGCGGCGGAAAAGACGGCACTGGATGCAAAGTTGGCGGTGTTTGGAGATCCACCAGTGCTTCCGGTTCAGGTACAGATGATGCCTGCTCAAGCGTCTGCCCCAGCGGTGATTTCGGAGCGTGCTCCGCTAGAAGTGTCGGCGGGTGAGGAGAATCGCACGCTGATCCTGACAGAACGTGAATTGAATGCCTACCTCGCGGCTCAGCACCTGGGGGAAAACGTGCAGGTCAGCTTTGGGGAAGGGAAATTGATCGCTGGTCTGCTGGTCGAGATGCCTCCAGATTTTCCGTTGATGGCCGGACAAAAAGTGCGGTTGCGTCTGACCTTTGGCACGGGCTTGAGCCCGGAGCACAAGTTCTCGTTTGTCTTCAATGACCTCAGCGTGGGCGGAATTTCGCTGCCCAATGCTTGGCTCGCTGACCTGAAGGGAGTCGATCTGATCGCGGAGAATCTGGAGAAAGATCCAGCGCTCCAGCGCATCTTGGCTGGCATTCAGTCCGTGGAAATCCACCCCGGTGGGGCGAAGGTCGTGTTGAATGAGTGAGGCCTAGAAGCAGGCACCGGGGCTCAGCGGGCGAGCAGTTCCTGACCCCGGTGGATGACACGCTCGACGCAGCCGCGTAGCGTCTTGTCGAGGAAGGGCGTGTTGATGCTCTTCGATTTCATGAAGTCCCGCGTGAAGGTGGTCTCACGGGCGGGATTGAACACGATGAATTCAGCAATGCCGCCTTCGACGATAGGCACGGTCGGCAGTTTCATGAGACGACGTGGCTCGGCGGAGTAACGACGCACGATCAATCCCCAATCCAGCAAGTTCTTCGAGATGAAGTAGTGGTAGAGGCTGGGGAGGGCGGTCTCGAGCCCGGTGATGCCAAAGGGGGCGCTGCTGAAGTCTTGGTTTTTCTCGAACGGGGTGTGGGGAGCGTGATCGGTCGCGATGACATCGAACCAGCCGTCTTTCAGGCCTTGCAGCAGCGCGGCATTGTCCTCGGCGGTGCGCAGTGGTGGGTTCATTTTGTAGTTCGTGTCGTAGTTCCCCACGTCTTCGTGGTTGAAGATAAGGTGGTGGGGAGCAATCTCGCAACTCACGCGGATGCCGCGATCTTTGGCTCGCTTGATCGTGCGCATGCCTTCAGCGGTCGTCACGTGCTGGATGTTCAGGTGCACGCCAGTGAATTCGGCCAGTCGGATATCGCGAGAGATGCAGATTTCCTCGCTGATGCTGGGGATGCCAGGCAATCCCAAGGCGTAGCTAACTTTGCCCTCATGCATGCAGCCTTTGCCGCTGAGTTCTTTCACTTCACAATGACTGGCTAGAGGCAGGTCGTGATCTCTGGCATACTCCATGGCGCGGCGAAGCACTTGGGGATTGTCCACAGGAAAACCGTCGTCCGTGAGCAGGATAGCGCCAGCGGCTTTCATGCCTGCGATGCCGGCAAGTTCTTCGCCTTTGCGTCCCTTCGTGATGGCCCCAGAGGTGTAAATGCCGCTGCCGATGCGTGTGCGACGCGCGCTCTCGAGCACGGTCCTGACGATGCCTGCGCTATCGATGGCGGGCGTGGTGTTCGGCATCATGACAAAGCCAGTGACGCCACCATTGATGGCGGCTTCGGCACAGGTGGCGATGTTTTCTTTGTCCTCCTGACCGGGTTCCCGAGCATGCACGTGGATGTCAAACATGGCGGGCATGAGAAGTCGGCCCTGGCAGTCGATCACTTCGCAGTCGGTCACACCATTGATTTGAGGGGCGACTCCGATGATTTTTTCACCTTCCACCAGTACGTCTCCGAGTTCGAGTTTGGGGTTGTCTTCCGAGGCGAGCTGGGCTTGGCGATAAAGGCGTTTCATGAAGGATCAGGCATCATGCAGTGCGGAAGATGAGGGTCAAGGATGCAGCGGCGTGTGGGCTTCATTCAGCCGATCATCGTCCGAAACTCCGCCTCGCTCACTACTTTCACGCCGAGCTTCGTGGCCTTGTCGAGCTTGCTGCCGGCATCGGCACCGGCGAGCAGGTAGGTCGTTTTGCCGCTCACGCTGCCGCTGACCTTGCCACCGTGGCTGCGGATGGTGTCGGCGATGGTTTCGCGTTCCTGGCTGAGTGTGCCGGTGATGACCCAAGTGGTGCCGGCGAGCTTGTCGCTGGCGGCTTCGACGGCTTTTTGCACAAAATTGAGGCCTGCGGCACGCAGGCGATCGAGGAGTTGGATGTTCAGTTCATCGCGGAACCAGGCGTGAATGCTCACGGCCACGATTTCTCCGATGTCGGGGCATTGCATGAGTTCTTCGACGCTGGCCTTCGCCAGGGCGTCGATGCCGCCAAAGTGCTCCAGCAGCTTGCGAGCACCGCCTGCGCCGACATGCAGGATGCCGAGGCCAAAGACGAGACGCCACGGGTCCTGCTGCTTGCTGGCTTCGATGGCTTTGAGGTAGTTGTCGATGCTCTTCGTGCCGACTCGCTCCAAGCGGGCGAGCAGCAATTCGTTGAGGGCATACAGATCCGCCACATCGCCGACGAGTCGCAAATCGACGAGCTGGGCCACGACGCTCTCGCCGAGGCCGCTGATGTCCATGGCCGCACGGCTTACGAAGTGCTCAATGCGGCGCTTCACCACTTCGGGGCACTTCGGATTCGGACAGCGGATGACGACCTGCTCCTCATCGCGATGCACGCCGGTGCCGCAGACCGGGCAGTGCGTGGGTGGCACGATGGGCTGCTCGCTGCCATCGCGCTTCTCCGTTTTCACGCTGACGACCGCCGGGATGATCTCACCGGCTTTTTCAATGATAACGCGGTCGCCCACGCGGATGTCCTTGCGTTCGATTTCCTCGAAGTTGTGCAGCGTGGCATTGCTCACCGTGCTGCCGCTGACGAAGACCGGCTCTAAGCGTGCCACCGGCGTCAAAGCGCCCGTGCGGCCCACCTGGATGTCCACGGCGAGGATTTTCGTCTCCGCCTGCTCCGGCTGGTATTTGTAGGCGATGGCCCAGCGCGGCGCTTTGCTCGTCACGCCGAGCTCGCTTTGATCGGTGAAAGCATTCACCTTGATCACCGCGCCGTCGGTTTCATACGGCAGGGCTTTGCGCTGCTCATCGAGCTCGCGAATGGCCTTCAGCAATCCTTCCGCGCTGTCGGCATGCCAGAGCAGGTTCGACTTCGGCAAACCGGCGGCTTCGAGGAGCTTTCGCACATCGTTTTGCGATTCGATGGGCAGGCCGCTGGCATCGGCGAGGCCGTAGAAAACGATGTCGAGCGGGCGCTTCGCCACGATCTTTGGATCGAGCAGCTTCAGCGTGCCGGCGGTGGAGTTGCGCGGGTTCGCAAAGAGCGATTCACCGGCCTCCTCACGCTCCTGATTGAGCTTCGCAAAGCCTGCCTTTGGCATGAAGACCTCGCCACGAACTTCGAAGGTCTGCGGGCCGTCCTTTGGCAGGCGCAGTGGCAGCGTCTTGATCGTTTTGAGGTTGTTCGTCACGTCATCCCCTGTGGTGCCATCGCCACGCGTGACGCCATGTTTGAGCACGCCGTCCTCGTAACGCACGCTGATGGCCACGCCGTCCACCTTCGGCTCGATGACGCACTCCACCTGCTCGCGACCGAGACCCTTTTGCACGCGGGCAAAGAAGGCGGTAAGCTCCTCCTCCGAGTAGGTGTTGTCGAGGCTCATCATCCGCACCGAGTGCGTGATCTGCGTGAAGCCCTCCAGCGCCGCTCCACCCACACGCTGCGTCGGCGAATCCGGCGTGAGCAGATCCGGAAACTGCGCCTCAATCTCCTGGAGTTCACGCAGCAGCCCATCGAACTCCTTGTCGGAGATCACCGGCCTGGCCTCGACATAATAGAGGCGGTTGTGGCGGTGCAGTTCGGCACTGAGAAAGGCGGCGCGTTCGGCGGCTTCGGCGTGAGTCATGCCTTGTTTCTGGCACAGAGCACGATCAGTGCAAGAACCGTCCGAGGGCCTCTGCGGTCAGGGCTTCGGTGCGGAGCTGTTTTCCGTGCTGGATTTGTCAGGAGCAGGCACCGCAGGTTTGTCTTCTTTCGGTGTCAGTGGCTTGGCGGAGGCTTGCTGCGTCGGCGGTACGCGAAAGAGCTTCCCCGTGTAGGGATCTTTCACGGTGTCTCCCGCAGGCAGGCCTGTGACATCGACGAGTTGATGCTTCTGCGCGTAAGGGCTGGTCACCATGCCTGGGCGACCAGCGACCGGCGTGCCATAGGGGAGGTTTTCCGCAGGCTTCACCGCCGGAGGCGGCATGCTGGGGCTGCTGGCATTGCTAGGCGCAGCGGACACGGGTGCCGAGCCGGGCAGGGAATTCGAAAGAGCGATCTTCGGAGGCGGCGAGGAGGGAGACTCGGCGGTGTCGCTCATGCTCTCGGAGCGTGAAGAGCTGCTGCGCTTCGGACGGTAGGGCACCCGGTCATAGTCGGCCTTCAGGTGGCGATTCGTGTGATAAGTGCTGCGGTAGGGGATGGGGTGCACCGGACGCGGGGTCACGTAGGCCCGCTGTGGGATGAATGGTGAACCGGTGAGCCTTTCGTAGCTAGGCACGCTGGGATCGCTCGACAGGTAGGCGAACAATCCCTCGGCCTGGATCATTTTCATGGCCTCCCGAGGTGGCAGTTTGCAACTGGGGAGAACCAGCGTCACAGCGCCGATCATCAGGAAGTTCTGGATGTGCCGGGAATTCATCATCGGGAGTCTTGGAGTAAGAGGAACGGGTGACTTGAAAATGCTGCTCTAGAAATATTGAGGAAAAATGGTGGTTTTAGCAAGGCTAAACTCGCGATAAAAATGTATGTCTAAGCAATCTGATTATCAGGTGATGCGAATAGTTATAAATTAAAGGTTGTTTGATTCCTTGAAGTTTTCTTTCCGGTCTTCAGGGGCGGCCTTTACTCATCGGTTTCCAGGGCTGTGACTTTGGGTAGTCTTCGGGAATGAATGCTCAACCTCCCCCTTTGCCCTCCACTGCAGGGCCACGGCTGGCTCGGCTCGGTCTCTGGCTTCAGTTGGCCCCACTGATCGATGTCGTGCCTGTGCTGCGACGTCTGTGGGGCCTTTTTCAAGAGACGCAGACGCGGATGCTAGAGACGGGAGCGATGCCAGACGTGGCGCTGCTTTCCTCCCTGGTGCGCGCAGCTTTTTCTGGCTCTTATGTGGGCACTGGGCTCAGCCTGCTAGGGGCGGTCTTCATCCTGGTGGCCTATGTGAAGCACCGGCATCGCCCCGCCTGGGCGCGGATGTTTCTGCTGGCGATGGCAGGGCTTGGGCTGCTTTCGCTCATGATGCTGAGGGGGTAGCGTTTCGCTTCAGCCTGGATGCCGAAGTTCCAAGGGGCAGGAATGCCCCGCCAACTGGGAATGGCGAAATCCGGGTTCAGCGCAGGTTCACGGCTCCGCCATCAATCGGGTAAGAACTGCCTGTGATGAAGGAGGCTTCGTCGCTGCAAAGGTAGGCGGCGAGAGCGGCAATTTCATCCGGCTTGGCCATGCGGCCGATGGGTTGGGCAGCGCTCAGTTTTTCGAACATCTCCTGCTCCCGACCTGGATAGTTGGCAGCTAAGTAACCATCGACAAAGGGGGTATGCACTCGTGCAGGGCAGATGCAATTGCAGCGGATGCCTTGCTGGATGAAATCCTTGGCAATCGAGTAGGTCATGGTCAGCACGGCCCCTTTGGTCATGGAGTAGGCGAAGCGTTCAGCCAAGCCGATCTGGGCAGCGATGCTGCACAGGTTCAGCACCACGCCGCCTCCCTGAGGCACCATGCGCTCGACGGCTGCCTGGGCGCAATTGAACACGCCTTTGATGTTCACGCGATAGAGCCGATCGAGGTCGGCTTCTTGCGTCGTTAGCAGGGTGCCGATGTGAGCGATGCCGGCATTGTTCACCAGGATGTCAAGACGCGGGTGACGCGTGGTGATGTCGTCAAAGAGGGCCTTCACGGCAGCGTGGTCGCCCACGTCCACGGCATTTGCTTGGGCATGACCACCCGCAGCGATGATTTCATCCACGGTGGTCTGGGCGGCCTCTTGCTTCAGGTCCACCACCTCGACAAACGCTCCCTGGCGGGCAAAGAGACGCGCGACAGCTTGGCCGATGCCAGAGCCTGCTCCAGTGATGACAGCGGTTTTTCCGTTGAGGGAGAACATGAGTGAGGGACTTGGTTGGATGGAAGGGGAGGAAGACAACACGTGTCGAAGCACAGCGGGGAAATCAAGCGTCGGTGTAAAGCGCAGATAACTCCCGAAGCAGCTTTTCCAGCGACTGGTAGTAGGCCGATTCAGTCATCTGTGTGCGCTTCGCTTTCAGGGCGTCGAGGTGTTGCTCCAGCTCATCTCGCCGGGCGCGTTGGGCATCCGTGAGGCGGCGTTCATCTTCGCTCAAAATCAGCGCGACTTGGCCTGCGCGATGGCCATCCTTGGCCTCTGCAGGAGCTGTGGAGAAGACCTCCGCGCGTGTGCCAGTGCCGTCTCCGTCATCTTCCAGCAGCGCGTGCTCGGTGGCGATGCGCTCCTCCTTTTCATAAAACTCGGACGTGAGTCGGCTGCCGTGCCGAAAGGCCTCCAGCACCGTCACTTGCTGATCCTGATCCAGGTCAGCCGCTAGATCACCCGCCATGGCTTGGGCAAAGAATTCGCCAAAGCGAGCATAGTAAATTTCATCGGCGCTCTTCGTGCCTGTGACGATGACGCGATTCTTGGCTGCCAGGGCAGGCAGAAAGCCCGCGCTGGCAGAGCCGCCATGCAGGATCACCAACTCTTGCTTCAGCGGCTGGCACCATTCGGCCAATTGAGTCGGCGTCAAATCAGGGCCGCGAAGGTTGAACTTCGCCTCCCGACCATCGTAAGTGCCGTGGCCGATGAAGACCAGCCAGAGCTGCCCTTTCGGCGCGGCAGCCGCTTGGTTCAGGCGTGCTTTCAGTTGTTCGGTGGCGCGGTCGTCGTTACCGATTTCGGTGAGAGCGATTTCCGCCTTTGCACAGGCCTCCCGCCAGACCTGGGCCTGGGCTTTGAATTTGGCTTCATACTCCTCGGTTCCGGGCGCACCTAGCACCAGCACTAGCTCTGTTTGTCGCTTCAGGCTTGGGGCCTCCTGAGCCGCAGCGGGAAGGCTGATGAGGCCAAGCCCTAGCGTGATCCAGACAGGCAGACGTGGCCTCATGCCAGACCTCCTTTCCGACGCAGGAACCACTCGCCCGCGAGTAGCATGAGCAGTGCTGCAAACACCCAAGGCGAGTGCCACAAGGGCTTCGTGACGGTCTCCTCCACGGGCACGCGGATGTTTTTCAAAAGCTCGGGCAGCTTCGGCAGATCGGCCAAGCTCAGCACCTGACCGCCGCTGTCATGGGCCATCTGCTCTGCCCACGCTCGCCCTGGGCTCAGATCGGCAAACTCGGCCGCCAGCGGATCGTGCCCCCACCCGGTGCGGCGACTTTCCATCGCGCTAGCGGTTGCGTCCTTGGCCTCTGTCGGGGCGAGTCGGGCTTGTGCTTCCAGCCGATAGGGCCCTGGCGTGCTTGGGTAAAAATCAGTTTCGTAGAGACCGGATTCCTTCGGGCTCGGTTCGGCGAAGAGTTCACTCCGCTTTCCCTCAGGCGTCGTGATCTCCAGGCGCACCATGGCATCATCTTGCGGCAAAAAGGCTGCATCGCGCAGGTGCACCTCGATTTTCATTCGATCACCATCAGCGGTGGTCGTCACGCGCAGTCGGTCAGGCACGTCCACGATCAGTGCCCGCAGCATTTGCCGCCAGGCTTTGTCAAAGTCACGCCGCGCGGCCTCGTCCTGCATGCCCCAGCGCCAAAGGTCTGCAATCAGCACCGACATCACCCGCCCCTCGCCGTAGCGCTGAGCTACCCACGCAGGCAGACTGCGATCATCCGGGGTCCTCACCGTCGCCAGCACACTGGCCCCCGGCTTGATGGAAAAGGTTTGATTCACGGCGTAAAAGCCCGGCATCTGCGCCAGCCGCTGCTCATCGCCTGCACGATCTTGGCGCAGCCGTGTCCAGGCCTCCAGCCAGCCCTCGCGGGAGAGTTCCAGGCGCGCATTTTCCACCGCTGGGGTGCTGCTCGTGCGGTCCAGATAAACGGGCATCATGCGCCCCACTGGCGTGCCCTCATAGCCACCCTGCTGGTAGCATTCCTGTCCGCCTAGCGTGAGCAATGCTCCGCCGCGTTCGCTGACGAAGCGCTCGATCAAATTCATTTGCTCCTGACTGAAAAACTCCGCTTCCACATCATCGAGGAGGATCGCCCGATATTCACCAAAGAGCTGCTCTGCGGTCTTCGGAAAGCCATCGGCCAGTTCCTTGGCGTCCTTGGTGCCCAGGCGGATCAGCACCGGTTGGTCGTAGCGCTGTGCGTTCGCTTGATCGCCAAAACCACGAAACAAGGGATTGCTGCTTTCCCCCGTGCGGCCCCGCCACTCGAACTTCGGCTCGCGCTTGGCGATTCGGATCAGCGCAGGCACCTGCACCTCTGGATCTTCCGCGAGGGCACGACGCATGAATTTGTAATCCCAGTTTGGCCGCCCTGCCACATACAGCACGCGGTAGGGGCCGCTGCCGCGATCCACCTTCACGTGGCGTTCGTTGTTCGCCAGAGTGGCTTCACGCGATGCGGATTGCTCTTTCTTTGGGCTCTGTAGGTCAACAAGACCAGCCTCACGAACCTGCACTCGGTAAAAACCCACGCCTGGCTTGGCCACGGGCAGCTTCAGGCGCAGCGTCCGCGACTCCTGGCTTTGCGTCACGCGCGCGGTTTCACGCACAGCGATTTTTCCTTCACCATCCAGCACGACGACCTCCACCTCACGGCCTGCGTAGCCCACGGCTTCAACCCGTGTGGTGATCGTCACCGGCGTGTCTTCAAAAGCAGTTTGTGTGACGGATGTCTCCAGCAGCCGCAGATCTGGACTCGGGGTCTGCTCGCCCACCAGCACTGGGAAAAAGGGCACCTTGCGTGCATCGGCTGCCAGCTTCAGCGCACCGCGATCCGTGGGCTGGCCATCGGTTATCACGACCACAGCCGCGACGGATGCGCTGCGGCTGACGGTGCTCAGGGCCTGTTCCAGCCTACTGGCCGTGGCGGTGAAGGTCAGCTCAGAAAAATCCTTCACAGAGCGCAGTTGTGTGCCCAGGGCATGGAGCTTCAGCCGGAACTGCAGGCCCAGTTCATTCATCCAGTCGGGACGGGCATCGCCCGAGCGACCCAGAGCCGCCTGAACCGCATCCGATCTTGGTTTTCCGCCTGCCGTTTCAGCCACGGAGAGAGAGCCACTGTCATCGGCCAACAAGACCACATCGTTTTCGCCGATTTTCGGCGATGGACGCGACACCACGGGATCACCCAGGCAGGTCAGCAGCAGCGCCCAGGCAGTGCTTTTGCAAAGCAGTGCACCCAACCGCAGCCCAGCATGACCGGAGGTTCGACGATAGCTCCACACCAGGAAGCCCACGCCCACCGCCAGCAGCAGGGCGGCCAGCCAGAGGCGATCAGGGTGCTGAAAGGAAAGCGTGGTCAAGCAGGCGAATCTGGGTGGAGCAGGAAGAGTTCCTGCCAGGAGCAGAAACGTCAGCTTCAGTAACGGCGCTCGCACAGGGCATCCTTCTACCCTTTGCCATGACCAAGACAAAGCGGGCATCCTTAGAAAGCAAAAGGGCTTGGCTTCGACCGACTTCAACGGGGTTCGGCGGACGATGTCAGGCGCAAAACATGGGCACGTTCCAGAGGTAGCCCCTGTTCCTGCGAAATGCCGAAACAAAGCTGCGGGCTGTCGATCGTTGCAGTGGATGGCATCCGCCCAATGAACGCGTGAACTTCGGGCCTGGCCGTAAGAACGGAATCAGACCTCACCGCAGTTTTCTAGCCTCGCATCTGAAGGTGGCTTGCCCTCAGCATCAATCCCTGCTTGGATAGGGAAACTCCCGCATGGCCACCCTCCCCGAACAGCAAGCTCGCCAAACCATCGACGCCATGCTGGCGGCGGCGGGTTGGGCCGTTCAGGACTACAAGGCCTTCGATCCCTCCGCGTCCACTGGCATCGCCCTGCGCGAGGTCCCACTGAAGTCGGGGCGTTGTGATTATCTGATTCGAGGGAAACCGTGGGTCAACAATCAAGCTCACGTTTTCCGTGCAACCGGTGCTGTCTCGACAGCAAATGTGAACCACTCGCTCGCACATCATCCATTCACTGCCCAAACATCCGGTTCAACAGGCCGTCGGAAGCTGAGTCAACAGGGCTTCATGTGCGCGCCACATCTGCTCCTACTCCTCGCCGAACAAACCCTCATCGTGGCAGAAGTGGAACGGCGGTTGAGCGTGGTGGAGGAACTGGAAGCCGTGGTCACCACCAACCTCCAACGCGCCACCCGCCTGCGGCAGTCCATTCTTCACCGGGCGTTTGAGGGGAAACTTTGAACTTGTCAATCGCAGTAATGTCCCCAACGTCGTATCAACTCTTATGAGCACCATTGTCCAATTGCAGGAACCAGAACCCTGCGGATGGAGCCGCAGTGAAGTGCAGCGGTTTGCATCCAATGCAGCGATGTCGCTGGGCTTCAAGCCTGGCGACAGTATTGAAGATGTAGTCGCGAAGCTGGGCGGAACTGTTTCCACCTCCGACTGGGCAAGCGCGCGTAACACGGGCTCCATCACGGTGAAAGCCCCGAGAGAGTTTCACATCGCGCTAAGTCCTCTGTCAGGTGAAAGGCGCAGCCGTTTCACCATCGCCCATGAACTCGGCCACTACATTCTGCATTCCCAAGTAGGCAAGAAGCCGCTTTCAGTGAAGCGGGATGGTTCGGGGCGTGTCGAATGGGAAGCCAACTGGTTTGCGGCAGGCTTCTTGATGCCTGAAGCAGAATTTCAGGCCAAGGTAAACGAGGGGTTGGGAAGCGCTGAGCTGGCAGAATACTTCGGCGTATCGGAGGAGGCAGTGCAGATCAGACGTAGTTCGCTGTGAAGGAGCGCCGCCCTATATCAGAAAGCGAGTTTATCAACCGGGTGACCCCGTCCGTGCGTCTGTTTCTGAGTGTTGATCTGGAGAACTCGACCAAACTCAAACACTCCCCGACTTCCAAAGGTGAAGAATGGCTGACCGCCGTCCTCCTGTTTGCGAAATCGTTCCCACAACTCCTTGATGCTCAGTTGCAAGAACGCTGTCGTCGATCAGGCAATGCAGCTCTTGGCGTGCCCCCCATCTGGAAGATGTTGGGTGATGAACTCATCTTTGTCACCGTAATCGAAAAGGCAAACCAAGCGGTGGCTTACCTCGAAGCGTTTCAGACCGCCCTTTTTATCTGGAATCAAGATGTCATTAAGGGCTCTTCGCGAGGCCCACTAAGAGTGAAGGGCGCAGCCTGGCTGGCTGGATTCCCTATCGTGAACGCTGTTTTCGATGCGGGCGATGGCCGTGAGGACTATGCAGGACCTTCGCTGGATGCCGGGTTCCGAATTGCAAGACTAGCCACGCCTCGAAGGCTGGCAATTTCTGTCGATTTAGCCTGGCTATTGCTCAAAGCAAACTTCGACGGGCTCATCCGTTTCGATGGGCCTACGGTTCTAAAAGGCTTGGCCGAAGAGAGTGGTTATCCGTTTCTCTGGATCGAAGTGGGCAAGTCCGATTATCTCAAAGCAGAACGCAACCTGTTGGGATATGGAGGACAAACTGACAAGGAGGCGATGAAGGAGCTGTGCGAGCATTTCATTCATGAGTTCGGGGTGCCTCGGCATGTGCCTTTCCTCGCCAACGATGCCGAATACTCAGCCAAGCCACCCAACTATGATAAGGATCTGGGCCTTAGGACTGAGTTCCTTCGCCAAAATATTTATGTGGTGGATGAGCCTGAGCCAACAGTATCACCTGCGGTGCGCTCAGACATGACAGAGGACTTGCTTTTGAAGGAGCTTGGCGATTTGGACGACAAGCAAAGCTCATGACCAACCCCAACCCCCTCGTCTCCAAGCTCTGGAACGACTGCAGCATCCTGCGCGATGACGGCCTGTCGTATGGTGATTACGTCGAGCAACTGACCTTCCTGCTGTTGGCTCCGTCTTCGACTTCGGGCTTTGCCCAGCGCTTTGCGCTGCCTGTCTCCGCTGTGCTCCGGCTCCTGAAGATGGCGGATGAGCAATCGCGGCTGCGCGGCACGCCTAGAAACAGTGCCATAGGCCTTTCTCTGCGGCCTTCCAATCTCTGCGGTGCTAGTGTTTGTGGGACAGGGAGAGGGGAAGACGCGGAGACGCCTCACCTCACTTCTGCTGCGCCAGCCAGGCCTGGAACATGAGCACGTCCCATAGATAAAAATGCCAGTTGCGTGTGCCGCTGAGGTGTTCCTGCCATTTTTGGCGGATGGGGGCGGGGTGAAAGTAGCCTTCGCGTTTCAGGCGGGACTCGCTGAGCAGGTCTTCGGCCCAGTCGCGCAGTTCGCCGCGCAGCCAGTGCTCCAGCGGGACGCCAAAGCCGCGCTTCGGGCGGTCGATCATGGCTTTGGGCACATGGCGATACAGCGTCTCGCGCATGAGCCACTTGCCCTTGCCACCACGAACTTTCATGGAGAAAGGCACCCGCCAAGCGAACTCGATGAGATTCGTATCCAGCAGCGGGATGCGGCCTTCGAGGCTGACACCCATGGCGGCGCGGTCCACCTTGGTAAGGATGTCGCCGGGGAGGTAGGTCTCCATGTCGAGATGCATCATGCGATGGGTGAAGTCGCTGACGCGCGGCCAGCCGCGTGTGTCGGTGATGCTGGTGTCGCGATCCTGCCCGCCGATGACGATGTCCTCGGGCCGTTTCCAGTGGGACATGAGCGTGAGGTAGAGCGACTCCATGCCCGGTGCGGCGACGACTTCGGCGAGCTTGTGCAATTTATCGCCAAAGGGGACATGGCGGAGGCGCTTGGGCAAAACGGGCTTCGCGAGATTGCCGAGTGAGTTCAGTGCGCCGGGTGGGAGCACGGTCATGGCGGCGGCGGTGAGCTTTTTCAGCGCGGGCGGCATCCAGGCGAATTTGTCCCAGAGATTGCGCCCCACGAAGTAGCGCTCGTAGCCGCCGAAGAGTTCATCGCCAGCATCGCCACTGAGCGCGACGGTGACGTGCTGGCGGGCCATTTTGCAGACGAGGTAGGTGGGGATCTGCGAGTAGTCGCTGAAGGGCTCGTCGTAGAGGCCGGGCATGAGCGGGATGGCATCCAGCGCGTCCTGACCGGTGACGTACATCTCGGTGTGGTCGGTCTTGAGATGGTTGGCCACCTCTTTGGCATACTGCGCTTCATTGTACTCGGCCACATCGAAGCCGATGGTGAAGGTGCGCACGGGCCTCGCACTCTGCTGCTGCATCATGGCGACGATGAGGGAGCTATCGACCCCACCAGAGAGGAAAGCTCCGAGCGGCACATCGGCCACCATGCGCATCCCGACGGCTTCTTTGAGGATGGCTTCAAAGGTGTCGATGGCTTCGCTTTCACTGCCGGTGAAAGGGTGATCGAGGCCGTGCTCGATGACTTGACGGAGGTCCCAGTAAAGCTGCGGCGTGGGTTTATCCGCAGGTGCTTTTAAGGTGATGAGCGAGGCCGGCGGGAGCTTGTGCAGGCCTTCGTAGATGCACCAGGGATCGGGGATGTAATTGAAGCGGAGCTGAGCGCAGATGGCATCGCGATTGATGGCGGCATTGAAGCCTGGCAAAGCGCGGATGGCTTTGAGTTCGGAGGCAAAAACGAAGGTGTCGCCGAGCCAGCCGTAGTAGAGCGGCTTTTCGCCGAGTCGGTCGCGTCCAAGGGTGAGCGTGCGCTCTTCTTTGTCCCAAACAGCGAAGGCGAACATGCCGTTGAAGCGCTTCGTGGCCTCGGTGATGCCCCACTGACGAAAGGCGGCGAGCATGATCTCGGTGTCCGAGTGCCCGCGCCAGGTGTGACCGTGCTTTTCGAGTTCGGCGCGGAGCTGCTGAAAGTTGTAGATCTCGCCATTGAAGACGATGACGAAACGCCCATCTGCGCTGGTCATGGGCTGATGGCCGAGCGGGGAGAGATCGATAATGGAGAGACGCCGATGGCCGAGTGCGACGCCGTTTTCTGCATCGACCCACGCGCCGCTGTCATCGGGGCCGCGCAGAAGGATGGCGTCGGTCATGCGCGTGACTTCGGAGGTCATCTGGTCAGATGATTTCGAGCGTGGGAGGGTGAAGTAGCCTGCGATGCCGCACATGATGCTAATGTTCCTGGTTCTTGGTTCTTGGTTGGAGCAGTTCGTCGAAGTGCTGGAGCACGCTGGCGAGGGAAAAGTGCTCGGTGATGCGTTGGCGACCTTTTTCCCCGAGAGCACGGCGTTCTGCTTCGGGAAGGTTGAGGATGTGCACGCAGGCTTCGGCAAGCTTGGCGGGATCTTTGGCGGGAACGAGCGTGCCGGTGTCTCCCATGACCCAGGCCGTGTCGCCGATGTCGGTGGCGACGACGGGGATGCCACAGGCCATAGCCTCGCCGACGACATTGGGGAAGCCTTCGCCAAAGGCCGATGACGACACGGCAATGTCAAGGCTGACCGTGATGGCGGGAAGATCGGAACGCTCGCCGAGAAGGTGGACGTGCTTTTGGATGCCGAGCTTTGAGATGAGCGAGGTGAGTTCGCTGTTCGTGGCATCGACACCAGTGCCAACGAGGATGAACTGGGCCTGTGGCTGGGCTTTGACGATGATGGCGGCAGCTTCGAGGAAGGTGGGGTAGTCCTTCATGGCGGTGTAGCGCCCGAAGCGGCCGATGTAGAACGAACTTCCAAGTTCGTTAGGCTTGGCAGCCATGGGAAGAACGAACTTGGAAGTTCGTTTTACGGTCCAGCGCTCCAGATCGAAGCCGTTCGGGATTAGCCGTGTCTTCGTCCGCGAGTAGCCGATGGCTTCGTGCTGTCTGGCGCTGAGTTGGGAGTTGTAGGTGATGACTTCGGCCAAAGGTGCCAGCCACTTGAGCGACTGGATGACCATGGCTGAGCCGCGTTTTTCCAGGCTCAAATCGTAAAGCGACTGGCGGATGTTCCAGACCACGCGGCCTTGCCCGAGGCGGAAAAGCTTCACCAAGACGGCCGCAAAGCAGCCGTGATACATCCAGCCCATGATGACAGCGGGCCGGATCTGCCACGCGAGCCGAAAAAGCCGGATCAACGCCGGCAACGAAGGTTTGCCCGCAGGCATGTCCAGGCTGTGAACTTCGGCACCGGCAGCCCGCAGCGGCTCGACGTATTTGCCGCCTGAGGTGAGGGAGATGACGTGATGCTGATGTTTAGGCAGCCCGGTAATGAGCTGCGTGAGCATCATCTCCGCACCGCCGGTGCCGAGGCCGGTGGTGAGCCAGAGGATGGGGGAATTCGCGACGCCGCTTTCGGGGGCTGTGTGAGGTTCCGGAATCGGTTGTGCCGTCGAAAGCGGTGTCGGCATCCTTTCAGGGTTCTGCCACCGCACTCCAGGACGCTGCCGCGCCTGCGAGACACACAGAGCACTCGTGGCTTCCACCATCTTCGCGATGGTGAAGTGCTGCTCGATGCGTTGGCGATTCGTCTGGCCGAGGGCGGTCCTTTGATCTGGCATGAGCGCGATGAGAGAGCGCATCTTTTCCGCGAGGGCAGTGTGATCTCCGGCTTTAAAAACCCAGCGCGCCTCATCCACCAGCCAGGCGGAGTCACCGACATCACTGGCAATGACGGGTAGGCCGCAGGCCATGGCCTCGCCGATGACATTGGAGAAGCCTTCGCCATAGGCGGAGGTGCTGACGAGGCCGTCGAAGGTGGGATAGACCTGCGAGAGATCATCCTGGGCTGGACGCCACTCGATCCGTGAAGCGATGCCGAGACTGCTCGCGAGGTGCTTCAGTCCTTCCGCATAAGCCGCGTCGCCATTGCCGATGATCACCGCCTTTGCCTCCGGCACCTCTGCCAAAGCACGGAGGAAGGTGGCGTGGTCCTTCATCGGATGCAGGCGACCGATGAGGGCGAAGCCGTTGCGGGCAGGAGTGCCCGCATCACTGGGCTGCGGTCGGAAGCGCTCCACATCGATGCCATTCGGCACGACCTCGAAGCTATCTTTCGGATAGCCGTGAGCGACGTAGTAATTACGCCCCGCCCTGGAGTTGGCGATGATTTTGTCGGCGAAGCCGGAGAGCAGGCAGTTCAGCCGGAAACTGAGTTTGCCCAAAACCCCCCAGGTGTCGGCATCGGTCTGCGAGTCTCGGATGCCCCAGATCACCTTGGGGAAACCGCACAGAGGCTTCAGGAAGAGCGCCATGAGGTTCGACTCATGCAGGTAGCCGTGGATGACGTCTGGCCGCAGGTCGCGCATGGTTTTCACCAGCCTGAAAAAGAAGCCCGCGAGGTCCCAGCGGTGCTTTTTGCCAATGCAGAAGGTTGCCACTCCCGCGCTGCGCAGCTCAGCCTCAAAGGCTCCGGGATAAAAATGCACCACGTTGATTTTGAAATCCGTGCGAGTGGCGAATGCCTTCGCTAGCATGACAAGCTGACGCTGAGCGCCTCCGTGACCGAGGTCACGAATGAGAAAAACAAGGCGGCATGGGGAGGCAGAAGACAAGGTTCAGAACGATAATCTCTAGAATGAAAAGCTGGCAATGGCCGATTGTGGAAAGGCTTCTGCTGTTTTCGCCAAGAACAAAGGCAGAATGCTTTTGCGAAATCACGCCAGTCCTTGCCTCGAACATTTTGAGGTTGTCTGCCGGGCGTGTTCCTCTCAAATGCAGGCATGACACGTCGAGAAGCCTGGATCGCTCTGAATCTGATTCCCCAGATCGGCCCTGTTCGTGTGCGGAAGCTTTTGGAGCGCTTCGGGACGCCCGAGGCTGTCTTGGCAGCCAAGGGCTCTGAACTGCGTACGGTGGAAGGCTTTGGTGAAAGCCAGGCGCAAAATCTAGCGCAGTGGGAGAGTCAGATCGATCTAGCCTCGGAGCTACGCAAGATCGAGCAGCGCGGTCTTTCCATTCTAACTCAGGAAGATGCGCTCTATCCAGCCTCCCTGCGCACCATCTACGATCCACCGCTGGTGCTTTACGTGTGGGGAGAGCTGACGCCACGTGACCACCACGCGATTGGTGTCGTCGGCAGCCGACATGCCACGGTGTATGGCATGAATGCGGCGAAGAAGCTGAGCTTTCAGATCGCTCATTCGGGTTTCACCGTGATCAGCGGCTTGGCGCGTGGCATCGACACCACGGCGCACGAGGCTGCGCTGGCTGCCAAAGGCCGAACGGTGGCGGTGATCGGCTCTGGCATAGGTAAACTTTATCCTCCAGAGAATCAGGCCCTGGCCGAGAGGATCGCCGCGAATGGAGCCGTGGTCAGCGAATACCCGGTGGATCGCATCGCCGATCGACAAACCTTTCCCTACCGCAATCGCATCGTGGCTGGCTGGAGCAGCGGCCTGCTGGTCGTCGAGGCCCCTCTCAAGAGTGGATCGCTGATCACGGCGCAGCAGGCCTCGGAGCAAGGGCGCACGGTCTATGCGGTGCCAGGTCCGATTGACCGCCCGACCTCAGCGGGCTGCAATCGATTGATTCAGCAGGGGGCCAAGCTAGTCATGGATGGAGCAGACGTGCTGGATGATCTGATGTGCCTCTTTCCCACTGCGCCCCAAGCACCCGATGTCCAGCCCGTGCGTGCGCCCGTGCCTTTGCAGTTGGAGGAGGAGATCTTGCTCAAAAGCATCGACCATCAGGAAAAGCATGTCGATGAGTTGATCGCTGCCTCAGGGCTGACACCGGCCACGGTGAATGTCACGCTGATGCGCCTGGAGATGAAGCGACTCATCCGGCCACTGCCTGGTCGGCGCTACGTGCGGCTGGTGTGAGGAGTGAGTTAGGTTGGTGAAACCGTTGCGCCCAGGTTGTCATGGGGCCTTGCCCGGCTCTTTCGCCATCTCAGAAGCACCCTGGAGAAAGGTTTCGATCTGTGGCGATGGCTTGCCGGACAGGATGGCTGAGTAAGTCAGTCGTGCAAAATCATCCAGCCGCAGTCTGCGAGTGCCCGCAGGCGGTCATGCATCCGACTGATCCACGACCAAGCCCACACCAAAACCCTGCGCCGCGTGATAAAGCATTCATCTGACATGATCAACGCTACCGCCACAGAGCAAGCCCTGCCCAGCGAGGAAGAACTCGCGCCTAGACGTGATCCTTTGACCGGCATGACCTCTCCCTTCTGGAAATCTACCAGAAAATGACGATTGAGGAGTGCTGGCTAGCCAACGAGTCCGCAACGTCTTTGATGCACCTGCCATGAAGTCCCACCAGATCCTCATCCACCTCCGCTCCTGACTTCCATGCGTAGCGCCACTGCTTCGTGAAGATATTCCCCTCAACGAACTCGGTTTCGACATGGACATGGTCGAGCTGCTCTGTGCCATCCATGAAGAGTTCGGCGTGCGCATCATGGAGTCTCCGGTTGAACCCAGCATGACGTTGAATGCTCTCTCCGCACAGATTCGGCAATCCCAGCTCATCCCTCAACATTCATCACTTCCCCATCATGAACTAAGGCGACTAACTCCTGACTGCCTTTGAACTGAACAAACACCACGCAACTGGCCTCCAGACCTTCGTGCGGGCACGAAGGTGAGGATGGAAAGGGCACGTTCAACCAAGCCAAGTGACAAAAATCATGCAAAGCTGCCATGCCCCTGGAATCAGCATCGCCAGAGATAAAAAGCGCAGCCAGCGCAACATGGCATGGCCATCATGACGACCCGGCCCGAAATAGCAGACGGCAGCCAAGATGAGTGCGAAGAGCCAGACGAAGGCAAAGAGAAGCAGGACTGCACTATGTGACATGTTCGTGGCATAGGCTTGGCCGCCTTGCAAATCTGGAAGTGAGCTCTCACCAGCCTCCCAAAGCACTTTTGTCCGCCAAGCGAGCCAGGAGGAAATGCCTGAAACTCCCAAGGATAAGAAAGGGGTGCCAAAATCAGGTTCATAAACAAGCGACGAGTCAGAATCACGGTCAGAAGTTGCTTGTTTTGAATCACTCATGGGCTGGAGTGTTTCAGGGCGGACTGCCTTTGCCAAGGCTGGAATCACAAGCTGCGCAGCATCGTCAGGGCTTCCTGGAGTTGCTTGAAGCCGGCGCGCTCCGTTAGGCGCGGGAATTTGCCGTCGATCATGACGTAGCCGCCGTTGCGAGAAAGGATGAGCTTGCGGTCCTTGATCTCGATCTCGCTGATCCCTGCATGGGCAGCTGCCAGTCGGAGCGCTGTGCATGCCAGTAGGTTCTGCACAGGGTAGGGCAGCTTGTCGCCGTATTGGTCGCGCCACTGCGATTCGAGTTCGTCGAGCTCCTTGCGGGTCATCACCTCGCCGAGCTGACGGTAAGCCGTGATCCTCAGACGTGTGTCTTCGATGAAGCTGGAGGGCAGGAAGGCACCGGTGGCACCTTTTTCAGCCTGAGCCATGAGCGCCTCGCTCTGCACCAGGAAGTCGGCGCGCAGGGCCACATCGACCGGACGCGGGACGCGGCGGCCCTGCATCCGGTTCACGGCCTGCTTCAGCATCTGGCAATACATGTCAAAGCCCACGGCGGCGATGTGACCGCTCTGCTCCGTGCCGAGAAGATTGCCAGCGCCACGGATCTCCAGATCACGCAGAGCGATTTTGAAGCCGCTGCCCAGGCCAGTGTATTGCTTGATGGCATTCACCCGCTTGCGGGCATCGCCTGCCGTGACGGCATCGCGTGGCAAAAGCAGATACGCATGAGCCTGCTGCCCGCCGCGGCCCACGCGCCCTCGGAGCTGGTAGAGGTCCGCGAGGCCGAAACGATCCGCGCGGTCGATAATGATGGTGTTCGCGTTCGGGATATCGACGCCGCTTTCGATGATGGTGGTGCAGACGAGTACGTCCGCCTCGCCATCGACAAACTTGTGCATCACGTCTTCGAGGATCTCTTCATCCATCTGACCATGACCGACGATGACGCGAGCCTGGGGGCAAAGCTCACGAATGCGCATCGCGGTTTTCTCGATGGTCATCACGCGATTGTGCAGCAGGAAGACCTGCCCTCCACGGTCCAACTCAGCATCGATCGCCTGCTTGATCACGCGCTCGTCATACGGGGTGATGATGGTGCCCACGGCCTGCTTGTTCGGCGGCGGTGTTTCGATGGTGCTCATGTCCCTCATGCCCATCAGCGCCAGGTAGAGCGTGCGCGGGATGGGTGTGGCGCTCAGCGTGAGCACGTCCACGAGGCGGAAAAGCTCTTTAAACTTCTCCTTATGCTTCACGCCGAAACGCTGCTCCTCATCGATGACCACTAGGCCGAGGTCTTTGAAGCGCACGTCTTTGGAAATGACGCGGTGCGTGCCCACCACGATGTCCACGGTGCCTTCGCGCACGCCTTGCAGGATCTTTTTTTCGCGGTTCTTCGGCGTCAGTCGGCAGAGCATCTCGACCGTGACAGGGAATTCGCTCATGCGTTCGCGAATGTTCTGCCAGTGCTGCCGCGCGAGCACGGTCGTGGGCACCAGGATGGCGACTTGCTTGCCGCCCATCACGGCTTTGAAGGCGGCGCGGATGGCGACCTCCGTTTTGCCAAAACCCACGTCTGCGCAGAGCAGGCGGTCCATCGGCTTTTCCGCTTCCATGTCGCGTTTGATCTCCTCCACGCAGCTCAGTTGGTCGGGGGTTTCGCGATACAGGAAGGACTGCTCAAACTCGACCTGCCACTTCGTGTCGGGTGGATGTGCGAAGCCCTTCACACTGCGCCGCTCGGCGCTGATGCTGAGCATCTTCGCGGCGAATTCCTCGACGCTTTTCTCCGCGGTCTTGCGCGTCTTTTGCCAGCTGTTGCCACCCAGCTTGCTCAAGGCGGGTGCACGTCCGCCCACGCCGACGTAGCGGCTGACCATGTGCGCCTGCACCACGGGCACGAAGAGCTTGGCTTCATCGGCATAATGCAGCACGAGCACCTCTTCTTTTTTGCCGCCCGGTGTCGTGCGGGTCTCCACGCCAGCGAAGCGACCGATGCCATGCTCTGAGTGGACGACGAGATCGCCATCGCGCAGTTCACTGAGCATGTCGCGTGCTTTGCGCAGGTTTTCAGGGTCAGCGAGCTTCGAGCCACGTGAGCGACGCGAGACTTGATGTCGGCCAAAAATCTCCGCACCGGTCAGCACGGCCAGTTTGGCCGCAGGCACAGTGAAGCCGCGATAAAGTAGGCCGAGTGTGGTGTAAAACGAACTTCCAAGTTCGTGGCTGGGAGCGTCACCAGGCAAGCCAGTACGAACTTGGAAGTTCGTGCTACACAGCTCAGCGAATCTCTCCCGCTCGGCTTCATTGTGAAAGAAGACGATGACTTGCCAGCCTAGCTTTTGCCATTCGGCCACCTGCATCTCGAACTGCTTTCGCCGTGCCTCGTGCAGCACAAAGTCAGATGCATCAAAGACGCCAAGAGGGTTCTCGTGGATGGCGGAGTCAAAGTTCTCTGGCCCCTCGGCAGGGGCGGCACCCGTCAGCAGTTGCGCGTGCACCTTCACATCTGCGGTTCCATCACCGACGAGCAAGACGAGGTCGTCGGGGCTTAGGTAATCACGCACCTGGCCAGAGTCAGTGGCGTTGTCGGCCAATTGCAGGATCAAGCTCGCGCGCTCCAGTCGCTTCACAGACGACTGGTTGTGCAGATCAAAGGCGCGGATGGACTCGATCTCCTCGTCGAACCACTCGATGCGCAACGGCTCCTCCGCCTGCCAGGAGTAAAAGTCCACGAGCCCACCACGCCGCGCGAATTGGCCACGCTCAGTCACGACAGGCACACGGTCGTAACCGGCTTCGCTCAGTTGCTCGATGAATTTTTCGATGTCTAGCTTTTGCCCGACTTCGATGGGGCGGCGCTGCTTTTCCAGCTCTCGCGCCGCAGGGGCGGTTTCGTTCAGGCTATCCTGGCAGAGCAAGATCGCTCCAAACGTCGTCCCGGACCAGCGCTCCAGCACAGCGACACGTTCTGCTAGCAGATCTGGGTCGGGCAGGGCATCTTCCCCGAAGTTCTGAGTGTGGCGCGGAAAGTAGAGGGTTGGGGTTTGCCAAACGATAAGTTCGGCCTGGATGCGATCCTGTGCGCGTGGGTCAGGACACAGGATCCATAGGCGACGCCTCATTTGACGGGCACGTGCAGCGACCAGAGCGACGCCAAAGCCATGCGCCTCAGCCGTCACATGGTCTAAGTAGATCGTTGTCTCTCCTCCCAGCGCCCGCAGCTTGTCTGTGAATTCGGGCACCTGCATCACGGAGCGGACCAGGGCATGGCATTCCAGCTGTGCTTCTTCCGGGTGGGAAGGGCGGACAGCTTTCGGGGTGGGTGCGGCTGCGGATTTTTTGCGCGGACGCACCCCTTTGGGAGTCGGAACCTTGTCAGAGCTCAAAACAGGACCGTGGAAACGCACGGCGCGCGCATGAGGACGCGGCAAAGCTAGGATGCAAGGAAAGACCTCAGGCCGTTCATGCCATCAATCGGCCTGTGGCAGGCATTGCTCAAAGAGGGCGTAGAACTCGTTTTCTTCCGCCGTCTCACCATCAGCCTCAAGAATGTTTTTGATGACTTCGCACGCTTCTTTTTGGGACTTGCGTGTGTCAAAGGCAGCTGCCCGCTCCGTGAGGTAGTCGATCATGGAATCGTCGCTGTCCGCAGCCTCCCGAGCGCGGGCGAAGGAGAGCTCGATGAAATGCTGCTTGGGTAGCGTGGACTTCCAGCCCTTTTTGACAAAGGCTTGCTTGAGAAGGTCTTCCTCAGCCAGCGAGATGTGCGCATCGGCATAAATCGACAAGGCTAGGAGATCAAAAAGGGCTTCGCGCTGGGTTTGAGTCATTGTTTATTGAGGACATCTGAACGGACATCGCTGCGGTTGTCGATGCTGAAAACGCGTTGGGATAGGTGTGAATTAGGCTCAGGAATGCTTTTGGCGAGCCTGCATCTGCTCTTGAGGGCTGCTCAGAGCCGTTTAACGAACCTACCCATGTCACGTCCGCTTCATCTGCCTGAACTTCTGTCTCCTGCTGGCAACTGGGAGTGTGCGCGTGCAGCGGTGGCGAACGGAGCGGATGCGATCTTCTTTGGCATGCCGCGCTTCAATGCCCGGATGCGTGCGGATAACTTTACGGAAGAGGATCTTCCGCAGCTCATGCATTTCCTGCATCAGCATGGGGTGAAGGGTTACTGCGCGCTGAACGTGCTCATTTTCACGGCTGAACTGGAGGATGCGGTGCGCCAACTCAAGCTGCTGGAGCAGGCGGGTGTGGATGCGGTCATCGTGCAGGATCTCGGACTGGCGCGGCTAGTGAAGGTGCTAACGCCACGGCTGCGCCTTCATGCCAGCACGCAGATGACGATCACCTCGCCGGAAGGGCTGGAGCTCGCCAGCACGCTTGGAATTGACCAGGCGGTGCTAGCCCGCGAGTTAAGCCTGCGTGAGCTGGAGCGCTTCAGAGCCAACGATGCGCCGCATTTGCCGCTGGAGGTCTTTGTGCACGGCGCGCTGTGCGTGGCCTACAGCGGTCAGTGCCTGACCAGTGAGTCGCTCGGGCGCCGCAGTGCGAATCGGGGTGAGTGCGCGCAGGCCTGCCGGATGCCGTATGAAATGATCGTGGATGGAGAACTTCGTGATCTGGGGGACAAACGCTACCTGCTGAGCCCGCAAGACCTTGCGGCCGTGCATGAAATACCGCGCCTGATTGAGCTGGGCATCCGCAGTTTCAAGATCGAGGGGCGACTGAAAACCCCTGAGTATGTGGCTGCGGTCACGCGGGTGTATCGCAAGGCCATCGACGCTGCGTTGGCAGATCAGGATGTGGCGCAGATCATCACGGATGAGGATTGGTATGAACTGGAGATGACCTTTTCCCGTGGGCTTTTTTCCGGCTGGATGCACGGTGTGAATCACCAGAAGCTGGTCGGAGCCATGTATGGCAAAAAGCGTGGCTACTTCGTCGGCACAGTCCGTGCGGTGGAGCGCGATAGCGTGCAGTTGGATGCAGTGCCCGAGCATCTGAAGAATGGCGATGGGGTGGTCTTTGAGAACTTGGCGAACACGAATGAGGAGCAGGGCGGACGCATCTATGGCATCCGGGGGCGCTGGATCGACTTCCAACGCGGACGCCTCAAGGCAGAGCACATTCGCCCAGGCATGAGGGTCTTCAAAACGGGCGACCAAGTGCTGGAAAACAAATTGCGCCAGAGCTTCCAGGGCGAGATTCCGCTGCGCCGGAAGCAAGTGCTAGACCTGCGTGTCACGGGCAAGGCTGGGGAGCCACTCGAGCTCCAGTTGAAAGGCACTTCGGTGCAGGTGGCCTCCACCCTGCTGCTGGAGATCGCGACGAAGCGGCCTCTGACGCTGGAGAGCCTGAGGGATCAGCTCGGGCGTTTGGGCGGCACCGCTTTTGAACTCGGCGACTTGGAAGTGGCGCTGGAGGGCGAGGTCATCCTGCCCGTGAGTGAACTGAATCGGCTACGCCGTGCCCTGGTGGATCGGCTTGCCTCAGCCTCTGCGCAGCCTGCCGGATCGAATGCATCTCAGGCGGTGACATCGGCCATGACCTTGAGTTCGCTACTATCGCCACTGGCCAGCGCGCATCAGGAAGCGCAAGCTTCGGTGGTCGGTGAGCCCACGCTGCTGGCGCTGTGTCGCAGTTTCGATCAGATCCAGGCAGCCATCGAGTCGGGGGTGACGCAGCTCTACGTGGATTTTGAGGACATCCGCCAGTATGCCGAGGCGGTGCGTCAGGTGCGCAGCGATGGGCGCGCGCAGATCTGGCTCGCGACACCGCGCATCCAGAAGTCCGGCGAGGCCGGTTTCTTCAAGCTGATCGAGCGTGCTGAGCCGCATGGTGTGTTGATTCGCAACCTGGGAGCTATCGCTTACTTCCGAGATGTCGGTCTGCCGGTGACGGGTGACTTTTCTTTGAATGTCGCCAATCCCCTGACGGCAGAATTTTTGAAGCAAACCGGCCTGCAAAGGCTGACGATCAGCTACGATTTGAATGTGGAGCAAGTGCTGGATCTGCTGGCTGCGGCACCGCCTCCATGGTTTGAGATCACGCTGCATCAGCACATGCCGATGTTTCACATGGAGCACTGCGCCTTTGCGGCGTTCTTGAGCGAAGGCACGGACTTCACAAACTGCGGGCGGCCATGTGAGCATCACAAGGTGCGCCTGCGAGATCGGGTGGGCATGGAGCATCCGCTGAAGGCGGACGTGGGCTGCCGAAACACGCTCTTCAATGCTGTGCCGCAGACTGGGGCGCAGTTTTTCCCTGGCCTGATGCAGGCCGGGCTGCGCCACTACCGCGTGGAGTTGCTGGAGCAAGATCGCGGCGAGTCCCAGAAGATCCTGCAAACCTATCAAGCGCTGCTGCGTGGCAGCCGGCGGGGTGAAGACATCTGGCGCGACCTGAAGGCGCAGAGTCAGCTCGGAGTCACACGTGGCACGATGGCGGAGCTAGCCTAGCGCACCGTGGCAGGATGCTGCAATCCGGCGCTGTCTCGACTCCACCACCAGCTAGCCAGCAGCAGAGCCAGCAGGCCTAGCAGCCACAGGGCTGTCCACGGGTCAGGGCGCAGCAGGGTATCTCCCTGACTGAGACTTAGGCGGGTTAGGTCATTCTGCGTGCTGGCCTCGCGCAAATCCGCCTCCCGCAGATCTGCAAAGCTAGCTGCCGCCTGGAGCAGGCGTCGATCTCCCTGCCAGACTTCGAAAAAACAGGGCTCGGATGGAGCGCGCAGTAGATGAGCCTGGGCCACAGGCAGCCGCTGAGGGGCTGCCGAGTCGCGCGTGCGAAGCTCTAGCGCTGGCGCATTGGGGCCGCGTTCATGGGCGAGGTCCAGCCGCTGGCGGGTGTCGTAGTTGGCTGCTGCCGGGGCGATTTTTTCCTGCCGCACCTGGGTCAAAAATCGGTGCAGCAAAATGGCCAGTGCAGGCAGCTTCAGGGCATTGCTGCGGCTGAGGTCAAAGTGGCAAAACAGCTGCTGCGCGCCGGCGGCGGTGCGGCGCAGGGTGATCAGCGGTCGCTTGCCCTGCCAGAGCAGCACACGGTCGTGTTCATCTTGTGGGATGATCATGCCTTCAGCGGCCAGCAGGGATTGCCAGTTCAGCCCTTCGATCAGTGGATGAGTTTCTGCGACGATTTCCTCGCGTAGCCAAGCGGGGTGATCGCCCTTGGGTGGCGAGGCGAAGACGATGGCGTGCTGCCCGTCTTCTAGCGCTACACTTGGTGGCCAAACAAAGGCGCGCAGGTCTGCCTGGGCCACGGATGAGGTGGCTTGAAAGCCTGGCAGCCTTTGCATCCACTCGCGCAGTTCGGCGGTGCCATCCGGCATCAGCGGGGCAGGCAAATGCAGGCTCAGCGGCTTCGGCTTCGGCCGCACCAGCGGCAGGGTATCGTCACGCGCAAAGGCATCCGGCTTCAGCCGCAGTCGCAATTCATCCTGGGGAGGAAAAGGGCCGCTCAGGGCATGAGTCGCGCCGGGGGCTAGGGTGATGCTTTGCCAGACGGAGGTTCCTGTCCCTGCCTCGACTTGCCACTCGCGCGTTTGGGCTGTGCGGCTGGGATTGTGCAAAAGGGCGCGCCAGTGGAGTTGCCCCTCGCGCTCCTCAATGCTGGCTCCTGCCCAGCCGACGTTGGCCATTTCCTGTCCTACCGCCACACGCGTCGCCTGCCAGGGCAGAGGCTGCGGCGCGGTGTGATCGGTCACCAGCACCAGACTGCCCTGGGCCGTCACCAACTCGCGGCCTGCCCGCAGGGCAGGGGAAAAGTCGTGCACTCCCAGATCGGGCTGCCATCGGCTCAGGGCCGCGAGCAGGTTGGCGGCTGAGTCGCCATGATACAGGGCAGGTTGACTGGGGTCGGACACCAGCAGGGCGAGTTCAGCGCGCACCTGAGGCAGACGCAAACTCAGCACCTCAGCCACAGCTTGCTCAGCCTGAGGCCGAAAGGCAGTCATGGAGGCGGAGCTATCCAGCACGATGGCGAGTCGCTGCACGGCCTCGGGATGAGCCCAGCGGGGAGAGGCGAGCAGCCAGGTCAGCACCAGCACGCTGAGCAGCTGCATCAGCAGAGGCAGGGAGGTGCGCAGCCGCTCAAACCGATGCCCGACCTCCGATTCGCGCCGCCAGGGTTGCAGCAGGAAAAGCGTGGTGATGATCTGCCTCTGGCTGCGTCGTTGCAGGAAATGAATGGCCACCACCACAGGCAGTGCTGCGAGGCACCAGAGAGCAGCAGGATGGGCAAAGGTCATGGGAGGCATTCGGTAATCCGGCTTTGCGAGCCTGCAACTGCGCTGGAGTTCTTGCGACTGAGGTTCGCGGGCTGTCGCTTATGGGTTTTTGCGGCTTTCTGGTTTCCGTAGCGGCGTGCTGTGGCATTTTCAGGGCTATGCCAGACTTGCTGACTCTTGCTCGCGAAGCCGCCGGACGCGCTTATGCGCCCTATTCCGGTTTTCAGGTCGGCTGTGCGCTGCTGACCACCCAGGGTGGGCTTTTCACCGGCTGCAATGTGGAAAACGCCAGCTACGGCCTAACGATCTGTGCCGAGCGTGCTGCCATCTTCCAAGCCGTCGCTGCGGAAGGTCCCCGCCTGAAGCTCGCTCAGATCGCCGTCATCTGCCTCCAGAGCGAGTTCCCGCCCTGCGGCGCTTGTCGGCAGGTCATCGCTGAATTTTCCCTGCCTGGGGGTGTCACGGAGGTGACTTGGGTGCAAAACGGCACCCCCCAGACCTTGCCGATCTCCGCTTTGCTACCCCACGCGTTCTCTCTGCCATGACTTTGCCTTGTTTCCTTCGCTGCTGGCTCTTCGCCGGTCTGAGCTGCCTGTCTGCCTCTGGCTGGACGGCGGATCTGCTATCCCATGTGTCAGCTCATCCCGAGGGGCAGGCGGCCTTCTCTCTGGATCGTTCGGTGTTTTCAGGAGACACTCGCGATTTGCCGATTGGGGTCTTTGATTCAGGCATCGGTGGTCTGACTGTGCTAGAAGCCATCCTGACGTTGGATGCCTTTCACAATGACACGCTTCAGCCAGGTGCCGATGGTGTGCCTGACTTTGCGGGCGAGCGCTTTCAATACTTCGGCGATCAGGCCAACATGCCGTATGGCAACTACTCTAGCGCGGGTCGCACGGATTACCTGCGTGAGCTGATCTTGAAAGACGGTGTGTTCCTGCTGGGCAAACGCTGGTTTGATCCCACTGCGGGTGTTTTCCGCCAGGACAAGCCGCCGGTGAAGGCGCTGGTCATCGCCTGCAACACGGCCACGGCTTATGGCATTGATGATTTGCGCTCAGCGCTAAAAGCCTGGGATCTACCTGTGATCGTGGTGGGCGTGGTGGAGGCAGGTGCGCGCGGTGTTTTGGCGGCGCATGAAGGTGGAGCTGTGGGTGTGCTGGCCACCGTGGGCACTTGTGCCAGTGGGGCCTATCCCCGCGTGATCGGTCAAACTTTAGGTTTGGCAGGGCGTCTGGTGCCAGCTGTGACTCAGCAGGGCAGCCCCAACTTGGCCGGAGTCATCGAGGGTGATCCCAGTTTTCCCGAGACTGTGCCTGAGCGCTGTGCTGTGGATGCGCGCGAGCTGCTGCAAACTCATGCACGCCAGCCCGGGGCGGCCCCCCTGAGCACGGTGGTGCTGGGCTGCACACATTTCCCGCTGGTGCAGGAGGAGATCGACCGCGCCTTTGCGGCGCTGCGCGCGCAGCCTGAGTTCCAGCCGCTGCTGGCGGCGCAGCTTCAGTATGTGAACCCGGCGGAGTGGACTGCGCGTGAGCTTTTTCGTGAGCTAGCCTCGGCGCGGCTGCGTGCCAAGAAAGCGGAGGGGACAGATCGCTTTTTCCTCTCTATTCCAAATCCCCAGCGTCAGGATCTACCGCTGACGGCGGATGGTGGATTGGAAAAGGCTTTCAAATACAGCCGTGAACCCGGTCGGCTGGAGGTGGAAGACACGGTGAATGTGCCGATGACACGCGAACGCATTCCCGCAACGACTCGACAGCTCATCGAGAGACGTTTGCCGCAAGTTTGGCGTCGGCTCCAGTAGCCGCAGGGCCAGTCAGGAACCTTTTTGCGCGGCCTCTTCCCAGAGGCGTCGGTAATGGTCCAGGCGTTCTTTGATGCGCCCCTCCAGGCCGTGTGTGGTCGGCTCGTAGTACTGCCGTCCACCTTCCAGGCAGCGCTGCGGTACGAAGCCACCTTCGTAGTGATGTGGGTTCAGGTAGCCTTCGCCGTGGCCCAGGGTCTTGGCCCCGGCATAATGTTTGTCCCGCAGGTGTTTCGGCACAGGCAGGGTGCGACCATGCTTCACATCAGACATCGCGGCACCGATGGCCTGGGTGGCGCTGTTGCTCTTCGGGGCGGTAGCCAGGTAAAGCACGGCATGGGACAGGATGAGTTGCGACTCTGGCATGCCGATGAATTCCACCGCTTGTTGGGCGGCAACAGCCACTCGTAGCGCGTTGCTGTCCGCCAAGCCGATGTCCTCGCTGGCAGCGATGACGATGCGCCGGGTGATGAAGCGGATGTCTTCGCCGGCGTGCAGCATCTTCGCCAGCCAGTAGATGGCTGCATCGGGATCACTGGCACGGATGGATTTGATGAAGGCGCTGGCCGTATCGTAGTGCGCGTCGCCATCGCCATCATAGACCACGGTTTTTTGCTGCACGCTTTCCTCGGCGGCAGCTAGGTCGATGACGATGCGTCCGTCTGGTCCGGCTGGGGTGGAGAGCACGGCCAGCTCCAGCGCATTCAGGCATTTGCGTGCATCGCCGTCGCAGATTGTCGCCAAGTGAAGACTCGCCTCGGGGGTGATGCTGGCCTTGCTTTGACCCAGGCCGCGTTCTTCATCAGCGAGTGCGCGTTCGATGAGGGTTTGCAGCTCAGGTATGCCCAGGGGCTCTAGCGTGAAGACTTGAGAGCGACTGACCAGCGGGCTATTGACATAAAAGAACGGGTTGTGCGTGGTCGCGCCGATGAAGCGCAGCGTGCCGCGCTCGAGATGCGGCAGCAGCACGTCTTGCTGGGCTTTGTTGAAGCGATGGATTTCATCGACAAAAAGGATCGTGGACTGCCCATTGAGCTGGCGCAGCCGTGCCGCTGCCTCAGCCTCTCGGCGAATGTCCGCCACGCTGCTCTCCACACCGCTCAGCGTCACGAAACGGGCGCGGGTCTCATGGCTGATGATGCTGGCCAGGGTGGTTTTGCCAACCCCCGGCGGCCCGTAGAGCAGGATGGAGGAGAAGCGATCTGCCAGGATCGCGCGACGCAGCAGCCGCCCTTCGCCCAAAATGTGAGCCTGCCCGGTGTATTCTGCTAGGGTGCGTGGGCGCATCCGGGCGGCCAAGGGCGCACCAGGGTCCACCGCTGTCCCGGAGGCAGGGGCAGGAGAATCAGCGGCAAAGAGGTCGTCGGGCATGATGGCGGGGGCTCAGAGTGTCGAAGAAAACAGCTCCGTCATCTGCGGAGTTGGCGGGAGCCGGGAGCCGCGCAGGCCAGAAGGGCTGGTGAAGAGCCGCTTTTTTCCATTGCTCCGTCGTTAGGGATTGCCGGGTGGGGGCGTTTGGTCGCATGTTCAGGTTTCTTTTTTCCTCATGAAGTTCATCGCCTCCGCCTTCCTCGCGCTGGCCCTCGCTGGGTCGGCCTTTGCTGCAGACACGGTCAAGCTCGTCCGCGTGCATGAAAAGTTGAGCACGCCGTGGCCCATCGCGGTGCTGATCCCGCCCGATGGCAGTCAGCGGGAGTTCTTGGCGCTGCAGCGTGGTCAGGTGCTGATTTTGCCCAAAGACGAGCAGGCCGGTGAGGCGAAGACCTTTCTGGACCTGAGCACGCGCGGCCTGGAGGCGGCGAATGGCAAGTTCGAGGAAGGGCTGAACGGCATGGCCTTTCACCCGAAGTTCGCGGAGAACGGGCTCTTTTACCTCTGCTACACGATGCAGAAACCGAAGCGGCTGGTCGTGAGTGAGATGAAGGCCAGTGGAGACAAGGCAGACGAGAGCACCGAGCGCGTGTTGCTGGAGATCCCGCTGATCAACTGGAACCACCACGGTGGCAATCTGGTCTTCGGTCCAGATGGCTACCTCTACATCGGCGTGGGTGATACCTCGAAGCGCAACGACGAAAAGCGCATGGCGCAGCTGAATGCGGTGCTGGTGGGGAAGGTGCTGCGCATCGACGTGAATAGCCGTGAGTATCACAACGCGTATGGCATCCCCGCAGACAATCCCTTTGCGGATGGAGTCGATGCGCTGCCGCAGATCTACGCCTATGGCATTCGCAATCCCTGGGGCATGAGCTTTGACGCGAAGGGCCGCCTGTGGCTGGCGGATGTGGGGCAGGACCTGTGGGAGGAGATCAACTGGATCGAAAAAGGCGGAAACTACGGCTGGAGCTACCGCGAAGGAGCCCGCCCCTTCCCGCTGCGCATGGATGCCCCGCCGGAAGGCGCGAAGCTGATCGATCCGATTTTTGAATACCACCATGGCGAAGGCCTGAGCATCACCGGCGGCATCGTTTACACCGGGAAGGCACTGCCGGAGCTGGCGGGCAGCTACGTCTATGGCGATTTTGTCTTGGGCAAAATCTGGAGCCTGAAGGTGGATGACAGCGGCAAGGTGGCGGGCAACACCCTGCTCTACACCAGCCCGCAGACCCCGGCCGACAATCCAAAGAAAAAGCCGACAGTCCTCGTGAAGCCCACGGCTTTCTGTGCGAATGCTTCTGGCGAAATGCTGGTGCTGGACTGGAATGGTGGGATCTACCGGATGGGAAAATGAGTCTGCCTGAGGTGCCTTCGGCGCTGCCCCGGGTGCTCTACATCCGCGGTGGGGCGTTGGGAGATTTTATTCTGACGCTACCCGTCATCCGACATCTGCGACGGGCGATGCCGAAGGCGCACCTGGAGGTCATGAGCCAGCGGGGTTGGGTAGATCTGGCCCTGAAGGCTGGCTTGGCTGATGCTGTGCGGCCACTAGGTGATGTGCGCATGGCGCGTTTCTTTGCCCGAGGTGGGCAGATCGACCCCGCGCTAGCCGCAGAGATCGGGCGCTGCACGCTGGTGATCAGCCATCTGTATGACCCCGATGGCATCCTACGGGAAAACATGCAGCGCATCGGCGTGCGCACGTTTCTTCAGGCTCCGCATCAGGTTCTGCCAGGGCAAGGTCATGCCTGCCAGCAGCTGGGGCGTCCGCTGGAGCAGTTGGCGCTTTTCTTGGAGGATGGCGATTGGCGCGCGCCACTGTTTGCCTGCCCAAATGTGCCGCAGGCGGCGGCAAGGCGTGTGGCCATTCATCCAGGCAGTGGCTCGCCGATGAAAAACTGGCCGCTGGAGCGCTGGCTGGCGGTGGCGCAAGCGATCCGGGCGCAAGATCCCGAGGTGGAGGTGGTTTTCCTGAGTGGCGAGGCCGAGGAGGAACGCGGCACGCTGCCTGCCGATCTGCCTTTTCCCCGCTGGCATCAGGTGCCGCTAGCAGAGCTTGCGGATCGCTTGTGCGGCTGCACGCTTTACCTGGGGCATGACAGTGGTGTCGGGCATCTGGCCGCAGCCTGTGGGCTGCCCTGCCTGCTGCTTTTTGGCCCAACCGATCCGGCGCTGTGGGCACCACCCCAGGCCGGGGTGCGCACGCTGCGGGCACCGGGCGGTGACCTGAAATGTCTGCCAGTGGAGGCGGTGCGCGACACGGCCCTGGCACTGCTGGAGGACAGCCATCGCCCAAACTGAGGCAAAAGCGCGGCTTGTGACGATTCCGCGACGTGCTACAGGGCTCGCATCATGCCTCCATTTACAGGTAAATTTCGTACCATTCTCATTCTCGGTGCCCCCGGCAGCGGCAAGGGCACCCAGGGCAAGGTCCTGGGCACCATCCCGCGCTTTCATCATCTGGCTTGCGGCGATGTTTTCCGCTCCCTGGATACCCGCACGCCTCTGGGTCAGAAGTTTGTCGAATACTCCAGCCGAGGTGAACTCGTGCCCGATGATGTGACGGTCCAGCTTTGGCGGGCAAACATCAAGCAGCGGGTGGACAGCCACCAGTTCAAGCCAGAGATCGACTTTCTCGTGCTGGATGGCATTCCGCGCAATGTAGAGCAGGCTAGGCTGATGGAAGCAGACATTGAGGTGCTGAAGGTCTTCCACCTGAGTTGCCCCGACCGCACGGAGCTAGCACGCCGCCTGCGCAAGCGCGCGCTGAAGGACAACCGTTTTGACGATGCCAACGAGGCTGTGATCCAGCAGCGCTTTGCGACTTACGAAGCCGAGACCAAGCCAATCCTGGACTACTATCAGGACGAGCGCATCGTGAACATCGACGCCAGCCAGCCGCCCGCCAAGGTGCTTTACGACATCATCGGTGGTGTCATGACGCTGGATGCCTGGCGCGAGCTGGAGAAGATGAGGATCTAGGGAAAGGCTGAAAGCTAAAAGCGGATGCATGATCAGAAGCCCAAAGCGTTCTGGTTTCATCTCTCCATTTTCCACTCCTCCGTCTTCTCACCGCCTTCTCGCTCTTTCTTTTTTCAGCATTTCAGTTTTCAGCTTTTGGCTTCCCCCATGCGCATTCTTTTCATCGGCACTGGTGACATCGGCCTGCCCTCGTTGGAGTGGCTTTTGACGACACCGAAACATGAGGTCGTGGGGGTGGTCACACAGCCAGACAAGCCTGCGGGGCGGAAGCTGGTGATGACGCCACCGGAGGTGAAGGTGCGCGCGCTCGCCGCAGGCCTGACCGTGCTGCAGCCGCCGAAGATCCGGCACATCGTGGAAGAGCTGCGCGCCTTTCAGGCGGATGTGGCGGTGGTGGTGGCCTACGGTCAGATTTTGCCAAAGAGCTTGCTGGAGGTGCCGCGGCTAGCCTGCCTGAACATCCACGCCTCCCTGCTGCCACGGCATCGCGGGGCATCGCCCATCCAGGCGGCCATCCGTGAAGGCGATGCAGAGACGGGCGTGACCATCATGTTCATGGACGAGGGCTTGGACACCGGGGACATGCTGCTGATGGACGCCATGCCCATCCTGCCCACGGACACCGGCGGCACACTGCATGACAGGCTGGCCCTGGCCGCGCCTGCCAGCCTGGAGCGGGCGCTGGACCTGATCGCCACCGGCCAGCCGCCACGAACGCCGCAGGACAACGCGCGTGCCACCCACTGCGGGAAGCTGCGGCGTGAGGATGGCCGCCTCGATTGGTCACGCCCGGCGGTGGAGCTGGAGCGCCTGATCCGCGCCTATTCCCCTTGGCCGGGCACCAGCTGCCTGCTGCCGGGAGAAAAGCCCGCCGTGCTGAAGATTCACCGCGCCACGCAGCTGGAGGGAGATGTCTGCCCTGTGCCGGGCACGGTCCTTTCCTGCGATGCGAAAACCGGGCTCGTGGTGACCTGCGGCACGGGTTTGCTAAGGCTGGAGGAGGTGCAGGCAGAAGGGGGCAAGCGCCTTCCAGCAGCAGATTTCTTGCGCGGGCATCCTCTGGATGTCGGGGCACTTCTCCGGTAGGCGCAGGACCTCGCATTTCGGCATTTGCGCGCAGTGGATCCCCCGTGCATCTCAGGGCATGAGATCCCAAGGCACCGGCAGACGCAGCACCCGCATCATCAGCGGCCAGGAGGTGGCCCCGCGCCGCAGCATGGGGCAGAATTTCCTCGTGGATGACAACCTCGCGCACTGGATCGCCGATCAGATCGAGCCGGATGGCGCGCCGTTTGTCGTGGAGCCTGGGCCAGGCCTGGGGGCGATGACGCAGCATCTGGTGGGGCGTCCGCAGCAGCTGGTGCTCATTGAAAAAGATCACGCACTCGCGCCCGAGCTGCAAAAGCGCTATGAAGGCCGGGCAGATGTCACTGTGCTGCATGAGGACGCCACCCGCGTCAGCACGCGCGGCTGGTATCAGCAAGGTGATGTGCGTGTGATCGGGAACCTACCCTACTCGGTGGGCGGGGAGATTTTGAAGCACCTGCTCACACCGCCGACGCCTGTCACGCGTGCCGTTTTCATGCTGCAAAAGGAGGTCTGCGACCGCCTCGCGGCCAAGGTGGGCCAGGACGGCTACGGCGCGCTGAGCCTGATGGTGCAGCGTGATTGGGAGGTGGAGATGCTACGCGTCGTGCCGCCGGAGGTCTTCAAGCCAAAGCCGAAGGTGGACAGCGCCGTGGTGCGCCTGACGCCGCGTGATCCGCGCACGTTGCCGGTGTGCGACCGGCGCATGTTTGAAAAGCTGGTGCGCCTCGGCTTCAGCCAGCGCCGGAAGCAGATGAAAAACCTGCTTCCCGAACCACCCGGAGGCTGGCAGGCGCTGGTCGATCATCTGGGCAAGCCCGCCACGCTGCGAGCGGAAGAACTAAGCCTGGAGGAATGGGTGAACCTGAGCCGCTGGTATGAAAACCGCTGTGGCACCGACGCCGGGCAGAAGGCCAGCGAGATGTTTGATGTGGTGAATGAGCGCAATGAGGTCATCCAGCAGCTCCCACGCGGCGAGGTCCATGCCAAAGGGCTGCTGCACCGCGCAGTTCATGTCTTCGTCATCAACTCACGCGGGGAGGTGTATCTGCAAAAGCGCTCCCACCTGAAGGATGTGTCGCCGCTGAAATGGGACAGCAGCGCCGCTGGGCATCTGGATGTCGGCGAAAGCTACGCCGCCTGCGCCATCCGCGAGACGCGGGAAGAAATCGGCATCGAGATCGACAGCACCGAACTTGCCGCACAGTTGCCTGCTGGTACGCACACGGACCACGAATTTGTCGAGCTCCACCTCGCCCGCCACAACGGCCCGATGCGCCCGCTGCCGGAAGAAATCGCCTGTGGCGAGTGGTTCGCGCCTGAAACGATAGACACCTGGATCAGCGCGCGCCCGCAGGACTTCGCGAAGGGTTTTGTTTCGTGCTGGAAGGCTTGGCGGAAATGAAAACGGCTGCCCGCAAAGCAGGCAGCCGTTGATGGAAAGGCTTTAAAGGGAGCAGGTTACAGCGTCTTTAGCTTCACGGCGCGCCAGCGCACGGTGTAGGGGCCGGTGCCTGCCTTGATGCCATGCACCTGGAAGCCGATGTAGCCTTCGGGATCGCCGGGCTGGTGGAAGTCGGCGGTTTTTACACCGTTCACGAAGCTCTGGTAGTGGTCGCCTTTCACCAGGATGCGGTAGTGGTTCCACTCGCCTTTCTTGAAGGCGGCCTTGGCTTCTTCAGTGCGGACGGCTTCTGTCTGCGTCAGGATGCTCCACCAGGTGCCGCGACGGGCCTCGTCGTAAAAATCACCAGCGGTGCCATTCACGGCGATCTCGCACTGCGGACCGTAGAGGCGGCCTGCGGGCAGGGGCTTGCCGTTTTTGCTGCCTTCGGGGGCAGGGTCACCTTCCTTGGCGAGGTGGCTGCGGACCTGCACGCCGGAGTTCAGCTCGTTGTCCACCTGCACCTCAAACTGGAGTTCGAAGTCTTTGAAGGGACCTTTGACGAGGAAGGTGTTCGGGCTGCCTTCGGTCGTGGTGCCGATGAGGACGCCATTTTCGACCTTGTAGGTGGCTTGGCCGCTGACGATCTGGGCATCTGAGCCGAGGCCGTCTTTGAACCACTCCTGCCAGCCATCCTCAGCGGGCAGCAGGGCAGGGGAAAGTAGAGCAGTGATCAGAGAAGCAAAAAACCGGATTTTCATGGGGCGCAAGGAACGTGCGCCAAGCCTCGACTCCATCACGCGAGTGAAAAAACACGCACTGCCAGGCTCGTGTTTTGGCATGGGATCTGAGCCGGCCAGGGCATTCACAAGGCTCTCAAATGTGAGAATTTTCGCTAATTAGTTAAGTAAACTTAATCACTTGGGGCATTTTTACCCTGTTTTTACCCCAAAATAACCCAGTTCATTCTTGCGACTCGGGTTTGAGCTGGTTATTATGCCATTAATTCCGGGTTTTAATCCAATGGCACGCCCGTCCAACAGCTTCGATTCGGTCACCATGACCATCGCAGTCACTCCCCAGATCAAAATATATCTGGAGGACCTGACCGCCGATGGGATGTATGGCTGCAGCCCGTCGGAAGCAGCTCGTCTGCTTCTCGGCCAAGCGATCGAGCAGAAGATCAAGGAGGGAGTGCTGACCCGGAGGAAGTTCATGGTTCATGAAGGCGAGGTGAAAACCACTGAGCCGACAGCCCTATCCTCCTAGCTCCCGATGCCAACGCAACTCGAACTTCAAAACGATACCATGGTGTTCAACATCACCATGACGCATGAGCTTGATGATGCTGACCGCAGCCTGCGCGGCTCTTGGCGGTCAGAGACACGCCTGGAAATGCTGGCCCACGAGATCGTGCGATATTCTCCTGAATTGGCACAGTTGCTGGTGAATTCAGGGCTGCAAAAGATGGCGGCCTGACCGTTCACTGGATTCTTTTCCCAACGCAAAAAGCGGGGTTGGCGATGAAGCCAACCCCGCTTTGTTTTGGAACAGAGCCTTACTTCAGGCTTGCCAGGACTCGCTGAATGTCAGCGGCCTGCTGGTCGGTGGAGGCTTTGCGATCCTGCCAGATGACTTTGCCATCCTTGATGAGAAAGCACTGGCGCGTGGCTAGGTTCAGCAGCCCTTTGGCCATGCGATCCACTTTGAAGGCATCAACGATTTTGCCCTCAGGGTCGGCAATGAGATCGTAAGGCAGGGTGAATTTGTCCCGAAAGCCCTTCTGCGCCTCGGGTTTGTCGAAGGAGACGCCGAGCACCTGGACGCCCTGCTTGCTCAGGTCAGCAAACGAGTCGCGCAGGGAACAGGCCTGCTTGGTGCAGCCAGGGGTGTCCGCCTTGGGGTAAAAGAAGACCACGGTGGGGCCTTTCTTGTAAACATCGGCAAAGTTCACGGTCGCTCCGTCCTGGTTGAGGCCAGAGACTTCAGGGGCGGGGTAATCGACCTTTTCACCTTCGCCCGCCTGGGCGTTGGCAAAGAGACCGGCAAAGACAGCGGTGAGGAGACGCATGGTTTTTTTCATGGGATAGGGGTGGGTCAGTTTCGCAGCGGCAACGTGGCCGTTGGGCTGAAACGTCTGGCGGAAGTTCGTTCTGGCAGGGCAGATGGACGCAAACACTTCCTGCCCGGATAAAGCCCGGAACAATCGAGCTTCCTCAGGCGTTTCCTGCGCCTGACCTCATTCCTTCATGAAAATCCTCCTCACCGCCGCCCTCCTTTCCGCGCCCCTGCTGCACGCCGATGACTGGCAGCCGGAGCCAGGATTCAAAAGCCTGTTCAATGGCAAGGACCTCACCGGCTGGTGCTTTCGTGAAAAGACAAAAAAGGACGCCCCTAGCCCAGGCTCCATCTTGGAAAAGCACGATGGTAAGACCGAAGCTGCTGACGCTGGACGTTACCTCGTGAAGGACGGCGTCATCGCGGTGACCTTCCCCACGGAGATGGACAAACTCACCGGCCAACTTTACACCGTGGAGGTGTTTCCCCAGAACTTTGTCCTGAAGCTGGAGTTCCGCGCCGGTGTGAACGCTGACAGCGGCATCTTCATCCGCAAGCCCCAGCTGCAGTGCCGCGACTACTTGGTGGCCGGGCCGTACAAGACGCTGAAGCGCTACAAAGCTCAGGACTGGAACTTGATTGAGGTGACCGTAAGGGATGGCGTGGCCCACTGCACCTGCAATGGCGAGGTCCTGGAGGCGGCTCTGGCTCTGCCCACCACCGGCCCGATCGGGCTGGAAGGTGATCGTGGCGTCATGGAATACCGCCATCTTCAGCTCAAGGTGCTGGAGTGACCTGCAACGGATCGCTTCGATACGGCAGTTGGGGCTTTTGACCTCTAAAATGGGGGGCAAAGCTGCGTGCTCAGGGCAGGGATGCTGCCGCGTGGGGCACGCGTCTGAATCGCCACAGCAAAAGGCCAAGCATCACTGCTGTGCCCACTAGCGCTGCGGCAAGCAGCCCGTAAGTGGCCTGGGTGTCCAGGTGCGCGGGTTGGTGCAGATTGGCCAGAAAAAGTTGATGATCCATGGCGCAGGCCCAGGCCAGCTCCGCCGTCGCAAACCAGCGGCCCCAGTCGCTCAGGTAGCGACAGGCGAGCGGAAAGTGGGCTGGCTGGCGCCAATAGCCAGGGTTGGGCAGATTCACCACCGAAGGTGGCAGCTTGTGGATCAGGCTCGTGAGCAGCACGATGAAACCCGCCGTGCCGAGATGCACGCCCAAGGTGCCTAGGCTGAGTTCGCTTTTGGAAGACCAACGGTTGGCCTTGCCATCCCCGCCAAAGTGCACCGCCACACGCTCGGGCAGCTGGGGCATCCATTCCCCATGCAGCATGACCAGCGCCGCCGCTGCCAGCAGCAGGGCTATCCAAGAGAGAAGTCCTTTCTTCATGACGCTGCGGTTTCGAGTAGCAGGAAAAGTCGCCCAATCAGCAGCTTTGAAAGCGCTTCAGCGAGCAGCAGGGTGATGATGAACAGGCCCACGGCCTTCCCACCGCGGACGTTGCAGCAATGCGAAAAGGACTTCCACATCAGCAGGACCATCCACCCGGTGCAGGCCAGGATCAGCAGGGTCACCAAGCCGAAGACGATGCCATCTGCCCCAAAAGCTGGCATGGACGGTACCTGCCCCGGCTTTAGCCCGACCAGCGACTGCATCAGAGCGTGGCTGTAACGGTGAAATCCGGGGGCTGAGCAAGCCAGCGCCGTCAGTACCATAGGCCAGCGCGCGAGCGCCTGCGTGCCGAGCAAGTCGATGCTGCGAAAGGCTGTCTTTGAGAGCAGGCGACCGGCCACCAGCAGCAAAAGGGCGAGGCTGAGCCAACTGATGAATCCTTCGACGACGAAAACCCAGCCGGGCGCTTTTTTCCCCACATGAACGTCCAGTACGCCGTCAAAATGCAGTCCCTGCGCTGAGCCAATGAGTCCGGCGAGCCCGATGCCGACCATTCCACTGACCAGGGCACCGCCCCCGGCGATGCGGTGAAAGGGAGAAAACAGCAGCTGAGTGGTTTTCATGGCTGAGCAGATGGGGGTTGGAGTCTTGCGATGACCTCATCGAGCCGATTGCGCACGGTGGGGTAGCTCACCTTCAGCAGGGCGGCCATTTCCTTCAGGCTGCCGCTGGTCTTCACAAACTCGCAGATGAAAGCCTGATCCTCGGCCGACAGTGCCGCCAGCTGGGGAAGTGGATAAATGCCTTCCACCTCGGTGCCGCAGCGATCACAGGTCAGTCGCTTCACCTGCAGCTGCTGTTCACAGCTGGGACAGGTGACGGGGAATCGTTTCATGAGAAAAGTGAAACATGAGTTTAATTTTATTCAATCGAGAATTCACTTTTTCAATGCAAGGGCTCCTGAAATTCATGTTTTCCTAGGTGATCCAGAGTCTCGGCTAGGCACCCATGCACCGGGTCTGCTTTCGGAAGAGAGAGCTTCGATGACAAAACCATGGCCTAGGCTGAACAATCGCTGGGGGTCAGCCTGTAATTCTATTTTTATGAAATGGGTTCTCGCCGTCTTGCTTGCCTTCGCCACTCGGGCCATCGCTGTCGATGAAGTTCCCGAGTCCCCCGTCGATTTCATCGACACCAGCTTCGAGAATGCTTCTCCCCTCTGGTATGAAGTCGCTGCCGATGGCACCGTGCTGATCCATCTGATTTATGATCAGCAGCGCCAGTCGCTAAACCGGGCAGCAGGGCACCTGCACTTTCGTCTCCAAGCTGCCAAGGGGCGCAAGTTGACTCTGGAATTCAAAAACCTGGACAACGTGTGGAACTCGAAACCTGGGTCCGTCTCGGGAGAAATCCGACAGGTGGTCGTGTCACCGGATGGCAAGCACTGGACGCCCGTACCGACTCATTCGCCTGGCCCAGGGCGAGTGCAGGTCACGCTAGAGATGCCAGCTGCGGCCCTTTTTGTCGCCCGAGCCGAGCCCTACCGCCTATCGGATCTGGACCGGTTTCTGGAGCAAATCCGCGCGCACCCGAGCGTTCGCATCGACACCATCGGACAGACCGTGCAGGGCCGAAACCTGGAGATCCTACGCGTGGGTAGCCCAGAGGCTAGACATCGCGTTTTTCTGCGGGCACGGGCGCATCCCTGGGAGCCTGCTGGCAATTGGGTCGTCGAGGGGCTCGTGCGCCGCCTTCTTCGCGAAGATGCTGAGGCCAAAGCATGGCTCGCGCGGCATCAAGTTTGCATCCTGCCCATGGCAAACAAGGACGGCGTCGCGCGCGGCGGCACTCGCTTCAACCTTGGCGGTTGGGATCTGAATCGAAAATGGGATCAGCCAGCGGATCCACGCCATGCTCCTGAAAATGCGGCCCTGGAGCGCTGGCTACAGGCCGAGATTCAGGCAGGGCGTCGTCCAGCCCTGGCGCTGGATTTCCACAACGATGGCAACGGCAAGCTGCACCTGAGCCGCCCTGATGGCCCCGAAGGCGAGAGGCACTTGGCACGCATGCAGTTTTTCGAAACCTGCCTGCGCGAGCACACCTGGTTCGTGGAAGGCTCGACCCTGCCCAGCTTTCGCAATCCAGGGTCGTTGGGCGAAGGTTTGCTGGCTCGATTCGGCATTGATGCTGCGATTTTGGAGTTCAACTGCAACTTCATTGCCGGTCTTCAGCAGCCCGCTCTAGCCAAGCACTGGATCACGTTTGGCGAAGATCTGGTTCAAGCTTTGGAGGCTTATTTTGCCAAGTCATGAAGCGCTCGTGGTTCCAGTCAGCATGACTTGCTGCGCAAGTGAGGATGAGCATCTCAGGATCGTGAACGTGGAATAACCAAATTTGGAAGTTCGATTTACGAACCGCCATTTTATGTCAAATGAACTTCCAAGTTCGTTAGGTTGAGCCTCACCAATCCTCAGGAGGGCTTCAGCGGGTGGCGACCTCGCGGGAGTGCGGAGTAAAGTATTCGATGTAGCCAATCATCATTTCGTCTTGGGTCTGGGGGCCCCAGCGGACGGTTTTCGTGGGGTCGGGGTTGGCGGGATTGGCATCGCTGTTGTCATAGACGGCGGTGATTTTCACGCGGCTGCCGCGGGGCAAGAAGCGCGGCGTTGCGTAGTCGTAGCGAAGCTGCCAATTGAAGTCGTAGCGGGGAATGTCGAGCAGCACCTCGGGTTTTCCATCAGGTTGGGTGACCTCATACTTGAAGGCTTTTCCGCGCACGTGCATGTGCGCCATGAAGGCCATGACATGCATGTCAAACGGGACGGGCTGTTCTTTGGTTTCGACATGGTTGGCGGCTCCCGGTGGAATCGCGAGACGCAGGTGGGCGACTGAGGCGGTATGCACGATGAAGCGGGGCTCCTCATCGGCAAAATGCAGGCCGATGCGCATCTGATCCTGGGTTTTTCGTCCATTCGGCGTGTAGTGGATCTGGAAGCTCAGGGTTGCTCCTGCGGGCAGCTTTTTGGCAAAACCTACTGGCCAGCGATGGTGTGTGTTTCCTGGAACATAAGCAGCCCAGTAGCCACCAGCGCCTTCGCCACGGTCGCGGATGCGGCTGCCTTTTTCATGCACATTCACGATGACGTGATGCACCACTGCGGCATCGGTGGGCAAGATTTCATAGCCATTCACCCAGCGGTCTTTGCTCAAGTTCGTCTCCACCGTGACGAACTGATAGGGCATGGTGCCTTCGGCTTTGATGTGGACAGGTTCGGGAAGCTGAAAGACGGCATCAGGCTCACCCAGAGCCCATTCCTTTGGGTAATGCCGTGCTGCTGGGGCATCGGCGGGATCGCCACGGGGGCGATCTGGAGTGTCGAGCCAGGCCAGCAAGTCGGCCTTGTCCCGCGAAGAAAGAGACACGTCATTGACCCATGGGCTGGCTTCTCCGTGGGCAGGTGCGGCGGCAAACCAGGGCGGCATGGCCCCGCGCTGCACTTGCTTGCGGATCATGCCAGCGTGCTCAAGGACGTCCTCATAAGTTTCGAGGCTAAACGGGCCAACTCCGCCCTGACGATGGCATTCCAGGCAACTGGATTGCAAGATGCGGGAGATGTGGTGGTGGTAAGTGATGTCCTTCGCGGTGACGGCTGTGTCAGAGGCTGCTTTTTTCAAATCCAGAGCACATCCGGGAGCTGTGGTTGCTTCGATGGTTGGCCGTTGTTGCGCTAGGAGAGCCGCCATCGCGTCGCGCAGGTAGTGGCGTGTCGGCTTTTCTTTGGTGTAGCCAAGGCCATACTGATCGTGAATGGCCCCGCGATAGATCAGGGTGCGGTGGGCATCGAGCAGGAAGATTTCAGTCGTGGTGGTTGCCTTCAGCGCTGCGGTGATCTGGTGTTCCTGATCATGCACCACGGTCGAACTCAGCTTATGGTCTTGAATGAACTGGGCGCGCTCGGTTTCATTTTCGGAGGAGACGGGGCAGACCAGCACCATGCCGATACCCTGCGCGGTGGCGTCTTTTTCGAGCCTAGCGAGTTCAGGGCCGAGCTTGCCGCTGATGGGACAGGTCGCACCGAAAAAGGCGAGGATCAGTCCTTTTTTGCCCTGGAGCATGGCCTCCAACGATGAGTCTCCCAGGGGCAATTCAGGCACTCGATGACCGACACCGTGTTCCGAAGCTTTCAAGATGCGTGGCGCTTCGGTGAGGTCTTCGAGGATCGCTGCGGTTGCTTCAGGTTGGGCTACAGTGCTCGGTGCTCCTGGGATGCGTGGCAAGGCCTCGCCTCGTGCGCGCATGGACGCGACCACGCGACTTGCCTCCTCAAAAGAGATCTTTCCGTCGTCATTTTGATCCAGTCGTTTGAGCCATTCTTTTTTGGGCAATTCCGCCGCGCTGATCTGGCCATCATGATCTTTGTCGAGGAAGTCGAAGACCTTTCGATCGCTTGCGGCTGTGCTGCTCTTGGCAGAGCCGGTTTGGGTCTTCTTGAGTTGGCGCAAGGCTAGGCCTGCCTCCAGCATCGTCAGGCTGCCGTTGCCATCTTGGTCGAGTGACCGCAGCAGCGGTGAGGCATCCAACTCGGAGCCTGTGAGGACACCATCTTTGTTGGTATCGAATCCATCAAACCTGCCGCGCAGTCCTGCGGTCTGTGCATGAACCCAGTAGGCCGTGGCGGCAAAAGCAAACAGAAGGCTCAAGAAGATCCATTTTTTCATAAAAGAGAACATGAGTGACACACTGGGCGGGGCTATATGACAAGCGATGAAAGTGAATTCAGGCCGCGAGCTTCGGATTCGACTTGCGCTGATGCATTGAACTCCACTTTGGGCGCAGGGTTTCATGCGACATGTCTGGGCAAGCGAAGGCTCAGACAAATTCCTGAGTTGCGCTGAAGCGACGCCAGCGGTGAAGTGCATGCCATGTCTGATGCCAACCCTCCGCAGAAGCCTGCCTACCCGATCCTCTGTCATGTCACGCCTTGGTATTTTCGGCGCATGGGCATGATGGCGGCCATGCTGGCAGGCTTTGGGCTTTATTTTTTGTATGATGGCCAGGTAGGTTACCCCAAGGCCAACCGCATCGCAGACAAGCAGGTTTGGTTCGAGGAAGTGGTGCTAAAGAGCTTCGATGAAGCTCGTGCTGCAGACAAACTGGAGCTCTGGGTGGAAAATGCGCGTCGCCAAGGCTGGCCTACAGGGCGAGAGGGAGAACCGCCCCGCTGGGTTTCCTATGCGGCGCAAAATGGCTGGCCGGAGAAGCCGCATCGCTACACGGAGAAAGAGATCCGTGAGCAATTCTGGTGGGGCGGGGGTTCGCTGCTTGGCGCTTGGGCGGTGGGCATCATCATCTTGCTGAATCGCAACAAGGTCCTGCAGGGTGATGTCGATGGCTTCCGCTCACCTGAGGGCGTGATCGTGAAGCACGCCGATGTGTTTCGTGTGGACAAGCGCCCCTGGGATACCAAAGGGCTGGCTTACGTCTGGTATCGGTCTGGTGGCGAGGGGCCTGAGCGGCGTGCCGTTATCGATGATCTGAAGTATGAAGGTGCTGCGTGGGTGCTCGACGATGTGTTGGCTTCCTTCCGTGGGGAGCTCTTGGAAAAGGTGCCTGCCGTGGCAGAAAGCCCTACAAACCCTGAAGCGGTCGAAACCCGGCCCGAAGCCTGAAAAATCGAGCCTTCCGCGCTTCGAGAAAATCAGCGAAATTCGCCCTTGCCAAAAAAAAACGAGCCGCTACCTCTCCGCCGCACATCCCCCACCCACACTATGGCAGACAACATCCAAGACAAAGTCCGTGACATCATCGTCGAACAGCTCGGCGTGAACCCTGAGCAGGTGACGACGGAAGCCAAGTTCATCGAAGATCTCGGCGCGGACTCCCTGGACACCGTCGAGCTCGTCATGGCCTTCGAAGAAGAATTCGGCATCGACGTTCCTGATGAAGAGGCTGAAAAGCTCCTCTCCGTGGGTGATGTCGTTCGTTACATCGAAGAAAACGCGGAATAATTCTCTTCGTTCCATTCAATCTCATTTCAAGCAGGCGGGAGACCGCCTGCTTTTTTGTGCCTTCATCTCATTGATTTTCTCATGACGATTTCCAATCCCTGGTTTGTGGCGGCTCTGTTCGCGGTGCTCGGCGTGTTTCATGTCGAGCTCATCTCGCTGCTGCTGAACATGGCGCGTCTCGGCAAAGCGCTTCCAGCCTCTATCGCTGACCTTTACCCCGAAGAGACCCTGCAAAAGCTGCGCGATTACCTAGCAGAAGGCGCACGCGTGACGGTGGCGCAGGATGCCGCAGGTCTGGCTCTGTTGGCTGGCGTGTGGTGGAGCGGTGGCCTAGGTGCACTCCAGGTCTGGGCAGATCAGCAAACGTCAGGCCCCATCGCCAGCGGTGTGCTGGTTGCTGCCTGCGTGGGCTTGGCTCAGGTGCTGGCTTCCTTGCCGTTTGAGGCCTGGGATACCTTTGGCGTCGAGGCGCGGCATGGCTTCAATCGCATGACCTGGGGTGTTTTTTTGGCTGATAAAGTGAAGTCTCTCCTGCTGCTGGCTTGCCTGGGGCTACCGGTCTTGGGTTTGCTCATCTCATTTTTTGAGCATCAACGTCTCGCTCCACTCTGGGCCTGGTTGTTCATCGCAGGATTTAGCCTGCTGATGACTTTTTTGTCGCCACGTCTCATCATGCCGCTGTTTTTGAAGTTTACTCCTCTGCCTGACGGACCTCTGCGCCAAGCTGTGCTCGATCTCGCTCAGCGGCTAGAGTTCCCGGTGGGCGAGGTCAGCGTGGTGGATGGCTCACGACGTTCTAGCAAGGCGAATGCCTTCTTCGCTGGCTTTGGCCGCACGCGTCGAATCGCTCTGTTTGATACCCTTTTGGACAAACACACCCCCGAGGAACTGCTCGCGGTGCTTGCCCACGAGATTGGCCACAACAAGCTGCGTCATGTCGGCAAGCATCTCGTGCTGGGACTGGCTGAGCTGGCGCTGATGATGGGTCTGCTGGGCTGGATGCTGAATGAACCTGCCTTTTTTGCGGCGTTTGGGGTTGCGGGCACACCCACAGGCATGGGCTTGGTGCTGTTTGGCATCCTTTACCGCCCGATTGGTATCCTCACGGGCATGGCGGGCCTGGCGATGAGTCGTCGGCATGAATTCCAGGCTGATGCTTACGCAGCACGGGCGGTCGGCAGCGTGGCTCCGCTGCAGCAGGCTTTGCGAAAGCTGTGCGTGGATCATCTTTCACACCCACAGCCACACCCGTTGACCGTTTGGCTGCATCACAGCCACCCGCCCTTGGTGGAGAGGTTGATCGCTCTGGACTCGGTGAGGTGATCGGGTCCAGAGCTGCATCTTCAAAAGATCCCGTGCGACATCAGTCGCCGCCGCCACGCGTGAACTCGACGAGATTTGAGGTGCTGCCACCCGGGGCAGCTTGGCCAGTGATCTGGGGCAGCAGGCCATGGCCAGCACCGCGCAGGGCTGGAGCGGCCTCGGTGCTGGGCGGCTGGCGCATGACCCCGGCGAAAGGCACCGTCAGGCTCTTGCTGCCGTCCAGCACGGTGTAGCTGCCGGTGAAGGCTCCCGTGGCCGGTGTGACGGTGATTTTCCACCCACGAGGGTTGGCAGCGGTCGCGGGCGAGAGGGTGACTTTGCCGGTGGCATCCATCAGGAGTTGACCCGGTAGGCTTGTCGTCGTCACGCTGCCCGGCAGGCCGCTGTGCTGCACGCGCAGGGAACCAGTGGTCGTCTCCAAACCGATGCGCTCACGCAAAGGAATGGCCGTGAGGGTGCGGCTGCCAACCACGGGCGGCAGCCAGGGATCCAACAGCAGGCGGCTGCGCATCTCCGGCAGGCCGAGTCGGTAGTTGGCATCCGTGCTGCGTGCGGCTTTTTTCCAATACAGCCATTGATTGTCCGAGAGGCGAATGAGGCCGCGTCCGCTGAGGCTGGGGTGGGGGGCCAGCTCCAGCCAGCCGGTGGCGTAGCTGTCGGTGCGTCCCGCATAGGGCTGGGCATAGAGGCGATAACCGGCGTCTTCATCAGGCCGCAGGGAGGCAGTGAGGCGCGTGCCATCGGCCAAGACGCCTGCTAGGTTCATCACGCCCTTAGCGTCGATGGCCGCAGTGGCAAAACCACGCCCCAGGGGCAGGGGTAGCGTGCTGCTAGTGACGGTCTCGGGCACACCAAGGAGGAGCGTGTGGGCTCCAGCGTAGGTGACGGCGGGGCTGCCGCTGTGGGTGGGCAGCAGGCGTGGCTTCACCGCACTCCAGGTGGCAGTGCTGGTGGTCGGCACGCCGATGCTGCGGGTGATCGTGCCGGTGATGTTAGCCCCGTCCAGTCCCGTGGTGAACTGCACCTGATGGGTGATTTTCACCGGATTGGTCGCGCCTTTGGTCACGGTGAATGTCAGTGAGGCCGTCTCTGCCACAGCATCGATCACCAGCGGGCCGCTGATGGGCAGCGCAGCCGCATCGGGGGCTAGGAAGAGTCTGCCGCTGCAGCTGGTGCTGGCGGCGGGGATGGTGATCTCCAGCCGTCCTTCAGGCCGCGTGGTGGTGGGGTTCACGAGCAGGGTCTCGTATTGCCCGGCGAAGGACTCGACCTGGAGGTTCCCGCGCACATAGACAAAGCTGTAGTTGGCCGAGGTGCCGCCCGTGACGGTGATGGGGTAATTGCCCGCTGGGCTGGTGGCCGTGGCGGTGGTGGTCAGCGTCGGTGCCCGGCTTACCGACGAGGCGGCGGTGTCGCTGCTGACAAAGCCGTCATATTGGAAGGTGAGCGTGGGGTTGGGCCTGCCCGCGAGCTTACGCTGATCATCAGGGATGACACGCAGCGGTGCCTTGCTGATGACCAGGGTGCCCGTCTTCGTCACGCTGCCCGAGACGGCCTTCACCGGATAGCTGCCTGCGTTCGTGGGCGGGGTGGGGCTGTTGGTGTTGCCATAGGTGAGGGTCACCGGCCCAGGTGCACCGACGACATCCACAGGGCGCGGCTGGCCATTGTACACCTGGGCCAGATCCACGAGCGTCATGGCGCTGGGATTCGCCCGCAGAGTGATGGTTTTTTCCACAGCCACGGCGGGCAAAAAGGCATCGTTGCCCGCCTGTGTGGCGCGCAGACGCACGCTGCCAGCGGTGGTGAAGGCCAGGGTATTTCCAGTCAGCACCGTGCCCACCGGGCCGGAGACAAGCGCGAGCGCCACCGGCAGATCGGAACTGGCAAAAGCACTCAGCGTGTATCCCGTCTCTGCAAGGAAGAGCGAAGCAGGCGCATTGAAGGTGATGGTCTGCGCCTGCCGCACGACGGGCAGGCTTTCCACCACATTAAATGCCTGCTCCACAGACGCGGCGGCGTTCCAACCCGCACTGCCCGGCTGCGCGGCGAGCACGCGCACCGTGCCCTGCGCCCCGGTGAGGGTGAGCACGTTGCCGTTCAGGTTCGCAGGCCCGTTGACGATGCTAAAGACCACCGGCAACCCAGAACTGGCGCTAGCGATGAGGGCAAACGGCCCCGCATCCTGCGGACGCGAACCGAGCGGACCAAAGGTCAGCGTTTGATTCGCCTTGGCGACCGTGAAGGTGCGCGACAGCGAGGCCGGAGCAAAGGTGGCATTGCCCGCCTGCACCGCCGTGACAGTGACATCGCCTCCGCCCGTGATGGTGACGGTATTGCCACTGATCGTGGCCGGTCCATTGACACTGAAAGTCACCGGCAGGCGCGAGCTGGCCGTGGCGCTCACGGTGAAGCTGTTGGCGGTTGGATTGAAAACGCGGTTCGGCAGCGCGGCGAAGGTGATGGTTTGCGCGGTGCCCGGCACCGTGACCTCGAAGCTTCGCTCGACCGGGGTGGCTGCCTCCCAGTTTGCATCGCCAGCCTGGCTGGCCTCCAGCGTCACCGTGCCCAGAGTGCCCGTGAGCGTGACGGTGTTGCCGCTGACGCTGGCCGGGCCGCTCACCACGCGGAAGCTGGTTGGCAGACCAGAGGTAGCCGTGGCGCTGAGGGCAAAGGGAGGGCTGGTGCTGCCACGATTGGTCAGGGCAGCAAAGGTGATCGTCTGGCTGGCTTTCGCGACCGTGAAAGTGCGCGCCAGCGAGGCCGGAGCAAAGGTGGCATTGCCCGCCTGACTGGCCGTAAGCGTCACACTGCCCGCGCCGGTGATGGTGACGGTGTTGCCGCTGATCGTGGCTGGACCGCTAGTGACGGCCACCGTGACCGGCAGGCTGGAGCTGGAGCTGGGCGCGGTGATCGTGAAGCTGTTCGCCGCCGGGTTGAACGTGCGATCCGCTGGGGCAGCAAAGGTGATGGTTTGCGGTGTCAGCAGGCCATCGCGGCTTTCGAAGTCGCCGCCGTTGAGGATGGCAAAACGGTTCTGAACAGAGCTGTTTAGCGTGCTGAAATTGCCACCTACGTAGATGCGTCCACTGCTATCTGTTCGGATGACATTCACCAAACCGTTGAAGACGGCGGTGATGCTGGTGTCGTTCACAAACGTCGTACTGGTGCGCAGGAAGGTGCCGAGAGCACCTGAGAGCAACCTACCCTGGGGATCGGTCGTGACCGTGTTCACCTGGCTGGTGTGGCCAGTGACGGAGAAACCTAGATCAGCGCCGGTGGCAGCGTTCAATCGCTTCAGATAGGGCTGCCCGAATCCGTTCCCACCTACAAAGAGAGAGCCATCGGAGAGCTGCACCACGCTGTTGATGATGGTGAAGATGTCCGGTGAGGCAAAAGCGCCATCGCGGCTGCCTGCTGCATTCGTTTTCACAAGGCGTGCAGTGGTGCCCGCACTGGCCCAGGCATTGCTGCTGCCGCCGATGTAGAGGGTGCCGTTTGAGAGACGCAGGATGGTGTTCACATCGTTGGATGCGCCGGAGGTGAAACTGCTGTCCACACCGCCCGTGTTGTTCAGACGTGCGATTCGATTGGTGGCGGCGGACGCCGTTCCCACCCCCGTGAAGGAGCCACCCACATACACGGAACCATCCCCCACCGGGGCTAGAGCACGCACGGCTCCGTTCGGCCCAGTCGTGCTGGTGTCAAAAACGCTATCCAAGGCGTAGCTGCCACCTGAGGCTACTAGCCGCGCCACGCGCGTTCGGTTTGTGGTGTTGATCTGGCTAAACTCACCGCCAACAAAGATACGCCCGCCACTGTCCACAGCGATGGCTCTCACCACACTGTTGGCGGTTGGGAAAGCGCTATCCACTGTGCCGTTTGCCAGCACTCGCAGGAGGTAGTTGCGGTTCACCGTAGCGCCGCCGTTCAATTGGTAGCTCGTGAATCCTCCCCCGACCACATAGCTGCCATCCTCCAGCGGAAGCACGGCGATCACCTCCCCATTGAAGGTAGGCTGCACGACCGGAGCCAGCGCTCCAGGCCGCCGTTGCACGGTCAAGTTGGCCACATTCGTCGTCTCGCTGCCGAGGCTGTTGGTGACACGCAGGCGGTAGTCACCTGCTTGGGCAAAGGTGACGCCCGTAAGGGTCAGCGTCGGCGTGGTGGCCCCGGAGACTCCGCTGCCATTGGAGACAGGATTGCCAAAGAGCAGCCACTGGTAGCTCAGTGCGCCTGCTCCACGAGCTGCGCCGGTGAAAGTGACATTGGTGCCAATGTCAGCTGTCTGCGTGACGGGGTTGAGGGTTATCTCAGGGGTGGTTAGCACGCTGAGTTGCGCGGATGCACTGATGGCCGTGGCGCTGGTGCTCGGGCCATTCGGACTGGTGGCCACGACATCGTAAGCCCCCGCATCAGACGCGAGCAGGCCCGTGATGGTCAGCGCTCCTGTGGTCACGCCAGAGATGCGTCCCCCCTCTGTCAAAGGCGTGCCGTTTTTCCGCCATTGCAGCGTGAAGCCATTCGATCCTGCCGCAGCTGCGCTAAAGCTGGCCGTGCCGCCCACGTCGCGAACGATCGAGCTAGGCACTTGGGTGAAAAACACGCCGGGTGTGCCTTCGCCAACCATCACGAAGAGTCGGTTGGCAGAGATGCTGTTGAAGCTAGCAAAATTACCCCCGATCCAAAGACGCCCCGAGGCATCGGGCACGATGGCATTGACCGTGCCGCTGTTGAAGCCCGTGCCGATGTTGAAGCTACTGTCGATTGTGCCGTCATTGTTCAGGCGGAAGATGCGGTTACTGGGGCTGGTGAAGCTACCCACGACCAGGATTTTCCCACTGGGCTGGACGAGCATCCTCTCGACAGGCTGCGTGCTGATCGTGCCCGTGAAGCTGAAGGAATTGTCCAGCGAGCCATCGGATTGCAGCCGGACGATGTAGTTCACAAAACTGGGCGAAACAAAACCATCCCCCGTGACCACGATGCGGCCCTGGGAGTCAATGGCGATCTGACGGACGCTGCGCGTGGTGGAACCCGCAGGGAAACTGGCCGCCGTGAAGCTGCTGTCAGGCACACCATTCGCGTTTAGGCGCATCAAGCCCATCACGACCGTCGCCGACGGGCCATAGGTCGTGAAAGGTCCGGCGAGCATGAAACCGCCACCTGACAAAGGTAGGATCTGGTTGGCCGTGCCGTTCAGCTGCAGGTTGTAGCTGGTGTCGAGTGAGCCGTCCGCGTTCAGTCGCACGAGGTAGTTGTATCCCAGGCCGCCATAGTTCGTGAAGCTGCCCACCAGGTAGGTGCGCCCGGCTTGGTCAGGCGTGGCCCAGAGGAAAGGCAGGCTGCCCGCCGTGACACCTACAGGAGTGAAGGTGGTGTCCAGCGTGAGGTCCGCATTCAGCCGCGCCACGCGGTTGCGGGTGACGCTGTTGACCGTGGTGAAGTTGCCCAAAACCAAGATTTTACCCTCCGGCATGGGGAAGAGACGTGTGACAGAGCCATTGAAGCTGCCCGCCGGCGTCGCAGCGACGGTGTTATCTGCGTTGACCAGCACCAAATTGGCGCTGGTGCTGGTGGAGGAAGCGCCGAGGAAGGTGCCGTTCACCGCCAGCAACCTGCGCCCGTCCGGCAGGTGCAGGATGTCGTTCACCACACTTGTGCTGCCCGTGCCGCTGATGACGAGCGCGCTCGTGCTCGTATCGCGGTCGGTGGCATTTTGCGTGAGGGCGAGCGCGGCAGGCGTGGTGCTGGCGGTGCCGAGGCTGTTGGTCACGGTCAGCACATAGCTGCCATTGTCGGCGACATTGATGCCTTGGATCACCAGCGTAGGCGTGCCTGCTCCAGAGTAGCGTCCGCCATTGATGATCGGCACGCCATCGCGCGTCCAGGCATAGGTGGCGGGCGTGGCAGCCAGGACATCCGCCGCCAGCGTCAGCGTGCTGCCGCGCGCGGGGGAGCCGATAAAGGGCGAGGCCAGCACCACGGGCGCGCCCATGACATTCAGCTTCACCGGCACGCTCGTGACCGTGTTGGCCGGGCTGCCGCCCGTGACCTGCACGGAGTAGGGCGCATCGTCACTGGCGCTGACGTTCGCCACCGTCAGGATCGCCGTGGTGGCACCGGAGATATTGCCTCCATCGCTGAGGGGCGAGCCGTTTTTCAGCCACTGGTAGCTCAGGCTGGTGCCCACGGCCCCGACGCTGAAACGTGCCGTCGCGCCGCCGTTCACATCCGTGCGCACAGGTGGGTTTACGATGGCGGGGTCTGACAGGGTAGCGCGAAGCTTCACCACGCCGGCTGAGGTGGTGAGGGTATCAAAACCCGTGAAGGCACCTGCCACCCACAGCGTGCCATCTGCCACAGGAGCCAAGGTAGTAACATCGCCATTCGGCCCTGAGCCGACATTGAAGGTGCTGTCCACCGTAGCCGAGCCGCTGCCGAAGCTGGCTGGCAGATTCAGCCGGGAAAGCGAGCCTCCACCCGCCGTGCTGGCGCGCGCGAGGATGAGGCGATTGTCCGCGCCGAGGGCGATTTCATAGATTTGGTTGCCGGAGGTGAGGGCAGAAACCGTGGCCGAGCCGTCGGGGTTGATCTCCATCAGGTTCGTACCACTGCCTGTACCGCCTGCGGCAAAAATGCGCCCACCAGCTGTAACCAGTAAATCATTCGTCGGGAAGGTGCCGACATTGGGCACGAAGCCAGTATCGAGGGTGCCATTCGTGTTGAGGCGCGCCAGCCGCCCCCGCGCCGTGCCGTTCACCGTGGTGAAGTTGCCGCCGAGCAGCAGCTTGTCATCGGCCTGCACGGCCAGCCGCAATCTGCCACCACCACCCGAGATGGTCGGGGCATAGGTCGTCTCGCGCACGCCGGTGCTTAGTAGCCGCATCACCGAGCCCGTCGAGCCACTCACAAAAGAGGCATAAATGCTGCCAGCGCTGTCCAACTCCAGGTCGCTGAGCGAGCCAAAATCGAGCGTGATCGTCGCCACGTTGGCGTTGAAAGCCGTGTCTAGGCTGAGATCCGCATTGAGGCGCACCACATAGCGCTGGGCACTGCCATTGACCGTGCTGAAGGAGCCGCCAATGAGGATTTTGCCATCCGGCTGGCGCAGCAGCGCGGCGACGGAATTGTTCAGCGTGAGGACGAAGCTGGCGTCCGTGCTGCCATCCGGGCGCAGGCGTAGGATGTAGTTCTGCGGACGATTCTGCGCCGCATCGACGATGAAGCTGCCGCCGACGAGTGCGCCGCCATCGGCCAAGGCCAGCAAAGTTTCAGCCGTGGTACCGGGGAAGGTGGGCCGCCCCGCGACGCCCTGACCAGGGATCAGGCTACCCAGACGCGGCTGCACGACGACGAGCGCGGGCTGACTCTGGAAGGTGCCGGCAGCATTCGTCGCCTCCAGCACGTACACGCCCGCATCGGCGATGGTGATATTTGTCAGCGACAGCGAAGTGCCGCTAAAGCCCGCCGCTACCCCATTGCGCAGCCAGCGCAGCGTCACTGGCGTGGGGCTGGAAACAACGGCGCTGAGGTTCAGCGTGCCGCCTGCCACCAGGGTGCTGCCCGTGGGCTGCGTGGTGAAGGTCACTGGTGTGTCGCTATCGAGCAGGCTGATGGTGGCATTGGCCGCCGTGCCGACTGGCCCGGTAGGATTGCTCAGCACCACGCGGAAGACCTCCGTGGACTCCACCGCGCTGTCGTCCAGCAGGGTGAGCGTCACCGTCTTGTCAGTGCTATCTCCCGCCGCCCAGTTCAGCGTGCCGCTGGCGGCGGTGAAATCGCTGCCCGCCGTGGCCGGTGTATCCGACCCGCCGCTAGCGATCGGCTGCGTGCTCCAGTCCACCGAGGCCGCCTGCGTGACCGGTCCAAAGCGTTTCACCGTCAGTGCCAGCGTGCGCGCCGCCTCGAGCACCGTCAGACGCGTTGGCTCAAAGGCCACGGTGCCTACACTGCCATCATCAAGCAGCCGCGCCATGCGGTTCCGCGTCACTCCATTGAACGTGGTAAAGCTACCTGCGACCAGCAGGGCTCCATCGCTGGTGAAAAACATGGCGTTGATGGCATTGTTCGCCCCCGTGCCGGTGAAAAAGCTGGAGTCCACCGAGCCGTCGAGGTTCAGCCGGGCGACGCGTCCGAGTGTCAGGGCCGGAGTGCTGAGGAGTGAAAACTCACCGGCAATCACGAGCCGCCCGTCACGCCACAAAATGCGCCTCACAATCGAGTCCGGGGTTGGGCTGCGGAAGCCCAAGTCCACCTGACCGTTCGCGCTCAGAATCGCCACCCGCGCCATCGGTATGGGGGAGATGCTGGTCAAAGCGTTGAACTGTCCGCCGACGGCGATCCTTCCGTCCGGCAGCAATTCCAGCGTGCTGATGTTGTTGTTCGCTCCTGGATCGGCAAAACTCGTGTCGCGCGTGCCGTCTGCATTCAATCGCCAGAGATTGAAGGTCGTCGAAGGCGTGGAGACGCGATGCGCCACGTAGATCTTGCCGTCTGCTGCCTCGCGGATGGCCGTGACGTCGCCTCCAGAACCCGCACCCAGCCCAGCCGCTGCGGTGAAGCTCGAATCCAGCGTGCCGTCCGCGTTGTAACGGCGCAGCCCGCCACCACCCGTGAAGCCGAGGTAAAACTTGCCGCCACTGCCAGCAGCCATGGCAGCGCCAAAAACGGTGGTGCCAGCGCCCGTCGGCAGGCTCGGCGTGTAGGCATTGTCCAGCGTGCCATCCGCATTGAAGCGCGCCAGCACCGCACGCGAGCTCGGCCCACCATTGAAGGGACTGGTAACGGTGGTGAAAAAGCCCGCCACCATGATCCTGCCGTCTGGCAGCAGCACCATGCCTGAGGCCGCGTTGCTCAGGTTGGAAACCGTGAAACCACTGTCCTGTGTGCCATCGGCATTCAGACGGCGCAGTTGGTTCAGGGAAAAACCAGGATCCACGCCGATCATGAGGATTTTGCCCCCACTCACCTCCTGGGCAAAATTCACCGCACCTGCGGGTGCGCTGGAGTTAAAGCTAGGGATCAGCGAGCCGTCCGGCGTCTGCACCGTCACCATCACCGTGTTGGAAGTCGCCGAACCCGTTGCATGGCTCACCACTGCGCGCCACTGGCCGCCATGAGTGGCGGGGTCGGCCCCCGTCACCGTGATCGTCGGCGTGTTGCCGCCAGGGAATGCCTCAAACGTCGTGCCATTGAAGCGCTGCCAGCTCACGGAGGCCGAACGATTCACCGAATAGCCCACCCTGAGAGTGAAGCTTTGCCCCTGAAAAACCGTGGCATTTTGCGGCTGTTGCGTGATGACCGGAGCGCCTTCGTCGTCCAGAAGAATCACTTCCGTATTCGACTGCGTTCCGAGAATGGCCCCGCCTGTAGGATTGGCCAGTTCGAAGGCAAAACTCCGCGTGGCAGCGTCCACAGCACTATTGTTCAAGATGGGCACTGTAATGGTTTTCGCTCCGCCTTCACCTGCCGCCCAGCTCAGTGTGCCGCTGGTGGCTGTGTAGTCCGTGCCTGCCACGGCCGTCGCGTTCCGGGTGGCGTAGTCCACAGTCACCGCTCCAGTGACACCCGGCAGCCGAAACACCTGGATGCTCACTTGTCCTGCGTTTTCCGTGACCCTGTGGGCGGTGGATAGCATTCCGAATTCGCCATTGCCCGTTTGGGCTAGACCTTCAAAGCGCACCAGATTGCGAATATCGCGCGCAGGATCGGTCACACGATTGAGCCAGCCTGCGGCCACTAGCCTGCCATCGCCCTGCACCGCGACGGAGTAAAAATGGGTCAAGTAGCTGCCATTCACCGTGGTGTAGGGCACTGGCGCAAAGACTGGATTGAACGTCCCGTCCACTCCCATCACGGCTAGCGAGGCCGTGTTGGTGCCATTGAAGTTCGAGAAAATTCCGCCGGTCAGGATTTCGCCCGTCGGCAGCAGTTGCAGCACACCACCCGCCCAGCCATTCGGACCCGTGCCTAGATTCGTTTGAAAGGCCTGATCCACACGACCATCAGACAGCACGCAGGTGATTCGGTCATCGCTCGTGCTTCCAGCCAGACGATAGCCACCACTGATCACCACCCGACCATCCGGCAGGGGCAGGATTTTGTTCACATTGCCGAACTCATTTGGCTGAAATTCGACCTGGAAGGAGCGGTCGAAGCTACCGTCCAGAAAAAGGCGTCGTGCCAGAGGCTGACCGCTATTCGTGGTGCCGGAGACATACACTCGGCCATCCACCCCCATCCGCACATCATAGACCGCCGTGGTCGAGCCAGAGACACTGCTGGTGATGGGCACTTGCGCGCCAGTGGTCGGATTCAGGCGATAGAGATTCACTCCAAAACGTCCACCAACCAACAGATCTCCATTGTTTGCCAAAGCGAGTGCTAGCACGTAGCGGCCGTTCGTGGTCGAGATCGCAGTCGGTGGCACGAAGTCTTCATTCAGCGTGCCGTCCGCATTGATCCGTGCCACACAGAGGCGCGCCGTGCCGGCAGTGCCGTAGTTTTCAAACAGACCGCCGATGAAAAAGGACCCGTCAGGGTTCATCAGAATCGCATTGATCTCTGCATCGCCTCCTGACAGCACCTGTGGTCCAGATTCATAGTCCACCCCAGGGAGGAAGGTGCTGTCCAGCGTGCCATCCGCGTTCAGGCGCTTGAGCACCGTCAGCTCACCGACGTTGTTGAAGCGGGAACGCACGCCGCCGATGATGATTTTGCCATCCGGCTGGATCGCCACCGCATTTTGTGCCCCTGTGGGGAAGTTGTTCGGGTGGTCTGAGCCTGTGATGCCGACTCCGAGGTTGTTCAAAAAGGTGGCATCAAGGTCGCCCGGTGCCGCTGAGGCATGAATCAGGCTAACCGAGAAGCAGACAAGAGAAGCAAGGCACGATTTAAGATCCATGGGAGAGTGAGGGATGAATGAAAAACAACCCGAATCAGCCCTCTATTTCAGAGCTGTGATTCATGATTGAACCTTGGCTTTTGCAAGAATGAAGCGCCCTGCCAGTTTGTGACAAAGCTCTTACAAGCCGCATCGAACAGCTCTACAGAATCATGATGTTGAGAGGCGTGTAGCGTTGTGCACGACAAGATGAAGCTGGCAGTCCCCTCGCTGTGGGGTCAGGCCTAACTTCAGCTGCGTACGAACGGAGGCTTGGTGCCTTTGGGCTTCCAAGGAGCTGGCTCTGTCTCATGCCCGGATCGGTGGGCCGAACCAGACGTAGCACATGAAGTAAACGATGATGCCTGTGACGCTAACGTAGAGCCAGATTGGAACCGTCCACCGCGCCATGCGCTTGTGCTTGTCAAAGCGCTGCCTCACGGCGGGGATCACGGTCATGATGATCATGGGAAGGTTCAGGACCGCCAGAGGAATGTGCGTGAGCAGCAGGGTAAAGTACACGGGGCGGCTCCAGCCCTCTCCAGCGAACTTCACGTGGCCGATGGTGAAATGATAATAGAGATAGCAACCGAGGAAGGCAGCGGAGAACAGCAGAGCGATCACCATGCTGGCAATGTGTGCCTGCTTTTGTCCGCGCTTGATCAAGATCAGCCCGAGGATGATGTGCACCAGGGCACAGGCATTGAAGAGGGTGTAGAGGCTTGGCAGTTCAGCAGTGGTCATGGCGGCTCTGGGTCATGCAGTTAGGGGTTATCTTTCTTCTGTTCTTCGAGAAAGTAGCGCAGCTCATCGCGCAGCATTTTGTCGTAGAAGGCCTGTGTGTCAGCATCAGCGTTCATCACATCATAGAGACCACGCAGATGGCCACGATGGTCCACAATGGCGACGCGCAGGTCGTGGATGTACTTGTCATCGGGCGTCAGTCGATCTGCCTCAGGCAGGTCCTGTACGGGACGGAACTTCATCGAGAAAGTCATGAAGTTCCGCACGATTTTTTTGTCCCCATTCAGGAACCACCAGTGGTCGGTTTCCTGGATGCCAATGCCCTCAGCAAACTTGCGCATCATCTCGGGAGTGTCTTCAGGATCAAGGGTGAAGGAGAGGAACTGGATGCCAGGGTTTTTGCCAAATTCGTCATGCAGCTTTTTCAGCTTGGCCAGCACGCCAGCGCAGCCGCGAGGACAGCGGGTGAAGACCCAAGAGGTGATCAGGATCTTTCCTTTGAGCTCAGAGAGATTCACGGTCTTGCCGCTGCGTTCGGTAAAGGCCATGTCTTTTTCCAGTCGCCCGAGGAACGGTGGCCGCTTGATCACACTGCCATCCGCGAGCGTGATCTTGTCTTCCTTGGCCTGCATGGAGTTGAAAATCAAATAATTGTAGAGCACCACCACGCCCAGGGCGATCATGATGATCGGAATCCATAGGGTCCAGGGGTTGATCGGGCGCTTCTCAGGCAGGGGCGAAGGGTCTTCTGGCATGGTTGGCAGGGCTTAGCAAATACGGCTGGGATCACTTCCAGGACATCACACTCACGATCAGAATGACAGGGAGGTAAATCAGCGTGCCAAAGAAGAGTCGGCGCGCGCTGGCGCGCTCCGGCTGCTTTTGGAACTGCAGGGCACGCTGGCAGAGCCACAGATTCAGGAAAAGGGCAGGGGGCAGGAAGAGCCAAGTTTTGACCAGACCTAGCAGCACAGGCTGGAACATGAGCAGCAACATCGCGATAGACCAAGCCAGCGCATGCTTGGAGGTGCGCGCGCCTTGTTCATCATCATTCGCCAGCATCACAAAGCCGCCACGAACATATTCATCGCGATACATCCAGTTGATCGCCAGGAAGTGTGGCAGTTGCCAGAGGAAGAGCAGGGCAAAGAGGTAAAGCGCTCCAGGCTCTAGCATCAGGTGCCAGCGGATGTAGGCATCGCCTGAGGCTGCCGGGCCAGCCGCACCGACCCAACCGATCAGCGGTGGCAGTGCCCCTGACACGGCGCCGACGAGGGTATTGAGCGTCGATTGCCGTTTCAGCGGTGTGTAGATGAAAAGGTAGGTCGCCAGGGTCAGGGCTGTCAGCGCTGCAGCCTCAGCATTCACTCGATGCACCAAGTGAATCAGACCCAGTGCGCTGAGCAGCCACCCGAGACCAAACGCGCTGCTCGGGCTGATGCGGCCTGCTGGCAGCGGACGGTCTGCCGTGCGCCTCATGCGCGAATCAGGCTCGATCTCCATCAGTTGATTGAAGACGGCTGAGCCAAAGGCCGCCAAGGTGCTGCCCAGGATGGTGTGAAAAAGCAGCCACAGATCCATGCCCGTGCCCGCCCTCAGCCAAAATGCCACCAGTGTGGTCACAATGACCAGTGCGCTGAGGCGGAACTTGGTCAGCGCGAGCAAATCGCGCAGGGTGAAACCACTGGCCGACTCCCGCGTGGTCGTGGGAGGTGGGGTGGCGGGGATGGCGTCAGAATCAGGCACTGAGATTCTCTAGGCCGTGTTTCCCGGCTGGCAAGGAGCACTCAGCCTTTGCCATCGTGCCCAGGGCTGATTTTCTGGCCTAGTTCGTCTTTTCATCAAAAAAAACAGATCATCTGCGGCCATTCGGCTTTTTTCAGCGGGCAAAACCATTCCTCATCTGCCCTTGGCAAAGCGGAGCCTTCAGCGGCGTTGGTAATGGGCATGACGCTCGCTCGTTTTGCCTTCATCGCCTTCGCTGGGCTCGCTGCTTCTCTGACGGCTGCTGATTTCCATGGCTGGACCGCCGTGAGTCCGCGCGATGAAATCCGCCCCCAGTTCAGCTGTGGAACCAACAACACGCTCATCATCGCCCATGATGAACGGGAAGGGCTGGATGGCTGGTTTCAGAAGAGCTTCCAGGTCAAAGGCGGCGCCTTTTATCGTTTTGAGACCTGGAGAAAAACAACGGGTGTCACCCACCTGCGCCAGAGCTGTCTCGTGCGCATCGTCTGGCAGGATGAAGACGGCCAGGGTGTGAAAATGGATGCTGCCCCAGAGTATCTCAACCCCAGCCTACCCATGCCCAGTGCCGAGCCCGAGTATCCCGCCGATGGCCCGACGGATGCAGCAGGTTGGACCGCCGTCAGCGGTAGCTATCGTGCTCCGTCAAAGGCTGCAAAGGCCATTGTGGAATTGCATCTGCAATGGGCACCCGGAGGCCGCGTCGAGTGGCGTGCAGCGACTCTCTCACTCACCCAAGCTCCTCAGGCACGCAAGGTGAACCTCGCCACCGTGCATCACAAACCTAAAGGAACATCACCTCACGAGAATTGTGCTGAGTTCGCTCCTCTGCTGGCCCAGGCCGCGCAAAAACACGCCGACCTCGTCGTGCTGGGTGAAACGATTCCTAGCGCGAATGTGAAGGCGAAGCCCGAGGCCATTGCCGAGTCGATTCCTGGACCCTCAACCACCTACTTCGCCAATCTCGCGAAGCAGCATCGACTTCACCTCGTGTTCAGTCTTTACGAAAAAGAGGCGCATCTCATCTACAACACTGCGGTGCTAATCGGCCCAGATGGCGCATTGATCGGCAAGTATCGCAAAGTCTCCCTCCCGCCTAGCGAGGCCGCGAAAGGCATCGCACCCGGCAAGGACTATCCCGTGTTCGACACCTCCTTTGGCAAAGTCGGCCTCATGGTATGCTACGACGGCTTCTTTCCCGAAGTCGCTCGCGAGCTCACAAAAAACGGCGCGGAAGTCATCGCCTGGCCCGTTTGGGGCTGCAATCCACTGCTCGCCCAAGCTCGAGCTTGTGAGAACCATGTCTTCATCGTCAGCAGCACGTTCATGAAACCCGAGGATGGCTGGATGCACTCCGCCATCTACGACCAAGGTGGTCGGCCTCTCGCTAAAGCTGAACAATGGGGCACGGTCATCGTCACCGAAGTCGATCTCAGCCGCCCCTACTACGGCCCTTACAACCTGGGTGACTTCCGTGCCATGATCGAAAGGCATCGCCCACCAGTGCCTTCCGAAAAATGAAGTTCCATTTGGATTTTTCCAGGCCCGGTGCGGCGCTTCTTTCTGGTGCTGAGTTTCTCTTTTCATGGACGAATCTGCCGACCCAAGGATTGGCTCATTCGGGGGGCTTTCGTGAAAGGTGCTCACTTGCTGAACAGCTCGCTAGATTGATGAATTCCAATCCCAATCGTCCTGCAATCTTCCATTTTGCCTAACCATAAACCCGGATTTTGCCAATCCCAGTAAGCGAGGCATTCCTGCCCTGCGGAACTTCGGCATCCAGGATGAAGCGATCTGCATCCACGAAGGTTCATCCTCGACTTCAGCGAATGGTTTTGCGCCCTATCGCACTCGAATCTCCAGCTTCTTCAGATCGTTCGAGAAATCACGGTTCAGGGTTGCAGTGAAGTCACGTGATCTCACCGCCACGCGCATCATCACTTTTCCACGGCCGTTGGCACCATCCGTTCGCGTTTGGCATTCTGCCCTTCGAGCTTCAATTCGACCACGATGCAAATGGCCTCCTTTGACGTCGCATTCTTCAAGCCGCTGAGCCGCACGAGGGTTTGCAGATTGCCTCCACTGCCGTGAAACGCGATCACCACCAGCGTGGCCTTCGCAGATTGATACCTGCCAGGCACATGCACCATGTAGCGCCACTGCCAATCCCTGACCTTCACCGTGTGCGTGTGATCGGATCACGGAGCACTTCGTGGCTTCACCTTCCCTGAAACGCGACGCTGGATCATCTCGCGGGTTTCTTGCAGGCCAAAGATGGTCTCGGGGGCATACCAGTCCTTGAGCGGGCCGGTGGGATCGTTTTGGGTGAGGAGAACGGCCAGCGTGTCAGCGGCGGTTTGGGCTTTTTGCACGTGGCGATCGTGCGTGGCGGGATCGTGGCGCGACTCATACGCGGCGGCGCAGGCGGCGGTGCATTCGGAGGCGGCGGCCATGAGGCGGGCTTGCAGGCGCAGGCTTTGGTCAAAGAAGCGGCGGCCTTGGGCATCGAGTTGCGGTGAGAGGGCGTCGCAGCGTTGGGCGACTTCGGCGAAGCGGGCGGCGGCTTCTTGATTCCCGAGGCGCACGGCTTCCACCTTGGTGGCTGCGCCACTGTCCTCCTGCACGATGCGGTAGTAGCCGATGCCGCGATCGCCGAGCAGCTCGGCTTCCGGCACCGGATTCACGGTGGCGCGCATGAGATCGCGGGCAGCACGGGCCAGGCGCAGGTCGTGGAAGAGGTATTGCCGTGGAAAGCCGGGGATGTCGGGCTTTCGCTGCTGCCAGTAGGCGTTGAAATAGTCGCGGTAGATCGCCGTCACCTGCGGGCCGTGTTTTTCACCGAAGTGATGGGCGCAGAACTCGGCGAGGAAGCGGTCGCTGTCGTAGCTGGCAAAGTCACACATCATGCGGGCATGGGCGGAGAGCGTGAGCGGGAACTCGCGGGTGTTGCCAGAGTTCACGATGGAAAGCCGCACATCCGGGCCGCAATCGAGCAGCATGCGGTGATTCTGCTCCATCTTCCACGGGCCTTCGCCATCGGCGAGATGCGAGCCGGTGTTGGTGAACTGCACATTGAAGTAGTAGCCGAGCGGTCGCGAGGCTGGGGCGCGGTAGCGACGCAGATCCGGCGCGGGGAAGTGATCGTGCCGCGCGGCGCTGAAGTTCCAGATCAGGCTCGGCAGCTCCGGCGGATGCAGCAGCCCGGCGGCCATGTAGTCGGAGGCCTCGTCGTAAATTACGGTGCGCATGAGCGGCTCCGGCTCACCGGTGACGCGTTGCAGCAGCGCCACCTGCCGCTGAATCACGTCCTGCAGCACACGGGCACGTGCGGCGTCGTCCGGCGGCGCGTCGGTGAAGGTCTTGTAGAAGCCTTTGTCGCCATCGCCGCGCAGGCCGATCATCCAGATCATCTCGACCTTCTCCTTCATGGCGAGGCGGATGTGATGCTCCCAAAACTGCTCCAGCAGCGCCTTGTCCGCCAGACGCAGCTGCGGCGGGCTCGAACGCCCCTGCTTCTTCCAAAACTCCGCCCAATCGCGCAGCGAGGCTCCAAACGGCGCGAGATGCGTGGTCGTCACGGCCAGGCCGCGATCTCGCGGCACGCGCAGCTTGCGTAGCGAGTCATCGGAGAACTCGCCGATGTCGAGCAGGTTGAGTTTGAGCCGCAGCATCGTTTCCAGCACGCGATTCCAGTGCGCGGTGTAGTCGCGCTGAATCCACGGCGAGAGCAGATCGGTGTCATTCGGGAACCAGCCGCGCCAGCGCACCTGCGGTGACTTCCAGGTGAGCTTCAAACCGTCCGCGATGTCGATGTGCGACATCGTCCGCGCCTTCCACCCGGCCCAGAACCACCACGGCGGCCTGTCGAGGAAGTGCTCACTGAAGCTGTAGATGGCGTAAATCGTGCCGCGCACATCCGTGCCCACGAGCCGCACCTGATCGCCCTCGCGCAGGATCGCATGTGCCTCGGGTCCGGTGAGGCCGCTGCTTTCATCCGAGCGTCCGATGACGATGGCCGGGCCATCCGACGGAGCCTTCGAGACGAGCGGCGAAGCCTTTTGCAGCACCTCCTGCAGATCCCGGCAAAGATCCTCAGCCGCCTTTCGCACCGCCAGCGGCTCCGCCTCGCTCACGACCACAGGAATGCCGGGCAGCAGTTGCAAAGCCTCGCCCGCCCGCAAAGCCGACGTGAGCAACGCGCATGCGATGAGTGTGCGTGGCAAGAGAGCGAAGGGGGAGGAGAAGAGCATCGGGAGAGCTTACTTCACGTCGTTGTTGTTGTTCAAGGTTTGCGTCAGAAGCTTCTTCAAAACCTTGGCACCCTAACTTCGCTAGCGATATGACAATGAATGGAACGGAAGTCATTGCTAGGCCCGAGCAGGATTGTCATTCGTTACATCCTTTGGAAAGGAAAGCTTGGCCCAAGCGAAAAAGCAAATCATCCAGCATCCACGAATTAAGCGGCTATTTCTCAGCAGATTTTCTCTCGCTTCAAAAGCGAGCCATTGCAGAATCGTTCTTATCAAGAGAGTGCACTCACCGACCAGAATGCCCGAAGTCTTCCTCAGCTACCGCCAGACCAGCGATACCGAGCGCCAACGCGTCCGGGCCTTCGCTGAGAGGCTACGCTCCAGTGGCATCACCGTGATCCTCGATCAGTTTCTTCTTGATGCCAAAGCGGGCGGTCCGGGCGAAGACTGGGCGAAGTGGAGCACCGATCAGGCGAATCAAACTAAGCACGTCATAATCATAGGCAGCGAGTCGTGGTTTCTCTGCTACGACGGCAAACAACCACCCGGCACCGGCCTTGGAGCCGCCTGTGAAGCGCGCAACCTCCGCCGCCGCATCTATCGAAATGCAGGCATTAACGATGACATCCGCGTCGTCATCTTTGATGAAGCCGACGCCCGGCACATCTCCGCCGACCTCGAACTCTACCACCGCTTCCAAGCCGACCGCGATTTCGACAACATCCTCCGCTGGCTGAAGGACAATCAAAAGGCAGAACAGGCAGTTGAATGTGGGCAGAAGAATGAAAACCAGTCCAATTCTACTGCCCCCATTCTACTGCCTACCTCATTTCCCCGCTCGAACCTCCCCACCATCCAGCGCTTCTTCGGACGCGAAACCGAACTCGCCAAGCTCCTCCCCGATCTCCATCCCGATGCCACTGGCTGGGGAGCGCTCATTGATGGCCCTGGCGGCATGGGCAAGACCACCCTCGCCATCCGCGCCGCCGAACTGGCCGCGCCCGGTCACTACGACGACATCCTCTTCCTCTCCGCCAAGCAGACCGCCATGGACCCGCATGGCCCGCACGACGAAAGCCCCTTCGCCGTCAGCGGCTTCACCCAGATGCTCGATGCCATTGCCCGCCGGCTCCAGAAGCCCGAGATCACTCAGGCACCCGCCGAAGAGCGCCCGCGCCTCGTCATCGACGCCCTCACTGGCACCCGCACCCTCCTCGTCCTCGACAACCTCGAAACCCTCACCGACGCCGACCAGAGCAACCTCATCGCCATCCTCGGTCGCTTCCCGCGCACCTGCAAAGCCATCCTCACCAGCCGCCCCCTCGTCATCGCCACCGGCAGACGGCTCAAACTCCAGCAGCTCGACCAAACCGCCGCCCTCCAGACCCTCGCCGACATCGCCCGCGACAACCCCGCCCTCGACGCCGCCCCCGAGCCCGACCGCCTCCGCCTCATCACCGAGACCGGCGGCAACACCCTGCTCCTCACCTGGACCGCCTGGCAGGTCGGCAGCGGCTACTGCACCACCATCGCCGACGCCCTCGCCCACCTGCGTAGTTGCCCGCAGGGCAATGATCCCCTCCAGTTCATCTTCGGCGACCTCCTCGCCCGCTTCACCCCCGAGGAAGAGCGCATCGTCGCCACCCTCAGCTACCCCACCGAACCCATCCCCGTCACCGCCATCGCCGAGATCAGCAGCGTCGATGAACCCACCACCCGCCGCGCCCTCAAACTCCTCACTAACCGCTCCATCGTCGTCCCCCAGGAAGGTGAAGAAAAATACACCCTCGTCCCCATGGTCGCCGACTTCATCCGCCATGCGCGACGAGGTATTGTGGAGCAAATGGGAGATCGGCTGGCTGATCGTGCGTTTACGCTGATCATTGAGAATGGGTGCGAAAACCATGAGCGATTCCCGATCTTGAAGGCCGACTGGCCGACCATTGCCCCCGCGCTACCAAACTTGATCGCTGGTGACAACTCAACACTTCAGACAGTGTGCGATGCCCTCCACGATTTTTTCAACTACAATGGTTTCTGGGATGAATGCTTCGCGCTAAGTCGGAAAGCTGAATCTGTCGCCATCGCAGCAGAAGACTTCTTCAAAGCTGGGTGGCGTGCCTATGAGGTCGCTTGCATTTACGACTTCCGGAAAGACGCCATCGCTGTCCTAAGAGAAGCCGCACGGGTCCAAGATCATTGGAGGCGTGCGAATGTTGGAAAACGTGAAATCGCCATCTCTCACAGTCTTTTTGGACGTGGCTATCGTCTGGCAGGTAACTACCCGGCGGCCATTATCGCCTTTAGCGCTGCACGGGATGTGCTCCGGTCAGAGGACAATGAAAGCAAGGATCTCGCAGTTGCTACGAATGCTCTAGCCACAGCAGAACTTCTAGCCGGTGAATCGGCGGCGGCTGAGCTCGATTTGAAGGAGGCTCTGAGGATTGCAAAAGAAGTTGGCCATGCTGGTATTGTTGCCTCAGCGACTGGCAATCTGACTGAATTGGCCATGTATCGTGGAGATTGGAACTCAGCTGAAACCTTGGGAAGAGAATCTCTACGGTTATCCAAGGACTTGCGGTATCAAGAGTTCATTGCGGCTGATTCGCGGCGGCTTGCCAAAGTGTTATTGCGCTTGGGACGTCATGTTGAGGCCAAGCCTTACGCAGCTCTTGCCGTAGAAATCTACACCAAACTCGGATCACCCGACGTCACCAAGGCGAAGCTGAGTCTTGATGAATGTGACAACCTACCGGCAGAGCGGTAGCATTCTCTATTTTCAACTTACGTCGTAGGCAGACCATGACGGGCCATTAGCTGGCGAATGAGATCTATCGCCTGCTCTTCTGTTTGCCCCATCTCCATTAGCAGTAGGCCGTAGTTGTCGATTACATGGATCAGAAGCGGTAACTTGGTTCCCGAGGTGCTGGTGAACTTCAGCATGATCTCCAACGACTGTCGCATCAGTCTCTCAGCCTCATCATTTCGATGGGTGGCTCGCATTAGGCTCGCCAAATTGTTAACACGTTTCGCGACTTCGGGATGAATTTCGCCGAATGTGGTGATGTAAATCGCAATGGAACGACGAATCATCGATTCAGCTTCATCGAAACGATTGGTGTCTTGGTAGAGGCGCGCAAGGTTTCCGAGACGCATCGCAACCAATGGATGGGCATTGCCGAAGATGGTTTCATCGATATCAAGAGCACGGCGCATGAGCGGCTCTGCTTCGACTAGGCGGTTCGTGTCGTGCAATAACTGCCCAAGAGTATTAAGGTGGACAGCCACATTCGAATGGTTCTCTCCATAGACATCTTCATCGATTTCGAGGGCGCGTCTAATAAGTGCTTCGGCCTCGATAGCGTGGCCAGTTTTCATAAGAAGGATTGCCAAATTGTTGAGTGCTGCAGAAATATAATTTCGACCCTCTGGATTAATCTCAAGAATTGTTATCGCGCGCCTCATTAGCGATTCTGCTTCTGGGAGGCAATCCGTGGCATCAAGTAACTCGCCAAGGTTGCTGAGGACTTTGGCGGTGTTGAGATTGTTTTCCCCAAAGTGCGCCTCGGCAATGGCAAGCGAGCGGCGCATCAGTTGCTCCGCTTCATCAAAACAAACTTTGGTTCGAAGCAAAGCTGCCAGTCCAGTAAGAGTCCCGCCCAGCTGGTCGGGATCTGGAGTGGGAGATTTTTCAATCATCTGGAGGCCCGTCCGATACAATGACTCAGCTTCCGAATAAGAGGCGCGAGTTGCGAATAAAGCAGCAGCCTGATTTAGCAAGCGTGTCGTTGGCACGGCGATTTCATGACGCACCCCACTCATCGCGGCGGAAATAGCGTGGGGCACTACCAGGCTTGCTACTGGCCATGTCCTCACGTCTGTCGTCTCCAACGGCATCACATCATTGATCCAATTTAGAGCAGATATTAGAGGAGCTGGTTTGGAGCAGCTCTGTTGCTGTCTAGAGATCTCCTGATTGAGACGATGAATTGCAAAACCGTCGCCATTGCGAAGAAAACGAGCCAGATGAAGTCTTTCGATTTCTCCAACGTAACGCCATACATGTTTGTGGCCAATCCGCGAATCAACCATAAATCGTGGAATGGGATTAGGCGAGAACCATCCAAAAATACGAAAGAGGTCTTTCGCCTCATCACTGAGCTGAGCAATGCTAGTCTCGTATGTGATCGCAAGGCTCCTAGGATACTTCATCTTTTCGTCATCATGCCAAGCAAGAGCATCTGGGAGATGCGATTGCCAGAGAGCGATGTACTCGGCGTAGCTTATGGCAGTGGAGCTGATGTGGGCACCAGCTTGCTCCAGGGCGAGTGCTAGGCAGTCGAGGAGTTGGACAAGGGCGGCGACTTTCGCGCGGTCGTCGTCCTTCTTGGGACGGCGTTCTTCAGTGCGCTCGTCGAGGAAGGCGATGGAGGCGGCTTCGCTGAGGACGTCGAGGTCGAGGGACTTGACGTGGCCGGTCCAGTCACTGATGCGGGAGGTGATGAGGACGTGACCTGTTGTGAGTTTGTCGAGCAGAGCTTTGGTTTCCCCAGCGGCTTCGTCGGTGTCCACGTTGTCGATGATGAGGAACCAGCCGGGGTGGAGTTTCAGCCAGCGGAGGGCGGCTTCGACTTGGAGGGCCTGCTCCTTTTCGTTCTGCTCGGGGAGATTCAGAACGAGGGGGCCGCAGAGGGCGGCGAGGTTGCGGTGGAGGGCCTCGGGGGTGTCGGCGGAGATGAAGAGGAGGGCGCGGTAGTCGTCGGCGTGTTTCCAGGCGTATTCGATGGCGGCGCGGGTCTTGCCGACGCCGCCCATGCCGTGGATGGTGCGCTTGCCTTTAATGACGACGGGGCCTTCGGCGGTGAGGTGCTGGCGGAGTTCGGCGAGGAACTCATCGCGGCCTTTGAACAGGGTGCCGAGGGAGGTGTAGGGGAGGTTGGTGGGCTTCCCGGCGAGGACAGTGATTTCAAACTTGATGGCCTCGATGGCCTGCTTCAAGCCGCGTGCGGGATCGGCGGGCTGGTCCCACTGGCTGAAGGTGCCGTAGGTGTTCCGGCCGTCTTTGGCGAACTCGGTGATGAAGGTCTGCTGCCGCTGGGCCAGCTCCGGTGGCTCGGGAGCGAAGGAGGTGAGCCAGTCGTCGGCTTTATCGCCCTGGATGAAGAAGGTGTAGATGGGGCGTCCGAGGTCGCGGGCGATGAGGAGTTCGAGCTGGGTGTAGGAGAAGAGGCGGTCCTTCGTGCGCGGGTCCTTGAGGCCGTGGACGGGCTGCTCGGCCTTCGTGATGGGATCGTGCGGCCCGGAGCCATACGCGGAGCCAATGAGGCAGATGACGGCATCGCACTGCTGCAAGTGCTCGGCCAACATGCCCTTCACATCATGCGTGGACGGGTAAAAGCCGGTCTGGATGATCGGCTCGCAAGGAGTCTCCGGACGCTGGCGGAGAACCTCGGCGACTCGCTCCGCGAGACCTTTGAGTCCGGCGGTGGTGCGGGAGATGAAGACGCGGGGTTTGCGGGTCATGCTTGAAGAGTATGGCTGTATGAGTTTCGGGCAACCATCTGACGCACTGCGGACTACTCCTGATTCTTTTGGTGGCGCATCAAACGGATGTTAACGCCTCACCTCCACCCCCATTCTTCAATACCTCCATTTGCAACTCACGCCAAGCCTTGGTGCCGTGGCGGGCTTGGACGGGGGCGATGGTGAGGGTGTCGCCAGCTTCGAGGAGGTGGCGTTGGACTTTCAGGGGATCGACGGCACGCGGGGCGAGGTTTTGCTTCGCGGCGAGCGCGGCGATGACGCCGACGGTCTGGCCGATGTTGAGGGTGTGGGGTTGCAGGCGGGTGGCGCCGTTGACCATGCGGCTTTGGCTGAAGTTTTTCTCGGCGGGCAGGAAGCCGTCGATGGTTTCGGGGATGAGGGACTCAAAGGGGATGGCAAAGGGGCCGAGCGCGACGCTGGGGCGAAACTGCAAGGGCTGTGCGCTTTCGGAAGGTTGAGTTCTGGCGAAGCTTGCTAGGCATCAAGGCTTCTCTGGCGTCCACTTCAGTTGGCCAGATATGGCAGAGGCTTCATGCTGCGCTGCGGGCTTCTCGACCCTTCGTTTGGACAAATCCACGATGCTTTCAGGGCCGGCTCCAAAAACTTTGACGCCATAGTAGGTTAGCGGTTGGCCTGCTGCCAATTCGGCGGGAGGGTGCTGCGGAAAGTAGAGCCACGCGCGTGCCTGAGGTGCAGCGGTCATTACCCGCCCACGACCCTTTGGTTCAAGGCAAAGCACCGCTTTCTCATCGACGCCAATGCCGATCAGCGGCGTGGTAGGCTCTGCCAGTGCGTAACGGGCGAGAAACGTCATCAGCCGTCCTTCGCGCTTGCGATTGGAGAAGTGTGTTTCGGTGATGACACCACGCATCATCTCGAGGTGCAACAAGTCTGACTCAAAAGTGAGCCGTGAATCGAAGGGATCTGCCAGTGCGATCTCACCTGTGACACGTGCCGTGACATGTGCCGTGTAACACCAGTCGCCCAGCACTGCGAGCCCGGCGCTGCTGCCTCCAAGGGGACGACCTGCACGCACATGCGCATCCAATGCTTCGGCCACTGGCGTTGCTTTCCAATAATCGGCATATCTTGACTGCGCTCCACCACTCAAAAAAATGCCGTGCGCTTGGCGGATCACTTTCAGAACCTCGGGATCATGGGAGGCCTCTCGATCCTTGAAGACAATCCGCTCGACGGAGGCACAGCCACCGATGGTTTCGAGGAGATATTTTCCATAGTCGAATGAAGGCGGTCGCTTGGGGCTTGCAGGGGTCTTGTCGCTAGCAGCCAGGACAACGATGCGGCCTCCGCCCGCCTTTTGGATAAACCAACGAAACGCATCGTCCACGAAGCCACCGCCGCCCATGAGCATCAAAGCACCTTCCGTGGGTTGGTAGGTGGTGCCTTGGGGATTTCCGGCGATCTCATACTCGTAGTGCTCGCTGGCTGCTTTGGTGTTGGTTAGCAACAAAGTGCTCACACTGGCAATGAGCGCTATCCTTTGCGTGTGGGATCGGAGATTTCGATGCATGGCGTGGAGTTTACTGGTTTTTCGGGAGGCAGCGTTGGAAAAGTTCCGCATCGGAGTGGCCACCTGTCAGGGAAGAACGCCGCTGGATCGATGCGCACAACGCCCGCAGGTGTTTTACGTCGTCATCCTGCGTTCGCTGGCCGATCTTGGCCGTTCATTCGAGGTAAATGCCATCGTGCAGCCGACGATGCGCGGCTGCATAAGGCCATTCGCGACATGGCTTCTACTCCATCAAAGGATAAGTCCTCTGGACTCACCTGAAGCAGCCGAAGCGACTGCACCACTGGGGAGGATTCAGCGCTGATCAATCGGACCTACGTATTCGGTGGCGATGACAATGTCATCGAACCACACGCGATTGATCTTGGGCGGATTCGTAATGTTGTTCTGGCGGTAGGCGTTTTCGGTGACGTAGTGGCTGAGCATGAAGTAGCTCACGGCGAGTTCCGGCACGGTGCGCCAGCGGAAGCCTTCGAAGGTGCTTTCGCCGTCTTTGGCGACCTGGAAGCCTTCTCCGGTCCATGGGCCGGTTTTGGTGCCTGGGCCAATGTGTGTGGTGAGTTTGCCATCGAGCCACAGGGCGAGCTCGCCATCGCTTTGGCCGACCTCGTTGCACTTCACCATGATCTCGACGCACTGCCACTGGCCGCGTGGCGGGCCGGGGCGCCCTTCGGGCCACAAGCCATTGCCCCAGAAGCCGCCATCGGCGCTTTGCTTCATGTCATTCCAGTATGTGTAAAACATCCAGCCGCCGGGCGCGGCGAGCGTGCCGTAGCTGCCGTTTGGCTCGATGCGGGCGCTGAAGCGTGTGTCGCCCGCCGCGTGCTTGCCTGCGCTGCCTTGCGGCCAGTTCGTGGGCGGATTGTAGCCGCCGAGGCCACTGAAGTGATGCAGGTAAGGCGCGTCCTCGGCGAACCTTACATAAAAGCGTGAAAAGACGCGAGTTTGGATGGGATCGAGCCGCTTGAACAAATGCCCGCCGGTGTTCTCTCCAAGCGTGGCGGTGACTTGGAGGCATTTGGAGCCCGAACTGGCCGCAGGATGTTCGTTCACGATTTCGAGCACCTTGCCGTCCTTGTTCTCGATTTCATTCCAACGCGGCTTCAAGGCCTCCAACGTTCCATCTTCGAAGTTTTCGACGAGAAGCACCGCAGGATGCTTTTCGATGCCGGAGTCGCTGGGATGCTTTTGGGAGATGCCGAGGCCTTGCGGGAGTGGTTCGAGCGCGAAAACTGAAGTGGTTAGGAGGAAACTCAGCACGACTTTCATGGCAAAAAGAGACGAGCCGAGACCCCAGGAAATTTCATCCAAGGAAGTCTTCGAGATGATCCTTTTTTGCCGTTTGATTTAGCGTTTCAATCAGGCTGCCTGCACCGCCAGCAAAGGCGTGCGGGTGTGCTTTACTATCTCGCCAAGTGCAGAAACAAAGGCGTTAGTTCTCTCGCCACCTTAACTTCTTCTCGATTTCTACGACAACGAGTGCGGCAAAGGCTACGCCCAGGATGCGAAGCCATGCATTGGCGTCGAGGGGAGCCGTTTGCAGATAGCGGTTCATCACAGGAGCATAGGTGAAGATGATTTGAAGCACCGCAGTAAGCCCGATGCCGAGCCAGAGGCGAGGATTGCTGAACCAGCCAATGCTGAAGATGCTGCGGCGCAGGCTTCGACAATTGATCAGATATGCGCTGGCTACCGCAACCACCGTGTTTACCACTGCTGTGCGGCAAACAGCGATCGTAGAACCTGCATTTTGTTCATAAAAGAACACCCAGTAACTGCCTGCTAGCATGATGGCTGAAACCAATCCGGTGCGCATGAACATGGCAAAATCAAAGATCGGTGTCTTTTGATCCCGCGGTGGCCTTTTCATGATGTCGGCCTCTGGCGGCTCAAAAACGAGCATGAGACCAAGAAGGATCGCGGTGGTCAAATTCACCCAAAGAAGGTGAACTGGCAGGGTGGGCAGTGTGAGGCCAAACACGACGCTGGTGAGCAAAATCAGCGCAAAACCCACGCTCACCGGCAGCGTCCACACGAGGAACTTGATCAGGTTGTCATACACTCCGCGGCCTTCCTCGACGGCGGCGGCGATGGTGGCGAAGTTGTCATCCGTGAGCACCATGCTGGCCGCGCCCTTCGCGACATCGGTGCCGGTGATGCCCATGGCGATGCCAATGTCAGCTTGTTTCAACGCGGGCCCGTCATTCACACCGTCGCCAGTCATGGCAAGGATGTGGCCACGGCTTTGCAAAGCCCGAACGAGTCGTAGTTTTTGTTCGGGAGCTACACGCGCGAACACAGCCGTGCGGTCCGCGATCTCTGGTAAGTCATGGTCACTGATTTCAGCTAACTCACGACCGCTAATCGCAGGTGTTGAGTCTGCACCTGCGATGCCGATTTGCTTGGCGATGGCCTGCGCGGTCACGGCATGATCGCCAGTAATCATTTTCACGCGGATGCCAGCCTGCTGACACTTCGCCACAGCGGCGATGGCTTCTTCACGCGGAGGATCGATCATGCCCTGCATGCCAATGAAAGTGAGGCCTTCGCTAACATGATGATGCTCGAAATCGCCGCTGACATGCGAGCCATCGCGTCGGCAGAAAGCAATCACGCGCATGCCTTCGGAGGCGAAAGACTGCGCTATCTCGCGAATCGCCTCTGCGTCGATGCTCACGACCTCGCCGTGTGCATCGAGCATGTGCGTGCAACGATCCAGCAGCCGCTCCAACGCACCTGCCTTGTAGATGCGGCGTCCTTCGCCATGATCGTGCAGTGTGGCGCGGAACATGTGGTCGCTTTCAAACGGAATCATGTCCACGCGGGGTGAGCTCGCATGAATGGCCGCATGTCGAAGCCCGGCTTTTTCGGCGGCGACAAGCAGGGCACCCTCGGTAGGGTCGCCAGCGATGATCCACTCGCCTTCTTTTTCAATCAAGGCAGAGTCATTGCACAACATGCCAGCGTGAAGGCATTCGTGCAGAGCGGGAATGGTGGAGGTGTCGAGTTTGTTTCCTGATGCATCATGGAAATCTCCCTTTGGTTTGTAGCCCGTGCCGGTGACTTCGAAGGTTTCTCCCCCGGCATGGATGCGCTGCACGGCCATCTTGTTCTGCGTGAGTGTGCCCGTTTTGTCGGAACAGATCACGGTCGTGCAGCCGAGTGTCTCGACGGCAGGTAGCTTGCGGATGATGGCACGGCGTTTCGCCATGCGGCTCACTCCAATGGCCAGCACGATGGTAATGGCGGCAGGCAACCCTTCGGGGATCACGCCTACAGCCAATGCGACGCTTGCCATGAGCATCTCGATCACGCTGCCACCGCGAAACAGCACACCATAACCAAACAAGGCCGCTGCGAGGGCGAGGATAATCCAGAGGAGCACGCCGCTGAAGCGAGCGATCTTCCGCGTCAGCGGCGTGGTGAGGTCCACGGCCTCCGCAATGAGGAAAGCCACGCGACCTGTCTCCGTGCGATCCCCAGTGGCCCACACCACACCCATGCCAGTGCCTGCGGTGACGAGTGAACCGGCGTAGGCCATGTTCACCCGGTCGGCTAGTACCGTATCAGCCTGCAAAGGGTCGGGGCGCTTGCTTGCTGGTACAGACTCACCTGTGAGGGAAGATTCATCGATTTGGAGGCTCTTGGTTTCGAGCAATCGAATGTCAGCTGGCACACGATCACCTCCGGCGAGCATCACAATGTCTCCGGGAACAAGTTCGACACTGTTCACCCGGATTTTTTTGCCATCCCGCTTCACCACGGCCTCTGCCACGACCATTTTCATGAGGGCTTCGAGGGCATTCTCTGCTTTCGACTCTTGTATAAAGCCCACGATGGCATTGACCACGACCACGATGAAGATGACGGAAGCATCGACCCATTCGCCAAGGAATCCCGTCACTCCGGCTGCACCAATGAGAACTAAGACTAAAGGTGCGGTGAATTGTCTGCCCAGTCGCACCCAGGCAGAAGTTCCTCTTCGCGCTTTGACACGGTTTTCTCCGTATTTGATCAATCGTTCGGCAGCCTCTTGGCTGGTGAGTCCGGTGTCTTGAGAAGCACCTGTGAGCCGCAAAGCATCACAGATCGCGAGGTGGTGGGCAGGTGTCGCAGTCAACGAGGAAGATTTCGATCTAGAAACAAACAGCAGCAATCAGCAAATGGAGGAAGACTCGACACAGCAAGCCGAGTTGTCAAAGGCTGGCATCTCTAATGGGGCGAGAGAATGACCTCAACGAGAAGCCATGGAGTTGTCGGCGGTCACTAGTTTCCAACTGCTGGTTACTTGTTGATAAGCCTGATCACCAGTGATACTGCCTTCATTGAGTTCTTTGTAGATGCTACGGGCGATCTGCATGTCCACATCGTAATACCAAAGTTGTCCGGTCATACCTTCACGATCAGTGAGCGCGAGGTGGTCGAGTTGAGATTCGGTGATCTCCATTTGTCGGGCAGCAGCGATGAGTGAAACTAGCACCCAGGTGCGCCGAATATCGATATCTTCCATGTTCATGGACATCAGCAAAGGACGATGGGCCATGATGATGAGCCCTGTGCGTCCTTTCGAATCTCTGACCGCGTGAGGCCAAACACGAGTGCCGCTGAATTGTGTTCGACGCAGCAGCAATTCAACACCACGGGCCACATCCCCCAGAGCCTGGATTTCATGTCGCTCTAGCACTTGTGGCCGATCTTGAGGGATCGACGAAACAGGTGCGGTGAGCGGCTGGCTAGCCTGAAGGCTGAGAGTCGGCAAGGCCAGCATCGACATGATCTGAAGCAGTTTTGCATTCATGGTTGGGTTTGGGTTGAGTTCGAAGAGATTATCCTCGATGCATAGCTTTTACGCCTCTCGCGGCGCGATCAGCCTGCTTGGATTTGACAGCACGAACTTCGAATTTTTTGTGAGCTGAAGCTTCTAGCTTGAGTAGAGCTTCCTCGAAGGTCTGGCCTGTGCTGTGGACCAAAATATCGGGGCCTGGCATAGATAACATAAGAATTAGGTGAAATGGCGGCGCAGCTTCCAAGCCTTCTTCAATGCGTAAACTAGCGCGAGTGATGGGACGCACACTTCCCAGTTTTTCGAGCATTTGATGAATCTTGGTTTCATGAGAATGACGAGGATCGCAGCCAAACCAATCGAGATGAACAATCATGGGGTGAGGAAAACAATATGGGAACTTTAAAGGCAAAAAGGGGGGAGTCATGAGCAGTCGGATCATGCAGTGGCAACCCGACTTGACGTTTCGAAGTCGCCACTGCTTCAGGGCCAGAACTCCGGCACGGCGTTAGGAGTTTTTAGGGTGTTTGTGCCAAGTGCTGTAGCAGGGGAGGTCGCGCCCCTGCATGGAGGCGAGTCTGAAATCCGAGCATGAACTCAGGATGAAGGCGGCTGTTAGAGCCAGTAGAATGCGTGTGGTTTTCATGGTTGGGGAAAGGATGCATGGCTGTGTTGAAAGACTCTCTGGCGGCTTGCAGTCTGGCAGCAGCGAGCATGAGAAAACCCGAGATGCCACCTGATGGTCTGTCTGCGGCAAGCCAGAGGGTGTAAGCGAGATCGCGAATTTCCTGAGTTGTAACGGGCTGTTCGTTGCTGGGTGAAGTAGGATGCGTGCGTGGTCTTGGTTTCACTGTATCCTGCTCTCCGGTGACTAAAGCTGCATCCCATCGTTCGCGCATCAGTTCGCGGATCTGCCTTTTTCCTGCCTGACTCGCGAGTGTGCTGCAGGCAAAAAAAGGGCTGTCCCAGGATCTAGCGAGAGTCTGAAGGTAGTGGGTGCATTCGAGAGAGTTTGCGTGTAAGCCAATCACGATGGGTTTCGGTGCTAAAGCAGAGCTGAAACTTTGATGAATCCATTCTTTGATGTGATCTGGCGGATCATCGCGACGATCTGTGGCTAGAACCAAGATCCAGGCTTTCGCGGCCAAGTGTCGGGTCATGGCGCGCAGATCCAATCTTTCAAGTTCATGAAAGGCCCAACTTTTGATGCACAAGGTTAGATCTTGATCGGCGATCTGGAGAAGGTTCTGACGAACTTTGGTCAAGGCCTGCTGAGGTCTTTCACCGTGCAAAACCACCACCTGAGGAAATGAAGCCTTCTCTGGTAGTGGTGAATCGAGGTTGGCTGACTTCATGGGTCAGAGGCTGCCTGTTGCTGCTGCTCTTTACCATTGGCAGATGCTCCTGACTGCTTTCAGCAAATGGATGAGAACCAATCATCCCTTCGGCTGCTGCCTTCTAACCAACAATCACTCCCCGATCAGATGAGCTCAACCCTGCTCTGCTGTCCAACGGGTGGCGTGATGGATAAGTTCAGTCGCATTCCGCAAGCCTAACTTGCGCCGGATGTGCATGCGGTGGGTGTCCACCGTCTTGATACTCACGTGCAGAATGTTTGCGATCTCGTGAGGTTCACGACCTTGACCTAGCAGGCGATAGACTTCGAATTCTCGGTCCGTGAGCGCCGAGACTGGAGAGGCTCCGGACTTGGTTCCAGACAAGGCATCAAGAATCAACGTTGAGATGCGTTCACTGACGAAAATGCCACCAGCTAGCACTTTGCGAATGCCTTGGATGATTCGTTCTGGTCCCTCTTGTTTCATGATGTAACCCTTGCCGCCTGCACGAATCACGCGCTCGGCATAAAGTGTCTCATCGTGCATGGAGATCATGAGCACGGGGGTCTTTGGACTCATGGCTCGAAAGTCTTTCAAAAGTTCCAAACCACTTTTTCCAGGCAGGCTGAGATCCATAAGCACGAGATCCGGTTTCACCATTTCGAGCGCTTTCATGGCCTGGGTCGCGTCTTGGGCTTCGCCACAGATGGTGAGGTCTTTTTCCAAGTTCACCAAACCAGCGAGTCCTGTCCGAAAGACAGGGTGATCATCGACGATGAGGACACGAGTTTTCTGTGGTTCAGAGTCCGTCGTTGGGGTGCTTTTTTTCTTGGGCATAGCAGGTGGATGGGGGAATCAGATCACGATTGCGCGAGAGGTTTTTTCTTCCTTCTGCGTGGCACAAGAAGCTTGGCCGGAGTCACAAACTGGCAGGTCACGGTGGTGCCGCGTTTGCCGTTTTTTTGGATGCTCAGGCTGCCGCCATGCAGCTCGGCCCGGTAGCGCATGATTCTCAGTCCGAGCCCAGGATTTTCGAGGCTCGGTGTTTTCCACTGACCGTTGTCGTGGATACGAACAAAATTTCGACTCAAGCTGATCAGGATGGAGGATGCGCGGCCATGCTTTACGGCATTGCTGACGGCCTCTTGAGCAATACGATAGAGATGTGTCATCACGGCCTCGTCGGTCAGTTCGGGCGCTTCGAGGCATTTGAACCTACACTGCACGTCAAACAGTTCGCTGGACTTGGCGGCGAGCGTTTCCAGAGCCTTTGCCAGTCCACCCTGCTCAGGTGCTACGGGATGCAGTCCACGAGCCAGAGTGCGTGTGTGATTGAGCGCTTTTTTGAGTAGGCCACAGAGCTTTTCGGCAGAGGTGGCTTCTGGCGATTGATTCACCTCCAGACGTCGCTGCAAGACGTCGGCCATCATCCAGGCTCCGGCCAATTGCTGGCCCAGGTCATCGTGCAAATCTTGCCCGATGCGACGGCGTTCGCGTTCACTGATTTGCAGGATTTCTTCTTCCAGCTGCATGCGGGTTACGATCTGCTGCATCAGTTCGTTAGTCCGTTGCTGCACGCGCTCTTCGAGCTCTGCGTTTAGTCTGCGAATCGTTTGTTCCGCTTCTTTTCTCTCGGTGATGTCTGTGATGTCGATGATGATCAGCGCGCCTTCTGGTGCTTCGACCTGACTCAGGCTGATCTCCATGGGGAAGATGCCTCCTCCCTTGCGCATGCCATCCAGATGCATGCCACGGAATGTTTCGGCTTGGGTTGGCTGACGCAAAAACTGACGTCGGCTTGCCGTGAAGCGTTTTCGCTCTTCGGGCGGGAGCAAGCTTTCGAAAGTGGAGCCGATGATCTTCTTTTTCGGTAGGCCAAAGAGTGCCTCTGTTCGTGCATTTGCCATGCGTACAATGCCTTTGGAGTCGAGAATGACAAAACCATCGGGTGCTGCTTCCAGCAGGCGACGAAACATCAGCCGGTCTAGGTTTCGCTCGGTGATGTTGCGAGAGATCTTGGAGTAACCGGCGATTTTTCCAGTTGAATCGGTGAGGGGGGAAATGGAGAGCGAGATGTCGATGACTCGACCATCTTTGCGGAGCCGTCGTGTTTCGTAGTGTTCGATCCGTTTGCCTTGTCGGATCAATCGGCGAAAGATTGCCTCATCGTCGGCGGCTTCCAGAGGCCGCAAGAAGGATACATTTCGTCCGACGGCTTCTTTGCTGCTGTAAAGGAAGATGCGCTCCGCTCCCGCATTCCACGTCTGGATCACACCATCCAGGTTCAGGGTGATGATCGCATCGTCAGAGTTTTCCACCACTGTGGCAAGCCAGCGTCGGCTCGCTTCTGCGGATTCACGTTCGGTGATGTCACGAGCAATGCCTCCGATCTGGTAGGGCTTGCCATTTTTTCGACCCAAAATGATGCCACGATCTGCGATCCAGTGCACTTCGCCTTGGCGATTGATGACCCGGTAATGAACGATGTAATCGGACGTTTCTCCACGGAACCATCGTCGAAGAGCCTCCTGCACGCGGGGGCGATCATCGGGGTGGATGCCATCTTCCCATAGATTTGGATGTCGGCTGAGTTCGCGGACTCGGTGTCCCCAAATTCGCTCAAAAGCAGGGCTGACGTAGGTGTAGCGTGGTGGGTCTAGCTCCTTGAGCCAGAGCACATCTCCGATGTTCTCGGCGAGCAGGCGAAAGCGTGCAGCATCTGGAACGACTGTGTTCATCATCACAAGATCATGGCGCACAGCAGCACGGCAATGCAAGGTAGCAGCTGTCCGTGGTCAGGCTGGTGGAGGATGGCAAGAAAAGCAGGCAATCCGGCACCCTTGCCCATCCTCAGTCGTGAGCTATCAGCAAATGGATGAGGCTTTCATCCAGAGGTTAACGATTTTTGACTCAGATCCATGTCGCGAAACCCAGGGTGCGCAGCAGAGTGCGCAGGCTGATCGCGATGACAAGGATACCCACGCCGACCATCATTGGTCGATGTGGCAGCTTTTTGGTCAGATAGGCACCCAGGGGGGCTGCGATGACACCACCTGCGGCAAGGCCTGCGATGACCTGCCAGTGACCCAGGCCGATGCTCATGAAAAAGGTAATCGAAGCGGAAAGTGTCACGAAGAATTCTACCGCGTTCACGCTGCCTACAGCTTCGCGGACGGAGTTGCCGCGCACGATCAGATTGGTTGCCACGATGGGGCCCCAGCCACCACCTCCCACAGCATCTAGAAAAGAGCCGATCAGGGCCAAAGGCGTCAGTCGTGTGGTCACTTCACGAGGCGGGAAGGGCATGAAGGCTTTGGCGATGATGACGATGCCCATGATGATGAGGTAGCCGGAGATGTACGGCTTGATGAAGTCTCCATCAAAGGAACTGAGCACGTAGGCTCCTAGAGCTGCGCCTATGATGCCAGGGATGAGCAAGCGGCGGAACAGATCGCGGCTGATGTTTCCAAAAGCATGGTGTGACAGTGCGGAGGCTCCCGTGGTGAAGCATTCGGCCGCGTGAACAGTGCTGCTGACCACTGCGGGAGGCACGCCGAACCCCATCAGCAGGCTGGACGCCGAAACCCCGTAGGCCATGCCCAGCGCGCCGTCGATCAGCTGCGCCACGAATCCGGCGATGATGTAAATGATGATGTCGTGGTCCATGCGTGTCGGGTGCCCCAAGAAAGGGGCGCGATGTCTGGATGGAAAGTGAATTCCGGTCAAGTGAAACTATACTTACCCTGTGGGAAATTAAGGCAATATCCTCACCTGCACGGTCTTGCGGTATCGTTGATTTGGGATTCGCATCAAGATCATCCAAGGCACGTGCGTTCTTGCATTTTGGCTTCGTTTCGCCTCAGCTATGTTTATGCACCTTCGATTTATCTTTGCTTCACTTGCTTTGGCGATGGGTTTTGTTTCCAACAGCTATGGGCAAAGCGCACCGCAGCGCCCGAATGTCATCCTGATGCTCATTGATGACATGGGGTGGACAGACCTGGGCTGCTACGGCAGCAAATACTATGAGACGCCGAACATCGATCGACTGGCACGCGAAGGTATGAAATTCAGCCAGGCCTATTCGGCCTGCACGGTGTGTTCACCGACGCGTGCGGCGGTGCTGACAGGCAAGTCACCCGCACGTCTCCACATCACCGATTGGATTGCAGGACATGATCGTCCCAAGGCACGATTAAAAATCCCCGAGTGGACCCAACAATTGCCGCTGGAGGAAGTGACCTTGGCAGAGCGGTTGAAACCTTTGGGCTACCGGTGTGCGAGCATTGGCAAATGGCATCTGGGTGGACCTGAATTTTATCCCGAAAAGCAAGGTTTCGATGTGAACATCGGCGGCAATGATCGCGGCCAACCCCCGAGCTACTTTTCTCCTTATGGCATCGAAACGCTGAAGGATGGACCCAAGGGCGAGTTCTTGAGTGATCGTCTCACGCAAGAGGCACTGAATTTCATCAGTGCAGAGGACGCTCCCTTTTTCATCTACCTGCCGCACTACGCCGTGCATACGCCGATCATGGGCAAGGCAGAAGTCGTGGAGAAGTATCAGAAAAAGCGTGCGACGAACGGCCATGCCAACCCGACTTACGCGGCATTGGTGGAAAGCGTGGATGACAGTGTCGGGCGCTTGCGGGCAGAGCTAGAAAAAAGCGGCCAGTGGGAGAACACACTTTTCATCTTCACGAGTGACAATGGTGGCCTGTCTGGCACGGTCGGGCCAAGGGGCTGGCAGCGCGGTCCTACGGACAACAGTCCCTCCCGCCTGGGCAAAGGCAGTGCGTACGATGGTGGCGTGCATGTGCCGTTGATTGTGTCTTGGCCAGCAAAAATCAAACCCGCCACGGAGTGCGATACACCGGTCATCAGCTATGATTTTGTGCCCACCATCCTCGAAGCGGTGGGGGAAAAACTGCCGGAAGGTGAGTCCCTGGACGGGTCCTCTCTGTTGCCATTGCTGCTGGGGACGGCCTCGCTCACGCGGGAGGCGATTCATTGGCATTACCCGCACTATCATCCCGGCAGTGCCACGCCCTACAGTGCGATCCGTGAGGGAGACTGGAAGCTCATCCAATTCCATGAAACCAGTCGTGTCGAACTGTACAACCTGCGTCGCGATCCTGGTGAGGCCTCTGATGTCTCCGATGTCGAGGGTGATGTCACTGTTCGCCTCACTGAAAAGCTGCATGACTGGCGGAAAAAGGTGGGTGCTCAAGAAGCTGAGCTGAATGAAGCTTACGACCCTGAGGCTGCTTGGGAAAGTAACCGCCAAGGCAAGAAGTAAGGTTTCGTTTTTTCTCGCGCCGCTGGATTGGGCTCATCGTCTCGCCTTTGCATGAAATCTGTCATCGCTGTTCATCCCGGCCACTTGGAGGTTCTGGATTCTCCTCAGCCCAAGCCCGGCCCTTACCAGGCCCTGGTGCGTACGGAGTATGCCTGTCTCTGCAACCGCACGGATAGTGAGCTGCTGCATGGCACCTTTCCGGGCATGGAGGACAAGTTCCCCTTTGCCCTCGGGCACGAGAGCGTTGGCATCGTCGTGCAGGTGGGAGAAAAGGTGCGTAACTTTCAGCTTGGCGACCGTGCTGTGGGTGGGCTGAATTTTGACCTGCACATGGAAGGGGTGGATTCGGGTTGGGGTGGTTTTGGCGAATACACGCTGGTCAATGACCATGAAGCCATGGTGAATGATGGCGTAGCCACTGAAGCCGATGGCTGGATTGAGGTTTATGAAATTCAGACGCGCGTGGACCCTGAGATTCCCGCACAGGAGGCGGTGCTGCTCTGCACATGGCGCGAAGTGCTCGGTGCTTTTCGTGACTTTCACCTTCAGCCGGGCGATGCCGTGCTTATTTATGGGGCAGGGCCGGTGGGGCTGAGTTTTGCACGTCTAGGCAGGCTTTTTGGCCTAGCCTGGATTGGTATTGTGGATCGTCATGAAGAAAAGCGCAGCAAGGCACTCGCCTTCGGGGCCGATGCAGCCTTTGCTCCTGGGCAGGAAACGTCTCCGCGGCGTCTCGATGCGGTCGTTGATGCCGTGGGCAGTCCTGAGCTTGTCTCTAAAGCCCTGCCGTTGCTGCGTCGTGGCGGATCGCACTGCATTTATGGCGTGCTGACGCAGGCGGTGCTACATCTTGATCAATCGAAGGCGGATTTTAACTTCAATCTTCTTGTTCATCAGTGGCCCACACGGCGCTATGAGCGGGAGAGTCAGGCCCAGCTCTGCCAATGGATTCGTGAAGGTCGGCTGACCTCAGCGGACTTCATCACCCACCGTTTCCCCTTGGAAAAAATCCACGAGGCCTTTGATGAAGTGGCTCGGCGGAAGGTCATCAAAGCGCTGATTGAATACACCTGAGGTGGAGGGGGCTGCAATGCCTCTTCTGCCTTTGGTTAGGCCACGGGCGTCAGCAGGGGCTGCCCCGTGAAGTGGGCGGTCAGGTTGTCAATGACGAGCTGCGCCATGGCGCGCCGGGTCTCATGCGTCGCGCTGCCGATGTGGGGCAGGAGCACGGCATGGCGGCAGTTGCGCAGGGCCAGGGGCACCTCGGGTTCGTATTCAAACACATCCAGACCAGCGCTGCGGATCGTCTGATTTTCCAGCGCCTGTATCAGCGCGGCTTCATCCACCACAGAACCGCGGGCGATGTTGATGAGCGTGCCTTCTGAGCCAAGGGCTTCGAGAACTGGTGCATTTACCCGATGGCGAGTCTCTGGACCGCCCGGGCAGGCAACGATGAGGAAGTCAGCGGTTTGGGCCAGCTCAATCAGCGTGCTGCTGTAGTGCCACGGCACGTTTTGCGGTTGGCGACCGTGGTAGGCGATTTTCAGGCCATGGGCTTCGAGTCGGTGAGCGATGGCTTTGCCAATGCGTCCCAAGCCGAAGATCCCGGCGACTTTTCCACGCAGTGCGTGAGCGAGTGGAAAGGCACCCTGAGGCCAGGCTCCGGTGCGCAAGTACTGCTCGGACTCACCCAGGCGACGACTTGTCATCAGCACCAGCGCAGTGGCGATATCGGCCACGTCATCGGTCAGGACATCGGGGGTATTGGTCACTCGTATGCCGCGCTGGCGACAGAGCGGCAGCGGCACACCATCGTAACCCACGCCCATGACACTCACGATCTCCAGCTGCGGCAGTGCAGCCAGCAGCGTCTCCGTCACGGCATAACCGCCGGGAACCACAAGGCCGCGCACGTCTGCCTGGGGCGTGCTCACGCAGTCGTGCTGAGCCTGCAAGGGCTGGGTCAGAAAATCAGGCAGCAGAACGGGGAGCAGCAGGGTCGGCATGGCGGGCGCAGTCAGGATGCTTTTTTCACCAAACGAGCCGCGTAGGCACCATCCATCTGGTCCTTGGGCGGGAAGATGAGTCGGCTTTCTGCCAGTTCCAAGTGGGGATGGTCCGCCATGACTGCCTTGATGAGTTGCTGGTTTTCCTCGGGGTCGATGCTACAGGTGCTGTACACCAAGCTGCCGCCTGGTTTCAGCAGACGCAGCGCACTTTCCACGATGGCGCGCTGGGTGCGGGCTAGCGCGGCGAATTCAGGCTCGGTCAGCCGCCAGCGTACATCCACCCGACGGCGCATCACGCCAGTGTTCGAGCAGGGCACGTCGAGCAAGATACGGTCAAAAAGCATCGTCCCAAAGGGCGCAGGTGCATCGCTGATCAGATCGTGCTGATGGATGTGCACGCGGTGAACCCGCAGGCGGGTCAGGTTTTCCCGCAGTCGATTCAGACGGGCAGGGGAGCTGTCGCAGGCGATCAGGGTGCCCTCGCCACACATGAGTTGAGCTAGGATGGCGGTCTTTCCACCAGGGGCAGCGCAGGCATCCAGCACGGTCTCGCCGGGCTTCGGTGCCAGCATGTGCGGGGCAAAGGAGGTGCTCGGGTCCTGGGCGTAGCAAATGCCTGCCTTCAAGGCCTCTCGTGGCACTGGGTTTACGGCAAAGAAGTCCTCGACCGAGGGATGCGGGGAAAGACCAGGCACGCTGGCGAGGCGCTCCTCGGCTTCTTCGTGCAGCCGATTTAGGCGGATGTAAGTCTCTGCTGGTTCTTGGTTCCAGGCACAAAGCGCGGCGGTTTTTTCTTTGCCCATGGTTTTGATCCAGCGGCGGATCAGGAATTCGGGTTGCGACCAGGCGATGGCGAGGGGCAGCTTTTCCCGCTGAGCGAGCAAGGGATCCATCTCGCGCCCTGCACGCCGCAGCACGGCATTCACCAGACCTGAGGCACGACCGGCAGCCGCCACGGTCTCATTTACCGCAGCGTGGGAGGGCACCCCCAGGAGCAGGAGCTGGCAGAGGCCAATCCGCAGCACCCAGCGCGTGCGATGGTCCAAGTGGCGGTTGTTCGTGAGGTGGCTGATCCAGTGATCCAGCAGGCTCAGGTTCCGCAAGGTGGTCAGCACGATGTCGTGCAGAAAGGCTGTGTTTGGACCCGAGAGGGCAGCTTGGCGGGTTTTATCCTCCAGGAGTTCGGAGGCGTAGCGGGGCGTTTTTTGCCAAGCTTCGAGGACTTCAACGGAAAGACGGCGGATGTTCACAGGCGTTCGGGTCGGAGGGCATGAGCCCAAGGTGCGGAAAAAAGGGAGCCTGCCTAAGCCACAGGCAAGGCGCGGCGGCAAGGGTGAGTTCGATCTAGCCACGCGTCCTTGGGGGCCATCACCTGGGAGATTGACACCGCAGCGGTCGGCCTGACTTTCTCCGGTGCCTTTGCTTTGCTTCTTTTTCCTCTTCCTGACTCTGCTGCTGACGCAGTCGGCGGCCTCGGCGCAGGTGACGACCCGAAAAGACACGGTGGGTGAGCTTTTGAATGAATGGTTCCGCGAAGGCACCGCTGCCGGGCTGTCAGGGGTCACTTATGAAAATCGCGATGGCCAGCACTCGGCGCTGGAAGCAGGTGTGTATCCGCAGCTCACGCTTTTTGCTCACAGCGCTGCTACTGGCCCGGACAAAGGCCCCTCTTCCCAGCTGAGAGCCGCGCCTACGGTAGGCAATTGCTCCATGGCAGCTCCTGCAGAGATGGGCGGGAGTTTGCCGCGCTTTTACCTGATGGACCCCAAGGGCGCGCAGTTCCTGATGGCTCAGTATTTGGCCAACCAACTTTTCCTCTACCCCGAGCACCAGGACCACGATGCCGGTGGCAATGGCGTGGGCGGCTATGGCGATCTGTATCCAGCAAACACGCCGTGCTGCCTGATCACGCAGGGGTCCTCTGGCTCGGACCAGCCTTTTCTGCGCGCCGTACTGGCCACCATGGCGGCTTTCCCCAGGGAAACTCAGCGTGTTTTGATCCAGCGCAGGCTACTCATGCCTACCGTGCAGGCCATCCTACGGCAGAACAATCGCCTCGTCTCAAAACCAGAAGATATCCTCAGCGGGCGCGCCCATCCCGTGGTGTTCGATGCGTCCATGCTGGACGAAGAGCGCATGGTGCGGGCAGCCCATGCGATGACGCCTGAGCGCATCCCTCCGCTGGCGCAGGCCATCGTCGTGCAAGAGAGCATCGCAGAAAATGGGGTGGATTTCTTTGAAGCCAGTCCGCCGCCTGTCTCGGCTGTGGCCGATGCTCGCGTCTCCATCGCCCGAGTCCTGCGCTCCATCACGCAGGACCACGCCATGCTGCTCGACCTCAGCAAATGCGCCGATCTCCTGGGGCGACCGTTGGGGGTGAAAATCGTCGTCCTGCAGGGCGATCCTGCTGGGGTGAAAATCGACCGCACCGGTGCCACGCCCTACGCCCGGCTGCGCGTGCGTTGGCAGCCGCCCAGGCCAGGTGCGCGCGGCGTGCTTTGCCATCGGGTGGACATCGGCATCTTTGTCACGAATGGCGTTAGCGTCAGTGCACCTGCGATCCTCAGCTTCGCCATGCTGCCGAACGAACGACGCTTTTATCATGAAGATGGCCGCGTGGCGGAGATCGACTATCAGGCCGCGAATCCTGACCTGGGCCTGCCGACTGCGGAGACCGATCTGCGTTGGCTAAAAGTCATGCGTGCCGCCACGCAGGAGGCTTCCGGTCTTGGCGGGCGACTCATGGCCCGTCTCCTGGGGGAGGAGGCTCGCCGCAGCCTGCGCGCGCTTTTGCCTGAGTGGGAGGATCGACTCGCCGCCTTGCCAAGCCTGGAGGCCTCCAATGCGGAGTCGGACAAAAAAAAGGCCGCCCTGCTCCGCTCGAAGCTGGAGATAGATTTCAGCGCAATCCTGAACCAAGCTTGGCCCTCGCTGAATGGTAAAACCTTGCGCGTGGCCCTTCACGAGGCCTTCGAGCAGATCGCCAATGTGCCAGACCTTTATCTCTCCTTTCGGGCGGAGTTGGATGCGCTGGCCGCCAAGTCCTCGCAAGCCTCGGCCAAAGCGGACGTGGCTCAAGAAGTTCAGCGCCTGATCGACCTCGGCATCCTCATCGCTACGGCAGATGGCACTCTCAGCACGGTCACGGCCTCGGATCGACTCTCGACGGCAGATCGCCATTACCTGCGAGGCCTGAACCTTACGGTGATGAGTCAGGCCTTGTTTCCAGAGGCGCTGCAGCGATCGCCCCGCCCTGCCTACGTGCCACCTCGCCTGTCCACGCCGAAGCCGTGGCGAGATGTCTTCCGCTATGAGCCTACGACGGGCCGCCTGCTGGGGTGGCTGCGCCATCAGGCGGGACGTGTCCATGCCTTTGATGCGCGTGGTCGCCTGCTGCCCGAGGGGCCTGACCGGCCAGAGCTAGCGGTGCCCGTGCGTTATGAAATCAACAGCCAAGGCCTGCTTCAGTGGAAACCTTGAAACCAGCACTGTAAAATCAGCGGTCTGAAATTTGAGATCTGAAATTTGAAATTTGTGACCTGAAATCCCACCCCGCCCATGCCTTTCCTGCCGACCCTGCGTGTTCACCCTGCTGATGATTTGATCGTGGCCCTGCGTGACCTGGAGGCGGGGCAAATGCTGGACGGCATCGTTTTGAGAGAAAAGATCGCGGCGAAGCACAAGTTCGCCGCGCGCGATTTCGTCGCTGGGGAGCGGGTGACCATGTATGGCGTCGTGGTCGGTCGCACCACGCAGGCGGTGGCTGCAGGCAGCCTCATCCACACTCACAACCTGCGCCATGAATCCGCTGCCTTTGCAGGAAAACTGGCCGAGGTCAGCTGGACACCGCCAGAGGTCTCCCGCTGGAAAGGCCGCAGCTTTCAGGGGTATCGCCGTGCAGATACGGTGTCTGGCACGGCGAATCACTGGGTCGTCATCCCGCTGGTCTTTTGTGAAAATCGCAATCTCGCTCTCATGCGCGAGTCGATCCATCGCGCCCTGGGTTATGCGAAAAGCTCGCCTTACGAGCGCTACACCCAGCATCTCGTGCAGCGACTCCAGGCGGGGCAATCCCTCGACGACATGGAGCTGAGCGAGGCCTTTTTTACTCCGACGGCACCGCTTTTCCCCAATGTCGATGGCGTGAAGTTCCTGGAGCATGGACTGGGCTGTGGCGGCACTCGGCAGGATGCTGAGGCCCTCGTGCGTTTGCTCGCCGGCTACATCGCTCATCCCAACGTGGCAGGTGCTACCGTGCTCAGCCTGGGCTGTCAGCACGCGCAGGTCAGCTTGCTGGAAAAAGCTCTCGCTGAACTGCATCCGTGCTTCAATCGTCCTCTGCACATTTTTGAGCAGCAAAAGAGTGCCTCTGAACGGGACATGATGGCTCAGGCCATCCAGGCTACCCTGAAGGGCGTGGCTGCGGCAAACGAACAAACGCGCCAGCCCTGCCCGCTGAGTGATCTCATCGTCGGCGTGGAGTGCGGGGGCAGCGATGGCTTTTCAGGCATCTCTGCAAACCCGGCGATCGGCCACACCGCCGACCTGCTGGCCGCGCTTGGCGGTGCGCCTGTGCTGTCTGAATTTCCCGAACTCTGCGGTGTGGAGCAGAGTTTGTGCGACCGCTGCGTCAGCCCCGCGCTGGCCGACAAGTTCGTGAACCTCATGCGCGCCTACGAAGGTGCAGCCAAGGCCTGTGGCTCCGGTTTTGATGCCAACCCATCGCCCGGCAACATCCGCGACGGCCTCATCACCGATGCGATCAAATCCGCAGGCGCAGCCAAAAAGGGCGGCACCTCCCCCATCGTGGACGTGCTGGACTACGCCGAGCCCATCCGCCAACACGGCGGGCTCACCCTTTACTGCACGCCAGGCAACGACGTGGAGTCCACCACCGCCATCGCAGCGGGTGGGTGCAATCTCATCCTCTTCTCCACAGGTCTCGGCACCCCCACGGGAAATCCTGTGTGTCCCACGCTGAAAATCGCCACGAACAGCACCCTCATGCAGCGCATGGGAGACATCCTAGACTTCGACACCGGCCCCATCATCACCGGAGAGCAAACTGTCCCGCAGATGGGAGAAGCCCTGCTCGACCTCTGTCTCGCGACCGCCAGCGGCGAATACATTCCTAAAGCTGTCGCCCTTGGCCAAGATGACTTCCTGCCCTGGAAGCGCGGGGTGTCTTTGTAGGATGTGGTCTTCTCGAGTGCTTTTGTTTTGAACCCGAATCCCGAAGTCATCGGGGCAAGAATGGCTCGATTTACAGACAGCTTGGGTATCCAAGGCGAACTCACACCTGCGGCAAGATGACTACATCGGCGGGGGCCGCCATGACGCGGGTTTCGGTGGGGGAGGGTTGGCGAATCTGGCGGGGGTTGGTCTCGCAGATCTTCAGGCAGAGGCCATCCGGCATCTGAAGGTCATACTGGACGGTGGCTCCGAGGTAGGTGGTGTCGGTGATGCGGCCTGGGAAGTGATTTGGGGAGCCGATGATGTGGCCGAAGCTGAACGCTTCTGGCCGGATGCAGAGGGTGACGGTGCTTCCGAGTGTGGGCTGCCAGTTCATTTGGCTAGGCCGAGCGCGCACTCGGCCAAAGGAGGTCTGGATGTCCCAGGCGTGATCTTCTGGCGAGGGGCCGGTGACGGTGCCCTGGATGAGGTTGGCCTGGCCGATGAATTCAGCCACCATCGCGCTGGTGGGGTTGCGATAGACTTCTTCAGGCGTGCCGACTTGGGCGAGCTGGCCTCCGTGCATGATGGCGAGGCGGTCGGCCATGCTGAGGGCTTCGTCTCGATCATGGGTGACGTAGATGCCGGTCAGGCCAAACTCTTTGCAGATGCGGCGGATCTCGGCTCGCATCTCATGCCGCAGCTTGGCATCGAGGTTGGACAGAGGCTCATCCAGCAGCAGGCAGCGGGGGCGAATGACCAGCGCACGGGCCAGGGCGACGCGTTGCTGCTGCCCGCCAGAGAGCTGAGAGATGCGTCGTGCCCCGAGACCACCGAGCTGCACGAGCTCCAGCGCCTGTTCCACACGTTGTTTGATCTCTTCCGCTGGTCTTCGGCGCTCTTCGAGGCCGAAGGCGACGTTTTGGGCCACGTTCATGTGGGGCCAGAGGGCGTAGCTCTGGAACATCATGCCCGTGCCGCGCTTGTGCGCAGGCAGTCGGGTCACGTCTTCCGTATCGAAGAAAATGTGCCCACTGTCGGGCTGGTAAAAGCCGGCGATGTGACGCAGCAGGGTGGTTTTGCCACAGCCGCTGGGGCCGAGGAGGAAAAAAAGCTCACCTTGTCCAATTTCGAGGCTCACGTCTTGGAGCACAGGTTGGGAGCCGAAGCGTTTGCTGAGGTTGTGGATCGAGATGCTGACCATGGCGGGCTACTTTCGGCGTTGGGCGGTCCTGGGGCGGCCAGAGGTTGCACTGGAGGTGTCGAATTCGGTGACGAGGCTGTCGAGCACGCCGAGGGCGAAGGAGATTTTTTGGAAAAAGGAGGGGTTGTGCGGCACCAAGATGAATCGCGGATGGTGGCTCCAAAGAGCACGCAGCTTGCCATCCAGCTTCACCGCTTGCTCCAGGGTTTCATTGCGCACGGGGTTGCCACCCTGAATGCCCATGCCGCCGATGGCAGCACTTTCAAAGAACAGAACGGCATCGTAGCGGGTCAGTTCCGTTTTCAAACTGGTGCGCAAAGCGCGAAAAAAACCACGGGGCTCATCCGGCCAGTAAGCGGCCCCATCCACGGTGCCTCGGTCGCAGAGCAAGATCCGGTCAGGATAGACGGCGGTTTGCACATCTTCGAGATTGCGCTGCACGTGATAGATCGCGCGCTGGGCGGCATGGATGGCGGCGGGCTCACTGACACGGGGGAAACCGCTGGTGAAGATCATGGTGGCGGCCTCGGGCATGAGAGCGACACGGTCTCCCTTTTCACGGCGGAAGAGGTCAGCGGCAGTGGTTTTGCCACCTCCAGGCCCACCCGTGAGGACGATGCGGCGCTGACGGTGGGTGGGGGTTTTCTTCATGGCTCAGACTGAGGCAATGCCACTAGTGGCGTCAAGGCTGGCTGTCGTTTCTCTAGCCCTGGGTAAAAAAAGCGCGGGCATCCAGATGGACGCCCGCGCAGAGTGGCATGGAGCTGTTTTTGGCTCGCCTTACTTGGCTTCGGCTTCTGCAGTGACGGCTTCAGCTTCAGTAGCCTCGGCCTTTTTGGCAGGAGTCACCGGCACGTAGGCGTCCACCCATTCGATGAAGGCCATCGGGGCAGAGTCGCTACGGCGCTGGCCGAGCTTGGTGATGCGGGTGTAACCTCCGTTGCGGTCTTTCGAGGCGACTGCGATTTCTTCGAAGAGCTTCTTCACCAAGTCCTTCTGGTGCAGGGTGGCCACTGCCAAGCGGCGGGCGTGCAGATCGCCGCGCTTGCCGAGGGTGACCATCTTCTCGGCCAGCGGGCGCACGGCCTTGGCCTTGGCCAGGGTGGTGCGGATGCGGCGATGCTCGATGAGAGAGCAAACGAGGTTGGCCAGCAGGGCCTTGCGGTGGGAGGCATCGCGCTGGAGTTTGGGGACTTTTCTTCCGTGGTTCATGTTCTTGGGTCTCTAGGTCAGTGTTCTGGAAAGGGGTGGGGATTACTCGTCGTCTCCGGCGTCGAGGTTGTCATCGACGAGCTTGGCGAAGTCCATCGCGTCGGCTTCTTCATCGTCTTCGAGCAGGCTGCTGCGGGAGAGAAGGGAGACACCGCCGGGGTTGGCTTCAAGCAGCGCGGCATCGAATTTCATGCCGAGAGACAGACCCAGCTCGGCGAGCTTTTCCTTGATCTCGGTGAGGGATTTCTTGCCGAAGTTGCGGTAGCGCAGCATCTCGGCCTCCGTCTTCATGGCCAGCTGGCCCACGGTGGTGATGTTGGCGTTGTTCAGGCAATTGGCGGCGCGGACGGAGAGTTCGATCTCGTTGACGCTCATGTTCAGCAGCTTGCGCAGCTCGGCGTTTTCTTCGCTCTGGGCTTCTGGGGCAGCCTCGAATTCCACGGCCTTGTCGTCGTAGTTCACGAAGACGTCCAGGTGGTGGCGAAGGATGGCTGCCGACTGGAGCAGGGCATCCTGAGGGGAAATGCGCCCATCGGTCCAGATGTCGAGCACCAGCTTGTCATAGTCGGTGTTCTGACCCACGCGGGTGTTGTCCACCGCATACTTCACGCGGGTGACTGGGCTGTAGATGGAGTCGATCGGGATCACGCCAATCGGCATGTCTGGGCGCTTGTTTTCTTCCCAGGAGGAGAAGCCACGTCCGACACGGACTTCGAATTCGCAGTCGAATTTGATCTTGCGGTCCAGATGGCAGATCACGAGGTCTTTGTTGATGACTTCGTAATGGTTGTCGTCCTTGATGTCACCGGCAGTAATGGTGCCATCTTTCTCGATGGAGATGGAGAGCAGGCGGGGCTCTTTGCTCTCGCTGTGATGGAGGAAGCGGACCTTCTTCAGGTTCAGAATGATCTGCACGACATCTTCGACAACGCCGGGGATGGTGGAGAACTCATGCTCAACCCCGCGAATCTTCACGGAGGTGATGGCGGCACCTTCCAGGGAGGAGAGAAGCACGCGGCGGAGGGAGTTGCCGAGGGTGTGTCCGTAACCTTTGTCAAAAGGTTCGGCAATGAACTGGGCGTAGGTTTCAGTAGCCGTGGCCTCGTTTTTGACGAGGCGGTTCGGCATTTCGAATCGGGCGAGACGAGCTGGCATGTGGGGGAGTATGTTGTGCCGGGTTACCTCCGGGCGAGCCATCCATACCCCAGGGGAGGGGTGGATCCGGAAACCAACGGCGAGTGACACTATCAGAGGGCGGCTCGCGGGGGGATGCGATTATGGGGGCTAGCTTCCCGGGCGCAAGCGGGTTTTTGGCTAGTTTTTGGGTAGGATGACTTGGGCTTTGGGGATGCGGAAGTGCTTCGTGCGGAGGTTGCCACCAGCGGCGGATGCTTTAAAGAACAGCCTGTGGTCTCTCTCTTCAGGCATCTTTTTGTCATGGTTTTCCTGCTCGTCGCAGGGGCGCTGAGGGCTCAGCCTGCTGAGTTGGCTGATTCGACGCCACCGCAGGATCGCACGACCATCTTGCAGCTGCAGATCTACCTGGATCGTCAGCTTTTTGGCCCAGGGAAGCTGGATGGAGCCCTGGGGGAGTTCACCTTCAAGGCTCTGGTGAACTACAACTATGCCCGGCAGCGGCAGAACCTGTATGACTGGAGCTTCGCTTTGGCGAATGCGGCCAAGGCAGTGCCGGAGGTGTATGCCTCTTATCAGATCAAGCCAGAGATGCTGAAGTTCGTGGACCCGGATCTACCTGAAAAACCGGAAGAGCAGGTGGCCTATCCCTACATGGCCTATCGCAGTCTAGCGGAGCTGGTAGCGGAGCGTTTTCACACGGATGAGGACTTTTTGGCGAAGCTGAATCCTGACAAAAACATCGCTCTGCTGAAGGCAGGGGATCGTGTCATCGTGCCGAATGTGCGCTCTTTTCGTATCGAAGAGGTGAAACCGCTGTCCAGCTACAAGGCGGAGCCAGCCCTGAGCAAAAACACCATTGTCATCGACACCACGGAACGCATCGCGGTGGTCTATGGGCCGACGGAGCAGATGCTGGCGGCTTTTCCCATCACGCCTGGCAAACCTGAATTCATCCCGGTGGGTGAGTGGGAACTCAGGACGATCCTGAACACGCCGACCTTTCGCTACGACAAGCAATTCCTGGAAGAGGGCGTGCGCGGGGGGGAGGCCTACCAATTGCCACCAGGGCCGAACAGCCCTGTCGGGATCATCTGGTGTGGCATTAGCAAAAGTGGCATCGGCCTGCATGGCACGGCGTTGCCACGCACCATTGGGCGCAGCCAGAGCGCTGGCTGTGTGCGCTTTGCGAACTGGGATGCCATCCGCCTGCCTACCCTGATCCGGCCTGGCGCACGTGTCATCGTGCGTTGATCTCACGCGGAAGGCGGCTGCCACACCGCTTGACCCCTCCCCCCGTCGCGGCTAATACCTGCGCCCCCAAACCGCCGCCCGCCTCCCGGATGCCCATCGAACACACTCGCAATTTCTCCATCATCGCGCACATCGACCATGGGAAGACTACGCTCTCCGACCGATTGCTGGAGTTTACCAAAACCATCTCTCAGCGTGAGCAGCAGGACCAGCTGCTGGATGCTATGGACCTCGAGCGCGAGCGTGGCATCACCATCAAGGCACACCCGGTCTGCATGAACTACAAGGCTAAGAATGGCCAAAACTACAAGCTGAACCTGCTCGATACCCCGGGGCATGTCGATTTCAGCTACGAGGTCAGCCGTTCGCTTGCGGCCTGCGAGGGCGCGCTGCTTTTGATCGATGCCTCTCAAGGGGTCGAGGCCCAGACGGTCGCCAACTTGAATCTCGCGATGCAGCAAAACCTGCACGTCATCCCCGTCATCAATAAGGTCGATCTGCCCAGCGCCGACATCGACAAGTGCAAGCGCCAGCTCGAAGACATCCTGCAGCTGCCTGCAGATGAGGCCGTGCCTGCCAGTGCGAAGATGGGCATCGGCATTGAAGATATTTTGGAAGCCATCGTGGCCTTCATTCCTCCGCCGAAAGATCCTGGCGATGGCTACCTGCGTGCTTCCGTGTTCGATTCCGTCTTTGATGCTTACCGGGGTGTCGTCAGTTATGTGCGTGTGGTCAGCGGTACCATCATTCGCGGGCAAAAGATCCGCATGATGGCCACTGGGCTGGATTACGAAATCAAGGACGTCGGCATTTTCCGTCCAAAGATGACCACCTGCGAGAAACTAGAAGCGGGTGACGTCGGCTACCTGATCGCCAACGTGAAAACCACCGCCGATGTGAAGATCGGCGACACCATCACCGAGACCAAGCGCCCGTCTCCTGAGCCGCTGCCTGGCTTCAAAGAGATTCACCCGCTCGTCTTCAGCGGCATCTATCCAGTCAGCACGGATGACTTTGAGGCGCTCAAGCTCGCTGTCGGCAAGCTTCAGATCAATGACGCAGCCTTCACCTTCATGAGCGAAAGCTCTGCTGCGCTCGGTTTCGGTTTCCGCTGCGGCTTCCTCGGCCTGCTTCACATGGAAATCGTCCAGGAGCGTCTGCGTCGTGAGTTCAACATGGACGTGATCTCGACCTATCCATCCGTGATTTATGAAGTCCGCAAAACCAATGGCGAAGAGATGATGGTGGACAATCCGACCTTTCTGCCTCCAGCGCAGGAGATTGATGAAATCCGCGAGCCGATGGTGAAGGTAAACATCATGATCCCGAACGAATACATCGGCGACATGATGCAGCTGGTCATGGACAAACGCGGCCAGGTGAACAACACCGAGACGCTCGATGATCGGCGTGTGCTGCTGCACACCGTGATGCCGCTGAATGAGATCCTAGTGGACTTCAACGACAAACTCAAGTCCATCACCCGTGGCTACGGCAGCATGGACTATGAACACGCTGGCTATCAAGCAGCTGAGCTTGTGAAAATGGACATCCTGATTGCGGGTGATCCTGTCGATGCCTTCTCCTGCATCGTGCACCGGTCAAAGGCTGAATCCCGTGGCCGTCAGCTTTGCGGCAAGCTGAAGGAAGTCATCCCGCAGCAGCTTTTCGTCGTGGCCATCCAGGCTGCGATTGGCGGCAAAATCATCGCCCGCGAAAGCATCAGTGCCCTGCGCAAAGACGTGACCGCGAAGTGCTATGGCGGTGACATCACGCGCAAACGCAAGCTCCTGGAGAAGCAGAAAGAAGGCAAAAAGAAGATGAAGGCCATTGGCAAGGTCAATATTCCGCAAGAAGCCTTCATTGAAGTGCTGAAGAACAACTGATGTTTCGTCGCATCCCTCTGCGGCTCGTCTGAGCCCTCTTTGGTTATCATTGCACCAGCCTGAGTTTGATCTGGGAGGTCTCAATCATGCGGCCTGCCAGGGTGGGCAGGTCATCAGGCATCCCGGCTGCAGAAAGGTTCCAGGTCAGGATTTCCCATTCCAAGCGCAAATACTCTGCCGCCGCACTGGCTAAGCTGAGCTGGAAAAAATGCGCCACGCCTGCCCACACTGTCAGAAAGTGGCCCGGAGACTCGCCTGCCTGGCAGGCTGCACGGTAGCGGCCTAACCAGCCCTGATACCGAGCATGGCGGGTGGCTTGCAGCAGCAGTTCACCAGCTTGGGTGCTGCGTGCTTTTTCATCTTCAGACAAACTCGCGGTAAAGGCCAGATCAGCCGCCATCACGGCCTGAAGATCACCCTGCGCGGCGGCTTGCCAAGCCTGGAGAAAATGCGCACGCAGGCAGTTGGGCAGGCGTTGACGGCCAAAGTCTGCCCAGATGGCATGAGCCGTTCCCGCACGTGTGGCGCTAACTGGACGGCAGTGGATGGCGTGGTTTTTCCGGCGAATGCCCGCGAGCAACCACCGCACCCATTCCAGCCCTCGGGCAAAGTCTTCCACAACCTCATCTTCCGCTTCCTTGGCCTCGGCCAGCACAGCCACGCTGCGCAGTGGGGGTGGTGTGGACTCTCCACCCGCGGGCAGGCGCGGCTCAGCATCATTCATTCGTTCCAGCAGGCGGATCATGAGGGGAAAATCATGCCTTTCGATGAGTCGTGAATCAAACGCTTTGGCTCGGCCGTGGGAGTCCCAAATCCATGGACCTGCGCTCAATCGTGCATTGAGCGAGGCTTTGCTAAAAAAGCCGGAGTGCCCCTGCCTGGCCTGAAGTTCACTCAGGTCAGCGGCACGGTATGATACTCCAGCGCCCACTCCCGCATGTAGCGCACGTGCTTTGGAGTGAAGCAATAAATGATCAGCTCTGGATTGTCTGGCGTGCGCAGGTAGGCCCGCAGCAGCGGGTTGCCGTCCCAGATTTCCTTCAGCAGCCCGGCATCGGTGACTTGGCTGGCCTCTGCCGTGATGCGCACTTGGTGGTGATCATCGTCTGTGTAGCAGAGCTCTGCTTTGGGGTTGGCAGCGAGCTGCTCGGTCTTTGCGTAGCGGCGCAGGTTGGCCACATAGACGGTGAAGCCATCCGTCTTCACGGGTGAAACAGGCCGCAGCCGTGGCTGGTCGCCCTCCACCGTGGCGAGCATGGGAAACTTCGCCCGCTTCATGGTGGTGAGGGCGAGTTCACGGACTTCTGAGGGATCGACGGGTTTGGGTTGGGGCTGGGACATGGCTTCAGGCATGCAGGGCTTCTAAAACAGCCTGCGGATGGCGTTCCGCGATCCGCAGCAAAGCACGTGCGGTGCCTTCCGGGCGGCGATGCCCTTGCTCCCAGTTTTGCAGGGTGCGGACACTGGTGCCGATCAGGGCAGCGAACTGGCTTTGGGTGAGGCCGAGCTTTTCACGCACAGCCTGCGCGTCCGGCCAGGTGTGGGTGCGCTGCCGTGCGGGCTTTTTTTTGCCATGCAAAATGGCCCCACCCTCCTGGATGCTGGCGACGAGTTGTTGGTAGAGTTCTTCGTTCATGGCAATTCATTCTCGACGAGGGTTTTCAGAAATTTGAGCTGTGCCTGGGTTAGATCGTCTTTTTCGTTTTTGGGATAGGCGAGCAGGAACAGGATGGTGCTGCCCGGGACATGCCAGTAGTCGATGATGCGCAATCCGCCGCGCTGGCCTCTGCCTGATCCAGCCCAGCGGATTTTGCACAGACCACCGGAGCCTCGGATTAGATCGCCGCGCTCTGGGCAGGCCATGAGAGCCCACTCAAGTGCGCTCAGATCATCATCCGAGAGCAAACCAGTGATCTGGCGAGTGAAAATGCTGGTTTCACGGAAGGTCAGACGCACGCGGGATTGTCCGTCAATGACGGAGCTGCGCAAGTGCCCATTTACGCCAAGTCTCAGAACCGATACGTCACGCGCAGGCGGAACATACGAGGTTCGATGGGGTGTACATGGCGGCCACTGACCACGCCGGTGCCGGGATTGCTATCGTAGGCGTAGGCGATGTCATAGTCCTGGCGGTTCAGCAGGTTCAGGCAGTCCACGGCAGCCTCCCAATTCTGGCGGCGGTAGCCTAAGGTGGCATTCACCAAGATGCTGTCGCGACCCTGGATCGTGTTGGTTTCTTCGAGCGGGCTGTTGGCAAAGCAGCGGACGCGTGCGCCGGCGAAAAAGCCATCGTCATTCCCCTGGGCACCCAGAGTGAAGCCGCCGCTGAACATGATGGGGATGCTGTTTGGGATGTGGTCTGCATCGTCCGGCACAGCGCGCAGGCGGGCGTGCGTCAGTGCCAGTTCCAGATCTGCGCTGAACCATTTCACGGGACGCCAATAGCTCGCGAGCTCAATGCCGTAGCGATCGCTGCCAGGGCCGGGCTCATTCGTGCCAGCATCACCCACGTAGATCAGCTCGCTATCGCTGCGCAGCCAAAAGGCAGCCAGGGTAGTCGTGAGTGTAGGCACCACCTGGGTGCGCAGGCCGATCTCTGCTCCCATCGTGCGCACCAGCGCATCGGCGGCATCTCGCCCGGCACTCACGCCACGGGCGTCATTGCTGTGAAAGCCAGTGCCGAAGTTCAGATACAGCTCTGTCTGCTTCCAAGGGCCGAAGATGGCGCTGAATTTGGGGCTGAGGATGCCTGCCATCTCCGCATCCTGGCCGTCCACGCTACTTTCCAGCGGCTCAAAGTAGTAAAGATCACCGCGCAGGCCCAGCACGGTGCGGAACCAGGGCGTCCAGCGCGTGACGGCCTCGCCATACAGGCCGAGGCTGCTTTCCAGGATGTCATCCTGCCGCACCTGGGACAGGCGCTGGCGCTGACGCGTCTTCCAGAGACCAATGCCGTCGATGATGTCCGTGCGCGTTTGCAGGCCCAGCGTCAGGTCGGATTGGATGCCAAACAGCTCTCGCTTTTCCCAGGTGCGGGAAAGGTTGCCGCCCAGCACCCAGCGCTGCTCTGCCTGCTGGAACTGGTCGCCATTCACGGGATCATCCAGGAAGTAAGTGAAGTTCGAGTAGAGGTCGAGCATGTAGTAGATGGCATAAGCGTTCGCGCGGGTCACCACGTCGTCCTCGCGATGCTCAAAGGCCACGTTCACGCTGTAGCGCTCGCTTTCTCCACCTGCCGTCGGGTCTAGCGTATCGTAGCGGCCCAGCGTGCCGTTGTTGATGAGCGCCTCTGGGATCTGATCCGTACTGGTCCAGCTGCCGCGGTAGCCCATGAAGGTCACGCTCAGCTTGGTGTCCGCGTCCTGCTTGAACCAGCGCAGCAGACCGTTCCAGCGGTTGAACTCCTCGGGCTGCTGCCAAGGGCCGTCGTAGTAGTTGTATTCCAGCGCATAGGTCAGGCCCTGCACGACGCCGTCCTGGGCTTTTTCCTCCAGCTTCAGCGTGCCAGTCATCAGTGCGCGGTAGTAATTGTATTCGCCGAATTCCACCCGCACCAGGTTCTGCGGCATCACGTCCCAGAGCAGGAAGTTGGCACTGCCGGCGCTGCTCAGGTCGCCGTCCGCCGCCGTGTAGGTGCCCTTGGCGTAGTCGATGGCGCTGACCAGCTCCGGGATCAGCGGGTTCAAATCCGTGTAGCCCTGGCCGTGGGCGTGGGTGCGCATGTTCAGCGGCATGCCCTCCAGGCTGATGCTGAAGTCAGTGCCGTGATCTAGGTTGAAGCCGCGCAGGAAATACTGGTTCGCCTTCCCGCCGCCCGCATGCTGCGTGATCATCATGCCGGGGATGGTCTCGAGGATCTCCCCCCGGCGCATCAGCGGACGAGAAAGGAAATCGGCAGGTGTCGCTCGGCCTTTGCTGGCGGTGTCCGTTTGTCCCAGCAGGTCATCCGCCTTGCCTTCGATGACTAGGGGCTCCAGCTCTGCGGAGGTAGGCGCTGGCGTGGGGAGCTGCTGGGCCGCCAGGGCCGCGGGCAGGGAGAAGATGAGCAGGGATAAAAGCCGGGAATGCATGGGATCGGGAGAGTGGGCGTGGTTCAGACGACGTGGCGTGGCGGAGCCCACAAAAAAGTGTCGTTTGCTTGGCCAAGCTGAATCCTCACGTCTCTCGATCACTCCTCGTCCCACCAGCGCATCAGGGTCTGGCGGGCACGGTAGATGCGTCCTTCGACAGCCCGGGCGGAACTGCCGAGCACTTGGGCGCATTCTTCATGGCTCAGGCCTTCCATGCTGCTCAGCACCAGGGCGGCGCGGTCTTTTTCAGGCAGCAAGGCCAGGCCACGATGCAGCTTTTGCAGTTCGCTCTGCCACTCGGCGCTGGTGTCGGGAGATTGCTTGGGGCACTCGGGCGGGCTGGGCACCTCTTCCAGCGCCACGGTGTTGGCTTTCTGGCGCGAGGTTCGGGTTTTGGCACGATCACGGCACAGATTCAGGGCGATCTGATAGAGCCAGGTGGAGAGTCGGGCACGGCCTTCGAACTCAGGCAGCGCCTGCCAGGCATGGACAAAGGTGTCCTGGCAGACTTCCCGCGCATCTTCCGCACACCTCAGCCAGCGGCAGCAGAAGCCAAAGAGTCGCGCCTCGTGCTGGCGGACGATCCATTCAAAGGCAGCCATGTCACCCATTTGGGCGGCGTGCAGCTTCACCTGCTCCAGGCTCAACAGCGGAGCGGTGAAGGCCTGAGACTCCGGGAGGAGCAGGCGGTCAAGGCTCGCGAGTGAGGCTGTCATGGGTCCAGTCGAGGAGTCTCGCGGCCTGAGCGGGCCGCAGGTGGCGCTTCATGGCAAAGAAGTGGTCGAGCGTGAGGCGCTGCAGCTCACCCTGCTTTTCGGTGAGACGATCCAACGCGGTCTGAAGCGTGGGCGATAGGGCTTCTTGAGTGCGGATGGCCTGGGCGAGTTCCAATCCAGCAGTGCGGATGGCGGCTTTGAGGCGAGCGCGTTCTTGCTCAAACTGCCCCTCCAGGGGCTCGAGGGCGGTGTGTTGTTCGGGGGTGATGTCCAGATGCTCGTGCATCCAGGCGTGGAAGTCGGGCTCTACGTGCCGGTGCTCGGCATGGCTAAGGCCATGGCGATGCAGTGCCCAGTCGGTGACCTGCCAGGCGGTGAGACCGGCGAGCAGCATGGAACAGAGCACGGAAAGGCAGAGCCACTTGAAGCGAACGGCATTCATGGGCGGAGACCTCCGGGCGTGAGATCTAACCTCGGCGGGCGCAGGTGCGTCTGGTCCCGCGTGGCGCGCAGCCAGCCCACGGAGAGCGCGGTGACGATGCCCGAGAAGATGCCGAGGGTGAGGAGCCAAAAGACAAAGGAGCGCCAACGCCGCTGCCGCCCTTCATCGACACGGACACGCTCCATGATCTGGCCGGGCCGCACGGTGCCTGAATCCTGATCCATCGCTGCGGCACGGCGCAGGATGGAGTTCAGGTCGGCTTCATTCATGGCGATAGAGCAGGGAAAGGGGGGCGGCTCGATCCGGGTGGTGTCCCAGGGCTCAGAGGGTCAAGGCAGCGATGCGCTGCATGACTTCGTCCGCGAGTTTTTGGTAGAGTTCGCGGTCCTGAGGGATGTCTTTGGGCAGCTCTGGCTGATATTTTTTGCCCACAACAAGGGTCACGGAAGCAGGGCGGAGGAATTTGGCCCCACGCGGATAGGCCTCGTAGGTGCCGTAAAGCCTGACGGGCAGCACGGGCGCACCTGTTTTGGCCAAAAAGAGGCCGACTCCGGCCTCAGCCGAGCCTAGGCTACCGTCGAGGCTGCGGGTGCCCTCAGGGAACATGAGCACTTTTTTCCCAGACTTCAGCAGGCGGATCGTGGCCTTCAGGCTGGAGGTGTCGGGCTTGTCACGGTCGATCGGGATGGCCTGCCATTGACGCAAGATTTTGCCAGCTAAGGGATGATCAAAGAGGGTCTTGCGCGCGAAATAGTGCAGCGGTTCATCAAAGGCTTGGCCGACGAAAGGGGGATCGAGAAAACTGACGTGATTCGCCGCGATGATGGCGCTACCCGAGAATCGCAAGTTCTCAGCCCCGACGATCCTGAAGTCATACCAGCCACGGGCTAGTGTGCGAAAGAGTTGGTAGCCGATCCAGTAGGTGAAGTTCATGGGCAGGCGGCGTGGTGGGGGCGGTCAGGGCAGGCGATCCAGCACGGCCTGCACGGCTTGATCGAGCGTGAGGTGGCTGTTGTCGATGATGATGGCTCCCTCAGGAACGACCAGGGGAGAGGTCTTGCGTGTGCTGTCTAGGCGATCACGCTCTGCCACCTGATCCTGGTGGCCTTGGGCTCGGCGACGAGCGGCGCGGACTTCCTCACTAGCGTCGATGTAGAACTTCGTCGGGCTGTCAGGAAAGACGACACTGCCGATGTCACGCCCCTCCATGACCAGCGGTCCGAGAGCGGCTAGGGCGCGCTGCTCCGCCACCAGACGCTCGCGCACCTCTGGCACCCGCGCCACGAGTGAGACGGCGCGGTTCACAGGGTCACTGTTCAGATCAGCATCGTCCAACACGCGCCCATTCACCCTGACCTGCGTGCGGCCTTCGATCACGGGAGATTCTAGCTTCAGCCCTGCGGCCGCGTGGCGCACGGCTTCTGCATCAGCCGGGTCTGCCCCGGCGGCGATCACGGCCCAGGTCATGGCCCGATACATGTTTCCCGTGTTCACGTAGATGGCGCTGCGGCGAGCAGCCACGAGGCGGGCGACGCTGCTTTTGCCAGAGGCAGCAGGGCCGTCGATGGTGATGACATTCGGAAAAGGCATGTGACCCATGCGTGAACCGGGGAGGCTGGCATGGTCAAGAGGCAAGTTTTGCCAAGATGCCGCCTTTCTCGATCACGTGGCCGCGATCCAGCGCTGCCACAGACGCAGCGCTGGCGGCAGCAAGGCAAAACCCCACGCCAGAGACATCGACACTTGGCTCACGGCCAGTGCATCCACCAGAGGGATGCCTGCCAGCAGCAACCCCACGGCCTGACCGATGGCAGGTCCACCCCGGCGCATCACCCGCAGCGCATTCAGCACCCAGAGCGCAAAGAGCCCCGGCAACAGCAGAGGCAAAAGCTGTGAAAAATCTCCCAGCACCGTCATGCGCTTCAGGGCTAAGTTCACCGTCTGCCACGCAGGTGGCAGGGCAGGGATGGCTAGCAGCCCCATGGCAAGCAGGCGGCTTGGCAGCGGCACGGTTGCCTTTTTCGCCTCCTGCCTTGCCACGAGCGTCAGGCCCACGATGTAGCTGCCCAAAATCAAAGCTTGTGCCTGATGAAAATGCCAGGGCTCTTCGGCGGAGACCGCCATCAGGAACAGCAGCACGCGGCAGGCACCCATGACCCACACGGCACCGCTCCACGGCTTATGATAAAGATCGTAAAAGAGAATGCAGGCCACCAGAGCGCTCGTGATGCCCAGATGGGCTTTGGCCAGCAGCACCGCCGATGCGGCGCCGATGGCCATCAGTCCCAACCCGACGCTCCAGGCCATGCCCGGTCTGACCCGGCCCTGGGGGATGGGGCGCTCCTGTCGGTGCTGCGCATCGTAGCGTGCGTCCGCCGCATCGTTTAGGATCATGCCACCGGTGTACAGCAGCGATCCCGCCAGCAGCAGCCAAGCCAGCCGCGGTTCTGCCTGGGCTCCCCCAGCGAGCAGCCAGCCTGCCGTGACATTGGTCCAGACAGTGGGCAGGTTGGAGATGCGGGCGAGCTCGAGCCAAGCGCGAATCATGCGGCACCCATGGCCGCAACCTTCCCCTGGCGGCAACCCCTTTTCGCGCCCAGCCTTTCTGCCGCGTTGACCCGACGGGCCGTTCTGCTTTGATGCTCGCCGCTGCATGAGATCCGCCTTCATCGACAAATTGCTGAAACGCATGGACCGCCTGGAGCCTGGCGAAGTTCAGGGCGTGGTTCTGGAGCTGATGAAAGAAAAAGGCTTTCTGGAGAAGGTCTTCAAGACCCTGCAAGAGGGCGTGATCCTCTTGGACACCGAAGGCGCTGTCACTTACGTGAACCCCGCTGCCTGCCTCTTTTTTGGCCTGCAGGAGCAGCAGGTGCTGGGGCAAAAGCTCACACAGGGGATGCGCGGCCTGGACTGGAATGAACTGCTGAAACCCGGCACCGTCGTCAGCCGCGATTTGGAGGTCTTTTACCCTGAGAACCGCTACCTGAACTTCTACATCACCAGCATCGACGAAGACCAGCCGCTCGGCTTCGTCATGCTCATCCGCGACGTCACCGAGACTCGCAAGCGCACCGAGCAGCAGCTGGAGAGCGAGCGCCTGAACGCCTTCACCCTGCTCGCTGCCGGTGTCGCTCATGAACTGGGCAACCCGCTGAACTCCTTGACCATTCACCTGCAGCTCCTGGAACGTCGGCTCAAAAAAATGGGCAAGTCTGGCGATGCCCTGCGCGAGCACCTGGACATCGCCAGTGGTGAGATCAAGCGCATGGACACCATCATCAGCCAGTTCTTGGCGGCCATCCGCCCCACCAAGCCCCAGCTCCAGCGCGGACGCATCGCCGAGCTGGTGGAGGAAAGCCTGCGCTTCTTGAAGCCCGAACTCGATCAGAGCAAAGTGCGTGTGAAGCTCGACCTGCGCAAAGACATGCCCGAGATGCTGCTGGACCCCGACCAGATGAAGCAGGCTGTCTATAACCTGATCCGCAATGCAGGTCAGGCCATGCCAAAGGGGGGCACCTTGACCATCAGCGGCAGCTACACGGACTTTGAGATCCGCCTTGCCTTTGAAGACACCGGCAAGGGCATCACGGCTGAGCAGATGGGGCGCCTGTTCCAGCCCTTCTCCACCACCCGCCCTACCGGCACTGGCCTGGGTCTGCTCATCGTCCGCCGCATCATCCGCGAGCATGGCGGAGAGATCGACATCGAGTCCCGCGTCGGCCAGGGCACCCGCGTCAGCCTCTGGCTCCCCCTCGTCGAGCGCCAAATCCGGCTGCTAGGAGCTGGAGAGGCGGGGGGAGGACGAGGGCTGAGTGAAGAGTGAAGAGGGTGGAAGATGGAGCCGAGGCTGCTTTTCGAAAGGAGCCGGGGCACTCCTGCCCCGGGGAACCCCGGCAGCAAGCAAGTCATTCCTGCCCGCGAAGCCCTGACAGTAACCGGGGCATTCCTACCCCGCCTATCCCCCCAGTGCCAAAGGCACGCCCCACCTCAGCCCAGCGCAACGCCCTGGGAACCCCCGAGGAACATGCACCCCATGAGCCAGAGTCGTGAAAGGACGCCCCTCGACCCCGCGCCCCCGTTGCCCCCGTGCCCCGCGAAACCGCCGAGGCGTCGAGGGTCGCCCCGTTGGGGCTCTGCTAGAAACCGGCAGGGCAGGGAACCGCCCACCCCAGGGTTGCACCCTGGGCTAAGGAGGACGGTGCCTTTGGCACCCAGACGCCCGCCCCCCGTTCAAAGGCCCTGCACTCCCGCCCCAGCCCCTCAAGCCCCCTCCACCCGCCGCGCGATCTCCTCCGGCGGTAGCTTCATCTCCGCGAGCAGGCCTTCATAGTTCCCCCGCACCGTCTGCGTGCTCGGATGCTCCGCGCCCAGGCTCCTTCTGCAAATCCCCACCGCCCGGCGCATCAGCGGCTCGGCCTCCGCCAGCCGGTTCGTGTCCTGGAGCAACGTGGCGAGGTTGTTGAGGCGGATGGCAACCTTGGGATGATCCTTGCCGAAGCTGGCCTCGTCGATGCGCAGGGCACGGCGCATCGGCTCCTCCGCCTCCGCCAGCCGGTTCGTGGCCTGGAGCAACGCCGCTAGGTTGTTGAGCGCAACGGCGGCGTTGGGATGATCAGGGCCGAAGCTTTTCTCGAAGATGCTCACCCCGCGGCGCATCGGCTCCTCCGCCTCCTCCAGCCGGTTCGTGGCCTTGAGCAACTGCGCGAGGTTGTTGAACGCAACGGCGACGTTGGGATGATCCGGGCCAAGGCTTTTCTCAAAGATGCTCACCACGCGGCGCATGAGCGGCTCCGCCTCCGCCAGCCGGTTCGTGTCCTGGAGCAACTGCGCGAGGTTGTTGAGCGCAACGGCGACGTTTGGATGGTTCGGGCCGAGGCTTTTCTCGAAGATGCCTACCACGCGGCGCATCGGTTCCTCTGCTTCCGCCAGCCGGTTTGTGGCTTTGAGCAACGTTGAGAGGTTGTTGAGGTCGCGGGCGACGTTGGGATGATCCGGGCCGAAGCTGGCCTCGTCGATGCGCAGGGCGCGGCGTATTAGCGGCTCCGCCTCTGCCAGCCGGTTCGTTGCCTTGAGTAAGTGCGCGAGGTTGTTGAGGTTCCGGGCGACGTTGGGATGATCCGGGCCGAAGCTGGCCTCATCAATGCGCAGGGCGCGGCGCATCTGCGGCTCCGCCTCCGCCAGCCGGTTCGTGGCCTGGAGCAACTGCGCGAGGTTGTTGAGGTCAATGGCGACGTTGGGATGATCCGGGCCGAAGCTGGCCTCATCAATGCGCAGTGCGCGGCGCATTAAAGGCTCCGTCTCCGTCAGCCGGTTCGTGGCTTTGAGCAACTGCGCGAGGTTGTTTAGGTCACGGGCGACGTTGGGATGATCCGGGCCGAAGCTGGCCTCATCAATGCGCAGTGCGCGGCGTATCGGCTCCTCCGCCTCCGCCAGCCGGTTCGTGGCCTGGAGCAAATGCGCGAGGTTGTTGAGGTGGATGGCGACGTTGGGATGATCTGGGCCGAAGCTGGCCTCGTCGATGTGCAGGGCGCGGTGGTAAAGAGGTTCGGCGGCGGAGAAGTCGGCTTTGGCATCGTAGAATTGGCCAAACCCATTCAGCAGCCTCACAAGGCGGCTTTCCGTGGCCTCTGCCTCCAAAAGCCGTTGCGACTCGGATGCCTCGTGCTCAAGCAGTGCCTCCAGGGCCTTTTGCAGGGGGAGCCAAGTGAGCGGCCAGGAAAGGACGTCATCCGGTGCTGGCTGATGGGGGATGCTGTCATTCACCCAGCGCAGGACGCGCATGAGCCAGGGCCTGGGGTCGTGCCAGCGCTGGGTGGTCTGGACGAGGCGGTGGCAGGTGAGGTGGTGCTCGTGCAGCTCGATGAGGGCGTAGCGGGCGAGCAGGGCGAGGGCGTCCTCAATGGCTTCGGTGGGTGGGGCGGGCTCTCCAGCCTGCCGGGTGGGATCGGTGGGGCTGGGGGATGAAGCCGGGGGCAAAGAGCAGGCTGGATAGCCTGCGACACACTCGCGCCCGGCCTCGATCAGCTGCTGCGGGGCGCGGGTGAAGAGGAAGCGGGGAATCTCGTCCGGGCCGAGCCAGGCGATCATTTTCATGATGGCGCGGGCGAGCGGGGTGAGCTGGTCGAGCGTGACGAGCCAGGTGCGGGCGACGGTGGCCTCGTAGCCGGTGCCGCCGCCGTGTTTCATGGCGGTATCGAGCAGGCGGCGTGCGGCGTCCTCATGCGAGCGGTAGCGCCGCAGGTATTCGGCGGGGCCGAGGCGCCGCTCTGCCATGTAGGCGGCGGCCTGCTCCAGGGCCAGCGGCAGGCCGCCGAGCTCCCCGGCGAGCGCGGTGGCATCCGCCTGCGGGCAGGCGATGGGCAGACCGTGCAGCCGGGTGGCCAGCCAGGCCGCGCCCTGGGCGGGCGTCCAGGTGCGCAGGGGGATGGTGGCGAGCTGCTGGCCCCAGTCCTCCAGCCGGGAGGTGATCAAGACCCTGCCCTGGTGCAGCGGACGGAGCATTTGCATCAGGGCGGCCTGGGCCTGGGGCGTGTCGGCATTGTCGGCGATGAGCAGCCAGCCCTGGTTCCGCGCCAGCCAGTCCAGCGTGGCCTGGGCGCGTGGGGCGTCCTCACGCAGCGTGTTCTGGGGCAGGTCGAGCGTTTCGCAAAGCCGGCTAAGGCCGGTGATGAGGCTGGCAGGCGAGTCCGCCGGCAGCCAGAGGAGGGCGGTGAAGTCCTGATGATGCCGCCAGGCATACTGGATGGCGAGCTGGGTCTTGCCCACGCCCCCCAGGCCATGCACGACCTGCGGCTGGGTGATGGCGGCGATGCCGCCGGTGTGGGCCAGCGCCGCCTCCAGCGCCTGCATCTCGGCATCGCGCTGGCCGAAGTGCTGATTGAGGCGGAAAGGCAGGTTTTCCGGCCGAGGTGCCTCCGGCGGGATGTGGGCCAGAGTCTCCTCAATGACCTTCAGTGCTTCTTGGAGCCGGTCCAGCGTGAGGAGGTGATGCGTGGCCGGGACATACGGCTCCAGCCAGGTGGGCACGCGTTGCGGCTTCAAGGTGCCCTCGATGAGATCCCGGATGCCGAGGCGGTGGAAATCAGCGGGATCGGGCGTGCGGCTGCCGGGTGCCTTGGGAGTGAGGAAGAAGCAGAGGAAGAGGCTGAAACGATTGCGCAGGTGGGCTGACTCGATCTTTTCCAGGGTGTGCGTGGCCTTGGCGGATTCATCGTGGACGGTGATCTGAATGGCGACCTGGTGTGGCTCATCACCAAGGTCCACGCCGGGGAAGTTTCCCTGCTCTTGATTGAGGTTTCGCAGCGTCCAGCCAAAGAGCGGCTGAAGCAGCCTCATGCACACGCCCTCCAGCACCGTGGCATCATGCGTGCGGCTTTTTAGCCGGGCCGAAAGCTCGTTCAGGCGGTCGGAGAGCGTGTTGGTGAGGGTTTCCTGAATCATGGCCAAGGAAGCCGGGGCGGCATCCGGCGTGCCCGGCATACACGATGCCGGGGATGGCGTCATCTTCCTGGCTGGACTTTCCTGAGTCCCATGAGGCACCCGGCGGGCCGGGGCTGCCTTTCCCAGGGGGAAGCTGCGGCTTGACCTGGGGGCCAGTTTGCCCCATTTGACGCCCCCTCCCATGTCTGACCTGCCTCAAACCCTCGCCATTGCCTCTGACCACGGTGGCCTTGACCTGAAGAACGCTGTTTTCCACCATCTGCTGGATGGCGGCTATCGGGTGGAGGACCTGGGGGTCTTCACGACGGATAGCGTGGACTACCCGGACTATGCGGAGCTGGTCGCTGCCCGAGTGCTCGATGGCCGCGCGGATGCCGGTATCTTGGTCTGCACCACGGGCATTGGCATGTGCATCACAGCGAATCGCCATGCTGGCATCCAGGCGAGTTTGGTCCATGACGCGGAGACTGCGTCCATCACCCGCGAGCACAACGCCAGCAACGTGCTTTGCCTGGCTGGCAAAACCACACCCGTCGAAACGGCGAAATCCATCGTAGATGCATGGTTGAAAACTCCTTTCGCGGGTGGCCGTCATGCCCGTCGAGTCTCCAAAATGAATAAGCAAGCCCACCCTCTAAGCATTCTTGCCGCTGCTGACCCTGCCGTTGCTGCCATTGTCGATGCCGAACAGCATCGCCAGCAGAACAACATTGAGCTGATCGCGAGCGAAAACTTCACCTCCCGTGCGGTCATGGCCGCGCAGGGGAGCTGCCTGACCAACAAGTATGCCGAAGGCTACCCTGCGAAGCGCTGGTATGGCGGCTGTGAAGAGGTCGATAAAGTCGAGCAACTCGCCATCGACCGTGCCTGCCAGCTCTTTGGCGCGAAGTATGCGAACGTGCAGCCGCACTCGGGCTCTCAGGCGAACGCGGCGGTGTATTTCAGTGTGCTGCAGCCCGGCGACAAGGTGCTAGGCATGAACTTAGCTCACGGTGGCCATTTGACCCACGGCAACCCAGCCAACTTCAGCGGTCGCTTTTACAACTTCTGCCAGTATGGCGTGAGCCAGACGGACGAGCGCATCAACTATGATGAGCTCGCCGAGGTCGCTCAACGTGAGCAGCCCAAGATGATCACCGCAGGTGCCAGTGCCTACCCTCGCATCATCGACTTCAAGAAGATGAGCGAGATCGCCAAGAGCGTGGGTGCTTATCTCTTTGTTGATATGGCGCACATTGCTGGTTTGGTCGCTGGTGGTGCGCATCCTTCGCCGATGGAGTATGCCGACTTTGTGACCAGCACCACCCACAAGAGCCTGCGGGGTCCACGCGGCGGCATCATCTTGACCAACAGCGAAGAACTGATCAAAAAAATCAACAGCCAAGTCTTCCCAGGTGTGCAAGGCGGGCCGTTGATGCACGTCATCGCAGCCAAAGCGGTCTGTTTTGGCGAATGTCTGAAGCCGGAGTTCAAGGACTACACCGCGCAAGTGGTGAAAAATGCTCAGGCGCTGGCTGCCCGTCTTGCGGAGCTGGGCTACCGCATCGTCAGCGGCGGTACGGACAATCACCTCATGCTGGTGGACCTGCGTCCGAAGGGCCTGAACGGCAAGATCGCCAGTGAGACGCTGGACCACGCGGGCATCACCGTGAACAAGAACGGCATCCCCTTTGACACGGAAAAGATCACCCTCGGCGGTGGCATTCGCATCGGCACTCCTGCCGTCACCACGCGTGGCATGAAAGAGGCCGAGATGGTACAGATTGCCAACTGGATCGACCGCGCCCTGACCGGCAAAGACGACGCAGCGGTGCTCGCCCAGATCAAAGCTGAAGTCGCTCAGATCAATGAGCGCTTCCCCGTGCCGTGAGTCGGGAGGCTTTGTTTTGATGTCAAAACGGGATGTCCATGGCGGACATCCCGTTTTCTTTGGGGGGATAGTTTGTGCCTATCCGGGTCAATGCCCGCAGGTTCCGTTTTCCTCTTCAGGCTCAGTGTCCTTGATGTCGGCGGTGGCTTTCAGCTGCTCAATGAAAGCGTTGAACTTGGTGTCCTTGGCCTCTTCGATCAGACGCTGGCGGACGACGGTTTTCACTTCTTCAAAAGGAAGGGCTTCGGGTGGGCGGCGGCCGAGGATGGTGCAGACGTGAAAGCCAAGCTGGGTGGTGAAGACGGGGCTGATCTCGCCCTCGCGCATGGAGAAGGCGATGGTCTCGAATTCTTCCATGAATTCACCACGCTTGAACCAGCCAAGATCGATCATTTGCTGCTGATCCAGGCGGTGCTGTTCGGCGAGCTTCATGAAGTCTTCTCCAGCGAGCAATTCCTGGCGTATGCCGCGCATGGTGTCGAAGACCTCTTGGCGACTTTTGGCCCCTTGAAGGCTTTTCGTGATGTGCGCGGCATGAATGGTTTCCTCGCTCATGTAGTCCTCAAGATGGGCTGCGTAGTAGGCACGCAATTCTTCCTCGGTTGGATCGGGATCTGGGCCGTAAATGTCGGCAAGCATTTCGTCGAGACGGACGCCATTGGCGACATTTTCACGCACGACAGCCTCATCCTTGTAGGGCATGCCAATGCGCATGTAGAACTGGGTCTCTCCACCCGCCTCTTCGATCAGTCTGGCCAGTCTTGCGCTGATGGCTTCCTCTGCTACCTGAGGGACTCGGCGCAGGGCCTCCTGGCTGAGCAGGACGCGGGAGATGATGTTGTCTTTGGCATAACTACGGAATTCGGGGTCTCGCTCGCAGCAGGCCACCTGGAGCTGGCGCTCATAGTGCCCTTTGACGTTGCGAAATTCAGATTCGATGACCTCGTCGTCGATCTCTTCACCATTGATGATCAGTGCCATGTTCGTATGGGAAGACAGTCAGGCTCTTTCTGCAACCAAGAACCTGAGGCTCTTGCTTCCTTCTTTTCTCACATGACCGTTCTTCGTTCTCTCGATGCGCTTTCGTCCTTACGTGGGCCTGTGGCTTTGGCCATCGGTGTCTTTGATGGCCTGCATCTCGGACACCAAGAAGTCATCCGCGCCGCTCAGGAACATGCGCGACAGCATGAAGGCACGGCGGTGGTGATGAGCTTCGAGCCGCACCCTCTCTCCGTTTTGCGCCCAGAGGCCGTGCCACCTAGGCTCTGTGGGCCTGCCTACCGTCAAGTGTTGCTCGAACGGCTCGGCATCGACTGCATGCTGCTTTGCCCCTTCGACGAAAACACGGCAGCGACGCCAGCTGAGCTTTTTTTGGACATCTTGGTGAGAGATTGCCGCCCCCTGGGCTGCATTTCGGTAGGCTATGGCTGGACTTTTGGAAAAAATCGCGGCGGAAACATTCACCGACTCATGGAGGCCGGAGAGCGCCAAGGCTTCGCCGTCTATGGGGTGCCTCCGGTGCGGGTCGATGGTGCTGTGGTCAGCAGCACGCTCATTCGGGAAGCGGTCACCTCTGGGGATCTGCAGACAGCCTCACGCCTGTTGGGCAGACCTTATGCCTTGTATGGTGAGGTCCACCATGGGCGGCAGCTGGCGCGCCAGCTAGGTTTTCCGACGGCGAACCTGAACCCTGAGGCTGAATTGCTGCCGCCCTACGGAGTGTATGCGGCTCGGGTCGTGCTGGGAGATCAAACCTTGCCCGCCATCGCCAATTTGGGCGTACGGCCCACGGTCGAACAGGATTTAGCACCGCCAAGCCTAGAGGTTCATCTTTTGGATTGGTCAGGGGATCTGTATGGACAAGCTTTGGAGGTCTTTTTGGCGGATTTTATCCGGCCTGAAAAAAAATTCAGCGGTGTTGACGCTTTGAAACGCCAAGTCTCGGCAGACATCGCGCTGGCTCGTTCATTGGCCTCCGTTTGAGGTAATTTTGAAAAATAAGCCAATTTAAATCAAAAGCCTAGGGTTATATCTTGATTCAAGAGGACTCACTCCTTTGAATTTAAAGTTTATTTCTTAATCTTTTTATATCTTTCGAGTTGGTTTTTCGAAATATCAAAACCTTGAATGGCAAAAAGAGACAAAAATCGGTGTTTGGTTTATTCGGCCATGAGCAGGTAAATTTGCGCCGTCACAGCAGAGCTTCTCGTTTTTTTCTTGGCAAAATAAGTGGCGACGTGTTTTGAATGTCGAATAAACCAACCCAATTGCATTCAAGGCCAACCTACTATCTCATTTTCCAACCTCATTAAGACCGCCCAGACCGCTTTGATATTCTGTTCTTAAATGGCTGAATATCAATTCTTTGCAATGCAACAACCGGATCAATTTCAAGTCAACAATGAGTGCTCGATCGCTAAACCAGCGATCGAGCTCTGTATTTATTTGGAAATTCACGATTTATCCCGATCTGACTCATCGTTCAGGTGTCAGGTTCAGAATTCAGCACAATACATGCCATGATTACACGCCAACCACAGACTTCTCTACCAGAGCGACTGACGCGAACATTGCGCCTGCCGCTTTGCAAAAAAGTAGTGTCTTCGATCCTGCTGGCGCAGTTTGGCCTTTGGAGCACGCAGGTTCAAGGGGTGACGGGCATTTGGACTTTTGATAACACAGGTAACTGGACTGGCGCAGCTAATTGGCAGTCTGGCACCGTTCCAAATGCGATTGATGACATTGCCATTTTCCGCAATGACATTTCCGCAGGTCGTACAGTGACATTGAATGCGCCAATCACACTAGGCGGATTGAAGTCAGGTGATCTTTTGGGGGGTGGCATTTTCACCTTTGGTGGAACATCTGCGTTGACCATGAATGCCTCGGTCGGTAATGCATTCATCAGCAAGTTTGGTAGTGCTACTGATGTGATTAACACTTCGGGTGGTCTTTCGTTAGCATCGGCCACTGATTTTAATATCTTCACAGGCGCTTTCGACGTGAACTCGGCTGTGACGGGTAGCAATAACCTTATCAAGAACGGCGCTGGATCTCTTACGTTCCGGAATACAAGTGGATTTGCGGGTAACTTTATTCTGAATTACGGCACTCTGAATTTCTCAGGTGCGAGTGGAGCGACCTCGGCTCAACTTGGAACTGGCACTAGTGGCATTTCATTATTGGGCAGCGGACGTCAGGACTTAGTAATTCTGGGGCTGCGCAGCAACGGCCCAGCCAGCGACGGCACGGTAGTGTACAACGGGAATAACAATGTGATCTTGTCAGGCGGCGCGGCCATTAACGTGGATCGCAACTTTGACGCAGGTGCCAATGATCGTGTGAATCATCAATTGAATAACCTCACCTTCAATGGTGGTCTTTTGCGGGTTACCAGTGGGAATAGCCACCGCCTTACCTTTGCTGGTGCCACGACGCTTCTGGGGCAGACCAATGTTTTTGATCCTCAGGCTAACGGTACGGCAACTTTGGCAAATATAACGCTATCGGGCGCTATCAACGATGGCGTGCTTAGCAGCAATTTGATCAAAGAAGGCGTGGGTCGTATGGCGATCTCCAACACTGCCAATACTTACGATGGAGTGACGGCTGTTAAAAATGGTGTTCTTCAGCTCGGAGCGGGTGCTAATGTCGGGACTGGTGGTGTCATCATCAATGGGGGGGTTCTGAGTGTTCCGGATACCGCAACGCTCAATGCAGTCTCCTCCACCACGGGTGGCTTGAGGCTTGTGACCCAACTTGGCACTTCTCGTTATGCGCTTCCGGTCGTGGGTTATTCGGGTTCGACGAATATAGATGGCTCCAATCCTTTGAATTTCAACGCGCCTATCGGGGGTGCTATTCTTGGCATTGATGGAGTTACTGGCACCACCAGCATTAACTCGGCTAACATTGATCTTTCTGCCGTAGGCAATGGTAGCAATCGGGTCTGGTTGAGCAACGTGCTTGGTTTTGACCGTACTTACCGTGGCACGCTGACCAACGGTTCGTCGGGTGACCTTCGTTTGCTTTCGCCTTCGAATAATTTGATTCTGGACACCACCGCAAACCTTCTCGGGGGCGCAGGTGCCACCAATAATCTCATTTTTGGCCTCGATCATGGAAATGCCATCCTTTTCACGGGAAACAACATGCAGAACGTGAATGCCGCCATCTCAGCTGGTACCTTCTCGGGTGGCGGAACTGTTTCTGTGCAGGTCAATAATGCTAACACCCTGGGCTCCGTCACCGTCAACCGCGGCGTCACTCTTAACATCAACGGCGCTGTCACGACGCCGGTTGGTGCCGGCGTTGTCACGGGTCTTGGAGGTATCATCAGCACGGATGCCACTTCTGCGGCGCAGTTTGGTAACACAGACTTCCGTCTCTACGGTGGCAGCACGCTCCTTCTCGACAATCGCGGCGTTACTGGCAACAGCACGAACCGGCGCTTGCTTTCGAGTTCGTCTGTCGCTTTGACATCATCCTCCTTGAACCTCGCCAGTGATGGCGCTGCGGTCGGTATTTCCACCCAGAATCTTTCTTCACTGTCTTATGCTGGGGGAAGTATCATCAATATTGGCCGTGATGGTGTTACAGTTGGTTCACGTTCCGATTTGATTCTGGGCGGGTTGACTCGTTCTACGACAACGGCTGCTCGTGGCACCTTAATGCTGCGCCAGCTTGACGCGCAAGCTGCCACACTCGGTACAGGTTCTGCGACTTCACGCATTTTAGTCACTGCCGGTGCTCCTACTCCAACCAATGGGATGGTGGGTGCTAACATTGCGCTTTTCGGGGGTGCGAATATGCAGGATGCCGCCTTGCCCCTTTTTGCTACTTATGATGCAACCAATGGTTTCCAGGCGGCAACCTTCACTCATACGGCTTTCACCGGCACCACCACTTCTTCCATTGTTGATTTGAACGGTGCAGCGGTCGTCGCGGGCACGCAAAGCGTCCAGGCCTTGCGTTTTCGTTCGACGGCCAATACCCATACTTTGACAGGCGGTGGTATTACTCTGGGTGCTGCAGCAGGTGCGGGGCAGGGTGCAGGTCTCTTCCTGGTGCACACATCGGATAACGAAGTGACTCACACAACGCCGATTACCTTCTCTACGGGTCAGGAAGGTCTCATTTACACCTCTACCACGGGTGGTAGCAGTATCCTTCGTCTAAATGGCAACATCACGGGGACGAACGGTTTGACGACTTTTGGCGATGGTAGCCTACGCCTAGGCGGCACGAATGATTTTGGAGGTCCTCTGACGATCAACGCGGGCAACGTTCGTCTCGCGAATGTAGCCGCAGCAGGACCCGTCAGTGGGACACCCACGGAGATTAACCTCTGGGGTGGAGCGCTTTACTTGGGGGTAGCGAACAGCCGATACAACAACAACGTCAATGTTTACAACGATGCACGCTTTAGTAACGACAACGTTGGAAATACTATTTTCAATAACCTGACGGTTCAGCCTCGCTCTGGCAGCACTGCTCCTGTTGTCGTCTGGGTTCAAGCCACTGCCGGAAGTAGTGCCACGACGGTGAATGGTACATTCAACCTTGCCGGGCCGGCACAGCTTTCGGCCGTGCATCCCCTTCAGATCAATGGCGGGCTGACAGGTTCTGGGGATCTCGACAAATTCATGAATGACCGATTGATCGTTGCGGGTGATTCTTCTTCCTACACAGGCAACATCACTGCCCACGCGGGTGGTCTCGTGTCTTACGCTTCCTCTTCTCTGGATCGTCCCTTTGGTAATAGCAACAGCATTACGATCAACCCTGGTTCTTACATTGTTCTATCTTCACCCACAAACGTGAATTCGGGTCAAGTGACGGTGAATTCGGATCTTGGTGGGATCTCGTCGATCGGCCAGCTTTACGTTTCCAATCCTGCTTCGACACTACCAACCATGACCATCAATTCCACAGCGCCGTGGAAGGTGAATTTCGGCATTGGTGCTGTTGGATTCAGCCAGGACATTGACCAATCGAGCCTTTTTGGTGGCGATAGTTATCTGGGTGGAGTTATTGGCCTGAGTGGTATCTATACCGGCAATTTATCTCCGGCCTCTGCGGGTTACCTCCTAGGAACCTCGCAGGGGACCTTGCGTATTGCCAAACCACTGACCGGTTCAAGCAACGCCTTGATTGGTGTATCCATGAGCGGAACAGGCAGTCGTGCAGACCAAGTCGTCAATAATACAGGTGGTGTGGTACAATATGACACCGCGATGAGCTACACAGGAAATACGATTCTCAATCTTGGCCCTATTCTCCGCATTAGTGCCAAAAATGCGCTGAATGCGACTGGCGATCTTGTTTTGGCTGGTGGTCAGCTTCGTGCAGACTCCGTGAGTGCACAAAACCGCATGATTGCACCCATTGTGTTGACCAACAATGTCGTGATGACGGCTGATTCCACCATCCAGATGGAAAACAGTGCTTACGATTTCCGCATCGGCGGAAACATCCAGCTTGCTCCAGGATCGACAGGTGTGGTGCGGACATTGAATGTCGGCAGCGATCAGCCTGGTGGTGCCGCCAATAACGCAGGTATCCTTTATCTCGACGGTGGCATTTCGGATGGGGCGGGCGGTTCAGGCAACCACTTCCTGAAAAATGGCGTGGGTACGATGTTCTTCACTGGAAACAATACATACACGGGAACCACCACCATTCAGCAGGGCTTGATTGGCATCAATGCAGACAGTGACTGGGGACTAACCACCGGTGTCATCAACGCTCCTGGCGGTGGTATTGCCGTTTGGGAAAACTCCTTCACAACCTCTAAAAATTATTCAGCCCAAGGTGGTAATCTTCACGTTGATGTTGCGGGTGGCTTAACGCTAACACAGGACGCTGCCAGTGTCATTGATGGCACCAGCTCAATCGTTAAGCGTGGTCTTGGAACTTTGGTGCTCAATGGTGAAAACGCCGTTACTGGTCTTTTTGCAGGCGATGGTGTTCTCCAGTTCAACAACCTCCTCAGCACGGCAAATTCAGCTTCAACCGGTAACTACAGTATTGGTGGTGACGTTACGCTTGGGGGCGCTAATAACGGAACTCGCTACACGGGAGGAACGATGCGTTTTAATTTCACAGGCACCACCACCCGCTCATTTGTCTTCAACAACAATGGCAACACCAACTTCTCGGGTGGTATTGATGTGACGGCTGGAAATACGCTGACGGCGACCGGAGTGATCAGTCAGGGTGCGGAGTTTGACTTTGGCTTCAAGACTGGACCAGGAACTCTCATCGCCTCAGGTGGCAACACTTGGCGTTCTCTGGCCATGACCAACGGTGTTTTCCAATTCTCCAGCAACACTCCATGGGCGAATAGCACGGCTACCAATACAGAAAGCACTCTCATTGAAATGCTTGGTGGTACAATCCGTGCTGTGAATACTGGAGGAAACATCGCCCTTACCAATGCGGCTAGCACGACGACTTACACTTATGGTGGTGGCATGGCCTTGCGTATGGGCAGTGGCACAAGTTTTTCGGTGCTATTTGATGCCGACAACATTCTCCGCACGAACCAGGGAACGCTCGTGCTCGAAACTGAAGGAGCTACGACACTTGGTGGAGCTGCGGGAGCTAACTCGGCCCGCGTTCTCACCGTGAATGCGATCAATGCTTCACTCGCGCGTGGTTCGGCTCTCAACAACGGCATCTTTGCTCCACACATCATTGGTGCCAATGCCTCAGGTTCAGCCTTCTTCCTTGAGAATGATGCAACCAATGGATTCAGGGCTTACAGTGGTGCAACCAACACAAACCTCAGTGGTGCAGCTCCTACGGCGATTGGTGATATTTCGTCGCCTCAGACACTCACCGGCACCAACAGCATCTATGCGTTTCGTACCACCGCAGATGTCTCCGGAGGAACACTGCTTATTCCTGCGCTGGACAACCTCAGAACTGGTGGTGTCCTCATCAACGGCTCGAATACCATTTCGACTAACTTAATTTTTGATCCGACCTCTGTGTCTGCGGCGGGCACTGGAAACCTAGCTGAAGCGCTGGTTTATGTGAAGTCTGGAGAAAACGCTACCCTTGCGGGTTCAATCACGAGCAACTTATTCACTAAGTTTGGAGCAGGCACGCTGACCCTTTCTGGAAACAATACCATTCTCAGCGATGTGTCCGTGCAGAGCGGCACAATGCGTGTCGGGGGGGGCGCTGCCTTTAGCCGTATGAACAGCGAGTTGAACATCAACGCTGGAGCGACGCTGGACTTGAATGGCAATGCCGTGATGGCCGAGACCATTGGTGCTAACAACCGTGTTGTTGCCGTCACAACAACAACGGCGGGCACGCCTGTCGGTGGCACGATCACTAACACTAGCAGCACGGCTGCAACTCTGGGGGTTGTTGCACCTGTCAACTCTACTTTTGATGGAGTTTTGAGTGGCAATCTGAAACTGCTGAAGGCTGGTACAGGAACATTGACTATCAACGGTTTCTCCGCCTCGACCCCGGACGCTGGGGTGAACTCACACACAGGTGGAACGGATATTTTTGGTTACAATACCACCGGTGGTATCAACCTGAACAACACGACCACTGCTCTCGGTGGTGGGGCCGGCGGTGCACCGACTGTCAATCTTTATAGCGGTCAGTTAGGTTTATTCTTCAGCAATGGCACTACAGGTGTCAACAACACACAAGGGATGCAGTTCAATAACCAAGTGGTGCGTGTGGGGGGGGATGCTGCTCCAGCGACTCTCAATGTATATGGTCCAGCCCTGTTGAACGTGAACCAAGCTACGCCGACCACGAACACCGCTTTTGGGCAGGGAAACATCATGACCTTTGGTTCGATGAATCTCTCTAACGCGACTCTTCAAATTAGCGGAGGTAATGGCTACCGTGCTCGTGCAGAAGGCTCAATCATGATCTTGGGGTCGCAGGCGGCGATTCAGACCAACTCAGATGGCCCGAGTGGTGCTTTTGAGCTAACTGGGGTCATCTCAGGAAATGGCACATTGAACAAATTGGGTGATGGCACGTTGCGTGGCATCGTCATTAGCAATCCTGGCAACACTTATTCTGGCGGCACAAACGTCATTGCAGGTGATGTGCAAGTCACTGCCACCTCGGGCACGGCTTTGGGTTCGGGGCCTGTGCGCGTCTTCCCGGATGGTACCCTCCGCCTCGCTGGCAATGGCAGTGTGAATGCAAACAACCTCACCACCATGAGCCGTGTCAACGCTTTGGGGGCGGTGATGTTGGATGATAACTTCAACCCAACCCTGCTAAATAGCACCAACTTCAGCAGTGTTTACAATACCTCCCTTCAGCTTGGGCAGCCGTATTTCACTCAGCCGCTAAACATGGCGGCCATTGGCGATGGTAAGGCCTTCTTGGGAGTTGGTCTGAATGGTGAAGTAAACTACACCGCCGCGTCTCTTGGCGCAGGCATTGAGGATGGTTGGAATCCTGGCGTGGGTGTCTATCGCATTGCCCCGGCCACCTCTAGTTTGTCGCTGTCAGGTGTGGACAATGTGCTTACCGGCAATAACTACCTCCAGGTCGGTCCGCAGCGCCAGAACATAATCGGCGGTGTTACCAATGGTGGTAACATTCTTGTGATTCGCAATAGCAATGACTTCAGTGGTGGCACCCAGATCACCAAGACTGCTGGCATCTATATCGAAACTGGTGGCCGTGCCTCTGGAGAGACTCCTTTGGGCACGGGTGCTGTGGAAATCTACGGTGAATTGCGTGTTCGCGGTTCTCAAGGTTCCTTATGGAATGCCAGTACTTCTTCCATGACCAACACCTTGAATCTTCGTCCGGGAGGCACGATCCGCTTCCACGATGCGGAAGGGACCAATGCGTTTCAGTTTATCGGTGCTGGAGATCAGGGACGCTGGGGAGATAATGTGGGGATTGACCTGAACGGTGGTAACTTGATTTACAATGGAGCTCCCAACTTCCAGTCTCGTGAAGTCGTCGGCGCAGTAACTGCCCGTAAGGCGGGACAGCTCCAAGTGTTCCGTAACAGTGCCGCTTCCGCAGCCACCTTGGCTGTCAGTGACATCTCCCGCGCTGAGCGTGGTGTGCTAAGCTTGCAATACAATTCTGGGTTCCTTGGCAATAACGTCACCACACCGCTGTCTTTTGAACGCATCACCACCGGCACGATTGAGGGTGCAGCTATCAGCCGTGCAGGCACCACCACCAACGGCGCTGGCGTGATTAACGGCGGCATGGTGGCACCATGGATCATTGACCGTACCACCAACAGTCATGTTGGTTACGATCCGACCAGCACAAGCGGAACAGGCTTCCAACCTTTGCTTTCTGTGGCACCCGGCGCAGGTCAACTCGCTTACTCGACCATTCAGACCACAAATGGAAATAACATCAACATGACGAGTGGACTGACAGCAGGTACGGCGACAGTTAGTTTGAATCAAGTTGGTTTCAATGGCAGCGCTGGCATCACTTTGCAGGATAATCCTAACGTTTATTCAATGCGTATCGTGCAGTCGAACGGGGCGAACAATAACTCCACGTTCAACATCAATGGAAACGGATCAAACAACACCATTTCGATCGCAAGTGGGGGTCTGATTGTTGGTAGCGTTAACTCCTCAGGCGGTAGCACCTACACAGTAAACGTTAATCCCAATCTTGTCTTTGGTTCTGTAGGAACACCCGTTGAAGCTATGATTTATGTTCCTGCGGGCGCGAACGGCAGCACCACGGTGTTGAATGGTCAAATCACAGCTGCGGGACTCACCAAGTTTGGTCCTGGACAAGTCAACATCCAAGGCATCAATCCAAGCATTAGCGAAGCTGTGGTCATTCACGAGGGAACGCTCTACGCCCGATTGCCAATTTCAGGCACAGGCAGTCCTGTCGGTCAGGTTTTCAATGGTCAAGATGTAGTTTTGAACTCGGGTGCTTTAGTTTTGGATTCCTTTGTAGCTAATTCGGCGGGCACAGCCTCCGTTCTTGCTTCAGATGTTCGCGCCCAAGGATTGTTTGATTCCGATATCTTTGTTCGTGGTGATGCCACTCTAGGAAACAATGGCCAAGCACAGTACGCACGCATTTCTGATCTCACCATTGCCAACTCTGCGGGCTCTGCTGCTATGAGCGGCAACAGCTCTATCACCCTCCAGTTGCAAAGCGGCCTTTGGGTGCGTGGCACAACGACGCTCGCTCAGGAAGCTGTCATCAACAGTTCTTTTAATGGTTTTGCACAGTCTAGCTTCGAAGGTCAGGTCACCGGCCAGGATCTGGTCAAATACGGCAATGGTACAGTGACCCTCATGAACGGTACCAACAATTATGCCGGCGGCACCATCATCTGGGGCACAACCAACAACACGGCTGCAAGCACAGTGGCGTCAGCCTTCCGAGGCGTGGGAACACCTTTCAGCACGGGCGACATTCAGATTCAGCCTGGTGGGCTTCTTCGTGTTGCTGACAATGCGAACATCGCCAGCAACGCGGTTTACTTGAGGTCAGATGCCCTCTCGCTCGGCGGTATTGGTCTGGCTCACAACAGTGTCCTGCCTGCAATCATCACCAGCGGTACGCCGACAGCAGGCCAGGTTAAAGTGGAAAGCACTGGACCTTATGATGGTGTTCTCGCGCTCGACTATGGCTATTATAGCCGGACGATCAATCCAGCCAATATCGGCAATGGCAATTGGTGGATCGGTAACTCACAGCAGAACGATGCCTATTATTTCAACCCATCCATCGGAGCTTCTGCGAATGGCAAGTATCTCCTTGGTGGTGGTGGTAACCAGGGCAGCGTGCAGTTTGGTTCCGTGCTAGTCAGCGCGGGCAGAACCAGCTTGTTTGAAAATGTCTTCACGGGCGGCACAGCCAATGAGGTGCGCATTGAGATCGGCGCTCAGACCGCTGATTTCAAATGGAATGCACCTAGCTACGTCAACGGAAACTCTGGTTATGTCGCACTCACGACGCGCAACGTCGGCCTGATTGGGGATGTTCGGGTCAACACAAACACGACGCTCGGACTCGGCAATAACTTTGCTCTGGGCTCCGGTCGCCTGATCATCAATGGCGGCCAGATTCGCAGTGATATTGGTAACAACAACTTTGTCACCACCAACATCACCATCAATAACAACACCGTCCTGCAGGGTGATTTTAACACGAGCGCAGGAACTCTGGCTATTCTCGGCAATGTCGCCATGAGTGATGTGGCGACAGCAGGTGCGACCCGCATTTGGAATATGGCCGGTGGTGATGTCGCCGTGCGTGGTGTTGTTAGCGGTGCTAACGGAAGCAATTTAATCAAGCGTGGTGCCAACTCGTTGACGCTCACTGGAGTCAATACCTATGAAGGCTACACTCAAATTGATCGTGGAACTCTCGTGATTTCTGGAGACGTCCTACCCGGTGTTGCTGGTCCTCTGGGCATCAGTTCCTCGCCGGTCATTCTGGGCGTTGAAAGTGCAAACAACTCTGGCAGCTTAGGTTTCGGCGGTCGTTCTCTATTTGCTCGTGACATCATGGTCGTCGCAGCGGCTGGCACAGGGGTGAACTTGGTCGAAAGTCGCACGGCTAGCCCCGTGACCATCACGGGTGGCATCTCGGTGGCATCAAGCACGACGCTTTCCTTAGGTTCAGCTGCGGCAGATGCACAGAGTTTCCGAGGTGGTTTTCTAGATCTTCAGGGAAGCGTTAGCGGTGCAGGTGCTGTTTTTATTGGCACGACGTCTGCTGCCCCTGCGAATGCTGGCACCGTCCGTCTTGGCGGCGGCATCAATGGTCTTGGTGGCAATACCTACGCGGGTGGGACGACGCTTCAAACGGCTCGCATTCAGTTGAATGGCTCTAGCTACTTCACAGGCCCGGCTAACAATCCGACGATGTTGAGCGGTCCGTTAGGAATCGGTGCGATCACGTTTGGAAATGGGGAGAGCAATCGAGGTATGATATTGGAAGCGATCGGAGGCCCTGTGACGATTGTTAACGCCATGAATGCCATGAACCATACCGCGAATACTTCGGTAACTTTTGGCGGCAATCAGGCTCTTACTTTCACGCGCAATCTCGATCTCAACAGCGATGGCACAGTTCGCAACCGTACATTTGCAGTGCAGAATCTCTACGAGCCCGTGACTTTTAGTGGAGCGTTGAGTGCTTCAGGAGCAGGAGGCGTCAGTTTCATCAAAACTGGTCCTGGTAAACTGATCCTGACAGGGGCCAATACCTTCGCGACAAGTTCCGCTCTCGGAGTGCAGATAAACCAAGGTATACTTCAAGTAAACGGCGATGCAGCCCTGGGCGGCGCAGGTCAAGTCAGGCTAAACGGTGGTTTTCTTTCTGTGTCCACGGGCTTTACTTCACCCCGCCAGTTAGTTCTACAGGCTGCAAGTGGGATCGATGTGGCCTCTGGCCAAACGCTTACGCTTTCCTCAGCGACAACGGGAGCCTTTGGAATCCGCAAGGTTGGCCTTGGGACACTCGCTCTTAATAATTCTGCCAACACGATCACCACGCTTACCTTGGGTGGTGCGCAGCAGCTGAGTAGTAGCTTTGGCTACAGCAGCCACACAGGTGGTGTGGTAAGCACCAATGCTACCACAGGCACTCCATTCGCCGCTACCTCCATAACTCTGGAGAGCGGCACACTTGCATTGCTAGGAGGAGGCACTGCTCAAGCACTCACATTACCAACGATCAACTATGGGGCCAGTGGTGTGATTTCACTTGCTCAGGGCACTACCTCTAGCTCACTCACGGCTACAAATTTGGCACGTTTGGGCGCTTTCAACTCCGTTAACTATGGCACCCTCACATTGAGACCCAGCTCTTTGGCCAATTTGGGCGCTACTGAGCGATTCCTGACAGGAACTACTGGCTTGAATACAACCTCCGGCGGCGGTGACATCTTGACCACTCCGTCGGTGTTCATCCGTTCCCAAGCTCCGAATGCAGATGCAAACTTTGCTCGCTATGATGCTACTACTGGCTTCCGGGAACACAGCGTCGCTACCGTTTCGACTTTGGCCACTTCGGCTCCTGCGAATGTCGCGGATATCAATGTTGCTAATACAGCTGCGGCTGGACTGGTGGACATCCAAGCAATCCGCACATCTGCGAGCATCGCTCCAACAGACTCGACAACTCTCCTGCGTATCGCTCGTGGTGGTTTGATTATCAATGGTGACACCGCAACCACGCTTTCAGTGAATACCTTGTTCGGCACTGGAACCGTTGCCAACCTAACCGAAGCGATCGTTTACGTTCGTGAAGGTCAAAGCGGGGCTTCTGCCATCTCTGGAAACATCACAGCGCGTGATTTTACGAAGACGGGTGGAGGCATCCTGGAAATCTCTGGGGGGAACAATCTACTGAACAGCAATGCAACGCGCTTGCCGGTATTGAGCGTTCAAGAGGGCACTTTCCGCTTTGCCTCGTCTGGTTCATCATTCTTGAATGAACGTCGTGGCATTGCCATGGGGGATGCCTTGGGGCATTATGCATTGAATGTGAATGAATCAGGCGTTTTTGATCTGAACGGCATGAGCCTCTTCAATGGTGGTCTGGCAGGCAACGGAACGGTGACCACGCTGGTGCCAGGAAATGCAAATTTAACAGTCAGAAACGGTTTTGGTGCCGATACGACCTTCAGTGGTTCGATCAGTGATGGCTCGGGAGTGGTTAGCCTGACCAAAACACAAAATGGCATCCTCAATTTGAACGGACACAGCACCTATTCGGGGGGGACCACGATTCAGGCAGGTCGCGTGACCAATGCAATCGGCAACACCGCTGTCCTCGGTCGTCTTGAAGCACAGACAGTGACCGCATTGGGAACTGGACCCGTGACTCTGGAAGGTGGTGCTCTTCGTCTCAATGCTCTGAACATACTTGGTGGAGCGCAGAATATTTCCGAAGTTGTTGGGGGCATTGATTTCCTCCGATGGGGGGGATCGAATGGCTTGAATGTCACCGTTTCCTCAACGGCCGTATCGAATGGCATTACTCTGCCAAGCAACGTCACTTCGACGATCATTGCGACAACCCAGAACGTGGGCATTAACAATCTTGCCGTAAATGCACCACTCGTGTCTTTCCCTGAGGGGCTCCTGTTGGTCACTGGTACAACCTCTTTCAGCGAGGCTAACACTGTTGTTCGCACGAATGGAGGTAGGCTTTTCTTGATGGGCAAAGTGGACGCTGTAGGCAATACAATCACCAAGACGGGAGCCAACGATTTGGTGCTCATGAATGGAGCATCTGGATCGGGTCAGAACAGTGTGGGGGGGTGGGTGATCTCTGGAGGCTTGATTGAAGCGAGAACAGCTTCAGGGGATTCCAATCCTTTTGGTGTTAACCCAACGATCGAAATCAATGTGGGAACCGCAGCTGATGGGCGTGGTCTTCGCCTTTTCACAGATGGAGATGGAACCAATAACGCCGAGCTTGTCACGACTTACGCCAATACAAACCTTCGCTTTGGATCAATGTTGCCAGTCAGCAGCAATCAGTTTGTTTCCTCGGGAGCGAACCGTGCTCAGGCGGATCGCTTCATCGCCAACAACAGCTTCAAGACCGTAAAAGTTAACAATCTGGAAGTAGGTGGACATCTTGGTTCTGCCCAAGCCTATTTTGTTCTTGGAAACAATGATTCCATTTTCGTCAATGGCACGACCAACTTCCTGCGCGATCTTACGCTTCAAGTGGATGGTGGTCAGGGTCTAGTTCTCAATGGCCTCATCTCTGGCAATGGCACGCTCAACCGTCGAAGCAACGGAGGCACCCTCTACATCAACGCAGACAACAGCATTGAGGGAGGATACAATGGGGGCACCTTTTTTACAGCTGCTGGCCGCAACTACTTGGGTAGCTTGATTGGTAACCAAGTGAATCTGAATCCGACAGCAAAACTGGGCAAAGGTCATGTCTGGATTGGTCCTCTTGCCAGTTTCCAAATTAATGGAGCAGGCAACCTGCAAGAAAATCAAAACTTCCATGTCAGCGGCAGCTTGGCTTGGACTGGCACTCTTAGCTTGGCTTCTGACTTGAGCTTGGAGCAAATTCGTCTGCGTTCCAATGGGCTTGGAGGAATTCAAGATGCTGCCACGGATTATTTCCTCAGCGCCCGGAATCCTTCTTCCGGTGTCCTCGCCCTCGGAACCACCTACACGCAGCCTTTGGATATGCGCCGTATGGGCGATGGCATGTGGTATTTGGGGTCCATGACGAACGGTTTAGGAGCCAATGGAGCTTACAACGCCGCTACCTTGATGCCAGGCTTGGATGACACTTATCGCCTCGGTGCGGGTGGAAATACTCTATTCTTCGGGACCAATGGAAATGCGAATATCTTGACCGATGTCAACGCAGCTGCTCCCTCTCGACTTGTCGTTGGCACACCGATGACAATCCAGAATGGTGGTCCTCTCGCGGGTGGCTCGGGAACGGTGGTTCTCATGCAAAACCAGAATTATACGGGCAATACTTTGGTGAACCGCTCTAGCACCCTAGACTTCCGGGGAACTCTCACCACCTCCGGTATGGAGGTTTATGGAACAGTGAATGCCGCCGGGGAAGCTGGAACCTTCATCAATCCTTCGACGGGCAATAACATTCCTGTCACGCTGCGTCCTGGTGCCGTCATTCGCTTTGACAACACCGCTGCTGGTGTGCTGCCACTCACTGCAATGCAGGGCCGCTGGCAGGATAGCGTGGGATTCAACCTCACAGACAACGTTATTCGCCTTCAGGGGAATTCTGGAGTCGAAGTGGTTGAGACTGTCGGTGCTATCAATGTGATCACCGGTGCCAACCGTCTTGATGTTGTTCGTGGCGTCGCTGGTCGTGGCACGGAGTTGCGAACACCTTCCATCACTCGTAGCGGCTTTGGAACGCTGCAATTGAACACAAATGGCAGCCAGCTCGGCTCCGATGAACGCGTCATCATCACTGGAACTGCTCCTACAGTCACCAACGGCATGGTGGCTCCATGGATCATCAACAACAACGATGTTCAGTTTGCCACTTACAATGCGGACATAGGTTTTACCATCGCTGGCTTTGATCGAGTTCATGCAGGCGGCACGAGCGGAGCTACCCTGAACTTCAATAACGAGCGTGTGATCTTCTCCACGGCAGGAACGGTTATCGGGACAGGTTTTGACATCAATGCTTATGCACTGCGCCTCGATCAGGATGTGACGCTTCAAACCGCAGCGGCTGACACCGCGACGACGAACCGCATCATCCTTGGCAGTGGCGGACTTCTTTCCAATGGCACTCGCACCATCCGTTCTGGCCTTTGGGCAGGTGCCACCGGCACTGAAGAATTGATTCTCTTCAACAATGGTACCACTGCCATTGGTGAATTTGCGAACCCAACCACTGCTGGTCAGATTCGCGCTAGCGGCATCACCAAGTTTGGCGGTGGGACACTTCAGTTCTTAGGAAACAATGCAGGCTTTAGCGGTGACATCCGCCTCCAGCAGGGTGCAGTGGAGTTGAATTACCGAAATACCACTGATATCTCCACACCAATTGTTACGACCACCATTGGCGGTAATGGCGGCAACATTGTGTTTGAAGGTGCCGGTTCCACACTCAACCTGCGTGCGGGTCAGGATGGTACGGGTACCAACTTCACGGGAGCTGCAGTGACCTTTAATAAGGGCATTGTCATCTCTGACTTCAACCCACTAGCTGTCGTCAACGTCGATCGTTCTGCCGGCACCGGTTCTGGCTCTCAAAGCAAAACAATCATCATGGGAGGCGGTATTGCCTTTGGTCAGAACAATGGTGATATCGGTCAGTTGCTTCGTCTTGATTTGCGAAACATCTTCAACCTCGCTGTGGATGGAACGACAACCCTGCGTGGGCGTTCCTCTATCGCTGTGGAAGATAACTCCTACGGTAATACCGGAGCTTCCACGGTCTTCCTGCGCGGGTTGATCAACGAATCTGCTGCTGGTGCCAGCCTAATCAAAGGCCCCTCTGACAGCAAGACCCGCACGCTTGATATTAGCCACATCAATGCACTGAATAGCTACACTGGCGGCACAGTTCTTCAGGGCGGTATTTTGCGTGTCATGGCTCGCTCTACAAATGTGGTTCCAAATACCAGTACCAATCTTGTCGGCGGTGGTTTGGGTAGCGGTGACATCACCCTCATGCAGGGCACTCTCGACCTGCGACTCGACGGTGCTGCCACAGGTGCTGCTGACGCTGATATCGAGTTCGTTCGTTACACCGGGGGCTCTGGAGCTGGCTCTAACCTCATCGTCAAAGGCTCTAGCACCATCAACGCAGATCGCAACAACTACACAGGAACCTGGTCACGCGCAGGCACTGTGGTCACGGCGACGCTCCCGGGCGGGCATGGATTCGTCAATGGGCAAACGGTTACCGTCAGCGCGGGTCTTGCAACAGGCAACGTCGCCATCACCGGTGTCTCTGGCAATACCTTTACTTACACTGTCGCAGACAGCGGTGCGACCAGCGGTTTGTTCGCCGTCAACAACAACTCTGGCAGCAACAAGATGCTCACCTTCAACAACATGAGCATTGGTTCGGAGATCCTTACCGTCAGTGGTGGCAATGCATATGGGGTTGCTATTGCAGGTACTACCACACTGCTGGGTAATGCTTTCTTCAACAATGGTGTAGATTTCGTGATTGGTGGTGGGGCAGGAGCAGCTGGTGTGAGTAACTCCGTCACGACGGATGGTGGTCTAGTGCTGATCAACAAGATTGGCTCGGGCAGTTTGTGGGTCCACTCCACCAACAATGACCTCACGGGGCCGACTTACATCAATGCAGGCATGCTTGATTGGGGCAACCGAGCCGTGGCCAATAACACAGCGACGCTTGGCAGGGGCAACATTTTTGTCAACGCCGGTGCAAGTGCCAGAACCCGCGCGCTTACCAACATTAACAGTGGCTTGGGGCAGCGCATTGTGCTGACCGGCACTGCTTACTCGCCTGCTCTTTATCGCCCGATGCACGACGTGACTCAGGCACAGTTGCAGAGCATCATTGCCACGCGTACCACGACCTCGAATGAAGTGACCTACCTGGCCTTTGAAGGGGGCACGCTGAACCAAAATCTCGACCAGAGCCTGCTGGGCGACGGTAGGATTTACTTTGGTGGTTTCGGCGATCGCACCCTGAACGGGGCGGCGACCGGCAGTATCGTTCCAGGTCTGGCTAATCATCCAAACGCAGTCGTGGGTGGCGAGAGCACCAATCGCGTTTATCGCTTTGGTAACAACCTTGGTAACACCCTGACGATCAACTTGGGGGGAACCGGCAATCTGAACGATGTTTCTGGCCCCACTGATGTGCAGATTGGCTCCCTCGCTAGCCTAGGCTTGACTAATTTCAACACAGGCTTTGTTCGCTTCCAAGACCAGAACACCTACACCGGCCAGACTGTAGTCTCCCGAGGATTGACCTTGCGTTTCGATGTGGGTATGGCCACCGGGAACACCGCTGGTCCTTTGGGAGCGAACGCGGACGCGCTCATTGATGTGTATGGCGGGCTGCGCTTTGATAGCAATGGCAGCATCTTCCAAAACGGCAGCACGACCAGTCACTTCTACAGCAACATCCGCCTCCGTCCCGGCAGTAACCTGACCTTCCAGGATACGGCGGCTACAGGATTGAACTCCAACCGCTGGGGTGACAGCGTGCCCATCAACCTGGACGGCTCAGCCGTAACTATTGAAGCTGCTAACAATGCTGACAATAACTCGGAGACGGTGGGTGCGATCACCTTTGATCGCGGTTCTCGCATTTACCTAAGCCAGGAAGGCACGGGGGATGCCTTTTTGACGGCAGCTTCCGTTACGCGGGCTGCTGCCAGCACCGGAGCGGGAACCGGTCGCGGCACATTGGTGTTCACCACGACAGCATCCACCACCTTTGGCGCGCTAGCGAGTGTAGGCGCGGCCCAGACCCAGTTCCGTTCCACTGCTGCCATTACGCCCTCTGCCACCTCCGCCGTCACGGGTATGTTGCCCGGTTACTACGTGGAGAGCCAGGGCGCGCGCTTCGTGAAGAATGGTGCCAACGGGATCACGCCTGTCGTTGACCTTGACATGGTCGCGATGCCGACCGGTGCCGGCCTGGGGAACGAGGTGGTGAATGTGACCGGCGACGTCACCATGGGCAGTTTTGAGACCAGCATTTTTGCCCTGCGCAGCACAGGATTCAGTTTGAATAGCCCTACTGGTGCCAACAACAACGCAACCATCACCTTCACTGGCAGTGGATCCGATGTAGGCGGCGTGGTTAGCTCAGCCGCTTTTGTGATCAATCCGAATCTAAAGTTTGGTGCCAGTGGCACCAACGAAGCCATTTTCTACACAGGCGGTAACATCACCGTGAACGGCAATATTACCGCTGGCGGCGTGACCAAGTTCGGCATCGGTGGATCCTTGATCATCGCGAACGACCAGAGCGACGCTGCACGTGGTGCTGGCAATGGCTACAGCAGTGGATGGGTGGTCAATGAAGGTGCCATCCAATTCAGTCAGTTTGGTTCGGCTGGTAATGCTGATCCGAACAATACGATCGTGCTGAATGGTGCCCAGGCGGCTTCAGCTCAGTTGAATTTGCGTGCTCAGGCGGCGGATACCTTGCTCAACTACACCTACACCTCTGGACGCATCATCGCGGTGGACAATGCCACGATCGACTGGGACCCAAATGCTGATGATCGTGTGCACACCATTGCAGATCTTGAAATTCAGCAGAGTGGTGGCATCGGAAACGCTACTGCGAACGGTACTGTTGATGCTCAGCTTCGCATCGTGAATAACCGTAACCGTTCGATCCTCGCTGCTGGCACATTTTATGTCACCAACAACGCCATCCTGAATGTGGACACCACTGCAGCAGGCAGTCCCTTCGCGGCCTACACCGGCAACGGTGCTTATCTGACCAATGGTCTGAGCTCTGGCTTCTCGGTTGCTTCGTTGGTTGGCACATCACGTCTCACGAAGTGGGGTGACGGTACGCTTTATGTGCGTGGAGACAGCTCAGCTACCTTCTCAGGAAATGTGATCATCGACCAGGGTGCCGTTCACGTGACTAACAACGGTTCTCTGGGGAGTGGAGCCTTGATTGTGAATCGTTATGGCGTGCTGGACATTGGTGTGGCGAATTTCAGCCCAACCAACTCCTCCCTGACCTACAACGAAGGTTCTATTGAACGCTGGAGCGTGAACAACGCTCGCAGTGGCGCGGTGAACCTCGGCAAGGGCACCCTTCAAATCGCTGCCAACCAGCCCACCACCAACGCCAGTGTCACCCTTGATGGAGGCGGTATCGAGGCCTTCCTGCGAAATGATGACAACAACGCTGCCCAGGGTGGGGGTGGGGTCATGCGTATCCTGAATCCGAATGTGACCTTTACCCTTAATTCCAATTCTTTTATCGGAACTCAATACTACCTGGGTGCAAATGGTCTCGACAATGGCAAGCAAGCTATGGACAACATGGCTCTCACTGAATACACCGCCTCTGGAGCCGTTCTTGAAGTTCAAGGTGTGATCGGTGGTGTTGGTGGATTGACGAAAGTCGGTTATGACACGGTGATCCTGTCTGGCAACAATACCTATCAAGGTGAAACCCGTGTCCAAGGTGGTCGTATGCTGTTGGGTAAAGACAATGCTCTGCCAACCACGACCAGCATTTCTACGACAGCTAACGGAGTTCTTGACCTGAATGGCCAGAATCAAACGGTCGGCAGTCTGACCAACCCTGTCTCTGTGAACACGGTCAATAGCACCAGTGGTTTCATCACTAACGCTGCAACTTCTGTGAACACGCTTACTGTCGGCAATGGTGTAAGCACTAATTTCAGCTACTCGGGTGTCATTCAGCACAATGTTGCTTTGACCAAGATCGGCACGGCAACGCTGACCTTGCGCAATGCGAATAGCTATGTGGGCGCAACCACGATCAGTGCAGGCACTGTGGCTTTGGCGGCAAATGGCTCCATCAACGACAGCGCATGGTTGAATATTGGCTCGGGTGCCAAATTCGATGTGACAGCGAAGTCAGGTTACACCTTCGATGGCAGAGTCAGTGGCGGCGGTATGGTGAATGCGGGGGTAACCTACGCTACTGCGCTTGAAGCTGCACGTATTGAGGGAGCTCTTACCATCGGTCACAATGTGGGAGCGGTTTCTCAGATCGGTTCTCTGGCTCCTGGTGGAAACAGTGGCTCTACGATCCAGACCGCTGGCAATCAAATCGGTCACATCTTTACCAGCAGCAGCCTGACGCTTTTAGGACCTGTGGCTGCGACTCCAACGACTCGCCTGAGCCTACAAGTCGGTGGTGCAACGGCAAGCCTGTTTAGTCTGGGTTACTCCGGTGGTGAATTTAGCACCTTCATTGATGATCTGCCGACATCCTCGGCCGACACCCTGAATGGTATCACAGGAACCCTGAGCAATCATGACTACCTTAATGTCGGTGGTGCTTTCACCATCACAACTGGCGGTCGTATTGAGGTTAGCTACACCAACGGCTATGCTCCAGCGGGAGGTGACCTCTTCAACCTCATGGATTGGGGAAGTTTGGTGAATATAGGTTCCTTTACCGCAGGTCCTCGTCTTCGCACGGGAGGTGAAGTTGGATTCGACCTCGTTCTTCCTAGCCTCGCTCCTGGTCAGTTCTGGGATACCTCCTTATTCCTGAACTACGGAACGCTGGTGGTGGTGCCCGAGCCTGGTCGTGTGTTGCTGATGATGCTGGGTCTGATGGCGCTGTTCCTTCGCCGCAGGCGTCAGCGTTAAAAGAGATCGATTCGTGTCATTCAACTCTTGTGAAACACCACCTGGAGACAGGTGGTGTTTTTTGTTTCACGAATGGCGGTGGCCGAATGGATGGGAAGGCCGTATGTGAGGTGCTTTTTGCGCTGAGCTGACACGATTTTTGTTTGTTTCCGTGTCACCCTTGATGAAAAACGGTTTTATCTTTCCCGACATGCCTTCTTTTGAATCCAGACTTACGGCCGCCGTTTGGGGCCAGTTTCTTGGGGATGCGGCTGCCCTGGGAGTTCATTGGATTTATGATCTGAAGGAGATGGCTGCCCGTTACCGAGGTGGCATCCGTGGATTTGAAAAGCCTGTGCCTGGGCACTACCACGCGGGCAAAGAGAGCGGCGATCAGACGCATTATGGCGATGCTGCGCTGCTGTTGCTCGAATCTTTGGCAGCGTGTGGAGGTTTGTTCCGCGAGGCTGATTTTGCGGTGCGTCTCGCAGGTTTTTTCGGCAGTCCGGTCTGCCATAGCTATCTCGACAAAGCCACACGGGGGATGTTGGCGAGGCTGGCGGAAAACCCAGACAATTTTCAGAATGGGCCGGAGGATGACCAGATGAGTTCCGTCAGCCGACTTTCTTTGGTGGTGGTCTCGTATGCACAGAAGCCTGTGGAGGAGATGCTAGAGGCGATCCGTGCTCTGACTCGGGTGACTCAAAATCATCCCACAGCACTCGGCTGTGCGGTGGCTCATGCGATTTTGCTGCGTGAGCTCCTGGAGGGGCGTCCGTTTGCAGAGGCCTTTGAGCGCACGAGGAAGTCGATCCATGTGAGTTGCGATGGTTCGGATTACTTCGAGTTTGCCCACATGCAGCGCCACTTTGATGTCGTGGTCGCGACAGAGGTGTTGGGCCAGGGATGCTCACTTTCGCAAAGCATGCCTGCGGCGCTGCATGCGGCGTGCCATCATCCTGATGACTTCACCACGGCGATTCTGGCCACCCTTCGAGCTGGTGGTGACAGTGCGGGTCGTGCCTGCATGATCGGGGCATGGATGGGAGCGTTGCATGGCATGGAGGGCATTCCGCAGGAATGGCTTTTGCGTTTGCGGGGCCGGGAGCGGATTCAGAAAGCGCTAGATCAGCTTTACGCGCGACTGGGCATCGAATGGCCTCCGAAGCAAGATGATGCGGAGGCAGAGGATGCTGACGATGCCATGAATGCGCCAAGTGCAGGTGCAGGCGTAATCGAGATCGAAGGTGATGCGGACGGCGACGGCGATTGAAAGGCTAGTCTTCTCCATCCTGTCGGGAAATGCCGTGATACAGCTCCGGAAAGCGCCGCTCTAGAGTGCGCGGTGTGATGTGACCGATGAGCTGGGCGGTGCCCCACTCGGCGAGGCCCCAGTATTCGACAGGCAGGGCCATGATGACGGTGCTGCAGGTGGGCATTTTTGAAACGTGGGCGCGGGCCAGCAGGCGCTCCGCAAACTCATGCAGCCCTGGATTGTGACCAAAGAGCACGACATGCTGCCAGCTTTCATCTAGGTCGCGAACGACATTCAGAAGGCGACCTGATTCCGCGAGGTAGAGTCTGGAGTCCAGGCACAGATGCTCCATGGGCAGTCCGATGACCTCGCGCATGATCTGAGCGGTGGTTAGGGCGCGCAGGGCCGTGCTGGTGATGAAACGATCTGGTAGGGGAAGCAGCGGCGGCCCAGCGATGCCGCCGAAGTAGGTGCGATGGAGAAAGGTGGCCACGGCAGGAGCGGCCTTGCGCCCACGGTCATTCAGGGCGCGGTCATGGTCAGCCAGGCCGGGCTGGTCCCAGCTAGACTTGGCATGGCGAATGACCGTGAGGTATTTCATTCCACTAACGAAAGGCGCGCTCTGTGGCATGGTGCAGCGCTGGTGTCAATCCGTCGCCTGACCTGCCCCGAGGGCAGGTGTGTTCAGCGGCTGTGTGGGAGGACGCCGGTGCAAATGTCCGCCGTAAAGGTCGATCGCACGCCGAGCGATGATGTCGATGATGGCAGGCTGTAGGGTGCGCGCGGCGACATTCGAGACTGCGACGCCTGCCCATGTGACGGGGGATTTGATCTTCAGCACTTGCCAGACAGGCAGCAGCCGCTTGTACCATTTGCCCATGGATTGCACGGTTTCATGACTGGCGAACTTGTGGGTCATTTCCCAGGTTTTCAGGGCAGTGCTGGCGCTCACATCCACCAGTCTGCCGATGCTGCGGGTTTGGAGAAAATCGGCCACATCCAAGGCCGCGAGATGGACAGCCCGCGAAAATTGGCCCAGTCCGGGAGCGAGCAAGGGGTCAGGATGATTGGGGAAATACACGGCGGCGATTTCCCGCACTAGGCGTGGTACCTCTTCTACCAGTGGGGGCAGCCATTCGGGGTTCAGGGTCTTTTGCCAGCGCAGCCGGTTTTTGCAGTCATCCACGACTTTGTTAGCTGCTAGATCGCAGGGATGTGTGCCACCATCGTGGTAATGGGCCACGGCTTCGCGTGCGGCTTTTAGGTCTGAGGTGAAGCGCAGACCTAGCCAGATCAGCCATGTCGCCAGACCGACAATGAAGCCAGCCAGGAAGGTGAGAAAGTAGGTCATGTGGTTCGAGGAGCGGAGCAACCAAGGCCAAGACCCCAGGGGAAGCAAGTGCGGCTCGTTGAAGGTCCTGTCATCATCCCCGTCTTGCGGGGGCGGGCGGTTCCTGCCAGCATGATGGGCATGATTTTTTCCACTCGTCGTCAGTTTGTCCAAACTTCAGTAGGCACCCTGGGCCTCGTCGCCAGTCCGTGGATTCGAGCACAGGACACGCCCCTCCTGGGGCAGGGGGATTTCCGCTATCGACAGGTGCCCGGCTGGGGGGTGTTGGATGAAAAGACGCCCGTGAAGAATGGCCATGGCTTGGTGTGTGATCGTGAGGGCCACGTCATCCTGCTGACCGATCACACGGCGAACCACGTGATCATCTATGATGCGCGTGGCAAGCTCGTGCACAAGTGGGGGACGCAGTTTCCTGGAGCGCATGGACTTTCTCTCGTGCACGAGGGGAAACGTGAGGTGCTCTTTTTGACCTGCCTGCAAACGCATCGCGTGGTGAAAGCGACGCTGGATGGGGAAATCCTGCAGGAGTGGCGCTGGCCGGAGGTGAGTGGGAAGTATGAAGCGGAGGGACAGTACAAGCCGTCCTGGACGCTGCACACTCGGGAAGGTTCCTTTTTCGTGCTGGATGGTTATGGGCGGGACTATGTCACCCGCTATGACGCAGAGGGGAAATACGCTGGCATCTGGGGCGGGGCCGAAGGTGGCATCGCCCACTGGGGGCCGCATGGCGGGATGGTGGAGGAGGCGGAAGGCGAATCTCCCAGCCTGCTGATCGCGATGAGTGACCAGCAGCACCTGCTGCGTCTATCGCTGGATGGCAAAGCTCTTGGCCGCGTGGAGCTGCCGGGCGGAAATCCACGCCAAATCCGCCACCATAGCGGGCATTACTTTGTCGCCCATCTCGCGGACAACTGGCCTGCTGATCGGAATTCGCGTGGGTTCATCTCGGTGCTGGATGCGAACCTGCGGGTGCTCTCAAACGTGGGTGGCACACCACCGCTCTACAATGACGGGGGGCAATTGCAGAAGATGCACCATCAGGAAGCGGTCTTTCAGCATCCGCATGACCTCGTCGTCGATCCGCAGGGCAGCCTCTATGTCGCGCAGTTCGCGTCCGGCGGCACCTATCCGCTGAAGCTGGAGCGGGTGTAAAGCCTGCCCTCTCACGCGCGTCCTGGCCAGTAGCGCTGAGCGATCTCGCGCAGCATTTGCCCAAGAGCCTGCGCGTGTTCCCAACGGCGAATGGCGATATCGACGAGAAAAAGCAGCAGCACCATCACCATCAGAGGGGGCCAAAGTTCGACGTGGCGTGTGGCTCGGTTGCTGTCGAGTGCGGGCAGGGCAGGGCTTTTCAGCAAACTTCCCCCAGTGATGCGGGCAGCCTCGACCAGCAAAGGCTCGCGCAGGGTGCCCAGGCTGGCCTCCGCACTGGGTTGGTGGACGAGACCAGCAGAGACCATCTCGGCTCCGCTTTGAGCACGCACCAAATAGACGCCTGGCTTTTCCGGAGAAAAGCTGCCCTCGTAGAGACCGGGCCCCGTTTGGTCCAGCATGAGCTTTTGCAGAGGCAGCAGAGGTGCTCCCAGGGCATCTGCTGCGACATGAAAGATCTCAGCCTCCACCTGGGCATCGTTCGCCCGGGTGCCAGCGTCTTCTTGCAGATCCACACGCAGCAGCGCCTCAGCACCTTGCATCAGCACGGAAACATCCATGTGCCGCCCCTGCGGGGGGCGGGCGGTTTCCCGCAGCACTTGGGACCAAAATCGGCTAAAGCCCGACCATCGCGCCAGCCACAGAGAGCCCCAGCGGCTTTTTGCATCGCTGGTGAAGGCGGTGACTTTTCCCAGGCCGTAGCGCCAGTGAGCCAGCAGCGGATCTCCCAGATCGGTGACCAGCGGCACCTGTGCGGTGGTTTTCCGCAGGGTCTTCACGTAGCCGAGCAGTGCAGGGGAGTCCCAGCTGTCAAAGCCTGCGAGCATGGGATGCTTTTCCACCAGCACGGGTTGAAAGGGCTCTTCCCGAATCATGCGCCCAGTGTGCATGAGGGTGTCTTGGGTGAAAATGCGGGTGATCCCGGCTGCATCTAGCGTGCTGTAGGCCTGACCTCCGCCAGCGCTGGCGATGGATTGCAGCAGTGCCACGTGGGACCCTTCACCTATGGCCACCGTGGAAATCGTCGTGCCATCGGCGCGGCATTGGGAGGCGAGTCCTTCGTAGCCGCTGCCTGAGGTCTGGCCGTCGGTCAGGATGATCATGTGCTTCACCTTGGCCTTCACTCGTTGCAGAGCTTGCCGGGCTTCTTCGAACGCGGGTTGCAGATTCGTGCCACCGCCGGAGGCTAGCGCAGCGATCTGACCTGCCACGGCTGCGCTGGAGGTCAGCCGCGTCATCGGCGCGACGACATGTGCCTCGCTATCAAAGGCAAAGACCCCCAGGAAGTCATTCCGCCCCAGCACCTCTGCCGTGGCAATGGAGGCGCTTTTGGCCATCTCTAGCTTTTCCCCTGCCATGGAGCCGGACCGGTCGATCACGAGCGCCACAGCCGCGCTTTGCTTTTCCTCTTCGTCGGGTGCCTTCAGGCGCACCGGCAGGATGTCCTCGATCGGCGTGCGGTAATAGCCGCCTACGCCAAAGCTCTGCGGGCCGCCCAGCATGACTAGACCACCTCCGAGCTTGTCCACATACTCGCGGATGGCATTCATTGTCGGCTCACCGAGCTGATGCGCAGGCACATCGCTGATGAGGATGCCATCGTAGCCAGAGAGCGCTTCTAGGCTGTTCGGGATATTGCCGGGCTGGCGCAGGTCCATCTGCACGCCTTCCTTTTCCATGGCTTGCATGAGGTATTGGCCCTCTGTGGCCTCTCCTTCCAGATACAGCAGTCGCAGTCGGCCACGCACGTCCACCAGAGCCAGGGCACTGTTGTTCGCGGGTAGGCTGTCTCCAGGCACGCCCTCCAGCACGGCTCGATAGCGGTAGAGGTTACGCTCGGCTGGAGTGCGGGTAAAGGTCTCCGTCAGCGGCTCTCCAGGCTTCAGAGACAGGGGGCGCTGTTCCACCTGCACGCCGTTTTCATACAGCCGGAGCATGGCGTGAGCGGACAGCGTGGACTCGATCTGGGCCGTCAGCTTCAGGGTGGCACCTTCATTCAGGCGAGCACGGCTTGGGATCAGTTGAGTCACTCGAGCATCAGGTCTCAGAGGGCCGGCAACAGGCAACACATGCAGCCGCACACCAGCCACAGCCGCAGCGCGGGCTGCCTCCAGCAGATTGCCACGTGTCTCGTGGCCATCGCCGATGAGGATCAGGTCTCGGCTTGTTCCTGCGGGAAAAAGGGCAACCGCATAATCCACGGCTGCCTCGTAGTGGCTATCGGCTCCCTTTTGCTCCTGCCAGCGTTGGGTGCTTTGCCGGATTTGGCTGCGTTCAGCCTCAGGCAGCAGTTCAGGTTGGCTCCCCAATTGCACGACAAAGCTCTGCACGCCTGCGCCAGCCTGGGCTCGGGCTTCCTCCGCGAGATCCAGTGCTTTGTTCAACCCCTCTTGCCCCATGCTTTGGCTGGCATCCACGATGATGCCGAGTGCTTTTTCTCCCGTGTGCGTCACTCGTGCAGGCCCTGCCAAAGCCAGCAGAACAAGCAGCACCGCACAGGCCCTGACGATCAGCAGCAGCCTCTTCCGCAGGCCATGCATGGGATGCGCAGACCTAGACTCCGCCCAGAAAAGCAGCGCAAAGGCTGGCAGGGCGAGCAGGAGCAGTTTCGGGTGAGCCCAGTCCATCGGGTAAAAGTGGACTTCGACTTCATCACGACCCAGCTCATGTGCAACTCTGGATTCATCGCCGTCGCTCAAGTTCATCGGCAAAAAGGAGCACGTAGAAGTATTTCAACTTTTCAGTTGAGAAGTCCTAGAGCCAGCCCACTATCGCGACCCGTTCAAAAATCCGTGCGCTTGTGGCGGAATTGGTAGACGCGCTAGATTCAGGTTCTAGTGAGTAACATCGTGGAGGTTCGAGTCCTCTCAAGCGCACCATCCCTGACACGGGGATGCTTTTGATTATGCAAGACCCCGGATTCGTCAGACAAGCCTTTGCCGGTATCGCACGGCGTTACGTTTTGGCCAATCACGTTCTTAGCCTCGGCATTGATGTGCTCTGGCGGAAAAAAACGGCCCGCCTTGTCGCCGCATGCCGCCCCCGAAAGATCCTGGATCTCGCCACCGGCAGCGGTGACCTCGCCGAGGTGCTGCAACAGGCTTGCCCTGAAGCCCAAGTTCTGGGCGCAGATTTCTCCGTGCCGATGATGCGAGAGGCCCAGCGGCGCAAGCTGGAGGCCTTGATCGCCGCAGATGGCATGAATTTGCCATTTCAAGAGGGTAGCTTTGAGGTGCTTACGGTCGCTTTTGGCCTGAGAAACATGGCCTCCTGGCCCGAGGCGCTGAAGGAAATGCGCCGTGTCCTGAAGCCGGGCGGGCGTCTCTTTGTTCTGGATTTTTCTCTGCCAACGCTGCCTCTCATCCGGCCAGCCTATTTGTTCTATTTGAAGCGCATCATGCCCCGAGTCGCGGGCTGGATCACCTGCCAACGGGCAGCCTATGAATACCTCTGCAGTTCTATCGAGCGCTTTCCCTCCGGCAAGCAGATGGAAGTCTTGATGAAGGAATGTGGTTACTCTCGAGTCACCACGCATCGCCTCTCCCTGGGCATCGCCTCGCTCTATGAAGCGGAGGTCGGTTGATTCTGGGGGAAGGCCACGAGTATGCGGCATGGAGTGCTCAGTCCGGTGGGTGATTTTTCCGGAGGGTTCATGTTTCCACCTGAGTGTGTCGTGACACTTTGGTGGCAGAGGGGAGATTTGAACTCCCGACCAAAGGCTTATGAGTCCTCTGCTCTACCCCTGAGCTACTCTGCCATTTGTGGCTCCTGAGGTAGGGTTCGAACCTACGACCTAGTGGTTAACAGCCACCCGCTCTACCGCTGAGCTACTCAGGAACGTCGTCCCGTTGGGAAACGGGCCGCCATGGTAACGGGTCCCTTCGAGGCCGCAAGCGTTTTGTGTGATCTTGAAAAGGTTTCGTGAAAATCTCAGCACTCATGGGCTTCACCGTTTTTCAGGAAGCTCCAGGCCAACAAGCCCAGCAGGCCAAAGCCAAAGGCATTCAGTGAGCCATGCAGCGCCCACATCTGTGGCATCGACAACGCCATTCCGGGCAGCACCACACGCAGGCCATAGCCAAGGGCTAGCAGCATGGCGATGAAGAGCGAGAGGCCTGAAAGCAAGAAGGCTAGACGCAGCCACACGGAGATGCCAGAGGCGCACGCAGTTCGCACTTGCTCAAGAGCCACTCCGAAAGCTCCCAGCACCAAGATCGTGACGCCGACAGGTTCCACCCAGGTCAGAAGATGAAAATGCGTGCAGGTGATTCCTGTCGCGACCAGAGGCACTCCTGCCAGGATGAGAAGGCAGGAGCCATGAGTCCACGCACAGGGGCGCCGTTCTGCCTGAAGGCCGACGATCAGCGGCAGCGAGAAACCCGCGTGATGAAAATGCGCGGCTGTCAGCATGACAATCAGTGAATCAAAGCCAAACGGCATCCAGCCGACACGTTGCGCCAGCAGCCATGAAGCGCCAACTGCGGGGAAACACGCTGCCGCGAGGAAGCACAGGCTCTTCGCCGATAGCTCAGGTTTCTTGCACCAACCGATGAGCGAGGCAGTGGCCATGCCCAGGCGCTCCCCCCACCAAAACAATGCAAAGAGAAAGGCAACGTCGCCAACGGGGTGGATGAAGGATTTGGCGAGCAGAAAAACAGCCAGAACATGCATGGGCCGTAGGGAGTCCGCCCCACGGAAGGGAGAAAGGCGGTTGCCGATGGGGATCAGGACAGCCGCCGAGAATAGAATCATCCAGGCAGGCCAGAGCAGTTGGGGACTTGCTCCGCGCCAATGCAGGAAGACCACCACGGCGATCCCCAACAGGGCAATCCTTGAGAGGCGGTGAAGCTGACTTGCGGAGCTGTCTGCGCGCAGGGAGTTCATGAGCAAAGCTCCTTCATCGTTTGTTGGGAATCCCTGACAAATCGGCACTGCCACCAGCGCGCCAGGGGAAAGCCCAGCCAAGCGCAGGGATGCTGCGGGTGGGAAAAGGCATGGATGACATACTCGACACGGCCATCGGGATACCGCCGGATTTGAAACAGCTCCTCCCCGCACTCCGCATGTTCGGGCAGTGTGCCATAGATGAAACCATGACTTGTCTCGCCATCGCAGCGCGTCACCACTCGGCAAGGATTGATCCACCAAAGACCAAGGATGTGCACGATCATAGCCACGCCTTGACCCGCTTGCTGCTTGGACCTGCCATCGTGCAGCACACGTGCCCAGGCGGGGAACATCTGCCAAGCATCCAAGGCATGGCAGGCACGTGCATAGACATCATCACCGTAGCCTAGCAGCACCGCATGGCGGTCCTCGATGAAGCCGCTCGCATCAGGCGGGCTGCCGTGTGCACTCAAGAAGGCGGGCGTGCTGAGCGGGACTGATGCCCAAGTGGCTCGCTTGGAGTGCAAAGTGGCGTCGTCAGGCAGGTGCAGGCAAACCATGAGATAAACTGCTGTGCTCACGCCCAGGTGGCCAGTGCAAAGTGGTCCCTAGCGCACCTTTCAGTTTCAGAACTTTCAGCAGATGCTTCAGCGCCAAAGCCACTTCATGGCTTCTGGAAACACACTCGCTCCATGCTTGGAGTTATGCGCACCATCGCCGTAAACAAAGGTGAAATCATACTTCATGAAAGCCAGCGCGGCAGCCATCTGCCGATTTGCGATGGGCCAGTTGCCATAAGGATTGTCCAGATCGCTGCTGCCATCCTGCAGGTAGATGCGCAGCGGCTTGCGCTCCGTTTTGCGGATTAGGCTGGGATACACATGCCCGCCAGCGAGATCCACATAACTGCCGATGGTGGAAAAGACCTTGCGGAACTTGTCGGGTCGCTCCCAGGCTACGGTGAACGCGCAGATGGCACCGCTGCTAGCGCCACCGATGGCCCAGCCTTCTGGATCGCTGGTGAGCTTGTAGTCTTTTTCCACCAGTGGCAGGATTTCCGTCAGCAAGAAGCGCGCATAGCTGTCCCCCAGGGTGTTGTATTCTTTGCCACGGTTGTTGTTTTTCCACGGGCTGGGTGGCTTGCTATCCCCAATGTGACCTGGTGTGATGAAGACCGCGATGGTCGGCTTCATCTCACCGCCTGCGATCAGGTTGTCAAAAACGGTCGGTACTCGCCATGCCCCTTTCAGTCCCACGTAATCGTGACCATCCTGAAAGACCATCAGATTCGCTGGCTTCTCGGCGCTGTATTGGGCAGGCACATAGATCCACCAGTCGCGCTTCGTGCCGGGGAAGATCTTGGATTCGTGCACGGGCATCTGCGTCACCTTGCCCTTCGGCACGGCAGGATTTTCTTGGGAAAGGGGGCCCAGCTTGTAGTCATCGATACCGAGAGCTGAGGGGTTGGCAAAAACGAGACAACCCAAAGTCAGGCAGGGAAGGAGAAGCTTGGAAAAGATCATGGCAGGAGGATGAGAAGATCGGGTTGCGTTGGAAATGACAAAGTTCACTCACGGCGTCGCTGAAGTGCGGTTTTCACTGCGCAGCGATTCAGGGTCAAAAGCTTTCACAGGTCCATCAAACTCACCCGCGATGCTCACGGCCATGCCATCTTGCAGGCCCACCAGTCCGTCCGCGACGAGCGTCTGGTTTTCCTCCAGACCTTTCAGCACTTCGATGTAGCCAGGCTTGCGCCGTCCGGGCGTGATCTCGACCCGCTTGGCCTTGCCTTCAGCAAGCGTGAAGACGTAGCTCTTGGATCCAATCGGCACTAGCGACCGCTCCGGGATGGATAGAGAAAAGCGTGGCTCCACATGCAGCGTGGCCATCACCAACATGCCAGGTTTCAGCAGCATGTCCTTGTTCTCGATCACGGCACGTGCGGCGACGGCGCGAGTCACGGGATCAATGCGCGAGTCCAGCTGCGTCAGCTTGCCTTGGAAGATCTTTTCGTCCGTGCCTTCGGTGCGTGCCTCTAAGATCGCCCCCGGCTTCACCAGACCCAGGTAAGTCTCAGGCACACTGAAGTCGATCTTCACCCGATCGATCTTGTCCAGCGACACGATGACCGTGCCGGGAGACACCAGTGCACCGACACTGATGCGCCGCAGCCCCAACCAACCATCGAACGGCGCTGCAATGCGCCGATCTGCGAGCCTTGCTTCAGCTTCCAGAATGTTTTGTTTGGCCACCTCGGCCAGCGTGCGTCGCTCTTCCAGCCTCGCTTCTGGGGCTGCGCCATCCTTCACCAGGTTCTGAAGTCGCGAGATTTCGCGCTCATGCTCGGCCAGTTGGGATCTCGCGGCGGAGAGCGCTGCTTCTTCCTCAGCGGCGCTCAGTTCCACCAGCAGCGTGCCTTTTTTCACCTGCTGACCATCGTCGAAATGCAGTGCCGTCACGGCTTCCGTCACATTGGCGCTCAGGTCGATCGACTCATCTGCGGCCACCGTTCCCACGGCCAGTAGATCCAGCGAATAGTCGGATTTCGTCACTTTCGCGACCGTTACGCTTTGCGCACCTTTGCTCTTCGTCGCTGCCACCGGCTGGGCCTTCGCGGCTTCTTGAGTTTGCAGAAAAAACAACACACCCGCAGCGACCACGGCACTGACGAGGGTGAAAATGAGGAAGCGCAACCAGGGCGCTGGACGAGGATCAGACATGGGGGGAACAAACAAACGCGTGCGAACGCCTGAGCTAGCAGTCAAAAGCCTGCTGGACAAGCGTCCAAGTCCTCCTAGCATCTGCGCCCCACGCGATGACCACGCTCGCCCAGGCTCTGCTTCTCCTTTCCCTTCGACTTACACGAGGGTAGGCGGCCCGCGTTTCCTCGTCATGCCTAGCGCTGCCACGTCGCAGCTGTCCTCAGTTTCAGGATCAAATCCTGTCCACCCTTCAATCTTGTCTAAACCTGTCTCGTCATGTTAAAGAACCCTTCCGTCAAATACCAGCGCTTCGATCCCGTCTCGTTGCCGAACCGCCGCTGGCCCTCCCAAACCATCACGAAAGCGCCCATCTGGTGCAGCGTCGATCTGCGTGATGGCAATCAGGCCCTCGCCGTGCCGATGAATGTCTCGCAGAAGCTCGACATGTTCGATGCGCTGGTGAAATGCGGTTTCAAAGAGATCGAAGTCGGCTTTCCCTCCGCCTCGAACACCGAGTTCAGCTTCAACCGCCGCCTCATCGAGGAAAACCGCATCCCCGACGATGTCACCATCCAGTGCCTCGTGCAGGCTCGGGAGGATTTGATCGAAAAGACGGTCCAGAGCCTCATCGGGGCCAAAAAGGTCATCATCCACATGTACAACTCCACCTCGCCAGCGCAGCGGAAGTATGTGTTTGGCAAGTCGAAGGAGGAAATCATCGCCGTGGCCGTTAAAGGCGCACAGATGATCAAAGACCGCCTGCATCGCCTCACCGAGGGCGGCACCCACGTCACGCTGCAATACTCGCCCGAGAGCTTCAGCGCCACCGAGGTCGAGTTCGCCAAGGAGATCAGCGAGGCCGTCATGGACGTGTGGCAGCCCACGCCGCAGCACAAAATGATCCTCAACCTGCCGGATACCGTAGAGGTCTGCATGCCCAATGTGTATGCCGACCAGATCGAGTGGATATGCACGAACATCAAAAACCGCGAGAGCCTCATCGTCAGCCTGCACACGCACAATGACCGCGGCACCGGCACCGCCGCCACGGAGCTGGGATTGCTCGCGGGCGCGGATCGCGTCGAAGGCACGCTGTTTGGAAATGGCGAGCGCACCGGCAACCTCGACATCGTGCAGGTCGCCATGAATCTGTACATGCACGGCATGGATCCGAAGCTCGACTTCAGCGACATGAATGGCCTCATCCAGATGTATGAGCGCACCACCGGCATGACCGTGCCGCCGCGCCAGCCCTACGCCGGTGAGCTCGTCTTCACCGCCTTCAGCGGCAGCCATCAGGACGCCATCAAGAAGGGCCTCAGCGGCTACGAGCAGCACAACACCATCTGGGATGTGCCATACCTCACCATCGACCCGAACGACATCGGCCGCGAATACCGCGAGGTCATCCGCGTGAACTCACAGAGCGGCAAAGGCGGCGTCGCCTACCTGCTCGAAAGCGAATTCGGCATCGAACTGCCGAAGGATATGCAGCGCGAGTTTGGCCCCATCGCCAACGACATCGTCGATTCCCTCGGACGCGAGGTCAGCGGCGCGGAATTGAAGCAAATGTTCTGGAAGGAATACATCGAGCGGGAGACGCCCTTCCAGCTCTACCACTTCCATGCCGACGGCGTGGACGGCGTCTTCACCTGCCGCTGTAGTCTGGTCATCAACGGCAAGGAACGCGGCGTCACCGGCAAAGGAAACGGCCCCATCGCCGCCTTCGCCGATGCGCTCATCACCGATGCCGGTGCCCCGAGCTTCGAAGTCACCACCTACCGCGAGCAAAGCCTCTCCAGCGGCACCGAAGCCGCCGCGCTAGCCTTCATCCAGATCAAAACCGCCACCGGCAAACTCATCTGGGGTGCCGGCACTGACACCAACATCGAACTTGCGTCGATCAAAGCCGTGCTCAGCGCGGTGAACCGGGCGGGATAGTTGGATTCGCATGAATGTTGGGCCTTCAGCCGTGAGAGACTTGCGTCTATGATGCAGCTCTTTGGTCGCCCCAAAGAGCTCGCGGGCTTTTCCCCAAACCTCGCAGGCTCTTCTTGCCAGCGCGACATCACTGCCTAGCCTCCGCGCCCCTTGCTATGCTCGACATTCGCCTGCTCCGTGAGAATCCCGACTTCGTCAAAGCCCGCCTCGCCAGCCGTGGCGGCTCCTACGCCGCGCTGGTGGATGAGGTCTTGGCCATTGATACAGCCCGCCGCGCGGCAGAGACGGAGCGCCAAAAGCTACAGGGAGACCGCAACCGCTTGTCGAAGGAGATCGGCCTGGGCCGCAAGAACGGCCAGGACACCAGCGCGCAGGAAGCGGAGGTGAAGGGCATCAATGCGCGGATCGAGCAGATCGGCGTGGAGGCGGACTCAGCGGATGTGCGGCAGCGGGAGATCATGCTGGGTATCCCGAACCTGCCGCACGAGGCCTGCCCGGTGGGGCAGAGCGCGGAGGAGAACCCGGAGGTGCGCGTTTGGGGCACGCCGCCGACCTATGATTTCCCGCCAAAGGATCACACGGCACTGGGCGCGGCGCTGGGCATTTTGGACTTTGAGGCTGGGGCGCGCATCACGGGCAGCGCGTTTGCCGTCTATCGCGGTGCCGGGGCGCGGCTGGAGCGGGCGCTCATCAATTTCCTGCTGGACCTGCACACGACGCAGCACGGCTACACAGAGGTGAATGTGCCGCACCTAGTGAAGCCGGAGTGTCTGGTGGGCACAGGCCAGCTGCCAAAGTTCGGCGACCAGGTGTATCACAGCCCGATGGATGATCTTTACCTAATCCCGACGGCAGAGGTGCCAGTGACGAACCTGCACCGGGAGGAGATCCTGAAGGCGGAGCAGCTGCCGGTGAACTATGTGGGCTACACGCCGTGCTTCCGCCGCGAGGCTGGCAGCGCCGGCCTAGGCACGCGCGGGCTGATCCGCATGCACCAGTTTGACAAGGTGGAGCTGGTGAAGATCACGACGCCGGAGACGAGCATGGCTGAGCTGGAGAGCCTGACGGCGAACGCGGAGAAGGTGCTGCAGCTGCTGGGCCTGCACTACCGGGTGATTGAGCTATGCACAGGCGACATCGGTTTTGGCTCCACCAAGACCTATGACATTGAGGTCTGGGCGCCCGGCCAGGGCAGCTACCTGGAGGTGTCCAGCTGCTCAAACTTTGGCGACTACCAGGCCCGCCGCATGGCCCTGCGCTACAAGGACGAAGAGGGGAAGAATCGCTTTTGCCACACCCTGAACGGCTCTGGCACGGCCCTGGCGCGCCTGTTTGTCGCCCTGATCGAGACCTACCAGCAGGCGGATGGCAGCATCCGTATCCCCGAGGCGCTGCGCAGCCACTTTGGCGCGGAGAAGATTGGCTAAAACCTGCACCGAAAGTCAGCGCCTGACGCCTGCGTTTGACGTATTTCCTGACCTTCATCCCCCATTCCTACCCAAAACCATGACGCCCGAAGAAGCCAAAGCCCAGCTCGACACCCAGGTCCGTGAAATCATCAATTGGCACTTTTCCCCGGAGACCGGCTGTCCGTTCTGGCTGGAGTGGGCGAAGAAGAACTTTGACCCGCGCGGCGTGGTGAACAGCTACGAGGACATCATCGCGAAGTTTGACCATTTCCAGGATGAATATCTGCGCGACCTCCAGCCCGAAGTTTGGGTGCCCAAAGCCTTCGAAGGCAAGCCCTTCAACATCTTCGAAACCGGCGGCACCACGGGCATGCCAAAGCAGCGCATCGGCTGGAACGACTTCCGCGTGGATTATGAGGAGTTCAGCCACAAGCTGAAGGACGAGCATTTCCCGAAAGGCCAAAGCTGGATCATGGTGGGCCCCACCGGTCCACGCCGCCTGCGTCTCGCCGTGGAGCACTTAGCAAACTACCGCGGCAGCTCCTGCTACTTTGTCGATCTTGACCCTCGCTTCGTGAAAAAGGTGATCTCGAACAAGCAGTTCGACGTGGCGCGTCAATACATGGACCACGTGGTGGACCAGGCCGTGCTGCTGCTGAAGAACCGCAAAATTTCCGCCATCTTCACCACGCCGAAGCTGCTGGAAGCGCTGGCGGAGAAGGTGGACCTCTACAGCGCCGGCATCCGCGGCTGCTTCGTCGGCGGCACCACGATGACTCCGCAGTATGTGCGCTTCATCGTGGAGGAGGTGCTGGAGGGCAAAATCGGCTTCTACCCCACCTACGGCAACACGCTGATGGGCCTGGCCGCCAGCGTGCCGCTGGAGCCTTCGGACAATTTCTCCATCACCTACTATGCGCCGCAGCCGCGCGCCGTGCTGCGCATCGTGAACCCGAACGCGACCAGCGAAACGGTGGACTACGACCAGTGGGGCCGCGTGGAGCTAACGACACTGACGAAGGAGTTCTTCATGCCCCGCTTCCTGGAGCGCGACGAGGCCATGCGCCGCAAGCCCCGCGCCCCCTATGCCTGGGACGGCGTCGCCGACGTGCGCCCCTTTGGCGCGATGGAGAAGACCATCGTCGAAGGCGTGTATTGACCGGCGCTGGAGAGGATGAAGCCTAGTGCTGGTGACGCGCTTCTCCTAAAAAACTCAGTTCAGCCCAACAAGAAAGCGGCCTCTTTTGAGGCCGCTTTTTTTGTTGGGGGCGTTGGCTTTATCCGGCTTCCGCACGGAGTTAAAACTCACGCCTCACGCTGAGGAGCACGCGGTGGTGGTCGCCATCGTTGAAGTTTCGTCCGGGGGCTTTGAAGGCCTGCCAGCCTAGGTTGACGTTGGTCTTCGCACTCAGGGCGTAGCGGAGGCCCACCGAGCCCATCTGCTGGTTGAAGCCGTAGTCGCCATCCCAATAAACATACTGCGAGGCATAGCCGATGTCGAAGTGCAGCTTGTCCGTGATGCGCTGGGCCAGATGCAGGTCGATGCCTGTGTTTGTATTTTGGAAGTTAGCTGCGTTGAGGAAGGAATTGGCGTCTCTGGGCCTGTCGATGTATTCCAGGAAGAGGCTGCCGGTGAACTGGCCGCCCTGCCAGACCTGGCCGGTGACGCCGTAGTTGGCGTAATGTGCGAGCTGGTAATTGCCGCCAAGGACGAGCACGCTCTCATAGCCTAGGGCAAACTCGTGGCTCCAGTGCTCCGTCAGGCGCTGGTTGATGGCTAGGCTGTAATAGATGGAGCCGTCGTCTTGCTGGGGCTGGCCGTCGAAGAAGCCGTCCGGGCGGAAGGTCTGCGCCGTGTCGCTGTCGTAATGCTGGAAGCCAAGCGCCAGGCGGATGCGGAGGTCCCTGCCGGGCTGCCATGCGCCAAAGAGACCGATGTTCATAAACTGCGTCTCATAGGTGTCGGGGTCGTCAAAGAAGGGCAGGCCAAAGCCGCTAACGACGAGGTTGTCCGGCTGATACCAGTTCCAGGCTCCTTCGAGGCCCAGGGTCAGGCTGGCCGACTGCTTGAAGGCGAGTTCGGTGGAAATGGTGTGCATGTCAAAATTGATGCCGCGGATGTAGCTGCCATAGGCTCCGTCGATGTCGTAGGTTTTGCTGAAGGTGTAGTTCAGCGTCCAGGCCAGGCGGTCGGTCAGGTCCAGCGTCGCCGCCAGGCCGAGGTCGTTTTGCAAAATCCCGAGGTAGGGTCTGGCGCTCACGCGGTCATAGGCGGTGAGGTGCAAGGCGCCCAGGTCCACATCATAGGCAATGCTGGTTCCCGGAAGCAGGGAGACACCGAACTCATCCGACCAGTATTCGAAGTCGATGTCGTTGTTTCCCGTGATCCAGTTCAGGCCCAGTCCGCCTGTGAAGGTGAGGCGCTGGTTTTCAGCAACCTGGTAGCTGCCGTCCCAAAGCAGGGTGGGGGAAAAGATCGCGCCGCCTTTGCCGTCGTTCACCAGGCTATTGTATTCCGTCTGAAACTCAAAGGCCATGCCCAGGGTGAGTCCATCTTTGTTTTCGAGGAAGGGGGTGGGGGCCTGCACGCCAAAGTAAAACGGCGAAAACCACTTTCTGCCGAGTTGGTAGGGACCGTTGAAGCCGGTGATGTCCGCCTCCATGCGGTCTGAAAACGCGCTGAGAAGCTGGAAAAGCTCTGGACGGGAAAGCTCACGGCCCCGGTCGAGGGCTTGGCGGTCACTGCCGAGTCCATCATGTGCCTCTCCGGCATGGCCTGGGGCGCGGCTGCGCAGTTCCTGAAGGAATGACGCGTTCAGTGATGGAGAGACTCCGACCTGTGCCTGAACCGTGGTGCTAATGAAAAGAAGGATGGGTATGGCTGAAAATTTAAGCATGTAAGGCATTTCTTTTATTCGTTTGCAGCGTTTTGGCAAGAAATGCTTGGGGTGCTTCGACTTTTCTAGTGGATGTGCGCGAGGATGCCCAGTCGGGAGGAAATCGCTTTCTGTCTTGCAGGATCACTCTCCATCATGCGTATGGTTGTGCCTGTTTTTGATTCAAAAACCATGATTACCTCCAACTCACGTCGTTCCTTCCTGACCACTGCCGCTGGCGCGGTGGCGGCTCCTTTTATTCTGCCGCCTCGTGTCTGGTCGGCGGAAACCGCGCCCAGTGAGCGCATCAACATCGGCTTCATCGGCATGGGCAAGATGAACAGCGGACACCTGGGCAACTTCCTGGGCCGCGAGAGCGTCAACGTCGCCGCCGTGTGCGATGTGGACACCAACCGCCGTGAGCATGCCAAGGCCACGGTGGAGAAGCGCTACAGCGAAAAGAAGGGCGCAGATTACAAGGGATGTGATGCCTACAATGACTTCCGCGAGTTGCTGGCGCGCAAGGACATCGACGCGGTGGTGGTGGCGACTCCCGATCATTGGCATGCCTACATCGGCATCGCTGCCGTCAAAGCTGGGAAAGATGTGTATGGGGAGAAGCCGCTAACGCACAATGTGCATGAGGCCCTGACGCTGACGAAGGCGGTGCGCGATAGCGGTCGCATCTTCCAGACGGGTTCCCAGCAGCGCTCCAGCAAGGAGTTCCGCGTGGCCTGCGAGCTGGTGCGCAACGGCGTGATCGGCGAGATCAAGACCATCACGACCTCCTTTGGCGATCCGGCCCCGGTTTATAACTTGAAGGAAGAAGCCGCTGAGCCTGGCCTGGACTGGGATCGTTGGTGTGGACCGGGCCCTCTGAAGCCCTACAGCAGCGTTTTGAGCCCACGTGGTGTTCACAATCACTTCCCGGCCTGGCGCATGACGCGCGAGTTCGGCGGCGGTATGATCACGGATTGGGGTGCCCACCACATCGACATCGCCCAGTGGGCGCTCGGCCTGGATGAAAGCGGTCCTGTGGAGGTGCGCTCTGCAGGGGCTGGGAAAAAGCGAGGTGCGCAGCTGGTGTATGCGAACGGTGTGGTGCTGACCCATGGCGAGGGCAAAGGCGTGTCCTTTTACGGCACTGAGGGCGAGATCCATGTGAACCGTGGCAAGTTCGAGCTCTGGCTTGGTGGCAAAAAAGTCCATGGCTTCATGGACAAGGAATTGGACAAAGGCACGTCTCTGGACCGCGAGGTGGTGCTGAGCGAGCGCGAGTTCCTGAAGGACGCCAAGGTGAAGCTCTACGAGAGCAAGAACCACCACGACGACTGGCTGAATAGCATCAAGACGCGCGAGCGCCCGATCTGCGATGTGGCCGTCGGCGCCACCACAGTGATCTCCTGCCATCTGATGAACATGGCCTACTGGCATGACGCGAGCTTCAAGTGGAATCCCACGGAGCGCACCTTTGCCGAAGGAGGCGATCCGACCTGGCTGACGCGAGATTACCGCGGCGAGTGGGCTGTGTGAGCCTGCATGGGACTAGGCTTTGCTGCCTGCGACGACCGACGGACGGCCTCCTCCACGGGAGGCCGTCTTTTTTGTGGATGAGACAAAGGTGTTTTTTGCCTCTCGCCCGAAGCTGCCTAAGTTGAGGTCATGACTCCACCTCCTGCCCATGATCGTCCTGGCACTTTGGAAAAGGCTCTGCGCATCAATTTGGCACAGAAAATCTACGGCACCTTCGCCGAGATCGGCGCCGGCCAGGAGATCGCCAACTGGTTCTTCCGCGCTGGGGGTGCCTCAGGAACAGTGGCGAAGACCATGTCGGCCTATGACATGACCTTCAGCGATGAGATTTACGGCAAAGCACGGCGCTATGTGTCCCGCGAGCGAATGACCGCAATGCTGGCACACGAATTCCAGATCGTGCAGGAGCGTCTGGCAGCCAAGCGTGGCGAAAGCACGACCTTCTTTGCGCTGGCCAATACGGTGCGTGCCCGAGGCTTTCGAGACACGACGGAGGAGTGCCATGGCTGGATGGGGCTGCGTTTTCAGACAGAGCCCAAGGGGCCGCCTTGTGAGGTGCAACTGCACGTGCGTCTGCTGGATACGACGAATGCACTTCAGGCCGACGCCCTTGGCATTCTCGGGGTGAATTTGCTGTACGCGGCCTTCCATCTGCGGGAAAGCCTACCCCTGTTTTTGGAGAGTCTCATGGACGGCCTGAATCGCTGGCGTGTGGAGATCGACATGATCGACTTCAGCGGTGCTGCTTTTCCCAAGGAATCGTTTGAGGACCGCCTGGTCGCCCTACAGTTGGTGCGCAGCGGCTTGTCAGACGCGGCTTTGTTCGGTCCAGATGGCGAGATCCTTCAGGTGGCCGATGTACTTTACAAAAAGCCCGTGTTTCTCAGTCGTGGCACCTTTGACCCGATCACTCGGGTGAATCTAGACATGCTGGAGCGCGGACTGAGCTCCTTTCACCGGGACTTTGGTCCGGCGGCAGAAGGTCATCTCGAGATCTGCGAGATCACCATGCACAATCTGCTATGCCTGGACGATTGCGCCGTGGAATACGCAAACTTCCTGGCGCGAGCAGATGTGCTGCAATCTTTGGGCAAAAACGTGCTGATCTCGAAGTATGCGGAATTCCACCGCCTGAGCAGTTACCTCGCGCGCTACACGCAGGCTCCGGTGGGCATTGTGCTCGGTTTGCCGTTGTTTGAGGAGCTATTCAACGAACGCTGGTATGCGGATCTCGGCGGAGGTTTGCTGGAGGCTTTTGGGCGCCTTTTCAAAAATAGCGTGCGCCTGTACGTCTATCCGGCGGGCGATCCGATCACGGCCAAAATCCGCACAGGAGCTCATGCCAAGGTGGCTCCTCATCAGCAGCATCTGCTGCGCTACCTGCTGGAGACCGACAGCGTGCGCGTCATCGACGATTGCCTGGAAGACTGCGTCTTTGTCAGCAGTGCGGCGGTGCGCCAGATGATGCGCGATGGCGATCCTGCGTGGCGGAATTATGTGCCTGAGCTTGTGAGCCAGTGTGGCACGTGGGCTTCACCGGCAGCGGCTTGATGCGTGAATCACGAATTGGCCTGGGTAGCTTTGCTTCGACACACGGAGCAGATTTCCTCACCAGCATCATTGACTCTGAAGTCGAGCGCCGGGTCGTCTAGCTCGGTTTTGCCACAGGCGGAGCACTGGTGAAAAAAGCCTACAGCTTCGCTGGCCTGGGCAAACTGGGCTCGCCGTTCGGCGACGCGGCTCTGATGGCGTTGCTGCTGAAAAAAGCCAGGGCCAAAGGCAATGATGAAGTTCAGGTGAGAACAAAGAACGGGCCAAAACAGGCTGGGGCTGCCCAGCACCATCAGACCGGTGAGCACGACATTCAGCCAGGCGATCCAGCGGATGCGAACAGGCAGGATGAAGAAGAGTAGGATTTCCTCATTCGGATAAATCACAGCAAAGGCGAGCAGCAGGCTTTGAAACAAGAAAATGCCTGTGGCGGTGTAACCGAAGACCAGCGCCCCCACAGCCACAGCCAGCATGCCCCCCAGGAAATACAACGTGCTGCGAAACGGTCCCCAGGCTTCTTCAAGACCTCTCCCCAACCAGCGCATGAACATGGCGCCGACCACGGCCCACAAGAGATGCGTGGTCCCTGGAATGAAGATGAAGGTGATGAGCCGCCAAACCTCCCCACGCAGCAAGCGGTCAGCATCTAGGGCGAGGAAGTCGAAGTAGGCCTCGCGGGCCTCGGGGGCCATCAAGGTAAAGATCATAAAAACGCCGAGCTGCAGCAGCGCGACGAGTTGAACGAGGCCGGGGATAGCAAAACGGCCAAAGCGGGCCTCAAGCTTGTCGAGGAATGACATGATTAGGTCGGGTCAGAGACTGCTCATGCCCCTGATTTGCGAGCTAGGCAAGAGCAGAGGGCCAAAAGCCAAGGTCAGGAATTGTCAAAAATCAAAACAAGAGCGGTCATTTTCACCAAACTTGCAGGGCAGGCTTGCATCGTGCTGGGGAAATAAGGCGTTATTCTCGCCCTTCTACCTCATGTCTTTTCGCACGACTCCCGCTCCGTTGACCACCATGCCGCCAGGCATCCCCTACATCATTGGCAACGAACTGGCAGAGAGGTTCAGCTTTTATGGAATGCGCTCCATTCTCTACCTGTTCATGACGACAGCGCTCGTCACGCATGGGGGAGCTCCTGACCTGATGAGTGAAGCAAAGGCCAAGGAATGGACCCACCTTTTCATCGCTGGAGTCTATTTCACGCCGCTCGTGGGTGCCTTGATCTCGGATTTATGGTTGGGGAAATACAAGACCATCATTGTGCTCTCGCTGGTGTATTGCCTGGGGCACCTCGCGCTCGCCATCGACAATACCCGAACTGGGCTTGTCGTGGGGTTGACGCTGATCGCCATCGGTGCGGGTGGCATCAAGCCCTGTGTCTCAGCGCATGTGGGGGATCAATTCGCACGCACCAACGCACATCTGCTCTCCAAGGCCTTCAATTGGTTTTATCTCTCAATCAATCTGGGTGCAGTGATCTCTCAGCTACTCACGCCGAAGCTTCTGGAATGGTTCGGGCCTCATGTGGCTTTTGGGGTGCCCGGCATCCTCATGTTTGTGGCCACGGTGGTTTTCTGGATGGGCAGGCATTCCTTTGCCCATGTGCCAGCGGATCGTCGGAAGTTCGTGAGTGATCTGCTGGATCCTCGATTCTTGCGCGCTCTGGTGGGATTGATCCCACTTTTCATCCTCATCGCGGCCTTCTGGAGCATCTTTGATCAAACGGCCTCAGCTTGGGTAGAGCAGGCCAACAAGATGGATCTCAATGTCTGGGGCATGAAAATCAATCCCGCGCAGATGCAGGCCTTGAATTCTTTCTTCATCTTGGTGCTCATTCCTGCATTCACCTGGGTGATCTACCCGCAAACAGCCAAAGTGATTGAGGTAACTCCGCTGCGCCGGATAGGGGTCGGCTTTTTGCTCACGTTGGCTACTGTTTTTATCTCGGCCTGGATTGAGCAGCAAATCGCTGCGGGGCTGCGTCCTTCGATTGCTTGGCAAGCCCTGGCATACTTTCTCTTAACAGCCGCAGAAATCTTGATCTCAATCACAGCTCTTGAGTTTAGCTACACGCAAGCTCCGCCACGGCTGAAGTCGCTGGTCATGTCATTGGATCTGCTGTCCGTGGCCCTGGGGAACTTTTTCACCTCACGGGTGAATGCCTACATTGAGAAAGCTGGGGAGGCCTCAGGTTTGTCAGGGGCTGCCTACTGGTGGTTTTTCCTCAAAGTGACCGCAGTGACTACGGTGGTGTTTTGCATCGTGGCAAGCATCTATCGGGGGCAAACTTACCTCCAAGATGAGGAAGAAAAAACAGCTGAGTCCTGAGCTTGTTTTTTCTGAATTCTGCCTCCCCGAGCTCCCGGCAGGGGGAGGCAGCCGACTCAGACAAACTTTTGGATGAGAAAAGCGACCTGATGCAAGAGACAAAAGCCCGCAAAAATCAGTTCAAAAAACTTGTCAGAAAAATTCATTTTTTTCAAGAGGAGGCGGTTTGAGGTTGATTTTGTGAGCTGGGATTTGCTCTTGGGAACCTTCAGATTCAGTGATTTGTGGGCTTTTTCGCTCGGCGGCGCAGGCAGGGTCCTTCGGCTTGTCTGAAATCAGCCCCATGACGCCAGCACACTCCTGGCTGCAAACTCACTTTCCATCTGCATCTGATGTGGGGCGATGGCCTCTGTGCTGCTACTTCTGGGCTGTTGGGATGCAATCTTCCCACCAGTCCTGACGTACCTTCGTCCCCCCTATGTCCCATCATTCATTGCAGCTCGAACACCACTTTTTGACTCGTCGCCAGATGCTCAACCGAGTGGGCATGGGCATGGGGGCCATGGCTCTGGGAGGCATGATGGGCGATGAGAAAGGTCAGGCTGCTGGAGTGGATGCCACCCATCCTTTTGGCGTGCGGCGCCCGCACCATGAGCCGAAGGCCAAGCGGGTGATCCATTTCTTCATGAATGGTGGCCCCTCGCAGGTGGATACTTTTGATCCGAAGCCAGAGCTGACCAAGTATGATGGCAAACCTCTGCCGAGTCTTTTGAAGACCGAGCGTCCGACGGGAGCGGGCTTGAAATCACCCTTTGGTTTCAAAAAGTATGGCCAGTGCGGGCTCGAAGTCAGCGACATCTTCGCCAAGACCGCTGCCTATGCCGATGATCTCTGCGTCATCCGCTCCATGTGCGCAGATGTCCCAAACCATGAGCCATCGCTCGGGTTGATGAACTGTGGGGATGGACGTCTGCACCGACCTAGCATGGGCTCGTGGATCACTTATGGGCTGGGATCGGAGAATGAAAACCTACCGGGATACATCTCCATGTGCCCCAAAGGCATGCCAACGCGTCGCACCAAGAACTGGCAGTCGGCTTTTCTCCCCAGCATCTACCAGGGCACCTACATCAACACGGCTGACACTGAAGTGGATAAGCTGGTCGAATTCATCAAGAACGGCTCACTGGATCTGAAGCAGCAGCGTCGCCAGCTCGACCTTCTGTATGCCCTGAACGAGAATCATCTAAAGCAGCGACAAAATGACCAGCAGCTCGATGCACGAATTCAGAGTTTTGAGTTGGCCTATCGCATGCAGATGGAGGCCTCCGATGCTTTTGACATCAGCAAGGAGCCTGAATCCGTTCGCAAAGCCTATGGCGAGAATGATTTTGGTCGCCAGACACTGATCGCGCGCCGTTTGCTTGAACGAGGAGTGCGGTTCATTCAGCTCTGGACAGGAGCCGGCCAGCCCTGGGACAGCCACGATGAAATCCTGGATCACGCCCGACTCGCGAAGGATGTGGATCAGGCAATCGCAGCCTTCATGGGTGATATGAAGCAGCGAGGCCTTTTTGACGACACCCTCATGATCTGGGGTGGAGAGTTTGGACGCACTCCTGCTGTGGAGCTGCCCACGCCAGGGGCCAATGCAGGCAAGCAGCGCGGGCGTGACCACAATCACTACGGTTTCACCTATTGGCTGGCTGGCGGTGGGGTCAAAGGTGGCTACACGCATGGAGCCACCGATGAGTTTGGTTTCGCGGCCATTGAGAACAAGGTCCACGTTCATGATCTGCACGCTACTTTGCTGCATCTGCTGGGCTTTGACCACGAACGCTTTACCTACAAATATGCAGGCCTCGACTTCCGCCTCACGGGCGTCAACGAGTGCTCGGTGGTGAAGGAATTGCTCGCCTAAGGGTTCCCTCGCGGAAGACCCGGCGGATTACTCCTTGGGGTCTTCTTTTTTCTCGGCGTCCTTCTTCAGCAGCTCTTTCATGGGGTTGATGCCCTTCTCGTCTTTGTAGAGTTGGAATTTGCTCTTCACGGGTCGGCGTGGCCAGAAGTTGTTTTCGACGTTGGTGTCCACCAGCTCTTGGCGTGGGTCAAAGGTCACTGCTTTGAGTTCTTTCGGGGTGAAGAGCATCTTGGAAGTTTTTTCCGTGTTAAAGCGCCAGATTTCTGCGGGCAGGTTCAGTTCTTCCGTGCTGCCGTCGGTGTATTCGAGTTTCAAGATCACAGGACTGATCAGACCACCTACATTGCTCAGCTCGATTGAGTAAAAGTTGTGTTTGGTTTTCAGCAGCGCAGGATCGATTTCCTCTTCCTGAAGAGTTTTGATCAAAGCATCGAACTTCTTCTTTTCGCTCGGCAGCACCGTCGTTTCATCAAAGGTATCGTAAAAGTCTTTGAGTTCGGGATATCGGTCGATGCGCTTTGGCAGAGCATAGTTGCGCTCCCGCGTCAGCGTTTTCGGCAGTTCGTCTTCTTCCTTCTTTTGGCGTTTTTTCTCGATCTCAGGATCACGACTGTCGAGCTGGAGCCAGCGCACGGATTCCACGGAGACATCGACATGATCCACGCTGTAAAACCAACCGCGCCAGAACCAGTCGAGATCAATCCCGCTTGCATCTTCCATGGTTCGGAAAAAATCAGAGGGAGTGGGGCGCTTGAACATCCAGCGCTGAGCGTAGGTCTTGAAGGCGTGATCAAAGGCCTCTCGACCCAGAACGTGTTCACGCAAGATATTGAGCGCGACCGTTGGCTGGCCATAGGCATTTGGGCCGAGGTCCACGATGGATTCGGAATTGGTCATGATCGGCGCTCTGTCCGACTGACGCATGTATTCCACCATGCTGCGTTCAGTGCGTCGGTGTTTCCAGTCGTTTTCCCATTCCTCTTCGGTCAGGTATTCCACAAAGGAATTCAGCCCTTCATCCATCCAGGTCCACTGGCGCTCATCTGAGTTCACGATCATGGGGAACCAGTTGTGCCCCACTTCGTGGATGATGACGCCAATCAGGGCGTATTTGGTGCGCTCAGGATAGGTGCCGTCTTTTTCAGGCCGTGGTCCGTTGAAGCTGATCATGGGATACTCCATGCCACCGACAGGGCCATTCACTGACCAAGCAACGGGGTAGGGGTAGTCAAAGGTGTAGCGCGAATAGACCTGGATGGTGTGCGCGATAGCGTGGGTCGAATACTTGTCCCAGAGTGGCATTCCCTCTTTGGGATACATGGACATGGCCATCACGGGCGCTGTGCCTTCATGGCTTTGGGTTCCGTTTGCGTTCGGCTTCGAATGATGATGCCCCTCGACGGCCATGGCATCCCAGATGAATTTCCTCGAGCTGGCGAAGGCAAAATCGCGGATGTCAGCTGCCTGGAAGATCCAGGTCTTCCGATCTTTGGCGCGGCTTTTTTCAGCGGCTTTGGCCTCTTCAGGAGTGACGATGAACACAGGTTTGCGTGTGGCTTTTTTGGCCTGCTCCAGGCGTTCGCGCTGATTTTCACTGAGGATTTCCTTTTCATTCACCAAGGAGCCTGTGGCGGCAACGAGGTGATCCGCAGGCACGGTGATGGCGACCTTGTAGTCCCCGAATTCCAGGGTGAATTCACCGGTGCCGAGGAACTGTTTGTTGATCCAGCCTGCATAGTCGGTGTAGGCCGCCATGCGTGGAAACCACTGTGCGATCGTGTAGATGCAGTTGCCGTCTTCTTTGAAGAACTCATAGCCAGTGCGGGCATTGATCCGCTCGCAGTCGTTGATGGGATAGCTCCAGGCGATCTGAAAAGTGAACGAGGCCCCTGGAGCTAACGGTTGGGGAAGATCCAGCCTGAGCATCGTTTTCACCACCGCATGAGCCAGAGGCTTGCCTTCGGCATCGGTGAGGCGGGAGATCTTCATTTCTCCATCGTAGTCTTCATAGGCCAGCAGACGATCCAGCGCGGCATAGGTGATCTTGTCGGGATCTATGCCACGTTTGATGTTGGGCACCGTGCGTGAGTCCGCCTGGTGCGAGAGGTAGTTTTGATCGAGCTGGACCCAGAGGTAAGGAAGGGTATCTGGCGAGTGATTGTGATAAGTCACCCGGGCATCGCCGCGAAGGCTGCGCTTTTCATCATCAAGCTCCACCCGGATGTCATAGTCAGCGCGGTTTTGCCAGTAGGCGCTGCCCGGTGCGCCCGAGGCATTTCGGATCGTGGAGGGCGTCGGGATGCTGGAGTCGAGCTGCTGAAATTTAGCCACGGAGGCACCTGGCTGGGCAGCACTAGCCGCAGAGAGAGCTAGGCAAAGGGCGATGATCTGATGACGCATGAGAGTGATAAAATCCGGGCCAGCAGGATCAAAGCAAGACCACATATTGGTGAATTGCGGTTTTTCTCTCCTGGATTCGCCCTTGCTTTCCCTGGCAGGCTGTCTAAAGCGCCCGCTCCTATGGCATCTACCCCCGTCATCAACCTCCGCAAAGGCCACGCCGTGCGGTACAACAATGAAGTCTGCACCGTCTCCGCCTTCGAGCTGAAGACACCTCCGCGCATGGCTTCCTACGTGCAAATGTCGATCCGCACCTTGAGCACTGGCAAGGTTTATAACCTGCGCATGACCTCCAACGAGTCCCTCGACTCTGTGAACCTGGAACGTCAGCCGCATGAGTTCAGCTACAAGGACGGCGATGGCTATCATTTCATGCATCCCGAGACCTTTGAGGATGTCATCTTGAGTGAGACCAACGTCGCTGACGCGAAGGACTACCTGATCGAAGGACAAAAATACACCGTCCAGTTCGCAGATGGCTTGGCGATTGGCATTGAGCTTCCAGCTTCCGTGGTCATGACCGTCACTGAGGCTCCTGAAGGCGTCAAAGGCGACTCTGCCAACAACGTTTACAAGTCTGCCACGCTCGAAACCGGTCTGATCGTTCAGGTGCCTCTTTTCATCGGCCCAGGTGACAAGATCAGCGTGAAGACCGAGGACAATAGCTACCTAGGACGCTCCAACTGATCCTTCGAATCGATTCCTTCTTCCTCAAAGCCACGGATCGTCTCCGTGGCTTTTTTATGCCTGGCTTTCTTTCCGCAGGTCCGCTGGCGCGGTTTCGATCTTCTCTAAGATTCGCCCTGGAATCTCCACGGCCTTCATTTGTCCCGTGCTTCGGTCTCGCTGAACACAGGCAGCGATGATGCGCCCTTCGGCGCATAGGGTTCCGTCTTTTTTCCAAAAACGGATGAGGTAGCGCAGCGTCTTTCTGCGCACTTCTTCCACGAGCAACTCCATCGTGAAAAGCTCTTCAAAGCGCAGCGGCGACTTGTAGTCGCAGGAGGCGTGGACTCTGGGCCAGCCCACACGATCAGCGTCTTCGACAGGGTTGTGACCATCCCAGACCGACATGCCGAGCGAGCGAAAAAAGTCGTGCTCAACTCGTTCCATGTAGCGGAAGAAATTCGAAAAGTGGACGATCCCTGCCATGTCAGTGTCGGCAAATTGGACTCGTTCAGTCAGCGTATGGCGAAAGGGCATGTGTGTCTTTGGCGCAGAGCCGAGCTTCATTCAAGCTCCTGCAAGGCCATCCCAAGATTCAGGATGACATCGCTAGGCAATACTGAGCGCTGAGACCGGGGGATGGCTGCGAACTCGGCCGCTCGTCCACACAGCCAGGCTCCCAGTCCCGCAGCCTCATGCAGCGGTATCTTTTGCCCTGCCAAAGCTGCGCAGACACCTGTCAGCACATCGCCCATGCCGCCAGTGGCCATGCCGGGATGTCCGGTTGAATTAAAGAGGGTGTCCATGCCCTCCGTGGCGATGACAGTGCGGGCTCCCTTAAGCAGCAAAGTGTGGCCAGGATGTGCCATGGCCCATCGTTCGGCCTGCATCACGCGCGGGTGATTTTCTGAACCTGTCACTAGCCGCCTCATCTCGCCTGGATGCGGTGTCAGAAGACGAGGTGGGGTGGAGTTGAGAAAAACAGGGCCTTCAGCACCTGCCATGAGGGTGATGGCAGCGGCATCTACCACAGCGGGAGCTTGTGCATATCGAATGACAGGCAGCACTTCCTCTGCGGCCTGCAACCCCAAGCCAGGGCCAATGCCGAGGGCATCGAAGGAATGATCGAGAACTTCTCGATAGTCTCGAATGCGTTTGACCATCACCTCGGGGCGGACTCGGGAGGCCAGCTGTGGGTAGGCGTCTTCTTTGGCAAAGAGAGTGACCAGTCCCGCCCCTGCGCGTAAAGCACCTGCACAGACGAGTTCTGCGGCTCCGAAAAAGCCAGGAGACCCTGCCAGGATGCCGACACGACCCGCCTGTCCTTTGTGGAAATCAAAACTCCGTCGAGGAAGCCAAGGCCGCAGCATTGTCGGCGTGAGCAAGGTGCGTCCTGTGATGTTCTCACTGACTAATTCACGAAGTGGCACCCAACCCAGTCGGCCTACCCAAGGGGTCGCTGAATCAGCCACCAAGCCAACTTTGGGAAAACCCACCGTGAGTGTTAGGTCAGCCATGACCGTGGTGGCAGAGGGCTCACCCGTGTCGCCGTTCAGTCCCGAAGGCAAATCCATCGCCACGGTCCGGCAACCTAGCTCTTGGCGCAGATGGTTCATTTCAGCGGCTAGCTTTTCCAGTTCGGGGCGTAGAGGCCCTTGGGCACCGATCCCTACCAGCCCATCCAGCAGTAAGATCGGCCGTGGATGCCATTCGTGGTGATTCAGAGCAGCGCTCAGCACGCGTGGCTGCTTCATCCGTTCCCAGTGCTCTCGTGGCAGAGGCTTGAACTTTTCTGGCGAATGGCTGAGCCGCAGGAGGATGGTCCAGCCTAGCTTTTCGAGTGCACGCGCGGCGACCAAAGCATCCCCGGCATTGTTCCCGGTGCCGAGATAAGCGATCAGGGTGCCTGGCTGTGGGAAAAGATGTTGAATCTCTCGGGCGATGCCGATGCCCGCTTCTTCCATCAGCGCAGAGGCCGTGATGCCGCGTGCAAAGGCCTCTTGCTCGATTTCCTGCATCTGGCGGCAAGTGACGAGCATGACCGTATCAATCTGCTTTCCGATAGGCCACGATGCCTTGGGCTATGCCTTCAGCGACTAGATTGCGAAACGACCCGGTCATCATTCGTGCACGCTCTTCCGAATTGCTGATGAAACCGCACTCCACCAGCACCGCAGGATTTCTCGTCGTGTTCCTCAGCACGTAAAAGCTGGCGTGCTTGACCTTTCGGTTCACCAGGTGAGTACGCTTGTAGAGATAAGCCTGAACATAAGCAGCGAGTCGATAACTGCTTGGATTGTAATAGAAGCTTTCGATGCCAGCACCACCGCTGCGGCTGTAGTTGTAGTGAATGCTAACAAAGATGGCGTTGCCATGTCGATTGCCAGCAGCGGCACGATCCTTGAGGGGGATGAAAACATCTGTCGATCGTGTCATCACCACCTTTAGCCCTGCTTTTTTCAGCAAAGCCTCAACGCGTCGTGTCGTGTCCAAGGCGAGATGTTTCTCATACACATAGCCAATCGCAGCTCCGCGGTCATGATCGCCATGCCCGGCATCCAGGATCACGGTATCAAATGCGCAGAGTGAGGAAGCCACGATCATCCCGAGGAGGACAAGGCTGCCACCGAGAGCACGGAGTCGATTCGGAAGAGGAAAGAAAGCTTGTGCCATGCCGATGAGAAGCAAAATGGATTCGCAGGCTGCGTGCCAGCAACAGAACAGCGTTTAGCGTTTTGAAGCAAGGGTAGCAAGTGCTAAACCCCAACTTCAGCTGCTGCCTCAGGGAACGATCAATCTCATGCGCACAAATTGCGCGCTTGTGTTCCCTGCTTGAGGTGTAAGGCGCACGGTCACCACTTCGGTCACTCCATCACCGCTAGGCTCGACTCGAAGGACTTGAACTGCTGATTCCGCAGGCTGCCAGCTCTGAAGGTTGCTGGAAAGTTCAATCACGTATTGCACGCCGGAAGGATTGGCCACGAGGCGCCGATAGCTCCACTCGAGGTGCTTTTGACCTGTCAGAGGATCGGTCACCCAGGCACTGCTTGGCATGTCTTTCCTGGCAGAGGGGCCTTGCGCGTGAAAGGCATACTCCATGAGGGAGCCGACACCATTTCCATCCGGATCAGATGCTGGATCAGAAAGCCGGAGGATGCTCCACTGCATGGAGCTCACATTAGGAGGCATGGCTTGGTCACTCGCGATCAGAGTGAATGTGTTGTTGCCATCTTGCAGCGATGGCAATCCATGCGTCCAATGTTGAAAAGCATCGGTGCTGCTGACCGGAGTGCCATTCAGGGTCAGGTTGGCTACGCCGCTGGAGTCAGTTGCCATTCCAGTGAGGTTGATCGCAGAAGCTAGGGTAATGCCACCGCTGGCAAGACTCGGTTGGATCACAGGTCCCGTTGCATCCTGGATAGATTGCTGTGGGCTGCTCCAGCTTCCGGTCAAACCTTCTGCTGTAGCGCGCACCCGGTAGTGGTAGCTCTGCCCATCTTCGAGCGCGGCAAAAGAATGCTGCGCTGCATTCAAAGGGCCTATGGTCACCGCTGAGGCGAAGTCACTCGTTTGGCTTTGTTGGATTTCGTAGCTGTATCCTGGTCCCAGATCATTCCAGAACAGCGTATTGCTCGTGCCCCCGGAAAAAAGGGGCTCTGGCTGAAGCGTGACATCGTTCACAGACACCACTTTCACGAGATTCGAATCACCTCGAAGGGGGGATGAGTTGGCAAGGCTAGCTCGCAAAATGACAGCAGGCAGAGATTGCTGCAAACTCACCTCACCACTCCAGGTTCCGTTCACGAATTCGCTAACAATGCCGGGTGTCATGGAGGTGACTTCTTCGGCATGCGTGAGACGGATGTCAGGCAACGCATTCACGAATGCACCTGCGGGTGAGGTGCCTGTCCATGTGATGGGAGCCCCGTGAGTGCTATCCACCCGCTGAAACAATCCACGCGCTGTGGGGGTGATCGTGCATCTCACATTACCATCGCTGGTGTAGCTGTTGTTGTTGAAGGAAATATCGACCATCAAGTTTTGCTGTCCGTCGTACACAAAGGGTGTGCTGAACGAGAAGGTGTTCCACCCCAGGCTCGACACATTCAGGGTTTCCGTGAAGACCGTCGTCCAACCGTTACTTTCCCAGGCTCTTTGTTGATTGGAGTAAACTTCCAGCGTCGTGTGCTTCAGTCGAATGGTGAAGTCTTTCAAGATCTGCCCCGGAAGTCTCATCACTTCAAGGGCTAGGGAGGTCAGCGTACCTGCGCCTCCGACTTCGGCAGGTGTGTAGATCAGCTGACTTCTGGCATCATGATAATAGCTGGCTAGGGGGAAAAACCACGCCAGATTACCCGTGCCGCTGGTGATGGTCTCAGGCTGGAAATGGGCGCTCAGGCTGACATTGTTCTGAAAGTTAGGCAGGGTGTTGCCCCAAGAATCGCAGGCAGTGATCTTTGCGGGGATTGCGGCCGCTCTTGCGACGACCTGAGGCAGAGGATCCCATCGAAAATGATGGATCGGTCCCAGCCCCGCGGTGGTGAAGGTCCACTCAGGCCCCGCGCATCCATGCCCAGCAAACCGAGAAATCACACGCCAGCGATAAGTGGTGGCGGGCTGCAATCGAGGCAGTGCCAACGATGGCTCTGCCACGGTGGCGATGAGTTCCAACTCCTGCGTGGCAGGAGCAAACCAAAGGTCGTAAAGCTGCGGCGTGGCTCCTGTGGTTGGATCGTAACTCCAGTTCAGGTCCACATCTGGCGCTGCTGGATTCAGTCCATTCAAGGGGCTTGGGTTGTTAGGCAGAGCTGGGCGTTCATTGTCATACACGGCGATGCTGGCTGTGCTAGACAGGAAGCCCAATCCTGCCGCACTCACCGTGACAAATTGCGTGCCCTCGGCCAGTTGATCATCGCCAATCGTCAGGTCGAAGGAGGCTACGGAACTGCCCGCTGGCACCACGAGGGTGTTGGGTAAGCTCATTTGACCTGCCGGAGATAGGCTTAGCTGAAACACAGCGGTCTCTGTCATGCGGCCAGCTAGCTGAATCCGCCCTGCGGCAGCGAGCGTGCCGCTGCCTTCAAGAACAGAAGTGGGAAGCAGCAAGTTGATCTGACGGCTTTCGTTGTCAGTCACCTCTGTGGATGCCACCGCCGCAGCCCAATTCGTGACCGTGGCAGTGATTTGCACGCCTTGAGCAGCATCAATCCAATCTTCTTCCACCGCTTGCAGCGAGAAAAAAGCTTCCTGCTGACCCATGGGCACGATCACATGGCTTGGCACCTGAAGTCGATCTGGACGACTCGATTGCAGTTGGACTCGGAGATCGGAGGGGGCCACCTGGCTAAGGCTCAATCGTGAAAGCGCTGGAGCTGTCGTGGCACCTTCATGAATCGTCGAAGGAAGGGTCAAAGCCATGACCCCAGATTCATTGTCATGCACCTGAGTGGTGGCACTCGCTGAGGGCCATCCATCGGCCGTCGCTTGGATGGTGAGGCTTTGGCTGCCATCCGTGAGGGTATCATCCAGAGGTGTGACGGAGAAGCTGACCTCAGTCTGCCCCGCGTGGACCACCACGAAGGCAGGGAAGGAAAGCTCCTGTCCAGAGCGATTGCTACTGAGCTGAAAAGTGAGTGGAGCTGTGGGGGCTGGGGTAAGCATCAAGGTGGCCGTGCTGCTGCTGTCGCCCTCGGTGACTTCGGTGGGAGCCAGCAGCAAAACTTGTCGATCAGGTATGGTCTGGATCTGCACGTCATCCAGGTTCCAACCTGAGGAAGTGTAGGCATCGGCACTGATCACTTGGTGAACCCAGCGCACCCAAACGCTGGCCTGACCATCTGCGATCGAGCTGAGGTCATGTTCTACCTTTTGCCAACTGGAGTCGCTAACCCCAGACAGCTGATTCTGCCAAATCCGAGTCCAGGTGCTGCCGTTCGTGGACACCTCTACTGCGGCGATGATCCAGGGCTGGCTATCCACATTCAGCCAGCGTCGATAGCTTAGCTTCGTGGCATGATGACCCACAAGTGAGATGGGGCCTGCCGTCAGATACTGCGCAGGGCTGGGGGTTGTGGTGTAGTTGCCTTGGAGTTGAATGCCAAAGACGTGCGTTCCTGTTGCCCCAGCCGTCGGATCTGGATAACCAAAAGGTTGTCCGCCTTGACCCATGGGCTGGCCATAGGCCCACTCTCCGTTTCGTGGCCAGCCAGGGTCACTGTCCAGTCGTTCATCAAGCATAGGTGTTGCATTCACTTCTAAGATCACTGGCCGTGATTGCACACGACCTGTGGACAGACTGCTGATTTGCAGATTCGCCGTGTGAGTGGTGGCTAGCAGAGCATTTGCGGCTGCATGGATTTGCACCTGGATCGTTAGAGAGGCTCCAGGCCCCAAAGTGCCGCTGGATGGATTCAGCGTCACCCAGGGGCGGTCGCTCGTCGCAGACCAAGCCCGTGCGACTGAGCTATGATTGGTAAGTGTCAAGTCGTGTATCGGAGGTGAAAACGGACCTCCAACCGGGCCTGTGGCAGAAAGATGTCCTGTCGGAGTGACAAAGAGATCATCGGCGGCCAGCATGGCGTTGTAGAGGTTCAATCGGCCTCCCGTGCGGCACAGCCCCTGAAGGCTCGCCTTGGTCTCGGCGGTGCTGAGGATGAGTTCTCGTGTCTGTGTCGCGCTGATTCCAGGACGATAGCTCATGAGCAAGGCGCAGGCTCCGGTCACGTGCGGAGCGGCCATGGAGGTGCCGCTGTTCAGTCCATAGCCACCGTTTGGAATGGTGCTGAGGATGTCACTGCCGGGCGCGGCGAGGTCCACTGTTTCCAGACCATAATTTGAGTAACTGGCCAGCGCATCCGTCCGCGTGGTAGCCGCCACGCTGATGAGGTTAGGACTATCGTAGGCCGCAGGGTATTCTGCGAACAAGTCGATGTTTCCGCCGCTGTTTCCCGCAGCTGCCACATTCACCACTCCAGCTTGCCCAGCCGCATCCAGGGCATTCTTCAGCGTTTGTGAAAAGACGCTGCCGCTGTAAGAGTTTGAGGTGACTTTCGCGCCTAAGGCCGTGGCATAGAGGATGGCCTCAGCCGCATCTGATTCATAGCCATTGCCACTGGCGTTGAGGAACTTCAATCCCATCAAGGAGACCTGCCAGCACACACCGCTGACTCCTTGCCCATTGTTCCCAACTGCACCGATGGTGCCTGCGCAATGCGTTCCATGGCCGTGATCATCGCTAGGATCATTGTCCCAGTTCACATAATCCCAGCCTCTGACGTCGTCGATGTAACCGTTGTTGTCGTCATCCACGCCGTTGGCTGCGATTTCTCCAGGATGGGTCCAAAGGTTCGCTGCGAGGTCAGGATGATTCGACTGAATGCCGGTGTCGATCACCGCCACCAAGACCGACCGACTGCCAGTGTGCAGGTCCCAGGCCTCAGGAGCGTCGATGTCAGCGTCAGCCATACCAGCGGATTGGCCGGTGTTGTTCATGCCCCAAAGTTGCGGAAAAGAGGGATCGCTTGGTGTGGCTTGCACACTCAAGATGTGATCGGCTTCTGCGATTTCGACGATACCCTCCATTTGACTCAGCTTCGCCATCGCTTGGGGCACAGTGTCGAGTTCAGGATTGGCAAATGCGATCAACCATAAGCCTGAAGCGGGCATCCGCCGTCGCACGCTGGCTGCTCCATTGCCCAGCTTTTTCAAAAAAGCGGCTTCGGAAAGCGGCGGATCTTTGAGCTTCACCAGCACGTGGTCAGCGACCATGGCAACTTGCCGCACACGCTTCTCCCCCTGCGCAGTTCGGATCCATTCATCCTCCACGCGCAGCAGCGGATACTTCATGGTCTCGATCTTCACCAAGCGGAGGCGTCTCACCCTCGTCTGGCCTTCTGCATCTTGGGCAGTTGATTCCCGACTTTGCAACACTTCTGCGCTGGCAAAGACATCCTGAATTTCTCGAAACCTCGGTGCCTGAGCAGATTTTTGTGCTGCGATGCCATTTACTGGCATCCTGCGGATGGATTGCCAGCGCTTCACCTCTGCCTGCCATAAGCCAATGGCGGTCAGCGCTGCGAATCCCACTAGAACGAGGATAAAGCGTTTCATGCAAAGCAGAGGTGGGCAGGATCTTTTCCCTCAACCCCAACTCGCCACAATTATGCCATGCCGAAGGATTGAAGATCAAGCTTTTATCCTGATCCTTCATGGGGAGTGCGAGCTACCCCATCGCATCGTCGCAGAGCTCGGTATCCCCACATGTACGCTCTTTTTGTATAAAAAAACGCCGCCAGTTTCCTGGCGGCGTCGAAGAGGAAGACTCGGAGTTTTATGGCTTATTGACCAGGGGTAGGAGCAGCGCCAGGAAGCGCTGGAAGACCACCGGCGGCAGGTGCGCCAGGGGCACCGGGCAGAGCAGGTGCACCCCCAGGAGCACCGGGCAAACCAGGAAGACCACCAGCACCAGGAGCACCGGGCATGCCAGGAAGACCACCGGCACCAGGAGCGCCAGGCATGCCAGGAAGGCCGCCTGCGGCAGCGCCGTCCATCATGCCCGATTGGGTTCCCATGTTCAGGATGTTCAGCACTTGCTGCGGCATGTTTTGGCTTGCCACCGTGAAGATATCATAACCACCAGCCATGGCTTTAGGGCCAACGGCTGGGCCGCGCTTGGTCGCGAGCTGCTCGACGTTCACAGAGTTGTCGTTACGACCGATGATGATCTTACCACCGCGCCAGGAGCGGCCGGGTCTAGGTGTGCCTGCTGCGTCGCAGTTCCACTGTGGCGGCCAGCTCGGTGCCAGGGGGTTTTCGAAGACCAGTGGCATGATGCCGTTGGAGGAGGTTGTCTGGCCCTGGGTGAGTGCCCAGTGGTTTTCGCCAGCTTGCAGGGCTTGGTCAAAGGACGGTGCCGTGCCAATGTTGCCATCGGGCATGAACATCGATGCCTTTGCGCCAAAGATGCGCTCATCCTGGATGATGTCTTCCTGGATCAACACACGGAAGGCGTCGTTGGCGTTAATGGCTGGACCGCCGGTCTGTGGGTTGTTGTAGGTATCTGGATAGATCGAGTTGTTGTCATTGGCGAAGATTTTCATCGCCATGATGATCTGACGGCAGTTGTTGGACGTGGAGGTTTGGTTTGCCATGTCCTGGATGACGTTGAAAGTGGGGACTGCCAAGCTCGCGAGGATCGCGATAATGGTGATCACCACCAGGAGTTCAATGAGGGTGAAACCTCGTTGTAGGGCTCGTTTCATGTTATGCGTTTGGGTTGGATTATGATGTTATGATGGAGGGTTAAGAAAAAAATTCTCGCTCTCCAATGCCAATTAGACAGAGCTGCCGCGAAAATGGCGAGAAAAAATTTTCAGAGCTCGTTCCGTCTTGGCTGAGGCTGCGATCAAACGCCCGCAGGGCTGTCCCAGCGGATGTTGCGACGAATACCCACAACGTGGAAATGCAGGTCCGCGTTTTGCACCTTTCCCTCGGCGTCGAAAGACAATCCTTCGGCCTCCAGTCGTTGGCGTTGCGTGCTTTTTAGCTCGGAGTCCATGCGCGGGCTGATCTGTGCATCGGCACTCAGCACCCGATGCCAGGGCAGTTCGGCGGCTTCCACATCGCTCAGTTTTGACAAAACACTCGCGACATGTCTCGGCACGACATTCATGTGCACGGCAATCGACCCATAGGTCGTGAATCGGCCCTTGGGGATCAAACCGACCAAGCGGATGACTTCGGCCCGGATGCGCTGATATGCCTGAGATTTTGCCATGCAAGACAGTGCAGCTGCAAAAATAGATTGTCCAAAACGGAAGTTTTTCGCTCTCATGACAGCGATGATGAATCGCAGAACTTTTTTCCAGAGTGCCCTTTCCGCTGCCGCATTACCCTCCATCGGCGCGGCTGAAGCCAAGCCGAGTGGCAAAAAAATCCTGCTTCGATCTTCCTGGCAGACGGTGAATATTGGCGACATTGCGCACACACCAGGCATGCTCCGGTTGCTGGAGCTGCATCTGCCCGAGCATGAGGTCACGCTTTGGCCGAGCAGCGTGGAAAATGGGGTCGCTGAGATGCTGATGAAGCGTTTTCCCCGCCTCAAGATCCTGGGAAAAACGGCTGCGGAGAAGCAAGAAGTTTTTCGCAGCCATGACTTCCTGCTGCATGGTTCGGGCCCGAGCATCGTGGGGCAGAAGGCTATCCAGGAGTGGGTGGAAAGAACGGGCAAGCCCTACGGCATTGGCGGAGTCACCTGGAGCGCAAGTGGCGATGCTGAGGGCGTGCGTGTCATTAGTGGAGCTCGATTCGCTTTTTTCCGTGATTCCGTCTCGCTTGACGCAGCTCGCAAAGCCGGAGCGAACTGTCCGATGATGGAGTTCGGTCCTGATGCAACCTTTGCCTGTGATTTGACCAACGATGCAGCCGCAGACGCATGGTTGAAGGAGTCAGGCCTGGAACCGCATCGCTTCCTCTGCTGCATTCCAAAGCTGAGGCACTCTCCTTACTGGGAGATCAAAAAGGGGGCAAAATTCGACGCTGCGAAGCATGCTAGGAACGAGGAAATGAAGGAGCATGACATCCGCCCTCTGCGAGAGGCAGTGATCGCACTGGTGCGCGAGACAACGATGAAGGTTCTGCTTTGTCCTGAAGATGCTAGCCAGATGAAACTGAACAAAGAAATGATCTACGATCTGCTGCCCGAGGATGTGAAGGCCAAGGTCGTCTGGCGCAAAGACTACTGGCTCACGGACTTCGCGCAGAGTGTTTACAAGCGCTGTGCGGGTCTATTCGGCAATGAACAACACAGCCCCATCATGTGCATCGGCCATGGGGTTCCTGCGATTGTTTGTCGCTACAAGGAGCAAACGAGCAAGGGCTACATGTGGACAGACCTTGGCATGAAGGATTGGTTGTTGGATCACGATCTGGATGAACCTGCTCGTGCCCTGACCCCTGCGGTGCTTGCCATCGCTCGTGAGCCGGAGAGGGCCAAGGCCAAGGCTCTAGCGGCGAAGGCAAAAGCCGATGAGCGGATGAAGCACATGATGGATGTGCTCCGAGCTGAGCTTGGCTGACTTGAGCTGCGTCAAAGTCCCAGTCGTTGCAAACGCTCCCAAGTCATCTCCGACCAGAAGAACTGGGAGTAATACAGCCGAGTGTAGTCGTAGTGAGCGATCACCTGATGCAATGCAGGCAGTGATTTCCTGACTTGCTCTACATCGGGAGAAAGCGTGACGATCCAGGAGGCTGCCGTCGGTTCACGAACCAAAGCGGTCTCTCGTCCTCGACGAGGGGCGAGCTTCATGAACGGCTTCAGCTGACGAAGGGCCAATTCCTGTGCCTCTTGCTCGGTCTTCTGCGGCTTCCAGTCCACATTCATGACCCGCCAGTCCATGACAAAGGTGCTGCTGTCGGCGGGATCGAATTGTTTCGTGAGGGACAGGCTTTCTGCGGCCAGGCTAGCGCTCGCAATTAACCCTTTGCGATAAGCTTCCTTTCTTTTGGCATCGGCTTCCATCTCCCACAAGCCTCTCAAGGCACCGACGGCTGTGCATGACGTCCAGTTGTGAGTTTTGGCATAGAAGAAAACCATGCCTTTTTCCGTGATCTCGAGCTTGGTTAGCTGATGCTCGCCCCCACGATTCGCGAGTTCTTCTTCATACAGTTCGAGCCAGCGCTGCTCACCTGTCAGTGTGTGCAACATTTTCAGCGTGAAAAGCATCCGAGCCACTTCCTCGAAGTGATGTCCGCGAAAACTACCGCGTTTGTGAAAGGGTGCTTCAGCGGGCATCTGCCATCCCAGGCGAATGATTTCCAGAGCCGTTTCTTCCATATGTTGGCGAATTTGCTTCTTTTCCTCGGCTGTAGCCAATGTGGACTTCCAGTAGCGCCAGAGTCCGAGAAACCAGGGCAGGGTTTGATCATTGGAGCCCATGGGGTAGTGCGATTTGCCGTCAGTGCTGACTCCCCGGCCTACGAAACCTTTCACCTCGCTGATGGAGTTCAAAAGCAAAAGGCCCTTCATCAATCGTCTAGCCTGATCTGCATCCTTTTCACTTCCCGTGCGCTGCCAGCGATGCAGTGCCGCTTCCAGATAGAGTCCATTGAACATCGCGCCATTCTCAATCGGAGACCACCAGCCCAAAGCATTGGGTTTGCCATCGCGGCATTCTTCTGGTGTCGGTAAGCTGACCCTGCCATCCAGATCGGCAAAGTCGATCATGATGCCGTAGGGATCGATGAAGCGTTGCCAAATCTCAGCATGGGCTTGTTCTGCGGCTGAGGCTGTGCTGCGGGATTCGGCATGCACGAGTGCAGCACCGCTCGCAGCAAGACTGGTCGTGAGAAATTGACGTCGATTTAGGGAAGCTGGCATGGTCGGAAGAAGTTGGGGTTACGATTGCAGATCCTGCTCTAGCCAAGCACGCAGCTGCCTGAGCTGGCGTTTGTCAGGTTTCGTCAGCGTCTCGTGAGCGTGTGGCGTCTGTAGCTCGCGCTGCCTTCTCAGTTCCGCTGCCTTTTGAATCCATTCCTCTGGTGTCAGATTTTCGCAGAATTCAGCCACACGGGGTGCACCCAGTCGCTGAGGTGGGAAGGCGATCACGCGCAACCGGAGGCGAAGATCTCCACGAACAACCTCAATCACATCCCCAGCGCGCAAATCACGTGATGCTTTCACGTGCTGGCCTGCCAGAGTCACATTTCCCTTAGCACAGGCCTGGGTCGCGAGGCTTCTTGTTTTGAAAACGCGCACGTGATGCAGCCATTTGTCGGCGCGCAGGGTTTCGATGGGGTCAGGCATGAGAAACGGGTGAAAAGTGAGGCACAGAGAGCAGAAGGAAAAGAGGTGACACGTCAAAGGAGAAGGTATTTCTCTTCGTATTCAAAGTCGTACCATCGTATCCAAAGCTTCTGACCATGATTCTTCGTCTTGCCACCTTGTTGTTTTTCATCGCCGTTTTCGTCTCGGCTCAAGAAAAGGCCGAATTGGTCTCAGTCCAGAAGATCTGGGACAAGGGCAAGCACAATGCATTCACGGATTTGGCCCGTTTCAAAAACCTGTTCTTCTGCTGCTTTCGTGAGGCTGATGACCATCTTGGTGGGGATGGGAAGATACGCATCATGATTTCTTCGACTGGAGAAAACTGGGTGGATTACGCCGTGGTCGCAGAAACAGGCACTGACCTGCGAGATCCAAAGTTCTCCGTGACTCCAGATGGGGAGCGACTCTACCTCCTCTGTGGCGGGTCGATTTATGGAGGCACGAAGGAACTGAAAGGTCGTCGTCCGCGCTTTTCCAGCTCATCGGATGGTAAAGTGTGGACGCCCACGCAGAAGCTGCTAGCTGAGGGGGATTGGTTGTGGCGATGCACAGTGAATCCGGCAGACAAAAAGTTCTATGGCGTATCCTACAATACCTATCCTACCACAGGTGGACCCAAGTCAGAACCAGAGTGGTCTTTGAAAAGTTACACAAGTCTGGATGGTTCTGTGTGGCAGCTTTCTTCCATCATGAAAGTGCCCGGTCAGCCAAATGAGACCACCTTACGCTTTCTCAAAGACGGCAGTGCGCTAGCTCTCGTGCGGCGTGAGGCTGCGGACAAACGCGGATGGATCGGCCAAGCGGCCGCGCCTTACCGTGACTGGAAATGGACGCCACTGCCAATCGTGGTGCAGGGGCAAAACTTCATGGAGCTGCCGGATGGATCGTTGGTCGCTGGGTCTCGTGGTGTGGGCGCGACTCCAGGTCCTCACATGGTCTTGTTCAAAATGACCACGACCAGTCTGACCCCTCTTCTCGAACTGCCTAGCGGTGGGGACTGTAGCTATCCAGGCATGGTTTGGCATGAGGGATACCTCTGGGTCAGCTACTATTCCTCCCACGAAGGCAAAGCCAGCATCTACCTAGCCAAAGTCAGGTTGCCCTGGGTGAAGGAATCTTCGTAGTTCATGACTGAATGAGATTTGGAATCTTCATTCGAAGCCTTGCCACCTGCAACGGCAAAGCCATATTTCCCACTTCCCCCCACCATGGCTAACCCCTTCCTCACTCAGGATTTTCACATTCAATGGTCCACCCTCGATCCCAGCCACATCCAAGAGGGAATCACGCTGGCTCTGAAAGATGCTGAACAAGCGATCGAACAAGTCAGCGGCCAGGATCGGGGAAAGATGAACTTTGACACAGTGGTGTTGGCTCTGGATGAATCCACACGTCGCCTGAACGAAGCCTGGAACTTGGTCACTCATTTGGACTCTTTGTGCAATTCACCTGCCCTGCGTGAGGCGCACAATGCGATGCTGTCACAAGTGAGTTCCTTTTTCGCCAAAATCCCACTCAACGATCACCTGTGGGATTTGCTCGAGACTTACAGCAAGACCGAAGAGGCGAAGAATCTTTCACCGGTCAAAAAGCGCGCTCTGGATGAGACGATGGAAAGCTTCCGCCAAGCCGGGGCGGACTTGCCACCAGACAAAAAGCAACGCCTAGAGGCCCTGGAGACTGAGCTTTCTCAAGCGACGCAGAAGTATTCTGAGAACGTGCTCGACTCGACCAACGCCTGGGAGTTGATCCTTCAGGATCAAGAACGGCTCAAGGGGCTGCCGCAAAGTGCAATTGATGCGGCGAGGCAAGATGCCTTGGCCAAGGGCCACGGTTCCGAGGCTGAGCCTTGCTATCGCTTCACCTTGAAGGCTCCTTCCATGATTCCTATCATGGAATATGCGGAGGATGAAAGTCTGCGCCGCACCGTTTGGGAAGGCACGACAGGAATCGGTCGCGGTGAAAAGCATGACAACACGGAGTTGGTCTGGAAGATTCTCAAGCTGCGGCATGAAAAGGCTCAGATCCTAGGCAAAAAGGACTTTGCGGATCTCGTGCTCCAGCAGCGTATGGCGAAGAATGGAGCCACGGCCTTGGCCTTCATCGAAAATTTGCACGACAAGGTCGCTCACTTCTTCCAGCGTGAGACAATTCAACTCCAGGAATACAAGGCAGATGCCGTGGGACAGTCCGCTGACTTGCTTCAGCCTTGGGAAGTCGCTTTTTGGGCTGAAAAACAGCGCAAGTCGGAGTTTGACTTCGATGAAGAGGAATTGCGCCCCTACTTTCCGCTCGATCGAGTGCTCAGCGGTATGTTTGAGCTCGCTGAGAAAGTCTTCGACCTTCGCATCACCGCACGTGAAACCGTGTTTGTCCCCGTGGGGCAGCCGACCGCTGCTAGCACTCATGCGACCCAAGAGGGGCCCGTGGAGGTCTGGCATCCAGAGGTGAAGTTCTATGAAGTGAGAAACGAAAAAGGAGTGCACATCGGTTCTTTCTATGCGGACTGGCACCCTCGGGACTCCAAGCGCGGCGGAGCTTGGATGAACTACCTGCGGATGGGATCGCCACCTTATGGAGACAGAGATCGTCGCCTCCACCTGGGTTTGATATGTGGAAACATGACACCTCCCGTCGGAGACAAGCCGGCGCTCCTGACCCATGACGAAGTCTGCACGGTCTTCCATGAATTCGGTCACTTGCTGCATCAGCTTTGCGGCAACGTGGAAATCCCATCTCTGAACGGCGTCAGCGTTTATTGGGACTTTGTGGAACTGCCCTCACAGATCATGGAGAATTTCTGTTGGGAGCGTGAAAGTCTAGATCTGTTCGCGAGGCATCACGAGACTGGGGAAGTCATCCCAGCTAGGCTTTTCAAGAAAGTCATCGCTGCCAAAAATTACCGCAGTGCGAGTGATATCATGCGTCAACTTAGCTTTGGAAAACTGGACCTCGAGCTTCACATTCATCATGCCAGTGATGAGGCTGCTGACCTGGATCAGTTGAGCCGACAGATCATGCGCGATTATGTCATGCCTCTGAAAACGGAGAATCCAACCATGGCCCGACGTTTTAGCCATTTGTTCAGCAGTCCTGTGGGCTATGCTTCAGGCTACTACAGCTACAAATGGGCTGAGGTGCTCGATGCCGATGCCTTCACACGCTTCCAAAAAGAAGGAGTGCTGAATGCCAAAGTGGGTCGAGAGTTTCGAGACAAAATCCTCAGCAAAGGCAACAGCGAAGATCCCGCGAAGCTCTTCCGTGAGTTCATGGGGCGTGATCCCGATCCTTCGGCTTTGCTGGCACGGGCTGGCTTGGCCTGAGCAGAGCACTAGAGAGACTTGTTGCCTTTGACGATCTCATCGTAGATCCAGGCATAAGTTTTCTCCATGCCATCACGCAGTCGCGTGCTCGGCTCCCAGCCAAAGATTTGCTGAATCAGAGTATTGTCACTGCTGCGGCCATTCACACCTTTTGGGGCATCGAGCTTGTAGCTGCGCTGGAGTTTCACCCCGGCGATCTCTTCCACAATATCGACAAGTTGGTTGATGCTCACCATCTCAGCGCTGCCGATATTGATGGGTTCCACGTAATCGCTGGCTGTCAGCATCTGAGTGCCCTGAACGCAATCCGTGATGTACATAAAGCTTCGCGTCTGCTCACCTGTGCCCCAGATGTCGATTTCGTGCTTCCCCGTCAGCTTGGCTAGGGCAACCTTGCGGCACACGGCTGCTGGAGCCTTTTCTCGGCCACCATCCCAGGTGCCGAATGGACCATAAACGTTATGGTAGCGCGCGATTCGGGTTTGTAAGCCGAAGTCTTCGCGGAAGTGGCGGCACATGCGCTCTGAAAACAGTTTTTCCCAGCCATAGCCATCCTCAGGAAGGGCAGGGTAGGCGTCTTCTTCCTTCAGAGGCGCAACCGCATAGTCTTTCTGCTTGTCACCATTGTAAACGCAAGCGCTAGAAGCATAAAAGTAACGTGACACGCCTGCATCTTTGGCAGCCATGCACAGGTGGGTATTGATGAGCACGCTCAGCATGCAGAGAGCTTTGTTGTTTTCAATGAAGCCCATGCCTCCCATGTCCGCCGCAAGGTTGTAAACGGTATGCGCGCCAGCCATCGCTTCGTAGCACGCCTCTTTTTTCTGCAGATCCAGCACTTGGTTCTCCACATCCTCAAAGGATTGATACCACTGATCGAGGGGCTTTTGATCGACGGCACGAATCTTGGTATAACCTTGAGCGCGCAGATCTGCGACAAGTGCTCCACCGATGAAGCCACCGGCACCGCAAACAGTGATGAGTTGGTCCTTTGTCATGTAATGATGGGAAAATGGAGTTCCTAGAGAATTCCTGTCTTCTCTTCAAGCCACGACTTCACCTGGAGATCAAATCGGCGAAAAAAGTGCCTCCATACGCTCAATCGTTTGGAGAAGCTCCTTGCCGACATCCCAGGAAAACCATCTCGACGTGTTCTCAGAAAGGTGGTAACGCTCCCCCTAACTTTTTTGATTTTTACATACGCTGAATGGCCTCTTCTCCTGAGACGACCCCCCCCCCCCAACGCCAAGTCTCCAGACTGATGAAGAGATGAAGATGCCAGTGAAGCGCTTCATTCCTTATCTGAAGCCTGTCCTCCCACGCTTTGTTTTAGGGTTGCTCATGGGGGTTTTGGCAGCGTTGTTCAACGCGGTTTGGTTGCCGGCCTGCAACATCATTTTTTCCATCGTGCTGCATGATGGTAGCGATAGCCAGCCTTTGGGTGCGACCTACGATTTTCTCGGCATTGACCTCAATTTCGCCCAGATCTTGCATCTCGATCCATCGGCCAAAGTGGGGCTCATGGGGGTTATCATCGCGGCTTCGTTCATTCCCTTGATGTTGCTCATCAATGGCTTGTTAGACTACTTGAACAAGTATCTGCTCGCCTGGGTGGGAAACAAAATGCTGCAAGATGTGCGAAACGATGTCTTTGCGGCTGTCCTGCGGCAATCCCCAGCGTTCTTCAGTGGCACGAAAGCAGGAGAGTTGATTCAGACTGTGCTGAACCAGTCCAGTGTGGCTCAGCGAAACGCTGTGCAATACGTGCAGTTTATGACCAGCAATCCCTTGAAGATTTTGGTCATCTTGATCTCGCTCTTCAGTCAGCACGCTTTTTTTACCTTCATGAGTCTGTTTATCTTCCCGATTTGCCTATTGCCGGTCATTCGGCTGGGCAAAAAGGTCAGAAAATCAGGCAAAAAAGAAGAGCAAATGACCGGAGCAATGCTGACCACGATGCACGAGTCCTTGATTGGCATTCGCTTGGTGAAGGCCTACGCGCGCGAGAACTATGAGGTTCGCCGTTTTGTGGAGGCCAATGCCTCAATGAGCCGCAACGCCATCCGCTGGCAGCGTGCATCAGAAATGGTGGGGCCGATCGTCGAATCTGTAGCCTCCATCGGCATCGCCGCAGGTCTGGTCTATTGGTGGGCGATGGGGCTGAAATCTTCGGAATTCATCGCTGTGGTGCTTTTGTTGACGCGCATCTATCCGCCTGCCAAGGAGCTAAGTCGGGTCAATTTGCTCCTGCAAAAAACCCGCTATGCCATCAACTGTGTCGTGAATGTTTTGGATCGTGAACCTGACATCAAAGATGCTCAGGAAGCTCAAGCGCTTGGGCGAGTGAAGGGAGAGATCTGCTTCGACAACGTCTGCTTCTCCTATGCTAAACCCGATGGCAGAAAGCTTGAAAAGCCAGCTTTGGACAGTGTCCAATTGCGTCTTGAGCCGGGTCGCTTCTATGCCCTTGTCGGGCCGAGTGGGGCGGGAAAGAGCACTCTCTTTTCGCTCATTCTTCGCTTCTATGATCCTGATTCCGGCGTTGTTCGATTGGATGGGCATGATTTGAAAAAAGTCACCCAGCAAAGTCTTCGGGAAAACATCGGTATCGTCAGCCAAGACACCTTTCTCTTTCACGACACCATTCGCGAAAATATTCGCTACGGTCGTTTGGATGCGACTGACGAAGAGATCGAAGCCGCTGCCCAAAAAGCTCACGCTCATGAGTTCATCATCAAACAAGATGGTGGCTACGATGCGGTCGTGGGTGATGCTGGCTGCAATCTTTCAGGTGGGCAAAAGCAGCGCATCTCCATCGCACGTGCCGTGCTGAGAAATGCCCCGATCTTGCTTTTGGATGAGGCCACCTCAGCCCTCGACACCGAAACGGAAAAAATCATCCAAGACGCCATTCATGAGCTGTCTGAAGGACGAACGGTCATTGCGATTGCGCATCGACTTTCCACCATCTTGGAGGCAGATCAGATCATCGTCATGGCCGAGGGGAAAGTCCAAGCCAAGGGCACCCATGCCGAATTGCTGGCCAGTAGCAGTCTTTATCAAAAGCTCGCTGCTCTTCAGTTCCAAGAAGTTTAAATTCCCACCCTTCGCGACTCGTTTTTCGGCAAACCGCGCCCATCAAACCGAAGGGATAGGGTTGAGTGGGTTCCAAGGCTCTCCGTTTTGTCAAAAACTTGCCACGCAGCAAGCCTATGGACCGGTTGTCGTGAGGCCAAAAGAAACTTGCCCACTCGCAGCGGCCATGCGAAAGACACTCATTGCTGAGTGCCGCGCCCGTAGTTCAACGGATAGAATGGTGGTCTCCGAAGCCGCAGATTCAGGTTCGATTCCTGACGGGCGCACCAGCTTGGGATTCTTGGAGCATGCTCAATGGTGGCTGAGGTCATGGCCCAATCAGTCGCAAAGAGGAGCGAAGAGTTTCAGTCCGTAATGCATCCATGGTTGTTTTTGCTTGGGCTGCTGCCACTGTTCGTTCTCTCCAGACGCATGAGCACCGCCCAGATGCCGCGACCTTTGTTTCAGCGCACGCCAGAGCCCGCAGGTCCGGTGGACAAGGCGCGGCGCTGGTGGTCGAGGATTGTCCACAAGGTGGAGGACGGCCTTCAGGCTGGGGCGACGCGGGATGCGATGCTTCCGGTTTTGATCGAGGTATTTGCAGGCTTTTCGAAGCTGGATGGGGAGGTCGAGGAGGCAGAAATCGAGCGTTCGCTGGGGTATCTGCGTTACGATTACTCGGGGGCCATTTACGCGGACATGCGGCGGCTTTACTTTGAGGCCTTGCAGCAGCCCCAGAATCTCGGCCAACGGGCGAAGGAGCTGAGCTCGCAGCTGGCGATGGATCAAAAGATCCTGCTCTGTGTGCAGCTGTATCTGCTGATTTCCCAATCAAGCTCGAATCAGCGTCAGATGGTCGAGTTCTACCTGTTCATGACGAACCTGGGCATCGCTGCGCAAGCGATCGACATCGTCTATCAGCTCAATGCAGGGGACAAGACGCCGGAGGGTGAGGAATTCAGCACCAAAAGTGGGCAGCCGTTGGAAACGCTGGAAATCAGCTCTCACGCGAGCAGCTCCGTGGTTCTGCGGTCTCTCTCTGAAGACAGCCAAGTCACAGCCTTCCGTTATCAAAATCTGCTGCTGGTGAAGAACACGGGAAAAACGCCGATTCTGGTGCGCAGTCGTCGGCTACCGCCGGGTGACTTTTCGCGACTCTACCCCGGTGAGCGCGTGGTGGTGGAGGACGTGACGTTGGATTTCAATGAGCTGACGTCTTACTTCAATGCCAAGAAGACTCTGACGGGGGCTCAGCTTTACTTGATCCTGACGGACACGGGGGATGCAGAGATCTCTCCCCAGCGCACGCGTTGGACCAATCTGCGATTGAGCTTCGGCTTAGGGGTGTCGGTGGAGGCGCTACGCAACACGAATGCTACCATCAATGGCACGCTCCTGAGAGAAGGGACGAAGGTGGAGGCATCGATCGAGGACAAAATCATCGCCTACGGAGACATTGAAATCGCACTGTCTGACTTGCGTGTGCGGGCGCATGAATTCGGTGGGCAGTTCCGGCTGGAAGGAAGTCGAAACACCTACCTGGTCTCCAACAAGCCTGAGCTGCTGGAGGAGGGAGACATTCTGCTGAGCGAAGACACGGAGGGAGAGATCCTGCTGAGGATCGAGTGCAACTATGCGCAAAAAACTGGAACCCTAGAGGTGCTGCGTTCCTCGCGGCCTCTATACATGGGGCAGATCCCGGTGCGTGATCGCATCTCACTCACTGATGGGGATACGATCACGCTGGGGGAGGGGCAGTTTCTGCGCTGTCACTTCAGCGACCGAATCATTGAGGAAGAAAAAAATGTGATCCGTCAGATGGAGGTGCGTGAGTTAGCGCACCGTTTTGACAGTCGCGATACAGCGCTGGATGGCATCAGTTTCATCGCCAGACGAGGAGAAATGATCTGCATCATGGGCCCGAGTGGTTGTGGCAAAAGCACGCTGCTGCGGGTGTTGGGCGGGCAATTGAAGACCAAGGGAGGGGAGGTGCTGATGAATGGCCTTTCACTTTACGAGAACCTGGAGAGCCTGCCTCCATACATCGCTTACATTCCACAGGAAGATGCCTTTGATCCGCTGCTGCGCGTGCAGGAAAATCTGGACTTCTCTGTCTCTATCCGCTGTCCGCACCTGAAGCAGGAAGAACGGCGGAAGCGGGTGGAAGCGAAGCTGGCCGAACTGGGTCTGGCTGACATGCGGAAGCGACTCGCTGGCACCCCTGAGCAGAAGTTTCTTTCGGGGGGGGAACGCAAGCGCCTGAATGCTGGGCTAGATATGATTGGGATCTCGGATGTCTATTTGTTTGACGAGCCGACATCAGGTTTGTCCTCGAAGGACAGTGAGCACGTGCTGGAGATCATTCGCAGTCTAGCGCGCAATAAATTGGTGCTCGTTTCCATTCATCAGCCGAGCATGAGGTTGTTGCAGATGTTCGACAAGGCGCTGCTGTTGGACAAAGGTGGCAAAATGGCGTTCTTCGGCACGCCGCAGGGGTTGCTGGAGTATTTCTGGAAGGCCTACAACGACGAGACGGGGCAGCGAGAGGCGGAGATGCCGCCGAACATCACGCCTGACTTTGTCTTTGATGTGCTGGAGACACCTCTGCGTGACATCAGCGGTGACATCATTCAGGAACGCAGTGCCGATGGTCACTTGGTGGCTGCGCGACGATTTCCGCCGAACTTTTGGCGTGATCGTTATCAGAGCCATCTTTTGCTGGAAAGCATGGCGCGTGTGCAGGCTGCGCCGGGAGCCACCAACGTGATCTCGCGCCCCCGGGATGAGACGCATGGCAGCAAGTCCCGCGCGCGCAGCGCGCCGAAGCCGCCCAAGCACACGCTGCGGGAGGAAAGCATCCTTTTTTATACAAATCTGAAGCGTGCGTTTCTCTCCAAGCTACGCAATCGGACGAACCTGCTCACTACCCTGCTGGAGGCTCCGCTGTTGGCCCTGCTGATTTCTAGCGTTCTGAAATACAGTGAGGAGGCGCAGTACACCTTTGCCACGGCTTTCCATATCCCGACTTACCTCTTCATGAGCTTGGTGGTGGCGATGTTTCTCGGGCTCACGAACAGTGCGGATGAGATCATTCGGGATCGCCATTTGCTGAACCGAGAGCGCAACCACAACCTGCGCACCTTTTACTACCTGTGCGGCAAGGTCATTTCCCTGAGTGCTTTTGCTCTCGCGCAGTGTGTCATTTATCTGCTGATCGGAAATGCGGTGCTGGAGATTCGCGAGATGTTCTGGGTGCATCTGTGGTGGATGTTTGTGACCTCACTCACGGGGGCGAGCCTGGGACTGCTGATCTCCAGTCTAGTCAGCGATAGTCGAACTGCGACCAATGCGATTCCTCTGCTCTTGATTCCGCAGATTATCCTCGGTGGGGCTCTGATCAAGTATGAGGAGATGAACCGAAACCTAGACTTCGTGTATTCGGTGACGCGCTGGTTGGAGAAAGCAGGGGTGACGGAAGAAGACGAGCCAAGTAAGCTTAAGGTACCCTTCATTTGCCAATTCATGCCCCTGCGTTGGAGCTATGAGGCGATGCTCATCTCTCAATCAAAGCTGAATCCGCTCACTGCGGTGCAAGATGAGCTCGACGCGCGCATCCAGGAACTGGTCAATCTGCCCAAGGAAGTTCGGCTTTCGGCGGATCAGCATCGACAGCTTGATCTCGCTAAGCAGGCGCTCGCACTGGTCTCTGGTCTTTATGCGAAAGATGCGGACACAGCGGCAGAGATGCTGCGGGAAATCCGCTACGCCAACATGCGTGGTAAGCTGGACGCTAAGCTGCTGAAGGAAGCTCAGGAGCAGCAAGACGGCATCAGTGCCGAGGAAGTTTACGTGAATCGCAAGGTGCTAGACCTCACCACCAAGGCAGAAATGGAGCGTTCGGACTATCGCCGCAAGCGCAGCCCAAATGTCTTCTTCGGCAGCAGCAAGCGTTACCTGGGAACGGAGTTCAGCACGCTCTGGATCAATGGCCTCGTGATTCTCTTCATTGTGGCTTTGGTGCTGACCTGCGTGGAGTTTTCGCTCAGGCGGCAGTTGAAGCGGGTGTGATGATGGCAGCGGGTCCTGCAGCGAGGTAACGGCGGGAAACCTCCACGTACTTTAGGGCCAGTCGGGCATTTGCCTGCTGTTCTGCTGCACTCAATGGTCGGATGATTTTGGCAGGCGAGCCCATCACAAGTGATCCTGGTGGAATCTGTGTGTTTTTGGTCACCAGTGCGCCTGCAGCGATGATCGAACGCGCGCCAATCACGGCTCCATCCAAAAGAATGGCCCCCATGCCGACAAGTACTTCGTCTTCCACCGTGCAGGCATGGACCACGGCCCGATGACCAACGGTGACACGATCGCCCAGAGTGCAGGGAAAAGTATCGCTAACGTGCAGCACGCTGCCGTCTTGAACGTTAGACTGAGAACCGATCTGAATGCGGTGAATGTCAGCGCGAATGACGCTGCCGAACCAGATGCTCGACTCAGCGCCGATGACCACGTCTCCGATCACGGTGGCTCCTGGAGCCAAGAAAACACCAGCGCCGAAAGTCGGGGTGTGCTCGGGAATCAAGAAATTTTTCAGAAGGGAATCGTTCATAAATCCTTAGGCTAGCGGCTTCGGAGCCGATTTTGAGTTTGACGTTTTTCCGTGGTTAGCCTCTTAATCGCCGGGATGACCGCAGCGTAGGCACGCGGACACTATCCCACACATCAGCAACCAACAACCTGACAACACTATGAACAAAGCACAGCTTCTCGAACTCGTTCAGAAGAACCTAGGCGCCGAAACCAGCAAACGTGCTGCGGCTGACGCTCTCGAAGCCGTTCTCACGGCTATTGCCAAAGGCGTGAAGAAGGACGGCAACGTCCAGCTCATCGGCTTCGGCACCTTCAAGGTCGCTAAGCGCGCTGCCCGCACTGGACGCAATCCCAAGACAGGTGCCTCCATGAAGATCAAAGCCTCGAAGACCGTGCGCTTCGTCGCTTCCTCTACCTTCAAAGGCTCTCTGTGATCGAACCCCGGTTTTCACCGGTGCAAAAAAAGCCCGCAGGCCCGATCCTGCGGGCTTTTTTTTTAGCCGCTGCCTGAATCCGAAGAGGTGGGGAGAAGCTACTTGATTATAATTATTATAAGGCGTCATTTCAGGCTTGTGAAGAGTGGCTTTCATTTATCCGATTTCTTGAAACGTGCGGCGGTGGATTTCCCGCAGCGCGCCTTCCTGATTGATGACCAGGGCAGTCTCAGTTTTGCGGAGACGGCTCTGCTGGTTGATCTTCTAGCGCGCAAGATGGTGGCCCTTGGCGTGAAGCCTGGGGATCGCGTGCTGTTGGTCTCTGAAAATCAGATGTCCCTGGTGCTGCACACGCTGGCTGCTGCTCGTGCAGGGGCTGTGTTCTCTGTGCTGACCTCACAAATCACGGCGGCCTCCTTGGAGCGGATCGTGGCTCAGTGCGAGCCTGCGCTTATCTTGCTGAGTCGGAGTCGTGAGGATTTGCAACCCAGCTGCGAAGGCTGGCGCTTGTCATGGCTGGATGAGCCTTTGCCCACAGCTGAGACCTTCGCGAGTGTGGAGATCGGGCCTTTGGCCGGTGGAGATGAGCTCGCCTTTCTGGTTTTCACCTCAGGGTCCACGGGATTGCCTCGTGGAGTGATGTTGAGCCATGCGAATGTGGAGTTTGTCACTCAGGCCATTCAGCAAAGGCTGGGCTATGTGGCCACGGATCGCATCGGTGTGTTCCTGCCGCTGTCTTTTGACTATGGGTTCTACCAGCTCTTTTACGCGATGATGTGTGGTGCGTCGCTTTATCTGGGCCGACCTGAGATGGCAGGTCCTGAATTGCCGAAAATTTTGGCCCGACAGAGCATTACGGTGCTGCCAGGTGTGCCGACTTTGTTCGCGGGTCTGATCAAGATGCAGTCCTGGCGTCCGGTGGAGCTATCGGCATTGCGTCTGATGACCAACACGGGCGATCACTTGCCCCTGCCGCACATCCGTCAGTTGCAGCGTCTTTTTCCTCAGGCGCAGGTTTTTCCGATGTATGGCCTCACGGAGTGTAAGCGGGTTTCCATTTTGCGTCCTGATGAAATCGACTGCCATGAGAACAGCGTCGGACGTGCTCTGGATGGCACGGAAGTCTGGGCTGAGTCTTCTGAAGGGGAGAGATTGCTTCCAGGCGGTGTTGGGGAGTTCATCGTCCGTGGTCCGCACGTGGGCCTGGGTTACTGGCGTGCGCCCGAGGAGACGGCGAAGCGCTACCGCACCCAAACGGACGGTTCTCGTCTGCTGGTGACAGGGGACTATGGGGCGGTGGATGTGGATGGCTTTCTGCACTTTCACGCACGCAGCGATTTCATGATCAAGCATCGAGGCCATCGCATGAGTCCGGTGGAAATCGAAGAAGCAGCCTGCCGCCTTCCGCACCTGACGTCTGCGGGTTGCATCAAGGATGAAGCCCGAGATCAGCTCTGCCTCTTTGTCACCACGCATGGAGAAGCCCCGAGTGATGCTGAATTGCTGACCGCTCTGGCCGAACATCTGGAGCGTGCTAAGCTGCCCGATCGCGTCATTCGACTGCCTGAATTGCCGCGCACCGCCAACCAAAAAGTGGACCGCAAGGCGCTGCGAGCTCTGCTCACTGCGGCATGAGATGGATTATGGACACTGACCTCGCCCAAGCTTTGACCCGCCTTCATGGCACGCCTCAATACGCCTATGATCTGGGTAATGTGCAGTCACGAGCTTCCGAGCTTTTTGGCTCTTTGCCCGATGGAGCAGAGGTTTGCTTCTCGTTGAAGTCGAATCCACTTCCAGCCTTGGCACGCCGTCTTGGTCAGGCTGGATGTCGAGCTGAGATTACCTCGACAGGAGAGTTGACGGCGGCACTGGCAGCAGGCTTTCCCGGTGAGCGCATGCTGTTCGGGGGGCCTGGAAAAACGGAGGATGAGCTGCGTGCTGCCATGGCCGCTGGCATCCGTCTGTTCTCTTGTGAGTCGTTTCGTGACTTGCTGGCTCTGTCCACGGTGTGCGGTGCGCTGGGGTGTGAGGCGGGTGTGCTGCTGCGGGTGAATCCGGCAGAGGCACCTGAGGCGCGGTTGGCGATGACTGGGGTAGAGAGTCAGTTTGGCTTTGCGGAGCCTCTGCTGCTCGATCCTGAGGCGAGAGATCGCGTGCTTTTGCCCAATCTCGAATTCAAAGGGGTGCACATCTACTTTGGCACGCAAGTGGCAGGAGTGGATGCCCTGGTCACCAACACACGAAGAGCCCTGGAGTGCTCTGAGCGAATCGAAGCCGCGCTGGGCCTACAGTGCCAGATCTTGAATGCAGGTGGAGGATTCCCCTGGCCCTATGCTAGCGATCATGCGCCGCAGGCTCTGACAGGGCTCAAGCAGCGACTGACCGAGCTTTGGCGGGCGTCTGTCATGGCTACTCGTGGAGCAGAGATTTGGTTTGAGTCAGGTCGGTTTCTCTGCGCAGCCAGTGGGTGGCTCTTGGCGCGTGTGCTGGAGGTGAAGTGCTTTCCGAGCCGTTCTTTTGTGATTCTCGACACAGGCATCCACCACCTTGGTGGCATGGCAGGTTTGGGGCGTGTGCCTCGCAGCGCGGTGAAGCTGGTGAACTTCAGTTCGGCTGAGCCACAGGGCCCGATGATGACCGCCGATGTCGTGGGGCCGCTCTGCACACCGCTGGATGCGCTGGCTCGCGGCATTCAGATTCCTGAAGTGAAGGCTGGGGATCTGGTTGGCATCCCGAATGTCGGTGCCTACGGCGTCACGGCCAGTCTGCTTGGCTTTCTGAGTCATCCTCCGCCAGTCGAGGTCGTGCATGAGCATGGTCAGGTCGTGGAGGTGTGGCGACTGCTGCACGGGCATGAATGCGTGACGCAGGGTTGATTTCATTCCGTGCTGCTTTAGGAACCGGTTTCCTGCTTTTTCCCCTGCTTTCCCTGAGCCCATGTCCTCTGAAGAACGTCTCATCGCCCTCCTGCGTCCCTTTTTGCGCCTGCTGCCAGCTGATGCTGCGCTGCCGATGGATGCTGAGCTTGGCAGACTCGGGCTGGATTCACTTCAGTCGATCGATCTGCTCATGGCGCTGGAGCAAGAGTTCGGTGTGACGATCCCCGATGAAAAAATCACCGTTGAGTCCTTCACGACACCTGCTCATGTGCTGGCGCTGGTGAGTTGATCGCTGCTTTGAGGTCTTTCGTAGAGTCGTGTGGCATCTGCTGCCGCCAGTTCAATCAGATAGCTGGCAAAACGACCCGCAAGCCGCTCCAGGTAGGCTATGCCTTTTTCCGCAGTGGCTTGTCTTGGATCTCCCGAGCCGGTGTCATTGGTGGCCTGAGTCCAGGGGCGCTGAGCCCAGGCCCATTTTTCCTGCAGGGCCTTCAGCACGGGTAGGTTATCGCGTCCCTCACCCCATTCGTCTCTTGGCAGCACCCAGTCGGGGTGCAGATGCAGCATCAGGCTGGTCTCTCGCTCGTCAGCATGATCTCCGACGATGGCAAAAAGATCAGCCCCACTGTCGATGTGGAACCAGTTCACCACACTCAGAAAGACCTTGGGATGCCGCGCCTGTAGCTCACGCAAGATCTGGCGGAAGTCATTGCCGCCATGGCCATTGAAGACGACCAATTTCGGCACGCCCACGCCTTCTAGGCTGACGATCACATCCTCCAGCAACGCCATTTGGGTGCTCGGGTTCATGTTGATGCAAAAGGGGATGTCTGCCTGCCCTGTCTGCACGCCGAACGGCACATTCGGCAGGATGGCCACGCGTGCGCCTGCCTGCCAAGCGATGCGGCCTGCCTCGGCGGTCAGGGCCTCGTTTTGCAGGCTATCCGTGGCGTAGGGCAGGTGCCAGTTGTGTGCCTCGGTGGCTCCCCAGGGCAGCACCGCTACCTCATAGCGTGTGGCTTGGACATGTTTCCAGTTCGTTTCGGCGATGATCCAGGGGCGTGGGGGATGCATGGGTGAAAATACAGCGCGGGTGCTGCGTTCCTTCCACTGGGTTTCGTGAGGATAGAGATGAAAGATAGACGCCAGAGCGGCGGTTGTGCCCCTCGCTTGACCCGCCATCTTTCCCCATCCATGAATGCGGCGATGGGGAGAAGCGCTTGCTTTCACCCTCGCGCACTCTGACTGTATCCATTCCCCCGCCAACTCTGCCTACGACTTAACCTAATGAAATTTGCCATTTTTGGAGACATCCACGCCAACCTGGAAGCGCTGCAGACAGTGCTCTGGGATGCTCACGAGCAAGGATGTGCCAACCATGTGTGTCTGGGAGACATCGTCGGCTATGCGGCGAATCCTGCTGAGTGTCTGGAAGCCGTGCGGCAGATGGGCTGTCCCGTGGTGCGTGGCAATCATGATGAAGGTGCCGCCAGTGAGTCGAATCTGGAAGAGCTGAATCCTCTCGCGCAAGCCGCGTTGCTATGGACACGAGCTCAGCTGAGTGAAGAGCAGCGTCAGTGGCTTCGCGATTTGAAATTGGTGCGGCAGGTGCGCGATTTCACCATCGTCCACGCCACCTTGGATTCACCTGGCAGCTGGGGATATGTCACGAACCGCTTCGATGCGATGGCCAGTTTCAGCTATCAGTTTACCCAGGTCTGCTTTTACGGTCATACTCATGTGCCGCGCATTTTTGAAAAAGACGATTCGGTGCGTGCGGCTCGCGGGGCTGAGGTGCAGCTCCAGCGCGGGGTGAAGTATTTCGTCAATGTTGGCAGTGTCGGCCAACCACGCGATGGCGACTGGCGTGCCTCGTATGCCATTTATGACATGCAGGCGCAGACGATCAGCATTCGTCGTCTTGAGTATGACATTGGCACGACCCAAAAGAAGATCCATGCCGCCGGATTGCCGAGTTTGCTTGCGGATCGTCTCGCGCTGGGCAAGTAACAGCCTCGAAGACGAACCTTGCGCTCGTTTTCATGTCGGGCTTGCTACTTGAGGTGTGTCGTCTCGCCCGTCACCGTGATTTTCCTTCGCCTCCTCCCATGTCTTCAGGCAAGCCGCTGCCATGCCTCGCGGACTTTCGCTCTGCGTTGATTGTTAAACCCAGCTCACTGGGGGATGTCGTCCACACCCTGCCCGCAGCACATGCGATCAAAAAGGCCTTTCCCTACCTGCGGCTTCGTTGGCTGATCAACACCGAATGGGCACCCTTGCTGCATGGCATACCTTGGCTGGATCGAGTGGTCGAATTTCCACGCAAAAAGTTCAGAGGCCCTCTGGGCCTGATGCGCGCTTGGCAGTGGGCCAAAGTGAAGCTGCCCAGTCGATTGGAGCCTGAGCTTGTGCTGGATTTTCAGGGATTGCTCCGAAGTGCGCTCCTCTCCCGTGCTAGTGGTTCGAAACCCGTGCTTGGGCTTTCGGATTCCCGTGAATGCGCCCGTTTGTGGCATGATCACGTCATTGCCGTTGATCCCGATGCTCATGCGGTGGATCGCTACCTGCGCCTCGCGCGTGCCTTGGGAGTGGAGGTAAAACCGGAAGCCGTTCATTTTCCACTAGCAGAGGGCGTGCTGCCCCCTGAGTGGCCGCAGCGGCAGGACTTGATCGTCATTCATCCGTGGTCACGGGGGCAGGGGAAATCCCTCTCCGCAGCTGCCCTTCAGGCTCTGTGTGATGCCCTGGCTCCGCGTCCGGTGATCCTAGTCGGCATCACCGATGAGTCAGCTCGGCCTCGTGGTCTGCACATCACGGATCTCAGTGGGCGCACCAGTTTGGCCCAGCTCATCGCCTGCCTACGCGCAGCGCACTGGGTGGTCAGTGTGGACAGCGGCCCCATGCACATGGCTGCTGCGGTAAATGATCAAACGCTGGCACTGCACACGTGGAGTGATCCCCGCCGCGTGGGCCCCTACAACCCACGCGCCTGGGTCTGGAAGGCCGGGCACATAGCTCATCGGCCTGACTTCACCTCAGCGCAGGCTGAGACCTCCTCCGACATCACGCCGGAGGAGGCACGCCGCATTGGCTTGTGGTTGCAGACCCAGCTCCAGCCCGCAGGCCATCGCGCAGAAGTCCCACTGGCTGAGACGGTGCTCTGGGATGTGCCCCCACGTCCGGCGCGTCGTCCACGCGGAGACGGCTAGTGCTTTTCTTTTGTCGGCAGACTCAGATTCGCCAAGATAGCGCGCATGAATCGAAAACGCCTCGGACGCACTGGCATCGTCGTCACTGACCTTTGCCTGGGAACCATGACTTTCGGCCTCCAGGCCGATGAAAAGACCTCTTTTGCCATCATGGACCGTGCGGTGGATGCCGGGATCGACTTTTTTGACACGGCGGAGATGTATCCCGTGCCGCCAAGCGCCGAGCTTTTTGGCATCACTGAAGAGATCGTGGGACGCTGGCTGAAGGCGAGAAATCGGGGTGAGCTCATCTTGGCCACGAAAGTCACCGGTCCAGGCCATGGCTGGTTCCGCCCTCCGATACGCGGAGGGTTCACAGCCCTGGATCGTCGCCAGATTTTCCGCGCCTGTGAGGATAGCCTACGCCGTCTTCAGACCGATTACATCGACCTCTACCAGACCCACTGGCCCGACCATGGCATGGACCCGCACGAGACCCTCACTGCCATGACCACGTTGATTCAGCAGGGCAAAATACGCGCCTGGGGCAGCAGCAACGAGACCTGCTGGGGCGTCATGAAAAACCTCTGGGAGGCGGAAAAGCATGGCCTCGCCCGGATGGCGACCGTGCAAAACAATTTTTCCCTCATCAATCGCCGCTGTGAAAGCGAACTCGCGCAGGTCTGTCGCCAAGAAAAAGTCAGCCTACTGCCGTATTCACCCTTGGGCGGAGGGGTGCTCACGGGAAAATACAACCAGGGGGCTCGCCCCGCCGGGGCTCGCTTCACCAGTTATTTAGAATCAGGCGGACCACGGCAGAAGCGCATGGCTGCCCGCTTTGTCAATGAACGCACGCTTGAAACCACGGCGCGACTTCAGCGCCTTGCTTCAGATCTCGGCGTCAGCGTCACGGCCCTCGCCCTGGCCTGGAGCCGACAGCATGACTTTGTCGCCTCCACCATCGCCGGAGCCACCACCGTCGCCCAATGGGAGGAATGCCTCCAGGCTGTTGATCTCGTGCTCAGCCCTGAAACCCTGGCGCGGATCGATGAAATCGATGCCGAAATTCCCAATCCGATGACAGAGGACGGGCTTCGGCGCTTATAAAGCCTCTCGCGCCTTGCCATCTGCGGAAAGACGCTCTAGAAAGAATATCCCAGCTACGTCTGCCGATGTGGTGAAATGGTAAACACAGCGGACTTAAAATCCGCTGGAGGGCAACCTCCTTGCCGGTTCGAGTCCGGCCATCGGCACTTCGTTTTGCAGAATGTCTTCCGCACTCCAGGAATCCTCTCCCTCTCCGCGATACCAATGCGTTCGCTGCGGCAACTGTTGTCGCTGGCCTGGGGATGTCCATGTGACGCAAACCGAGGTGGAGAACATCGCCGCTTATCTCCAGATGTCAGTGGATGATTTCATTCAAAACTGCACGCGATTGAACGCGAACCGCACAGGACTCTCGATCATCGACAAGCCAAACGGAGAGTGTCTTTTCCTCGAAGGCGTGAACGTCTGTCGCATCCAAGCCGTGAAGCCAGTGCAGTGCTCCGGTTTTCCCAACGTGTGGAACTTTCCCGGCTGGCGAGAAAAATGCGAAGCGGTGGAGGTCACGGCGGATCAGGCTTGAAAAGCGTATCGTTTGCCATTCCAGCCTCTGGTTCCTCATTTTTCCATGTCTTCCCCCGGTCGTTTCATCCGCTTGGCTCTTGTCCTGTTCCCCCTGGGACTCATCATCACCAGCATTCTTTCGTTTGGCATTTGGTGGCAAAAACGACAGGCCGTGGAGGCGCGTAGCTTTGCCCATGCCTCGGCCTTGCGCCGGGAAATGACAGAAAGGGTGCTGGGGAGGTATGCGGATATTTTGACAGAAGAGCTCCAGCGCCCAGGTGCCGCTAGGCTTGCCGCAGTGGCCAGCTACATGGATTCCTCAATGAGCCCAGAAAACATGGGCTTTGAGCCGAAGCGAGACCGCTTTTTCGAAGCTGGGCAAGAATACTCCAACATTGAAGTCGAGCTGACGGGTAAGCAACGCCCGCGTGAAGTGCAGCTGCTTCTGCTGACTTATGGTGACATCGCCCATCTGAAGGCAGAAGCCCTGGCCATCGCAGGTGGGATGTCTCTCTTTCACTCCATGGCTGGCGAGCGCGGGGATGCTACGCTGCGCCTTGCCGCAGTGCCACTGGGGGTGCGTGATGAAAACCAGCAAAGCGCCCTTCAGCGTCTCGCTGCGGCGACGGCTGATCGGCAAGAGCGTATGGTGCGCATTTGGGTGCTAGGCGGGGTGGCTGAACCCGTGCTGAATGAAGTTCGCACCGCTTTTCGTGCCGAACAAACGGGTGTGGTCATTGAGCCCTTGCCGCAAGGTCAAGACGTGCCCATGACGCTGAAGCAAATGACAGAACTCAAGGCCAAGCTGTGAAAGCGCAGAACCTTTCATTTTGTCCAATCCAGACTAGGCAAGCGGAATGGCACGGCTAAAGTCTGACCTCATGATCGAAAGTGAGCCCCGCATATACGTCCTGCCTACCATGATGACGGCAGGCAATATCCTTTCTGGATTTGTGGCGATCTTGCAGATCTTCAAAGGTCGAGAAGGCCAAATCACCGAGCACTACTATTGGGCCATCATTGCCATCTTGGCAGCTTGTTTGTTCGACGTTCTGGATGGGCGTCTGGCTCGCTTAGGTGGGCAGGAATCACCCTTTGGCCGTGAGCTGGACAGCATCGCAGACATCGTCAGCTTCGGGGTCGCTCCAGCGCTGCTCGTTCACGACATTGTGCTGAAAGACATCGAGACACCAGCGGGTCTCGGCTGGCTCATTGCATCCGCCTACCTCGTCTGTGGTGCCTTGCGTCTAGCTCGCTTCAACTGCATCGCCGCGTCGGACAACAAGACGAACAGCAAGCACTTCCGTGGCTGCCCCATTCCCGCAGCTGCCGGTGTCATCGCCTCTCTCACCCTGCTGATGATCTGGCTCGATGAGGGAGAAAAAGAAATCGGCCCTTGGAAATACGGTCTAGCGGGCCTGATGGTCATGCTTTCCTACCTGATGATGAGCAACCTGGAGTATCCCAGCTTCAAGTCAGTGAACTGGCGTACTCGGCGTTCTCCGGCCTGGGTGCTGATCTCGATCATCCTGGTCGCATTCACGGTCAGGAATTGGCAGTGGATGCCTTCCATCCTCTTCGTCAGCTACCTCATCTATGGCTTGGTCCGTCCCTGGATCTCTCGGCAAATGCGCCAGACCATCGAAATCGACCATGAAGCTGCCGATACCCCGGAAGATCCCATCACCAGCGATGAATTGACGCCGCTGAATCAACCCAACGATGCCACCGTCCTGCCGAAGGACGCAGCTTCACAGATTTGAAGCGTCGTCCTTATCCCTCCGCCGCATCTCGCTGAATGGCAGATTTTTACCAGCACGCCCGCCTCCCCACCCTGCATCACCTGGCTACGCCAGACAGCAGCGAACGTGAGGCCGAGCTCACGGAGCTGACCCTTGAGCGGCCCGTGGCACTTTTGCTGCCTGCCCTGCACACGGAGGTGAACCGTCCCGCGCTGCCAAGCATCCTCCGTCAAGTGGCTGAGGTCCCCTACATCGCCCAAGTGGTGATCAGCATGAATGGCACTCCAGAAGAGGAGGTCATCCGCTCCAGCCTCAAGTCCTGCCATGAGTGGCTGGGGGGCAAGCCGCTGACCCTCTTGTGGAATGACGGCCCTGCGCTGGATGCCATTCATCATCAGGTCACTCCCCGAAACACCCATGGCAAAGGTGCTAACATCTGGATGGGCCTAACTTGGCTGCAGGCTTCAGGTCACCGTGGCATCGTCATTAGCCATGACACGGACATCTTGAATTATGGCCCCACCTTGCTGGCCAAGCTCTGCTATCCCATCGCCCATCCTCGCCTTGGCTATCGTTTTGCCAAGGGCTACTACAGCCGTGTGGCAGGCCGACTCTTTGGTCGAGTCACGCGGCTGCTGATCTTTCCACTGATCCACGCTTATCAAGAAGTGCTCGGCCCCATGCCTTTGCTGGAGCATTTGGAAAGCTTCCGCTATCCGCTGTCGGGTGAATTTGCAGGAGATAGCGAGACGCTCAGCCAATTCAGCCTGCCATCCTCCTGGGGGCTGGAAATCGCCATGCTGTGTGAGGTACATCGTCAGCTTCGTATTTCAGAGATGTGTCAGGTCGATTTGGGCTTTCACTACGAGCATCGTCATCGCCAGCTCGAGCACGGAACTGTCGAGCCTGGTCTCGTGACGGCTGCCGCTGATGTAGCTCGCTGCTTGGCCTGGCAGGTGCTGCGTGAATCGCAGGAACGTGCGGCTGAATCCCTGCTGCGTCTGGTGCTGGAGCGCTACAAAGTGAGAGCGCAAGAGTGGATGAATCGCTACGAGCATGTGGCTCTACTCAACGGCCTAGCCTACGATCGTGCAGAGGAGGCGCTAGCCATCAAGGCCTTCACCGAGGCTCTGGCGGAGATCGCTGACAAAGCGGCCTCACAGGGTATCCTTCATCCTAGCCTGAGACCACCTCCCGCCCAGGCACTTCGTGCCTCTGAGTCACTCGGTGCACGCATTGTGTCAGCAGCCTTGAGCTGAAAGCTGCGAGTGCTTGGATTCTGCATTTGCTCAGGTGCGGGCGAGCTTCTAGCGTTGCGGACGCATGAGCCAACTTTCCCCATCTGACCGACTTGAGACTTCGTTTGCCCCGTTTCGTGACAAAATGCAGGCGGAGGGTCTCAGTGAATCTGCCATCCGCGCGTTTCGCGGCAGTTACGCAGCCTTGCTGGCGGGGGAGACGGGCATGATTCCCGAGGACACGATCCAGCCGGCGCAGGATTTGCCGAAGGCGGATGCGCTCATGGCTCCGGAGGCAAATCGGGCGTCGGAACTGTTGAGGCAAACGGTGCTCATTAAGCTCAACGGCGGTCTCGGCACGGGCATGGGGCTGGAAAAAGCGAAGTCGCTGCTGCCGGTGCGGGGTGAGGATACCTTTCTCGATTTGATCGCGCGCCAGATCCTTCGGCTGCGGGCGCAGACGGGCGGCGAAGTGCCGGTTTTCATGCTCATGAATAGCTTCAGCACATCGGTGGATACTGCGGCGCATTTGGCGGCTCGATTTCCGAAGCTCGGTGGCCGTGAGGTGTGGGAGCTGATGCAGAACAAGGTGCCCAAAGTGCTAGCGAGCACCCTCGAGCCTGCGCTTTGGTCGGCGAACCCCGAGCAGGAGTGGTGCCCGCCAGGTCATGGCGACATCTATGCCTGCCTTGCTGGTTCCGGCTGGTTGGAGCGACTGCTCGCCAGCGGCCAGCGCTATGCCTTTGTGTCGAATTCCGACAACCTCGGTGCCACGCTCGATCCGGCGATCCTCGCGTGGTTTGCCGACAGCGGCATGCCTTTCGCCATGGAGGTCACGAGACGCACGGAGTCGGACAAGAAGGGCGGCCATCTCGCCGTGCGGTTGCGCGATGGGCGCTTCCTGCTGCGTGAATCGGCGCAATGCCCGAAGGATGACGAGAAGCACTTCCAGGACATCGAGCGCCATCGCTACTTCAACACGAACAACCTCTGGATCGACCTTCAGGCGCTGAAAGCTGCGCTCGCCGCCAATGACGGCCTCATCCCGCTGCCGCCGATCATGAACAAGAAGACCGTCGATCCTCGCGATGCGACTTCGCCCGCCGTCATCCAGCTCGAGACAGCCATGGGCGCGGCCATTGAGTGTTTTGCCGGTGCGGGTGCCATTGAGGTCTCCCGCGTGCGTTTTGCCCCAGTGAAGACGACCAGCGATCTGCTCGCCGTGCGTTCCGATGCCTACGTGCTCACGGAGGACTTCTGCCTGCGCCTCCACCCCAGCCGCCAGGGCCAGCCGCCCCATCTGCACCTGGACCAGAAGCTCTGCAAACTCGTGGACGGCCTGGAAAAGAACTTCCCCCACACCCCCAGCCTCCTCCACTGCCGTAGCCTCCTCGTCCACGGCCCTGTCGAATGCGGCGAAGGCGTCGTGTTCAAAGGTGATGCCATCATCCACAACCACACCCATGCTCCCGTGAAGCTCAAAGCTGGCACTCACGAAGGAACGCTGAGTGTGGGCGGCTGAGTGGCATAGCCTTTCTCGCCGGTGCTAAACATCGCTGCGTGGATCTTTCCCAGCAGCCCCTAAAGACTCGGTGTGCATACATCGCAGGCCTTGCATCCGTTGAAGTGTGGGTCAGTGTGCAAGGCCATGAAACGTCTGCCCCGAAACATCCTTGTGCTTGGCCTCTCGTGCATAGCGCTGTTGGCTCTGGCTGCACTTGGTTCGTCGTGGTGGATCATGCGGAATTTGGGGCCTGAGTTCTGGGTGCAGCAGATCGAACGAGCGATGGCCTGCCGGGCTGAGATTGCGGATGCGAGTCTGAATTTGTTCTCGAAGCCTGCCCGACTTTCGCTGCGAGAGGTAAGGCTGATGCCAAAAGACGCACCCACCTCTCCTGGGCAGGAGGTGCCGATTCATCTCCCAGAGGTGGTTCTGGAGGTGCGCCTGGAGGATTTGTTGAACCGTCGGTTTCATGTCGAAAAGCTGACTTTTCTTGCACCCGTGGTTCGGGAGTCGATTGACGCCAAGGGGCGCAGCACCCTGGAAGGTTTGTTTGTCCAGCCGCAGATCTCTAGAGTTGCGATGGCAAGCGATGAAGTGCCTCGGGCCATCCCTGTGGCACCAGCGCCTGCGGAGCCGTCGAATTCGACGAGCGTTATGCCAGCATCTGCACAACCGGAGAAGTCTCCCAATCGATTCTCTTTCTCGATTCAGTCTGCGGTGATTCAGGACGGTAGCATGACGATTCAAAACAATGGCAGTGCGGTGGCTGTGAGTGATTTGGACTTTGAACTGACCGGCATCGACCTAGACTCACAAAACTTGGCAGAGCACAATCAGATGGTCGCCAAGCTGAGCGCTGTCGCAAAGATCAGTGGTTGGGCTCGGATCGCAGGCGCGCGCCAACAGGCGACGCTGGCCGATGTCCGCCTCAGCGCGACGAGCCAGATTCGTCCGCTAAATCCTAGTACGGGGGCTTGGCAGCCTTCCTCTCTTGTCAAAATGACGCTCGACAAAGGCTCCATGATCGCCGGACACATGACGATGGGGGATGCGGCGGGCAAAGAAATGCGCAAGCTTCAGGAGTATGGCATTGACCTCAGCCCCGTGCGGGTGGGCGGCCCACTTCAAGAGGCTGCTGTGGTCGAGGGCACATTCGTGAACAATCGCTTTTCCCTGACGCAGGATGCCCGCTTTCTTTTCCCAGACTATGAGGTCTCCCTGAGACGAAAGTCGTATGTGAATGCAGCTGCTGATCAGCACGAGATCGAGCTGCGCCTATCCTGTGGCCCTGAACTGCAAGGAAGGCTCCAGCAAGGTCTCGAAAGAGCTCGACTGGGGGAGTCCATCACACGTGGTGTGATGAAAGCCCTAGCTGATGAGAAAGGGCGCATGGCGTTTGATATCGAATCTGAAGGATCATTGTCGGATCCCCAGATCAAACCTAAGGTGGACCGAATCTTCAAAAATCTCATTCGTGGAGAGGGATTGGGAGACCTTCTTCAAGGATTGCTCAAGAAGCTTTGATGCAAACACAGGCTCTCTTCCGTTGATTTTCGCTCGCAGGCACTGCGACCTGTTTGTTAAACCCAAATTTCGCCATTCCCAGTAAGCGGGGCATTCCTACCCTGTGGAACTTCGGCCTCCAGGTTAAACTGCCGCAAGACATCTGCTCTCCAAGAAAGGTCGCTGGATCTGGACAGGACACACTGGGCAGAAGTCTCTTTTGCGGCTGAAGAGGCATCTAGAGACAATGACAAACATGAGCTTTCGCTGACGGAGTAGGCGAGTCCATGGATGCAGGAAAAACAGCGACTGTGAAGCATGACGCTAGGTTTGGTGCTGCGTCAATTTCGATAAGCTGAAGTTACCAGCCGCCGCGCACGTTCCACTTTTCCATCAGGTCTTGAGGCAGCTCGGTGATGAAGCGGCTGGGTTTCATCAGAATATCACCGTCTCGTGCCTGATGATTGATCACCGGATAACAGAGGTAGAGTTCATCCTTGGCTCTCGTGACGGTGACGTAGAACAGGCGACGCTCTTCTTCGATGCCTAGGTCGCTTTCTTCCACAGCTCGGGCGTGGGGGAACATGCCATCCGCTACCCAGATGGCAAAGACGCTGTGCCACTCGAGGCCTTTGGCTTGATGGGCGGTGGTGAGCGTCACGGCTTCACGATCCTGCTCCTGATCTGGCTTGTCTCCAGTATCCACACCGCTCAGCAAGCTCAGCTGGCTAAGAAACTCCAGGGGATCCGTGAAGCGGCTGGAGTAGTTGCTCAGTTGCTCCAGGTCTTGTTCACGTTGGTCAGCGTTCTTGAACTTCGCGCGCATGTAGTCCTGATACACACCCTCATAGATGCTGCGGATCATTTCCGGGGGTGTAGTGGTTTTGCCATCGACGATGAGCTCGTCGAGCGTGTAGGCGAACTGATCCCAGGTCTCTCGTGCTTTTTTTGGCACAGGCATCGGAATGAGCAGGTCGCTAAACTTTCCCGTCATTACCTCGGCGCTCGCGGCATCTGTTTTGAGCCAAGCATTCCAGAGCTTGGTCGCGCTGGCACCGCCGACTCCAGGAATGAGCTTCACCATGCGCATGAAGCTGACTTCATCCCGCCGGTTGACCGCGAATTTCATGAACGCCGCGATGTCCTTCACATGCGCCTGCTCAAAGAAGCGAAGCCCGCTGGTGATCTGAAAAGGGATGCCGCGGCTCGTCAGCTCCATCTGTAGCTCCATGCTGTGGAAATGAGCGCGATAGAGTACTGCGATTTCATTTAGAGATACGCCTTCTTCATCCTGAAGTTCCAAGATGCGTTGGGCCACGAATGAGGCCTGAGCACTGCCACTGTCCAGGGGCACGAGTGCGGGCAGGAGGCCCTTTTCACCGCGTGAGGACTGGAGATTTTTTCGAATCTGGGCGCGATTGTTGGCAATGCTGGCGTTGGCCAGATTCAGCACCTCAGGCACGCTGCGGTAGTTGACCTCAATCTTGAACACACGTGCTTTGGGCCAGTGTTCGTGGAAGTTGAGGATGTTGGTCACATCCGCTCCCCGCCAGGAGTAGATGCTCTGCGCATCATCACCGACCACCATGAGATTGCCATCCGCGCCGGTGAGCATCTCAATGAATTCACACTGGAGCCGATTGGTGTCCTGGTACTCATCCACAAGGACAAACTCGAATTGCCGCTGGTAGCGCTCCAAGAGATCAGGATTCTCTTTCAGCAAGCGAACGGATTGAGTCAGCAGGTCATCGAAATCCATGCTGTTCGTCTCCACTTTCTTCTGCTGGTAAAGCTCACGCAGACGAGTGATGGGCTCGATGATCTTATCAAAGTAGGGGTAACGCGTGGTGATGATCTCTTCGACCGGGGTGCAGGTGTTGTCCGCCATCGAAAAGATGTCACCGATGACCTCGGCTTTGGGAAAGCGGAAGCCAGTGGTATCAATGCCACTGTTCGCCACCACAGTTTCGAGGAGGTCCTTTTGATCCTCGCGATCCATGATGGAAAAACCTTTGCGATAGCCAAGCCGCTCCGCATTCCAGCGCAGGAATTTGTTACCGATGCTATGGAATGTTCCGCCCCAGAGGCGCTGGGTATCGACCTGAACCAGCGTATTGACTCGTTCCAGCATCTCGCGCGCTGCTTTGTTGGTGAAGGTGAGTAGCAAGATTTGCTCGGGCAGCACGCCATTGTCCAGCAGCCAAGCCACACGGTAAGTGAGCGTGCGCGTTTTGCCAGAACCTGCTCCGGCGATGACCAGCGTCTGCCCTGGCGGTGCGGTCACTGCGGCGTGCTGCTGCTCATTGAGCTCTGCCTTGTAATGGATGCGCGGCGTGGCGGACGGGGCAGTGTGCAGCGTGTATTCGCGTGGCATGAGGGAGGGCGGGAAGGAAAAGAGATACGTTAGATTTTAGATTTGTGGGGTTGAAAGGATTGCGCAAGCACTGCGAAACTATTGTTTCCGCCTTTTTCCCGACATGTCTGATCTGAAAACCTACCTCGCCGAGCGCTGTGCTTGGATTGATGCTCATTTGGACCGCCTGATTCCTTCGGCAGAGACTCCGCCCACGACGATTCATCGTGCCATGCGTCACAGTGTCTTCGCCGGTGGCAAACGTCTGCGGCCCATACTTTGCGTCGCCGCAGCAGAGGCCTGTGGTGGCTCAGCAGACGTAGCAGTGCCTGCGGCTTGTGCGGTGGAGTGTCTGCACACCTATTCACTGATTCACGATGATCTGCCGAGTATGGACAATGACGACTTCCGCCGTGGTGTTCCGACGTGTCACAAGGTCTATGGCGATGGGATTGCTGTTTTGGCGGGGGATGCGCTGCAAGCGCTAGCTTTTGAGCTTGTGGCCCTAACTTCGGTGGTGTCACATCACACCACTGCTGCTCTCGTGCGTGAACTCGCGGTCACCGCTGGCAGTCTGCATCTGGTGGGGGGACAGGTGGCCGATCTGGAGGGGGAAGGGAAAAAACTGCCGCTCGAGGCACTGCGCTTCATTCACGAAAACAAAACGGCCGCCTTGCTCACCACGAGTTTGAAGCTGGGTGGCATGAGCGCGGACGCGCGCTCGGATGAGATGCAGGCTCTTCATGATTTTGGCATGGCCACAGGGCTTGCCTTTCAGATCATCGACGACATTCTGGACGTGACGCAGACGAGCGAAAAGCTGGGCAAGAGCGCTGGCAAAGATCTGATTTCGGAAAAAAGCACTTACCCAGCGCTGATCGGCCTCGAAGCATCACGCCAGGAGGCACGGCGACTCACTCAGGTGGCGCACGATGCTCTCCAGGTGTTCGGCACACAGGGGCAGCGACTCAGGGAGCTGGCTGATTACTTGCTCGATCGGGAGTTTTGATCTGAGACGCATTCGTTTTCTGACGCTTGAGCAGCACCAGGGCGGTTGTCTCTGGATTCTCTTGAGTCCAATGGCCTCCCCAACTGGGCAGCATCATCACGGCCATTCGCGTCGCACGGGGGCGGGTGTCCAGGTGAAATTTGCGGGTGAGGGTCTTGTTGGGCGCTCCAGGGGTCAAAACACTGCTCAAGGACCAGCCATGGCCCGTTTCATCGCTCACCAAGCTGCGAGGGCCATGGATCTGCACCCATTGACGGTCAAAAACCTGAATTCGTCGGCCTGAGGGTGATAACCACGCAATCCGCCCCTGCCGTTCATCCAAAGAAAAGGGAATGAAGGGAGCGCTGGAGGTGTCTTTGAGTTGATCTGAACAGATCAAGACGCGGTGATCACCCGGTGACATTAGCATGGATGGACTGCCTCTCGTCTTGAGGTCTCCGATTCGAGTGCGCCATGTGCCACTTGGGTTCATGAAGACAAACTGCCAGCCTGTGAGATCCACGACAGTATCACCGTCGTTTCTCAGTTCGATCCAGTCGGGCATGGAGCCATCGGGGCCTAGTGGCTGACTTTGATTGATCGGCTGTATCTCTGACAAAACAATCTTGTCCTTGTCTGAATCAGGCATCCAATGAGCATAGGTCCAGGGGGATTGATCGGCCCAGACAAAGGCATCATTTGCTCCTGTTTTGCTGATGCCGCCTAGCCAAATGGATTCGGTGATATTCATCTCAGAGAGCACCTTCTGCAATCTGGCGGCTTCTTCGGTAGAATGGATGCTAGCGAGTTCATATTCTTTGAGCTTTTGGCTCTGAGAATACGCAGTATCCCAGGTCATGGGGATATTGAGGAGAGTGAACTGGTCATCAATCTTCACCAGCATCTCCGATATGCTTTTTGCCAGTGCAGTCGTTCGTGCCTTTTGCCGTCGCACCATGTTCTCCAGTTCATCCAGCAGATAGATCATGCAGATCGTGATGATCACGGTCGTCATCATCGAAACGATGGGGCGCTGGCTGATGGTGTGAGAGAGGACGGGGGTCGATAGCCTTTTTGCCACCTTTCGTAGGCTCGCTGACATATCGACCGCGCTTTCGGGGCGGCAATCTGGGTCAGGGTCCATGGCTTGCAGGATGATTTTATCAACCATGCTCGGCACTTCAGCGACTTTGGATGGAGCCTTCAGCGGAACGCTGGGCAGCTTGCCTGTCAGCATTTCATACAGAGTGACCCCCAAGCTGTAAACATCTGCACGACCATCCACGACGGCGCCGGGTTTCATCTGCTCTGGTGCGGAATACACGGGAGTGCCGACTCTCAACATCCGCCCTCTGGGGGTGAGGGACGGTTTTCCCAACTGAAGCCCCTGTGCGAGGCCGAAGTCAGCGACGCGGACGCTATCGCTATCATCAATGAGGATGTTCGTGGGCTTGATGTCACGATGAATGACACCACGGTCATGAGCGAATTGCAGACCATCACACACTTGCGCGGCAATCTTGAATGCACGCACAGGCTTCAGTGCACCTTCTCGCTTGAGCATTTCTAAAAGAGAAATGCCCTCCACATACTCCATCACGATGTAAAGCAGCCCCAGTTCACTACGACCGAAGTCATAAATTGCCACCACGTTGGGATGCTGAAGCCGTGCGAGCAGGCGGGCCTCACTTTGAAAAATATCCACAAAAAGGGGGTCTTCACCCAAGTCAGGTGGCAGCACTTTGATGGCGACTTTTCGGTCCAGTGAAGTCTGCGTGGCGCTATAAACAGCACCCATTCCCCCGCGGTCAATGAAGGCAAAATCGCGGTAGCCAGGAAAGTAAGGCTCCAAATCCTCAGCCAAGGGGGGGTGCCAATCCGTCGTCTCATCACTGCTCAGTGCAGCTTCGATCAGGCCTAGCGGGCTCAATCCTGCCATCACTTTGGCATCCTTTGGCTCGGTGCTTTTGCCATTTGAATCAGACGACAAGGACGTAGGAGTCATGGGTTGAGGGTTGTGCTTCGTTGGGGGGCACCAAGCTCATCTCCGAGCTGGCTGCGCTCCAATTTAAACTTTCGAGAATCAAATGTGACAAAATCAATTTCAGGATTTGCTTCAACTTGTTGAAATCGTTCTTAGCGAAGTTGTTTTTCCGACGAAGATGACGGTAGTTTTTCGAAATCATCCCATGTCCGGCAGAAATCAGACCCAGATAGGCACCTTTCCTCAGACTCGTTGGAGCATTGTCATGGCTGTGCGTGATGGTAAGGACCGCACAGCTCTTGGAGATGCTTTGGAGTCCCTGTGTCGCATTTATTGGCGCCCCATTTATTCCTATGCTCGCTTCCAGGGCATCGCCCCGGCGGACGCTGAAGATTTGACGCAGAGTTTTTTCAGCTTTGTTCTAGAAAAAGACCTTTTTGCGAGTGCAGACTCAGAATTGGGCAAAATGCGGAACTATCTGCTGACCGCTTTTGGGCGCCACATCAAGCACTGGCAACGCCAGGCTGGGGCACTCAAACGGGGAGGCGGCAGGGAGATGCTCTCCTTGGAGGCCTCTTTGGCAGAGGATGAGATCACCATTCACGTGCCTGATCCTCGCACACCTGAGTCAGCTTATCAGCGCTTGTGTGCGCTCAGGTTGATCGAGTCTGCCGTGGATCAGTTGGCCGCAGAGCAGACTGCGGCTGGCAAGGCGGCCTTGTTCGCAGCTTTACGGCCTCGTCTGGACCCCACGCAGGCAGCTTCTGGCAGCGATGCTGAGCTGGCTCAGCATTTGGGGCTTTCTCATGATGCAGTTCGTCAGAACGTCTCGCGTCTGCGAAAGCGTTTCCGTGAGATTTTGAAAGAATTGGTGGCATCGACACTAGTCACGCCGACGGAAGAAGCCGTGCAGGAAGAGCTAGCCGCGCTGCGGGATGCCCTCTCCATGCATTGAAGAATGCAGGCACGAAGAAAAATCTGTCACAGTTCAAATCCCCCAGGCTATTAGTCGCTAGCAAGTGGTCCATACCCGCGAGCTAAAACACTCAAACACAACTCAAAAACCAAAATCTGTTCATGAATCCTATCGCCATTTCTACCCTCGGCACCAACATTCTGCGCTTCACTATGCCACTCGCTCAGACGAATGAGACGTCTCTTGCTGGTCAGATGAGTGGTATTGTTAACATCCTGAACATGGTGGGCCTCGTGCTTGCCTTCGGTGGACTCCTTTTCGCAGCTGTCATGTTCATGATGGGGCAGACTGAGCGTGTCCTTTACGGTCTGGTTGGTGCTGGCATTGGTGGTCTTTCCTTCATCATCGTGAAGGTCATGTTTAACAGCGCAGGTGGCTCCGACAACATTGAAGAAATCAACATGGGCGGCACCAACTGATCGTGCGATCTCGTGTGCGCATTAGCACACATTGCCCCCTCTCAATCTCTGGCAGTGCCGATCTTCGGATCGGCCTGCCAGAACAGGAGAGACAATTACATCTCAATTACTTATGGAAAATCAGCAAGGCATTCGCCTTCACGAGACCAATGAAGGTCGAGAGGTCCAGCAAGGCATCGCTGGATTCGAAGGGTTCAATGCTCTCTTTTTTATGGGAGCCCTGACCCTATCCTTGCTGCTATTCCGAAAGTTCGCTGGCGAACAAAATGCCAACATGCCTTTGGCTATTTTGATCGCATCCATTCCCCTCGTTTTAGTGTCGCTTTATGTCTTCGGTCTGAAACAAGGCAAACCAGCTAGCTATGACGTCGAGCTTGGCGAATGGTTGATTATCAAAGCCTCAGGTGGGTCTTATTTTTCTCCCAAGCAAGTAGAGCCTCTGGTGCTTGATTGGATTGAAGAACCCAAAAGCAAGGACTCTCACCGTATTTGATCCTAACCCCGGATGGCACGTTTCATCAATTCATACCTCGACGAGGATCTTATTATTTATCGCGGCCTTCAGCGTGGAGGTGGTATCGGTCGAGGTTACAACATTGAATTGCCTGACACGGAGAACACGGATGCATCGTGGTTGATGTCCTTGGAGGACAATCTGCGTGTTTTGCTCCGCATGATTCGTCCCGAACTCCGTCTCCAGGTCGCCTGGAGTGTCGATAGCGATTACCGGAAAGAGCTTGAGCGCTATCGTGAAAAAACGGAAATGTTGCCCCAGGATCGCTGGTCCACCCGTCAACGGGAAGAACGCTACCGGCGCTACGATCAGAAGATCAAAGATCACAAACTGCGTCGCGAACACCTTCAATTCTACTTTACCTCGCGTGTCGGTGGTAAAGCGATGGGCGGAGGTCGGCAGTATTATGAAGAGCTGTTGCAAGCGGCTAAGCGTGAGCAAAGCGAACTCGAAGAAGCGCTGCGGCAGCAGTTCGGGAGTCTAGGCGGTCGGGTCATGCCCATGAGCAACATGGATCACTTCGAGTCCTTCTATCGTTATTTCAATCCGAGTGCCTTTGAAAATGATGCTCTGAACCTCGACGACATCTACGATCCTAGCAAAACCATCGCTGAGATGTGCTTCAACAGCGAAGCTGCTCCTGTTCGTGGTGGCAGTTCGGCCTTCAAGATGGATGGCTTTTATCAGGGCATCTGCGTGGTGAAGACCTTGCCGAAGTTCACCTACATCGGCATGATGCGAACGCTGACGCAGCTGGACTTTCTGGACTACCAAGTCATCTGCAATATCGAAGCAGGTGATGTGGAAAAAGATCGTGTGGCGACCGAAAGCAAGGTGGCTCGATTGGAGCGTGGCAAGCTGACACCTTCGCTCGAAGCTACCTTGCAGAAGCTCCGCACCCGTGTGCGGCGTTTAAGCACCAATGAAGTGGTGCCCTACCGCATGCATTTGATCGTCAGGGTTTGGGATCGAAATGCAGATGCCTGTGCCAGCAAGCTCTCGGCGATTCGCAACAGCATCCTGAAATTGGGTGGCGCTCAGTCTTACGAGCCCACTCTGCCGACCAGCGTGCGCAATTACTGGCAGCTTTGCATGCCTGGCTGGACTTGGGCGAATTACAATGATTTCAAGCTGTATGTCGAGGATGTGAATTTGGCTGACATGCTGCCGATTTCTAGCACACCGACCGGAGATCTCGAAGATGCTGAGGCAATCTACGATGGCCCCAGAGGTGCCTTGGTAGGATGCACGACCTTTGTGGGCAAGGAAGGCTCGATGCGACCCGAGCACGGCATCATGTTTGGTGCTTCCGGGGCAGGGAAGTCAGTCTTTACCATCGATTTGCTCACGCAGACCGCTCCTTATTACGATTACACGGCCATCGTGGAGGAAGGCCTCAGTTACAACCTTTTCACGCGGCTCTATGGTTGCAAGCCAATCATCGTGCAGCCGAATGGAAATCTTACCTTCAACTACTTCGATACGCGTGGATTGCCCCTGAGCCCTGACCAGTTGGGCGGGGCCACGTCCATCGCTCATCTGATGGCGGGGCCACCGCCAGATGTCGATAAGGACCGCATTCGCCAAGCATTGCTCGCCAAACAAATTGAGCGCCTTTACATCGACCAGTATGAAACATGGTCAAATCGCAACGCAGAAGGTCGATTTGAGGCAGCAAGACGTGTCATGCTCGCGGACGAATGGCGGAAGAAGCGCTTGCCGCAGGGAACGGTCTTGTCAGATGCATGGCTCGACTTTAAGTCAGCTCTCATGGAAGGTGAGCCCATGGCCACGGACCTTAGCAATCAATCGCTTGACCCGGCCCGCCTTGAAGATTGCCTCAATGATCCAGGTAGCCTTTGGGATTTGATGAGTATGGGCTACACCTTGATGCAACCAGAAGACATGCCCACACACAGCCAATTCGTGGAACTTCTGAACCTAGAAAGTCGGCAAAGAAAAGCTCACGAAGACATAGGCCTACTTCGAATGCTTTTGGAGCCTTGGAGCCGCAGTGGCCGCTACGGTGCTATTTTGGATGGCGTCAACAATGTCGATCTGAGCGGCAAGGTCGTGCACTTTGAACTGAGTTACATTCCCGAAAGTGCGAAAGAACTGCGAACGGTAGCTGCCTTCTTGATCACCAATGATCTTCGCAAAGAGATCATGAGCAGACCAAGATCCACTCGGAAGCGTGTAATCCTTGAAGAGCTTTCTGCCTTCTTGGCTATGCCAGATGGGGATCGCATCACGCGTGAATACTACGAGCGCATGAGAAAATACTCCTGCTGGGTATTCTCCATCATCCAGCAGTTCCAGCGCATCAAGGACCACCCTGTTCGGTCATCGGTGGTCGGTAACTCTCGCATCATGTTCATGCTGAAGCAGCCTGATCAGCGTGATGTAGAAAGCATGAGCGAAGGCTTCCGCATCCCTAGCGTGACGAAACGCCAAGTCACCAGCTTCCCGGATCCTTCGGAGATGAAAACCGATCCTTACGGCAGCTTTGTTTATTATCATGAAGCGACTGGCCGTCCACGCATTGCGATTGGCCGTCACCAAGCTTCCAAAGAAATGATTCTCGCTTCCGCTACATCGGGTGAAGCCTTTGAACGTCAAAACGAACAGCTCAAAGAGTTTGGTGGAGACGCCTACAAAATGATTCTTAGTCAAGCCAAGTCGAAGAAATGAACACTCAACGTCTTATCCTTTTCAGCAGCCTGCTGGCTTTCACATTGAGCTCCTGCTCTAGCACCTCATCAGACGGCAATGCCGCCAGCAGCGGAGGCGGCTGGAAGAAAGGTCTGATCGGTGCAGGTGTGGGTGGCTTGATCGGAGCCTTGGTGGGCGATAACCTGCTCAATCGTGACAACAACAATAACAACGGTTCTTCTGGCGGTTCATCGAGTGGTGGTCAGAACAACGAGGACAATGGCTTCCTAGAAGACAACGCCGGTCTTGTGACGGGTGTCGTCGCTGGGGGTGCTGTTGGTATGCTGGGTGACAGCATCGCCCAGCGAGAAGTTCGTCAAAAGTACCTTGATGGTTATAACAAAGGTCGCAGTGATGCCATTAAGGATCTCTATTGGCTCAAGCGGGATGCTGAACGTCCAGGAGGCGCGGCAGATCTTCAGCGGCGTTATTACGAAGTCCCGGTTCCTGAGCATGTCACCACGGACGGCGTGCTCGTCGAGCCACGGAAAGTAGTCATCGAAGTCGTCGAGTAATCCTTCACATTCATCACATCATGAAATCTCGTTTTCTCTTCCTCGCGATTGGCAGTGTTATGCACTTCGTTAGCGCCCAGGGGCAGACAGTTCCAGCCCCAGTGACCGTGGTGAATGCTCCAACGATTGATACAGCGCTGTCTGGGTTGGATGCCAAGATCAGCCAATTGCTCGATACTGCAAACAAGCAGCTCGAAAGTGCAGATAAGCAGCTCAAAGCTCTCGGAAATCCCGATACGCCTGTGTCTCCATCTGTCCAGGCTGCTCTGGATAGCGGTGCATCGAGTCTTGGCCAGCCAACAGTGGAGTTGCGAGACAACGCAACCCGCACTCAGGAACTGCAAGCCCTGACGGGTTCGGAGGTTTTTGACGCAGATGCCTTTGGCACCATGACTGCCATTGGTAACACCATCACTCGGCGTGATGGCACAGTCGTCCAGCGTGATCCAGAAAAGTACAAGTTTGACTCTGTCGCGATGAAACAGGTGACCGACTACAATGAGATTCGCGACGCTGCATTGACTCGAAAAAGAGAGCTTCAGGAGGCCATTCAGCTCCTGACAGAGCAGATGAATGAGACGAAGGACCTTGTGACTGTGAACAAACTAAGCACGATGATCACGGCTCTGAATGGACAGGTTCAGGACTGCAACCAAATCATTTTGGTCTCTCAAGCTGATGCTGACATGATGGAGAAAGAGTTACTTACCACTTCCCGTGTCATCACCAAAGGTGAACGCGAAAGAAGAACAGAATTCAACAAACGCACCACTCCAGCCGCTGGCACCACCAACTCAACCACGAGAACAACTGTGGTCGTGGGAGATCCTAACAAAAGCTTCACAGGAGCCAATCCTGGACAGGCAAACACAACGAGTTCATTCGCACCTAATCTGAGATGGGGTGACTACAACACGCGACCTCAAACAAATGGCTCAGGCACGGGAACTGGAGGGACTCCTTCACCTTGACTTTATCTGAAACGATTTCCCAACCCAAGATGAGCCTTCACTTGACCTAATATGGGCGACTGGACCTCCATCGACATGTCGTTTTTTTACGACAACCTGTCAGATGTCTGCATGCGCTGTAGCGATCTGCTTCAGCTCATCATGTTCGTGCTCATTTTCGCGGGTCTGATTATGAATGTTTACAAAGGCATGATGTCTGGAGACATCGGTGCGATTTGGAGGCATATCTTGATTAGTGGTCTTGTCGTGGCGATCACTCCATATTATGGAGAGTGGATGCTGGCAGCGCAGTCAGCGCTGGGGGATGATCTACTCAAAGACTTGGGAGTCGATCCTATCTCAATGCTGATCAACTTTGGCACTAGTTTTGGTGAAGCGCCATTCGACACTGGCAGTGCTCCTAGCATCGTATTCGGCATCATTGACCCGCTGACATGGTTTGAATACTTTGCACAGCTGATTGGGGCCTACATCATGGCGGCGGTTTCGATCTTTATGTACATTGCGTTCTGGATCGGTTTCCAGATTCAGATCATTGCGATTTACCTGGGCAGCGCGGCGGCACCGATTTTTTTGGGAATGTTAGTCTTTGAGCAAACCCGTGACACGGGTGTAAAGTATCACATTGGCATGATTGCGGTTTGCTTCTGGCCTCTCGGTTGGGGACTAGGGATGCTTTTCGCCCAAGCGATCATGGACTCAGGGCCTGATTTGATTGATGAGATCGTCTCACCAGTAGGTGCGATTGGAGCTGTAGCGACAATCCTGGCCATACTCTCTCCCGTGATCTTGGTCATTGTCGTGATTCTCTGGGTAATCGTCACGCTCTTCATTGCCCCCAAAGTTGTTTCCAAGGCAATCACCACAGGTTCCCAGATTGGCATGGGCTTCATCTCAGCCGGTATGAATGCTGCCACGGGAGGTGCACAGGCTGCTGCGGGTGCGGTGATGGTCGCCGCAGGTGCGGCGGCGACAGCTACGGGTGCTGGTGCGGCCGTCGGAGTTGGCATGATGGGCACGGGGGTTGGCACGATTGGCGCAGGAGCGGGCACTGCCATGAAAGATCCCACCTAATGTCTCCCTGCATGAGCACTTACTTAACCCGCATATCTCAGACTGACTGATGAAAGGCGTCACGGAAATTTTTATCTCGAAGGAAAAATTAGCCATCTTTTGGTTCTTGGTTTCCGTCGGTTGCCTTGGTGCCACAGGTTGGCATTTGCACAATCTGGCTGATGCAACTCGCGGCAGTATTCTGTATGTGCCAATTGATCAGTCCTATTTTTATCTCGATCGTTCTCAGTCCACCGAAAGCCTGAATCAATTGCTCGATTATCATGCTCGTCATGCTTTGGAGACCTATCTGAATCGAGGCCCGCGGGGACCGCTGAATGCAGAACGCCTGACACTTTTGTTCAATGAAAAAGGCATGAAAGATGTGTTGGCTGACGTCCAAGAGACACGTTTTGACTTCAAGAATCTCGAAATTCACCAAATGGTGGAGATTGGTGAGGTTCAGATGGAGATCGACAATGACTTGAGTGCGGTCACTGTGTTGCAAGGGCAGTTGATTCGTGTTAGCGTCGATCCTGAGAGCAAGGAGCCTATCACGCAATCCTTCACCTTTCAGGCCGAGATGCACTGGGAGCGTAATCCGAATCTCCGTTATGCACGTCGCTTCGCCTGGGTTTGCAACAAGGTCACCTACTTGTTGAAGGAAATCTCTAGCACTGAAGAGCAAGAAAACTGACATCGCGTCCATGTCTGCCTCACCTCCACGTCGCCGAGCTATTGATACCCTGGTTGCCAGGGATCAAACAGCCGTGTTTTGGTTCTTCGTTGCGATCATCATCGCCGGGCTCTGCGCTTGGTATGCTGACCTGATGTCTCGCGTTTATGCGAAAAGTTCGCGTTTCGTGGTCATGGACACTGCGGGCGCTTACTACGTCCCTCCCGGTGTCGCATATCGTGACATGCACAACATGCACACGCAGCTCACCGAATTGGCATTGGAGACGATTCTGGAGCGCAATAAGGATGGCTTTGTCTATCCGGAAAGGTTGCCCAAGCTTTTCACAAAGCCTGCTCAGGACAAGCTTTTGTCAAACTTCCGTGCTGAGGCGGATTACTTCCGTTCTCAGAATGCCACTCAGACTTACCAGATTGAAAAGATTTATTACATCGACAGAAAGATCAAATCTGTGGCAACGGAAGCGACAGGGATTGCTCGTCGTGTCAGCTTCTTGGATGGCAGCCAACAGGATCGCACTTATCGGTTCAAAATCGCGCTAGGCTGGAGGTTGAACTCGTCCCTTGATACAAACAAAGCCTATCCGTCAGTCATCTCCGAAATCCTTTTCAAGGAGTTCTCCAGACTTGATGAGGTTGAGGCTGCTCAGGCTGAGGCTGCTGTGGCAGAAGCGGAAGCCATTCGAGCCCAACAGGCTGAAGTCTCGGCCGCCAAAGCACGTGCCAAAGCCGATGAAGCGGCAGCCGCTCAAGCCGAGGCTGTTGAAGCCATCCGTAAAGCTACGCAACAATGAAACTTAGCCTTCCTTTCCCATCCTTGCGGCGGCTTGTTAGTGCCTGCCTTCTGGGCAGTGTGCTGATAGGTCGCACATCGGCTCAAGTCCAAAGCGGACGTGAATTGGTTCGCCTGCCTGCATCGCAGACCATTCATGACATTGCGATCAATAGCAGTGTGGCCACCACGATCACCTTTCCTGAAAAGATCATGCTCCTCACAGGCTTCGGCCTTGTCACCGATCCTACTGCTGCGAATCAACTCAGCACTGGTTCAAACAGTGTAGCGGTGGTGCATTATGAAAATGTTTTGGCAGACACGCTGGTCGTTCGCCTCATCAAGCCTGGAGAACCCTGTCATGCCACCATTCGCACAGCGCGGTCGCTTTACCTGATGCGGTTCACCCCATCCGAGTCTGCGAATCTTGCAGTCATTGTGCCACCTCCAACACCGCCTACGGCAGCCAGTGAGGTAGGACCCGAGGTCGTTGCCCAAAAGCGCTTGAAGTTCTCTTCTGAAGAATTGGTTGGCATGTTAGGCAAAGCCCGCAATCGCAAAGCCTTGCAGCCGATCAATCCAGGTCTCTACAATGGCTGGCAGGAACGCAATGGATTGGCCATGACCTCCATGCAGGGAAACATCGAGTCCACCATCTACGAGATTCAGCGAAACTCCGACAAGGACCTGACGGTTTTTCGCTGCTGGGTCAGCAACAAGGGCACAGATGTTTTTGAGTATGAACCCACTGCAGTGAAGATTCGTGTGGGGGAACGCAGCTACGACGCGCAACTGGTTGACGCTGCTCCAGAGATTCGTGCTGGGCAAACCATTCCTCTGGATGTGGTTTTGCAAGGAGGACCGGGAGGAACTCGTGAGAGCATTTCCATTCAACAAGATTTCCGGATTGAATTGCCTGAACCAGGTCGCCAAAACATCATTGATCCTTCGCTATTTGGTGATGCCGTCGCCGAGGGCAAATAAACGAACGTCTCGCCCGCCATGATGAAGCACTTACAAAAGCCTGCGGTTCAAATGATGCTGCTGATTGTCGTGATTAGCATAGCAGGAGTTGTGTTTTATTTTAGTCGTGAGCGTGGTGTCGTGTCTGCGAACACCCCACCAGCCACGGCCACGAAGGCCAGTGGTGCTAAGCCCGCAGCGGGTTCAGCGAATGCGAGTTCCACCTCTACCATTGTGGCTGAGGAGAGGAAGGTCGATCTCGCAGACAAGCGTGTGGCCCAAATCGGTGGCAATCAGGTTCAGCCTTTGGTGGTGCAAAAGCGCAAACCCCCGGCACCCACCATCATTACCACAAGCTCAACTGCCAACAACAAACCTCCGAAGCCACCTCCGTTTCCAAAGCTTGTTCATATCACGAACACGGCCCCTGAGCCCTACAAAGATGAGGAACCCAAGTTGTTTGCACCACGTGGTTTGTTGATCAAAGCTGCCCTCGTCCTTACGGTGGATTCTTCCTCTTTGGAAACTCCTGTGCTCGCCTTGGTGACGGAGGATGTGTATTGGAACCAGAAACTGATTGTTCCCGCAGGCACTCAGGTTCAGGCCAAGGCAGCTCAGGGACGAATCCGCGACCGTATTGAGGTCAAAGGCGCTTACACCTTCATTTGGGCAGATGGCCGTGAGTATAACATTTCTTGTGTTGCTCTCGATCATGATCGTGAAGAGGACGGAACCTTTGGCATCACCGATGGCTCTGCAGGCATCCGCGGACAGATTGTGAAAAACGACCAATACGCTGAGCTCAAGATTCTGATGGCTGAGGCGTTGCAAGGCGTCATGAACAACAGTCAGAGCCAGTTTCCCTCCATCTACGGTAACGTGCCGCAGAACAACAGCCGCAATGCGGCTCTGGGGGGAGGAGGTCAGGCGGCAAGTGCCTACTCGCAACTGCTGACCAGCCAGCTAGAGAAAGATCTCGACTTCGTCCGTGTGCCTGCGGGCACGACTTTTTACATTTACACCATGGCCGTGTTCGAGCCAGAGCTGGCGAGCATTGCCGGCCTCAAGCAAGGCGGGCGTGATGTGTCGAGCTGGCAGCTGAATCAGGAAGCGTATCAACGGGCGACCGCGCAGGCTGTTGGGGCCGCTCAGCAAGCCATCAGCGTTAGCGAGGCCGCTCGCCAAGCCGAAGAAGAAAAGCGCGCTGCTGAGCGTGCCGCTCGTGTCAGTGCTCTCTTGAATGGCACTGCCAGCTCAACAACAGCCGAAGGCTCCAATGGCTCTGAGGCAAGTGCATCCTCCACCGTTCCCACCAGCAGCAATCCATGATCCCGCGTCCTCCCCACTGGCTCACTGCCATCGTTGGCCTGCTTTGCCTTGCCTCCTGCAAATCCGCTAAAGATGAGAATCAAGACCCGCTCGCCTTTCCTGGTGAAGAGGAGGAGCTGGCTCATATCCCTACGTATTCCAAGAGTGTGCTGGGTGGCTGGCCTAAAGGTCGCGCTTTGGACGCCACCGATCTCTCTCGCGTACGCTTGGGTGAGCAAGTTCACGCCTACCATGTCGGTCGCTTGCCCAGCCACGATCGCCAGGAGATGCACGAGGCGCATACGGTGTATCGGATTGAACAAAGTGCAAAGTGGGATACACGACTGCCAGCCACTCCGATGAACTCCAGGGGGGTGGTGCTTGGTGTCATCGACCCGGCTCGAAATGAAGTGCCAAAAACCACGCTCATTGAGCAAGAGCGTCAAGCTCTGCTGGCCAAAAGCCGCCAGCTTGAGCTGAGCTTGACCCGCCTGAACGGACTGCAAGCAGAGCTGGAGAAGCGCCGTGCGAAGTTCAATGAAGCTGAACAGAACAACCTCAACCTTCAGCAAGAACTTCAGACCAATCTCGAAGCGCGTCGTGTTGCCGAAGAGAGCCTGAAACAGGCTAGGGCACGGATTGAGGAGCTGGAAGAAGCGGAGCGCTTTCGTTTAAAAACCTCATCGCAAGGTTTGATCGTGCCGAACAAAAAGTAAGCTTATTCTTGTTCACGATGCCCGATCTCGCCCACATTCAGGGTCTTCGACCCTTTCTTGATGAACGCATCATCGGGCAGGAGCATGTGATCCCGAAAGTCGTGCCCATCGTGCAAAATGGTGAGCTCGGTCTGGCAGACCCGAAGCGACCGAAGGGCACTTTTCTTTTCCTTGGTCCCACGGGTGTCGGAAAGACCGAGATCACCCTGCTGATCACCGAATACATTTACAAGGATGTGCAGAAGCACTGCATCCGTCTCGATATGTCTGAGTATCAGAATCAGGAATCCCTCGGGCTCCTGCTCGGACGTGACAATAGCTCTCGTGGCAACCTAGGACGCTTTTACGATCGATCGGAGGGTCGTGGCGTCATCCTCTTTGATGAGATTGAAAAAGCCCACCCGCGCGTGCTCGACATCTTTCTCCAGGTATTGGATGCGGGGCGCATCACCGTGGCGAATGGAGATACCCTGAACCTCTGCAATTTCTACATCGTCGCGACCTCCAATATCGGTGCTGATGCCCTCATGGAGCTTCGGAACAGCCCCATGGCCACGGTAGAGCGCTTCATTGAGGACCTTGCTGCCGCAGAGCTGCGTCCTGAAGTGCTCGCCCGTTTCAACGTGCGCTGCGTCTTTCAAAAGCTCGGCTACAATGCCCAGAAAAAAATTGCCGAGATCATGCTTGGGAAAGAGCTAAAAAACCTGGCATCCAAGGGATACCACCTCACCCCTGGGGCGGGGGTGCTGGATTTGCTGATCTCGCAGGGTGTTGAGCCTCGTCTAGGCGTTCGGCGCATGAGAGCCACGGCTGAGACTGCCTGCCGTCACGCTGTCCGTGAAGCCCTTTTGGCGGGAAAATCGACTTCAGGAACTCTCATTGCCGAAAATGGGCACTTGGTCATCCATTCGTGACAAGGCTTCTGCCTTTTACCATCGTTGGAAGCCAGAGATCCAGATCTATGGTGTGGGACTGCTGTTGACCTTCAGTGGTTTGGCAAACGGTCGTCACAAAGCGGCCGGCATCGTTTTCACCCTCATGATTGTTTACGATCTCATGCGCCGTTATGGGGAGCCCTATCGAGCCCTGGGAGAGCAAGAGTTTGCGCGCCGCAGCCAGGAGCGGAGGCAGTGGTGGAAAGAGCAGACCGAAGACCTGCTGTCCCGCTTTGTCGTGCCGACTAGCGTGCCTCCGCCTGCCGTGCCTCAGTCCGAGCCCCCGTCCACTCGTCTGATCCTCAGGCCAGCGGTGGACGATGAGGAACCACCGGAGAGCCCCAGCAGCTCCTTGCCTGATCACGACACCCCGCCTCCCATGCCACCTCCGCTTGTCACACATCAGACCTGATGGGCTAGCATGATTCGTCATCCTCCTCGGCATCTCCTTTTATGCTAGCCCGCTTCCTCGGTTTTACCCTTCTTTTGCTATCCATCATTTCCTGCCAGGCGTGGCGGGAGGCCCCTGGCCTCTTGCTTGATCAGGATGTCATTCCTGTGGGCAGCCGGATCGAATTCTGGATCTATACCGATGCAGATGGTCTCAAGAGTGATGACGACGCATGGCATCGCTCGAACATTCACATCGCCTATTTGCCACGTCCTATGACTGGGGCGGAAGCACGTCGGTGGGCGGAAGGAGTTGGATTGCGAGACTCGGGGCAGGAATGGACGCATTACTACGTCCTTGTCACTCATCCTGGGCCTGATCGTCAGCAGTATCGAAGTGCCATCATCACCCATACCCCCAAGGCGCGACTTCATTCACCACGTTAACAGCGCGACCACCCTCAATCCTTCTTTCCTATGTCAGATAACGTCGTCAAAACCGCAGCCGAAGAGCTCAAAAAATGGCTAGATGTCCTCCAGCAGCTCATCAAAGAAAAACAAGCCTACGATGCCAAGCAAGCCGCCAAACTGGATAAAGCTGAAATGCGCCAGCTCCAGGAAATGCGGCATGAGCAGATGATGGCCAAATTTGACAAGCTGGCGAATGGTGGTGGCGACGTGAACGAGCTCAAAAAGGCCGTCGAAGAAGCCCAGAAGGAAGTTCAGAGCCTGAAAAAGCAGCTCGAAGGCCCTGAAGCCAAAATCGATGGTGACAAACCCAAACTAGAAATCGGTTCACAGCGGAACAAAACTGGCACCGACGCAGGCCTCACCAAGGATGACGCAGGCAAGTGGAAGAGAGCCATTCCATCCAACAAAGTGGACACGCCCAAGCTCAACGTGCCCAAGCTCAAATAATCCACCAGCCGCTCCCCATGGTCTCCAAAGTCACTGACCCATCACGCGATCTTGACCGTGATGGAGACATCGACCTCGCGGACAATGCCATCAACGACCTCAACCGTGATGGCCGCATCGACGCCAACGACCGTGAAGGCCAGGATCTGGATAACGACCTGGACATCGACGCCACAGATCGCAGCCTGAAAGACGAAACCGTCGGCTCGTCTCTCGGATATCAAAAAGGCATTCATGGGTGGAACAAAACCACCCCAGCCCTCCCGCCACCCGGCCAGGGACCAAAGCTGAACCATTAGCGATTGAGGCTCACCTCATCGGTTCACCAGATCCACCACGCGGTCATTCATCTGCCTCAAGCGCTTCGAAAGGCAGGTGGTGATGCGGCTGAGCAACCGGTAGGCCACCTTGGGATTCGCAGCGTGCAGGCTCTCCAAGCTGTCTTTGGAGATCAGCCACACTTCCGCATGAGTGACCGCACGCACCGTGGCGCTGGCAGGTCCAGGATCGAAGATGCTGACCTCGCCCAGGGAGTCGCCGCCTTCCAGCAGCGCCACGCGCTTGTCCACCCCGTCCACCTCATGCAGCACCTCGATCTGGCCGCGCAGGATCAGGCAGAGGTGTTCATTTTCCTCCCCTTCGCGGATGAGCACCTCATCCGGCTCATAGGCCCGTGAGTCTCCATAACTGGAGAGCAGTTGCAATTCATTGGCGCCGAAATTGGCGAGGAGGGGTGTGAGTGAGGCCATGGTTGGATGGTAAATTGCGATCCGTTACTTGAGCTTGTTAGCGACCGTTTTGGCAGCATCTCGCACGCCACTGTGGATGGCTTGGCCGACCTTGCTGCGGTCGAGTTGTTTGAGGCCGGGATCTTGCGCTCGCATCTGAGCCATCTCTTCCTTCATTCGGTCAATCGTTTGCGCGGTTGCTCCTTCTTTGTGCTGCTTCCAGGCATCCGCGTCTCCAACGGCGGCGTCAATCGTGTTGGATCCATCCATGCGCTCCAGTTCTTTCACCGCCGCCTGCAGACTCTTGTAAATCTCCACTTTGTCAGGAGCGACTTCAGAGAGCTTTTGCTCGCTGCCTTTTCTTAGAATTGCGCCTTTGAGGGCGTCCCTGACGCTGGAGACACCTGGTTGTTTTTCGGCCTGCTGCCCGGGGGCTTCGATCCCAGGGGCCTCGTTCAGCGGTTGTTCTAGGAGGTCTTGATCGAGGTTTTGCTCGTATTCTTCAATTTCATTGGGGATCTCAACCATTTTGATTCCCGACACAGACTCGTTCTGCTCATAGTCCGAGTCTTCGAGGTTTATCGGGGATTGGGTGGAGAAGTTGTCGGCGAAATTAGCCTCGATCTCTGCTATCTCGCTTTCAGTGAGGGGTGTTTCTACGCTCAATTCGAGCTTTGTCTCCATTAACTCTTCCAGCTTAAACTCCTGTGCTTCTTTCTCTATTTCAATCTTCTCTACCTCTTCAACTTTCGGAGCCACCTCCACCTTAGCAGCTTCCTGCATCTTGAGGGCATGCTGTTTCACCTTCGCGGCGATGTCGTTCTTGAGGGGGTTCACGGCTTGATTCAAAGCAGCGTTGAGCTTCCCCTGTTCTGCCTTCATCGCCTGCAGCACCTTCTGCCGCTCTTTCTGTGCATGGTCGAAAATGTCTGCCAGTCCGTCAGCACGCTCTGATTCTCCATTATGCTGGGCATCTCTCAAGCGTGCCTCGGCCGCCACGACATTCCGATCATTCACCTGCAATTCTTGTTCGAGAGCAGCCAGATTCGCCCTCCCCTCACGGATCTGTTTAGCGAGTGCGGCGTCATCCACCAAGTTGGGATTCGCCAAGCGGGCGGCTTTCGCGTCCTGGACGGCATTTTGGTAGGCCGCAAACTGAGGATCCACCTCAAACTTGGGCACATCTTTCGCCTTCACAATGTTCCGCTGCTGCTCCTTCGGCAGATCCTGACTCATCTGGAGAGTCTTCTGCTTGTCCGCGATCGCGGCACCCAGGTAGGACGCGGGAGGCACGATTCCACTTGAGCCGCCGAACTTTTCGATGGATGCCTGCTGAGCCTGCTGGGCCTGCTCATAAGTCTGTTTGTTGAATTCACTGACCACGCGCCCCTCCTGGCGCATGACTTTGATGTGATTTTGCAGCTTCTTCAGGCGCTCCACCGCCCCATCGATGGCCTCGGGCTCCAATGCGGCAACGCCCTCTGGTGGCTTGATGCTTTCCAAATCAGCACGCAGTTGCTCGGGGTCCAATGCCTCGATCTTCTTGGCCGTGTCCTCATGCATGAACATGGGCATGTCAGGCACTGCTTTGGCCTTCACGTCAGCACTGCCCATCATCTGCTCTCTCGGGATGACCGGGAAGGCCATGTCGTTGTCGATACCCCGCACTTCGTTGTTATGGGGATCGACGAAAATGTTGCCCGTATGGCGGTCAATCTGGCCCGCGATGTAATCCTGCGCCTCCAGGTCAAAGAGGCCTTTCTGAATCTGCGGGTTCGCATAATCTACATCCAAAAAGTTTTCTTGGGGGTTGCCTTCCGTCGGGCGGGTCAGGATGGCCGCACCGGGTACCACGACGCTGAGTGACGAGGCACGATTTTGGTCATCCACGGCGAACTTCTCCTCCGCCACGGCGTCCATGCCGAGTGACTTATTCAGCGTGGAGGTAGCCACCGCGCGGGACAATAGGCTGCTCGGATCTGCTCCCAGCGCCTCCTGTTTGGCTTTGCTAGACAGTACCATGTCATCGCCCTCGGCATTAATCACATCATTTTCCTTTCCATACAGGGCGGACATGAAGTGCAGCAGTCCGACATCTTTGAAAGCACTCTGACCCACATCATGTTCGGCCGCTTTGATCTCAAGCTTACGTTGAGCCACGGCTTCTTTATCCTGGGGATCTGGAGCGGGTTGCTGCTTGATGCTTGCTGCCTTTTCTTGAAGTTCAGCCGTCTTCTGACCGAGGCCGCGTTTGCCGACTGCGGACTTAGTTCCACGATCATCCAGCGCCTTGTCTGACTTGGCCTTGTAAGTCTCGCTCGCCTGACTCTTCTTCGCACGGAGGCTTTCTTCCGTCTCTTTGGCGATGACGAGTTCCCCATCTTCACTGTAGGTCTGCCTCTGCTCGAACTCATTTTGCACAGCATCATTGGCGATCTCCGCAGCAAAGGCTTTTTCTTTGGCAATCTCCTGATGGGCCTTTTCCATCTCTTTCTGCAGATGCTTCCGCTCACCGTCCACTCCGCCGTGACGCAGGTTGCGTAGATTATCCAGCACACCGCCTTTGTTCTCCAGCTTCGCCATGCGCCTGTTCAGGTCGTCAAGACGGGCGACATGTGGCTGGATGGCCTGTGCCTCGGCCAGCACCCGCGGATTGACCCCTCTGACCGAGTCCAGACCACGACAGCGGGACAAGGTCACCGAATCGACACTGAATGGCTTTAAGTCTGTCTGGGACAGGTCTGTTCCTGGAGGTATACCAGAGCCGTCTCGTTTGACGCCATCCAGTGAGATGATCTGCGTCACACTCTGGAAGCAAGCGCTCACTTGCTCTGGTGATGCGTCAGGTCCGAGTCGCTCTAGCTCTCGCCGAAGATGACGACCACCCGCGTCCAAGAGTATTTGGTCGGCATGTATGGCCGCATATTCTTTGACTGCGGCGGATTGAGCCACCAAATTTTCGTCGACGACTGCATCCTTCAACTCTGGATAGGCTTTTACGAGATTGTCATACTCGCGTTGGATATCCACTATGTTTTCGCGGAAATGATTGAGGCTCTCCTTTACCTCGGCATTCATTACGCGTAGTATGCGTGCGGCATTCAGTGGCTCATTCTTTGCATTGCGTTTTTGCAGAAGTTCGGAAAGTCCTTCGCGCAGTTGCTGATCTGAGAATTGGCTCACCGAAACTCCCTGCAAATTGTCTTTGGAGAAGGGGTGGTCATTTTCTAACAAGTTAATCGGGTGGTAGGGCGACTGCAACAAGTGCTTGTAGGCTGCCTCTAGGTCCGCTCGGTCCAGGGCTTCCAGATTGGGTGGTTGACCATTCACGGGCAGCAACTTTTCTAACCGTGCTAGGCCCTTTAAAGGATTAGCCACGGCATCCATTTCTGCCAACAGATCAGCCTGAATGTCCTCCAGTTGCTTGGGCGCAAGTTTTTCATTCACTGCGCAGCCTTTGAAGCGCACGCCTTCGATCTTCAGACCGCTCATGTCCATGCCACGGAGGTCTAGCTGACGTGCTCCCATGGCTTTCTTGTTTTCGTCAATGCAGGCCTGTACATCCTGAGGCGTGTGGTCAGGTTTGTTCTTCAGTTTTTCGAGAGCAAGCCTGCCTGGTCGGCTCGCCATGCTGCTGACCAGATCTTGAGATCCTCTTTCAAAACTTTGGAGCTGTCCCTTGTAACTATTGAGCTCGCCTTTGATCCCGCTGGCATCAAAAGGCACACCCATCGCGCTGGCCTTCTCCTGGAGGTTCATGATGTCCTGATTGGATGCATCATACTTGCCGCCCATGTCACGGCTCAGGCCCTCTGCTGTCTCCACCTGCGCGGCAGCGATTTGCACCGGTGTGATCTTGTTGTCACGTGATTGCAACATGCTGGTGATGCCCTCTTCCATTTGCTGACGGCTGAGCGGCGGCGGTGGTGGCTTTGGTGGCTTCACTTCTGCTCGGTCCTTGATCGCCTGTAGGGAGTGGGGATGATTATCCGGTAGATTATTCAAGCCTCGGTTTGATACGCCGAGGTCATAAAGCTGGGAAATCTGCTCGTCTGTTAGCTTGCTCAAGTCCGGTGTATTTCCGTCACATTGCAGGTGCTCCAGGACTCTTAGCGAGTCGATCTTCTTCGCCACGGCGTCCATTCGTTGACCATTGATCTTGATCGCTGCAGAGATCTTTTCAGCGTCTTGTTTCAGTTCTGCGATTTTGTCTTCGTCTTCAGGCATAAGTGTAGGTTTGTAGCAAAGGTTTGGTGAGGCTGGAAAAGTCGGTGTTTTGTGAAGTCACGTTTACTTCCACCAGTCCGGAATCTTTCCGGCACCGTCCATGGCGGGGATGCGGAGTTTGATCTTGTTCTTGGAGGGGTGGATGATCCAGGCGGTGGCGTCGGGCATCTTCATGAGCTCGCCGGGCTGCACTTCGTAGTCCCACTCTTTGTTCACGGTGGTGCTGCTGTTGGCGCCCATGAAGCCAGAGGACTTGGATTTCTTCTTCTTTTCCACTTTGGCGATGAACTCGGCCACGGCCTGTGCGCCCTCGGGGTCGGGCTGACGGAAGGCGATGCGGGAGCGACAGTTGAGGGTAAGCACCTGGGCGGTTTCTTTGCCCAGCACGGGGAAGAGGGAGGCATCACTCTGCATGCCGAGGATGAGGCAGCAGTTCGCGGCGCGGAGTCGGTCGATGACGTTGTGGTCGGAGATGCCGTCCTCGCTGGCGGTGGCGAGCGCTTGGAACTCATCCATGAGGGCGATCAGCAGGTTCTCGGTTTTGCGCTCGGACTTCGGTTTGTCGAACCGCATCATGGCGTGGGTGTAGAAGAGCAGCTTGAGGTAGGTGTTGATGTAGCGGCGCTCGGTCTGGAAGGTCTGCGGCATGGCGGTGCAGAAGACACGGCCTTTATCCACATCATGCATCTCGATGGTGTTCGGTTCATCGGAGCAGAAGACCTCCACAATGTCGGGATGGGCGAAGAAGCCGAGCATCACCTTCAGGGTGCCGACGAGACCTTCTTTCTGCTCAGCGGCCTGGGCATTGAGGAAGGTTTGGTCGAAGTACTTCGCCAGTCGCACGCGGTCTGGCGTGCTGTCGGTATCGCACAGCTCATTGAAGAGTTCCTCCATCTTGTCCTTGTCCGTCAGGAACTCGTAGGCGCGGAAGACATTCACGGGCCTGCCGAGTTCTTCCAGCAGTTCAAAGGCGCAGGTGAGTGCCTGCTGGGCGGCGGGTTTGAAGAAGGAGGACTGCTCGCCCTCAGTCAGCGAGGCACCGGTATCCACGAGGTTCTTCGCGTGGGTGGTGTAGGGCAGGCGTTTGTCGGAGACGAGGTTGTAGCGCTCCTTGGGCTTCCAGGTTTTATCGAGCCGGTCCGGGCGCACCATGAGCACGCAGACATCATTGGGCCGACCATGGCCGGTGAAGTGCTCCAGGGCAAAGAAGTGCTCGTCACCTTTCGCACCGAGGATCAGCCCGCCCCAGTTCGGCCGGCTCATGCTGATCTGATGCAGCAGCGGATTGAAACCCGAGGTCGTCTTGCCCACGCCGGTGTCCCCCGTGATCAGCCAGTGACGGGTGAACTCGCCCGGCAGCCACTTCAGGTGCTTGTATTGGACGATGTAGTCCTTCTTGGAGAAGTCGGGGTCCCATTTCAGCAGCATGAAGGCCGCGATCACACAGACAAAGGCCACACCCCCCGTGACTTCAGTGATCGTTTCATACTGAAAGACATACCAGATGCCAAAAGTGGCGATTCCAGCAGCGGTGAGGAATTTGAAGAGAGAAAACATGCGCGGTGAGACAATCGAATTAGCCAGAATGAGTGAGGCTGTGACGTTTTTTTCTCTTCAAGTCGCCAAGCCTTGACGGTGGGTCCGCTGAATTAACGATAGGACCCTCGCGAATCCAGTGCTGCTACCCGATGATTCCTTCTTTGCGAGTCGTGAACTGTTTAAGCTGAGATTGCTTTGCATCGCGCTTATCATCTCCTCTTGCGAATCAAACTGGAGCCGAGAGTCGGATTTGAACCGACGACCTGATGATTACAAATCAACTGCTCTACCACTGAGCTATCCCGGCGTTGGATTCGCTTCAGACGTTGTGCGTCATGAGCGGGAAGGCAAATAATGCGCGAAGCTTTTCAATTGGCAATGGCGATTTGCATTTTGATCGCAGTTCATGGCTTCCGAGACAGTCGTGCTTCGATCCATTGAGCGAGCGTGGAGGTGTCTTTGCGCGTTTTTGTTAGCTTTTGGGCCTGCTTGGCCCCCTCGGCAAACGTGGGTTCGGAGAGCAGACGCTGGATGGCACGACTGGCGTGCTTGGCAGAAAAACGTCTTGGAGAGAGAGAAAGGCCGGCGCCCAGCTTTTCTAAGCGCCACGCATTGTCCGGCTGGTCATGGGCCATGGGCACGATGAGCTGGGGGAGGCCTGCTGCGAAGCCCTGGGACAATGTGCCGATGCCTCCATGATGAACAAAGGCTGCAGCCTTTGGCAGCAATGTGGAAAAGGGCACGTAGCGGATGCCATGGACACTTGCAGGCAAATCGTGGGGAAGCTGATTGAGATCGCGAGTGACTAGCACGGCTCGCTGGTGGAGCTCTTGGGCGGTTTGGACGGCTCGTTGGAAGAACTTTTTGGCTTGGATGTTCGCGCTGCCTGCGGTGAAGACCAAGGGCGCGCGGCCATCATGGAGAAAGCTTTTCAGCGTGGCAGGCATGGGGTGCTCCTGAGCGAGGTCTTCCAGAGGAAAGTCCCATTGCAGCCGTGATGGGGGCCAGTCAGGCTGGGGGCCGGCAAACCATTCGGGGAATAGACACAAGGTGCCATCTGGCGAATGCGACCAGTCCCACCAAAGGCGTCGAGGAGGGCTGATGCCGCGTGAGAGGCAGGCTTTGGCCACCCACGGTCCGGCGTAGCGATCCACAGGGTTGGGCATGCGCACGAGCAGCTGGCGAAGAGGGAAGGGGAGTTTTTGAAAATGCTGCATCCCTGGGAAAAGGATGGGCATCTCATGTGCACTGATCATGACCGCTGGCTGGAGATGCACGGTGATTAGCGGCACGCGGTGTTTTTCCCTCAACACTCGGGCTGCAAAAGCGGTGCATGGGGCCAGGAGTAGATCAAAGCGGTGTGTCGCGTCCTCCATCTGGGGTTCGATCGCTTTCAGGCAGGATTCGACACTTTGGCCCGCGAATTGGAAGACGAGCTTGGTGCCGTGGTAGAGCTTCCAGACGCGTGGATCGGCGATGAACTGATCGAAGTCCTCAGGTTGGCCCAGAGGAATGAAGTCTAGGCCAGCTTGGCGGGTGGCTTCTTCGAAGAGGCATGCCGTGATGAGGGTCACGTGGTGCCCCCGGGATCGCAGCAAACGCCCGAGCCATAAAAATGGAAAGACATCTCCTGCGCTGCCAAACGGGAGAAGTGCGATGCGTGCCATGATGAGATTGCAGGAAGCGTGGCGGTGTTTTATGCCTTTGGGAAGCCATCGCAGGCTGTGGCTGACTCTGCAAGCTCATGTCCCGAACTGTCTCTCTCTTGGTTTTTGTGCTGATGGCCATCTTTTTTGGCTGTTTCTTCGCCTACCCGATCTGGATGGCGGTGCGCGCTGCCTTTGAGACGCCTGATCATGAATTCACGTGGGAGTTCATCGCGGAAGTTTTCCAGAACCCACTTTACCGTCAGGGGCTGCTGAATTCGTTTTGGATTGCCTGCTGGACTTGCTTGGGGTGCTTGCTGGTTTCGCTGCCACTGGCGTTGCTTTATGTGCGCTTTGATTTTCCTGGCAAGACCTTGCTAAATAGCCTGGTGCTCACGCCCATGGTATTGCCACCTTTTGTGGGAGCCATTGGCATCAAAGCTGTGCTGGGGCAGCAGGGCGCGCTAAATAGCTTGCTCGTCGATCTGGGACTCATGAGTCGGGACCACCCTGTGGATTGGTTCGCTGAATGGCAGATGGTCGGCATCGTGATCATGGAGGTGTTGCATCTTTACCCTGTCCTTTACCTCAATGTTTCGGCCTCTCTCGCCAATCTCGATCCAGCTCTGGAAGAGGCAGCTGCCAGTCTTGGCTGCCCCCCTTGGAAGCGACTCTGGCGTGTCACCCTGCCGATGGCATTACCGGGTATCTTTGCGGGAGGGACGATTGTGTTCATCTGGGCTTTCACGGAACTGGGGGTGCCTTTGGTCTTTGATTTCGAGCGCGTGACGGCTGTGCAGATCTTTCGATCGTTGAATGACCTGAGTGGCAATCCCTTTCCCTATGCGCTGGTCGTGATCATGTTGGTCCTGAGCACTCTGGTTTACGCTGCAAGTCGCTTTTTTCTGGGGCAAAGTTCAGCGGCTGGAGGGGGGCGAGCCACGATGGCCAGGGAGGTGATCGCTCTCGGCCCTCTGACCCGTTGGATGGGGGCTGGCTTTTTTGTTCTGATCACAGGCCTGGCGATTGTACCCCATCTGGGAGTGCTGTTGCTGAGCTTTTCGCAGGATTGGTATGGCACATTGCTCCCGGAAAGCCTGACGCTGACCCATTACCGCTCGGCTCTGGGACATGAGCTCACGCTAAGTTCCATCTCGAATAGCCTCAAATACTCGGGCTTTGCGCTCGGGGTAGCGTTGCTGCTCGGCACAGGAGTCGCTTATGTGAATGTGAGGACACGACTGTGGGGTAGGCAACTGCTGGACCTGATGGCCATGCTGCCGCTGGCTGTGCCTGGAATTGTTGTGGCCTTTGGTTATTTGGCCATGACCCGCCCTGGGCAGCCCTTCGCTTGGTTGATCTGGGGAGAGGACCCTTTTCTCCTGCTGGTCATTGCGTATGCCGTCCGCCGCTTGCCTTACGTCGTCAGAGCTGCCAGTGCGGGCTTTCAGCAGGTGAGTCCGGCGCTGGAGGAAGCGGCCCAAAACCTGGGAGCGGCCCCTGAGCGAGCGTTGTGGCGGGTCACTTTGCCGCTGGTCGCTCCGCATCTTGCCGCGGGTGGACTCCTCGCCTTTGCATTCGCCATGCTGGAGGTCAGTGACTCGATGATTTTGGCTCAACAGGCTGCGCATTTCCCCATCACAAAGGCGATTTACACACTGATTCTTTCCTTGGGCAGTGGCCCCCAGATTGCCTCAGCGCTTGGCGTATGGGCCATGATCTTTCTCACCATTACCATTGCGGGAGTTGGGCTAATTCTGGGAAAAAAGCTGGGCGCACTCTTTCGCTAGGCAGTGGAGATGTCGCCAAGACGCATGTTTCTGTGACATAACTTGTCCCTTTATGAGACGCTAAGAATGGAAAAATGGCCAAACGGGGCTTTTTGGATGGACAAAGTAAATCAGATTGGCTTTTCTTGAACGTTAATAGAGTCACCCCCCCCTACACTCGCCCCCCAATGACGCGCTCTCTTCACACAAAGAGTCAAACCCTGTTTCGCACAGGAGTTATGGCCATGGTCGCGATTTTCTCCGCTCTGCCCGTTTTTGGCCAATATGGAGCTTCGCCATCCCAGACTGGGATTTTCTTCGATGATTTTCGTTCACGGCAAAACCGAAGCATGAGAGGCTCAGGCACTCGCGATGGCGAGGTGACCTATGATTACGAAAGTGGTGTCTATCGCGACAACAACGGAGATGTCATGGGTCAAAGGACACCTGATTTGCAGGCCTCGCGTGATGTGAGCAGGCCCTCCGTTCGCAGCGGTAGTGCATTTTCAGCGCGAAGTGTTGGCGATTACACCAATTACGCAGGGCAATACACCAGTCCGACAGGTTTCTTTGCGCCAACTTACAGCACCGATCCCTACCTTGATGGACGCAGAAACATCAAGATGGGTCCATTGAACCTTGGTTTTGGTTTCTTCCAAGGCTTTGAGTACAATGACAACGTTACACGCTCAGGCACCGATCCAATCGCGGATGTGATCAGCACTTCCATGCTCAGCATTGATGCCAACTACCAATTCACCGAGAACAATCGCCTATCACTCAGCACAGCCATTGGAGTGGATCGCTACTTGGAAAATCCAGACCTTGCTCCTTACGGCAGCAATGGTTTTGCCCTGAATGTTCTTCCCGGAAGCACCATCGCTTTTGATGTCAAAGTGGGCGAAGTTTACTTCACCTTATACAATCGTTTCACGGTCCGCCCGACGGTTCGCAATGACTTCGCGGTCTCGAGAAATCAATTCTTTGGTGTTTTCCAAAACGATTCAGGTTTAGCTGCTAATTGGCGCATCAATTCAGCATGGTCTTTGTCCCTGAATTACATGTATAGTTTTTCAGATGCTCTTTCCCAGGCCACAGGAGCCAATGGGCAAGGGTTTGGATTTGAGGAGTTCAATCGTGTGACCAATTCACTCCACGGTTCCTTAACTTACAGCCCGACTGGAACTTGGGTCGCAGGTCTGGAAGGCGGGATCACAGACTTGACCTATGAAAACCAATTCAACCCTGATGGAACTTTGGTGAACGTGGGACCATTCATTGTCATTCCGATCGGAAAATCGACCTACATTCGAGCTGCTGCCGGTGCCCAAATCTTTGATTATGAGGCTCTGCCTCAATTGGTGGTGGGTGGAAATCCAAACGATCCCACACCTTCTGCTTTGAACATCAACAGTGGAGATCAAAGCGATCTCAGCGACTACTACTATTCGTTGACGCTCACGAATCGGTTGAATTCCAAAGTGGTTCAATCCTTGTCGTTGGGTCACGAATCTTCTCTCAACCTGACTTCGAATTATGTGACTGCCGATTACATCAATTACGGCGTTTCTTTTGTGGGCTGGAAAGGCAGCCGCATCAGCTTGAGCACCTACTTTGAAAATGCTCAGGCTTCTGGAGGTTTCTTTGCTCAAGACTTTACGCAGTATGGCGGCGACCTCTACATCTCTCATCGCCTGACTTCGACTATCCAACTCGGGATGGGATACCACTACGGCATCACTTCTCCTGCTAGCCAGCCACAAACCACACGAGCTTTTGTGGCGGACAATGATTTCACTCAACAAGCCTTCAATCTGGATTTTGCATACACCCTTTCAAAGAAAGCAACGCTCACGCTTGGCTACCGTTATTTCACCACCGACGTGAAGGGGGCTGATGAACTGGATTTCGACCAAAATCGCTTTGTCTTCGGTTTGAATTACAACTTCTGATCCAAGGAGTCATTCCAGCCTCTTTGATTTTTCGATCCATTGCCCCTTCTTCATGATGAAGACACCTTCTGTTCTTTTTGCTCTTTGGATTTTTGGCGTCGTTCTGGCGCAGGCTCAGGATCCTGGCGTGAGGGAGTATCCCGAAAGATCAGCGGAAACATCGGGGCAATCTGAGGGGGGCCAAAGTGGTCCGACTGCCCCGGTATTGAAGTCGGCTGCAGTCCTGAACTCGATGGATGTTCTGGACGACAGTCAGGCGATTGAACCTGGCGATGTGATTTCCATGCGCATCATGGAAGATCGCCGCGAGCCTCTGCAACTGCGCGTGGGAGCTACGGGCGAGGTGAATGCCCCTCACATCGGATTGGTAAAAGCTGCAGGTCGCACCTGCCGAGCACTGGCCATGGAAGTCAAAAGACGGCTCGAGTTGAACTACTACAACACGGCAACTGTTATCGTGGCGATTGACCTGAAGAACCAGGACATGAATCCCAATTCCAGAATTCGCACCAGCGGTTACGACATCGATTTTTTCACGGTTTACGGGCAGGTGCTGCGGCAGGGCAAATATGAGTTGCCTGCTGATGAAGACATCACGATCAGCCAAGCTATTTTGCGCGCAGGTGGGTTTGCGCAGTTTGCGAATGCGACCAAAGTGAAGTTGGTCAGGAAAACGCCTCAAGGAAACAAGACGGTGCTAGTCGATCTCGAGCAGATTATGCGCAAAGGAAATCTGGACATCGACATCTACATCAGAAACAATGATGTCATTATCGTGGATGAGAAGAAAGTGAACTTTTGACTCAGGCAGTGCGTTGGTTGAAACGTGGCGAGCCTAGACAATCGAAGCCAGACTGTGATCCACGATTGATCGAGGCACCTTGCGTATAGTTTTCTTTTCCAACGAATTCAGTCTTTCCCGCCATGGAATCACCCCTTGTCCTTCCTCCTCAGTTTGGCGGCCAGTCTTCGAGCCAACTCTCGAAGATCCATGAGACTTCTGCAAAGTTTCAACGATACAAAATCCTGCTTCATCGTCGCTGGTGGTTTCTGGTGCTCACGGCTTGCATCGGCGTTTCTATTGCGGTCATCCGCCACAGCAGCCGTCCGGTGGTTTACAAAAGCATGGCAAAGCTCATCGCAGGGGGGCGTGTCGTTGCCAATGAAGGAGCGGTAGGCTGGGCCGAGCACTTGAATGATTTCTACGGAACGATCATCGAGACGCTCGAAAGCACCGAAATCCGCAAACGCGCCATCAATCGGATGCACATGCTGCATCCTGACATGAAAGATGCCAACATTGAGGTCAAGGTGGCCCAAACCAAGGGATCGGCCATCTTCAATGTTTTGGCGAGTGGGCCAGAGCCCAAGTATGTGCAGCTTTTCTTGGATGCGCTGCTCGATGAATTCATGCTCTCTCGTCAGCAACTGAGAGAGCAAGGCATGGAACGTGCCGTGAACATGTTCACCGAAACGGTCGTGAAGAAAGGCAAAGAGCTGCAAGAGCGCAACGACAAGCTCACAGCTTTCCGCAAGGCCAATGACGTGATCGTCTTGACCGATGGGCGCAACGAAGCTGCCGCCTTTTTGCTGAACTTGAAAGCCAAGCGTGAAGTGCTAGCAGGCCAACTCAAAGACGTTCAGATTTCGCTCGAAGACGTGGATGCGGCTATGATCGATGTCGAACGTGGTGTGACCACAGGCCTCGCGGGTGCGGCTGTGTCTGGCAGCGTGGCCAAAGTTACGGGTGATCCTGGAGCTCTTCCCTCTAGCACAGTGGACAGCGCAACAGCAGCTAGCTTAGGTCTGACGGCTGCCCAGCGAGACTACCTGGAAGCGAAAAAGGAAATCATGCGTGTGCAGGCTGATCGCGATAAAATGCTCAAGAACTTCAAGCCTGGCCACCCCGATGTGGTCGCGCTTGACGATAAGATTGATACGGCCAAGCAGCTCTTGTCTCGATTTGCGGATGACATCGTGAGAGAGCTTCGCGGTCGTGCGGCAACGCTGGAGAGACAGTTGAAAGCGCTCGATGAACAAATTGAAGAGAAAGCCAAAGCTGCTCGTGAACTTGGAGCCATCCTTGCAGAACATCTCAGGCTTGAAGAAGACTACAAAAACGCTCGCCTCGCGCATGACAAGATCTTTGAACAGGTCAGTGAATTGACAAGCATGCAGCAGGTTCAGACCGACCAAGTTGCCGTTCAGGAGCGTGCCTCCATGGCCGTCAAGGATACTCCTGATTGGATCAAACCTGTGTTGATTGGCCTCATTGGCGGATTGTTCTTCGGAGCGTTGGTACTGCTGCTTTTTGACCGCCTCGACGACCGCATGAATTCCTACAGCGAATTTCAAAGCTTGTTTCCGGCAGAGGCGATTCTGGGACAGATTCCCGAACAGAAAGAGCGCGGGGATGTGGCGCTGCTGCAATCGAATGATGATCGTCACCTTTACGTGGAGGCCTTCCGCAACGTCCGCTCCTCCATTCTGTTCAAGAATTGGCAAGGCAAGCAGCCCAAGACCATCTTGGTCACCAGTGCAGTGCCGAATGAAGGCAAAACTACGCTCACTTCGAACTTGGCCATTACCATGGCACTGGCCGGTTCACGTGTGTTGCTGGCGGATTGTGACCTTCGTCGTGGTGGTGTGAGTGAATTGTTCAAGCTGCCTGGTTCTCCTGGATTGAGCGAAGCTCTGCGTGGCAAGTTGGATTGGCGGGATGCCATTCAAAAAACAGGAGTCGAAGGGCTGGACCTTTTGGCTCGTGGCGAGGTGTTTGATCAGACCTCAGAAGTTTTGCTTTCCAAGAAAGCGGAAGAAATGCTCAAGGAGATGTCGGCTGCTTACGATTATGTGATTTTTGATAGTGCTCCGGTTCTTGTTGCCGATGACACTAGCAGCTTTGCGCCGAAGCTGGATACAGTTCTCTTTGTTGTGCGTCTTTCTTCCACCATGGCACGTCTTTCAGGGAAAGCGCTGGATCTTCTCTATGATCGCCAAGTTAATGTGGGCGGTATCATCCTGAATCGTGCGAGCACGAATTTGAAAGAATACACCTATTACAATTACGCCAGCTATTACTACACCACACCGACGAAGAAAACGGTGGCTGGACAGTCAGGCGGTTCACAAGCGTGAAAGAATGGGGAGGAATCGGGCCGAGTATGTAGGCCCTACTCACCATGAATCTCGCTGCTTTGATCTTTTTCCATTTTGTTTTCTCCATCGTGTTGATGGCTGAACCCACGAAGGTGCCACTCTGGCCTCAGGGCGCTCCAGGGGCCAAAGGACAGTCGGAGCAGGATCAACCCTTCATTTCCTTGTGGCTAGCAGCGCCTGATCGAGCCAATGGGGCAGCTTTTGTCGTGTGTCCGGGGGGTGGCTATGGCAGCTTGGCTGCGGATCATGAGGGGGCTCAAGTCGCGAAGTGGTTCAATGGTCTCGGGGTCTCCGCCTTTGTTCTTCACTATCGCTTGGGGTCTCAGGGTTACCATTATCCAGTGCAGCTCATGGACGTGCAGCGTGCGATTCGCCACGTTCGCGCTCATGCTTCGGATTATCACATTGATCCACAACGCATCGGCATCGTGGGCTTTTCTGCGGGAGGGCATTTGTGCTCGATGGCAGCAACTCTGTTTGATGAAAAACCGACAGGCATGACGAATGATGCGGTCGATCAGGTCAGCGCTCGGCCTAATGTAGCCGTGCCGACCTATCCTGTCATTTCGATGATCGAAAGTTATCGGCACGCAGGGTCTCGAAAAAATTTGCTGGGTCCCGCAGATAACGACGAGCTCGCTGCTCTAGTGAGCACGGAGCGGCGAGTCACGCCGCAAACGCCACCTGTTTTTCTTTTTCAGACGGACGAAGATACCGTCGTGCCTGCTGAGAATGCGGTGGCATTTTACTTGGCCTGTCGAAGGCACGGCGTGCCTGCCGAGTTGCATTGCTATAAGCCAGGTCCTCATGGGGTTGGCCTTTTTTTGGGCGATCCTGTGCTCGGAACTTGGAGTGTTCATCTCTGCGATTGGCTGAGGAATCAAGGTTTCTTGAAGCCAAGCCCACGAACCGCGATCCAAGGCACGCTGAAGGTGAACGGCTCTCCCGTGAGCTGGGGCAGTGTGGTCTTCACGCCACTCGATGCATCTGCACCTGTGGCCTGCGCGCGTGTGATGCGCGGCTCTTTCAAGCTGAAGCCCGACCAAGGTCCAGTGATCGGCAAAGTGAAGCTGACGGTGAGCTACAGTTCGGCGGATGTCCCTGGGGTGGAGACCCCTGACGGCACGGTGACGACCCATGAAAAAAGCCCTGGAGCGGGCTCCTGGGAGATCGACTTGAGGGAAAATCATCCCAACTTGGCGCTCGAAATCACTCGTTAGTGATCAATCTGCCAACGCGAGTTACGATCTGGCGAGAGCAGCTGAGTTTTCTGCCTCTAACAAAGTCTTTCCGTCGTCGTTGTTTAGCAACACAGTGAACTCATGTCTGATCGTCAACCCCAGCCCGAAGAAGCCGCTTTGCTTGTCAGGCGGGCTTTGGATCAGCACGAGAGCAACCTCATCGCCTACACCGCAGGCGTTCTGCATGGGGATGTCGAACGAGCGCGTGAAGTGGTTCAGGATGCCCTGCTCAAACTTTACCTCACGGAGCCTGAAAAAGTCCGTGATAACCTCAAAGCTTGGCTTTTCACCGTTTGTCGAAACCGTGCTCTCGATGTGCTGCGCAAGGATCAACGTCTGGAACTTGGCAATGAAGATGCGATGGGTTATGCGGTTAGCCACGAGCCTGATCCTTGTGAAAGTGCAGTCTCTCAGGAACTCTACGAGCGCATCTGGGACTTGGTGGAAAAGCTGCGCCCGAATCAGCGGGAGGTCATCCGACTCAAGTTCATGCACGACTGCTCTTACCAGCAGATCGCCGAAATCACAGGGCTCAGCATTGGGAATGTCGGATTCATCATGCACATGGCCATCAAAAAGCTTCGGGAACTCATGAATCGCGAACTCGCCGTCCGAAGCGTTTAACTCTCAACGTCTCTTTTCTTTCATCATGACCAGTCCTGCCAACGATACCTCCGAGCTGACCGCCTACGCTGTCGGAGAGCTACAGGCGCACCAGGCGGTGGATATTCATCGCCTTTTGTCCGAGTGTCCTGCTGCCTTGACCGAGCTCGAGCAAATCGAAGCCGTGACCGATGCTCTGCGCCAGCACGCGCCGATCCCCCAAGAGCGGCTGGATCCTGAACAACGGCACGCTGTGCTTCGTCCTGTGAATCTACCTCGCCGCATGGCTGCGATGCCGCCCCGCCAGCCCTCGGTGCGTCGTCCTCAGCGCTCGATTTGGCCTGTTGTCGGACAGGTGCTGAGAATGGCTGCGCTGATTGCCGTCGCGGGCTTTGCCTATTGGTTCGGCCGACACACCGAAATCGCCTCATTGGCCAAGGCAAACCTAACTCCGATCGTGACACCAACGGACTTGTTGCCCCAAGAACCAACAGCATCCGAGCCAAACGAGGCCATTCACACTGATGCGCCAAGAGAAGAAATTCTCTCCACGCCTCCTCTTCTGAAGTCCACGCAAATGGCATCGGTCGCAGAGGCGCTTCCTGCCTCCATCAAGATCGCTTCAGACATGTCGATCCCCGTTCGCGATGTTTCTGCGACAGACGTTGTTTCCGAAAAGTCCCAATCGGCAGACGCCCTCGTCGCTGCACGACCGCAGGCTTCCGTCATGAGCTTGTCTCAGCCAAATCCGCCTGCCTCCAAATCGACGGCGAATTCTGTCCTGCTGCGGCTTTCATCCGAGCTCGCCTTCACCTCCGCCATGAAGCGAGAGGTGGATGAGGTCGCCATCCGTCCGGCGGATATCTTGCCACTGCGAGTGAAGACAGATGCGAATCAGGCCTTTGCATCACCGATGGCCCCAGGTGCCAAAGTCGCCCCAGAAAACACTGCCCGTCGTTCACCCTCGGAGATTTACATCCATGCCTGGCGTTCAGAAGTCGCCTCTTGCCCGTGGAATCCATCCACGCGACTCCTGAGAATCAGCATTCAGATGCCGCCTAGCCAGGCCGCAGCAGATCCCGGCGGCGTTTATCCGCTGCTAGTTTCTTTTGATCGCCGCTTGGTTCGTGAATTTCGGCGGCTGGGCATCCGTCAGGTTCCTGCTTCAGAAATGAACACTGCAGGCACGCAGACCCTTTGGTATGAATTCATGCCTGTGGGAGACGAAGCCATCCGCACCAATCGTGCATTTGCGACGGTGAGCTTGGAAAAAGGCCGCTTCACCGTGCCTAGCCCTGGCCCTTTTGGCGATGGTGCGAAGCTCGCTGTGCTTGACCGTGGATTGACCTGGACAGCGGCGCGGGATGATTTCCTCTACGAGGCGGCGCTCCTCGGCATGGGCACGCTCTTTCGTGGAGATGCGCGCAGCCCTGGGTTGAATGTGCAGACGATTCTCTCTGTCGCGGAGAAGAGCCGCACGAATGACCCGACGGGGGAGCGCTCTCGTCTGGTTCGTCAGCTGCAGGAACTGAAGAAAACAGCAGGTCTTTGAGCAGAATCCGCATTTGACAGCCTGCTGACTCTAGCTTAAACCCTCCGCCCCTTCCGCAGACCCCTTTTTTATGGCAAACATCCGTTCCTCCGAGAAAGACATCCGCCGCACGCAGGCTCGCACCGCGCGCAATCAGACCGTGAAAAGCCGCATCCGCACGCTGCGCAAGAAAGTTCTGACGGCTGTCGAAAAGGGTGATGCCGCTGCTGCAGCCGCTGGCTTGAGCGAGTTTTCTTCCGCTGCTGACAAAGCTGCTAAAACCAAAGTTCTGCACAAAAACACCTCCAATCGTCTGAAAGGACGCTTGGCGCTGAAGGTGGGTGCTTTGACCAAGAACGCTTAAGTTCGCTCTGATCTCTTTTTGAAAACCCGGTTGGCCTGCCGACCGGGTTTTTTGTTTTATCGCAGCCAGCCTAGCAAGAGGGCTGGAATCGCGATGGCTAGGTCAGCGTAGATGCGCCGGCGGTCGAAAGACAGATTTTGCCCGAGTTTTTCCACGATCCACAAAAGACACACTCCCATCAAACTCGCCCAGGCCAGTCGAATCTGAGGCTGACCCAGGAGATCGAAGCTCTGCGTGCCAAGCACCAGCAGTGACAAACCCAGGCCGAGGTTTAGCCAGCGGCGGCGCTGATGGGACTTGCCTGACAGTAGGCTGAGGTTTCCCACCATCAGGCTGCCGACCAAGCACCACTGCACGGTATCTCCACGCAGGTCATCCCCGGCACGCAAGAATCGGCTCCACAGGCAGCAGCCCATCGCGAAGAGCAGCCCCCCTGCTAGGTCCTTGTCCAAGTGCTGACGCGCACTTTGCCAGAGCCGTGTTCTCCAGACGTGGGCGATGACCATCAAGCTGCCAGTCAGCAGCATCCATTGCAGAACCCAGTTCGGCAGTGTCCAAAGGATGACTATCGGCAAAAGCACGCTGCTGAGGGCTATCGCCAGCAGTGGGCCATTCCAGCGGTTGCCATAAAGGCCGAAGTAGCCTGCGACTAGGCCCGTGAGTTGCAAGCCACTCGCAAGGACAGCTGGTGGCAAATGCAACAAAGCCAAGCCGATGCCCATGCTTGCCAGCGTCAGCATCAGCAAAAGCCACAGTGGGCGAGGCAATCGAGACACGATGTGGCGTGGGTCTCGTGTTTCTGCTGGAGCAAGAGCCTCATTCGCCAGATAGATCCACCAGACCACGGCGAATAGAGCCATGCCAAACTCAGGCAGGAACGGCTGTTGGTTGACCTTCGCCAAGGCCATGGCCCACAGCACGGCAATCAGCGGGGCCTCCAGGCTCGTGAGGTGCAGAAGCATCCATGGTGGAGAGAAAAGGGGGCGGATGCGAGGTTCGGGAACCATGGAAAGATCCTCAGAAGAGAAGCGAATGTGTCTCGTTGCAAGCACTCTGGCCATCACATGAATACCTCTTCCCATCATTCGACCTGCTTGGAGAAGTCGCCAACACTCCGTAGGATGAAGGTCATCATGCCGCGTCTGTCTCTACTTTTGGTTTTCTGCCTAGGGTTCATCGACCCACTTTATGCCCAAAACGTCAAACCCGACGATGTGGCTGGAAACGAAGCGGTGAAGAAGATCATCGAGACCCGCCCAGGGCGTGGCGTGATGCGTGACGACACGCCTCCCACACCTGCGGCGGAGGCCGTGAAGAAATTCAAACTGCGCAGCGATGTCGCCATCGACCTCATGGCGTCCGAGCCGGTCGTCGAGCAGCCGCTTTATGCGAGCTGGGATAGCAAAGGCCGCATGTGGGTCACCCTGTATCGGCAATACCAGTTTCCGGCTGGATTGAAGATCGTCAGCTACGACCAGCACCTCCGGGCGAAGTTCGACAAAGTGCCGCTCCCGCCGCCGCGTGGCGAAAAAGGCGCGGACAAGATCACCGTCTTCGAAGACACCGACGGCGACGGCTTTTTCGACAAACACGAAGACGTCATCACCGGCCTCAACATCGCCAGCGCCGCGCTTCACGGCATGGGCCGCATCTGGGTGCTGAATCCGCCTTACCTCCTGAGCTATCCCGACGCCGACTTCGATGCCAAACCAGATGGCGATCCCGAGGTCGAGCTGAGCGGCTTCGGGCTTGAGGACACGCACAGCGTTGCCACGAACCTGCAATGGGGCATGGACGGCTGGCTTTACGGAGCCAACGGCAGCACCACCACCGGCAACGTCTCCAGCGCCAACACCAAGAACGTGAAATGGGAAGGCCAGTGCATCTGGCGCTACCATCCGAAGAAGAAGACCTTCGAAATCTACGCCGAGGGCGGCGGGAACACCTTCAGCCTCGACTTCGACAGCAAGGGCCGCCTCTTCTCCGGCACGAACGGAGCCACGCGTGGCATGCACTACGAACAGGGCAGCTACGGCATCAAAGGCTGGGGCAAACACGGCCCGCTCACCAATCCATATGCCTTCGGCTGGTTCGAGCACATGCGGCATGAGGGCGACAACAAACGCTTTCCGCAGGCCTTCACCATCTATGAAGGCGGCCTGCTCGGCAGCGCTTACGAAGGCAAAATCATCGCCCCGAACGCCTTGCATAACCTCGTCTATGTCAGCGAGCGCCTCCCCGATGGCTCCACCTTCCGCACAAAGGACGAAGAGCAGCTCATGACCACCACCGACCGCTGGTTCCGCCCCGTCTGGGCCGGCGTCGGCCCCGATGGCGGCTTCTACATGGCCGATTGGTATGACACGAGACTCAGCCACGTGAGCCCCGTCGATGACTGGCACAAAACCAGCGGCCGCATCTACCGCGTGAGGCCAGCGAGCGGTGCGCCGAAGCTGAAGCCCTTCGATTTGAGCAAGGCAAGCGGGGAGGAGCTGCTTGGCTACCTCAGCCATCAAAACGAGTGGTTCAGGAAGCAGGCGGTGCTGGAGATCGGGTGGCGGGGGATGAAGGATCTCAAAGTTGGCTTTCCTTCAGAGTCCGCCGTTGCGGGTGACTTGGAAAAACTTTGGGTTCTCAATGTGCTCGCTGAAACCCATCCTGAGGACAAAGCACTTCAGACAAATGCAGGGATTGCCATCGTTCAGGCTGTTCGAAGCACAGACCCCTATGTGCGGCGTTGGTCGGTGAAAATGATCGGGGAGCAACCACCTTCGTGGGGCAACTTGGGGGCACTCGCGATGCTCAAAGACGAAAGACATCCCGAAGTCCGTGCGCAGATCCTCGCCACCGCAAAACGTCTGCCTGCTGCCACGGCTCTTCCTCTTCTGATGAGCGGCGATGCCGAAGACGAAAGCGGCCATCTCCCTCTCCTTGCTTGGTGGGCACTTGAATCGAAGGCCGAGAAAGAACGCGAAGCCGTCTTCGCCTTCCTCAAAGCCGATCCTGCCTTCCTCCAAACCAAACTCTTCCGCGATCACCTCGCCGAAAAGCTCGCGAAACGCTATGCGCTGGCTGGCGGTGAAGAGAATTTCAATTCGTGCGCGGACCTCCTCGCCCTGACAACGGATGTGGACATCCGTTCTACGTTCATTCGCGGCATCGCGTCCGCCTTCGAAGGCGCGGAGATGCCGAAACTCCCGGAGGCGCTGCAAAAGGCTCTCAACGACTACATGGCGAAGCAAAGCGATGGCGATCTCACGCTCGCGTTGCGCAGCGGGAATGCCGACGCGCTCAAAAGTGCCCTCAAACTGCTTTCCGACACCAAAGCCACCAACACCGCCCGCATCGCCATCGCGAAGACTTTGGCGGAACTCGGCAAGCAAGACGCCGTCATGCCCATGGTGGCCATTTTGAAGTCCAGCGCGGCTCCCAGCCTCAAACGCGGCATGTTGCAGGCTGCGGCCAAGTTTGACGACAAACGCATCCCGGAGGCGCTGCTGCTCGGTTACGAAGGCCAGATCGCGGGTGACAAAGCGCTGCGCGAGGATGCGCTGCGCGTGATGGCAGGTCGCAAGGAGTGGGCGCAGATTTTGATGAACTTCGTGAACGAGTGGAAAGTGCCCGCCAAGCATTTCACCATCGACATCGTCCGCCAGCTCAGCCTTCACCAAGATGCCGACATCGACGCCGCCATCGAGAAACACTGGAAAGGCCTGCTCGCCACTGGGCCAACGCCGGAGAAGAAACGCGAAGCCGAGCGCATCAAAGCCGTCGTCAACACCGGGCTCGGTGATGCCGAGAAAGGTAAAATCCAGTTCATGGCGCGCTGCTTTGCCTGCCACAAGCTCTTTGGCGAAGGCGGAGCGATCGGGCCTGAGCTCACCGGCTATGACCGCGCGAATGTGGACTTCTGGCTCGACAATCTTTTCACCCCCAGCCTCGAAATCCGCGAGGGCTTTGGTGCTTACACCGTGAAAACGAAAGGCGGCCAGCTCCTCACCGGCCTCATGGATGCGCAGGATGCAAACGGCATCGTAATCAAAGACCTCGCCGGCAACAAAACTGCCATCAAACAAGCCGACATCGAGAAGCTGGAGGCCTCACCCGTTTCCCTCATGCCCGAAGGGATGACAGCAGGCATGAGCGACGCTGATTTGAAGGACTTCTTCGCTTACCTCATGAAGGCAGCGCCTTGAGGAGCCATGAACGACACCTCTTTCTCCAACTGCGGGTATCCAGAAAATGATGAGTTGTCCTCGGTTGCAGCGGCTTCATTCGTGGGCTTAGTCCTCTTGCTGTGACTTTTCGCCATCCCAAAAACGACGTTTTTATTCCTGACAACACAGACCCATGGACGGCTCTGCACCGGGTAACTCACCTGGGCATCGTTTCCCATCAGGACGATCTCGAAATCGCCGCCTACCATGGGATCACGGAGTGCTTCCATAGCGAAGATGAGTGGTTCGGTGGAGTGGTGGTAACGGATGGCGCGGGCAGCCCGAGAAAGGGACCCTACGCTGACTACACGGACGAAGAGATGCAAAAGGTGCGTTTGGTGGAGCAGCGAAAGGCGGCGTTCGTCGGCGAATACAGCGTGATGATCCAGCTGGGCTATCCGAGCGATGAAGTGAAGCAGGCGAATCGACCTTCCGTGGTGGCTGACCTGAAGTTCATCCTGGAGCACGCACAGCCTCACACGCTTTACGTTCACAATCCCTGCGATCGTCATGATACCCATGTGGCTACCTTTCTCCGCTGCGTGGAGGCCATCCGTGAACTGCCCCCGGAAATGCGGCCCAAGAAGGTGTATGGCTGCGAGGTCTGGAGAAAGCTGGATTGGCTGCTGACTCAGGATAAAGTCATGCTCTGGGTGGATAAGCATCCGCACCTGTTGCGTCCGTTGTTAGGCGTCTTCGATAGCCAGATCAGCGGTGGCAAGCGCTACGACCTTGCCGAAGAAGGCCTTCGCCATGCCAATGCGACCTACTTTGATTCGCATACGACGGATAACACTAGCCTGCTGACCTTTGCCATGGACCTCACGCCTTTGGCTGAAAACGATCAGCTTGATGTGGAAGAGTTCACGCTCGGTTATGTGCGTCGTCTGGAAAAGGATGTCGCCGAGCGCATGAAGCGCTTCTTGTGAGCTCAAACGGTTGCTGCATGAGTTTGTGCTCCTGGGGTTGGGTGAGTGGGCTGGTTCTGCTGTTCACGGGCTGCCAGGTCGTGCCGCAGCATGGTCCCGTCTCGGCTCGAACGATGAAGGCGCTCACACGCAAGGCTGAACCCAAGCAGGCATTTCTGAGCCGTCTGAACGGTGTGGATCAAGCCATGCGCGAGCTTTTGCCGAAAGCCCCGGTTCGGGTTCCGTGGGTACTGCAGCTCAACACGCCAGTGATTCAGGTGCGGTCGGAGCGAGCGCGTCCGGTGCGGCTCATGCTGGACACGGGAGCTGCTCGGCTCGTCATGGGAGCCCAAAGTGCGGTTGAACTGGGCCTACCCACCGTGAAGGCCGATGAGGTGCAGGCGACGATGATCGGAGTGGTCGGGAAAGAGACCGGTCTGATCGGCATGGCAGGTCCTTTCTGGGTGGGCGATTGGCAGATCCCTGCTTACCCATGCTTTGTGCGGACCTTTCAGACCTCCGGGCATCAGGTAGCCTACCCGGAGAACATTCTCGGCGTGGATTTACCGGCGCGCTATTGCCGCTACCTGACCTTGGATTATTTGAGAAAAGAGGCTGTGTTTGGCTTCGGGCAGAACTTTCAGCCACAGGCGTGCCAGCGCTCATCAGCACCTTTTGTTATTCGCGAAGGGGTGATTTTCATCGAGCTGCAAAGTGGGCAGGTGAAGTGGCAGGCGATCCTGGATAGTGGTTCCTTCAATGGCATCGAAATCAGCGAGACGATCGCCAAACAGCTAGGGGTGCAGGATCAGGGGCGAGTTGTGCAGGGCCTAGTGCTCATTGCGGTTGGTGGCACGGTTTCCTCTCAAGAAGCACGACTGCGCACGCTGCAGCTACCGTCCCTGCAGATGCTGGGAGGACGCTATGAGAAGCCCGAGGTGGACATTGCGCCTGGCATCCCGCGCGTTGGGTCAGAGTTTCTGCGAGATTACCGTGTGACTTTGGATTTTGATCAGCGCCGGGTATGGCTGGAGTGGTGAGCAGGGCAGGAAAGCATTTCACTTTGAATCACAAAGTAAAAGCTTGCGTCATTCACTTTATGGCACAAAGTGAATGCCATGAGTCCCCAGCAAGCTGCTCTGGAAAACCTGCGCGTGATCCGTTCCCTCATGGAGAAAGCCCACATCTATCGGGCCATTTCTGGCCAGGCTGCCTTGGTCGGGGGTGGCATGGCCTTGGTCTTGGCGGGCATCGGGCTGCTGCCCTTTTTCAGGCAGAACAGTCTAATCTCAGACCGCTCTTTCTTGGCCGATTGGTTGAGTCTGCTGGCTGCGGTCGCGGTGTTCAACATGATCATGCTCAGGCAGGAGGCAAAGCGTCGCGGCCAACCCTTTGTCTCTGCTGGAATGCGCACTGCCCTGCGTGCGCTTTTGCCGCCTCTGCTGGCGGGTGGTGTCATCGGTATTGGCCTCGTGATCCATCTGCAGAGCCATGTGCTGGCTGCGCTCATCTGGATGGTGTGCTACGGACTTGCTCTGCTGGCCACTGCTGAGTTTTCGCCCATCTCGCTGGTTTGTTTGGGCTGGGCTTTTCTCATCGCTGGCTTGGCTCTGTTCTCGGGCTGGGCTGCCATGGATGACATTCGCTCGCTGCCCGATGACCTACCGCTTGCGAGCTTTGGCATGGGGCTCACCTTTGGTCTCTTTCATGTCATCTATGGCTTTGCCGTTTGGATTGGCAAAAAACCCGAGCCCCTGCCTGCGGAATGATCGACTTTGACCAGATCGACAAAACGATCCACGAAAAGTCGCGGCTGTCCATCATGACACTGCTGGCCTCGCGTGGGGAATGGGCCTTTCAGGACATGAAGGCAGAGCTGGGCATGAGCGATGGCAACCTGATCACACACCTACGCACGCTCACTGCGGCTGGTTTTGTCGAGGAAATGCGCGACGATAGCGGTGCTCGACCCCGCACCACCTATCAACTCACTGCTGCAGGACGCGCAGCGTTCAAGAGCTACATCGATCTCCTGGAATCCATTGTGAAAACCCTGAAACCGGAAACCTGACCCGGTTTTGCCCTAAAGCTTTGTGGCGCAAAGTGAAGCCACCCCAAACCACGACCCTAACTCCTGAAGACCTCCATGAACCTCCATCTCGCTCAACATCACGGCATGTGCTTCGGCGTGCGCGACGCGCTGCGCGCCACTTATGATGCTGCCCACCAAGAACCTGTCACTTTACTCGGGCAGCTCGTCCACAATCCTGTCGTCGATGCCCATCTGAAGACGCTCGGCGTGCGCCAGGGACGTCTCGAAGAGCTCGGCTCTGCCAACACTGCGCGCGTTGTTTTCACTGCTCATGGGGTGGCGAATGCTCAGCGCGGTCGTTGGCAGCAGGCTGGTTTTGCCATCACGGACACCACTTGTCCTCTCGTGCGCAAGGCCCATCAGGCCTTAGCCCTGCTTGTGCAGGAGGGCTATCACCCCGTGGTCATCGGTCAGCGCGATCATGTGGAGGTGCGTGGGCTCACGGGTGATTTTCCCGAGGCCAGCGTGGTTCTGGAGACCGTGGACGTGTTGCATCTGCCGGCAGTGGCCAGGATCGGAGTGATCGCGCAAACAACCCAGCCCCTTGATCGCGTGCTGGAATTGGTCGCTGCCATCAAGCAGCAACAGTGCGGGGCGGAGGTGCGCTTCATCGACACGGTCTGCCACCCCACGAAGCAGCGCCAGACGGCTCTGGAGCAGCTCTGCCAAACCTGCCCGGTGGTGATTGTCATCGGTGGACGGAACAGCAACAACACTCGCCAGCTGACGGAGAAAGCGACTCGACTCGGCGTGCGTGCCCATCAGGTCGAGACCCCGGATGACCTCCGGCCCGAGTGGTTCATCGGCGTTCGTGATGTCGGCATCACGGCTGGCACGTCCACACTGGATGAGACGGTGACGGCCGTCATGGAGCGCCTATGCCAGATCACCGACGACTGATTTGACCTATCCTCTTTCCTTTCACCCACCTACCCTCATGAATACCCAAGCCTGGATCACCCACTTCGAGCGCAACACGCGTCTCAATGACCTCATGCAGCTGCCTGTGGAGCAGCCCTGTCAGCTGCTAGAGTCGCTTCGACGTCCACTGGCGGACTCCCTGGCCACCTTTCAGCTCGGCGAATCTGGCACAGGTTCGCGCCTGCGCCGCTATGCCCGCGAGGTCGCTCCTTTGGAAAACTTTCGCGGTTATCAGCGGGCGATTGACCTCTTCGTTGCTGAGGAGCAAAGCCACTCTCGGCTGTTAGCTCGTGCTGTCATTCATCTGCGTGGCACGCTGCTGACAAAGCAGTGGACGAATTCCATCTTTCGTCGCCTCCGCTTCCTCGTGAATCTGGAGTTTGCCGTGCAGGTGCTGCTCACGGCTGAATTGATTGCGGAGGTCTATTTTGGCTCACTCTACCTGCGCTGCGAGGATCCGGTGGTGAAAAAGATCGCCCACAAGCTGCTGCGGGATGAGATGAAGCACCTCGACTTTCAGCGTGACTTTCTCAGCGAGAGGGTCGCCTCTTTCCGTCCACAGGGGCGCTGGCTGTGGCGTCTTCAGTTTCAGGCCATCCATGCCGTCACTGCCACCGTCGTGGCTTGGGATCATCGGCAGGTGCTGTCGGCTTTGGGGATTCGCCCTGTGGATTTCCGTCGGCGCTGTTTGCAGGCTTGGCAGCGTTTTCAGCATCGTTTGGAAAACAAAATGCAGGCGCTGGATGATGCCCAACTGAGCAGAGCAGAAAGCGGAAACCCATCGCTGCTGGCGGCTGATTTTGCCAAAAACAAACGGCCGGGATGACTCCCGGCCGCTGCCCATGATCTGGGATCAAATTCCGCGAAAGTCACCGCTAGGGCGGGGATCGTCGTCCCGGCCAGTGCGGTGGTGCCGGGGGGATTCGTCATGCCTAGGGCGGTCAACCCGGTCGCGGTGCTGCTCCGGCCTCGGGCCGCGTGCATGATGCTCTTCTGGCCGATGGTCTGGCTGGTCACCGCCCATGTGAGGACGAAAATCACGTTCGGGATGGCGGTCTGCCATCTGGCGATGTCTGGGCGGAAACTCGGGGCGGCGGCCTTCAGTTCCATCGAATCGATCACGAGGGCCGTCCATCCGGCCAGGCATGGGGTGGCGATGGCCTGGCATGAACCGACCTTCGGGGCCATGTGCACGTTCTGAATCACGGGATGGGTCGCGTGGATGAAACTCTCTCCGCGTGCCACCTTCACGAGGTCCACTTCGCTTGTGCGAGTCGGGTTCGTCGCGGCGGAATTCGCGATCGTGTGGATGCCCCTCTTGGCCGCGAGAACGATTCATGTCCCGTGGGCCACGAGGTGGACCGGGATCTTCATCCCGACGTCTTTCGGGAGCAGGACCCCGCGATTCAGCTCTTGGTGGGCCATTGCGCTCGCGTTGAAAACGTTCCTGTGAGGGCTCAGGGCGGGGTTCGCTATCTCGTGGTCCTGCTTCAGGCCGACGACGTTCTGGCTGGTCTGGGCGCGTCTCGGGCGGTGCGTCCCGGCCTTCACGATCTCCGCGTCGAGCCTCGGGGGCAGGTGGGCGTGAACCTGGTTCCTCTCGTTCAGCAGCTGGACGTGGTGTTTCCGCCGCAGGTGGGCTTTCAGGGAGCGGAGGCTTGGGGGATTCCTGAGCCTGGAGCAAGCCGCAGAGGGCAGTCAGGCTAAGAACGAGAAATAGCGAGGTGGGCTTGAGTTTCATGGTCGGTGCAGAGAGAAGGGCGCGGATGCGCCGGTTCACCGGCCTAACGGCATGGCGCTTTCCTTTTGTATCCGGCTCTCAGAAAAAGTTCGTGGCTGATGCCTACTCGAGGAGTTCGGGATACTTCGCTAGGGCCATCGTGCGTGTTTTTTCCAGGCCATTGGTCATGCAGCCATGGCACATGATTTCCTCGGCCAGCGTGCGGCATTCGGCTGCACTCAGTTGGCGCACGGCGTGCTTCACTTTGGCCACCTGACCTGCGGTCACGCTGAGTTCATGCAGCCCTAAACCCACGAGGAGAGGCGTGAGCTGAATGTCAGACGCCATTTCTCCACAGATGCAGACGCGGATGCCGGCGCGGTTCGCGGCCTCCACGGTCATGCGAATGAGGCGCAGCACGGCAGGGTGTGTGGGTTGGTAGAGGCCTGCCACACGCTCATTCAGCCGGTCCACGGCCAGTGTGTATTGGATGAGGTCATTGGTGCCGAGGCTGAAAAAGTCCACCTCGGTGGCAATCAGATCCGCAGAGACGGCCGCGCTAGGAATTTCGATCATGGCACCGATGGCGATGTCATCGCCGATCTTCACGCCTTCATGCAGCAGCTCGCGGGCGCATTCGTCCAGCAGAGCACGTGCTTGCCGCACTTCTTCGACCCCGCTGATCATGGGAAACATGATGCCCACGCGGCCTGCTGTGGAGGCACGCAGCAGGGCACGCAGCTGGCGGCGGAAGAGCTCACGGCAGCCGAGTGAGGCCCGAATGCCACGCCAGCCGAGGAAAGGATTCGGCTCTTTTTCTAGCGCCATCACAGGGTCGATCTTGTCGCCGCCGAGGTCCAGGGTGCGAAAGATGACCTCACCTGGCTTCATGGCTTTCACCGCCTGGGTGTAGCATTCAGCTAGCCAGTCCTCCCCGGCTTCGGGGTCAGATAGGTGCAGAAATTCTGTGCGAAAGAGGCCCACGTGCTCAGCCCCACTGTCGCGGATGGCCTCCATTTCTTCGATGAATTCAGCGTTTGCGCTGACCTTCACCGCGCAGCCATCTTGCGTGATGGAGGGTTGGTGCCGTGTCGTCAGCAGCGCATCGTCTCGCGCATCGGTTTGGGCCTCACGGGTCTTGTATTTGGCCAGCGTCTCCGCGCTCGGGTGGCGGATCAGCAGGCCTTCATCGCCATCAAGCAGCACCGGATCGCCGGAGTGTAGCTCATCGCAGATGTTGTGCAGCCGAACCACGGCGGGCAGGCTGAGCGAGCGTGCGATGATGGCCGCGTGGGAATTGGCGCTGCCCATTTCCAGGGCAAAGCCGAGCACCTTGCTGCGGTCGAGCTGCACGGTGTCCGAAGGCGTCAGGTCATGAGCCACGATGATCACGGGCTCCTCAAACATGGGATGGTCAAGCATCTCGCCCCGCAGGTGGCGCATGACACGCTGGGTCACGTCCTTGATGTCCAGGAAGCGCTCCCGCAGGTAGGAATCCGCTAGACCGCGCAGGGCATCCATGTGCTTGCACATCAGCCGGTAGTAGGCGGCATCCACACAGATCAGCTGCTCGCGCACAGTTTTTTCCACCTGCTTCAGGATGGAGTGATCGTGCAGGATCAGCAGATGAGCTTCAAAGATTTCCGCCTCCACGGAGCCCTGCTCATCCTGCATGGCTTTTTGCAGGGCTTCGATCTCTGTCCGGGTCACTTCCAGCGCGGCATGCCAACGTGCCAAGTCGCTTTCCACCTCCTCAGGCGTGATGGGGGTGGCGTCTGGTTCGTCAAAATGCTCCTTCAGGACATGCACCACTGCGTGAGCGACCCCTGGAGAGACGCCAGTGCCTTCCCAGAGATGTTCTTGAGCGGTACGATTTTCGGACATGCGCTGCGGATGATGGGAAGCACGGACGGTCTTGGCAATCACGAAACCGTCCGCCCACGAAATCAAAAAAACACCTTCCGCAGACCGTGCTCGGATAAAAATACCGGAAGCCGTGCGCAGGCCTGCTTGATGCGGAGTCAGGATGGCGCTTTCGATAGCTGGAGCCCGCCTCCTTTGAGCCCTGACCCATGCCCGCCATGCCTGAAGCTACCCCACCCACTCTGAAACTCGCCCTCGTCGGCGCCGGCATGTTCGGCGGCGATGTCCACCTGCGCGCCTACGCTGACCTACAGCGCTTCGGCATCGCCGGGCAGCTCGCCCGCGTTGGCTTGGACGAGCACTCCCGTGCTCTGGCCCCGGTGCAGTTTGACCTAGTGGCTGTGGCCACCCGCTCGGAGGCCTCCGCCAAGAAGTCCGCCGCTGCCTTTCAGGCCATCACGGGTCACGCGCCAAAGTGCTATCATGGTGAGGAGCCCTGGCATGACATCCTGCGTGACTTTCCCGATCTCGACGTCGTGGCCGTAGCCACGCCCGACCACCTGCACACCGCTCCCGTGCTGGCTGCGCTCGCGGCTGGCGTGCATGTTTTGACCGAAAAACCCATGTGTCTCAGCACGTCGGAGGCCGATCAAATCATCGCTGCGGCGAAGGCGAAGAACCTCATCGTCGGCGTGGACATGCACAAGCGCTACGACCCCGACCACCTGCGCATTCGCGATGACATCCAGAACCGCATCGGCGCTCCGCTCTACGGCACCGCCTATCTGGAGGAGCCGCTGGAGGTCTCCACCAGCACCTTCAAGTGGGTGGAAAGCAGCGACCCCTTCAGCTACGTCGGCCCGCACTGGACCGATCTGATCTACAGCTACTACAAGTCGAAGCCCGTCAGCCTCACGGCCGTGGGGCAAAAGAAGCGCCTCGTGCGCGATGGCATCAATGCCTACGACGCCATGCAGGTCCGTGTCGATTTCGACAACGGCATGAGCATCAACTTCCACAACAACTGGATCACCCCCGCCGACTTCGAAGGCCCCGTGAACCAGGGCCATGAGATCGTCGGAGCCGATGGCAAGGTGGAGAGCGACCAGCAATACCGCGGCTTCCGCTGGTGGAATGCGGGCGGCGGCTCGCGCACCAGCAACAATCACTTCACGCGAGACGTGCTGCGGAACGACGGCACCAAGGCCTACATCGGCTACGGCGTGGACAGCCTCACCGTCGCCCTCGTTGCCATCGCTCTCGTGAAGTTCTCTGGGGCCACCCGCGATTCCGTGGCCCACCTTTACCCCACGGCAGAGGAGGCGCGCATCACCTGCGCCATCGTGGATGCCGCCGCCCGTGTTCGTGACCTGAACTGGAAATACATGCAGGAAGGGAAGGGGGCCACCGTCACTGCCCGCTTCGGCCCCGATGGCATCACGATCATCGACCCGAACTCGCCCGAGGTCTTTCACCGCATCTATGCCAGCCCGGTCTGAGCGACACACGTAAAGTGACCACATGTCCGGCCCCCGAAACAAACCCGACCTCATGGCCAAGCTGCGCGACGTGCCGCACACGCCGGGCGTGTATGTCATGCGCGACCGCCTGGGCAGCGTGATCTACGTGGGCAAGGCGCGGGACCTGCGGAAGCGCCTGAGCAATTACTTCACCCCCGCGCGGTCAAAGCTCGCCGACCGAAAAACCCGCGCCCTCATCGCCAGCATCTGGGACTTTGACATCCACCAGGTGCGCAATGAACCCGAATCGCTCCTGCTGGAGGGAAAGCTGATCAAAGAGTTCCGCCCGAAATACAACATCAGCTTCCGCGACGACAAACGCTTCCTCATGGTGCGCGTGCATCTGCAGGATGATTTTCCCCGCTTTACCCTCACCCGGCTGAAAAAGGACGATGGCGCGCGCTACTTTGGGCCCTTTGCCCACAGTGGTGCCCTGCGCACCACGCTGAACTGGCTGAACAAGCAGTATGGCCTGCGTGTCTGCCGCCCCATCCATCCTGGCGAGCACGACTACAAGCACTGCTCGAACGACATCATCAAAAACTGCTGCGCCCCCTGCATCGGCCGCGTGAGCCCGGCGGACTACAAAAGCCGCATGGAGGAGGCCAGCGCTCTGCTGGAGGGCAAAGGCGCGCGCGACCTGACCTCCATCCTGGAGGAAGAAATGCAAAAGGCCGCTGCCAAGCTCGATTTTGAACGCGCCGCCGAGCTGCGGGACATGGTGGAGGACCTGAAGAAGACCCTGGCACCAAAGCGCACCTTTGAGCGTGGCGCGCGCATGAAGGTCATGTCCACCATCGACCCCATGGCGGATGTGAAGGAGCTGCAGGAGGAGCTGGGCCTAGAGAAGCCGCCGCTCGTGATGGAGTGCTTTGACATCGCCAACATCGGCACCGCGCACTGCGTGGCCAGCATGGTGCGCTTTAAAAACGGCGTGCCGGACAATGCGAACTACCGCCGCTACCGCATCCGCGCCGTTAGCGGGCAAAATGACTTTGTCAGCATGGCGGAGGTCATCCGACGCCGGTTTTCCCGCATCCTCAGGGAAGGCCGCGAGGCCGTGGGCGCGGAGGAGGCCGACTTTAGCCAGGAATCGCCGCTGGAGGCCATGGAACGCCTGGGCAAAGAAGACGCTGAGGAGACAGCAGAGCCTGGGCGGAAAAAGCCCTGGGTGAAGCTGCCGGATCTCGTCATCGTGGATGGCGGCAAAGGCCAGCTGGGCATGGCGGTGGAGGAATTGCAAAAGCTTGGCCTCGGCGGCCTGCCTATCGTTGGCCTCGCCAAGCAGCACGAGGAGGTCTTTTTCCCCGGTGAATCCGACCCCGTGCGCATCCCGCATGACCGGGGCGCCCTAAAGCTGCTCCAGCGCATCCGCGATGAGGCGCACCGCTGGGCGAATGGCTACCACCAGCTGCTGCTGGGCCGCCGGGTGGAGGAAAGCCTGCTGGACGACTGCCCTGGCGTCAGCCAGAACCGCAAGGCCGCCCTGCTGAAGGCCTTTGGCTCCGTGGCCCGCCTGCGCAAAGCCAGCGCGGAGGACATCGCCGCCAAGGTCAGTGGCATCAGCCGCACGCTGGCGGAGACCATCGTGGACTTTCTGGCCTCCCGCAGCTGAGGTGTTTTTGGCAGGTTTTGCGTCTGAAACGCACGAAAACCCCCTCTTCGAGAGCATTTTCACCCGTCCCTTTGACAGCCGTGGGCGACCGTGCAAGATGCCGCGCTTTCCGGCCAGCCTCCCGTAAAATGAATCTCCAGATTCGTTCTTCCCGGCCCCCCGAAAGCGCCCAAATCATACGCTTTCACTGAATCTCAAATCTGAAATTTCAGATCTCAAATCTTCCCCCATGCCCAAAGACACCTCCATCAAACGCATTCTCGTCATCGGTTCCGGCCCCATCGTCATCGGCCAGGGCTGTGAGTTCGACTACTCCGGCGTCCAGGCCTGCAAGGCCCTGCGCGAGGAAGGCTACGAGGTGGTGCTCATCAACTCCAATCCGGCCACGATCATGACCGATCCGGAGTTCGCCTTCCGCACCTACATCGAGCCCATCACGCCGGAGATGGTGGAGAAGATCATCATCAAGGAAAAGCCCGATGTCCTCCTCCCCACCCTCGGCGGCCAGACGGCGCTGAATACCGCGATGTCACTGCATCGCGCCGGCACACTGGAAAAACACGGCGTGCGCATGATTGGTGCCAAGCCGGAGGCCATCGAGAAGGGCGAGGACCGTCTGCTCTTCAAAAACGCCATGCTCAAGATCGGGCTCGACCTGCCGCAGTCCGGCGTGGCGCACACGATGGACGAGGCACGCAAGATCGCCGACGAGATCGGCACGCTGCCGCTCATCATCCGCCCTGCCTACACGCTCGGCGGCACCGGCGGCGGCATCGCTTACAACCGCGAGGAGTTTGAGAGCATCACCGCGCGTGGCCTGGATCTTTCGCCGGTGAGCGAGGTGCTCATCGAGGAGTCGTTGCTCGGCTGGAAGGAGTTCGAGATGGAGGTCATCCGCGACAAGGCGGACAACTGCGTCATCATCTGCTCCATCGAGAACCTCGACCCCATGGGCGTGCATACCGGCGACTCCATCACCGTCGCGCCGATCCAGACGCTCACGGATCGCGAGTATCAAATCATGCGCGACTTCAGCTTCGCTTGCATCCGCGAGATCGGCGTCGAGACCGGCGGGTCCAACATCCAGTTCGCCGTGCATCCGGACACGGGCCGCATGATCGTCATCGAGATGAATCCGCGCGTCAGCCGCAGCTCCGCGCTCGCGTCGAAGGCCACCGGCTTCCCGATTGCGAAAATCGCCGCGAAGCTCGCCGTCGGCTACACGCTCGACGAGCTCAAAAATGACATCACGCGCCACACGCCCGCCGCGTTTGAGCCGACCATCGACTACGTCGTGACGAAGGTGCCGCGCTTCACCTTTGAAAAATTCCCCGGTGCCAACGAGGTGCTGACCACGCAGATGAAGTCCGTCGGCGAGGTCATGGCCATCGGCCGCACCTTCAAGGAGAGCCTGCAAAAGGCCCTGCGCGGCCTGGAGATCAAGCGCTTCGGCCTCATCGGCGACGGCGCGGACAAGCAGCTCGAAGACGAGGAACTCGAAACCAAGCTCAGCGTGCCCAACGCCGAGCGCATCTTCTGGCTCGGCGCCGCCTTCGCGAAGGGCTGGGACGTGGAGAAGGTCTTCGCGCTGACGAAGATTGATCGGTGGTTCTTGCGGCAGATCGAGGAGATTGTGAAAGCCCAGCAGGAGCTTTCTACCTTAGACCTCCGCAAAGCCAAGCGCCTTGGCTTCTCAGATCGCCAACTGGCCTATGCGACCGATAAGTCCTATACGACCTATTCAGAGACATCAGCCCGAGCTGCCCGCAAAGCCCTCGGCATCACCCCCACCTACCGCCTCGTGGACACCTGCGCGGCGGAGTTCGAGGCTTACACGCCTTACTACTACAGCACCTACGGCATCGAGGACGAGGTGCGCGATGGCGACAAGAAAAAGGTCATCATCCTCGGCGGCGGCCCGAATCGCATCGGCCAGGGCATCGAGTTCGACTACTGCTGCGTCCATGCCAGCTTCGCCCTGCGCGAGCTCGGCTTTGAGACCATCATGGTCAATTCCAACCCCGAGACCGTCTCCACCGACTACGACACCTCCGACAAGCTCTACTTTGAGCCCCTCACGCTCGAAGACGTGCTCAACATCTACGACCGCGAAAACCGCAACGACCAGGTGCTCGGCGTCATCGTCCAGTTCGGCGGCCAGACGCCGCTGAACCTCGCCAAAGGCCTCGAAGAAAACGGCGTCCGCATCATCGGCACCTCGCCGAAGAGCATCGAACTCGCCGAAGACCGCAAACTCTTCGCCAAGCTGCTCGACGATCTCGGTTTGAACCAGGCCCCCAGCGGCATCGCCACCAGCCTGGAGGAAGCTTTGGCCGTCACCGCCAAGATCGGCTACCCCAGCCTTGTGCGCCCCAGCTTCGTGCTCGGCGGCCGCGCCATGCAGATCGTCTATAACGACAACGAGCTCGCGCACTACATGCGCACCAACCTCGAGCTGGAAGGCGCCAGCCAGGCCGGAGCCTCGCTCATCGCGAACAAGCCCACGCTCTCCGCTGACAAGCCCCTGCTCATCGACCGCTTCCTCGAGGATGCCACCGAGGTCGATGTGGACTGCATCACCGACGGCGAGACCACCGTCATCGGTGCCATCATGGAGCACATTGAGGAAGCCGGCATCCACTCCGGCGACAGCGCCTGCGTCATCCCGCCCTTCAGCCTCACGCCCGCCATGCAGGACCGCATCCGCGACGCCGCCAAAAAGCTCGCCAAGGCTCTCAACGTCCGCGGTTTGATGAACATGCAGCTCGCCGTCAAAGGCGACGACCTCTACGTCATCGAGGTCAACCCGCGTGCCAGCCGCACCGCGCCCTTCGTCAGCAAGGCCATCGGCGTCCCGCTGCCCAAGCTCGCCGCCAAGATCATGGCCGGCAAGACGCTCAAAGAACTCGGCTTCACCCAGGAAGTCATCCCCACGCACTACAGCGTCAAAGAGGCCGTGTTCCCCTTCAGCAAGTTCCCCGGCGTGGACATCATCCTCGGCCCCGAAATGAAGAGCACCGGTGAAGTCATGGGCATCGACCCCGACCTCGGCCTCGCCTTCGCCAAGAGCCAGATGGCCGCCGGCGGCACCCTGCCCACGAAGGGCAACGTCTTCATCAGCGTGAAGGAAGCCGACAAGCAAAACGTCGCCCGCATCGCCAAAGGCTACGCCGACCTCGGCTTCACCCTCTACGCCACCCCCGGCACCGGCCAGGTCATCAGCGACGCCGGCATCCCGGTCAACATCCTGCCCAAACTCGCCAGCGGCCAGCGCCCCAACGTCATCGACCTGATGAAAAACAAAGACATGGCCCTCGTCATCAACACGCCGAGCGGCAAGAACACCCGCGAGGATGAAGTGAAGATCCGCACCGCCACGATGCAGAACCGCATCCCGATCATGACCACGCTCCGTGGGGCTGATGCCGCCCTGAAGGCGATCAAGTCACTGCAAGGCAGCGAGGTGCAGGTGAGGGCGTTGCAGGAGTATCATGGGTGAGTGTTGGTTATAAAAAGACAGAATCAAACTTGGCGTATGGACAACGAAGGAATCACGGAGCGGATCATTTTGAAGGACGGTCGGGAGATCGTCCTTATCATGTCCGACGGGCAAGACCGGGTTGATGCTTTCAACGCCGGGGGCGATTTGATTGGTGGCTTCGAGTTTCGGGATGAGGACGAGCCCAACGTCAACGCTTACAAGCTTACTCACATGGATCTTGAAAGGACACGAGATTACAAGCGGTGCGGGATAGGGACCGCAATCCTCAAGTTTTTCAAAAAGGTAACCGGTGCTGTCATCTGGTGTGAAAACCCATTTGATCAAACCAAACGCAACGGTCACGAAATAATTGGCGAGGGTGTTATTTTCGTTCAGCGAATGAAAGAACTTGGCCTCTTGAATTACGAAGAAGAAAACCCAAACGATCAGGTGTGAGTTTGGGTTGTTGCAGGAGCTCGGACACTCCTAGAAACGATGGAAACGGCGTCAGTGTGCAAAGCGTTACGAATACCCTATTCGTCCCATTTCGTCTCGCCCATTCTCTGCCGCGAGAACTCCTTACTGACTTACTTCGCGCTACTTTTCCGCTGAAACTTCGGAGCCCAAACCCGCGATGCATTGCTAGCCGTGAATCCGCCGCCATATGACGCCTTTTGCACTCGCTACTTGGCCCGCATGGACATCAGGGCACTGCCCATCTGGTTCTCGACAATCTTGACAGCAGCACTGTTTGCGAAGGTGTGCATGAACGAATGGTGAACGGTGAGCACCAAGTCCTGTAACTCGTCGTCCTTTTCCAAGCGGATGATTCTGAGCAACTTCTCTGCTTCTTCCACAGGGATGTGCCGGGCATGGCTCTTTGTGTGGTCGTGGTCTCCAAGGTATTCCACCGCTCTTAATGCCAGCGCTTTATAGTTCTTCTCTCCCTTGAACATGGAGCGCTCAAGCCATTGCTGAACCATCTCGGTTGACCATTTTAAGGCATGGCGACATTCGCCAATAAACGTCGGGTGATATTTCCCCACAACGACTTGCCAGATCGGAATGCTTGCTGGATCTGCCTTTACCGCTGCAATAGCTTCATCGAACTCCTTCAATACGCCATGCGCGGGAATGCCTCCAAATTGAGGGTCAATAGGCCCCAAGTTTGACTGTTTGCCCATGATGATTTCTTTGCACGAGCATGCGATCATCGTGCCCGCCGACATGGCAAGCTGGGGAACGATGGCACGGATGTCTCCAGCAAACATCTTGTACAGGTAATCAACAATCGACTCTGTCGCGGCTAAATCTCCTCCAGGTGTATGGAGCAGGAGATCAAGACCCTTTGTTCGATCCAATCCATGCACTGCAGCCATGAGCGCATTCTTGTCGTCGTCTCCGACTGCCGTGTTTGAAACGTCTGGGTGCTGGAGCCAACCGGAGTAGTAAGCGATGACATTTCTGCCCGTCTTCTCAGCCAGCAACGTCAGATACTTCCTCCGAATGCGGTCCAGCGGATCGCGATACTCGCACGTTTGGATCTCTTTTAGAACCTCACCCCAGTTTGGCATAGCTGGCTAGGATGAACTTGCTGAGTAAGTTACCTGTGTGGATTTGGTCCGCGAGCAGCGCACGAAACGTCTCGCAAAGTTTTGAGTTCCTGGGTATTCGGGCTGGGCACTTGTCTTGATGCCAAGCAACTCAAAACCCTCACGAATGTCAGAGTTTTCTTCCTTCGTGACTGGCACTGCGTGTGGTCTGCACTTTGGAAGTTGAAGTTTCATACGCTGGTTTATTGAAGGATTGGGCGAAAATTTCAATGATTATTTCACACAACGTGTCATTCCTTTGCCATCTTTTACGGTATTGAGTGGCGATGAGGAACGAGTGACCGAGGGCCAGGCATAAAGCTTACAAAGCACTTCTTCGTCACCTTCCGCCTCGCCGATTCACTGCCGGGTGAACTCCTCGATGACTGGCTTCGTGCCCGCGACGCCTTCCTCGCCGCGAATCCGCCGCCGTGGGACGAAATCACTGAAGCCTGCTACCACGGCCAGTTCTCCGACAAGCTCGACGAACATCTCGACGCCGCCCACGGCTCCTGCGCCGGGTGGACATAAAAGGCACCAGTGAGGAACGGCGAGCATGCAGTCGTTGGATTCAGGCGCTAGCTGCGCCCGCTACCGGATAAACTGGCAGGCGAGAATCATGCAACTCTTCCGGGAACACATCCTCCAAGACCAATTGGCTTGGTGCAGTCGCAAGAGACGCGACTAGATGCTCGGATTTTGACTTCCAAAAGTGCCAAGAGTCGCGTCCTGTCCATTCTTCCCCAAAGCTCAATCCGTGCAAGAGCCGAGACAACGTCCAAGACAAATACTGCTGAAGGTGGTTGGCGATTTGAGGCAAACAGTCTGGTTCGACTCCCTGATGGACCAACAGGTTGCGAGCGCGATAAATGCGCCACAAATGCCATCCCAGCCGCTTGGCTGAGTTTGCGAGGTTCTCGTGCAGATGTTTGGGTTCGTGGAAAAGTTCCCAAGCCTTGTTCACTCGGTGCAGCAGCAGCGGGTGACCGCTCACCGCATTCATCAGCGAGACAATGCCGGGCGAGTGAATTGGCTCCGTCAGGAGAGTAAGAATCCGTTCCGCAGCCACGGACTCTTTGTTTCCGAGTCGGAAGGGTAGAGATGCCCGATCAATCTCTGGGTTGCTCCGCAGCCACAGATGAATGCTGATGGCGATGTAGCGTGCAATCTTGTCCGGCTTTCTCCAGGACAGGATGGGGCAGACTAGGCGCTCGACGCGGGAGATGATTGAATCGCCATCAACCAAGGATGCCAAACATTCTAGGGCCGACCAAAGGTTCACCAAACGGAGCCGATGATCGGTCATTGAGAGCGCCAGATTGTGCAAATCCAACGCTGCTCGGATCGCTGGTTCGTTCCGTTGGGATGCCAATGCACTGGCTGCTTTGTCTGCAAGGTGGACTGCGTTCCTCCGTGGATGGAGGTTTCGAAAAGAAGGAGAACGCTCTTGAATGAGCTTAGCTCCGTTGGCCTCAACCACCCACGCATCCTGAAGAATGACAGGAGCCACGTTTTGCTGGTAGAGCGCCAGCAGGTTTAGGCGCGAACGAACATCTGTTTTCAGAGCCTCAATGGCGTCAAAAGCCCGAAGTCCGGCGACCTTGCGGCGAAGAAAGATCAAATCATTCCCTTGGGAAAGGCCCGGAATTCTAGGGCTAGCTCTCGTCACTCCTGCATTGTCACAGACGGCCCTCACGGCAGTCTGGGTATTATCATCCTGTGTTCGGACGGCGATGATGCAGTCAAACGTCTCTTCCGTTGCTGGCAGAGCGTCCAGAATCCACTTTCGCACTGCTTCTCCACCCGAAGGCAAAACATCGGCGATACAGTTTGTGTCGTCGGATGAGCAGCCCTTGCGAAACGCAAAAGTGGCAAGGCTCGTGAGCAGGGAGTCAGTCTCTTCTTTCTTCTTTGCAGAGGAAGCGATGTCGTAGTTCGCCAATTTGCCGCGCACGCTTTCTTCAAGCTTACCGTGAAAGCCTTCAAGAGCCAGCACACGTCCGATACCAACAACCTCAGTGGCGGAGGTCGCCTTGCTGAGCCGCTCAAGCATTCCGAGCTGCCTCGGCTCGCAGAGCGTTCTTTCAATCCCGTGCTGTAGGCGTTCGATGAGTTCCGACTGAACATGTTTGAGGTGCTTGAGCCATGCCTCATGATTCTCGTGCAACTCCCCAATCATGGTAGCCTCTGCTGCAAGGCTGGAGAGGCTGTAAAGCTTTGGGTGGAACGTGTCGGGAGTGAACTCGTCGAACAATTCGTGCCAGCGGCAGGCTACGAAAGCTGCGCCAGTGTCCACATTTTCAAAAGATTGCTTGTTCGGACTCCACATTACAAAGGCAAATGGCACATCTCAGGGAGATGTGCCATTTGAGATGGAGGGTCTTGGGAGTGGGGTCACTTTGGCTTGCGCCATTGCTTACCATCCGGCGACCCGATAGATCGCGGCTTGAACGCCGAAGCGCTCATTTAATGCCTAGTTCATTTGTAGCCTCCGCCTGCTTCCGTCGCAACTGCCAATTTTAATTTATCCGAGCTTATAGGGGGAGAATAACTTCAACAAAGCACTCTCTTCGCAACCTTTCGCCTTGCCGATCCCCTGCCGCGTGAACTCCTCGACGACTGGCTTCGCGCCCGTGACGCCTTCCTCGCCTCGAACCCACCACCGTGGGACGACCTCACCGAAGCCTGCTACCACGGCCCGTTCTCCGACAAGCTCGACGAACACCTCGACGCCGCGCACGGCTTTTGGGCATCTGCAGGTGCCATCGCCTCCTTCAAACCTTGATGGTCTGCCGCTAGCGCTGTTGAACATGAAGGATGCGATGGAAGTTGGCCAAATGTGGCGATGTTCCGATTCGGCTGAAGCGAATCAACTCTCAGGCTCCTTTTGGCTTTGCCCGACGATTCAGCGCCTCCGCGACGCGGTAACCGAGCAGCACGAGGCTGATGAAGCCAAACCATAGAGGCCAGCGGAGGTCGGATTTCACGATCATGGAATAGTGCACCACGCCGCCCACGAGGATGAGGTAAGTCAGGCGGTGGAGCAGAGCCCAGCGTTTGCCGCCGAGACGTTGGATCATGGCATTGGTGGAGGTGACCGCGAGGGGGATCATGAGCAGGAAGGCCATCATGCCGACAGCGATGAAGGGGCGACGCCATGTGTCCGCAGCAATGGAGCTGAGTTGGAGGCCTCGATCAAACACCGCATAGGTCATGAAGTGAGCGACGGCATAATAGAATGAGTAAAGGCCGAGATCGCGTCGCAGCTTGAGCAACATGTTCAAGCCGAAGCACCGGCGCAGAGGGGTGACCAGCAAGGTGAGCACGAGAAAGAGGAGCGCCATGACCCCTGAGGCGCGTGTGACGAATTCCACTGGATTGGCTCCCAGCTGGTTGCGGTTGAAGTCCCACACGGTAAGCAGCACGGGCAGCAGTGCATTGATGGCGAGGACTTGCTTGTGAAAGGCAGTGTCGTTTGGGAGCGGGATGTCTTTCATGCGGTGTTTGGTCTAGAAGTGCTCTTTGAGGTCCATGCCCGTGTAGAGGGAGGCGACCTGATCGCCATATCCATTGAACATGAGCGTGGGGCGGCGGAAAGTTTCGCCGATGCGCATCTCATGGGCTTGTGACCAACGGGGGTGCGGCACGTCTGGGTTCACGTTGGAGTAAAAGCCGTATTCGTCGGGATTCGCCGTTGACCAAGTGGTGGGTGGCTGCTGGTCAGTCAGGGTGATTTTGACAATGGATTTGATGCCTTTGAATCCATATTTCCAGGGCACGACGAGTCGCACGGGCGCGCCATTTTGATTGGGTAAGGTCTTTCCATAAAGTCCTGTAGCGAGAAGCGTGAGTGGGTGCATGGCTTCATCAAGGCGCAGACCCTCCACATAAGGCAGAGGGATGCCTGCTGAGTCCGAATCGGGCATCTGTTGAAGATCGTGGTAGCTCTGAAAGGCGACATATTTGGCCGCCGAGGTGGGTTCGACTCTCTCCAGCAATTCACGCAAAGGAAAGCCGATCCAAGGGATGACCATCGACCAGCCTTCGACACAGCGCATGCGGTAGATGCGCTCCACGGTTTCGATGGTGCGCAAGGCCGCGAGATCAAGCAATAGCGCTTTGCCGACCATGCCACCGATTTCGAGCTTCCATGGATCCGTCTTGAAGTTCTTGGCGGCTTGAGCAACAGCAGACTTGCTGGTCGAGAATTCGTAAAAATTGTTATACGATGCGATGTCTGTGAAGCTATTGGCAGGCTCGTCTGCCCCTGGCTTGGGGTAGATGAAGTCTTCTGGGTTCGTGATGAGAGCCTGGCCTGTGTTGTCCATGACACGACGTGGCGCAAATGTCTCGAATAGGCTTGCCGTCGCCAATGAGGTGCCAGCCAGAATAGAGGCCTTGATGATCTGCCGCCGGTTGCGGTAAACGGATTCGGGCGTGATTTCAGGCGTCATGGCAGATGAATGAAAGGTGATGTTAGTGGCGCAAGCCTGCGGCCTGGGTTGGCGAAAGAAAAGACAGCGCTTTTGCCTCATCGACACGAACCCATGCATTGACCTTAGTGGCCTGGCCAAGCGAAAGCGATAGCCTAGAAAAGGGGGTGCCTTCGATTTGCTTCTTTTGGTCCGAAACAGGGGCCATGCGAAAGTCTGCCACCTTCTTCAAGCGAGTGAAGCCATGATTCAGGGCTTCGGCATCGAGCTGCGGTAACGAGATTTGCGCCGGGTCATAGCGAAGGAGCACAGTTTCCTGCCCGTTGGCAAAACCCGCTTCAGTGGTTATCACGCCGTTGACTTGGCCGAATCGCAGCTCTCCTGTCCAAAAGCAGGCAGTGGCATACACGGCCTGCTGGAGCTGCGCCGAGCTCTCATGCGCGAGAACCCGCAGATACGCTGGCACGATGCGGTTTGCTATTTCTAGCGTTGTGATCATCCGTGTGGCAATCCCACCGGTGTCCCACACTTGATCTCGTCGTGGGATGATGTCTTGCCCCGCTCGATTCAGAAAACGAACGACTGGGTAGTTCCACGCAGGTTCTCCGAATCGCTTGAGGGCTTCTGCATCTTGGCCAGCCTTGTTGTTATGGATCAGCAACGGAGTGAACTCGGACTCGATGGCCTCGACCAGGAGTGCATCTGATAGCACCTCTTTGCCAAACTGCTGGCAACCCACGCAGCCTGGGATCTCTTGAAACAAGGCAAAGATAGGTTTCCCGGATGTCTGGCTAGTGCTGAGCGCGGCATTCAAGTCTCTCAGCCAAGTGACCTTACCCGCCTCCACAGGACTGGAATCTGCCATGCAGAGACGAAGAGCCATCAGCAGAGCGACAAGGGGGAGTGACTGATTCATGCAGAGGTAGGAGCTGGCGTCTGTGCCTATTATTCCCATCCCGGTAAGCTCTCTTCATGATCAAAGGCAGGTGATTCATGAGCTTGATGAAAGCTGCGCAGTCATGGCGGTCATGGGTTTGATTTGCCGAAGCTGAAGCTAGGTGCGAAGGGGCCACATGGGTTGGTTTATTCTTCCACTGCTTTTTTTCCTGGGATTGACATCGGTTCAGGGTTGGGCCCAACCGCCCACAATCTCCAACGTGCCGTATGGTCGCCATGAACGACAGGTGCTGGATTTTTGGCAGGCAAGCTCGCCACGCGGGAAAACGCCTTTGCTCTTCTTTGTGCATGGCGGTGGGTGGATGTCTGGAAACAAGGCGAATCCAGACTTTTTGACCCAGTGTCTCGAAAATGGCATCTCGGTGGTGTCTATTGATTATCGACTGATTCCTGATGCGCAGGCAGAGAAGATTGATCCCCCCGTGAAGGCTTGTTTGGACGATGCGGCGCGTGCGTTGCAGTTCGTGCGCAGCAAGGCGGACGAGTGGAAGATCGACAAGACGCGCATCGCTGGCTGTGGCGGTTCGGCAGGTGGCTTTACGGTGCTGTGGCTGGCTTTTGTGCCGGACAGGGCGGATCTGCAGAGTGCGGATCAGGTCGCTCGTGAATCGACGCGCCTCTGTGCTGTGATGGCGTTTGTGCCGCAGACCACGTTGGATCCCAAGCAGATGCAGTCATGGATTCCCAACAACACCTATGGCAATCATGCTTTTGGGCTGCCGAGCATGGAGGCCTTTTTGGCAAAGCGAGAAGAGCTGCTGCCGTGGATCGAGCAATTTTCCCCTTATGCGCTGGCTTCCTCAGATGATCCGCCGGTGCTGCTCTTCTACGACAATCCACCAAACCTGGGTCAGCCTTACCGAGACCCGCCCCACTGTGGCAACTTCGGCGTGGGTCTTGCAGAAAAGCTGAAGGCTCTGGGCATTGAGCACGAAATCAATTACAACAACGATTACGCGCACATGAGATGGCCTGATCTATTCAGTTTTCTCCGGGAGAAGCTGACCCCATGAAGCGGTCATTCGGGATGCCGATCAATGCCGCTTCTGCACCCAGAGGGCGATGGCACGGGTAAGGTCGCTGGCGAGTTGCTCTCCCTCGCGAGGTCGAGTGGCATGGCCTGCGTTCAGGGCAGTGGCGAGCAGAAAGCAGGGGCCACCTTGGGCACGGTCATCAATGCAGCAGAGGTCGAGGGCGTAGTTGCTGATCAGGCCGAGTTTTTGGTAGTGCTTGGCTCGTGGGAAAACCTCTGCCCAGGCTTTTTGCCAGACAGTTGGGCCTTGCGGGCCGAGGTGGCTTTCAAGGCCGTGAAAGCCATCTGGGCCGCCATGCTTGAGGAAGTGGGCCTGCTCATCGCTGATGCGAAAGCGCTCTTCTCGCGGCAAATCTGGGTGGAAGAGCACTCGCCGGAGACAGTCACACAGCACGCGTGTGCTGGTGAGGTTGCCATTTTCGGAAAAAAGCACGGTGATGCCGCGCTCGGCTCCGTAATCGCGGCCTGACCACTGATGCTCCCTCACCACGGGGGCGAGCGTGGGAGTGGCCTGAAGCGTGATGCGCTGGCGCTCCTTCTGGCCATATCGCCACGGGGCATCGGCCGTGTAGCCACGCATGAGCGCCGTGGCTGGAAAACCCCGCTCTGGGGTCAGAAAGCTCTGGTTCAGTTCGTCGATGCCACAGAGCCGGAGGAGCAGGGTGTAGTCCTCGTTCGAGCTTCTGCGAAAGACCTCTGAGATCATCTCCCGCACGGTGCGGGCACAGTCGGTGTGCCAGTTGCCTCCGCTTTCATGGGCAAAAGTGGTGGTGGTGTCGAGTGGGAGCTGCTTGGCGTGAAGAAGTTCACAGGCGGCGATGGCAGTGAAAAGCTTCACTGTGCTCGCAGGCCAAAAGTCCGTGCGGTGACCCGTGTCGCGGTAGTCGATCCAATCGAATTCCATCGGTGCATCGGGGCCTGACTTGGGCTTGAGCAGGCAGAGCGTGGCCCATTTGCGAATGCCTGGGGCGACGGCATCCATGGCTGCATCTAGGCTGCTGTCAGCCCGCACGGCGGAAACTGAGAACATGACCACGCCAAAATAAGAATAAACGTTGGCCAAGCGGGCCAAGGCAAGAAATGACATGCGCTTACTTTAGGTATCACGACGCCATCTTCCACCCAGCACCCGAGACTTTTTCGGTCGATGGGGGACGGAGGGCCATTGCAGCAGACTCACGGCTTCGTGCTTTCAGTTTTCACCGTGATCACGGCCTGCGGCAGCGCTTTTTTCAACGTGGCAGCTCCGGCGTTCGTGGCCTGCGTCTGGAAGAGTGTCACGGAACGAAGGCTGGAGAGGCTGGCCAAGTGCTTCAGGCCAGCGTCGCTGACTTGGGTGCCGAAAAGGTTGAGCGTGCGCAGGTGCTTTAGGGCGGACAGGGCCTGCAGTCCTTCATCCGTGATGCGGGTCTGGCGCAGGTCGAGCGCAGCGAGACGGCTGAACTGGGCGATGGTCTTGAGGCCTGCGTCTGTGATGACCGTGCGGCCGAGATCGAGCTGGGCGATGTGATCTTTCAGGGGCAAGAGGATCTGTAGCTTCGCGTCATCGCACTTCGAGACACCGGTGAGGAAGTCCGCGCGCAGCAGTGGGCTGTCCGCCTTCAAGCTGTAGAGCTGGGCTCCACCCTCTTTGACTTTGGCGAGCGTGGCATCGGGCGCTGAGGTCAGTCCTTCCGCCAGTTGGGTGTAGAAAAGCTCGTGTTCGCGTGGGCCTGCGGGCTTGGCAGCCGCTGGCGCAGCAGCTTCAGCAGGGGCACCTTCGAGATTCCCCTTCCACCCTCCAAAGTCAGCACCGCCCTCGATCCATTCCTTCAGCAGCGCGATCTCTGCGGTGGTCATGGGGTCACCTTTGGGGGGCATGAACATGTCATCGTCCTTGGGTAGATTCACCACCTCATGCATGTAGCTCTTGGCCAGATCTTTCGGCACCAGAGCAGGGCCTGTTTCTCCACCCTTCAGCATGGCCCAGGCGGCATCAAGGCGTAGGCCACCCTTTGGGTTTTTCTTTTTGCCATCGACCACCGTCGGGGCGCTGTGGCAGTCCAGGCACTTTTTTTGCAGGACAGGCAAAAGGTCTTTTTCAAAGTTCACCGCAGCGTGAAGGTCAGGCATGAGGGTGTAGGCGGCGGTGCTGGCAAGCCACAGGGAGGTTTTGGCAAAGGAGGGCATGAGGAAAGTCGGAAGTTGGAAGAAGGTGGGGACGTATCGAACCGTGAATCGTCCACAGGCGCTGGAAACGGCTTGCCTCGCTGCTTTTTTCCAGGAAAACGTGCCCGCACTGACCACCATGCCCCAGTCCACCAATGTCGAACATGCTCTCCGCCGCTCCACTCTCGCCATTGTGATGGGAGGTGGGGCCGGCACCCGGCTCTATCCACTGACAAAGGATCGTGCGAAGCCGGCGGTCCCCCTGGCGGGAAAATACCGCCTCGTGGACATCCCCATCAGCAACTGCATCAACTCTGGCGTGCGTCAGGTCTTTGTGCTCACGCAGTACAACAGCATGTCGCTGAACCGCCACATCGCCCGCACCTACAAGTTTGACCAATTCACTCGTGGGTTTGTGGAGGTTTTGGCCGCGCAGCAGACACCGGAGGGAGAGCGCTGGTATCAGGGCACTGCAGACGCGGTGCGGCAAAATTTACGCTACTTCATCGAGAACGATTACGACTACTACCTCATCCTCAGCGGAGATCAGCTCTACCGCATGGACTTCCGTGAGGTCATGACCCAGCATGTAAAAACGGGGGCTGAGTTGACCATCGCCACACTGCCTGTCACCGCGCGTGATGCGACCGGGTTTGGCATCATGAAAACAGAGCCGGGGGGGCGCATCCGTGAGTTTGTGGAGAAGCCCAAAGACCCCGCAGTGCTGGAATCGCTGCGCATGCCGCAGGAGACGCTTTTGGAAATGGGACTGGATGCCTCAGAGCCGCGCTACCAGGCCAGCATGGGCATCTATGTGTTCAATCGCCAAACTCTGATCGATTGCCTCGACAACAACCACATGGACTTTGGCAAGAACATCATTCCAGGAGCAATCCGGGATCGCAAAGTTCATTCCTACAACTTCCAGGGCTACTGGGAAGACATCGGAACTATTCGCAGCTTCTTCCAGGCGAACTTGGACCTCTGCAAGTTGGTGCCTCAGTATGATTTCTTTGACTCCCTGGCCCCGATTTTCACCCATGCACGCTTTCTGCCTGCCACGAAAATCAATGGCGCGACCATCCGCGAGGCGCTGCTTTCCGACGGTTGCATCATCACGGACGCTCACTTGGAGACGGCGGTTGTGGGCGTGCGCTCCATCGTGGAAAGCGGCACCACTCTGCGTGAGGTCGTGATCATGGGGGCAGACTATTACGCGGGAGCGGCTGGCACGGACCCAGATCGTCCTGCTCCAGGCATCGGGCGAAACTGCCGCATCGAGCGGGCGATCATCGACAAGAACGTTCACATCGGCGACAACACGGTCATCACGCCCCACGGCAAGCCAGAGAACATGGACCACGAACTCTACTGCATCCGCGATGGCATCGTGGTCATCCCGAAAGATACCGTGATCCCTGCTGGCACCTGGATCTGAGCCAGGGCCGCTTGGAAGTCTTCCGCTGCTAGGGAGCTGTGCTCCATGTCTTCAGGTCCATTTACCCTTTTTCTTCGCATGAAATTTCATCGTTCGGCTTGCACTGCGCTGCTTTTGTCCTTCGCCTCCGCATTCACGGCTCACGCCGATCGCCTTGTTTTGGTCGCCGGGGGCAGCCAGGAGGCGGTCGATATCCCCGCCACGGAGGCGCGACTCTACGAGCCCTTTGGTGCTGAGTTTGATTCCGGGGGACACTTGTGGATCGTCGAGATGGTCTCGGGGAATCGAGTGCTACAGATCGACGGCGGTGGAAACATCAGCCATGTGGCAGGCCAAAAAGAGCCTGGCTACAGCGGCGATGGTGGCCCGGCGCTGCGTGCGCAGTTCAATGGACCGCACAATTTTGTCATCCTGCCGAATGACAACATCCTCATCGGCGACACCTGGAATGGTCGCGTGCGTGAGCTGGACGTGAAAGCCCGGATCGTGCGCACGCTGGAGGGCTGGCAGGCTCCTGCGGGCAAAGAGCGCGCGAATGGTCCCTACTGCATCACCTTGTCGCCTGACAAAAAGAAGCTGCACATCGCAGACCTACGCCAAGTCCATGAGCTGGACTTAACGACAGGAAAGGCACGCGTGATCGCGGGCAATGGCAAAAAGGGCCGACCTGAAGAAGGAGCGCGCGCCACCGACCAGCCCCTGGTGGACCCCCGTGCGGCAGCCGCAGACACTCAGGGCAACCTGTACATCCTGGAGCGCACGGGAAATGCCCTGCGTGTCGTCGATCGTGAGGGACGCATCCGCACGGTCGTGAATGCCAGTGGTCAAAAAGGTGGGGAAGGGGATGGCGGTCCCGCGTTGGCTGCCACTCTAGACGGGCCGAAGCATCTCTGTGTGGATCAGGACGGCTCCGTGATCATTGCTGACGCGGAAAATCATCTGATTCGCCGCTACGTGCCTACGACCGGCCAGCTGGAGCGTGTGGCGGGCACGGGCGTAAAAGGCAGCGCAGGAGTTGGCGGAGATCCTTTGAAGTGTCAGCTCTCTCGCCCCCATGGAGTCACGGTTCATCCATCCACTGGCGAACTGTTCATCACAGACAGCTACAACAACCGCATTTTGAAGATCGAGCGGCAGTGAAACTGCTCGGCTGTCCTGGCTGAATTTTCCCCCCGATGCACCGGATTTCTCCCACGACAGCCCATGTGCTGCCCTTGGCGGTGTTCCTGGCCTTTCTGGCGATTCCGGGCTGGTTTCGGGTGGAAAATCCAGAGCTTCCCTGGCATCAGCGCGTGCCTGAGCATTGGGTTTATCCTCTGCAGACGCTTGTTTGTGGTGCGCTGCTGCTGAGGTTTCGGCACCATTATTCGTTAGCCCCCTGGCGTGGGCTCGGCCTTGCTTGTTTGCTTTCGGTGGTGGGCATTCTGTGCTGGGTCATGCCGGCTTGGTTGTTCGAGCGATTCTCTCGGGAAGCGGCCTCGCCTCCCCCCGACTGGTGGTCATGGTTGGGTCTGGTGGAGCGCCGCCAGGGGTTTGATCCGACGGTGCTCAGCGAGTGGCCATTCTGGGAAAAAGCGGCCATCGCGATGCGCTTTCTACGCATGGTCGTGGTCGTGCCATGGGTGGAGGAGCTCTTCTGGCGCGGCTTTCTCATGCGCTACTTGAATGCAGGGCATGGTTCCTGGCAGGAGGTGCCTTTTGGCGCGCATTCGTGGCGCTCTTTTTTCATCGTCACTCTCTGCGTCGTGCTCGCTCACCAGCCCGAGGACCATCTCGCCGCTGCCGTGTGGGGTGCTTTGGTTTATGGCTTGGCAGTGCACACCCGCAGTCTGGGAGCCTGCATTTTCATGCACGCGCTGGGCAATCTTTGGCTCGGCTGCTACGCACTCGGCACCCGCCAATGGGGCTTTTGGTGATGCCGTCTTGACACCTCGCCCACCCGCATCACCACTCACCCACCTCGCTTCCCATGAGCCAAGCTTTCCTGCCACCGCTGACCCCTGAGACCACTCTGGCGGAGGTCCTGCGCAGCTTCCCCGGTGCCCAGCGCGCGCTTTTTGCCCGCTATCACATCGGTGGCTGCAGCGCCTGTGCCTTTCAGCCGACGGAGACGATTGCCCAAGTCTGTGCGCGCAATCAACTGTCCGTGCCTGAAGTCATCGCGCACATCCAAGAAAGCCATAGCGAGGATGTGAAGCTCCAGATCAGCCCAAAGGAGTTTGCCGAACTTGTGGCCCAGGATCCTACGGCGCGTGTTTTGGATGCACGCACTCGGGAGGAACATGAGGCGGTGAAGATCCCGGGTTCCACCTTGCTGACCCAGGAGACGGTGCAGGAGGCCTTCAACACCTGGCCCAAGGAAACACCTGTGCTGCTCTATGACCACACGGGCGTGCGCAGCATGGATGTGGCTGCTTATTTCCTCGGCCATGGTTTTTCCAACACCAAGTGCCTTGCTGGAGGCATTGATGCCTACAGTCGCGACATTGATCCGAAACTGCCGAGGTATCGAGTCGAGCTCAGCTAGTCTCCAACAAGCCGCCATGTCCCGCATTCATGACATGCCCGAAGATGATCGCCCGCGCGAGCGGCTGTTGCGCCTGGGGGCTGGTGCGCTGTCGGATGCAGAGCTGCTCGCCATCTTCATCAACACAGGGGTAAAGGGGGAAAATGCACTGCAAGTGGCTCAACGACTCCTGCGGGAGCAAGGTTCGCTCAGAAATTTGTCGAGAATTGAGGCTGGCGAGCTCGCTCACATGCGCGCGCTTGGACCAGCCAAGGCCGCGCACCTCGCCGCAGCGTTTGAGCTAGGTCGCCGCGCTGAGCAGGAGTCCTTTCGCGAAGTGCCGCTGGACAAGCCGGAGCTCGTCTATCGCTTCATCGGGGCTGAGATGCAGTCGCTGAGCTATGAATCGGTGCGCATCATTCTCCTGACGCAGCGGCTTTGCCTCATGCGGCACGAGGAGCTGTTTCGCGGCACGGTGAATGAAAGCAGCGCGCATCCCCGAGAGATCGTGACCAAGGCCCTCGCGCATCGTGCCCCAGCGTTTGTGCTTGTTCACAATCATCCCTCTGGTGATCCTAGCCCGAGCGATGCTGACAAACGCCTGACCCGCCGTCTCAAAGACGCCGCAGACTTGCTCGGGCTGCTTTTTGCCGACCATCTGGTCATCGGCTGCCCGGCGGAGGGACGCGCGCTGCCCTACTTCAGCTTTCGCGAGCATGGCCTACTCTAGGCTAGGCCTGCTTTGCCACTGACTCCTTCATTGCAAAAACACAGTTTCCGCTGCAACGAGAGCCAACTCTGCCACTGGCCATGCTCCTCATCATCGACAACTACGACTCCTTCACCTACAACCTCGTCCAATACTTCGGCGAGATGGGCGCAGAGATGGAGATCCACCGCAACGATCAGATCACGCTGGAAGAGATTGCCCGGAAAAAACCCAGCCACATCTGTGTCTCCCCCGGCCCCTGCACGCCGAAAGAGGCAGGCATCAGCTGCTCAGTGATCGAAACCTTTGGCCAGAGCACGCCCATCCTCGGCGTCTGTCTGGGCCACCAGAGCATCGGCCATGTGTTTGGCGGCGACGTCGTGCGGGCAGATCGTCTCATGCATGGCAAGGTCTCTAAAATTCGCCACCAGGGGCAGTCCGTCTTCAAGGACATGCCTGCGCCTTTCACGGCCACGCGCTATCATTCCTTGCTCGTGAAGCGTGACACGCTGCCCGACTGCCTAGAAATCACAGCCGTCTGCGATGACGACGAATCGGAAATCATGGGCCTGCGTCACAAAGAGCTTCCGATCCATGGTGTGCAGTTTCATCCCGAGTCCATCTTGACTCAGGACGGCAAAAAGCTGCTGAAAAACTTTCTCCAGATGTAGTGCAGGCTGCCCCGTGGCAGTTGCGTCCGGCTCAGGTCCGGGTTTCATAGCGGCAGAAGCATGACCTCCAGCCAAGCCCTCCGCTATTGCCCCGATCTCTTTCATTACCAGCGCCGTGAGACCCGAGTCTGTCAGGTCGGCCATGTCGGCATTGGTGGCCAAAATCCAATTCGTGTGCAGTCCATGCTGACGAGTGACACGCGCGATGCTGCCGCCTGTGTCAAAGAAGCCCTGGAGCTAGCAGCGGTCGGTTGTGAAATCGTTCGCGTCACGGCCCAGACACGCGTCATCGCGGAAAACCTCCAGCACATCCGCGATGGCATTCGTGCAGCTGGCTGCGATGTGCCCCTGGTGGCAGACATTCACTTCAAGCCCGACGCTGCCATGGAGGCCGTGAAATGGGTCGAAAAGGTGCGCGTGAATCCGGGGAACTATGCCGACAAGAAAAAGTTCGCCGTCAAAGAATACACGGATGAAGAATACGCCGAAGAGGTCGCCTACATGGAGGCGCAGTTTGTGCCCCTGGTTCAGGAGTGCAAGCGGCTGAACCGAGCCATGCGCATCGGCACCAATCATGGTTCCCTGAGTGACCGCATCATGAACCGTTGGGGCGACACGCCAAATGGCATGGTGGAAAGCGCGCTCGAGTTCGCCCGAATCGCCCGAGCGCATGATTTCCATAACTTCATCTTTTCGATGAAGGCCAGCAATCCGAAGGTCATGATCGAGGCTTATCGCCTGCTCGTGGCGAGGCTGAATGAGCTCGGTGCCGACTGGAATTATCCACTGCACTTGGGCGTCACTGAAGCGGGTGATGGAGAGGATGGCCGCATCAAAAGTGCCATTGGCATCGGTTCGCTCTTGGCAGATGGCATTGGCGATACCGTGCGAGTGTCGCTGACGGAAGATGCGATCTACGAAATCCCTGTCGCGAGAGCACTCGTGGCCAGTGTCCAAGACGCCATGGCAGCTATGGCCTCCACGCGGCTCAGCCAGACGCCTGAAGTGGGCTACGATGCCTTCGTTTACAGCCGTCGAGCCACTGAGCGCATGAGCGTCTGCGGTGTGGAGCTTGGCCAAGGGGCCACAGTTCCGGTCTTTACCGCGCGTGCCAAGTGGGATGCTGTCGCGCACAAGATCGACAAGCTCGGCGACTACAAGCCAGAGGTGGTGATCGAGGACAGTGGCGTCCTTGCTTTGGATCCACGCGATGATGCTGCCGTCAAGGCCGTCAATGACTCTGCTAAAGCCAAGCTAGTCACTGTGGCTGACGGCACACCCCTGCATCCCATCCATGCCTTTCGCCTTCTGGCCGCGAAGCTGCAGCCACGTCATCCGATCCTCCTGAAGGATACCTTTTGCCCAGCTACGGGTGTGCAGGAAACCAGTGCTGAATCGGACTTTGTCTCCAATCTCCTGCGTGCAGCCACAGCCATCGGTTCTTTGCTTTGCGATGGCATTGGCGATGCAGTGATCGTCCAAGGTGAAAGTGCGCCAGGGCAAAGTCTGCGCATCAGCTACAACATCCTGCAGGCCGCTGGCGTCCGCATTTTCAAGACCGATTACGTGGCCTGCCCGAGCTGCGGACGAACGCTCTTTAACCTACAGCACACCACGCAAAAAATTCGCGAAGCTACCGGGCACCTCAAAGGCGTGCGCATCGCGGTGATGGGCTGCATCGTCAATGGCCCCGGCGAGATGGCTGATGCCGATTTTGGCTATGTGGGCGGTGCTCCTGGGAAGATCAATCTTTATGTCGGCAAGACCGCTGTGAAGTTCAACATCCCGGAAGAAGAAGCCGTGGAGAGGCTAGTGGACTTGATCAAGGAGCACAATCGCTGGTTTGATGCTTCTCCTGTCGCAGCTTGATCCACAATGAGTGGGGGCACGCACTGCCCCCAATTTTCGGTCGCCCGTTTTCCTCGATTCAGGGCCGACGGCGACGCATCAGGAGGCAGGCGATGCCAAGTCCGAGCAACAAGGCCCGGGTCGGCTCGGGAACGATGTAAATGTATCCCGTGACGCTGAGTTGGCTGATGTCCCAAAAATACATGGAGGAAGAGATGTCGGGCAAATTCAGCCCTGGTAGTTCATCACCATTGCCCTGGAACAGGATGGTGCTGCTGTAGTGGCTGGCGAAGCTAGGGCTAGAGGACAATCCAGACCAGCTGAGCAGTTGATAGCTCATTTGAGTCACTGGTGTTAAGCTGCTGGGGCCGATCTGAAGATCGCTCTGTAAGCTAAGGGCTGTGTTTCCCTGTCCGATGATGCGCAGGAGATCAGACTGTCCGTTCAGATTCAACCCAAGCTGCAAGATGCTGCCTGCTTGGAATTGCAGGGTTCCTGCTTCGGTTCCTGGGCTGAAAGTAAGGGTGCCCAAGCTTTCGATGGCGAGGCTATCACCTGCGCCGATGATGCTGCCGCTGGCTGCATTGAGGGAAGTGTTTTGTAGCGTTCCTGTGCCGAAGAGGCTGGTGCCTGAGGCAAGGCTGAGATTGCCAGTGCCGCTTTGTCCTATGCTTGCCTGGCCGACTTGCAGGCTACCCGCCGTGACATTGATGGCTCCGGTGTGTGTGCTGGTGCCTGTGAGGATCAGATTTCCTGTGCCTGTTTTCTGCAAGGCACCCGCGCCTGTCATCGCCGTGCCAAGGGTTAGGCTATTCGGTGAATTGACTCGAAGCGTTCCTCCATTGGCTGCGAGGGTGATGCCACGGTTGGTGTCGTCGATGGCAAAGCTAGTGCGTGCCTCCAGCGTGCCGCCATTGAAGGTCAACTGGGCGGGATTGAAGCTGCTGGGGTTTCCTCCAAGGTTGGCTTCCTGATTGAGACTGATCGTCCCACCATTCAGCGTTGAGGTTCCCGTCATGAAGCCAGATTCTGTGGTGGCTGGTGTGGAGGTGGATGTGCTGAAGGAAACGATGCCAGGCCCATCAAAGCGCAAGTTCACATCATAGGTGTTCGCCCGGCGCTGCACATGCGGGACGTTCGTGGTACCACTGCCGCTGAAAATCAGGGTTGAGCTGTAGTTACTTGTCGGATGGTAAAGAAGGGCGACATCGAAAGTCAGCGTTCCCTGATTCAGGAACTCAAACTGAGGAGCTGTCGAAGACAGCCGCGGCCTGAGCATGGCACTGAAGCGCTGACTGCCACCGGCCACTTCCATCAGCGTGCCTTGGGTGTAAAGCACACCGCCGCTGCCTGTCTGAATCGTGTGGTTGGCTTCGCCGTTGAAGAAAAAGTTACGCACGGTGCGGTCACCATCGATTTGGTGAGTCACCACGCCAGAGGAGGGATTTTGAAAAAACACATCCGTGCTGGATGTTGGCACCGTGCCGATTTCCCAGTTTGCCGCATTGCCCCAGGAACTGTTCGTGGTTCCCAGCCAAGTATGATTCGTGGAGGTCTTTTCGATGAAGATGGTGCCCTGGGTGAGGAACTGGCTGGTGTTCCATCCGAAACCACTGGCCAGTCGTGTCGTGGGTAGGGTAAAAGTTGGCGAGCCAGTCACGGTAGCACTGCTTGCGCCAGCCCAGTTCACCAGCTGCCACGTGCCACTGCGCCAGCCCGTGCGGCCTGTCGAAACGTCTGCGACCTGCACCGCTCCGCCAAAGGTCAGGCTCGTGGCGGTGGTGTTCAGAACGAGCCGATCCGAAGTGCCCAGTGCAGCTCCTTCAGGGGCGGTGTAGAGATCGAATTGAGTCGTGCCAGAGAGGTTGATGCTCACATTCGCAGCGCTGCCCAGCGTCAGGGTGCTGGCTCCTGCGAGATAACCCAAGCCTGCAGCAGCTCCTGCGGCCACATTGTGCGATGTGCCGATTTGCAGTCGAGTTCCTGAGGCAATCGTGATGCTACCCCCAGCAGCGGAAGTGACAATACCACTGCCACCTAGTGCGCCTGTGCCGGAGGTAGTCACATTGCCTGTGCCAGTGGCTGAACCCGTGCTGTTCATGGCAAGCAGTGCGCCTGCAGCGATGGAGGTCGGACCTGTGAAAAGGTTGGCATTGCTCAGCGCCCAGGTGCCCGTGCCATCTTTGGTGAGTGCTAGCGCGGTAGGCGTGGTTCCGGAGGCTACTGTGCCACCGATGACCCCACTCATGACCCCGTTGCCATTGCCTGTCAGATTCAGGCTTGCCGCGTTGGTCGCGGTTGGGCTGTTGGAGCGCACCGTTCCGCTCAGGAATAGAGTCGTGCCTGTGGTAGAATTGATGATGCGGCCAAAGCCTGTTCCTGTCGCTGCGGAGTTTTGCAGCACAAAGTCACGGTTGCTGGAGGCATCTGTGGTTCCCCCATAGTCGATGCGTCCAACGGTGGCGCTGTTTTGTCCCATGGTGATGGTCGTGCCAGTGCCAAGCGGTGAATTCTGGCCTTTGTCAGCCATGCTGCTGAAGCGCACCGTGCCATCGGAGATCACGACATTTCCTGAGAAAGTGTTGATTTGATTCAAAACCACAGCCCCTGGGTCGGTGCGGCTGATTCCACCCGTTCCGGTGATGACGGAGTTCACCACGACATTGTTACCTCCGCGAAAGGTTAGGCCATTCTGCGTTGAAAAGGTGCCGTTCAAGGTCAGCACCGCATTGTTGGCGTAGATCACGCCGCCATTGTTGACGATCGCACGATCGGTGGCTGCGGCATTGCTGCCATTGAATTTAAACTGAGCGCTACCCCCAAGATTGATCGTGTTGCCTGCACCGAGGGCGCTGTTTACTCCCGAGTTGGTGATGGTATTGAAGAGCAACGTGCCGCCATTCACTGTGACTGGGCCGGTGAAGCTGTTGTTGTCATTCAGAAGGGACCAGGCTCCACGTCCGCCAGAGTCCGCCCCGGTGACAATGATGGATAGCCCTCCCGCCGCATTGCCATTGGAAATTAGACCTGAGATAGGGTTGGGCGAAGCATTGCTGGATCGGTTCCCAGCTGTGCCTGTGAGGTTCAGCGTGATGCTACCTGTGGTTTGGCCGCCGGAGATGTCTCCGAGAATGTTGATTTTGTAGGTGTTGGTGTCTGTGGCGGAATTGGCGACGTTGGTGGAGTTGTTGGTGATGGTGTAGCTGCCATTGCTGGTGGTGCTGGCAGCTTCCAAGACCAGGGGTGCATGGATCGTGAGGGCAGTGGTTGAATTTAAACTAAGGAGAAGGCTGCCACCGCTCGTCAGGCGCAGGGCCTCTCCGAGGTTAGCACCCAAGCTGCCGAGGGTGTAGAGGCCAGCGTTGTTGGTTCCAGTGAAGGTGAGAGAGCGCACGTTGCGCCCAGCATCGATCGTTACCAAGGTGGTGCCTGTGTTGCTGCCAAAGGTGGCCGTGTCTGGGTTGGTTGTGCCCGTGGTCGCTCCTGGCGCGATCCCATTCAGCCAGTTCAGGGTATCAGCCCAGGATTGGGTGCCAGTTTGGCCACTGATCCAGCTACCATCTGCCCCATGGAGCATGGTCATGGCTGACGTCAAAAGCACTACCGACAGACAAGCGAATCTTGCGAGACGTGGGTGGAGGACAAGGTGAGGAGACATGGTGAAGGCGTATTTCCCCCAGGCTCAGTCACAGATTGCCCATGAATCGACATGTCCATGCTAGGAAGCAGACATGACGACTCAGAGAGGCAATGATTTGTGGCAACCTTGGGGGGGAAGGCTGTGCACCACGCTATGACTGAATATCCAGCATTAACGTTTGAGAAAGCCAAGACAACCAGGAAAACGACACTTTGCAGCCCGTAGCGCTGCCCCATTGGTCACAGGTAGGTCGCAGCCTAGGTTCCGTTCAGACGGCCCTTGACTCTCGCGCAGCCTGTCATCCATTCGGCAGCAATGTCATGAAGACTCGTCTCCGCCTTCTCGCTGTCGCCCCGGTGCTCTTTCTGGCTGCCTGCACGACCACCAGCCAGGTCAGTCTCGACTATGCCTCCGGTCCCGGTCATGTAAGGCCTGGAGCCTCTGAGTTTGCCACTCAAGTCTTCATTGACCGCCGTGATGTGTCGAGCCTGCACCTCGGCACCGTTCGCACCCAAGTGGGCACGCCGTTGGAGCACATCCAGACCCGAATCCCTGTGGCGGATGTCGTGACCAATGCCTTTGGCTATGGCCTGGAGGCAAGGGGAATGCTGGCGGCGCGCTCAGGAGCACGGTTCATCGTCACTGGTGAGGTGCTGGACATGCACTGCAAGTTGCTGGTACATCCCTATGGCTACGCCAAGATCAGAGTTTCTATCCTAGAGGCAGCGACTGGTCGCGTCTTGCACTCAGGCGTTTACGAAGGCGAGCGCCAGAGCCGCGCCTTTGTACCAGGCAGTGGCTCACCCGTGCCGATTTTGACTCAGCTCGCCTCTGGGGCTCTGCAAGATGCCGTGGACCGAGCTCTCGATGATCCTCGGATGCGTGCCAGCATCGGCACGCGAGCGGATGAGGCCAATGGCTGGACGCCAGGAATGATTTGAGCTGCTGGTGGCGTTGGTTGACGCCTCATGAATTCATCTCTTCGTCTTCAAGGTCGTTGCGGCATCATCACTGGCGGCGCGCGTGGCATTGGTCTCGCCATCAGTGCTCGGTTGCTGCAAGAAGGTGCTTCGGTTTGCCTGTGGGACATCGACGAGCAAGCTCTTTCTCAGGCTGCAAGTGAGCTTCAGAGCATGGGCAAGGTCGCGACGGCAAAGGTCGATGTGACGGATCTTGCTTCAGTCCATGCCGGCTTGCAGGTGGCGCTGGGAACCTTTGGCAAAATCGACCTGCTGGTCAACAATGCGGGCATCGCAGGAGCAAATGCAAAGCTCTGGGAGACTTCACCCACGGAATGGCACCGTGTGCTGGACATCAACCTGAACGGCCCTTTTTACTGTTGTCATGCCATCGTGCCCGAAATGCTGAAGCATGGCTATGGGCGAATCGTGAACATTGCCTCCATCGCAGGGAAAGAAGGCAATCCCCATGCTGCGCACTACAGCGCCTCAAAGGCTGGAGTCATTGGTCTGACCAAGTCTCTGGGCAAAGAATTGGCCACCACCGGCATTTTGGTGAATTGCATCACACCTGCTGTGATCGAGACGGATATCCTGAAGCAGCTCACTCCTCAGCATGTGGACTACATGCTCTCGAAGATACCGATGGGGCGTTTTGGACGCAAAGAGGAGGCTGCCGCTCTGGTCGCATGGCTTTGTTCAGAAGACTGCTCTTTCAGCACAGGGGCTGTTTTTGACCTGTCGGGAGGACGCGCAACTTACTGAAAAGAAGCCAGCTGCGTTACAATGTCGGCCAATTTTTTGACTAGCGAGGGCAGGGCGGATGCTCTCTGTGACAGTGTATGAAAACTCTCTGCCAGTTCTTCTCGATCGTCATCGGCCTCGTCTGTGCCGTTTTCATGATTTTTGGCATCATCCCGCTGCTAGGATGGACGCTGTGGGCCACGCTAGCTGGTTGTGTGCTTGGCATCATCTTCGGTGTCTTTCCTGAGCGGAAAATTGGCCTGATCATCAACATTGCTGTCGCTATCGTCGCCGTGGTGCGCCTCCTGCTAGGCGGTGGTGTCGTCTGATCCCGCAGTCCGGGTGTTGTCCCGAACCGATGCAGAGGCTAATTTTTCACAAAAGCGAGGTTTCATTGCTATTTTCTATAGCAATATCTAATATTTAGAGTTAGCTTGGTTTTCACTAACTCCAAATGACCGGTTTAGACCGACTCCGCATCCTTATTGTCGAGAACGAAGGCCTCGTCGGCTGTGACATGGCTGCTTTCCTCAATGATTTGGGCTACCGAGTGGTGGGCACTTGCTCGACGAGCGATGACGCACTTCGTCTTTATGACGACTTGAGGCCAGATTTAGTGCTGATGGATGTTCATTTGGACGGTGCAGTCGATGGCATCGAGACGGCGCGTCGTCTCCAGCAGCGCGGACCTGTGGCCATTGTCTATGTGACAGCCTGTGCGGATCTGGACACCGTCAACCGAGCTCGTGAAACTCATCCGCAAGGCTACCTGCTCAAACCCTTCAGCCACGATGATCTCCGGCTGACTGTGGAGGTGGCTGCCACCCGAGTTCAGGAGGAGATCGCACGCAGACGGCGCGAGCACAGCTACGCGGAGATGTTTGAAAGCTTGGCCGATGGGGTCATCGTGGCTGATCTGGCGGGGGTCATTGCCTTCATCAATCCAGCAGCCGCTCGCATCACTGGCTGGTCTCAAGACATCAGTGTCGGGCGCTCTCTGCACGAGGTGTTTCGCATTTATTACGCGAGCGGTGAACCTGCTACGGTCGAGCTAGCCACGCCAGCCAAGGCCCCTAGCGAGCGTGTCGTATGGTTGACGACGCATGATGGACGCAGAGTGCCCGTGCAGGATCGCTCGACGCCATTGCGTGACCAGAGCGGTCAGCTCACCGGTGTGGTTATTCTTTTTCGTGCACAGGCCATCACCTCGGTCGAGGTGCCTGCTGTTCCACCCACGAATGACCCAAACGCCACGGCCCAAGCACCTCTGGTGGATGTGGTGGAAAGCATCTCCGATCCTCTGATCGCCCTGGATGGAAGCTGGCGGCTGACCTATGCCAACGCGAGTGCTAAACAGCTCTTCAGTCGCCAAGAGGCGAGACTGCTTGGAGCGGGATTTTGGGACCTACTGCCTGCGGCCACACGTGAGGAGCACTACGCGGCACTAGGACATGCCATGCTGCATCGTCAGCCCGTGACGCGTGAGGTTTATCTCGAAGAAAGACAGCTCTGGATCGAGCTACGTGCTTATCCCTTTGCGGAGGGCCTGTTGCTGCTGCTGCAAGACATCACCTCTCGGCGTGAGGAAGCCGAGCGCCGCAGTCGCCTAGATCGCCTGGAGTCGCTCGGGCTTCTGGCCCGCGGCTTCGCCCATGAGTTCAACAATCTGCTGACGGTGTTGCTCGGGAATCTGTCCTTGGCCGAAATGAGGCTCCGCACAGTGATCCAGCTGCCAGAGCTGCATACGGCAAAGCAGGCCACGCTGCAGGCGCAAGGATTGGTTCAGCAGTTGCTGACGTTTGCCCGCGGGGGCGCGCCTATCAAGCGACCGACTCAGCCTGGCGAGTTGATCGAGCAGTTTTTCCTCCATCACAGCCGTGCCCCGCGCATTGAGTATCGTCTGGAGATCGCCCCGGAACTGCCCACCCTTGCGGTCGATCCAGCGCAGCTCCGCCGATTGCTGGGCAACCTGATTCGCAACGCCGAGCAGGCCCAGCCACAAGGCGGTGTCATCACCTTACGCTGCCGTGCGCATGATCCGGGGGAAAGTTACCCGCACGAGCTACCTACTGATCACCAGGAATCTCCCGCAGGAATCATCATCGAGATCATTGACCGAGGCGAAGGCATCCCGGCGGAAAACCTGCCTCATATCTTTGAGCCCTACTTCAGTACGCGGAAAGCTGAGAACGCCACCGGCCTCGGCCTGACGGTGTGCGAATCCATCGCCAAGGCCCACGGCGGTTCCATCTCGGTGCGCAGCGAGTTAGGGAAGGGCACCTCCGTCAGCCTCTATCTGCCCGTCGATGCAGATGGCGAAGAGGTGGATGCGATTGGGCTCAGCCGGGCTTTTGAAAGCTCGCCCGCAGCAGTCAGCACGCGCATTCTTGTGCTTGAGGACGACCCACTCGTGCGGGCACTCATCGTTCGGAATCTCACCAGTCAAAACTACGAGGTCGTCGAGACCTCAGAAGGCAGTGAGACTGTCCGGGTCTATCAGGAGGCCATGCAAAGTGGCCGCACCTTCGACCTGGTCATCCTGGACCTCAGTATTCCGAATGGAATGGGAGGCGTGCGTGCCATGGAAAAGCTGCGCCAAATCGATCCCGAAGTACTAGCCATCGTCTCCAGCGGTTACAGCGATGACCCAGTGATGGCGAAGCCTGCGAGTTATGGCTTCGCGGCCGTGCTGCCAAAGCCTTATGAACCGGCTGACATGCTGAGGCTCGTGCGTAGCGTGCTCAATCAGCGCGCCGTGGGGCGATGAACCTTTCGTGATAGAACGGGCGCGTTCCTCCTCAGCGCAGACCAGTCATCCCCCCACTCACCGAAGCCAAGTCAAGGGGGCCGAGGCATCGTGTCGTCGAATGCCTTTTTCTCCCCGGCAAATCGCATTCAGAAAACACCCACTATCCAGAGGTGCCCTTCGCAAAAACAAAGAAACAAAACAAAGACCTCAGGCATTCCGTACAGGACACAGCCCAGATCGACCGTTACCCTGCCGCGAAGAAATCCACCCAAGCCTCTGATTCTCAGCCTCTTCCCCTGAAGCGCCAACGGGTCGGCATCAACGCCAAGACCACTTCTCCCGAAATCATGCCTCTAAGGTCTTTCAGAGATTCATCGGATGGGCTCTGAGGTGATCATTTCCTATCCCGTGAGTGTTTCGGGCAAAGAATGCTCCGCTAGGCCGTATCGCTTTGTCTCATGCTCCTTGCCGAACTCACCTGGGCCGAAGTGGCCGCTCTTGATCCTGCTACGCCAGTGGTGATTCCACTCGCGGCATTGGAGCAGCACGGCACCCACATGCCGTTGTTCACGGATTCGATGCTCATGGCTGAGATCGCACGCCGTGCCGAAATCGAACTTCAGACGCAGGTGCTTTTTGCCCCGTTGCTTTGGCTGGGAAATTCTCATCATCACCTCGACTTTTCGGGCACACTTTCCGCAGAGCCTCGGGTTTATCTCGATGTGCTGGTAGGCTTGTTGGAAAACTGGATCGCGCATGGGTTCCAGCGCCTGATTTTTCTCAATGGTCATGGTGGCAACGATGTGCCTGGCAGGCAGGCCATCTTCGAGGTCCGTCAGAGGCATCGCCACCGCAGTGACCTGCTGCTTCTTTTTGCCACCTATTGGAATTTGGTGGCAGATGCAGCCCAGGCTCACCCTGACCTAAAGCAGCGTGTCATGGGTCATGCCTGTGAGTGGGAGACCTCCATGGTGCTCAGGTTGAATCCAGCCTGGGTCAAAGGACACAAAACCGTCGGAGAGGTGCCGTTTGGCAATCCCTTTGAGCCTGCCTCGCGTGGTTGGATCATGCCAGATCGCAGCTCCTCGGGGCATGTGGGCGATCCCACCGAGGCCACTCCAGAGAAGGGGGAAGCTCTTTTTCAAATCTTCACTCAAGGCACGGTAGCGATGTTGCGCCGTGTGATCGCTTGGGATGGTTTTAGCTGGGAAGGATGAGCTTTATGACGGCCCATTCCTCAAGTTGGAAATGGTGGATCGCGGGTCTGCTGCTCCTGGCCACGACGATCAATTACATGGATCGTGTGACGCTGGCGAATGCCTCCGTGCGTGTCACACGGGAGTTTGGACTTAGCGAGCAACAGTATGGAAATTTGGAACTCGCTTTTGGTTGGGCTTTTGCCGTGGGTTCACTGGTGTTTGGTTTTCTAGCGGACCGCGTGCGCATCTACGGCCTCTATCCCTGCGTGCTCGCGGGTTGGTCGCTGATGGGCATGATCTCCGGTTGGGCAGAAGACTATACACAACTGCTTTTCTGCCGAACCCTGCTGGGTTTCATGGAGGCGGGTCATTGGCCCTGTGCGCTGAAGACCACCTTTGCCGTGCTGGATGAGAAGGACCGCACCATGGGCAACAGCGTGCTTCAGAGTGGTGCAAGCATCGGAGCCATCCTCACGCCGCAGGTGATGAAAATGTTGATGACGGAGGAACTTGGCTCCTGGCGTTCGGCTTTTGTGGTGGTGGGGGCTTTAGGGCTCGTCTGGGTAGTCGTTTGGCTTTGGATGATGCGTGGCAGTCGCCTCGACCATCCTCCCCCGTCGATGACGGCAAGTGCGGCGTTGGGCTTGCGGGAAATCTTGTTCAGCCGCAGGTTTTGGGCGCTAGCAGTGTTGATCACAGGCACCCAGACCGTTTGGCACATCTATCGCGTGTGGTTGATGAAGTTCCTACAAACTGGGCGTGGCTACACAGAGGAGGCAGCCTTGAACTTCCAGTCCGCCTACTACCTTGCCACAGACCTGGGGTGCTTCATAGCCGGCGCACTTTCACTCTGGCTAGTGCGAAAAAAGGGCCTTTGTGCTCATGACGCACGTCGTTCGATCTATCGAGGGGCATGTGTTTTCACCTCGCTCAGTGTTTGCCTACCTTTTCTCAAACAAGGGCCGACATTGCTAGTCGTGCTGTTGCTGATTGGGGCCGGAGCGTTGGCATTGTTTCCTTGTTACTACAGCTTTGTTCAGGAGCTCTCAGACCAGCATGTTGGGCGCCTCACAGGACTGCTCAGCCTGTGGGTCTGGGCTGTCACCTCTCCATTGCACAAGGGATTTGGTTGGATCGCAGACACCACGCATAGCTACGATGTGGGACTGGTCATCGCAGGCTTGGCTCCATGGCTTGGCGTTCTGGCCATGCAAGGCCTTTGGGTCAGGCGAACTCCTGACGCTTGTGGTGGAGTGACCTGAATTTTCCAGGAGCCATGCCTGCATAGCGGCTGAAATGTCGGGTGAAGGCACTCTGATCACACCAGCCCGTCATGATGGCAATTTCGGCAAGAGAGGTCTCTGTCTCTGTGAGCAGCCGGGTGGCTTCGTCCAGCCGCAGCTTGTGCACCAGCTGCAACGGACTCATTTGAAAGAGGCGACGCACGCGCTGCTCAAGCTGGTAAACACTCATCCCCGAAGCCGCTGCGATTTCTTCGATGCGTAGGCTTTCCATGTACCGCTTTTGAATCAATCGCAAGGCGGCTGCGAGCTCGCTAAAGCCAGGTGCTTTTTCGCCAGGAGCATTGAGATCTCGTGAAATTCCGGCGATGCCGATGATCCTTCCACGATGGTCACGCACTGCGTGTTTGGTCGTCAGGCACCATCCGGCTTTTCTGCCAGGATAGATGTGAAGCTCAAGCTGGTGATGGATGCTGCGCCCGCTCGTCAGCACTTGCTTGTCCTGCCTTGTGTAGCTGGATGCCAGTGCAGGAGGATAAACCTCAGCAGGCGTTTTCCCCACCAGTTTGTTCTTGTCGCCACCCGTGCATCGGTCTGCCATGGTTTGATTGACCCGCACATATCGACCGGCCGTGTCTTTGATAAAATAGATCACGTCAGGCAACGAATCGAAGAGGGACTCAGCGCATTGCAGCGCAGAAAAAAGATCATCATGCTCGTTCATTCGTCGTTCAATTTGCAGAGATCCTATCAAAAGCAACGATGAGACAAGTTTGTTCTGAAAACAGACGTCACTCGTTTTTTCATGAACATGGGAAACAGGCATGGGGCGGCTGTATGTCCATTTGACCTCTCAATTCGCTAGGCCAAGCACGTGATGAGCCTGGCGATGATTTTGGCTAAATTCCTCAAGCGGGTGAGGAAAACTTATCAAGACCCGCTTCGTATTCTGCGTCACCAAAACGCGATGTCTCAAACCTATTCTCGCTGGAGCGGCGTGTTTCCTGCCGTGCTTACCCTCATGCACAAAGATCAGTCTCTGGATCTGGAGGCATGTGCGAAACACTTTGAAGCGCAGATCGAAGTCGGAGTGTCTGGCTTGATTGTCTGTGGCTCCCTTGGTGAAAATCAATGTCTTCAGCCAGAAGAAAAACGCGAGGTGTTGAAGTGTGCGCTTGCTGTCGCCAATGGGCGAGTGCCTGTTCTCACGGGTGTCGCCGAGATGAGCAGTCGTGCTGCCATTCAATACATCAAAGATAGCGAGAAGCTGGGTGCTGCGGGGTTCATGATCATGCCGCCGATGGTTTACAAACCAGACCCCATCGAGACGGAACATTGGTTTCGAACTCTGGCTGCGACGACATCCTTGCCTTGGATGCTCTACAACAATCCGGTGGGTTATTACACCGATGTGACGCCTGAGATGTTCGCTCAGCTAGCCGACATTGAGAACCTAACTTCCATCAAGGAGAGCAGTGCCAATCCGCGCCGCATTACGGAAATCCGCAATCGTGTGGGAGATCGCTACCAATTGTTCACCGGCGTCGATGACCTCATGCTCGAATGTTCCATTCTCGGCATTGATGGCTGGGTCGCTGGCAGTGGCATAGCTTTTCCTAAAGAGAATCAGCGTTTGTGGGATCTCACGCGCCAGGGACGTTGGGATGAGGCACGTGCTTTGTATCGTTGGGCTCAGCCTTTGATGAAGTTGGACACGCACTTGCACTTTGTGCAATACATCAAGCTGCTTTGCCAAGAGACCGGTTTAGGCACTGAATGGGTTCGTGAGCCTCGCTTGACCTTGAGTGGACAAGAGCGCGAAGACGTGCTCGCGATCATTCGAGATGCGCTAGCAAAGCGTGATCAGTTTGCTGTTTGAGGCCTGCGATTTTGCGCCATCAGGCTTCGCGATGCAGCTTGTAGGGCATCACGCTGCCACTGTTCCACTGGCAGACGTAGAGGTCGCCCTGCTGATCCACACACACATCGTGGCAGTTGTGAAAGACGGGCTTGTCCTGCAGCATGACCTTGAGTCTTCCTTCTTCATACCGTGGCTCCATGCCGCCTGGGTTGGAGATGACACGATCTTGATCATCTAGAATGGTGACAAACCCACGGCCCTGCCACATGCGATAATCGTCAGGCTTTGCGCCAAAACAGACACCGGAAAGCAAAAGTCTGTCGTGGATCACAGGGCGGCTGACATAGGCCCCAGGTAGATAGACGCCACGCACATGCTTGCCCTCGAGAGTGAACCAGTTGAATTCATTCCTCACTCGCTCCGTCACGACCAGCAGTGGAGTGCCAGAGCGTGAATCAATCGCGACTCCATGCGCTTGCATGAAGCGGCTTGGGTTTGTCGGTTGTGTGCTTTTGCCTCCAAACTTGGAGATGAACTTACCGCTGGCATCGAAGCGTAGGATGAATTGTGATCCGTAGCCGTCGGCGACATAGATATCGCCATTCGGAGCCACAGCTGTCTCCGTGGGGCGATAGTCCTCTGTCGGCAGGTAGGCTCCACATTTTGTGGCATGAGGCAGCTCCATCAAGATCTCGCCGTTGAGGGTTGTCTGAACGACACGCCCCGGTCCCGGATCGGTCAGGAACAGACTTTCGCGGCCGCTGGCGTCTCGATGCAAAGTCAATCCATGAGCCCCGCCCATCTTCAGTGTCCAAGTGTTCAGCAAGCGACCGTCCGTCGCGTAAACCAACACATTGTTGGCGGCATGATTGGTGAGCATGAAAAGACGCCCATCAGACGACTGCACCATTTCGTGGCAATCTTTGACTTTCACCTGATTCAGGTCCGCACGGCTCCACTGCTTGTCCACACGATAACGCAGATTGCCATGGCCAATCAGGGCACCGTGAAAGTCGGGTGCTGTTTTGCTCTGAGCGCGAAGGTAGGGAACGCTGAACATCGCTAGAGCTTGCAGTGCAAAATGACGACGTTGGACAGTGGGCTGGGCTTGAGGTGACATGGCAGTTGGGCGTGGCTAGCATGGCTGCTAAGCCCGAATGTGGCAATCGCGTTGCGAGATGACAAAGCCTCATTACTCTGAGTCCTGATGCCAGCCGCCCCCCTACGACTTGCGCCTTTCCTCTCGCGCCTGCTTTTTTTATTCCTGCCAGCTCTTGGTTTGATGAGCTGCACGGGATATCAGGTGCCGCTGCTCGAAAAAATTTCGAATTCAGGCAAGGGCAAAGAATCCCCTCTAGCGAAGACAGACGAGGCAGTTTACCTGCGTGAGAAGGCACGCATGGATGCTGAGTCCGAGGCTATCGAAGCAGCCATTCGGGAGGCTCCATCGAACAACATGGATCTCATGTTCCTGCTGGGCATGAGTTATGATGAAGCGAAGGCCATTTCTCAGGAAAACATGGAAATGCAGGCGGGTGAGGTCAGGCTCGCTGCGGATGAGATCCAGGTGCTGAAGTCCGAGCGCAATGGTCGGCCGAACAAGGTGAGAGCCAAAGGGCGTGTTTATTTGGAAACAGGCAATGGCGAGGACATCACCAAAGTCCTCTGCCAGGAAGCCTACGTCAGCACAAAGGAAGTCGTGCTGCGCGGCAAGCCGATCATTCAGCGTGGCAAAAGTACCATCGAAGGGCTTTCGGATGAAACGGTTGCCTATCTGCTAGGCTGGCGTTTGCGTGTGATTGGCCTGCATCGTCTGACCAATCAATCCTCACTGGCCTCTCTGCCGGACCTTGGCCCTTGGACGAATGGCCCGAATCCCATCCTACCGCCGTTGAGCGAATCTGCCGTGCCTGGAGACATTCGTGACCAGATGCTGAAGGCTGCTGAAGCGGAGGCAATCCTCCAGCAGAACAAAGCAGATGCGATGACTCAGCCCGATCTGCCCCCAGCTCCTTGGGTCAAACCCGAGGAGCGAAAGCCTTAAGCTCATCACGCGATCAGCGATTTCACCACCTTCGTCGGCTCCACGCCGGTGAGTTTGAAGTCGAGGCCTTGGGCTCGGAAGGTGAAACGCTCGTGATCAATGCCGAGCTGGTGCATCACGGTGGCATGCAAGTCGCGGACGTGAACGGGATTCTCGGCCACGTTGTAGCTGAAGTCATCCGTTGCGCCGTAGGTGAGGCCGGGTTTGATGCCGCCGCCGGCCATCCACATGGTGAAGCAGCGCGGATGATGATCGCGACCGGCCTCGGGGCTGTCCCACTTGCCCTGACCCGCGACGCCGCGGCCGAATTCGCCGCCCCAGAGCACCAGCGTCTCGTCGAGCAGGCCGCGTTGCTTCAAATCTTTGATCAAAGCCGCGCTCGGCTGATCCGTGTCGCGACACCGCGCGGTGCACCAGCTCGGCAAACGGCTGTGATGATCCCAATCGGGATGAAAGAGCTGGATGAAGCGCACACCGCGCTCCGCGAGCCGCCGTGCGAGGATGCAATTCGCTGCGTAGCTGCCCGCACGACGCGAATCCGGCCCATACATCTCGAAAACATGATCCGGCTCATCGCTGAGGTCCGTGAGCTCCGGCACGCTGGCCTGCATGCGATAGGCCATCTCATACTGACGGATGCGCGTGGTGATCTCCGGGTCCTGCGTTTGCTCAAATCGCATCTGATTGAGCTCCGCGAGGCCGTCGAGCATGCCGCGGCGCAAATGACGCGGCAGCCCTTCAGGATCGGTCAGATACAGCACGGGGTCTTTCGAGTTCCGCAGCTTCACACCTTGATAACGGCTTGGCAGGAAGCCGCTGCCCCAGTAGTGGTCGTAGAGCGGTTGATCGCTCGGGCGCTGCATCTTCGAGATGAGCACGAGGTAATCCGGCAGGTTCCGGTTCACGCTGCCAAGGCCGTAGCTGATCCACGCGCCCATGCTCGGACGGCCCGGAAGCTGATGACCGGTCAAAAACTGCGTCATCGCTGGCGCGTGGTTGATTTGATCCGTCGTCATCGACTTGATGAAGCACAGGTCATCCGCCACGCCCTGCAAGTGTGGTAGCCACTCGCTGATCGTCGCGCCGCTCTGGCCGCACTTCGCAAATTTCGTGATGCCCGGCAGGATGAGCTGCTTCTGGTTCGCCGTCATTGTCGTGAGCCGCTGCCCCTGGCGCACGCTTTCCGGCAGCTCCTTGCCCGCCCATTGCATCAGGCCCGGCTTGTGATCAAAAAGCTCAATCTGCGATGGCCCGCCCGATTGCGTGAGAAAAATGACCCGCTTCGCCTTTGGCGCAAAATGCGGCAGATGCGGCAACCCAGGCACTTCCTGCTGCCCGAGCGCATGAAGCGCCATCGCGCCGACAGAAACGCCAGTGCATTGGCCGAGGAAGTAGCGGCGCGTGGTAGCGAGAGGTTCGTGCGATGGGGTTTCTGACATAACGGGTCTATACCTAACGCTCGCCAAATCCAGCCTTCTACCCCACGCTGGAAAAGCACATGGACACGCGAGTTTTGTGCAGGGCTGGGTCGGTCAGGCGTGCAAGGAGCTCCGGGTCTTGTCGATTTCACCGGCTCGTTTCAGTTCCTCAATGAAGACATTCAGCACCTTGTCCTGCCGACTGCGTTCCAAGATTCCAGCGGAGATACAAACGGGAGCAGGCTGTGGTTTCAGAGGCTTGAGCATGATGCGCTCAGGGATCATGCAGGCGATTCGCTCCACGACGAGGGCGATGCCTAGCCCTGCTTCGACCGCGCTGATTAGGCTATTGACGCCATCGCACTCGCTGGCGATTCGCGCGTTCATGCCCTGACTTTTGAACCAGCCACTGACCAGTGCCCAGTAATCAGGATAGTCGCGTGGATGGTAAACCACGAGGCGTTGATCATTTAGATCCGCTGGCACCAGGGTTTCCTTGGCGTGCAGCGGATGCTGTCGCGGCACAGCGACACGCCAAGTTTGCTGTTGCACCGGTTGCCAGCTCACGTCGGAGACTTCTTTGCCACTCTGCACGGTCACGACCACATCCAGGCTGCCTTTTTGCAGCCCCTCTAGCATTTCCATGCTGGTTAGGTCAGAGAGCTCTACCCGGGCACGTGGGTGCAGTTGAGCAAAGGCCTCAATGGCGGGAACCAAAATGCCTGCAGTGAGAGAAGGCGAATAGCCCACACGCAGGGTTTGCGCCTTGGCTGTGGCACGCACGCGCTGTTCCAGATGGTCAGCCCTTTCGAGCAAGGATCTGCCTTCTCTCAACAGCAGTTCACCCGCAGCTGTCAGGGAGAACGAATGCGCTGCGCGTTCCAAGAGCGTGATGCCCAGATCGTCTTCCATGCTTTTGATCTGACGACTCAGTGCGGGCTGGGTCAGGCCTAATCGCGATGCTGCACGGCTGATGTTGCCATCCTCAGCGGCGGCGATGAAGGAGCGTAGCAGACGTAATTCCATGCGGCCTAGCCATGCATGAAGGCAGAGGCTCGGCAAGGTTTCTGTTCCTATCCTTAAGGGCTATTCGTTTCATGCAGTCTCAGGCAAAGGAGCACGCATTGGAACAATCCTCCTCCACGCACAGACTAGCCCTGCCATGAAAACTACACTTCGTCGTTCCCAGGAAAGAGGTCACGCCAACCATGGTTGGCTGGACACCTATCACACTTTCTCTTTTGCCGACTATTATGACCCTGCCCACATGGGATTTCGCAGCCTTCGTGTCATCAATCAGGACGTGATCGGTCCTGGCGCGGGCTTTCCCACCCATCCACATCGTGACATGGAAATCTTCAGCTATGTCCTCTATGGAGCCCTGGCACACAAGGACAGCATGGGCAATGGCCGCACGTTGAGGCCCGGACAGATCCAGCTCATGTCAGCAGGTCGTGGGGTCACTCACAGTGAGTTCAATCCTTCGCGTGAGGAACCTGCCAGTTTGCTACAGATCTGGATCCGGCCCCGTCAGCACGGATTGACGCCCAGCTACACAGAATGGCATCCCAAACCTGAACATGAGCAGGCTGACAAGGTGCTGGTCATCTCCTCCGATGGACGTGAAGCTTCTGCCACCATTCAGCAGGACGCGGATGTTTATCGCATCAGCCTCCGCGCCGGGCAAGCCACGAGCCATGAGGTGCGGTCTGGACGTGGCGTCTGGTTCCAGCTCATTCGCGGCAAAGTCACCGTGGCTGGTCAGCTCCTGAGCCCAGGCGATGCAATCAGCACGGAGGATAGCGGGACTCTCCACCTCGAAGCTTCGGAGGACGTGGAAGGCCTGTTGTTTGATCTAGGTGCTTGAGTTCGGGAGTGGTTTCCATTTTCCAAATGGCGGAGGTTCTGCTCTGAATAAGCTGGACCTCCGCCATGATTTCTCGCCGCTCCTTTCTTACCTCCACGAGCGCGGTTGCGCTGACCAGCTGCCAAATGCCTCAGCCCATGCCGCCATCTCAGGGGGGTGCTAGTGGCCCTTTCCTGTTGGGCATCGACATGCTGGCAGCACGTGGTTTTGACCTGCTGCGCGGTCGCCGGGTGGGCTTGATCACCAATCACACTGCCTACACGAGCCGTGGTGAAATGACGCGCGTGGCCATGCAACGCGCGCTCGGCCCTGGCCTGGTCGCTTTGTATGGACCGGAACATGGCATCCACGGACATGTGCCAGCGGGCAAACACATTGCGACGCAGCGTGACTCCGTCACGGGCGTGATCGTTCACTCGCTCTACGGGCCGACACGCAAACCTACGCCTCAGCAGTTGGCAGGCATCGACACGCTGGTGTTTGATGTGCAGGACATCGGTGCACGGAGCTACACCTACATCAGCACCATGGCCGTGGCGATGGAGGCCGCTGCTGAGCAGGGAAAAGCTTTTGTGGTGCTGGACCGGCCGAATCCGCTTGGTGGATGGCGGGTGGAGGGACCTCCTGTCGAAGCTCGGTGGAAGTCCTTTGTCAGCCAGCTACCGATTCCTTATGTGCATGGAATGACTGTCGGTGAACTGGCCATGATGGCTGCGGGGAGAGGCTGGATCAGTCGTGCACCTCGCCTAACCGTTGTGAAAATGCAGGGCTGGAACCGTGGCATGACTTGGGGGCAAACAGGGCTGCGATGGCATGCGACCTCCCCAAACATCCCTCACTCAACCTCGCCACTCTACTACGTGGCAACGGGTATCTTGGGCGGTGCCGCTGCGGTGGATGTGGGAATCGGCAGTGAAAACCCTTTTGGATATGCAGGTGGCAGTGGTGTGAACCCACAAGCGATGTTGGCCACATGCCAAAGCTTTCGCATGAGTGGGGTCAGCTTTAGCCCTTACGCCAACCGTGGTTTCGGTGGAGTTCGCTTGAGCATTCACCCGCAAGCTCAGGCTGATCTCACGGCGCTGGATGTCCTCATGCTGGAGGCGCTCAATCGTCTCAGTGGTGGGCGCACTGTCGCACGCATGAGTGGTGATAAGTTGAACCTTTTTCACAAGGTCTATGGAAGCGAAGCGCTTTATCAAACTCTACGACGCGGTGCCCCTGTGAGTCGCCTCATCGCTGGATGGCAGAGTTACGTTCACTCCTTCCGTGCTTCGCGTCAGAAGTATCTGATGTATGCCTGAGTTAGGGCCTGACGATTCGTGAAGATTGTGCCCGATTGCTCGTTTGTGAAGGGCATGGTCACGCGAATCGTCTTCTTGCTGTTCTTCCTTTTCTTATCCGCCCCAGCAGCGGAAAGACCCAACTTGCTCTGGTTTGTCGTGGATGACATGTCGCCGAACTTCTCCTGCTATGGTGAGAAACTCATCCAGACGCCTGCTGTGGATCGCTTGGCGGCGGAGGGCACGCAGTTCACGCGAGCTTACGTCACGGCTCCGGTTTGCTCCACCTGCCGTTCGGCTCTCATCACAGGCATGTATCAGACCACGGTGGGCGCTCATCATCATCGCAGCGGTCGCGGAGAGCTAAAAATCCATCTGCCAGAGGGTGTCACCCCGCTGCCTGTGCTTTTTCAGAAAGCGGGTTACTACACCTGCATAGGCAGTGGTTTGTCAGATCTCGATCACCGAAGCCTGAGTTTCACGATCCCCCAAGGCAAAAAGAAAAAGCCGTCTCCCTCGCGCCTGGGCAAAACCGATTACAACTTTGAATGGGACGCGGGCATGTATGACAGCCACGATTGGGCAGATCGCGGGGATAAGCCTTTTTTTATGCAAGTGCAGTTGCACGGTGGCAAACTGCGTGAGGGAAATGAAGCAGCACGTGTTGCCTTTCGCGAGCGTGTCATCCGAGAGCTGGGTAGCGCAACGAATCCACAGCAGGTCAAGCTACCTCCCTACTATCCTGCTGATCCCGTTTTGCTGGAAGATTGGGCACTTTACTTGGATGCTGTTCGTCTCACAGACCTTCATGTTCAGCGCGTCTTGGCTCGGTTGGAAAAGGAAGGCCTTTTGGAACAAACGGTCATCGCCTTCATGACCGATCACGGCATCAGTCATGCCCGAGGAAAACAGTTTCTCTATGACGAAGGAACGCACGTTCCCCTCATCCTGCGTGGGCCTGGCGTCCCTCGTGCCAGTGTGCGGAGTGACTTGATCATGCATATCGATCTTGCTGTGACATCTCTGGCTGTGGCTGGCATTCCAATTCCTTCGGTCATGCAGGGTCGTGATGTGTTGGCGAGCAACCGCGTGCCTCGGGAGGCTGTTTTTGCTGCTCGGGATCGCTGCGACGAAACCGTGGATCGGCTGCGCAGTGTCAGGACAGATCGCTTTCTCTACATCCGAAACTTTTTTCCCCAGCGTCCCCATCTCCAGCCGAATGCTTACAAGGATGGCAAGGCCATCGTGCAGCAGCTGCGTGCTTTGCATGAACAGAAAAGCCTGCCCCCCCTTGCTGAAGCACTGCTTTTTGCACCTACACGCCCTGCGGAGGAATTTTACGATCTGACTCAAGATGCTTTTCAGATTCACAACCTAGCTGCTGATCCTGTATGGAAAGATGAGGTGGAGAAGCATCGCCAGCAGCTTGAGACTTGGATTCAGGAATCACGGGACCCAGGGCTGGAAAGCGAAGCCATGTATGACAGCGACATGGGGGAATACCTGAAAAAGCCTAGCCCCGAAGTGGCTCGAAACATCGCGCTCATGAAACAATGGGCTCGGGAAGGAAAGTGAGAGGCTAGCTCTTGAAGAGACGACGTTATTGGATCGAGATCATGAAATCATCTTTGCTTTGGATCGCTGCTTTGGCGTTGGGATTCTCCTACGCCAGTGCGCAGAAACCGAACTTCCTCATCATTTTTACCGATGATCAAGGCTATGGAGATGTCTCTGCTTATCAGGCCCAGGATGTGCAAACCCCAAACATAGATCGCATAGGCCAAGAGGGGTTGTGTTTCACGGCGATGAGGGCCAATGCGACGGTTTGTTCGCCTTCGCGAGCTGCCCTGCTGACCGGCCGCTATCCCGATCGAGTGGGTGTTCCGGGCGTCATTCGGACTCAGCCAGAGAACTCCTGGGGTTGGTTTTCACCCAAGGTTCCGACACTGGCGGATGAGCTCAAAAAACTGGGTTATCATGCTGGGGTGATTGGCAAATGGCACCTGGGTTTGGAGTCGCCGAACACACCGAATGAACGTGGCTTCGACCACTTCCATGGTTTCCTGGGTGACATGATGGATAGCTACACCACGCATCTTCGGGACGGGAGAAGCTTCATGCGCCTGAATGCTGAAGAAATTCAGCCGCAGGGACACGCAACGGAAGTTTTCACGAATTGGGCGAATGACTATTTGAAGGCGCGAGCCCAAGCGGCGCAGCAGCCTTTCTTTCTCTACCTAGCCTACAATGCGCCGCATTTCCCCATTGAGCCGCCTGAGGAATGGCTGGCGAAGGTCAAGGCTCGGTTGCCTGACTTGGATGCAAAGCGCGCTATGAATGTAGCGTTTGTGGAGCACTTGGATCATCACATCGGGAAGGTGCTGACTACGCTCCGTGAGACGGGCCTTGAACGCAACACGGTGGTGGTCTTCAGCTCTGACAATGGAGGCTCCTTGCCCCACGGACAAAGCAATCAGCCCTGGCGTGGTGGAAAACAAGATCACTACGACGGCGGCTTGCGTGTGCCTTTTCTGATGCGCTGGCCGGCGATGATCCAGCCAGGCCGTCGCAGCGACTACGCGGGGCTTAGCTTTGATGTTTTCCCAACCTTCATCGAACTCGCAGGCGGGAAAGTTCCTTCGGGATTGGATGCAGTGAGCCTCGTGCCTTTGTTGCTTGGACAGGCCATGCCTTCACCTCGTGATCTCTACTTTGTGAGGCGTGAAGGAGGGCCTGCCTATGGTGGCAAAAGCTACGAAGCAATCATTCGCGGGGACTGGAAGCTTTTGCAAAACGATCCTTGGAGTCCTCTGGAGCTTTACAACCTCAAGCAAGATCCTCAGGAGAAGAGCAATGTGGCGCGACAGCATCCTCAGATTTTTCGCGAGCTTTCGTCCGTGCTTCGTCAGCACATCCAGCGCGGTGGTGCCGTGCCTTGGCAGCCTTCGACGCGGCCTGATTGATCGAAAGGATGCCTGGATGCCAAGGAGGCTTTGGCTGTTTTCACAGCGATCCGTTGGGGTGAATTGCAGCTCTTTTGACCTTGTCGGCGTTTCCTTATGTCGTAGTTTTTCAGCTATGATTTCGACAGATGATGTCGATCTAGATCTTTCTCATCACTTCAGGGATTCGTGCGTTCGCTGAACGGCGGCATTCCTGTATGACTTTCCTGCTGTGTTCGTCCTCAGACTGTTGTGGCCCGGCCCGTTTTTATGACATCGGGAGCCTGGTGACCTGGGATGTCTTGTCATGCCTTCACTGGAAGACAGCGCCCTTGTTCATGGGCACCCACCTCGTCTCCCCTGGGACACGAGGCCCCCAGATCGAACGGCATAGGTGGGTGAAGCGCCCCGGCTTAGTCCGGGGCGCTTTTCATGGGATCCTGCCCCAGTGGCTGGTCAGTGGCCAGTAGCAGAACAGTGCAGGACCCACGAGGTTGCGCTCAGGCACGGGGCCCCAAACGCGAGAGTCGCTGCTGTTGTAGCTGTTGTCACCCATGGCAAAGTAATCCTCCTGGCGCAGCTTCACTTTGTTGATGATGCCGCCGACATTTTCCGCAAAGCCATAGCCCCGGTAGCCATTTGCGGGCTGGGTGACTGTGCCTTGCATGACTTTTTGGAAGCCTGGCTCTTCCGCTTCCTTGCCATTGATCTTCAGCTTTGGCGATTCTACCTCCAGCAAGTCTCCAGGCATTCCTGCCAGCCGCTTGATGTAGTGCTGAGCTCCCTGTTCCGCTGGCACGTTGATGCCGCGAATGTGCTTCGTGGTGAAGACAAAGACCTCACCGCGTGTCGGGGTGCGGAAGTGATAGCTGATCTTGTCCACCAGGACGTGGTCGCCATTGCGCACGATGCCACGTGCGAGCAACTGACCTTTGCGGATGGGTTCACCACCACGCAGACCATACACCACACGTCGATCCGGCGTGTCGTGCGTGGTTTCCACGGGCTCGCTGTGGATGTGCTTCACGAGTTGCAATTCATCGAGCAGCTGGCGCTGCGGTGCATTGATCTTGATGGTGTGGCCATCTTGAAAGTGCAGCTTGCAGTAGGGCATGAAGATCAGGAATCGGTGCTCTGTGATGGGCTGCCGGGGGTCTAGCTTGCCTTCGTGATCGGACACCACATTGATGTAGCGGGTGCTGGTGAACCAAGAGGTCAGCTTTCCGAAGAGACCTGGCGTTGGGTCCTCCGCCGTAGCGACTGCCGTGATGCCATTCAGCGTTGGCTGCATGGAGCCTGTTGGGATCTGGAAGGGCTGGGCGATGTAAGCGCGGATGCCCAGGGCAATCACAATGGCGACAAAGATCACCTCCACATTTTCAGCCAATTCGCTTTGCGCTGCATCAGGCAGGGCTTTTTCACAAACACGATTGAGCTCGTCATTCAGTGTCTTGATGCGTTCTCGATTTCGTTCCTTGATGGCCTTTTCCAGTTCAGCCCGAAGTCCCACGATTTCATCCAGCTTTGCGGCAGGCAGTCGGTCTCGCTTGTAGTTGATGAAGCGGGTGACGCCTTTGTGCAGCAGTTTCGCGTGCTTGAGGTAGCGGGGGGTGAGAAAAAACATGATCAGGTGGCAACCAGTCTGATTCTTCACCGCTTCGTGCCCTTGCGGCAAGTGCCAATCCATCGCTTCCCCTGGGCAGATAAAGAGTGGCTAGGAAGTGAAGATCATGAACGTTCCCCTGCTCCTTCCATGACTTTACGCCCTCTTCTGCCTCTCCTCGCTCTTGCTTGCCTCTGCCCAGCCGCTGAATTGCCCAAGGTTCCTTCGAAGCCGATCGCGGTGAAAAAGGAATTGTTGTTCTCGGACGACTTTCAGGCGACTCCACCGGCCAAGCCCTGGCACCGAGTCGTCGATACCTTTGTTTTTGAATCTGGTGCGCTCAAGGGCACGCAAACGCGCGTCGTGGACAGCCCATCGAAGGACGGCAAGTCGGTCATCAAGGCGCACGCAGCAGTCCATGGCCTGGAAATCCCAACGCAGGACAGCATCGTCGAGTGCCGCATTAAGTTTGAGGGGGCGACGATGATTGATGTCGAGTTTGATGATCGGAAATTCACGGGCTGCCATTACGGCCACATTTGCCGGGCTCAGGTCAGGTTGAACGGCGTGACCCTGATCGACGAAAAAGAAGGCAACATGCGCAATGACATCTATGCCATGAAAAAAGACCCAGCCAAAAAGGCCGAGGTAGCCAAGCTGCTCGTGGGCAGGCAGGCGACCTTTCCAATGAAGCTGGAACCTGGGCGCTGGTATGATCTGGTGGTGGAAACCGTGAGCGATGAGATGCGTGTCAGCCTGGATGGCCAAAGCGTCGGCTACCTGAAGTCACCCGGCATCGCTCATGCCACCAAGTCGAAGATCGAACTCGGTGTGGCGGGTCAAAGTGGTTGGTTCGATGATCTCAAGGTCTGGAATGCCGCACCTGCCAGCCGCTGAACCCTCTGCTACTTCGATGCCCCCGGCAGGCCCACCTGCATGGGGTGCATGAGGTAGGCGATGAGGTCGCGGATCTGATCCGGCTGGAAAGCAAGAAGCAAACCTTCGGGCATCATTGAGACGGGCGAGGTCTCGGTTTTCGTGATCTCAGATTTCTCCAGGGTCATCGTTTCCGCCAGGGTTCGCAGCGTCAAGGTCTTGTCCGAGGTGCTGGTAATGACGCCACTGAGCACGCGGCCATCTTTGAGCGTAAGCAGGCTCATGCGGTAGTCTGCGCTCACTACGCCGCTAGGATCGGCGATGTTTTCCAGGAGGTAGTCGAGGTTCGACCGCCCGCTGCCAGTGAGGTCGGGGCCGATTTTGCCGCCCTGCCCATACATCTGGTGGCAGGCACCGCAGATGGCGCTGAAGAGCACGCGACCTTGGCTGAGATTGGCTTTCGCCAAAGTGGGGGCATCGAGCTGCTTTTTGAGCTTCTCGATGAGTTGTTTCTTGTCAGCGGCGGACTCGCGCAGCTCGCCCCAAACTTCGGTGAGCTTCTTCGTGAGGGCTTCGTCTTTGAAATCGCGGATCTGCCGGGCATGAAAGGCGGTGACCTCGGTGCGGGTGATCTGGCCTTTGCTCACGCTCTCCAGCATCGCCGCGGCCCAGGTGGGACGGGAGACGAGGGCGTCCAGCACTGCGGGGCGGTCGGCAGGGGCGAACTTGCGGTAGTCCTTCGCGAGTCGTTGGCCAATGGCCGGGTCATCAAAGAGCGTCAGCCCGCGCACGGCGGTCACGTTCAGCCCACGCACGTCGAGCAGCCCTTCACAAACCGTGCGCAAGTCGGCAGGACGGGCCTCGATCAGCGTCTTCAAAGCGGCCTCGCGGGTGGGAATCTCCGCCTGGGCATCCAGCACGATCTTCTTCACGTCATCCAGAGCGCGGCCATCGCCGAAGAGGATGGAGAGATCGCGGATGAGGGTATCGTAAACCGAATCTCCAGATTCGTCTTTTTCAGACATCCGAATCTGGAGATTCGGACGACGTTGGGCTCCCGCGACGAACGCCTCCCAGCCCTCCGGCTTCGGCACCTTCCGCAGACCTTTGAAGGCCTCCGCCATGCCTTCGAGGATGTTCGCTGCTTGCTCAGGTCTCGCATTCGTCAGCAGCGCATTCAGTTGCTCCGGCTGCGTGGCGAGACTGCGGGCGATCCACTTCAGCGTCTTTGGCCAGGTGCAATGCTGGGCGATCTTCACCAGCGCTGCCGGGTCATGCTTCGCCAGCGGGCTGATGCCAAACCAGACCATGTGCGGCAGGAAGGGATCGTCGGCATACTCCGCGTGCTTGAGCAGCTCGATGGCGAGTTCGGGGCGGCGACTTAACGGCAGCCGCTGGAGGGTGGAAGCGAGGGTGAGGAGTACGAGGCTGGAGGTGTCTTTGCGGGCGCGATCGATCAACTGCCCGACCAGTGCGATCTCCCAACCAAGGTGTTCGACACGGCTTTTGCCCTCAATCGTATCGATAGCCCAAAACTGCGTCATCTCGCGGATCGCCAACACACGCTGATGTTCATCACCCTTGAGGTCGGACTTTGGCCAAGGCTTCCGCCACGCGAAAGGCGTCTTCGGCTTCTTCACCTCCCCGTAACTGATCCTGAAAATCCGCCCGCTGGTGCGATGTACGCCGGTGCTGTCGTGGCATTCGCCGGTGTCGCTCCAGTCCAAAATAAAACCGCTGCCGTCGGGGCCGGTGCTGATTTCGATGCCTCGGAACCAGGGATCGTCGGTGAGGAAGACATCGGGCTCGTGTTTGCCGACGTAGCCGCTGCCGTTGCGTTCCAGGCGCTCCACATTCGCCCGGCGACCGTGCATGTTCAGGGTGAAGAGCTTGTTGCGGTATTGTTCGGGCCATTGATCGCCCTGATAGATCATCATGCCGATGTGGGCGTGGCCGCCGCCGAGGCTGTTCGCCTTGCCATCGCGGGATTCCGTCCAGCTTCCGCTGCGGTCGTAGTGGTAGTGATCGGCGATGGTGTCCAGCTTCTCATAGATCAGCGGGTTCATCGTGTTCGAGTCCATGAGATGGGCCCCGGGGATGAGGTGCCAGAGATGGCCGGTGACGGTGTTGATGAAGAACATCTCGCCGTTTTGATCCCAATCATGGCCCCACGGGTTCGTGGTGCCATGCGTCAGCACCTCGACGATTTTCCGCTCGGGATGAAAGCGCCAGATGCCGCCCTTCATCGGGATGCGTTGCTCGTCCGGCGTGCCGGGCACACCGAGCCTGCCGGGGCAGGAATGCCCGCAGCGACCGTAAAGCCAGCCGTCGGGTCCCCAGCGCAGACCATTGGCGAAGTTGTGGTAGTTGTCCTTCGCCACAGTGAAGCCATCGAGCACCACCTCGGGCTCGCCATCGGGGATGTCATCGCCATTGCGATCTGGAATGAAAAGCACCTGCGGCGGGCACATCAGCCACACGCCGCTGCGCCCGACTTCCACGCTGGTCAGCATCTGCACATCCTCCGTGAAAACCTTCCGCGTCTCGGCCACGCCGTCCCAGTCTTTGTCTTCGAGGATGATCACCCGATCCTTCAGCCCCAGGTCGAAGCGCTTCTGTCGCTCCGCATAGGTGTAGTTCTCCGCCACCCACATCCGCCCCTTGGCATCCCAGGCCATGGCGATGGGATTCTGCACGTCCGGCTCGGCGGCAAAGAGGGTCGCTTTGAAGCCCGGCGGGAGTTTCAGCATCTTCAGCGATTCCTGCGGCGTCGGCGGCTGGGCATCGCCAGGGTCGGAGTTGTAGGGTGCCGGGAAGTCGGCTGCCTGAACCAGGCCAGTCCACAGCAGGCCCCAAGCCATGCATTGACGAGAAAAGAATCGTGAAAACATTCGCAAGCGAAAGGCTCAGGCTAAGTTGAATTTGAAGGAGAAGTACAAGAAAAGAGGGGCGATCCAGGCTCACCCAATCAAGGCTTCACCACGGGCTTGCCAGCCTCCACCCAGCTGCCGTAGCCGCCATCCAGATGAATGATTTGGCTGAATCCGAGTTTTTCAAAGAGCTTCAGCGAGCGAGTGCTGCGCCCTCCTGCTTGGCAATGAACGAGCACAGGCTTGGACTTGTCGAGCTTGCTGAGCTGTTCTTCGAAGTTCGGTTCCAGCAGGTCGATGTTTACCGCGTCTTTCAGGTGGCCTTCGCTGAACTCGTCCTTGGTCCGAACATCCACGACCGTGACTCCACCTTTTTCGAGAAGCTTGGCCGCGCCGTTGGCATCGACATGCTGAACTTGGTCAGCGGCGAAGGCGATGGTTGTGGTGAGGGTGAGGTAAAGCAAAGTCAGCGATTTCATGTGCGTGTCTGAAATGGGCGTATCCGAGCAGGGGGCGTCAAGCTGCCAAGCGGACATCGACGGTCATCCGCGATAGCCTTGCATAGAGTCGTCTTTTCGCCAACAAAGGCCACCAGCGGTAAAGGTAAATTTCCAGAGGTCGCCACATGGCCACCCAGCCGAGGATGGTTAGGCCTTCGCGCATCACCGTTTGGGTCGTGTCGTTGCCATGGATCAGCAGGAGGGCGGCTAGTTGGCAGCTTGTCATGAAGGTTAGGCCAATGAGTAGGCTGCTGCGGCCTTCTTTCATCAGTTGGCGGAATTCACGCCAAAGCATCTCAGCGCGGTAGCTGAAGTAATGCCGCACGGACTCCTGCACAATCTGCATTTGACCTGGGGCAGCCTTGGCGAGGTGGAGAATGAGATGAAGGTCTCTATCGCGTGGATGCTCGAGAGCCCAGCTAACGATGAATTCCTCTGCATCATGATCCAGATCCCTTTCGTGAAACGGAGATGGGTCCATGGAGTTGAAGAGCTGCGCTAGCTCTGTCAGCTTTAGTTCGATGAGGGCTGAGGGCATGGCACTGCTTGGCTATGAAAAAAGTGCCCGGCTGTGTGGGCCGGGCACTTGAGGTGTGAAAGAAGTCAGGCTCAGGCTTTCGCGACAGCATAGCCTTTGGCCACTTCCGCCCAGTTCACCACATTCCACCAAGCGGCGATGTAGTCGGGGCGCTTGTTTTGATACTTCAGGTAGTAGGCGTGCTCCCAGACATCCAGTCCCAAGATGGGTGTGCCGAGTTCGGCATCAGCCACCACACCTTTCATCAGTGGATTGTCCTGATTGGCCGTCGAGGTCACGGCCAGCTTGCCATCGGGCTTGACGATGAGCCAGGCCCAGCCGGACCCGAAGCGCTTGGTTCCTGCTTCGCCGAAAAGTTTTTTGAAGGTGTCGATGCTGCTGAAGCTGCTTTGGATCGCTTCGGCTAGCTTACCGTCGGGGCCTTGCGGGCCGCTGCCAGCAGGAGCCATCCATTTCCAGAACCAAGTGTGGTTGACATGGCCGCCGCCATTGTTGCGGAGGGCCATGCGCTGATCTTCCGGCGCTTGCGAGAGGTCGCTGATCAGGTCGATGACATTGTCGGTCTGTAGGTTTGAGGCTTTCAGTGCGTCGCCCAGCTTGGTGATGTAGGTCGCATGGTGCTTGCCATGGTGGATGCCCATGGTGATTGCGTCGATGTGGGGCTCTAGCGCTTCTGGGGCATAGGGCAGGGGAGCCTGCTCCAGACCGATGGGGGCCAGGGCAGCCTGGGTTGGTGTGCTGATGAGAGTCGCGGCAGCGGCAGTGCCGGCGGTGGTGAGGAAGGTTCGGCGGTTCATGGCGTGGGTGGGTGGCGGCAGGATTACGTTGCAGGAACGTCCATGTCACTCCTGAATTGCAGCCTTCATGTCACTGTTTGTTCCTCCCGATTATTTTCGACGGCTGCGCCGCGATGAAATTTTCCCCGACACCACTCGCCCTCTGGAGGTGGAGCTAGGTTGCGGAGATGGCAGCTTTTTCCTCGGCATGGCGGCGCATCATCCTGAGCGGGATTTCCTCGGTCTGGAGCGGATGCTAGGTCGTGTGGAGAAGACGCTGAAAAAAATCACCCAGGCAGGCCTGACGAACGCGAAGATCATGCGTCTGGAGAGTGCCTACAGCACTGCGTGGCTTTTGCCCACGGCATCCGTGTCTAGGCTGCATCTGCTGTGCCCTGATCCCTGGCCCAAAAAAAAGCATGCCGCACGGCGGTTGGTCAATCAGCAGGAGTTTCTGGATGGCCTGTCCCGCATCTTGGAGCCAGGCACGGGCGAGTTTTTGCTGAAGACGGACGATGCTCCTTACTTCGAAGATGCTCTGGTCAGCATGGCGATGCGCCCTGATTTTGAGCGGTTGGATTGGCCCGAGGATGCTTTTTTCTACCCGACCACTGACTTTGAAAGTCACTGGTTAGCCATGGGGCGCTGCATTCATCGCGCGCGCTGGCGCCGATTGGCCTGATCTGGGCTCGAAAAGCTCTTGCTCGTCTTCGGTTTGCGGGTCCCTGTTCGCCCATGCTTCTGCACAGTGCCATTGCCGCCGCAGCTCGGCTTTTCACCGGGGTTCGACGACTGCCCTGCACGCCTCAAAACGAACCGCTTGCCATTTATTACGCGAATCATACCAGTCACCTGGATACGCTGGTGATTTGGGCTGCTTTGCCGGGTCCCGTGCGCGTCATCACCTCCCCGGCGGCGGCTGAGGATTACTGGAATGCCTCGGCTCTGCGCCGCTGGTTGGCGCACCGGATCTTCCGTGCTGTGCTAATCCCACGCGAGCGCATCCAGCGGGACAATCACCCGCTCGACCGGCTCGCTTCTTGCCTGCAGGCTGGCCGCTCCATCCTGATCTTCCCCGAGGGCACGCGCCGTTCGGATGGGAAGGTGGGCGTGTTCAAGTCAGGCCTGTTTCACCTGGCACGCCGCTTCCCCGAAGTGCCTCTCGTCCCGATCTATCTGGACAATCTGTCCCGCATTTTGCCGAAGGGTGCCTATGTGCCCGTGCCGATCATCGCCCAGGCGCACTTTCGAGAGCCGATTTATTTCGATGCTTCTGAGGCCAAGCCGGCTTTTCTCGACCGGGCGCGCCTGGCTCTGCTGGGGTGAAAGTCTAACCATTTCTGCCAACAACTCTGCTTCATGGACTCGGATCTGAAATTTTTGCTTCTGCTAGTGGGAGCTCTTTTGCTGACCGCCAGCCTCATCGGATGGATCCTATCTCGGCGGGTGCGCAGCGAGGCAGGACGTGTGACCGTCGCGAACTTGAATGCTCGCATTCGTTCCTGGTGGGTCATGGTGGCTGTCTTTTCAGCCAGTCTTCTTCTCGGTCAGGCCTTCACGACGGTGCTGTTTGCTCTGCTATCCTTTTTGGCCATGCGTGAGTTCATCACGCTGAATCCGACAGAGCGCGCGGATCATGAGGTGCTTTTCTGGGCCTTTTTCATCATCCTGCCGCTGCATTACCTGCTCGTCGGGCTGTGTTGGTATGGCCTTTTTGCCATCTTCATCCCGGTCTATGCTTTTGTGTTCATCCCTTTTCGTCGGGTGCTGTCGGGGGAGACACGCGGCTTTTTGTCGAGCACAGCGCGCATTCAGTGGGCTCTGCTGGTCTGTGTGTATGCCGTGAGCCACATCCCCATGCTATTGGCCCTGCCTCTGCGTGGGTTTGAGGGGCAAAATGCAAAGCTGCTCTTCTTTTTCGTGCTCACCGCGCAGCTCAGCGATGTGCTGCAGTATGTCTGGGGAAAGACCTGTGGCCGACGCCCCGTGGCACCCCTCGTCAGCCCGCACAAGACCCTGGAGGGCACGCTGGGTGGCATCGGCACCACGGTGCTCATCAGCACCAGCCTGTGGTGGGCGACCCCCTTCGCGCCCTGGCAGGCAGCGCTCATGGCTCTGTTGATCTGCTTGGCTGGCTTTTTCGGTGGCTTGGTCATGTCCGCCATCAAGCGCGATCTGGGGGCCAAGGATTGGGGGGCCTCCATCGCGGGACATGGAGGCTTCATGGACCGCATCGACTCTCTTTGCTTTGCGGCACCGCTGTTCTTTCACCTTTGCTCCTTTTACTTTGCGGAAAGTGACCCACGTCCGCCAGATTGGGTGTTTTCTTGGCTAGGGCGCTGAGGCCCGGACGAAGGACTGGATGACTTCGGTCCGTTATCAGTGCATGAACCGACGTCGATTCCTCCAATCCGCTGCAACGGCTCTGCCGATCAGCTGGGCTCCCGCGCGATTGCAGGCCGCACCTGTGGCCACGCGCATCATTGACACACACACGCACTTTTACGATCCCACGCGTCCTCAGGGCGTGCCGTGGCCTGCACGACAGACCCCGCTCTATCGAAAAGTCATGCCTGCGGATTGGCGAAAGCTTGCTGGCCCCTTGGGGATCCACCAGACCGTCGTTGTGGAGGCGAGCCCCTGGGTGGAAGACAATCAATGGATGCTCGACCTTGCTGCTCAGGAAAAAAGCATCGTCGGGTTCGTTGGCAATCTAGATCCAACTCAGCCCGAGTTCGCCGCCCACGTTCGGCGTTTCGCAGCCCATCCGATCTTTCGTGGCGTGCGCTGGCGTGCTGACTTGGTGCGGATCGATCAACACCAAGCTGCCGCTCTGGCGGGTGCCAAGCTGCTGGCCAGTCATGGCCTGGAGCTGGATCTGAATGGCGGCCCTGATCTGCTGCCCCACGCGGCGAAGTTGGCGGCTCAAGTGCCCGAGCTCAGGATCGTCATCAATCACCTTGGGGGCGCAGGCGATCCCCAATCTCTGCGGCCTGAGTGGCGGGAAAACATCACCCAAATCGCAAAGCAGAAGCAGATCTGGATGAAGGTGTCCGCTTTGGTCGAGCAGGTGAAAGGGCCAGAAGGCCAAGCGCCCCGAGAGGTGGACTATTACCTGCCCATTCTGAACCACCTGTGGGAATCCTTTGGCCCAGATCGACTCGTTTATGGCAGCAACTGGCCGGTCAGCGATCGTGGGGCGAGTTACGAGGTCGTGTTGGGTCTCGTCCGTGACTACTTCAGCAGTCATGGCCACGAGGCCTGCGAGAAGTTCTTTTGGCGAAACTCGCGGGACGTCTATCGCTGGGTCGAGCGCCAAGACTGAGCAGACCGGTTCGATGCAGCCTTGTGGCTCTTTTGCCAATCCACGAGCTTCTGCTGCAAGGCGGGCAAGATCCGGCGCGTTTGGCTTCGTCCATGATTCGCCCGATTTTTTTCAAGCTTGGCCTTGCTGCTGTCTTCCTCGCCTTACCCGCTGCCTCCCCTGGCCACGAGGCGGGCAAGCAGATGGCTGAGGTCGCCAATCTTTTTCTCTCGGTGCTTACTCCTGAACAGAAAGCCAAGGCGAGCTTTGCTTTTGAAGACGAAGAGCGCATCAACTGGCACTTCATCCCAAGAGAGCGGAAAGGCCTGCCGCTGAAGGAAATGACACCGCAGCAAGAACTGCTGGCCCATGCGCTGCTGAACACAGGGTTAGGCTTTCGAGGTGCGGCCAAGGCCTCGACCATCATGTCCCTGGAGGAAGTGCTATACCAGATCGAAGGCGTGAACGAGGCCACCCGCGCCGCAGTGCGGGAAAAGCGTGATCCCGAGAAGTATTTCGTGAGCATCTTTGGTCAGCCTAGCGCCGAGGGCACCTGGGGATGGCGCATCGAAGGCCACCACCTGTCGCTGAACTTCACCATCCGTGATGGGCAGCTTTTGCGCGCCAGCCCGACCTTTTTTGGCACCAATCCTGGCGAAGTCAGGCAAGGCAACCTGACGGGTCTGCGTGTGTTGGGTAAAGAAGAGGATCTGGGGCGTGATCTGGTCAAAAGTCTTGATCCCGAGCAGTTCAAGCAGGCGTTGGTGGATGTCGTCGCTCCCAAGGAAATGATCACCGCTGCTGAAAAGCGGGTCGCTTTCCTCCAGCCTGCCGGACTTTCCAACGAGGCCATGACCGCAGCCCAAAAAGCCATGCTCAAGACAGTGATCACCGAATACACCGACCGCGTGCGCCCAGAAATCGCTGCTGAGCTCTGGGCTGAGATCGAAAAGAGCCCCATCTTTTTCGCCTGGGCAGGCGGCACAGAGCGTGGTGAGCCCCACTACTATCGAATCCAGGGGAAAACTTTTCTGATCGAGTATGACAATGTGCAAAACGAGGCCAACCACCCGCACAGCGTCTTCCGCAGTTTCGAAGGCGATTTCGGGCGTGACCTGCTGGCAGAACACCACCGAGAGGCTCATTCGAAGTGAGGCCAAACTGGGCGATTCTGCCCAGGCAAGCGCGTGATCAGATTCGTGTCACACATGCTGGGCAGCGAGTCTGACATGAAATTCTCCTTTGCACCCTCGGAAAGCCCGCTACTCTGCGCGCCCTTTTTCCCACCCCACGAATGTCGGACTCCAAAAACACCCTCCGCTTAGGCCTGCCGAAAGGTAGCCTACAGGAGCCCACGCTTGAGCTGTTCAAGCGTGCGGGATTCAATGTGGTTGTCTCGTCACGCTCTTACAAGCCGACGGTTGATGACGACGATCTCGAATTGCGACTGCTGCGCGCCCAAGAAATTGGCCGCTACGTCGATCATGGATTCCTCGACTGCGGCATCACCGGGAAAGACTGGATCGCGGAGAACAACGCCGATGTCGAAGTGCTGACGGACCTTCGCTACTCCAAAGCCACGTCCCGCCCCACGCGCTGGGTTCTGGTGGTGCCGGAGGACTCTCCGGTGAAATCCGTCAAGGACCTTCAGGGCAAGCGCATCGCCACCGAAGCGGTGGACATGACCCGCGGCTACCTTGCCAAGCATGGCGTGCAGGCTGAAGTCGAGTTCAGCTGGGGGGCCACCGAGGTCAAAGTGCCTGAGCTCGTGGACGCAATTGTCGATATCACCGAGACGGGCAGTTCTCTCCGGGCCAACAAACTCCGCATCGTGGACACGCTCATGGAGAGCTATCCACAGTTTGTCGCGAGCAAGGCCGCTTTTGCTGACGAATGGAAGCGCGCGAAGATGGAGACCCTGGTCATGCTGCTCAAAGGAGCGCTGGAGGCCAGGGACAAAGTCGGACTGAAGATGAATGTTCCCGCGAAATCGCTGGATCAAGTTGTCGCCGCGCTTCCATGCGAGCGTTCGCCGACCGTGTCTCAGCTAGCATTCCCGGAGTGGGTTGCCGTCGAGATCGTCGTCGCCGAATCCGTCGTGCGGGAGATTATCCCGCGGCTAAAATCACTGGGTGCAGAAGGCATCGTCGAGTACCCGCTGAACAAAATCGTCCACTAACGGACCCAAACCAACAAACCGAGAAACACCAACATGGGATCGCTCAAAAAGCGCAGAAAGACGAAGATCAACAAGCACAAGCGGAAGAAGCGCATGCGCGCCAACCGCCACAAGAAGCGTTTGCGCTACAAGTCGTAACCGCTAAGGCTCATTCATGATCTGCTACCCTCCCGCGAAAAGACCTGTTCCTTTCGCTGGGAGGGCTTTTTCGTGTCAAAATTTCATGACTAAGCCTCAGCAAGCTTGGTTCCCAGCCCGTTTTGCCTGTGTCGTGGTGGCCGCAGGTTTAGCGTTGAGTGTCTCTCTCCATGCCAAGCCGCTCAGCCGCGCTGACCTTTCCCTCCGGCTTGCGGATGAGCTCGCTGGCACACGCCTGGAAGATGCCGCGTTGGGGCAGCGAGCCGCCGCACTTGCCCACTACGCGACCGCGCAGCAGTTGGAACAAGCAGGCCAGATGCGTGAGGCTTTGGAGCACTACATCGCGGTCGTTCGGGCAGATCCGAGTCAGGCTGAGGCCGCCCAGCACGCCGCTGAACTGGCCTACCGCTACCGGGGCAAGGATGAGGCGGTGGCTCTTCTGGAATCCACAGTCATGGCCCGTCCGGCGGATTTTCGTCCTGTGATGGCATTGGTGCGCTTCTTGTCCACCTATGGAGCTGAAGACGAGGCTCTGAAAAGCCGGGCACAGACTCTTCTGCTCGATTTGACCAAACGCTTTCCTCAGCAGGCAGAGGTCATCACCTTCGCAGTGCTTCAGCACCTCAGTCAAAATCAGCGCTCTCAGGCGATACAGACGCTGGAGAAAGCCGCCAGTCGTTCAGTGGAAGACCCGGCATGGTGGTTGGCCCTGGGCCGTGCGGCCCAAGAGGTCTGGCCACTCGCCCAAACGGAAATGCGCGAGGAGCACACTCGGCGCGTCAACGTCTTCTTCGAACGTGCGCTTCAGCAGGCTGCCTCAGGTCCCCCTGGCGATCCCGTGAGGCTCGATGTCGCTCAATACTATGTCCTTACCAATCAACTGGAAGCGGCAAAGGTGCTCTGTGCCGCCCTGGTGGCGAAAACAGGAAACCTACAGGCGCGCAAAATCCTCTTTCGGCTGCATCAGGCGGATGGAGCTAAAGAGGAGGCTCTTCGTGAATTGGAAAAGATCGTCGAGGCGGCTCCTGCCGATGTGGAGCAGCGGCGCCTGCTCGCGGAGGCCTATCAAGAACGGGAAGAATGGGCCAAGGCGGTGCCACACCTGGAAGCTGCCATTCAGATCGGTGGCGGTGACGCTGCTGATTATCAAAGTCTCGGTCAATTGCTGCTGCAGTCTCAGCTCTACGATCGCCTCATTGAGCTTTGTGGCCGGACGATTCAGCTTTTCCCCGACAATCCTGTTTTTCACATCCACCAGGCCTTGGCCATGCGCAGTTTGCAGCGTTGGGACAAAGCCATCGCAGCGATGGAAAGAGCGGCTTCTCTGGCTGAAACCGGACAAGCCGAACTCGTCAACCATCGCTTCTTTTTTCAGTTTGGTCTGATTCTGGAGCGTGGGGGCAAACCCGAAGAGGCAGCGCGGATGTTTGAAAAAGCCATCACCCTGACGCCGAAGGATGAGATCGAAGATGCCTGCACCACCATGAATTACCTCGGCTACATGTGGTTGGAGCAGGGCGTCCACTTGAACAAAGCTGGCGAGCTCATTCGCAAAGCCAATGAACTGCAACCCGGCAATCCTGCTTACATCGACAGCTTGGGTTGGTGGCATTACAAAAAGGGTGACTACGCACATGCCTTGGTGGAGCTGGAGCGTGCCTTGAGTCTGCTGAAGACGCTGGAGCCGGATGATGCAGAAATCCTCGAACACATCGCGCAGACGCAGGTGAAGTTAGGAGACAAGGAGAAGGCGCGGCAGATGTTTCAGCGGGCATTGGATCTCGGTCCCACGGATCCACGCGTCAGGCAGCGCATCGAAAAAGGCCTGAGTGAGCTGAAGTGATTGCCAAGCGTTGATCCAGCTGGCGCACAGCTTGCTTCTTGCCCTAGCTGACATCCGCGCCATCATCCGCGCCCGCTTCATGGACGCAGCCAAAGTCATTGGTCTTCTCATCATCGCCGTTATCCTGTTTGCCACGGAGAAGATCTCTGTGGATCTGGTGACGCTTGGGTTGCTCTGCACCTTGGTCTTGATGGGCATCATCACGCCGAATGAAGCCTTTGCAGGCTTTGGGCAGGACATGATCATCATGCTCGGCTCCATCTTTGTGATTGGTGCGGCACTTAGAGAAACCGGGGTGCTGGATTCCGTGGGGCATGTGTTGGCGCGAACCACGGGGGGCAAGCCCAAGCGCATCATCGCAGGCATGATGAGCACGGTCGGCGGCATCTCGGCCTTCATGAACAACACCACCGTCACGGCCATGTTCTTGGGCCCCGTCATCGGTCTCGCCAGAAGACTGCACATCCCGCCTTCGCGGCTGCTCATGCCGCTGGCCTTTTCCTCCATCCTGGGAGGGACTTGCACCTTGATCGGCACCAGCACGAATCTAGCGGTGAGTGGTGCCATGGAAAAGCTAGGCATGGAGCCTATCGCCATGTTTGAGATCACGCCCGTGGGTGTCGTCTTGTTTACCGCAGGCCTTTTTTACATGCTGCTGGTCGGGGCGCGCTGGCTGCCTGAGCGAGATCGCTCTGAGCCCAACGGTGCGGCCACGCCGATCCGGGAGTATCTCTGCGAGGTGGTGATCTTGGCGGGTTCACCGATCATCGGTCAGGAAGTCTATGCCTCGGATTTCTCCGTGATGGAGTTCCAAGTGGTGAAAATTCGCCGCGGGGATCTAGACATCGAAGTCGGACCTCATGTGAAACTTCAAGAGGCTGATGTCGTGCTCGTGGCAGGGAAGGTGCAGAACCTCATCCGTGTCAAAAAAATCGAGGGCATCGACATCCTGGAAGACATCGGTCTGCGCAGTTCGGGTGTGGAAATGAAGGACGCCAGCATCGTCGAGGTTGTTTTGACACCGAAATCGAGCTTGGTCGGTCAAAGCCTGCGGTCGAGTAACTTTCGCCGCCGCTCCGGTCTCTCCGTTCTAGCGCTGCTGCGTGGAGATCGCACGCTCAGTGACCACATGGCTGATGTGCCGTTGGAGGCAGGGGACATGCTGCTTTTGCAGGGCTCGTATGATCGCATCCGCGTTTATGAAGAAAACTCGGAGATGGTGGTGATCTCTGAGCACACCGTGTCTCAGGGCGCTCAAAAGCGAGGCATTGCTGTGCTCGTGGTGTTTGCTTTGGCTGTGCTTCTCAGCAGCCTGAACCTCATTCCCACCTCGATAGCCTTTCTGCTCGTGGCCTTGGTCGCCCTAGCCACACGCTGCATGACGCTGGACGCAGCCTACGAAAATGTGGATTGGCGACTGCTGATCTTGATCGGCGGCATGACGGCCTTTGGCACGGCCATGTCAAAATCAGGCGCGGATCAAGTTTTGGCCCAGCTGATCCTAGGCTGGCTGCAGCCTTTGGGCGCGATTGCGGTGCTCGCGGGATTCAGTGTCCTGACCGTCATTTTGACCCAACCCATGTCCAATGCTGCCGCAGCGCTCGTGGTGCTGCCCGTCGCCGTGCAGGCGGCAGAGACGATGCAGGCCAGTCCACGCGCCTTTGCCATCACGGTCATGCTCAGCGCCAGCATCTCCCTGCTGACCCCTTTTGAACCGAGCTGCATCCTCGTCTATGGCCCTGGCAAGTATCGCTTCAGCGACTTCATCAAGGTCGGTGGAGGACTGACCGTTCTCACGGTCTTGCTGATCTTGCTGCTCGTGCCTCTGCGTTGGCCGCTGTGATCCTGGAGTTTTGGCAAATGCCTTGCCTTTCTTTGTAGATTCCCTTTAGCCTTAGCGATTCTTCGCCATGAAATCACCCGCTGCCAAAAAGCTCTTCGTCATGATGGTCCTGGAATTCTTCATCTGGGGGGCTTGGCTGCCACTGATTTGGGGCTACATGGGAGCCGATGGGCTGAAGTTTTCGGACATCCAGATCACCTGGGTCGGCAGTGCCTTTGCCATTGCCTCCGTGGTTGGCATCTTCTTCAGCAATCAATTCGCTGACCGCAATTTTGCAGCCGAGAAGTTCATGGCCTTCAGCCATTTGATTGGGGGCCTCGCCATTTTGGGCATGTTCTGGGCGAAGGATTTTACCACTTTCTTCAGCCTCATGCTGGTGCACTCGCTGCTCTACGTGCCGACGATTTCAGTCTCGAACTCCATCGCCTTCACCCACCTGAAGGATGCGCAGAAAGAGTTCGGACTCGTTCGCATGGGCGGGACGATTGGTTGGATTTTGGCGGCATGGCCACTTTACTTCATTCTTCAGGGGAAAAGTGGTGCTGAAGCCGTGGCGGCCAGCCGTTACATCTTTGTGATCTCGGGAATCGCCTCGCTGCTGTTGGCTGCCTTTAGCCTCAGTCTTCCGCACACGCCAGCCAAGCCTGCGGTGAAGGGGGAAGGTTCGTTTGCTTGGGTGAAGGCAGCCAGCTTTCTGAAAAAACCTTTCCTTCTGGTGCTCTTCATCGCGACCTTCATCGATTCCACCATCCACAACGGCTACTTCTTGATGGCGGGAGGTTTCCTCGGCAGCAAAACAGTAGGCATTTCTCCAGAGTGGATCATGCCGGTGATGAGCATCGGCCAAATCGCTGAAATCTTGACCATGGCAGTGCTGGGATGGTTCCTGTCCAAGATGGGTTGGAAAGCCACGATGATCCTTGGCATCCTGGGACATGCGGCACGTTTTGCGGTCTTTGCGTACATGCCGCAGAACCAATCGATGATCATCTTCGTTCAGGTGCTGCATGGCATTTGCTACGCCTTCTTCTTTGCCACGCTTTACATCTTCATTGATGCCGCCTTTCCCAAGGACGTCCGCTCAAGCGCTCAGGGTCTCTTCAATTTGCTCGTTCTTGGCATTGGTGATCTGGCGGCCAAGTGGTTCTTCATTCCGATGCAGGGTAAACTCACGGTGGATGGCGTGGTGGATTACAAATCGCTCTTCCTCTGGCCCACCGGACTGTCCCTGGCCGCCGCCGTGCTTCTCCTGATCGCCTTTTATCCGCCGAAGGAGCTGGATGCTCCGGCAGAGGTCTCGCATTGAGGGCCGGACATCACTCCACGAAAAAAGGCCGCAGGGTGATCCTGCGGCCTTTTTTCATGACGCCGAACTTTCAGCGACGGAGCACGCGCACCTTGTGCGCCTCACTATCGCCGATGAAAACGGAGCCGTCGGCATCCACATACACTCCATGCGGGCGTGCCATGTCGCATTGGAGAGGGTCGCCATCGCCGCCGTTGCCCTTCTTCCCGGTTCCTGCGATGAGGTGGATCTTGCCAGTCGTGGCCTCCACCATGCGGATCGTGTGGCTTTCGCAGTCCGCCAGCCAGGCATTTCCCTGCGCATCCAGCGCGATGCCTTTCGGACCGCTCAGCGTGGCTTCCTTCGCAGGTCCGCCATGGCCGGTCAGGCCTTTTTTGCCGGTGCCGGCGATGTGATGGATCTTGCCCGCCGTGAGGTCGAACTTGAAGACCTGATTCCCTTCTCGGGTGCACAGCCAGAGATGGCCTGCTCGGTCAAAGTCCAGCGATCTCGGGCCATTCAGCGGGGTGCCCTGGATCGGTGATCCATCGGGCGTTGGCCCAGCTTTGCCAATGCCAGCGAAGGTGCTGATGTGCCCGCTTTTCATGTCGATCTTGCGGATGACATGGTTGCCGATGTCGCACACGTAGAGAGAACCATCGGGGCCAAACTGGATGCTGTGCGGTTGCTTGAACTGGGCTTTTTTCGCGGCATCGCCATCGCCACTGTAACCCGGTTTCCCGTTGCCGGCGATGGTGTCGATGATGCCCGTTTTCATGTCGATCTTGCGCACGGCGTGGTTGGTCATGTCCACCACGTAGAGATCGCCTGCGGCATCAAAGCGAAGCTCATGCGGCAGGTTGAACGTGGCCTGGAGGGCAGGGCCACCGTCGCCGCTGTAGCCCTTTTGGCCACTGCCTGCCACGGTGTGGATCAGGCCATCAGGCGTCACTTTGCGGATGCGCTGACCGGTGTATTCGCAGAAGTAAAGTGCCCCATCGGGACCGCGCACGAGGCCAAAAGGATTGTCGATCTTGGCCTTCAGGGCAGAGCCCCCATCGCCGCTGCCGCCCTGCTCTCCGGTGCCAGCAAAGGTCTCGATGCGCCAGTCAGCCGCTTTTAGAACAGAGGCAGAGAGGCAGAGCAGCAGGAAAGCCAAAGCGGGCGAGGGGAGGGGAGGTTTCATGGGGTGGGCGGGAACGCTGGTAGAAAAGCAGATGCCTGCGGTTCTCCAAGTCAATTTGCTGCGGCGCAAAGCCGAAAAGCCTAGGGAAAACAGCCTTGAGGGTGCCTCGATCTAGGCCGCGCTGCCTGAACTTTGGCAAAAGTGGGCTCTGGTGAACCCGCGCGCTTGCGGCCAGGGCAAATCCGGCCATGAGAGCAGGCTCTACCCCCTGACCGCATGTCCATCTGGAACCACGCCAACCCCCAGCTCAAAGACCTCGTCGCCTATGAACCCGGAAAGCCCATCGAAGATGTGGCACGCGAGCGTGGCCTGAAACCCGAGGACATCATCAAGCTAGCCTCCAACGAGAACCCTCTGGGACCTAGCCCAAAGGCAGTGGAGGCCATGAAAAAGGCGGTCGAGGAAGTGCACATCTATCCTGATGGAGCTTCATGGAAGCTGCGCCATGCCCTCGCAGAAAAGTTTGGCCTCGAAATGGGCAATTTCATCATGGGCTGTGGCTCGAATGAAATCATCGAATTCATCGGCCATGCCTTCCTGAAGCCTGGCGACAATATCGTCACCGCAGAGCACGCCTTCTTGGTTTATAAGCTGATGGCCAAAGTCTTTGGCGCCAGCACCATTGAGGTGCCAGATCCTGGCTTTGTGCATGACCTGGATGCCATGGCTGCGGCGATCACGCCGGAGACCAAGGAAGTCTTCATCGCCAACCCCAACAATCCCACCGGCACGCTGGTCAGTCAGGAGCAGATCGACCGCTTCATGGACAAAGTGCCCGAGCATGTCGTCGTCGTCTTTGACGAGGCCTACTACGAGTTTCTCGATAACCCACCAGACACGCTGAAGTATGTCCGACAAGGCCGCAAGGTGGTCGTGCTGCGCACCTTTTCGAAGATCCAAGGTCTGGCCGGAACGCGCGTCGGGTATGGCGTGGCGAACAAAGAGCTCATCGACGTGCTGCAGCGCACGCGTCAGCCCTTCAACCTGAACTCCATCGCCCAGGCTGGCGCGCTGGCGGGTTTGTTGGATGAAGAGCATCAGTTCAAGACCAAGCGCATCACCGATGAAGGACGCGCTTACCTACAGACGCAGTTTGCTGAGTTGGGTTTGGAATTCATCCCAAGCTACGCGAATTTCGTGCTCGTGAAGGTGGGCGATGGCAATGCCGTCTTCAAAGCCATGATGGACCAAGGGGTCATCGTCCGTGCCATGGCTGCCTACAAGTTGCCGGAGTGGGTTCGCATCTCGGTCGGTACCATGCCGCAAAATCAACGCTGCCTGGAGGTGCTGAAGCAGGTGCTCGGGCGCTGATGCACAGCACGCCCTTCGTTTTCCATCGAGCCTAGCGGTGGCCGCGAGGCTCTTTTTGTCTCAAGCACTGATGCCGACAAGGCTTCTCAGCAGATCTTCCTCATGCAAGATGCCCGTTGGGGCACCATCGCTCGACGTCACGAGGCAGAGCGAGCGTCCACGCTTGCGCATGTGCTGCAGGGCTGAGAGTGCGCTGTCTGTGTCTGACACGCTATCCATGGCCCGCATGTGCTGGCGCACCAACCGATCCGGTGGCAGCCGCGCTGGTAGGCTGGAAAGGTCGATGATGCCGGTGAAGCTCCCTTTTTCCCCAATGACAGGCAGCGCAGAGAGGCCGTGCTCCCGCGCAAAGATCAGCGCGGTGCTCAGGGGCATGTCGGGAGCCAGGGCCACCGTGCTCGTCAGCGGGCGCATGAGGTCTGATGCCCGTAGCCGACGGTAAGCCAGCGTGCGCTCCACGAGTCGTGCTGCTCCAGGAGCCATCATGTTCATGCGTTGCAGCGCCTGTGCCTGATGGCGGATGTCCTCTCGACCGGCAGAGTCGTCAGCGGCCATGCTGGACAGCTCGCCAGAGTTCAGCCCATGGCGTGAGGTCAGGCGGAAGAGTGGTCGGATGATGCCGACGCCATGCAGCAAAGGAGACAGGCTGCGGATGGCGCGGAAGGGATAGCGCCGGAACAGCTTCTTGGGCAAAATTTCCAAACCGACCAGGAAGATCGGCAGAGCAACCAGCACTGAGATCAAGTAACCCCAGGCATCCGAAACGCGGACGATTTTCCACGTCAAGATCACAAACGCGCAGAGGTTGGCCACGTGGTTGGCCACGGTGATGGCCCCCAGCAGGGCATCACGATCCTCCACCAGAGGCAGGATGCTCGCTGCCCGGCGGTCCCCTTCACCTGCGGCATGCCGCACACGCACGCGACTCACGGCCAGGATCGCACTCTCCAGTCCTGATAGCGCAAAGGACAGCAGGAGAAAGATCACCAGAAGCAGGATCATCATCATGAGGTATAGGTAGGTTCAGCTTTCCTCAGCACCCGCTGCGGGCAGAGGAAGGCGATCGGCGTGGAGGCGCAGCTCCACCTGCTGGATGCGGGCACGCACGCAGCGACGAACCTTGAGGTCAGCCCCTGCGATTTGAATGCGCTCGCCTGGTTTCGGCGCATGGCCCAGCTGGGTCAAAACAAACCCCCCGATGGTGTCGATGCCTCCTGCTGGCAGTTCCAGGCCGACTTCCGCTGCCACATCCTCGATGCGCGCGCCGCCATCCGCCAAAAAGCGGCCATTGCCCAGATCACGGATTTCACCGTCCTCCCCCTGCCAGGGGGCTGCCTCATAGAGCAGCCAGTCGGCGATTTCCTCTTGGCTCAGCATGCCCTCCAGACCACCGTATTCGTCCAAGATGAGCACTGGCGCTGGGCCATGCTGCAGGTGCTTTTCCAGTGCATCCAGCACGGGCATCGTCTCGGGCACAAAGGGCGCATGCTTCACAGCCTCCTGCCAGGCCGGGCGACCTGCCATGCGCCACGTCAGGGTGTCAATGATGCCCACCACGGCATCGGGCGTCTCTCCATGCACCACGACAAAGCGCCCAGCGGAGCGATCCAGCACCTGCGTGGCCTGCTCCTGGCTCGATTCTGCGCTCAGCAGCGTCAGGTCCACGCGCGGCACCATGCAGTCACGCACGGTGAGTTTCTCCAGGTCCAGCGCTTCCTGAATGATCTGCGCCTCGGCACGATCCAATAGCCCCTGCTCCTCACGCATCTCCACCAGCGTCTCGAATTCTTCCCGGGTCATGGAGGCACGCACCTTCACGCGTCGTGGAATCATCCGCTGAATCAGCGCCTCCGTCGCGCGGTCAGCGAAGAGGCTCAGTGGATCCAGCACGACTCTCAGCGGATGCAGAATGCGCAGGCTGCCCAAAAGCACCGCCGAAGGCGACCAGGCCGCCAGGAACTTGGGCATCACATCGCCAACCAACACCGTGCTCGCGAACAACAACGGAGCGGTCAACCACGGCTGCCAACCCAGGGCACGGAACGGACCCGACACCAGGTGCAAACCCAGCGCCGCCAGAACCAAGTTCAGGGTGGCAGACAGGAGAAGGGCGCGGTGCAATTGAGCAAAAGGATTCGCTGTGATGTTTCGCAGCTTCCGTGCCACTCCACCACGGCCTGCGGAGCTCAGACGGCCATCCAGATCCCGCGCGCTATGAATCGCCGTCTCCGTGGCGGAAATCACCGCCAGGATGAGCAATAAAACAAGATAGAGAAGTCCAGGCGCGAGAAGGGACACGAGCCCGGACGGTTAAGCATCCCTCGCAGGTGTCAAGGTGACGCCTTCGACACCTCAGGCCGTCTTTTTTCTCGCAGAAGAAGCTATGCTAGCCGTGCAAGCTCGCCACAGCGTGTTCTCTCGATGAAATCTCTTTTTGTCACTCTGCTCATCCTCGGCGGTTTGTTCGCCGCTTACGACTACTTCGGTGCAGCTCCTTGGCAGCGCCTGATTTTCGCCAAAGGACCTCGTCCGGCAGAGCGGACCCCTCGCTCCTCCGACGTCACTGGCCAAGCCACCACCCCGGCCCCGATGGCATCCAAGCTCCCGCATGCCTCTCCGCCTGCTGATCACGGGCAGCCCCAGCCGCCGCCAGCCAATCCAACCTTCGTGCCGCCCGTGCTGCCCACCGTGGAGGCAGTGACCAAAAACTGGACACAAATTCCCCCGCAGGCCTTTCCTCGCCCCGTGGTGCTGCACCGAGACACCGAGGTGAAAATGAAAGTCGGCAGTGCCCTCCTGCGTGCAGGTGCCACGGCGCACGCACTCGCGGCAGAGTCTGGCCGACTCAGCATCGCCCCCACTGCCAGTTCCCCAGCGCGTGGCTGGATCGCCGTCACGGACACGGATTTTCCAAATCAGATTCGTCAGAGTTACGAGACGTGGAAGACCGCCCGCATTGCGCAGGCTCGTCAGGCCTGGACCGCCGCTCAGCAGGCCGCTACCCCTGCTAGCCCCTCTGCGAATGCTCCCGGCATTGCCTTTGAGCCCGATGGCAAACCCATCGCGAATCCTGATGGCAGTTACAATCTGCTGCTCGCCGTCATCTCCTCAGGACGCGTCACCGACATCCATCCGCAGAAAGTCACCCACTGGGGCCTTCCACGCTCTGAGATCCTGGATGGCAAGCCCACGTGGATCATCGACGTGACCTACCCCACCCAGACCCTGTTTGGTCCCATGGAAGTCACCAGCCACGCTCACATCCGTGACCGCCAGCTTCAGCGCTGGGTCTTTGCGTCAGGCGAGCCCGTCCCCTGATCGTGTCATGCCAAGCGTGACCCCCAGTTGCCGTCCGAAAGCAAAGATGGGGAAGATGAGGTCGGCAGGATCTGTTGCCTCTCTCGATGATCCAAGTCGGCCTTGGCCATCTTGATGACTTGGCGAATGCCGAGCTTGCTCTGGTTCTTGGAAGGTCGCTGCCGAAACGGCGATGTGGATAGGCCCGGTGCCCAAAAGGCCAGCCCGCCCGGCGTGCAAGCTCTGGAAAGGCCTCCAGCGTCTGCATGACTTCTCGCTATCCTGGAACATCCCCTCAACCTTCCAGGCTTGTGTGTGACAACGAGGCTACCTCGACCAGGCTTCGTCAGGGTCAGCCAATCAGCTTGCGGGCTTCGGCGAGGGCGGCCTCCACTTTGGAAACATCCTTGCCACCGCCACGCGCAAAGTCTGGCTTACCGCCGCCTTTGCCGCCGACGATCGGGGCGATGGTCTGGATGATCTTGCCCGCCTGAACCTTGCCCTGAAGCTCCTTCGCCACGTTCGCGATGAGCGCCACGCTGCCTCCGCCGGTGGCGGCGAGGACGATGACGCCGGGGAACTGACCCTTCAGCGCATCGTTCACGGCCACGGCGTAGTCGGCGTCCACGTCGCCCAGGTGGGCGATGATGGCGTTGCCTTCGACACTGGCCAGAAGCTCCTTGGCCTTGCCGCTGGCTTCACGCTGCTGGGCGGCTTTGAGGGCTTTTTCGAGCTCTTTTTGCTGCGTGAGCAATTGGTCGAGCTTCTTCTCGAGGTCAGCGGCACCTTGGGCGCTGACTTTCCCAGCGAGGAGCTTCAGGAGGTCGGAATCGGCTTTGGCGGCGTGGTAGGCTTCGAGGCCGGCGATGGCTTCGATGCGGCGCACGCCAGCGGCGACGGCTCCTTCGGCGACGAGGCGGAAGAGGCCGATCTCGCCGGTGTAGCGGGTGTGGGTGCCGCCGCAGAGTTCCATGCTCCAGCCATCGAGCGCATGAGCCTTGCCGCCGATTTGCACGACACGGACGTTCTCGGGGTATTTTTCGCCGAAGAGCTGCATGATGCCCTTGTTCTGCTGCGCCTCTTTGTAAGGCACTTCGGTCCAGGAAACGATGTCGTTGGCGACGATGCGCTCGTTGACGAGTTTTTCGATGTCGGCGAGCTGCGCGGCGGTCAAAGCGGCGCTGTTGAAGTCGAAGGTGAGCTTGTCCGGCGTGACGTTGGAGCCTTTCTGCGTGGCGTCCTGGCTGACGACCTCATGCAACGCCCAATGCAGGATGTGCGTGACGGTGTGGTGTCGCTCGATGGCGTGACGACGCGTGCCATCGACGGCCACGCGGACGCTGGAGCCAACGGCGGGGGCGTCTTCGCCTTCGATGAAGTGCAGCCAGGTGTTGCCGACTTTCGTCGTGCTGGAGATGGGGAAGGCGTTCGCGCCGATGATGATCTGGCCGCTGTCGCCGATCTGGCCGCCCATTTCGGCGTAGCAAACGCTGGAGTCGAGCACCACCGCCGTCTTGTCCTTCATGGCGACGACTTCGAGCACCTTGGCGTCTGTTTCGAGCGTGTCGTAACCGAGGAACTTGGTGGCGTCCTTGGTTTCGATCTCGCTGACAGAGACAACCTGTTTGTTCTTCTGACCGGCTTCACGAGCGCGTTGCTTCTGCTCGTCCATGAGCTTGTCAAAGCCTGCGGTGTCAACGGTGAGGCCGCGTTCGCGGGCGAGGAGCTCGGTGAGGTCGATGGGGAAGCCGAAGGTGTCGTACAGTTGGAAGGCGAACTCACCCGCCAACTCACGAACAACGTCTCCATTTGGCAGGCGGATTAGAGTGCCAAGTTTAACGCCGCCACGGCCATAATATGGCTTTCGTGATGCCTGTTCAGGATTGTCATGAGTTGCTGCTCCTAGCGATTGAGCAGCATGTTCGAAAAGCTCTATTCCCTTATCTAGCGTGCGATTAAACGCCTCTTCCTCCAGCTTCAGCACGGCTTTGACCTGCTCTTTCTTCACGCGGAGTTCGGGGAAGACATCTCCCATGTGCGCGGCGAGGACATCGACGAGCTTGTAGAAGAAGGGCTCTTTGAATTCGAGGGTGCGGCCATACTTCACGGCGCGGCGGAGGATGCGGCGGAGGGTGTAGTTGCGGTCGCTGTTGCCGGGCTGGATGCCGTCGGCGATGGAGAAGCTGAGGGTGCGCAGATGATCCGCGATGACGCGGAAGGCGACGTCAATCTTTTCCTGTTCGGTGACGGGGATGACGTGGCCTTGCTCGTTGGCTTTGGGCAGCGTGCTTTGGTAGTGCTTGCCGCTGAGCTTGGTCAGCTCGTCGAAGATGGGTTTGAAGACATCCGTGTCGTAGTTGCTGATCTTCGCGTTTTCGAAGTCGGTGAAGTTTTTCGTGCCCTGGATGATGCTGGTGAGGCGCTCGAAGCCCATGCCGGTATCGACATGCTGCGCGGGCAGTGGGGTGAAGGTGCCGTCGGGGTTGGCGTTGTATTGGATGAAGACGTTGTTCCAGATCTCGATGCAGCTCGCGTCGCTGCCATTGACGAGCTTCGCGCCTTCACGCTGGCGGTCCTCGCTCAGCTCGATGGGGCCGGGGGTGAGGTCGATGTGGATCTCGGTGCAGGGGCCGCAGGGGCCGGTGTCGGCCATCATCCAGAAGTTGTCCTTCTTGTTGCCGTTGACGATGTGGATGTCGGGATCGAGGCCGACGGAGCGGAATTTTTCGGCCCAGAGGTTCCAGCTTTCTTCATCGCGCTCGGCGGGGTCGCCCTTTTCCTTGTTCGGCTGGTAGATGGTGGCGAAGACGCGGCTGGGGGGGAATTTGAAGCGCTCGACGATGAGTTCCCAGGACCATGCGATGGCTTCTTTTTTGAAGTAGTCGCCGAAGGACCAGTTCCCCAGCATCTCGAAGAAGGTGTGGTGGTAGGTGTCGAGGCCCACGTCTTCGAGGTCGTTGTGCTTGCCGCCAGCGCGGATGCACTTCTGCGTGTCGGCGGCACGGGTGGGCAGGCCTTTGGCCAAAACGCCGGGCCAGGTGTCCACATCCGCGCTGCGCTCGCCGAGGAAGATGGGGACGAACTGGTTCATGCCCGCGTTCGTGAAGATGCGCGCGCCATCGCGGCTGGTGTAGCCCACGTTGTCACTGGGGACGATGGTGTGCTGCTTCGACTTGAAGAAGTCGAGGAAGGTCTGGCGGATCTGGGCGGCGGTCGGGACCATGGGAAAAGCAAAAAGATGAAAGCTAAACGATAAAGGGGCGCGGAGAATGGCGAGGGAGGTGGAGGGGTCAAGAAGTGAGCCTGTCCTGGCCAGTCGCCGACGGAGCCTGGACGAAAGGCGCAGGAAGCTGTCCTCAAGCCACTTTTTGAAGTGGAAATCCGTCGGCATCGCGTGACGCAAATGTCATATTTTTATAATTTTTATAAATTTTAGGTGATTTTGTCAGATTAGATGTCAGGCTAATGACGTGTTGCCATGAAACCAAACCTTCCTCACCCCTCACGTCATGCTTTGGGCTTCAGCTTGATGGAGATGCTGATCGTCATCGCGCTGATCGGGATCATGGTGAACATGGTGCTGTTTAACTTTGGCGGAGCCAGGAGCGGGGCGGAAGATTCACGAGATCGGCGAAACGCGCAGGAAATCGCTACCGTGGCCGCCTGTGCGAATGCAGCGGGGGCTGACTTTGTGGTGACAGGAGACGAAGAGGCGACCGTTTACAATTTGGTGGTCGGCGCGAGCCCGGCGGATGGCGTGTTCAAGGGCAAGACCTTCAAAGTGCCGCCGATGGAAGACGCGGCACTGCATGGCGCGATGAAGTTTTTGGCGCTGCAAGATCATGAGTTGGTGTATCAGCACCAACCGTGAATGAGCCTCAGGCGGCAAAAAGGACGCCGGGCCATGGCTAGAAATGTGGCATTCGTTGCGTTTAAGCTTTTCCCCATCCTGCCAACGGCGTAGAGGAAAAAGCACCGTGCCCCCCATGCTGGAGAAAAAAATCAGGCTCGAACACAGCCACCGGATCCTTTTCACCCGGGACGCCTTTGCGCCCACGAATCACGCCATTCGCGATCTGCTGATGCTGGATCGACCGAACAAAGTGCCGCGCGTGCTGGTCTTTGCCGATGATCAGGTCGTGCAGGCCATGCCGGGGATGCAGGAAAATCTGCGCGCCTACGCTCGTGCCCATGCTGAGGTGCTGGATCTGGCTGGGGATCTCGTCGTGCTGCCTGGGGGTGAGGCGTGCAAGAATGACTTTTCCCTCGTGCAGCAGGGCTGGCAGGCGATTCATGAGGCAGGGCTGGATCGTCACAGCTACGTGTTTGTGATCGGCGGAGGCGCGGTGCTGGATCTGGTGTGCTTTGCGGCCTCGACCGCGCATCGTGGCATCCGTCAGGTGCGCTTTCCCACGACAACCCTGAGCCAAGGCGATGGGGGGGTAGGGGTGAAGAATGGCGTGAACTACTTTGGCAAAAAGAACTGGGTGGGCAGCTTTGCCGTGCCGTATGCCGTGGTGAACGACTTTGCCTTTTTGGAAAGCCTGCCCGCTCGAGGACGACGCAACGGCATCATTGAGGCGATCAAGGTGGCGCTGATCCGCGACCGAGCTTTTTTTGAAGAAATCGAGCGCATGGCCGATGGCCTCGCCGCCCTGGAACCGCGGGCGCTGGAGCGCGTGGTGCAGCGCAGCGCTGAGCTGCATGTGGAGCACATCGCTACAGGGGGCGACCCGTTTGAGCTCGGCAGCGCGCGGCCGCTGGACTTTGGCCACTGGGCGGCCCACAAGCTGGAGCAGATCACCCAGTTCGAAGTCACGCATGGCGAGGCCGTGGCCATCGGCATGGCGGTGGACCTCGTGTATTCTGTGCGCAAAGGCATCCTGGAGGTGGCCACGGCACGTCGAGTGCTGACGCTCGTGGAGCGCATCGGCTTTGAGACCTATCATCCGGGGTTGCTCTCCGAAGGGCGCAGCGGTGAGCCTGCCATCCTGGAAGGGCTGGAGGAATTTCGCGAGCACCTGGGCGGCGAGTTGACCGTGACCTTGGTGCCAAAAATCGGCCAAAAGATCGAAGTCCACGACATGGATCGCCAGACGCTCCTGGAGGCCATGGCCGAGTTGCGCGACCGCACGCTGGTCACGGCCTGATCTCTGTGGCGACTTGTGGCGGGGCTGACAGGCTCGGCCTAGGCTTCGCGTAGATGAGTGCCATGCATCGCTTCTGTGCCTTCGCTTTTTTGCTGACTCTCCTGTCCCCCGGCCATGCGCTAGCAGCGGACTGGCCACGCTGGCGTGGGCCGATGGGGGATGGCACCTGGAATCCTAGCCAAGTGCCAGCGGACTTTGCCCAGCAGGAGCCTGAGCTGCTGTGGAAAGCGGAGGTCGGTGGTGGTTACGGTGGGGTGACCGTGGCTGCCGGGCGTGTCTATCTGATGGACCGGCCCAAGGAAACGCCAGACCGGGAACGGGTGCTTTGTTTTGAGCTGGAAAGCGGACGCCTGCTGTGGTCGCAGGCCTGGCCCGCAGACTATGGTGACATGGACTACGCCAATGGTCCGAGAGCCTCCGTGACTGTGCAGGAAGGCCGGGCCTACACCCTGGGGGCCCGAGGCCAGGCGATGTGCCTGGAGGCGGAGACTGGCCAGAAAGTCTGGGAAGTGGACACCGTGGCCGAGCACCGTGCCCAGGTGCCGACCTGGGGCTTCGCGGCCTCGCCAGTCATCGATGGGCCACGCGTGCTGCTGCACGTGGGCGCGGAGGCCGGTGGCAGCGTGCTGGCGCTGGATCGCGACACCGGTCGGCTGATCTGGCGTGGCGGGGCGGACCCGGCGGGTTACTGCACGCCGGAGATCATCCAGCACCAGGGGCACAGGCAGCTCATCGTGTGGGGGCCGGAGCACATCCAGAGCCTCGACCCTGACTCTGGTGCGACGTTTTGGCGCTGGCCCTACAAGATCACCTACGGGGTCAGCATCGCACAGCCACTGTATCACCAGGGCCTGCTGCTGGTCTCAGGCTACTGGCATGGCACGCGCACGCTGCGTCTTGGGCAAGAGCCCACCCAGGTGGAACTGGCCTGGAGTGAGGAAAAAGCCATGTGCGGCCTGATGTCCTCGCCCCTTCTGAAGGAGGGCATCGTCTATCTCCTGGATAAAAATCGCGGCCTGCAAGCGGTGGAGCTGACCACTGGGAAAATCCTGTGGAGCGATGACAACACGCTGACACCCAAGGATCGAAACCCGCAGATGAGTCTGGTGTGGCTGCGCAGCTCTGACGGGCTAGCCAGCCTACTGAATGCAAACGGTGAACTGCTGCATGTGAGACTGAGCCCGAAAGGTCACGAGGAGCTGGCAAGGCACCAGTTGATCGGCAAGACTTGGGCTCATCCGGCTTTTGTGGATCAGTGCGTTTTGGCAAGATCCGACACAGAATTGATGGCTTGGAGACTCTGGAAGCCCATCGGCCCGAGTGAATGACCGCGCTGAGTCGAAAAACTGGAGTGGACTGAATTTATCAGAAATAAAGTTCCGCAGGCACCGCAGGGCTTACCTTGTCACTGCTGATCTTTTGTTTATTTTAATAAAACATGCTCCCGAACTTTTCGGAGCCTGTGATATTTTAAAATTGACTCCGCAAGCTCATGTCCGCTGTCGTTGCCCCCATGCCTCTGTCCGATGCCCAGGTTCAGGCAAAGTCGCAGCGCTCCACACATCTGATCCGGCAGTTCGATGACTTGCTGCACGATTTCATCTCCAAGGGCGGTCCACTGCCCCGAGAGTATTCAGTGCTGAATCGCGCAATTCGCCATCTGGGCGATGCGGTGCGCGTCGGTGCGATCCGTCCCGATGACTTGGACACTTACATTGAGGAAGTGACGCGCACCTACCTGCCCGGCACGATGCAGGCCGAGGCGATGGAATCCAAGTATGGCTACAGCGGTGATTTTGAGATCATCGACCACATCTACACACGCCGCACCCACACAGACCCAAACCTTCGGCACTGGGACTTGTTTTTCCATGCACAGGCCGCGCCGGTCGCGGTGAGGAATCGCAAGGCCTACTTCCAGCAACTCATGGAAGAGCACCGTCAGGCCCATGGCTCGCGCGTGCTGGATGTGCTGAATGTGGCCTGCGGCCCCTGCCGCGACCTGCGGGAGTTTTTCCTGGAGCAACCTGAGGCTGCCGTGGCCGTGGACTGCGTGGACATGGATGCCCGGGCCATCGAATACGGCAGCCGCCTATGCGCACCTTGGCTGGACCGGATTCACTTTCACCACCAGAACATCCTGAAGCACAGCCCCGCACGGCCCTATGACCTCGTGTGGTCAGCAGGTCTGTTCGACTATGTGTCCGACCGGCTCTTCACCCACTTGATTCGGGTGCTGCTGCAGGCCGTGAAGCCGGGGGGCGAGGTGGTGGTGGGGAATTTCTCTGATTACAACCCGAGCCGTGACTACATGGAGATCTTTGGCCGCTGGAAGCTACGCCATCGCAGCCGGGAAACGCTGCTGGCCCTGGCCGCCCAGGCAGGAGCAGATCTCCACCAAACCGAAGTTCGCTGGGAAGCCGAGGGCGTGAACTTTTTCCTGCACATTCGCCGCTGAGGCCCAAGCCGCCACCACCAGACGAGGCTCTAGACGCACAGGCAAAAGCTCCCTGCTCAACCCGGGTCTTGAAGTTTTTGGGAAGGAGAATGTCCCAGTGACAGCGAACTTCGGAATCTGTGGGTCAATCCGCCGCAGCTGCCGCAGAGGCCGCGAGCAATTGATCCGAAGACTGCGCCAGGGTGTGGGTGAAGGGATTGCTCGCCGCGAGGTTATACTGGCGGATGGCAGTCGCCCAGAATGGCGCGAGGTCAGAATCACGCGCGGACCAGAGGCGGTAGTGCATGTCCGTCATGGTCTCGGTGTCATGGATCATTGCCTTCATCTCCTGGGCACTCAGTGCATTCGGCCCTTGCTTGATCAGACGATTCGCGATCTGATCGAGGTAAGAGCGGGAGACATTGATGCTCTTGCGGCGACGAAGCAGAGAGACGTGCAGGCTGTTCACGTAGGGGTCCAGGCAGACCTGGAGCAGGCCATGGTGTTTCTCCAGCTCTGACGGCAGGTGGATGCGCCCTTTGATCTCCGCCAGGTTCTTGTTCATGATGTCGAGCACACCCGGCGGCTCGGTCTCTTCAGGCGTCAAGAAGAGCCCAAAACGCAGCCCCGAACGTCTGCCCGAAACCAGGATGCCCATCGGGATGGCCAGCAGCAGCGCGAAGAGAATCGGGCTGATCCACAGCAGAAAATTGTGCGACACCATCCAGGCGATGACTGCCCAGACGACCCCCATCGCGGTGACTGGCCAGAGATTGAAAAACACCTCCGCCCAATCGACACCCCCATCCAGCTTGCGACGCTGCGTGACCCAGCGCACGCCTTTGCCCAGCACGGTGTAAACGACGAACTGCGAGTGGAAGACCATGAGCACTGGGGCCATCAGCGTGAAGACAAAGGTGTCTGCCATGCTGCTGATGAAGGTGAACAGACGCCCCTGGAGCTGCTTGTGCAGACGACCAGTGATGATCTCGTCCAGCAAAATGGCAAACTTCGGCAAGAAGATCAGCATGGCCGTGAGCCCTAGCAGAATGCGCATGGCCAGCATGGCTTGTTCACTGCCCAAGGCCACGGGTGTCGCTGCCAGGAAGGTCGAAAAGACCAAGAAGAGCAACCAAAGCAGGCTGCTGGCGTAACTAAGAATGCCGTGAGCGAAGTTGATGCGGCTCATGGGATGCCAGCCCTTGGCAAAGAGCAGCCAGAAGTGCTGCATGTTGCCCTGACACCAGCGGCGATCACGCTTCAGCATGTCCACCAGCGTCGGCGGTCCTTCCTCGTAACTGCCTCGATTCGTGGGCAAGAGACGCACGGCGTAGCCCGCTTTTCGCATTAGCGCGGCCTCGACGAAGTCGTGGCTCAAGATGTGACCGCCAAAGGGCTCCTTGCCCGGCAGGGGCGGTAGCGCGCAGTATTTGATGAAGGGCTCCAGACGGATGATGGCATTGTGCCCCCAGAAATTCGCCTCGCCGCACTGCCAGTAGTCCAGGCCATCCATGAAAGGCGGACCGTAGAGCGCCTGGGCGAACTGCATGACTCGTCCCAGCAACGTCTCTGCCCCGATTTGCTTCGGAAAGGTCTGCAAGATGCCAATGCCAGGATTTTTCTCCATGATGCGCACCATGCTGGTCAGCAGGCCTCCGGACATCAGGCTATCCGCATCCAGTACGATCATGTAGCGGTAGCGCTTTCCCCAGCGACGACAGAAGTCAGAGACGTTGCCGCTCTTGCGGTTGATGGGCTTGCGTCGCTTGCGGTAAAAGATACGACCAAAGGCATTGAGCTGTCGGCAAAGTTCCAGCCAGGCGGTTTCTTCCTCGATCCATTGCGAGGTTTGGTTCGAGTCGCTGAGGATGAAGATGTCAAAGTTCTTTGAGTGCCCCGTTTGCTCCAGCGAAAGGTAGATGGAGCGCAGCCCCTCAAAGACACGCGTCACGTCTTCATTGAACACCGGCATGATGATCGCGGTGCTGGCGGTGATTTCTGCATCGTGATCCTCCGCCTTCAGCGTCCGCCAGAGATTCAGCGGGTCCGGCTTCGGCCGGTTCATCAGCCACATGCCAAAGATCGCCGTCCAGAAGCCGACATTCAGCTGGTAATACAAGGGCAAAAAGGTGGCCAGCAGCAGCCACTCCGCCTTTCTCATGCCCTGCTCGGCCAAGTAGGTGTACATGAGCCAAGTGCCCACGATGGTGCCGAGACCCACAAAGGAGAAAAAGGTCGCACGCCGCATCCGTGCGATGCGCGCTGGCGGCATCCCAGCGGTGGCGTTGATGTTCGCGGTCTGGGAGCCAATCACGCTCATGCGAGGAGGAAATAAAGATAGCCCAGCACGCCGCCGACAATGCTGATCAAGATGGAGTAGCGCAGGATCGGATGGCGGCCCAAACGATCAAAGGTGTCCTCAGCGACATCCGAAACGATGCCCAAGTCCATGTCACGAGGCGTCATCTTGCTGATGCTCATGCCGGGGCCTGAGGTTCGGATCGCCGCCCGCATGGCCTCGCGCATGTCATCGGGCAGGTTTTGTTTGTCCAAAAAGAAGTTCGGCCAGCGGTTCGGCCCACCACTCAGGTGAAAACCCAGTCGTCCTGCGGCCTCCAGCTGGGATTCACTCAGGTTCATGTCCCCATAAATCGCCGCCAGCCATTCCCGCATCATCAGGCGCGCCTGCTCGATGCTGTGGGCCGTGGGCGTGCGGTTCGGATCTTTCTGGTGCGCAGCCGCCGCACGACGCAGCGTCTCCAGAATCAGCTGTGTGCGCCGGATGCGATTGTGCAACTGGTAGGAGCGAAAGTAGTCTGCGAGGCGCGCATAGGCCTCGTTCCACTCCTCTTCCGTGCCAGTCTCGGGGGCAAATTGGATGTTGACGGCTTCCATCAATGATCAGTTCTGCATAAAGCGCGAAATTCCGATTTCGGGAAGCAGAAACATTTTTTCTTGTCGTGAGCCCGCTCCTTGAACGGATCTGATTCCCGGGCGCAAACTGGAACCTGATGCCCAATGCATCGTCGATCCATCATCTGCCCTCCAGGCTTGCTCCATCCACATCGACAGCCTCGCAGACCCCTTTGCCAGAGAGCTTGGCAGAAAGGACTCACGATCGGCACCCTTGGATATCACATGGTCTCATGCCTATGAGTTCTCACATGCCTCGCCCACTTGACCACGAGGCACCTTGTTCACTCATCCACCGGCCACGCAGTGTCACGGATTCGGGTGATGGTTCATTCCACAGCTCTCAGCCGCAGTCGTCGCAGCGAATACATCGCTTGCTCACTCTGGCTGATTCTTCGGGCCCCATCTTTGCGCTTGGGTCCAAACTGATCTCGGTTTTGGGTAAAGACCGCTTCCACGAAGTCTTTGCTTCCCAGCACCAATCCATCGCTGAAATAGCGCACTCTCAGCCGCACCATTTCTTCGGGGCTCAGCTTGCCCTTTTCAGCCAAAGTCTTCCGAGCAGCTTCGGCGGTCACACCTTGTCGCACCACGTTTTCATTCTGGGCATCTTTGACCTCCACGCCGCTGCTGAAAAGCAGGCAGCGATAGGCCTCCGCTCCTCCGCTTTTCTCCCAGCCATCCACCGGCGTACCAGTGACCTTGCTCAGTCCGCGTTGGGCCCTGCGGATACCGCTCACTGCCTCAGCATAGCCACACCAGCGATAGTCCTTCGGATCTTCCACCAGCCCGGCTCGCACGGGATTGAGGTCGATGTAGGCCGCCATGGTATGCAGCGGCTCGCCTTTGCCCTCCACAATCACACTTTTGTAGCGATCCATCCACAGCGTCCCCCGGCGTTCACGGCGCTTGTTGAACCAGCGGCTGAAGCGCTCTTTGACCTGCTTCACATACATCGACAGATCGCAGAACCGCTTCTTGATCGCCTCCAGCTTTTCCTGCACGAGCAATTCCATGCCCAGCTTTCTCAGCTCGGCAAATTCAGTGCGCAGCAGGCCGACATAGGTCTTGCTGTAGAGCACCTGGAGATGCTCCAGTAGCTTCTCCTCACCCGCAGGCCCTGCGAATCTCTCCAGCCAGATCTCCCGCTTTGGCACCTCGACCAGAGCGTGAAAATGATTGCCCATCACACAGTAGGTGACTAGCCTCACGCCACAAAAGTCCGCCATCCGCCAGAGGATGCGCTTCAGAGCTTCCTTTTCGACATCGTCAAAGAAGACCTCGCCACCACAAGTGCGCGACATGACGTGGTAGCAGTAGCTTTCAAACGGCCCCTTGCCGAGGATGCGCTTCCGTCCACCCGACCAAGAACGCGCCGCCGGATAGGGAGCTGTTTTGGCATTGATGCCGACGAGCTGTTCCTCCAGTGGATTCGGCTGATTGTCAGTAGATTGAGTGGCTTTCATGCGGGCAAAGGATGATCAAAAACGGGAACGATGCAAGCACTGTTTGCCTGGCATTTTTTTCGCTACTTTTTGCCTGGCATCTTTTTCGGGCATCTTTTTCGTCAACGAAGCGAGCGAGCAACGCAGGCCGCAACGCTCAGCCGCATAATGCCAAGCTCAGCCACGGGCCGAGGTGGGTTGGAGAAGCGTGGAGTGGGTCATTTAGCAGGCTTGTTAAGGTAAATAATCGCCCAAGGCATCAAAGCTACAATTGTCAGAGTCAGAGAATGTAGAAACCTCGTTCTGTTGCTTAGCCCGTGACGAAATTGGATAATAACTAATCCACAAAGAGCAATTAAACTCCAGGTGCCCAAGTATTGTGGGATTACACATTGTTGCGTTATTAGCTTCACCAAAATTAAGTCATACACACTGATGTATATCGACAGGCAGAAAAGAATGATCAAGAGTCGCATAATTTAGTCACGGATTAACCGGTGGAAAAATTGGAATGATGCTCTCGATCCTGATCTTGGGTTTACCGGGTATGCCGTCATACTTGTGCCTATTGGTAAAGTGTCGGCAGTTCCAAGTTAGAGGATCATAGAAGGGGTTATGGTCGAGTTGCCTGGCAAATAGTGCTTCTTTTATGATTCTTTGATTGTTTGGGATTGTTTGTGTTTCCGTGACATTTTGACCATCCGCTTCAGCTTCAAATCCAATGTGTTGACTTTTTTGATTAAGTCTCTGGATTTACATTCAGTAAAGAAACGTTCTGTCTTTAAGTGAGGGATGAGTTGTAGCCAAGAAAGGCAGCGACTATCTTCCAGGGCATCATAGCTGTGTGCGTCAACGCTTAGACACACTAACCACGACTGATCAGCTGCCTGTAGTAAGCTATCCACAACTTCAATGGCCCAAACGCTTTCGCGCAGCAATTCTAGATTTTCTGCTGCCTCAATGGCTTGAAGAATAATCGAGTGTTTCAATTCGATCAAAGTATGAATGTAGGAGTGCGTCCAGGATGTAGTCATGCCGTAAACAGTGCCGTCCAGCATTCGCAGCCATCCGGTGCGCTTTTCTTCGGAGTATGCCATCAATGAATGGTCATGTACAAATTCATGAAACTTAGTGAAGTCATAACTTAACTTCAGACGATTGATGTAAACATATTTTCCCATATTGTTGCTCATGTTGTTTGACGCCTCTTGGTTCAAAAGTATCTTTACCTAACTTTTCATCTTCAACCGAATTCGGTTTGGGAGTTAATCGTGAGCATTCAGGAAACCCGTTTCCACCATATTCCTCCATTATTGCGTCATGCAGAGGCATTAAAGGGTTAAACCTTCCAGCTGCACGTCCCAGAGCCCCTGCAGCTCGTTGTGCAGCACCTGCAGCGCGGTCGATTTGCCTGGCATCTTTTTTAGATGAGCGCAGCAAACGAGTCAATCGGAGACGATATGCAAAGCCGCACTGTTCCTTGCGGCAGGGGCGAGCCGAGGCTGGTGGCACCAGCCGAGACAGACAACGAGGCACGAGCGGCCCGCAGGGTGAAGGAGCCGTGAGGCGGCGACTGAATCAAAGCGGGCGGAGCATGTTCACGGCTGGCAACGGTGCGGAGCTGGTGAGCTGCGCGAGCCACTCGGTATTACGCAATGAACTGAAGGACATCATAATTACCAATCGACTTAGCTAAATCCAAAGGAGACATCCCATAATTGTTTTTGTTCTCTTTGTTAGCACCGCTAGCGATCAAAAGTTGGATCAGTTCGCCGCGTCCTCTTGATGCAAACACCGCTCGTGCAAGCGGTGTGTTTCCATTTACATCCTGAGCATCGACTAGAGCACCAGCCTTGAGAAGAAGATTAGCAGCCTCCAGTTGGTGTTCGCGTGCTGCAAAATGGAGCGCCGTTTCTCCTTGGCTGTCTTGCGCGGATACATCTGCTCCGCCTTCGATTAGGATGGACACTAAAAGATAAAAAGATGCCAGGCAAAGAGTAGGGTATCAATCTCAATTGATTGATGATCAGTGCAATAACTCAGTTTTTCGGCTCAGAAGTCTGGCGCGAATGGCTCGTGCCATTCTTGCCTAGTAGTTTTTCATCGCCACCATATATGCGTGACATGAGGTGGTAGC
>JAIXSY010000062.1 GCA_027484445.1 Verrucomicrobiaceae bacterium
ATGTCACGCACATGTGGTGACGATGAAAAACTACTAGACAAGAATGGCACGACCCATTCACGCCAGACTTCCGAGACGGAAAAATGATTTATTGCATTGATCATCAATGCATTGAGATTGCGATCTTACTTTTTGCCTGGCATTTTTTTCCCTGGCCGGATACTCGGTAGCATTCAGGACATCAAGGCCAAGCTTCCCAAGATGCTGACGAATCGGCTTTCAAGAATCATTCAGGATGACAATGACTTGAGAATTGTAAGATCGGGAGCATCTCAAATCAACACTCCGAGGAAGCCACGTTATACAGACATTGGTGACATCCTGCGTTGTGAATCAACTTTGATGGACCCGGCGGGGCAGAGTAAATTGCGAAAGAATTTTGGATTGGGATCAGGCCAATTCGATCCAGATACAAATATCAGGGCTCATCATCTGATCCCCTGGCAATGGAGAGATCATACGCTTGTGAAAAAAGCAGCGAAAGGCGGATTCGACTTTAATGATCCATATCACAATGGCACACTGCTTGATATTACAAATCACACGCAGAACAAGCGTCCGTCCCATCCGCAATACAATCAGGCAATCAAAGACATCTTGGATGATCTTAATGCCGAGTATCCTGATCTAAGTTCAGAGGGTGCTGCAAACCTGTTGCTGAATTTATCCGATACATTGCGAACCATAGTTAAGTCCAGAAGCCACCCACTCACAGACGCATCCCCATGTTTTCATTATCGTCAATTCAGCAGTAAAGCTGTGTTTGACAAACCAACCATTGAATATGTCTTGGAGTCGTGTATACAAATCCCAGCCTGAAGGTATTCTAACATTTGAATACGAAATACCTGAGCATACTTCAGAAGAAGATGTGAAGCCTTATTTTATTGAGCTTTGGGAGCTTTTCATCAAGGATGTTTTACCTGAAGCACGAGTCCAAGAGTGGCATACGATTTGGACGTATTTTCGTCCAGAAGATGGTGGTGGCGGTATTGGCTTCCAAAAAAAAGACGGAGACTACATTGATGGAATACCTGTAGTAGATGTGAGGCATTGGAATCTAGTTAGCCACTTAACTCAAGAAGGCCACGATCACGACGAATTGTTAAAATCATGGTGGGAGAATGGACGGATGGAATACGCTAACATATTAATTCAAGCTTCAGTAGAAGCGGGGCTGCCTGCGGCTGTTGATGATGAGCACAAACCCTTTGGCTTGGCTGTCATGTGCTATGAGGATGTAATAATTGAAAAGACCATTTTTTAAGAGCGCATTTCTCACTATGTCTTGGTCGAAGATTACGCCCTCGCGGCTTGATAATAGCATTCCAAATTTTGAGTTTCATATTCGTCGATTTTTGAGTTCAAGAGCTGACTGCGTATTGGAATATCGAAAGATGTGGGAACTCTTTATTGCCGATTCACTGCCAATTGCGAACTACAAGACGTGGGATGCTATCGGTGCATCTTTCCGTCTAGAGGATGGAAACGGAGGTATATTCTACGAAACCCACGATGGTCAGTTTATTGACGCAATGCCGGTCGTTAGAATAACCAATGAGTTCATGGAAGATGAAGTGTCGCAGTGGACCACGCTGGAATTTATGGGCGAAAAATCTGACGATGAAATTGGGCTGGCATGGGAGGAAGCCAAACGAGACTATGCCCAGATGATTACATCTAGAGCCAAGAAAAAATGCCAGGCAAACAGTACTTGCGACGTTCCCGTTTTTGATCACTTTTTAATCGTATGAAAGTCGCTCAAACGTCTGACAATCAACTCGATCCACTGGAAGAACAGCTTGTCGGCATCCATGCCAAGACGGCCCCTTATCCTGCCGCGCGGTCGTGGTCGGGTGGACGGCGGCGGATTCTCGGGAAGGGACCGCTGGAGAGCTACACCTACCACGTCATGTCCCGCACCTGCGGCGGTGAGGTGTTTTGGGATGATGTGGAGAAGGAGGCGCTGCGTCGCCTGCTCTGGAAGATGGCGGAGTTCTCGGGCGTGCGCCTCGTCACCTACTGCATCATGGGCAACCATTTCCACGCTCTCGTGGAGGTGCCGAAACGGGAGATTTGGCTGGAGCGTTTCTCGGGCGAGGGCGGTGAGGGAAGGCTCTTCGAGCACCTGCGCACGCTTTACAGCAAGGAATTCGTCGGCCTGCTGAAGCAGGAACTGGAGGAACTGAGGCGGCTGGGCATGGACACGCTGGCTTTAGCCAGGCTGGAGGCGATCAAGAAGCGCTTCTGTGATCTGTCGATCTTTGTGAAGGAGGTCAAAGAGCGCTTCAGCCGTTGGTTCAACAAGCGTCGCGGACGCAGAGGCACGCTGTGGATGGATCGCTACAAAAGCGTGATGGTGGAGGGCAAGGGGGAGCCGCTGCACACGATGGCGGCCTACATTGATCTGAATCCCGTGCGTGCCGGGCTGGTGGAAGACCCGAAGGACTACCGCTGGTGTGGTTATGCGGAGGCGGTGAGCGGCAGTCGGCGAGCCCAGCGCGGGCTGAGCAAGGTGACCGCAAAGCCGGTGGACGGCTGGGAACAAGCGGGAGGGGCAGAGGCGTATCGCTGCCTTCTTTTTTCATCAGGTGTGGAGGTCAAGGATGCGCCAAATGAGAAAGTGGTGCGCCAGGGTGTGACGGCAGAGGAGGCACGCGAGGTGCTGCAAAGCGGCGGCAAACTCAGCGCGAGTGAGCTGGTGCGGCTGCGAGTGCGCTACTTCAGCGATGGCCTAGTGCTCGGTAGCAAAGCCTTCGTCGAAGGCGTATTCCAGGAGAATCGAGACAAGTTCGGCCCGAAGCGAAAGGATGGAGCACGAAGAGTCCGCGAGAGCTCTGGGGCCTTGTTCGCACTACGCCGATTGCGAGCCGACGCCGTCAGATAAACCTCTGTTCATGATCACGCGATCCAGCATAAAGCATGATCAACGCCAAGGCATGCTTTGAATGAGGGTTTGCCTTGCTGGCGTGGATGAACTTGAATGTTGGGTGGGGCATTCTTAATCAAGGCTTCAGCACCACTTTGAGCAGGCCTTCTTTGTTGTCGTAGAGGCGGTGGAACCAGCCGGCACCTTCTTCCAGCGGGGCCACAGCGCTCAGCAGGGGCTCGACCTGGATGCTGCCGTCTTCGATGCGGCGGATGGCCTCAGGGTATTCACCGGCGCAGGAGCAAGAGCCACGGATGGTGAGCTGGCGCGTGACGACTTCTTGAAGAGGGAAGGGCGTGTTGGGCTGGAGATTGCCAACGAGGATGACCTGCCCGCCTTTGCGCACGCAGCGGATCGCCAGGTCGAGCGGAGCTGCTGCGCCGACGACTTCGAAGCTGGCATCGGCTCCATCGCCGCCGCAGAGTTCGCGCAGGTGCATGGCTAGGCCTTCCTGCCGCGCGTTGAAGGAGGCTTCCGCACCGAGTTGTTTGGCCAGCTCCAAGCGCTTTTCATCCAGGTCCACGGCGATCACGCGCTCCCAGCCACGGGCCTTCAACGCTTGGATGACGAGCAGGCCGATCAAGCCGGCACCCACGACCACGGCGGTTCCACCGCGGACTTCTTCGCTGTGACAGTCGCAGCTTTCTCCACAGGCAGCTTCTTCCTCTTCGGCAAAGGCTTCACCCACCTCAATGCCATCGGCCAAGTTCACCGCATGTAGGGCGATGGAGACGGGCTCGGCAAAGGCGGCCTTTTCATACGGGAGTGTGTCTGGGATGGTGTAAAGGATGCGCGTGGGCAGCACGATCTTTTCCGCGAAGCAGCCATGGCGGCGGTATTCGCCGGGAGACACCCCCAGCACCTTGCGCTTCGGGCAAAGGTTCACGTAACCGGACTGGCATTCGTCGCACTCGCCGCAGTATTCGGTGGAGTCGAAGGTGACACGGTCGCCGATCCTCCAGTCGGTCACGCCTTCACCCAGCGCGATGATTTCTCCCGCTGCCTCATGCCCCATGACGATGGGCGGCTGGCGGCGGCCGCTGCGGCCATCCATGCCGTGAATGTCACTGCCGCAGATGCCGCAGGCCTTGATCCGCACCAGCACCTCGCCCGCGCCGGGCACGGGTTCGGGGAAACCGAGGTCGTAGTTGAATTCAGAGGCGGCGGTGAGAACGAGGGCTTTCATGGTGGAGATTGCCTTCAGGATGGAAAGAGATGCCCTGGCTGGCAAGCTAGCGTTTGCATTCGTCCCTGACGGCGAGGTAGGCCGATATTTCCAGAAAAACGCAGTTGGGTGTCATTCCTGTGTGAGCCCAGCTTCGACTTCGCCGTATTGGCCATTCCTTCATGCATTCACTTTACCCCGCCTGTATTCTCATCGGTTCGCTGGTTCTCAGCGCAGGTTCGTTGATCGCGCAGCAAACTCCACCCCGTGAAGCCAAGGCCACAGCGAAAGTCACGCTTTATGTGTCAGGCGTCGAATGCCCTAGCTGCGTCTATGCGGTGACCTACTCGATCGGTCAGTTGAAAGGCATTGGTGAGGTCACGGCAGGCCAGATCGTGGAAAACTACGTGAACGTCCAGTATGACCCGAAGGAGGTCACCGTCGGCAAAATCGCGCAGGCGGTGCTCACGGCACCTGCTCTGCATGGCACGCCCTATCAGCCAGCGCTGAAGCTCCAGATCCCCGCCTATGCTCAACCAGAAAATCGCGCGCGTGTCGATGCGTTGTGGAAGCGTTGGAAGGGAGTTGTGGAGCCCGATTTGATCGACAAACAGACGGGTGAGTTTGTGCTCTACTTTAGCACCCGGCTGACGTCGGAAAACAACAGTGTGCACAGCACCTGGACGTTAGAGGAGCTAAAGCAGGCCATTGCAGCCCCAGCGCCCCAAGGCTTGGGACTAGCCCTGAATCTCATGGAGGAAAAGGACCCTGAATGAGACCCGCCGCGTCTGTCTATCCCCGAATCTCAGCATTACTGCTCGCCGGTGGCAGATCGATCCGCATGGGCCGGGACAAAGCCATGCTCGACTGGCAAGGACAACCGCTCTGGCGGCATCAAGTTGAAAAGCTGATCGCCCTGAAGCCCCAGCGCCTCGTCATCGCTTGTCGGCAAGAGCAACTTCTCCATGACCAGCCTGATTTGCCCTCCGGCCTCGATTGGTGCTTCGATCCACCGGGGCAAGACCTCGGTCCACTCGGTGCCATTCAGCGTGTGCTAGCAGGCACCTCTGACCCCTGCTGGGTCATGGCCGTGGACTTGCCTCATCTCCAGCTAGCGCGATTGTGGTCGCTTTACCAAACGGCCTTGAGGTCAGCTCAGGCCTGTTTCTTCCGTACCTCTCACGGTCTCGAACCGCTCGCAGCCTTGTATCATCCTCGCCTTTTGCCTTTCGTTGAGCAAAGCATCGCCCAGGGGCAGCTCGCCGTGAAAGCGGTTGCCCATGCGGCGATCGAAGCAGGCCTTGCCCAGCTCGTGGTTCTGCCATCAGAGTTGGAGCCGAGCTTTCACAACATGAATAGGCCGGAAGATTATGCGGCTGCTGCCTGACACGCACTTGTGCCATCCCATGCGCTGCGTGTTAGAGCATCATCCCATCACTCCCACTCGATGCTCGCCGGAGGCTTTGTGCTGATGTCGTAGAGCACACGATTCACGCCTTTGACGCTGTTGAGGATCTTGTTGGAGGTGCTGGCGAGCACTTCGTAAGGCAGACGAACCCATTCGGCGGTCATGGCGTCTTCGCTGATGACGGCGCGGAGGCTGATGGCCTGCTCGTAGCTGCGTTCATCGCCTTTCACGCCGACTGTTTTGACGGGAAGAAGAGCAGCGTAGGCCTGCCAGGTCTGCTCATACCAACCGCTGCGGCGGAGTTCGGCGATGAAGATGGCGTCGGCTTGCTGGGTGATGGCGACGCGCTCGGCGGTGATTTCTCCGGGAATGCGCACGGCGAGGCCGGGGCCGGGGAAGGGATGACGCCACAAAGCACGATGCGGGATGCCGAGGCTGGCCCCGAGGGCGCGGACTTCGTCTTTGAAGAGCTCGGCGAGCGGTTCGAGCACCTTGCCCTGCTCCTTGAGCTCCATGATGCGATCGACGCGGTTGTGATGCGTTTTGATCTTGCTGGCAATGCTGCCGCTGGTGGCGCTTTCGATCACGTCGGGATACAAGGTGCCCTGCGCGAGCAACTCGACGTTGTCGGCCACTTTCCAGAACTCCTCGACGAAGAGAGTGCCGATGATGCGGCGCTTCTGCTCGGGATCGGTGACGCCTTTCAGCGCTCCGAGGAAGATGGCGCTGGCGTCGATCTGCTCGATGGGCACGCCGACCTCGTCGAACAGCGCCTTCACTTCCGCGGCCTCGTTGAGGCGCATCATGCCGGTGTCGATGAAGATGCAGCGCACCTTCACGCCGGCCTTCGCGAGCAAGACGGCGAGCACGGTGCTGTCCACGCCGCCGGAGACGCCGCAGATGACCTCACGGTTGCCGACCTCTGCCTTGATGCGGTCGAGCATCTGCGCTTTGAAGGCTTCGATGTCGAAGGCGGCGAGTTTCGCGCCGCTCTTGGTGAGGAAGTTTTTCAGGATGGCCGTGCCCTCGTGCGAGTGCGTGACCTCGGGGTGAAACTGAATGCCCCAGCAGCGGTCGGACCATTTCAGCGCCACCGGAACGGCGTCCTCATTCGTGGCGATGACCTTGGTGGTGCTGGCGAGGTTCGCGCAGGTGTCACTGTGGCTCATCCAGACCTGGGATTCGTGCGAGATGCCGCTAAAGAGGTCCTCGTGGTCGGTCACGACCAGCTTGGCAGGCCCATACTCGCGGGTGACGCCGGGTTTCACGGTGCCGCCGTGCTTGATGTTGAGGAGCTGCATGCCGTAGCACACGCCAAGCACCGGAACGCCGAAGGACATGAGTTTGTCGAAATCAACATCGGGCGCGTCTTTTTCGGACGTGCTGCGGGGGCCGCCAGAAAGGATGATGGCACCGGGAGATTGCAGATTCGCCAACTCCGCAGGCGGATACAGGTGCGAGGCAAAGCCGAGCTCGCGCACGCGGCGGACGATGAGCTGGGAATACTGGGAGCCGTAATCGAGGACGGCGACTTCTTGGGCGGTCATGGGGAAGGGCCAGCCTTTACGAACATTGGCGGTGCTTGCAAGCGGGCTTGCAGGGGCCATGCCGCCCGAAGTCCAGCTAAGGACGGCATTTGCCAAAGGCTCAGCCCGACTGCATAGCTGGCGGCCTGACTCCATGATTGATCTCCAAAGCAAACGAATCGCCGTTCTGAAGGGCGGCCCAGGCAGCGAGCGCGCTGTGTCTCTGAAAACCGCTGAAAGCGTGGCGGAGGCGCTGCGCAGCCTCGGGGCCGAGGTGGTCGAGGTGGATGTGACCGGTCCAGACTTTAGGGTTCCCGAGGGTACCTTCATCGCGATGAATCTGATCCACGGCACCTTCGGTGAAGATGGTCAGATTCAGGCGATCCTGGAGCAGCGCGGCATCCCCTACACAGGTGCCGGCGTGGCCAGCAGCCGTACGGCTTTTGACAAAGCCTTGAGCAAGGAGCGATTCCTTGCCGCTGGGGTGCCGACGCCGCGGTCCCAGAACTACAAGCTGGATGGCCGTGAGCCTCTGACCGTGGGACTGCCGCGTGTGTCAAAGCCACCGCGTGAGGGATCTAGCGTGGGCGTGAACATCTGCCGGACTGAGTCGGAATGGACGAAGGCGGTCGAAGCCGCACGTCAGTTTGGTGACACGACGCTGGTGGAGGAGTTCGTGGAAGGCAAGGAGCTGACGGTGGGCATTTTGGGTGATCAAGTGCTCCCGGTCATTCACATCGAGCCGGTCGATGGCTTTTACGACATCAACAACAAGTATCCGTGGATGACGGGCACGGGAAAGACGCTGTATCACTGCCCTGCCGAGCTGAGCCCAGAGACCACGGCCAAAGTCCAAGCAGCGGCGTTGGCGGCCTTTCAAAGCTGCGGCACGGAGGTTTATGGTCGCGTGGATGTGATGCTGCGCGCAGCGGATGAGGCACCTTTTGTCCTGGAGATCAATACGATCCCGGGCATGACGAGCAGCAGCCTGTTGCCGAAGGCAGCACTGGCGGCAGGCATCGGTTTTCCTCAGCTATGTGCTCGGATCATTGAGTTATCCCTCGCTGCCCGACCGCTGGCTGCTTGAGCCACAAGCCTGGCCTTCGGGTGTGAAGAAGCGGCTTGAGATCGGCTCAGGCTGCTTTTTCGCCTTCAGCGGTTTTGCGTTCATGGTTCGCCCGCGCGACACCCCGTGCCGCTGACACGATGTGGTTGCAGGCCTCCATGCAGAGGAGTGGAATGCTGCGTTGCGCGGCTTCACTAGCGTCAGCGTGCGCATGTCCCGCCGTGTTGCCCAGCTTGGCCTCAGCAGGGCCAAACAGGGGTTGGTCTTGCTGCAGCGGAAAGATGATCCGCCGCATGCAGTGCGTGCAGGTCTGGCATTTGTCCGCAATGATCTGGCAGGCCTGCTCGTCGCTGATGCCATTAGCAAAGCGATACATGCCGGTCTGTCGGCCCAAAAGATGACGCAGCGGCACGGGGGCGAGTGTGCCGAGTTCGGCCGCCGCAGCCATGCCGACCGCTGCTGGGTAGAAAAACTCCAGCGCGAGCAGCAGGCTGGCGGTATCCGGCAGGTGCAGCTCCCAGCCCCGTCTCAGGGTGGGCGCGGTTTTGATCGGGCGGAATTCGCCGGCGGCATCGCAGCGAGCAATCTCCCGCGCGGCTTCGGCTCCTTCGGCGACGGTCAGGTCCGTGGCATCGAGGTCCTGGATGTGGCGGAGCGTGTAGCCAGAGCCTTGGGCTGAGGAGCGAATGGCCACCTGGCCGATCTGATCGCGCCCTGCGGCTAACCATTTTTCCAAAGCCAAGGTCAGGGAAGGACGCTGCGCGGTCGGCGGCTCTTGGGCCAGCAAGCTGGCCGTGCCATGGCGTGCGTCGAAGTCATGGACTTGGTCCAAAATGACATCGGCCAGGAGAGCCTCGGTGCCAATGGCTTGGCTGTAGTAAAGCTGACGACCGCGAAGCGAGATGGGATTGTGGCGGAAGACATCCATCTGGCTCAAGGCCTTGCCGGTCTCTTGCTCGATGCCGAGCAGCACCGGGATGTCCTGGAAGCTGTGCAGCCCGTCAGCGATGAAAAAGGGAACCACGACGACATGCGGGGCAGTGGTCAGTTTGTCCCAGTCCGCGACAAAAGGGGCCTCTTCCATGTAGGCATCCACGACTTCGGCAAAGCCATGACCGCCCTCGCGAATCAGACGCACCTGGTCCTGGATAGCCTTGGTGCTATTGTCGTTCAGATTCGTGCCGTGGCCGACGATGACGAGTCCGGTTTGCTCCCGAGGCACACCGGGAGCCACCTCCGCCGCGCGCTGTAGCAGCAGTCGTGTCATGTTGGGGTGGATGCCGACAGGATCGCAGTAAAGGATGACGCGTCCGTCCCGCCGAGTCACGGGCCCGTCCAGACGCAGCTCGCGGGGCAGCACTTGCTGGCAGAAGTAACCTTCGCTGATGAAATTCGGCACGATGTAGATCACCTCACTGTCCACGGATTCGAAGACCTCCGTCATGGTCGGTTCTTCTTTCCAGAAGCAGCAGGCGACCTCGCGGAAGATGCCCTGGCGGCGCAAGGCATCGGCGTGCTGGTGCGTCGGGGCGCTGGAGTCTGGATTTACGGTGGAACCGTGACCGACGATGATCAGCGCAGCTTGTGAAAGGTGGGAGGGGGAGGCGCTCAAAGCAGAAGAGGGAGGAGGTGAAAGGGGCGGTGAAATACGCGGCGTGAACCTCGCAGGCGCGGCTTTTTCATTCCCGATGGGTCGCCGACGCGTGCTTCAGTCCGCCAGACCGTAGAGCCGGTCGATCATGCCTGTGCACTTCGGCCCTGGCAGCGCCCCGGTTTCCATCTGGTTCATCACGTAGGCAAAGCTGATTTCGTTTTCAGGATCGGCAAAAGCGAGGCAGCCGCCTGCCCCTGGGTGGCCAAAGGCCTGGAAAGACGGACCGTAGTGCCGACGGCGTTTCACATCGGGCAGGTCAGGCTGGCTCAGCACGGGATCTTTCATGACCCCACTGCCAAAGGCTGCTGGAGTCAGAAGGACTAGGTCTTCTTCCTCCTCTGACAAAGTTTCAGACAGCAGGCGCACGATGCTGCGGGGCACCACGGTCTGGCCGCCCCAGGTGCCACCTTGGGCCAGCATGGCGTAAAATTGGCCAAGTCCGCGAGCGCTACCCACCCCGCCCATGCTGGCGTAGCCACGCTGCCAGGTCTCGGGCAAATTGAAGTCCTGAACAGCGGTCAGGCCTAGTGGAGAGCTGAAGGTGCGCTGCGTCAAAGTGCCGCTGGTGCTGAAGGCCTTTAGGAAAGGTCGATCTGCGTCGGCGATGCTGATCTTCCCTGGATACACGGTGGCCACGCGCTCATGCTGCGCGCTGGGCAGACCGATCCAGAAGTCCAGGCCCATCAGGCTGCCGATGCTCTCGCGGAAGTATTCCCCCAGACTCTCAGCCCCGGTGATGCGGCGCACGATCTCGTCCATGAGAAAGCCAAACGTGCGCGCATGATAGCCCTGCTTCATGCCTGGCTCCCAGAGAGGTCGTTGGCGCTCCAGCGCCTCGATCACTGCCTCATAGTTCATGATGGACACGCGCTCATCCAGCGCACAAAGCCCAGCCGTGTGAGAGAACAGGTGGGCGAAGCTCATGTGTTCTTTGCCCCCTGCCACAAATTCGGGCCAGATCTGCTCCACAGGGCAGTCGAGGGGGAGTCGTGCCTCTTCCAGGGCCAGCAGGGCACAGACGGCAGCCGGGCCTTTGGTCGCCGACCAGACCGGCACCAGCGTGTCCGCTGTCCACTCGCGGGTGCGTTGCCGATCCGCGTGGCCATGGCCTAGGCTCAAAATTTCACGCCCACTCTGCCAGATGGAGACGGACGCCCCCAGTTCGCCTCGCGAGCGGAAATTGTCCTCAAACCACTCGGTGACAGCAGTGAGGTGACTGGAACTGGGGCGAAACATCGGCGGAATCAGAAGGCTGGAATTTTCGAAAAGAAAACAAACGTGAACTCAGGGCGGAAACGAACACGGGCAACCAAAAACAACATGCGCCAGCCTTCGCTCAGAAAGCTCCGGTCCATGGCAGCGCCCGCTGCGCTGCGTGTAACGCGGCAGCGCCGACCGATTACTCGACTTCACCGGCAACACGCCGCGCCCACTTCCTCCCCACATGAATCCCGTCTCTCGTTACTGGTTGTCCATCTGCTTCAAATGCATCTCGGTGCTCTGCTTTTTGGGACTTTTCATCGCCTTCATGAAGCTGAATGAGCGCACCTCAGAGCTGCATCGTCTGCGCACTGTGGGGGTGGTTTCTCGGGCCATCGTCACGGAAAAGTCCGTCGAAAAAGTCACCACCAGCCTGAGCAAAGGGCGCTCGCGTTCCTCCGAGTACCTTCAGATCACCGTGCGGCACAACCCCAAGTCCACCGTGACCTATGCGGACTTCGGCACCCGCGTTCAAGAGTCTGACCTGCCGCCGCCTCTGCCTGAGGGTAAGGATGCGCCCATCGGCTTCATGCGCGTCAACGGCACCGTTTACGATCAAACCCAGGTTGGTGATGTGCTCACGGTCGTGAACACGCCCTACAACCCCAACTCTCCCGAGCTCTACACCGATGTGCGCGACTTCAAGCCCGACACGCATCATCAGTTCATGGCGCTTTTTGGCGTCTTGACCCTCGTCTTCTGGTTCATCGCCAGCCGCATCGGGCGTCGCAGAGACTGAGTCATGAATCGCCGCCCTGCAAAACCTGGAGAGTGGTGGTTCGCGCTGAGCTTCCTCTGCCTGTTGCTGGCTCCAGTGCTGCTCATGATCACCCTGGAGACCCAGAAAAAGATCGCTGCCCTGGAAAAAGACAGCTTCGTGGCTGCGGCCACCGTCATAGGTCGCCGCATGCAGGAACACACAAAAACGGGCACAAAGAACCGGACTCTCAGCACGACCAGCTACCTGCTCACCCTATCCTACGACCTGATGTCGAAAAATCGTTTCGCCGACTCGAACGCAGGCAAGGCCTACCTGCCCTCCAAGGATCCTGTCCTCAGCACGGGTGAGATCGAAGTCTCCCGAAATTCGTATGATCAACTGCCTGAAGGCCACGCAACGCTGGCAGCTTACCTGCCAGGTCAGGCTGATTCCCTCATGCTTGCGGACGAGGCGAAGCGTCTGGCAAAGGGTGTGCAAACGATGATTCAGGGCGCGATCGTCGTTCTGGCCCTAGCCCTCGGTCTTTTCGCAGCCAAACTTGGCTTCACGGCACGTCGCGCCGCTCGGTTAGCGGCAGAAGCGCGCTGAGCCTAGATCCCGAAGTTCTCCGAAAGCGGGACCGTCTTTCCCCGATGAACTAGGGGATTCGGGCTTTGCTGATCTTCCGTCTTCTTTTTTTCCAAAACGCTCACCTTCAAATGGATTCCAGCTTTTGCCGCAGGCTGAGCAGGTCAGGGTCATGGCGCGCGTCACGGCGGAGATCGCCATCCATTTCAAAAGACTGCTTCAGGAGCTTCAGCGCCTGCTCTTCCTGACCGAGACGCGCTAAGTAACAGCCCAAATTGTAATAATACACCGGTTTCGTCCGCAGCGTGGCAGGGCCGCGAGAGAGCACGTCCAGCGCCTCTGCCGTGCGTCCCAGCTCGTGCAGGCAAAAGGCTGAGTGGATGTAGCCGCCCGGCTGATCAGGCTCCAGCACGCAGAGTTTTTGCGCAGCAGCTAGCGCCTCGGCCCAGCGTTGTTCATTCATCAGGCACAGCACCGAGATCTCCAGCACGTCCGGCCGACTTCGGAGGCTCTTGGGCAAGTGCGAGAGTTCCACTCGGGCTTCTTCGTGAAGGCCCAGTTCCACATAGCCCTGTGCGGCCGTGATGCGTCGATCCCATTCGTTCATGGTGCGTTCTTTGCTAGTAATTACGGTTGTGAACATCAGGCCGGGGCGAAGGACAAGCGCTTTGTCATCGCCTGACCGCTTGCACGCTCCCCATCTACCGCTAGTCTCGTGCCCACTTTATGGCCCTCGCAAAAGCCCCCACACCGAACCCATCCACCGCCCCGATCAACCAGAAGCTGACCGCTGATGACAAAATCGGGCTCTATCGCCAGATGGTGCGCATCCGTAGGTTCGAGCAGGTCTCTCTCCAGCACTACCAGGCGGGTCGCATGGGCGGCTTCCTCCATCTTTACATAGGTCAAGAGTCCGTGGCTGTCGGCTGCGTCTCGCTCATGGGAGAAAATGACCACATCATCACCGCCTACCGTGACCATGGCCACGCCCTGGCTGTCGGCATGACCATGGATGAGTGCATGGCTGAACTTTTTGGCAAGGCCACAGGCTGCTCGAAAGGCAAGGGCGGCTCCATGCACTACTTCGCTCCAGAAAAAAACTACTGGGGTGGTCACGGCATCGTCGCCGGGCAGACGCCGCTGGGATTGGGCCTTGCTTATGGCCTGAAGTATCGCGGCCTCAAAGGGGCCGCTCTCTGCTTCTTGGGCGATGGAGCTGTGAACCAGGGTGCCTTTCATGAATCGCTGAACCTCGCGGCTTTGTGGGATCTGCCTGTCATCTACGTCATCGAAAACAACGGCTACTCCATGGGCACAAGCCAGGCACGCAGTTCCGCCTTTGACGAATGCCTCGCCAAGCGTGCAGAAGGCTACGGCATGGCCTGGGATCACTTCTTGGGAGAAGACCTCTACGAAGTGCGTGCCCGTGTCCAGCAGGCCATGGAACGCGCCCACGAGGAGAGCAAACCAAGCATCTTGGAAATCGCCACCTATCGTTGGGAAGGTCACTCAGTCGCCGATGCCAACAAGCTGAAGTATCGCACCAAAGAAGAAGTCGAACGCTTCCAGCGTGAGCACGACCCGATCCAGGTCTGGAAAGCCAAGCTGATCAGCGAAGGCATCGCCACGGAGGACCAACTGAAAAAAATCGACCGCGAAGCCCAAGCTGAAGCCGAAGCTAGTGCCGAATTTGCCAAAGCCAGCCCCTATCCCGAACCGGAATCCATCTTCGATGACGTTTACTGGGAAGTGGACAACAAGACCGAGGCCGGCCAAACCGGACGCCACTTCTTCAACGACTAAACTCGGATTTCGAAGTTTTGCTGGGCAAGGATGCCCGTTTTCACAGAACTTTGGAATCCGGGCCAATGCTGCACATGGCAAGAAACGGGTCTCTCCCTCAGACGGAGAAAGCGTTTTACTCGAGAGCGAATCCAGCCGTCGCCAATCAAGTGCGCATTCTCTGCGGGGTGCTTTTCGAGGCTTGCTCCATCGAAGAGCTACGTCTGACCTGCATACTCTCCGTGGTCTGTCTCGCAATTGGCAGGTCATCCAAAAGCGCACCCGGCAGGGATCGAACCTGCGACCAGAGGATTAGAAATCCACTGCTCTATCCACTGAGCTACGGGTGCCTTGGTTCTTGGATTTACAAGACACTGCCTTCGATGGCAAGTGCGGGATGGGGGTGCTTTTGCCATCGACATGCGGCAGGGACCTCGCTTGGATGGTGTGACATGAAGATTCGCGTTTTTCTTTTGCTGGCTGTTGGTTGGGGATCTTTGGCTTTGGTTCAGGCGCAGCCCGCCAAGGCGTTGCCAGTGAAGCTCGGGCAGCGTTCGCCTCTGAAGCTGGTGTCCAGCACGCCGATGGCGGGTGCTCAGCAGCTGAAGATGCGTCTGCGTGCCGCAGAGATGCCAACGGAGCTGGAGATCAGTCGCGAGTCTTATGAAATCATCGTGCCACGCAGCTACAAGAAGGAGGTGCCGCACGGGCTCTTCATCTGGATCAGTCCGAACGATCAATGCGCGCTGCCGGCGGACTGGGAGAAGGTGCTCGCGGACAAGAAGCTGATCTTTGTCGGGGCACTGCGTTCGGGCAATCAGCGGGAGGTCACTAGCCGCATGCAGCTGGCGATTGTGGCCAATGATCAGCTGCGTCAGCTTTATGAGATCGATCCGGCGCGGGTTTACGTGAGTGGTCATTCTGGCGGATCGCGTGTGGCATCCATGCTGGCCGTGGCCTATGCAGACATGTTCAGCGGGGCGGTTTGCTTCATGGGGGCAAATTTCTTTTTCCCCACCCAAGGCAAGGACGGTACGATGTATGAGGCCCGCTACATTCCCCACCCTGAGATGGCCACGCTGGCGCAGGCAGAGTCACGCATTGTGCTCGTCACGGGAGACAAGGACTTCAATCGCGACAATACTCAGGCGGTCTATGAGCAGGGCTTTCAGCAGAACGGGTTTCAGCATGTGCGGCTCTTCGAGATCCCAGGGCAGGGGCATGGGGCACCGGGCAAGGAGTGGCTGGAGAGGGCCCTGGATTTTTTGGATGACCGGAAAAAACAAAGGCTCTGATTTGGCATCACGCAGGGGCATCTTTTGTTTTGGCAAATGGGCACTCAGGGGTATGTCCACGCCAGATTCATGACTCATCCTGCCCCTTACCAGTTCGGCCCGCGCGATTCGAAGCAAAGCATCGAGGAAGGCTTGGCTTTTGCCCCCAAGTTTGACGAAAACGGTCTCATCGCGGCCATGGCGGTGGATGCTGATACGGGAAAGCCGCTCATGCTAGCCTACATGAATGAGGCGACGCTGCGCGAGACACTGGCCTATGGCAAGGCCGTGTATTGGAGCCGGAGCCGCAACCAACGCTGGCTGAAAGGGGAGACAAGTGGCGAGGTGCAGCACATCGTGGAGATCCTGACGGATTGTGATCAAGATGCACTCATCCTGCGAGTGCGTCAGATGGGCGGTGGCTGCTGCCACACGCACCGGAGCACTTGCTTTTACCGCCGGGTTTCGATCCCTGCGGAAGGGGGAGTGGTGGGGCTGGAAAAGGTCTGATTTCTTCTGGCCATGCCTGCTTTGGACTATCCTCCACCGCTGCGGCGACTGATCGCGCAGCTGAAGTCCCTGCCTGGCCTGGGGCCGCGCAGTGCAGAGCGTCTGATGCTTTGGCTCATGCAGGATCACGGGCGCATCGAGCCAATGCTGGATGCGCTCGCGGGTGCGTCAGCGCGCATCGTGGCGTGTGAGGACTGCGGCTTTTTCATGGAAAAAGGTCAGGAGTGCGCGCTCTGCCATGACCCGAGGCGGCAGCGCAGTGTCATCTGTGTGGTGGAGCAGGCGGCGGACGTCCTGAGGCTGGAGCGTTCGGGGGCTTATCAGGGCCAGTATCATGTGCTCGGGGGCCGGCTTTCACCGCTGGACAATGTGACTCCGGAAGATCTGCGGATCGAGCCATTGATCCAGCGGGCGAGAGCCAGCGGCATGGAGGAAGTCATTTTGGCAGTCGGCTCGGATGTGGAAGGCGAAGCGACGGCCAGCTACCTCGGGGATCTTTTGCGTCAGGAAGGCCTCGCCGTGACACGGCTGGCTCAGGGCTTGCCTGCCGGAGGTGGCCTGGATCATGCCGATGAGCTTACGCTTTATCAGGCTCTGCATGGGCGCAGGCGCCTCTAGGCAGGAGGCGTCGTCTTAGCGCCTCGTCACGATCAGAATCCCGGGTGGAAATGGGATGCTGGCTTGCGTTTCAGCAGTGATCCTGGGAGACTGCGTGTCCATTTGATATGAAATCCACTGCCAATCGTCGCCAATTTCTCCAACACATCACCACGGCTGCTCTGGCCTCGGCTCTCGCCGGAACCACTCGAGCCGCTGAAAAGAAGGAACCCTTCAAGATCTCTCTGGCAGAGTGGTCGCTGAACAAGCGCATGTTCAAGAAGAGCGGTGCGGAGCCGCTGGACCACCTCGACTTCTGCAAAACGGCACGCAGTTTTGGCATTGATGGCGTGGAGTATGTGAACCAGATGTTCTTCGACAAAGCCACGGACGCGGCCTACCTGGGCGAAATGAAAAAGCGCCAGGAGGGTGAAGGGGTGACGGGACTGCTGATCATGTGCGACCGCGAAGGCAATCTGGGTGACCCGGATGAAGCGAAGCGCGCCAAGACGATCGAGAATCACTTAAAGTGGCTGGATGCCGCTGCGACATTGGGGTGTCACAGCATCCGTGTGAATGCTGCGAGCGATGCCAAGCTGAGCTTTGAGGAGCAAATGAAGCTCGCTGCGGATGGGCTGCATCGCCTTTGCGTCGAGGCCGACAAGCGCGGTCTCTTTGTCGTCGTGGAAAACCACGGGGGCCTGTCCAGCAATGGTCTTTGGCTGACTGGTGTGATGAAGGCTGCGGATCACGCACGAGTGGGCATTTTGCCTGACTTCGGCAACTTTTACACCGACCGCAACAAAGGTGAGCTTTACAATCCCTACAAAGGTCTGCGTGAGTTCATGCCCTGGGTGAAAAAGGCCATGAGCGCCAAGGCCTATGACTGGGACACCGGCGCGGGTGCCTTTTACACCGAAGATCGTCGGGAAGGTCGGGAGATGACGCTCGACTACCAGCGCCTGATCGACATCGTCGTGAAAGCTGGCTACAACGGCTACATCGGCATCGAGTATGAAGGCGATAAGCACAGCGAGATGGAAGGCATCGCGCGCACGAAAAAGGCGCTGGATGAACTGAAGGCACTGCTCTCTGCTTGATGCCATCGCTTTGGATCGATCTGAAACCAATCAGGGGCGGCTGTGAGGCCGCCCCTGATTGCTTGAGGTAAGATGAGATTGGGCGGATTGAACGATCACAGCTCCTTGTCCGTCACGGCACCTTCGCTGGCACTCGCGCAGAGTTTGGCAAACTTCGCCAGCACACCGCGGGTGTAGCGAGGCTTGGGTTGCTTCCAGGCCTTGAGGCGTGCTTTCAGCTCCTTGTCAGGGATGCCCAGGGTGATTTGGCGCTTCTCGGCATCAATCGTGATCGGATCGCCATTCTTGATGACTGCGATCGGACCGCCGACAAAGGCCTCTGGCGTGACGTGTCCGACGACGAAGCCGTGGCTGCCTCCGCTGAAGCGACCATCGGTGATCAGCGCTACGTCTTTGCCCAAACCCTTGCCCATGATCGCAGAGGTGGGGGAAAGCATTTCTCTCATGCCTGGGCCGCCTTTGGGGCCTTCCATGCGGATGACGATGACGTGACCTTTTTTCACTTTGTCATGCAGGATGGCATCGAGCGCTTTCTCTTCGCTGTCGAAGACGATGGCCTTGCCGGTGAAGCTCAGGCCTTCTTTGCCGCTGATCTTCCCCACGGCTCCTTCGGGGCAGAGATTGCCACGGAAGACGACGAGGTGACTGTCTTTTTTGATCGGATTGGAAAGCGGGCGGATGATGGTCTGATCCTTTGGATAAACGATCTTCGAGTTCTTCAGGTTCTGCTTCATCGTCTTGCCGGTCACGGTCAAGCAGTCACCATGCATGAGGCCTTCTTCGACGAGGATGCGCATGAGCGGAACGGTGCCACCGATGCGGACGAGGTCGTTCATGAAGTATTTGCCACTTGGCTTCAGATCCCCCAGCACCGGAGTCTTTTTGCCAATGCGGACGAAGTCGTCGATGCCCAGCTTCACGCCTGCGGCATGGGCGATGGCGATGAGGTGGAGCACGGCGTTTGTGCTGCCACCAAGGGCGATGATCAAGGTGATGGCGTTTTCAAAGGCCTCCTTCGTCATGATGTCACGCGGCGTGATGCCGAGCTTGATCATGTTCATCACAGCGGCTCCCGCATCGAAGCAGTCGATGAGTTTCTCGCTGCTGATTGCCGCCTGCGCGCCAGAGTTGGGCAAGCTCATGCCCATGGCTTCAATGGCGCTGGCCATGGTATTCGCGGTGTACATGCCGCCGCAGGAGCCTTCACCGGGAATGGAATGCTCTTCGATGTCTTCGAGTTCCTTGTCGTCAATTTGGCTGTTCGCGTGTTTGCCCACCGCTTCGAAGACGGTGACGATGTCAGCGTCCTTTTTGTCAGGGCCGACGCAGCCTGGCAGGATGGTGCCGCCGTAAACAAAAACAGCAGGGCGGTTCATGCGTGCCATGGCGATCATGCAGCCAGGCATGTTTTTGTCACAGCCACCGATGGCCACGTAGCCATCGAAGCCTTCGCAGCCGACCACGGTTTCGATGGAGTCCGCGATGACCTCACGAGACACCAGGGAGTACTTCATGCCTTCGGTCCCCATGGAGATGCCATCGGAGATGGTGATGGTGTTGAAGATCACGCTCTTGCCACCGGCGGCATCCACGCCCTTCGCGGCTTCTTTGGCCAGACGGTCGATGTGCATGTTGCAGGGCGTGACCATGCTCCAGGTGCTGGCGATGCCGATCTGGGATTTCTGGAAGTCTTCCCGCTTGAAGCCGACGGCGTGCAGCATGGCGCGGCTTGCAGCGCGCTCCACGCCATCGACGATGATAGCGCTGTGTTTGCGGTGGAGGGATTCGGGTTTTTTGGAAGCAGCTTTTTTGGCCATGGGATGAGTGTTCATCCTGCCAGCCGCCCTGGCGGGAAGCAAGCAGGAGTGCGTGCCTAGAGCTGAAGAATCGAGCCCGCTAAGGCGCGTCCAAGGTTCAGGAAAGGGTGTGAGATTTCACCAAAAAGCGGGGTCGAGCCTGAGCCCGCCCCGCTGATCGGAGGAATGGGAGGGATGTGCTTACTCGGCAGCTGCGGGGTGCGCATCACACTGCTCGGGCTCGGGGGCGGTCTCTTCGACCTGGGCGTTGTCCTTCAGGAATTGGAGGGCATTTTCCAGCATCAGGTCTTCGCGGACGCCATCCACGATGCCATTTTTCTGCGCTTCTTGCAGGAATTTTTTCACGGGCTTCTTCTGGCGTGCGGCGATGTTGGCCAGGGCCATCATGAGCTGCTGGTCGTTGACGGTGATGCCTTCTTTCTTCGCCACTTCACCGAGCATGAAGCTGACCTTCACGCTGTTGCGCGCCTGTTGGGTGGCGCTGCTCAGGATTTCGTCCTGCTGCTTGATGAGTTCTTCCTGTGGCACGCCCTGCTGGAGCGCACGCATGGCGATGTCATTCGTGCGGCGCTGGGCTTCCCGGTTCACGACTTCCTGGGGCAGATCAAACTCTAGCTTTTCCAGGATGTGAGCGATCACTTGGTTGGCCTTGGCGGTTTCGCGGTTCTGCTCCTTGCGGCGGCGGATGGCTTCCTTCACTTCGGCGCGCAGGGTTTCTTCGGTCATTTCATCACCTCCGACTTTCTTGATGAAGTCAGCGTCCAGGGCAGGCACGACCTTGTTTTTCACCCCTTTGCACTGGGCGGTTAGGGTCAGGGTCTTGCCGCGGAGGGGTTCAAAGGCAAAGTCTTCACCGAGGGTGATGGGAAGCTGGCGCTCTTCTCCCTGAGCGATCCCCACGAGACCCGCGTAGAAGCCAGGAAGAAAGTTCTCTTCAGCATCCAGGAGGAACCAGTTTTCTTCGATGCTCTGGAGGTGCTTCGGAGCCTCGGGCATGGCTTCGGCCAGCGGTTGTCCGTCCAGGCTTCCCGTGCAGCTGAGCACGACGACGTCACCGAACCCAGCCGCGCGTTCTACGTCTTCAAAGTTAGCGTAGCGCTCGCGCAGGTGTAGCAGATCGTGGTCGATGTCAGCATCGGTCACTTCCACGCGGGGCAGCTTCACGGGGATGCCCTTGTACTCTGGCAGTTCAAACTTGGGAGCTAGGCTCAGCTCGGCGCTGAAGGAGAAGCTCTGGTCCGTGTCATGCGTCATGCGGTCGTTCACGCCCAGCACGTTCAGGACTTCTAGGCCTTCACGCTTCACGGCCTCACGCAGGCCTTCATTGATCAGTTGGCGCTCCAGATCGGACTGAATGTCAGCCCCGAAGCGCTTTTCGACCGCAGAGGCTGGCACCTTCCCAGGGCGGAAGCCGGGCAGGCGGACATTCTGGGCATAGTAGGCCACGATGCTTTTGCGCTGCTTGGTGACTTCCTCCCCTGGCACGCGGATGTGGGCAATGGCTCGGCAGTTGGGCTGATGTTCGACGTTGATGTTCATGCGGAAAACAGGGGCGATGAGTGGGGCAGGCGGGGGATTCTCTTTCGCGGGCCACAGTCACGTGCCGGAAAAAAGGGCGCGCAGGCTAGGCGACTTTGCCGGTTTGGCAAGGGCGGGGTGAGTTTCCCCTGCGGCCGGATTTTTACTAAAAAGCAGACGGCCCCGAGGTCTGCACCTCAGGGCCGCTGACAGAAGGGGCTAGCAAGGCCGTGGAGGTGGATCAGATCAGACCCAGCTCCTTCACGGCGGCGCGTTCTTCCTTCAGTTCGTCTTCCGTCGCCTTGATTTTCTCTTGGCTAAACTCGTTCACGGGCACGCCCTGCACGATCTCCCACTGGCTGCCGTTCGTGCGGATGGGGAAAGAGAACATCAGACCTTTTTCGATGCCGTAGCTGCCATCGCTGCAGACGGCGACACTGGTCCAGTCTCCTGCGGGCGTGGGGCTGGTCAGGCTGCGCACGGTATCGCAGGCGGCATTGGCAGCGGAGGCGGCGCTGGACAGGCCACGAGCTGCGATGATGGCGGCTCCGCGCTGTTGCACGGTTTTGATGAAGTCACCCTTCAACCAGTCATGGTCGCTGATGACGTCAGTGGCGGCTTTGCCGTCGATCTTGGCATTGAAGAAGTCAGGATACTGGGTGGCGCTGTGGTTGCCCCAGATGGCCAGATTGCTCACGCTGCTGGCCAGCACGCCAGCCTTCGTGGCGAGCTGACTCTTGGCGCGGTTTTCATCCAGGCGGGTCATCGCGAACCAGCGGTCGGTGGGGATGCTCTTCGCGCTGTTCATGGCGATGAGGCAGTTCGTGTTGCAGGGATTCCCCACGACTAGCACGCGCACGTCGCTGGCGGCATTTTTCTCGATCGCCTGGCCTTGGCCGGTGAAGATCTTGCCGTTGATGCTCAGCAGGTCCTTGCGCTCCATGCCGGCCTTGCGCGGAACGGAACCGACGAGGATGGCCCAGTTGGTGCCGGAGAATCCTTCGTTGATGTCCGAGGTGGCGGTGATGCCGTGCAGCAGGGGAAAAGCGCAGTCATCCAGCTCCATGCACACTCCACGCAGGCCATTCATGGCTTTCTCGTCGGGGATTTCGATCAGGCGCAGCTTCACGGGCTGATCAGGGCCAAAGAGGGCACCGGACGCGATGCGGAAGAGGAGGGAGTAACCGATCTGTCCGGCGGCTCCTGTGACTGAGACGGTGATGGGGGCTTTGCTCATGGTGGGGATGGGGGAAGGGAGCGCGGACGATTCGCAGGCACTGCCTGGCAGCAAGGAGAAAGTCGGCGCGTCTGGTGCGCTACGTCTGATTCTGGAAGAAAAGTGTGCGCAAGATGTGACCAGCCGCGCACAATCCTTGCAAGACCCTAGCGCAGCGGCACGGTTAGATGTGCGCCCAGACTCCTGGCCGGGCTTCCTTTCCTCCTTCGTTTTCGTTTTTCTGCACCCACTGCTTTATGTCCACGGTCGCTGTCCGCTCTGCCACTCTTCCCCCGCCGATTCCTGGCCTGACACGCCGTGTCCGCCCGCCGAAGAAAAACATCCCGCAGACAAAGCCGGACCGGGACTATGTGCTGAAAAGTGTGCGCGAATACATGGAGCAGCATCGCCTCGTGCCGCCGGTGCCGTTGGATGAGCTGCAGACACACACGGAGAAAATCCTCGCCATCTACGGCATCGAAAAGGCCTACCGCGACTACACCGGCGTGCTGCTGGCAAATGAGACCTGGCGTGAATCGCTAGCCTCGGTGCCCTTTGAGAAAAGGCTGCTGCTGATGCCAAAATGCCTGCGGGTCGAAAGCAAATGCCCGGCACCTTTTGATGAATTCGGCCTGCTGTGCAAGCAGTGCGGACTCTGCTCCATCCAGGACTTTCAAAATGAGGCTGAAAAGCTGGGCTATGCAGTGCTGGTGGCGGAAGGCAGTGCCATCGTCATGTCTTTGATCCAGACAGGGAAAATCGAGGCCATCGTGGGCATCTCTTGCCTGTCTGTGCTGGAGCGCACCTTCCCCTACGTCGAGGCGGCAGCCATCCCTGCCGTGGCCGTGCCGCTGCTGCAGGACGACTGCATCGACACCACCGTGGATGTGGATTGGGTCTGGGACTACATCCACCTGACGAGCGAGGACAAAACTCGCCGCCTCAACCTGACGGCACTGCATGACGAGGTCAAAACCTGGTTTACCCCCGAAGCGCTGGATGCTCTGCTGGGCAGGCCTACCTGCAAGACAGAGGAGATCGCGCGCGAATGGCTGGCCCGTGCGGGCAAGCGCTGGCGTCCGTTCTTGACCATCGCGGCCTACCAAGCCCTGCGCGATGACCCTGAGGCACCGATTTCGGATGACCTGAAGCTAGCCGCCGTCTCGGTGGAGGCTTTCCACAAGGCTTCTCTGATTCATGACGACATCGAGGACAATGACGCGGAGCGCTATGGTGAGCCGACCCTGCACTCAGAACATGGGGTGGGCGTGGCCCTGAATGTGGGAGATCTACTGATCGGTGAAGGCTATCGCCTGCTGGCTGAGATGAAATGCGCGAGCCACCTGCGCTCCGAGTGCCTGAAAGTGGCTGCGGAAGGTCAGCGCGAACTCTGCCGTGGCCAGGGCGCTGAGCTTTTGTGGAACAACCACCCGGTGGCTCTGAATGGTACGCAGGTGCTGGAGATCTTCCGCAGCAAGACCGCCCCGGCCTTTGAGGTGGCGCTGAAGATCGGTGCCTCGCTGGCGGGTCGCCTGGATGAGACGGCGGATGTGCTGCACACTTACTCTGAGAATCTCGGCATCGCTTATCAGATCCGTGATGACCTGGATGACCTGGGAGACGACTCAGCAGCTGACAATCAGGTCAGCATTCGCCCCAGCATCATCCTCGCGCTGCTGCGTGAGCGCGGCAAAGACGGCGTGAAAGAGATCATGGAAGCGCTCTGGAATGGCCAAACGGTGTCCGCTGTGCCCGACAAGCCGACCATCCGAGCCTGGGCCGAGGAAACGGGGGCCTACGAGAAGGCCAATGTGCTGCTGGAAAGCTACAAAGAGGCCGCGATTCGTTCGCTGGCGGAAGTGGAATTGCCAAACCTGAAGGGTCTGCTCCGCCGTGTCATCGGCAAGATTTTCAACGAACTGGAGATCAAAGGCTGGTGCCGAGAGATCGAGCAGCAGAACACAGCAGCGACGGAGGCACGGCGTCAGGAAGCGGCGAAGGAGGCGGAGCACCTCGTGCCGCAGCCCAAGGTGGCATAAAAAAAGCCGCCCGGAGCGTGAGCTCCGGGCGGCGTGGGCATGAGCTTTAGCTCAAATCAGTGTTTGTGGCCGCTCTTGCAGCAGGCGGTGCTTTTGCTGCAGCATTCCGCTGCGGGCTTAGCATCGCAAGAAGAGCACTCTTTCTTCGTCGAGCAGCAGGAGGCAAGGAAGAGAGAGGCGGAAGCCAGCGTGACGGTGAGGATACGGATCATAGTGTCGAGAGTCGGTTGGGAACGCTGCAACTACGAAGCCAGGCCTTCAGGCCGTCAGCTTACTTGGTGGCCTGAACTGGAGCAGGAGGCGGGGGTGGTGGCTTGGAGGCGCAGGAGACAAGGCCGCCAGCGATGACCGAAGCCGCAAGGGCGAGGAGGGCGTATTTCATAGTGTGGTGTTCGTTGTGTTTGTTGTTGTTCACACGGCCCATTGAGGGAGCGCATGGAATTGGCGAGAAGTAACAACCCTCAGGAGTTTTGCAAACGGGTAAAACACCGGAGATGATGAAACCTACAGGAAATTTCTCAATTTGAGGAGCCTGGGCTGACCTCAGCACTGCGGAGGATGCTGTCCCGCTGTCCCGGGGGTGGCTTCAGGAGGTTGCTGGCGGGCAGGGGAGTCAGTTCAGGCACTTCTGCAGCTCTTGGCACAGGCAGTGTGGGTTCCTCGGGCATAGCCTGAGCTTTGGGCAGGGCGATGGCCTTTGGCACAGATGGGGTAGCACTTTGCTTCACCTGGATCGCTGGTGGTGTGGAGGATCGCGGCGGGGTCTGCTGCCAGAGCGCATGACCGGAGACATGCGCTAGCACTGCGCCCGCGACCATGGAGCCGCCGAAAAAAACGGCCATGCGCAGCCAGAGTGGCACGAGCTCCTCCGGCAGCAGAGTTTCATCGGGGTGAATCGTCGGCGGTGCATCGACCGCTGTGCGTGCCCAGTCTGGGCCGGAAGCCGGTGCCGTCTCACTAGTGCCACGAAACAGCAGCTCTGCGAAGCCGACGCTCGGCTTCTCGGCGATGGGCGCGATGACGGGGTTGAGGGCGCCGAAACTCGCGGCTCCGGCGGGCACATCTTCCGCTGCCCTTGATCCGCTGCTGGAGGAGATGGGTTGCAAACCCGCCGTGCGCGGTTTGGCCATGGGCTTGGCCGCTGGAACATCGAGTGGCCCCGAGGCCTTTTTGACGGTGGGCTCTTTGGCGAGATCGTGATGGTGCACGATGCGTGCGTAGCGTGCCAGGAAATCGCCGCGTTTTGTGCGCTGGCCTTCGCGGCTTTTGGCGATTTCATCGTCGAAAAGCCGGGACACGGTTTCTATCTCGCTGCCGCGTGCGAAACTGGCGGCGTGGGCTGCTCCAGGCAGCATCTCCAGCGAGAGCAAAAATTGCCCCAGTGCAGAAAGCCACGCGGCATCCCAGGTGGCCGCCAGGTTTGGCGGCAAAAGCACGGCCGGATCAGTGCCACGGCCTGACATGGAGGCCAGAGTCGGATGAGCACGCAGCATCACCGAAAAGGCAGGCCAATCCGTCAGCTGTGTCATCAGCAGCTTCAGGCTGCGTGCGTCTTCGCGGGGAAATCCGGTCAGCAGATGAATGTCTTCCAGCCGCAGCCGAATCGCCTCAAGGCCTGAGTTTTCTAGCTGATGGAGAGCTGCATCCAGCCCTGCGAGCACGAGGTAAGTTTCGTGGACATTCAAGGCTTGCCTGGACAGCAAAAGATCAGCCAAGCTGATGCCTTCCACCACCTCCTCGGCCATGCAACTGATGCCATCGGCCTCGTGAATGAGCGGTAGAGGCACCAAGGCTCCCTGAGAGGCCCCTTCTGCCTTCGCGTGACGTTCCAGGGTAGCACGCACCGCGTGCGTGGCGAGCCGATCCGGCAGCGTTTGCTCGACGAGCACAGCTCTGCCGGAACGAGTCAGCGTCCCTCGCATGGCGTAGGGATTCGCCATGTCGAGGCGCTGGCTCTGGAAGCGGACGCGATTCACCAAGATGCGGGCTACCTCCTGATAGCCGGCCAGATGCGTAGCGAGCAAAGATCGTGGCTTCAGCGCCGTGGCGATTTCTTCGGCTGGATGACGGCTAGCAGTCCTTTGCAAGGCAGCGATCAGCTCCTTCACAGCTGATTTTGAATCTGCACTCACGGCCTGCAAACAGGCGCTGAGCAGCTCTGCGAAATCCGCGCAGGGCAGGGAAGAGCCCGCTTTTTCCGAAAGGAAGTCTTTGAGGAATTTGCCCTGCTTTTCCAGCGCGGCCTTCAGCCCCTTGGCCCTCCGTGCGCTGGGCAGCAAAGGGTAGTCAGCGACCTGGACGATGAGATTTTGGTGACTCGTCTGCACCACACGCAGGCAGGCCAGTGGCTGATGCAAAGGCACCTCTGAACGTTCGGCGAGGGCAGCTGTGGCCACTAAAGAACGCAGAGAAACGAGCGTGGCGAGCCAAAGCGGGATGTCCGATAGCCTACCCAGGTACTCCGCCAGGGTTTCACCATCAATGTGACTGGTGATGTAGTAAGGGTTACCTTCGTCCTCGCCATGGTCGGAGAGCTTCGCGAGCAATGGGTGCCCGCGAGCTTGCAGTCTGGCGACTGCTCCGTCGAAGACGTTAGGCTCCTTCAGCGGCTCCAGGAGCACGTGGCAGTGGACAAACTCCAACCTGCGTGTGTCAAATCCGAGCACACAGACTTGTTCGGCATCGCGGAGGAGCTCCACATTGCCGCCTTCTGCGTCCTGCGCGATGAGGTAGTGCCTGAAAAGACTGGGCTCTGGCATGTGACTGCGGGGAGGGAGAGAAAATCGTGCCAAGTCTCGCTGCGGTGCTGCGTTTGACAAGAGCTGAATGCAATACGGAGCTTGCCAGGCAATCTCCCGATCTGTTATCGCATGATTCTTCCATGAAATTCATCCCCTTCTTTTGTCTCCTCCTGGCCTGCCTGCCTGCCTCCGCTGTGGACTTTAGCCGTGAAATCAAACCCATCTTTGACCAGAAGTGCTACGCCTGCCATGCCGTCTCCAAGGGCAAAACCAAAGGTGATGTCGCACTGGATACCCCTGAAGAACTGGCAAAAGTGATCAATGCCGACGGCCCCATCGTGCCGGGTGATCCTGCCAAGAGCAATCTGCTGACCATATGCAAGCTGCCGGACGACGATAGCGATGTGATGCCGCCTAAGGGAAAAAACCGCCTCACAGATGCCGAGGTCAGCAAGCTCGAGAGCTGGATCAAAGAAGGTGCCTCCCTCACAGGCGGCGGTTCAATGCCCGCGCCGGCAGCCCCAGTCGCCACGGCCCCGGCCGGTGGTGTGCAAACCTGGACCAGCAGCGATGGACGCAGCCTTCAGGCTACCTTTGCTGGCATGAAAGACGGCGGAGTGCTGCTGAAAATGGCCAGCAACGGTGAAGTTTTCCTCGTGCCACTGAGCCGCCTATCTCCTGAAAGCCAACAGCAAGCCAAAGCGGCCGCTGGTCAGTGATCGAATGTCCAGCGGCCTCAATTGACCGCACCCGAACGCACGGTAGATGAGGACATCGCATGCGTTTCCTCATCACCGCAGGCCCGACACGTGAGCCCATCGACCCTGTACGGTTTCTTTCGAACCGATCTTCAGGCCGCATGGGTTATGCTCTAGCTGAGGCTGCACGCGATGCGGGTCATGAGGTTGTTTTGGTGACAGGCCCTGTTCAGCTCCCTGAGCCACCTGGAGTCATCGTGCGGCGCGTTGAAACCGCGCGGCAGATGTATGAAGCGGTCGAATCGGAAATCGTTCACGCCGAAGTCGCGATTTTTGCGGCAGCGGTGGCGGACTACCGTCCAGCGAGCATTCAGGCGCACAAGATCAAAAAGGCGGAACCTAGCCTCATGCTCGCACTGGAGCGCACGGAGGACATCCTTGGCTCAGCACGAGGCCGCTTTGGTTTTCGGGGAATCTTGGTCGGCTTCGCTGCGGAGACGGAAAGACTCATCGAACACGCGCAAGATAAGCTGACGCGAAAGGGCTGTGACCTTATCATCGCGAATGACGTTTCCCAGCCCGGCATCGGGTTTGACAGTCAGGAAAACGCCGTCACCCTCTGCCTCCCTGGCGGGCAGACCGTGGTCATGCCTCAGCAGGAAAAATCGACTCTTGCCCGCTCGCTGATCGAATTCATCACGAGTCTCGGCCATCTCCGCCCTTGAACTTCCCCATGTCTGAACTCCTCCCCATCGCCCTCGACGCAGCTCACCAAGCTGGACAGCTCATCAAGAATAACTTTGGCTCTGAACTGACCGTGAATGAAATGCAGCGTCATGACATCAAGCTGGAGCTGGACGTGCGTAGCCAAAAGCTGATTACGGAAATCATCCTGAGTCACAATCCCTCCCATGCCATCCTTGGCGAAGAAGAAGGTGACGTCGGTGGCAATGGGGATGTGGAGTGGATCGTCGATCCGATTGACGGCACGGTGAATTACTTCTTTGGCATCCCGCACTTCTGCGTGAGCATCGCTGCACGGGATCGACATACCAAAGAGATGCTGCTCGGGGTGATCCATGATCCGATGCAAAATGAAACCTGGAGTGTGACCCAAGGCGGTCAACCACTCCTGAATGGGAAACCCATTTCGGTCAGTCCTCGTTCCACGATGGCCGAGGCTGTGGTCACGGTTGGTTTTTCCAAAAGCAAATCCGCGCTCGATGCCGGCTTCGAGCGCTACAAAAGAATCGCCTACGAAGTGCGCAAGACGCGCATGCTCGGCAGTGCTGCGCTCGCGCTCGCCTACATCGCCTGCGGTCGGCTCGATGCCTACGTGGAAGAGCAAATCAGCCTCTGGGACATCGCAGCGGGTGTCATGCTGGTCGAAGCAGCAGGTGGCAAGGTCACCACTTCACCGAGTCCGATCAAACCTGGGACCATGTTCATTTGCGCCTGGAATGGCAGCCTTCCGATTCAGCCCTATCTATAAGAGAAGAACACAGCACGAATTGCTTCAGGGCAGCTTCAGAACCGAGCTTGTGAAATTTTTCACAAATTCGTCTTGCCCCTGTTTTTCACGCGTAGAATACTCACCATCCCCCATATCCTGAATGCCTACCGTCACGAGAGAGTACGATGCCCCTGATGTCGCTGCAAAGGCAGCGATGCAGGCCGAAGGCATGGATGAATCGGCCAAGGACATTGTAGGTGAGAAGCTCGTTCTAAACATGGGCCCATCTCACCCTGCCACGCATGGAGTGCTGCGGTTGATCTTGGAACTGGATGGAGAAATCGTCAGCAAAGCTGAACCTGATGTTGGTTTCCTGCATCGCGGTGATGAAAAGATTGCCGAAAACATGCATTACAACCAGTTCGTGCCCTACACGGACCGTTTGGACTACTTGGCACCCTTGGCCAACAACGTCGCCTATGCGCTTGCCGTCGAAAAATTGATGGGATGGCAAGTGCCTGAACGCGGTCAGGCCATTCGTGTCATCTGCTGCGAACTCGCAAGGATCTCGGCGCACCTTCTGGGTGTGGGTGTGTTCGCCATGGATGTCGGTGCCATGACCGTCTTTCTTTACACCTTCACGGAGCGCGAAAAGGTTTACAATCTCTGTGAGCAGCTCACCGGAGCACGTTTTACCACCAGCTACACTCGCGTCGGTGGTCAGATTCGCGATCTTCCAGATGGCTTTACCCGCGCGGTGCAGAAGTTCTTGAACGAGCTCGAACCCGTCATTGATGAGGTCGAGAAGCTGCTGACCAGAAACGCTATTTTCATGGCGAGAACTCAGGGCCTGGGCATCATTTCCAAAGAAGACGCCATCGCCTGGGGAATGAGTGGTCCCAACCTCCGCGGATCGGGTGTGGAGCATGACCTGCGCAAAGCAAATCCTTACCTTGGTTACGAAAACTACGAGTTCGACATTCCCATTGGCACCACCGGTGACTGCTACGATCGTTACCTGGTCCGCATGGAAGAGATGAGGCAAAGTGTTCGCATCTTGAGACAAGTTTTGGACAAGCTTCCCGGTGGCCCCATCAACGTCGCTGACGCCAAAGGTCTGTTGCCGAAAAAAGAAAAAGTTCTGATGAAGATGGAGGAACTCATCCATCACTTCATTCTTGCCACCCAGGGCATTGATGCTCCAGCGGGTGAGGTTTACTTCGGGGCTGAAAACCCAAAAGGCGAACTTGGCTTTTACATTCACAGCAAAGGCGGTGGAGTGCCTTATCGTCTCAAGATTCGTAGCCCTTCCTTCATCAACTTGAGCATTCTTTCCAAAATGCTGCCTGGGCACTTGCTCAGTGACATTCCGTCAGTGCTGGGTAGTCTCGACTTTGTGATGGGCGAGTGCGATCGCTGATCGGTCCCACGACCCTTTTTTCCAATTCTCATTTTTCTCAAGATGGCTATCGAAATTCCTGCCGAACTCTCCAGCAAGATCGACGAGGTCATCACCCACTATCCGGTCTCCAAGCGAAGTGCGGTCCTGCCTCTGCTGCATCTGATCCAGCATCACTTTCGCTACATCAACGAAGATGCAGTGAATTGGGTAGCTGCAAAGCTAGGGCTAGAGCCGGTGCAGGTGTTGGAAGTCGTCACCTTCTATCCTGGTTTTCGCCAAACGGCTCCAGGCAAATTTCACATCAGAGTTTGTCGCACCCTTTCCTGTGCCATGGCGGGTAGCTATGAATTGATGGAGTCCTTTTGCAAAGTGGCAAACATCGACCGCAGTCACGTCGATCATCATCATCCCATTGCTGTCAGTGCCGATGGCAAATACAGCATCGAATTCGCCGAGTGTTTGGCGAGCTGTGGCTTTGGCCCTGTTTGCATGGTCGAAGATGACTTTTATGAAAAAGTCGATCCAGCCAAAGCAGGCGACCTTCTTGCCAAATACGCATAAAAAAGCGCGCTCCGCAGAGCGCGCTTTGAGTTTTTGTCGGATCAATGCTGATTATCTCCAAGACACAATGTCGTCGCGTGTGTTGAGGATTTTGTCAGGACCTGTGCACTGCACTCCGACGCTTGTCGGGACAAACTGAGGTGCCCGAGAGGAAACTCGCTGATCTACGTTGCTGGCATCTGGGTTTTCGATGCGATTGTCCAGATTGGTGTCCATCATGATGTAATAAGGGAAGCCCCAGATGTCGAGCAGTCTGACATTGCCACCATTGCCCGAACCACCGCTAGGATCGACGATACCAAACGAGGCTCCATTTTTCGCGATAGGAAGATCGATGAATTTGATGCCGCGTGGGTTCAAGTTGCCCCCTGAAGTGTCAGAGGTGTCTGTCATCGCCATGAGTACATTCACGATGTCTGTGGTTCCGTTGGTTTGGATAGGGTCAATGTCATCCGCGCCGCTATCGCCGCTAAGATCGACCGGGAAACGATTGTATTCGGTGCGGTAATGACCCACGGCCACTTGGAGATCCTTCATGATAGCCTTGGTTCTCGTGGTGTTGGCCATCTGCATGACCTTGTTGGTCACGGGAACGGCGAGGGAGGCAAGGATGGCAATGATCACGATGACGACAAGAAGCTCCACCAAAGTGAAGCCGCCGTGCAGGGTGCGTTGGTTCATGTGTTTTGTTTTCATGGTTTGTGATGGGGGGTGGCTGGAGACCTGCTAGACATCAAAGGTGCGCTGCAATTTTCCCACAGACTTGTTTGTTTAAATCATGAACCGAGCCATTGCGTCAATACTACTGTTGGTTCTGCATGCATGGTGTCATCCATGTCGATGCGACATGCGCGGCCTCACGTGCAAGTTTTCATTGTCAACTTGTGCTTGCATCCTATAATCACACGTCAATTATCGGCTTCTATTCCAAACAAAAAAACACACCAAGCCGGTTACTAACCACACATCTATGGCAAAAGCAGCGAGCAAAAGCAGCAAGGCAGTGAAATACGTTTATTCCTTCGGAGCAGGAAAAGCGGATGGCGATGGCTCCATGAAAGCGCTGCTTGGTGGCAAGGGCGCGAACCTTGCTGAGATGAGCCGCATCGGCTTGCCAGTGCCTCCCGGATTCACCATCACCACGGAAGTCTGCACCTACTATTACGACAACAAGCGCACCTATCCCGCGATCCTGCAGGCTCAGATGGAAGACGGCATCGCGAAGATGGAGAAAATCATGGGCTGCAAGTTTGGCGATGCCAAAGGCATGCCACTGCTGGTCGCCGTGAGATCGGGTGCGCGTGACTCGATGCCAGGGATGATGGACACCATCCTGAACCTGGGTCTGAATGACCAAACGGTGCTCTCGCTCGTGAAGGCCACCAACAACGAGCGCTTCGCTTGGGATTGCTACCGTCGCTTCATCCAAATGTACGGGGACGTCGTGCTTGGCGTTCAGAAGCGCGAAGGTGAAGATCACGAGCCTTTCGAAACGGTGATCGAAGGCTATAAGCACGAAGTTTACCACAAGGACATTCTGGACAGCGATCTCACCGCTGATGACCAGAAAGAACTCGTGAAGCGCTTCAAGGCACTCGTCAAAGAGCGCACGGGCAAAGTTTTCCCGAATGACCCTTGGGATCAACTTCGTGGCGCTGCTGGTGCTGTGTTTGGTTCTTGGATGAACGATCGTGCGATCGTTTACCGCCGCAAATACAACATTCCTCATGAGTGGGGTACAGCGGTCAACGTGCAGGCCATGGTGTATGGCAACACTGGCACCGATTCTGGTTCTGGCGTGGCTTTCACCCGTAACCCTGCCAACGGTGTGAATGAATTTTACGGTGAGTTTCTCATCAACGCTCAAGGTGAAGACGTGGTGGCAGGTGTCCGCACGCCAGAACCGGTCGCCGAGCTTCAGAAGGAAATGCCAAAGGCATTTGCTGAACTCATGAAAGTGCGTCAGATCCTCGAGAAGCACTTCAAAGACGTTCAAGACGTCGAGTTCACGATCCAGCAAGGCAAGCTGTTCATGCTTCAGACCCGCAATGGCAAGCGCACAGCTGCGGCTGCTTTGAAGTTCTCCATGGACATGGTGAAAGAGAAGCTCATCGACTGGGAGACCGCGATCCTTCGCAATCCAGCTGACCAGCTTGAGCAGCTTCTGGCCCCTGATTTTGACATCGCTGAAGTCAAGAAAGCCAAAGAACTCGCCAAAGGTCTGCCAGCCGGGCCTGGAGCAGCCTCGGGTGTCATCTACCTGAATGCCAACCGTGCTGCTGCAGCAGCGGAAGCGGGTGAGACTGTCCTACTGGTCCGCAACGAAACTTCTCCAGAAGACCTTCGTGGCATGATCGCTGCGGCAGGTATTTTGACTGCCAAAGGTGGTGTTTCTTCACACGCTGCCCTTGTTGCTCGTCAGATGGGCAAGGTTTGCATCTGCGGTGCTTCCGCAGTCGAAATCGACTACGACAAGAAGACCGTGACCATCGCTGGTCAGGTCTTCAAAGAGGGCAAAGACAGCCTGAGCATCGACGGCACGGCTGGAACCATCTATGGTGGCAAGATCAAGACAGGTCCTTCTTCCATCGTGACCGGTCTTCTTCATGACGACAAGGCCGCACAAGCCACGGAGAAGTTCAAGAACTTCAAGCAACTGATGAGCTGGTGCTCCAAAGTCAGCCGCCTGCAGGTTCGCACGAACGCTGACAATCCTGAGCAAACCGAAAACGCCATTGCTTTTGGTGCCCAGGGCATTGGTCTGACGCGCACGGAACACATGTTCTTTGAAGGAGATCGCATTGACGCCGTTCGTGAGATGATCCTCGCTGACAACTTGGCGGATCGCGAGAAAGCGTTGGCGAAGCTTCTGCCATACCAGCGTGAAGACTTCACCGGCATCTTCCAGACCCTGAAGGGTCTGCCTGCCACCATTCGTCTTTTGGACCCACCTCTTCACGAGTTCGTTCCTCATGAAGAGGCAGCTCAAGCAGATCTCGCCAAGAAGATGGGCGTCTCTGTTGAGAAAGTGAAGTCACGCGTGGCAGCTCTGCATGAGTTCAACCCCATGCTTGGTCACCGTGGCTGCCGTCTCGGCATCGCCTATCCTGAAATCACGGCCATGCAGGCACGTGCCATCTTCGAAGCTGCAGCGGATGTCTCCAAAAAAGGCATCAAGGTGAAGCCCGAAGTCATGGTGCCTCTCGTGGGCTTCAAGAAGGAACTCGACCTTCAGGTCGAAATCATTCACAACGTGGCCAAGAAGGTCATGGCTGAGAAGAAGACGAAGTTCAGCTACATGGTGGGAACCATGATTGAAGTGCCTCGCGGCGCGCTCACTGCGGACGAGATCGCTCACACCGCTGAGTTCTTCTCCTTTGGAACCAATGACCTCACTCAAACCGCGCTCGGCATCAGCCGTGACGACATGGGCTCCTTCCTGATGCCCTACACGGAGAATGAGATCTTCAAGAAGAATCCTTTCGCCACGCTGGACACCACCGGCGTTGGTCAGCTCATCAAAACCGCCATCGAAAAAGGCCGTAGCACACGCCCCGACATCAAGTTGGGCATCTGCGGTGAGCACGGTGGCGACCCTGACTCTGTGAAGTTCTGCCATCAGGTCGGACTGAGCTACGTCAGCTGCAGCCCCTTCCGTGTCCCAGTGGCTCGCCTTGCCGCCGCGCAAGCTGCCATTGAGGAGAAGCGTGCCGCCGCCAAGGCTGCCGCAGGTAAGCCTGTCCGCAGCGCCAGCGCCGCTGGTGCTTCGGCAAAACAAAACAAAGCAACCAACAACAACAACAACATGGCTAAGAAAGCTGCAAAGAAAGCCGCCAAGAAGGCCGCTGCTCCGAAGAAAGCCGCCAAGAAGGCCGCTGCTCCAAAGAAAGCTGCTAAGAAGGCACCTGCCAAGAAGGCTGCCAAGAAGGCGAAGTAATCCAGAGGTTCCCGCTCGGGACCAAACCACGGCGAAGTGATTCGCTCATTAAAAGCCCTGTGAAGAGCAATCTTCACAGGGCTTTTTACATCCTGAGAATCCCTGCTCGGTGTTGAAGTCCTCGAAGCTTTGCCTGGGTAGTGCATCGGGAGATTCCGAGCCGAGGAGCATGTTAGGGTTTGCAGACTGCAAAGGCCAAGTCTGGGTGTCTATCGTTCTTCTTGCTGGATGGGGTTCCCGCATTGTCCCCTAGATCTCTTGACGCCAATCATCCACTTTATGCCATGGCATTGATCGAAGTCCGCAATCTCACCAAACATTGGCGCGCCGGAAGGCTTGCCTTGGATAACGTGAGCTTTGAACTCAGGCAGGGAGAAATCCTTGGTCTGCTAGGGCACAATGGAGCGGGCAAAAGCACCACGCTCGGCATCATCTTGGGCATGATCCGTGCTGATGCGGGTGACGTTTGGGTGAATGGTCACTCGGTCAGTACGCATCGGGCGCAGGCTCTTTCTAGCATTGGAGCGATTTATGAAGCTGCGCATTTTTACGACTATCTGACGGGGTGGCAAAATTTGCGGGTGCTCTGTTCGCTGTCTGGTTGGTGGGATGAGGCTGAGGTGAAGAAAGTACTAAAGCTGGTTGGGCTAGACCAGCGTGCTCACCATCTCACCAAGACCTACAGCCACGGCATGAGGCAGCGTTTGGCTTTGGCGCAGGCTTTGCTGCCGCGCCCGAAGTGCTTGCTGCTGGATGAGCCGACGGATGGACTCGACCCTGAGGGAATCCGAGAGTTTCGCGAGCTGGTGCTGCGTCTTCGAGCTGAGTTTGGCATGACGATCTTGCTCAACTCTCATCTCCTCAGTGAGGTTGAACAGATGTGCGATCGTTGTGTGATTTTGAAGCTTGGTCGAAAGATGTATGAAGGGGTCGTGCCTTCCCAAAAGAAGAAGCACGATGTTTTTCATCTGCTCACACGAGATGGAGGCAAAGCACGCGAGGTCATCCAAGCAGCTGGGGGCAGCTTAGATCCGGTCTCGAATCTGGTGGTCTTGCCGCCACAAATGCCAGCGCATGAGATGCTGCGACTCTTGGTCGAAAGAACGGTGCGGGTGGATTCTTGGACCGCGCATAAACCAACCTTGGAAGAATTTTACTTGGGAATGACAGGCGCATGACTCTCTTTTTCTACCAATGGCGCAGTGAGCTTTTGAAGCTTTTCGCACGCCGACGAACTTACATTGGCTTTGGCGCTTTCTTGGCGCTAGAAGTGGTGATCTGGTTGCTGTTCAAATTTCTGAATGGTGAAAAGCGGCTGGCTTGGTTCATCGGACGACAGGGAGAATCCTTTGAAAAGTATGATTCAGCTCTGACTCTGGCCTTCATCATCATTGGCCTGTCCGTTTTGTTGCTGGGTGCCATCTATGTGTCTTTGGTGGGTGGAGACATCGTTGCGAAAGAAAATGAAGATGGGCATTATCGGCTGCTGCTGGTTCGTCCGGTCAGTCGAGTGCGACTCTTGGGCATCAAGTACTTGAGCTGCACGCTTTACACGATCGTGCTCATTCAGTTCATCACGTGGACGGCTTTTTTGCTTGGCCTTATCCTCAAAGGTTGGGGGGGCGGCTTCTTCCTTTTCACTCTTGATCCTCCGCTGATGGAGTTCTTCGATTGGGACGAGGGGCTGCGCCGTTTTGCCCTGAGCACGTTACTGGCTTCTTGCTCGATGACGGTGATCAGCAGCATTGCGTTCTTTTTGTCCTGCTTTCCCATCAAGCCTGCGGCCGCGACGATTGGCGCGTTGACTTACTTCCTCATTGATCGTGTCGTGCGTGAGACGGGTTTCATGGACAGCTACGATCAGTTTTTGCTGACCAAGCACATCAGCTCGTGGGTGCTTTCTCTCAAGGCCAGCATCCCGTGGCCCGTGATCCTTCGCAGCTTGACGGTGATCTTGGCGGTGAATGCCAGTCTCTTCATTCTGGGAGCCAGCTTCTTCCAGACACGCGACCTCAAGTCTTAGGGGGCTGCGGTTCGCTCGACTCAGTCTCCAGCTCGGCTCGGTCTTTTTCAAAAAGCTGCGTCAGGGCGATGCGGCGCTCCCTCACGATGCTGGTGTAGGCATCTTCATCGTCGTGCACAGGCAGCAGCAGGTGAAAGGTCTCTTCGTCGTAGGCCGTCCAGCGCTGCTTGGCATTCTCCATGAGCTCAGGCGATTTCCCCAGCAGGCGCAGCGCCTTCATGCCTAGTTCCAGCGCACTGTGCATCTGCTCATGCACCACATCTTCCACCTGCAGTCCCAGTTGTGTCAGCTCGTAGCGCTGGTCGTAGTCATGCGCTCGGGAGAGAATGCGCACCTGGGGGAATTTTTCCCGCACCTCACTGATGAGGCGGGCGACCTTGGCCTGATCCGCCAGGGTAATGATCAGCATGCTCGCGCGTGCGATGCCTGCCGCGTGCAGCAGATCCATGCGTGTTGCATCGCCATAAAAGACCTTGAAGCCAAAGCGGCGCAGCATGTCCACATGGTCGGGGTCGCTTTCCAGCACGGTCACTTTCACTCCCTGAGACATCATGAAGCGCCCCAAGAAATTGCCGAACCGGCCAAAGCCCGCCATGATGATCGGGGACTGATCGTCGATCACATCGGGCGCGCGTGTTTCAGCGGCCACCGGTATCGTGTAGCGTGGGGCGATGGCTTTTTCATAAAGCACAAACAGCAGTGGAGTCAGCGCCATCGACAGCGCTACAGACGCGGCCAAGAACTTTGAGGTATCTCCAGGCAGGATTTCTTGCTGCACCGCGATTGACAGCAGAGCAAAGGCGAACTCACCGCCCTGCGCGAGACTCAGGCTCAGCAGCCAGCGATGGCTGCCGCGCACTCGAACCAAGGTCGCGGCCAGCCAGGCCGCAGCTACCTTGAGCAGCACCAGTCCGAGTACCGCCGTGGCGATGCTTCCTGGGCTACTGGCAATGACCTGGAAATCCAGCGAGGCACCCACGGCCAAGAAGAATAGCCCCAAGAGCAGTCCTTTGAAGGGCTCCAGATTGCTCTCCAGCTCATGACGGTAGTGACTGCCTGCGAGCACCACGCCAGACACAAAGGCACCCAGTGCAGGAGACAGCCCCACCTGTGTCATCAGCAGCGCCACGCCCACGATCAGCAGCAGTGCCGCTGCCGTCAGCAGCTCACGCAGCCCTGTTTTAGCCAGGATCGCAAACAGCCGAGGCACTACCTCGCGCCCGGCAAAGACAATCGAGGCCACGGCTGCCAGCGTCACCCAGGGCTGCACCCAGGCTGGCAGCGCGTGCAGCCAATCGCCCGCATGAGACTCTGCTGTGGCCGAACCTGGAGCCAGCAGGGGAAAGATGGCCAGCATCGGAATCACTGCGATGTCTTGGAAAAGCAGCACCGCAAAAGCATCCGAGCCCGCATCCGTGCGCATCAGTGCTTTTTCCTGGAGCGTCTGTAGCACGATCGCAGTGGAGGACAGCGAGAGAATCATGCCGATCGCGAAGCCCTGTGGCAGGGGCAGCCCTAGACCCAGGGCTACGCCCAGCGCAGCCAGGGTGGTTAGCATGACCTGCAGTCCACCCAGCCCGAAGACAGGCCCCCGCATCCGCCACAGGCGGGCAGGTTCCAGCTCCAGGCCAATCATGAAGAGCATGATCACCACGCCGAATTCCGCGAAGTGCAGCGCCTCCTCCCCCTGCTCACCTCCGACCCAACCCAGCGCATAAGGGCCGATCAAAGCACCACCGATCAAGTACCCGAGCACCGACCCCAAGCCGAGTCGATGCGCAAGCGGCACCAGCAGCACCGCCGTGGCTAGGTAGATGAAGGCGGAAAAGAAGAAAGCAGGGTCGTGCATGATCGAGTGGGCGCGACCCTCCTCACGCAAAGATCAGGCCGCAACTTCACATTCCACACCAAAAGGAGGAGCCTGCTGCGTGAATGAGTGCATGTTCGAATCCTCACAGCGCAGGTACGTCCAGCCACTTGCGCTCAGCCCAGCTTTGCAGACCGAGTTCGGCGAGTTGCACGCCTTTGGCACCTTCCCGTAGGGTCCAGCGGAAGGGGGTGTCGATGGCGACGTGGCGGATGAAGAGCTCCCACTGCACCTTGAAGGCGTTGTCGTACTCGGCGGTGTCGGGTACTTCCTGCCAGTGGGCGTAGTGATTGATCGGGCTGTCAATGTCGGGATTCCACACGGGCTTCGGTGTGCCGGCGAGGGATTGGAACCAGCACTTGCGTAGGCCCACGATCGCAGAGCCGTGGGTGCCATCGACCTGCATGGTGAAGAGGTCATCACGACGCACGCGCACGGTCCAGGAGCTGTTGAATTGGCAGACGATGTTTTGGTCCGTCTCAAAGGTGGCGTAGCAGGAGTCGTCGGTATCGCAGGCGTAGGGCTGGCCTTTTTCATCCACACGCTGGGGGATGTGGGTGGCACCCAGGCAGCTCACGCCCGTGACGGAGCCAAAGAGGTTGTCGATGACGTAACGCCAGTGGCAGAGCATGTCGATGATGATGCCGCCGCCGTCGGTCTTGCGGTAGTTCCAGGAGGGGCGCTGCGCGGGCTGGCCTTCGTGCTCACCGGTGAAGACCCAGTAGCCGAACTCACCACGCACGCTGAGGATGCGGCCAAAGAAGCCCTGGGACTGAAGCAGGGCCAGCTTGCGGATGCCTGGCAGCCAGAGCTTGTCCTGAACGACGCCGTTTTTCACCCCGGCTCTTTCGCACACGTCAGCCAGGCGCAGGGCCTCGGTGGTTTCGACGGCGGTGGGTTTTTCGCAGTAGATGGCCTTGCCCGCAGCGGCGGCCATTTCGACAAAGCGGGCGCGGTGCAGCGTGCCGGAGGCATCGAAGAAGATCGGGTAAGCGGGGTCCTTCAGCACGGATTCGAGGTCGGTGCTGGTCTTGAGCGGGCCGGTTTTCTCACAGCTATGCTTGGCGGCCAGGGCCTGGAGTTTGCTGGCGCTGCGCCCGGTCAGGATGGGGTCAGGCATAAGCGTAAGCTCGTCAGAAACCTTGATGCCGCCCTGGCGGATGATGGCCAGGATGGAGCGGACGAGGTGCTGGTTGGTGCCCATGCGTCCAGTGACGCCATTGAGGATGATGCCGATGCGTTGGGTGGTCATGGTGAGGCGGTTGGGGTGTGGGGAAAGGTGGGTTGATCGATCGAAAAGGAGTCCCGAGGAGCGCTGTCATACATCATATATGATTGACCGCAAGGGGGAATCTGGCTTGTCTGCCTCATGATGCCCTCCCGTTCTGTGAAGTCTCCTAGCAGCAGCGCCTCGATCCCGACCAAGCAGATGGTGGTCTATGAATCCCTGCGGGCGGAAATTCTCGGCGGTATGCTGCCCCCCGGCGCGACCTTGGTGATTGATGCTTTGGCCAAGCGCTTTCACGTCAGCATTATCCCCGTGCGGGAGGCGTTGCGTCAGCTGCAAGCGGAGCGGCTGGTGGAGATCCGTCCGCACACCGGCGTGCGGGTCACGGAGGTGGATGCCTCCTCGCTTGGGGAGATTTTTGCCATGCTGGGAGCGCTGGAGGGTCTCTCGGCGGTGCATGCGTTGGAGCACTTCGATGCAGGCGGGATAGCTGAGATGGAAGGGCTGTTGCAGCGGCTGGAAACATCAGCCCGGCAGGGTGACCGGGCCGGCTTTGAAGCGGCCAACCGCGACTTTCACCTGCTGCCCTGTCGAGTGGCGGGTTTTCGGCGGGTGGAGGAGAGCCTGCGTGGGGTTTTGACGGAGTGGGAAAGGCTGCACCGCAGCACCTTTCCGCGTGCGCAGCCGCCGGACATGGTAGCAGCGAATCAGGACCATCGTGAGATATGGGAGGCGATCCGGCGCAAGGATGCCGCGCAGGTCACGAGTCTCCTGGAGCGGCACAATGAGACGGCGGCGGAACATTACCTGCGGCTGTTCCGCGCCAGGGGCTGACATCCAGGATGGTGGCAGCAGCGTTTTCTGCCTACCTTCACTGCCATGGCTGAAACTCCCTCCACTCGTCTCCTTCCCCTCGGCTCCCACGCACCTGAGTTTGAACTGCCTGATGCTCAGGGCCGCCCTCACACCCTAGATGATGTGCGCGGCCCGCGTGGCTTGATGGTGATGTTCGTGTGCAATCACTGCCCGTATGTGGTTCACCTTGCGCCTGCTTTGGCCGACTTTGCCCGGGAGGCGGAGGCGCAAGGCATCGGTGTGGTGGCGATCAACTCGAACGATGCCGAGAAGTATCCGGCGGATGCTGCTGACCAGATGTCGGCCTTTGCCGAAAAGCATGGCTGGGCTTTCCCCTACCTGGTGGATGCGGATCAAGGCGTAGCGCAGGCTTATGTCGCGGCCTGCACGCCGGACTTTTATCTCTTCGATGGGGAGCTGCGCTTGGTCTATTGCGGGCAGTTTGATGGCTCACGACCCAAAAACAAGGAGCCGATCACGGGCGCTGATTTGCGCGAGGCTTTGCGCCGTCTGGTGGCGGGTGAGACACCGGTGGCTACGCAGCGGCCCAGCACGGGCTGCAACATCAAGTGGAAGCCGGGGAACGAGCCTCATCTGTGAGTGCCTGACACAGCCCCGGATTTGTCAGGAAAAACCTGACAGGTAAGACCAGGATGCACAAAGGTTTTGCACTTGTCGCGCGTGGCTGAATTTCATATCACCGACGCATGTTTGAAGCGAAAATCAGTCGTCGCCGGATGCTGGCCACGCTGCTTCCTGCTGGGGTCAGCACGATCTGGGCAGCTGAGGAGGAAGCCCGTCCACACGCACCGGGTGTCTCGCTTCATCAAGAGGCGCTGTGTTTTGACTTGGATGAGTTGGAGCCCTACCTGGATGCACGCACGCTGAAGCTGCACTACGCGGAGCATCATGCCGAGCACCTGCGTGGGCTCCACACGGCACTGGATGAGGTGGATCTGAAGGTGGGCAATGTCGTGTCGCTGATGCCCTGCCTGCGTGAGCTGAAGAAACCCGCTCAGGTGAAGAAATCCATCCTACAGCTCAGTCTAGCTCAGCGCCCGATGCCCACGGGCGTGCAGCAACTGCTGCCTGAGGATGTGCAACGACGCATCCGTCTGCATGGTGGTGCGCACGTGAATCACACCGCGTTTTGGCGCTTCCTTCGGCCACGTGGCAAAGGTGCCTACGGCCCGCTGAACAGTTCCGCCAAGGCCATCAGCGATGCCTTTGGTACTTTTCAGACCTTCAAGGAGGCATTCACGGCAGCGGCCTTGAATCACTTCGGTCCAGGCTGGGCCTGGCTGGTCTATCGGCCGGATGGCAGGCTGGTGGTGACCACCACGCGTGGTGAAGACAACCCGCTGATGAAAGACTACGTGGACTGGCAGGACGAGGGGCGGCCCCTCCTAGCGCTGGATCTCTGGGAGCATGCCTACTACCTGAAGTACAAGCAGGACCGTCGTGCCTACATCGACGCTTGGTGGCAGGTGGTGAACTGGGACTTTGTGGAAAAGGCGCACCAGATCGTCAGTCGCCACGCCTGACCTTGCTCGGAGGGCGGCTCTCGCGTTGAGATAAGCTCAGTTCAGCTCGACCTTTTCAGGCGTGTTTCCGATCAGGCGATACACAGGCCCCATCTCATTCAGCACGCTCATCCACAGCTTCTCGTGGGCTTTCGCGTTCAGCACGATGCGCTGCGGCGGGCTGATGATCCAAGAGCGGCTTTTGATTTCCTCCTCTAGCTGCCCTTTCCCCCAGCCTGAGTAGCCGACAAAGCCGCGCACCACGTGGCCCATGCTCAGCTCATGCATCGCATCGTGCACCGAGAGATGGGTCTGGCAGCGCAGCGTGCCGCGCTTACGGTTCCAGTGCAGGGAGGCAAAGGCCAGCTTGTCCGTGGCCACTGGACCGCCGATGAACACAGGAATCTGACCCAGAGCACCGAGCTCTTGATCTGGCAGCAGATCTGCCACGCGCTGGCCCAGCGGGCGGTTCAGCACATAGCCAAAGGCACCTTCATCGGCCGAGTGAGCAGCCATGAAGACCACGGTGCGGGAGAAGTTCGGGTCGCGCAGGGAAGGCACGGCTAGCAGCAGATTGCCAGCAAGGGGGGAATTCTCATCAGAGAACGTCATGGCGGCCCTTTAGCCCGGTTGCTCAGCTTTTCACACGATTTTCTGCGTGCTGAGCACCGTGCCTGCACGATGCAGGATATCTTCCACAGGGGCCAGTCGGCCGATGCCCTCATAGCCGCAGGCCAAGAGACCTTCCGCAGGCTCGATGAACTGCACGCCCCAGCCCCTCAGGGTCTCCACATTTCGCTGGGTGGCCGGGTGCAGCCACATTTTGCCATTCATGGCTGGAGCGATCAGCACCGGAGCCCGTGTGGCCAGCGCGATGGCCGTGAGCGCATCCTGCGCAGAGCCGTGCGCCATCGCGGCCAGAACGTTCGCGGTGGCGGGCGCGATGAGCAGCAGGTCAGCCTCATCGGCCAGCTGGATGTGACCGGGCTGCCAGCCTTCTTTTTCAGCAAAAAGATCCGAGATCACCGGCCTGCGTGACAGGGTGGCCAAGGTCAAGGGGGTCACGAATTCCAGTGCTTCCTTGGTCAGCACACAAGTCACCTGATGCCCAGCCTTGGTCAGTTGGCTAGCAAGGTCTGCTGCCTTGTAGGCCGCGATGGAGCCGGTGATGCCGAGGACGATGTTGGACATGGAATGCGCCCGAGGTTCATGGCGACGGGGCAGCCCGTCAAGCGCCCCTCTTTCTCCATCAGGCTGGCCTGTGACTTGCATCCTGACCGCAGTCCGACGAAAGAAATCCCGTGCCCTCCGCTGCCCCTGAACTGAAACCACGCCGCTCTCTGCTGCGGTGGCTGCGACGGCTGCTGCTGGCTGTGACGGGTGTGCTACTGCTGCTCGTGGTTTTTCATCGGCCTCTGCTCCTAGCGCTGATTCAATGGGCAGGCCCTCAGGGCGCGGCTACGCAGGGTCTGCCGTTGGCTTGGAAAGTCAGGGGCTCCCTGTGGTCCGATCTCACCATCACAGAGCTAAAAACCGGCGGTGGTGAGTCGCATTGGCTGCCACGCGCGACACTGGGGAAGCTGGAGTTGACCTATGATCTGCGTGCCGAGCTAGAGCATCTGGTGAAGGGCATCACCCTGCATGATCTGGAGGCAGAGGTGGACCTGCGGCATCTGCCGAAGGGGGAGCCCGCAGCGCCAGCCTCTGCTCCTGAAGCAGCCGTGGGCAAAGCGCCGCCTCTGCTCTGGCCCGATTTCATCGACCTGAAAAACCTGAATGCCAATGTCACACTGGCGGATGGCAAGCGCATCGCGCTGCGTGGATTCACGCTTCAGATCGGTCGCGGCCTGCCGGGTCTGCTGACCTGCCGTGAACTGCGTGTGGAGCCCGATGGCCCGAATCTGGACGGACTGAAAGCGAAGGTCGATTGGCAGCCGCGCCTGCTCGTCATTCGTGACTTTGCGCTGCCACGCGAGGTCGTGCTGGATGAACTGCGGCTTGATCTGAAGCACTTCGAAGACGGGCAGATCATCGCAAACATCGCTGCCCATCTCGGGGCAGCCAAGTTCCGCGCAGAGGCTGAGGTGGCTGGCATTTTCGCCGCGCCCATGCAGGTGAAAGTCAGCGTGCAGGCCAGCGACCTGCGCGCGCTGGAAATGCAGACCTTGGGCTTGCCAACGGACGTGCAGTTTGATGGAGGCGAGCTCGACCTTCAGGTCGAAGGCGATCCGACCCAGCCTCCAAAGCTGAAGGTCAGCACACGCTTGGAAGTAGCCAACATCCGCGCAGCGGGAGCTTTGCTCGACAAGGTGGAGCTTGGGCTCCATGTGAAAGATGCCCGCGCTGATTTGAATCGCCTGCAAGTGACGCGCGGCAGCAATCGCGTCGAGGTCACGGCGCAGGCCAAGCTGCCGGACACCATCGAAGCCTGGCCCAAAACTGCCTGGACGGCTCAGGCCAAGGCCGACCTCGCCGAGGTCAGTCAACTGCTGGTGAAGCCGCTACCGCTGAAAGGATGGTTAGGCCTTGAGGCTAAGGCTCAGGGGCTTGGTGCCACACCGACCCAGGTCACTGGGCAGGTGAAGGGAAAAGCGCTGACCTTTGAAAACTATCGCCTGCCTGAACTGGCCAGCGTTTTCGCGCTCGATGGTAAAGAAGCACGGCTAGAGCTGCCCGCGCTGCCCTTGGGACAGGGCAATGAGGTCGCCCTCAAGGCCACGCTGAAGATGCAAGACGCCATGCCAGTGAAGGCCACGTGGAAAGTGCAGGTCCACGATCCCGCCAAGCTGATCGACACCGTCGGGTTGCCATTGCCACCGAAGCCAGTGCAGGCGAAGCTGCGGCTGGAAGGCCATGCTGACCTGAACGTGAAAGACGTCAGCGAGGGTAGGTTCGAGTCATGTCTCGCCCAGGTCATGGTGAAGCTGGATGAAGGTCGCTTTGGCGAAAGCCCGCTGCCCCAGCTTGCCTTGGAAGCGCGGACCCATCAGGGCCAGGTTCAGCTCAGCCCCTGTGCGATTCGTTTCGATGAAGAGAACCATCTCGCGCTGACGGCGAAGGTCGCCCTCAAGGCACCGCACGCGTTTGAAACCCAAGGCCAGATTGCCCTGCCTGCGCTGGTGAAGCTAAACACGTTGCTGACCAGCCTAGGCGCTCCGCAGATTCAATCGGGCCGTTTGGTCAGTCAGCTAGAGGCAAGAGGTGAACTGAAGCCCTGGCGCTGCGAAGGCAAGGCCATGCTGAATGCCACAAAAGTGCATCCGTCCACGATGCCTGAGCCGGCGGACCTTGCGCTGCAGGCTGACTTTGCAGGCACCCAGGCGGATTTGAAATCTCTCGAAGCCAAGCTGGGATTCTGGAAGCTGGCGCTCACGGGCGTGGTGGATGACCGAACGGCCCAGCTTTCCCAACTGCGTTTGTGGCAAAAAGACACGCTGCTGGTCGAGGGCCATGCCCGTGCGCCGCTAGATTTCATGGAGCCTGCCAAAGCGGACAGCATGCCCATGGATGTCGCGCTCAAGGCAGATGGGCTGAAGCTCAACGAAGTGCTCGCCGCTGCCGGTGTGAAAGGCATTCCGCCAGGTCTTCTCAAAGCAGAGGTGATCCTCCGAGGTCGTCTGGAGACACTGGAGGGTGGGATCAAGGTGAACCTCAAAGACGTGAAGGTGCCTGACGCACCCAAAGCCTTTGGCCTCGCCACACTGGACCTGGATACAATGCTGCGCGCCGGGCGTCTGCAAACGGTGCTGAAGCTGGTGCAGCCGCCGCTGCAACCTCTAACGGTGCAGGCCAATGCGCCCGTGGATGTCGCTGCACTGGCGAAGAATCCGCAGCTGGCCAAGGAGCTGCCGCTGCAAGTCGCCGTGCGCATGGGCGAAAGCGATCTCGGCTTTGTTCGCGAGTATGCATCGGACTTGATCAAGAGCTTGCCTGCACGATTGAAGCTGAGTGCCGACGTGACCGGCACAGTATCCAAGCCTGCCATCCAGGCCGCCGTGGACCTGGATGTCCCGGAGATCACCTGGGCCAAGGCTGACATGCCCTCGGTTCGTGACGTGCGCGCGAGGCTGAGGATGCAGGATCGCCTGCTGAAGGTGGAAGACCTTTCCCTGATGATGGCCGGAGGTCGCGTGAAGCTGGGCGGTCAGGTGGATGCCCAAGAGGCAGCCAATCCGGGCCTGAACCTGAAGCTGGAAGCGCGTGAGGCGCTCGTCTTTCGTGACCCGACGACGTCCCTGCGTGCCAATGCGGATATCACCTGCATCGGGACTTTGCAGCAAGCCCGCGTGGCAGGTCTGGTCGAAGCTGTGCGTGGTCGTGTGTTCCAGGAGATTGACTTGATGCCAGTGCTGAAGCTGCCTGCGGACGTGCCGCCCGTGCCAGAGAACACGCAGCGCAGCGAGGCCAAGCTGGAATTGCCGCCGCTGCTCAAGGACTGGACCTTTGACCTGCGGGTAAAGACGCGCGATCCGCTGCTGGTGTCTGGCAATCTAGCCAATGGTGCAATCTCTGCCGATGTGCGGCTCGGCGGCACAGGTGCAGCTCCCCAGCTCACAGGTGCGGCAAACATCGACCGATTGCTGTTGAAGCTGCCCTTTAGCCTCGTGAAGATCACCAAGGGCGTGGTCACCCTGAACCCGCAAAAGCCGTTTGACCCAGGGCTCGACATCCGGGGGGAATCCCGCATCGGCAGCAACGACATCGCGTTATTCATCTATGGCGATTCCAGCAATCCGAAGACGCGCTTCACCAGCACACCGCCGATGAGTGAGGCCGATATCGTGACGCTTCTCGGCACGGGCACGACGCTGAATGGCAGCGGCAGCGATCTCGCGGCGGAAGCCGCCAGCCGTGCCGCTTTCCTGTTCCTGAGTGAGCTTTACCGGAAGACCTTCAACAAAAAGAAAGTCGTGCGTGAGGAGCCGCCGCGCCTGCACATGACCTTCAACCCCTCGGGGGCTGACCGTAGCAACGACAGCGTGCAGGCTGCCTATGATCTCACGGACCACTGGCGGGTCAGCGCACGCTTCACCCAGACTGGGCGCATGAAGGCCCTGCTCGGTTGGGTGCTGCGTTTTGGCAAGGCTGCCCAGGCAGCGGATGCTCCCTGAATCCGTGAGTGAGTGGGAAAGATGCATTGCCAGACAGGCGGCGGCGCTGGTTAGCGTTTGTCTGACATGATGAATGCTCCGCTGTCTCGCCGTCAGATCTTGTCACGTGCCTCCACGGGCTTTGGCATGACGGCACTGGCAGGTTTGATGAAGGAGCAGTCCCTGGCCTCCACGCCCGAAGTCGCACGTGCGCGTCGGTTTGCGCCAAAGGCACGCTCGGTGATTTTTCTCTACATGAGCGGGGGGGTGTCTCACGTGGACTCCTTTGATCCAAAGCCGGCCCTGAAGGACTATGCGGGCAAGCCGATGCCGATGGCCGTGAAGCGCACGCAGTTCAACAACAACGGCACGGTTCAGCCTTCGCATTGGGAGTTCAAAAAACGCGGCAACTCGGGCATCGAAGTCAGCGAGTTGTTTCCCCACATGGGCAGTGTCGTGGACGATCTGAGCGTGATCCGCAGCATGACCGCCAAGTTCAGCGAGCACGCGCAGGGGAACTTCTTCATGCACACAGGTTTTCCCTTTCTGGGTTATCCCAGCGCAGGGGCCTGGACCAGCTATGGCCTTGGCACAGAGTCGCGCGATCTGCCTGGCTATGTGGTGCTGCAAAGTGGGGATGCGCGTGCACCGCATGGCGGTGTCGGTTTGTTCAGCAATGGCTTTCTGCCCGCGCAGCATCAGGCCAGCATTCTCCAAGCTGATGCGGTGGAGCCCGTGGCCAACATTCGCCCTCGCCAGCGCAGCGAGGCCCAGCGCAGGCAGCTCGATTTCATCGCAGCCATGGATCAAAGCTATGTCAGCGCCAACCCGCCTGACCTGCACGTGGAAGCTGCGATCCAGAACTACGAGATGGCCTGGCGAATGCAGTCAGCGGTGCCTGATCTGTGTGACATCTCGGGCGAGACCGAGGCGACACGCCGCCTTTATGGCCTGGACGATCCTGAGCCCAAGAAGGCCGCCTATGCGCGGCAGTGCCTGCTGGCCCGTCGTCTGGTCGAGCGCGGCGTGCGCTTCATTGAGTTGAGCACGCTGGCCTACAACCTGGGTGGCGGCAATGCGGCCAACCCCTGGGATCATCACGGTGCCTTGAAAGAAGGTCACGGCAAGATGGCGAATCAGATCGATCAACCGATCGCCGCTCTGATTCGGGATCTCAAAGCGCGGGGTCTGCTGGATAGCACGCTGGTGGTGTGGGCAGGTGAGTTTGGACGCACGCCCTTTGCCCAAGGTAGCAATGGACGTGACCACAATCCGTATGGCTTCACCGTCTGGATGGCCGGTGGTGGCGTGAAAGGCGGCCATGTGCATGGCACCACGGATGAATTCGGCTACAACGCCGTCGAAAACGTCTGCAACGTCTATGACCTGTGGGCCACCGTGCTGCATCTCATGGGGCTGGATCACGAGCGCCTGACCTATCGCTTCGGCGGGCGTGATCTACGCCTCACGGATGTGCATGGCCATGTGCTGCGTGATCTCTTTGCCTAACTAGCATTCGGGATTTGCATGCCTCAGCGTCTGTCCAAGGCGGGGAAGGGGAAGTCAGCGTTGGGCACATGCTGCTGGTTGATGATCGTCTCCAGCTTAGCCACGACATCAGGGTGCTGTGCGGCCATATTCCTCATCTCTTTTTCATCCACGCTCAGATCGTAGAGTTCCGTGCTGGGTTGGATAGTTTTGCCACGGACTTTTTTGCCACTGAGTCCGGTTTTGATCAGCTTCCAGCGCCCTGATATGACGCACACCTGGCCGCCATAGCCAGGAAACTCGCGGTAAAGGAAATCACGTGGCGTGGCTGATTTTCCCGTGATCAAAGGCACGAGGCTGATGCCATCCAGGCCCGAAGGCATTCGTTCCTTGCCCCCTGCCAGCTCGACAAGCGTGGGTAGCCAATCTTCAAAACCTGACAGGCTGGCGGAACGGCTGCCGGGCTGGATTGTTCCAGGCCAGCGCAGGATACCAGGTGAGCGAATGCCGCCTTCGTAGAGCGTGCCTTTGCCATCGCGCAGGCCTTGGTTGGACCCAAAGAAGGCGCAATCGGTGCCTGCCAGACCCTGGTGAGTGCCGTTCAGTGGGCCATTGTCAGACAGGAAAATAAATAGGGTGTCCTCGTCCAGGCCGAGTTCTTTCACCAGAGCCATGGCACGACCGACCTCACGATCCATGCGTGTGATCATCGCCGCATAAGCTACCTTGGGATGAAAGTGCGGCAAGTAACCGCGGCCACCAGGGTAGGGGGGATCATCCCACTTGCCTTGATAGTCCTTTAGCGAATCATCGGGCACCTGAAGTGCCACGTGCGGAACTGTCGTCGGCCAGTAAAGGAAGAAAGGTCGGTCGCGATGCTGACGAATGAACGCCAAGGCCTGCTCTGCGATGAGATCGGGCGAGTATTCCTGACCCTGAAAGCGGCGGTAGCTTTCTGGATTCTTGGGATCTTCGTCTGAGCGAAATTGATCGTGCGCGGGGAAGTCGGGATTCTTCAGTGGGATAGTCTGCGCATTATCCCAGAGATAGATTGGGTAGAAGTTGTGAGCCACGCTTTGGCATAAATAGCCAAACCAACGTTGAAATCCTTGGTTCAGCGGGGCTCCGGTGGACTTTGGGCCTCCGAGCCCCCATTTGCCAAAGCCACCCGTGGCGTAGCCGAGGTCGCGCAGGATTTCGGGCAAGGTCACCGTTGCCTCAGGCAGGGGATGCTGACCTTCGAGAGTCGGCATGCCGCCCTTCGTTTTCACCTCAGCTTTGCTCATGCCTCGGTTGTCTCGAATCGGGGTGTGGCCGGGGTGCAGTCCTGTCATCAATACGGAACGCGAGGGAGCACACACCGCGTTCCCGCAGTAGTGGCGGGTCAGCTTCATGCCCTCTGCGGCGAGGCGATCCAGGTGTGGGGTTTGGATCCGCGTCTGTCCGTAGGCACCAAGGTCGCCAGGGCCGAGATCGTCCGCGAGAATGAGGATCACATTCGGCGGGCGTGCCTCGGTCTGGAAAGATACCAGAGGCAACAACATGCACAGCAGCAGAAAGGTAGAAGGACGCATGACACCTCAGCAAACGTCATGAGGACGTTGCCCTTGTCAGGCTTCTTCAGCGGCTCGTTTCCTGCCTTCAGGCTTTTTCACGCAGCCAGCGGGTGCTGCGCTCAAGCTCACCTTTTTGGTAGGCGATCTCCGCGTCCTTTTTTCCAGGGCCGTCAGGAGCTTTGAAGGGTGGGATGGGTTTGCCTTTCTGCGTGAAGTCCACCCACCCTTGGAAGGCAGTGCTTTCACGATAGTCGGGGAAGGCTTTCCAGAAGTCGTCCTGCTTCCAAGTCAGTGGCTTGGCGAAGCCCGAAATGGTCTCCACCTGCAAGGGCACGCCTGGAGCCAATTCCGCAAAACGGCGGGCATACTTTGAGAAATCGACCAGACCCTCGCCCACGGCCGTCCACTGGATCACGGCCCCGTTTTCGTCCTCCCAGGCCATGCTGTCGCGAACGCTGGAGCAGAGGATGTAGGGGCCGAGTGCCTCGAGGTGTGCCAGTGGTTCTTCCAGCGCCCAGACGGCATTGCCAGGGTCGATGTTGGCACCGACGTAGGATTTGCCTGCGGCTTCGATCAGGGCCTTGAGTTCATGGCTCTGCATATCACCGGCATGGTTTTCAATGGCGATCTTGATGCCTTCGGTTTCTGCGCGGCTGCGATTCGCTTGGATGACCTTCACCGTTTCCTCCATGTGTCGCTGGATGCCGCCCTCGCTGCTGCGGTCTTTTTGATTTCCCAGGTAACAACGTGCTACGGGAGAGCCGAGCTTTTTCGCGACTTTGATCGTCAGCGCTAGGGTTTCTTCAGGCGTGCCAAAGCTGGGCTTCCAGGTGTTCGAGGTGGGGCAGATGCCACCGGTGCCCAGGTAAAGCTGCACACCGAGACGATCTGCCTGATCCTTCAGACCCTGGAGGTAGCTGTCCTCAAAGCTTTCGAAGATGCCAAGTTCCGATAGGAAGCAGGTGTCGAGCTTCAGCGAAGCCGCGTAGTCGATGAACTGAGTGGCTTTCCAGCCGGTGGCGCGCACGGCAAAGTGGTCCATGCCGATTTTTAGCCCAGGCACCGTGGCGCGGAGATGGGCGAGGCCTAGGCTAGCGGTGGTGAAAGTCGTGGTTTGGAGGAAATGGCGGCGATTCATGGGAACTACAAAGTCGTGAGGGCGAAAAGGCCTGTGCAGTGCTAACGCGAACCGAAGGCCGGTTCTACCGGAAGTCCTCCGTGAGTCCGCAAGGTTCTCAGCGGATGATGAGCTTGAAGACAGCCTGGCCTTGCCGCTCGTCTTCATCGCAAACGAGAAGTTGTCCCAGGTGATGGCCAGCGCGCCAGGGCGCTCCATTGATCGGGCGGGTCTGCAGCAGGTAAGCCCCGGTGCCTGCATTTCGAAAAGAGGTGATGTTGTTGCTGAAAGGAGCGGTCTGACCAGGCACCTCAAAGTGCTCCATGAGGGTGAAATGATCCTGATTCAGCTCGACGACGGGCGCTCCGGCACAGGTGACGATCACCAGGAGGTTCGCGGGATGGCTATTGCCCTGGCCAGCATTGCCCTGGCTGGTCTGCACGCTCAGGGTTAAGGCCGCAGCGCTAGGCGTGGTCTTCACCGCGAGGGGAGGGCTGACTTTGATCGGTAGCCTCGGTGCTTCGACTTCTCGGGGTGCAGGTGTGGGTTGGGTGACTGCGGGAGCTGATTTGGCGGCGGGTGCCTGTGGCTTGGCAGGCTTGCTCTTGGCTACAGGCGTGGGTTGTTTCGCCGGTGATTTTTTGGGGAGAGGTTTGTTAGCCATAAGAGTCGATTTTTTCGCGAACTCAGGGAGGCTAACGAAGTTTGAAGGCGAATGTCCAGGCTTCACTTGGCGAAGCTGCGAGAAGGGTCACGCTCTCGCCCTGCCTCTCACCCTACTTGTTCAAGGTTCCTCACCCCAGCCCCTCCACGCTCCACCCATCGCGATACGTCCGCGTGAGCTGGGCATTGAGTTCGGGCCGGTTGGCGATTTTCCCCGCTGCGGCATCCCATTCGATCCAGTCGCCCGGATTCCGCTCGGACAGCACACCGAGCAGCACGGCCTCCGTGACTGGGCAACCGTAGGTCGGCAGATCCGTGGCGGCCTTTTCGCCCTTCATGCAGGCCTCCACCCAGTCGGTGTAATGATTCGCGATGCGGTTCTTCGGGTAGGTGAAGCCGGTGAAATTCGCCTCCGGCACCAGCCACGGGCGCTGGCTGTGTGGTTTGAAGATGCCGCCGCTCTCGCCGACAAAGAAAATGCCGCTCGGCGTGTCTTTGGTGAGCACGCTGGGCTTGATGACGCGCTTGTCAGGCTCGTAACCGCCATCGGTCCAGGTCATCTGGATCTTGTCGCCCGCCGTGAGCGGCGTGCCGGGAAATTCGAACTCAAGGTGACGCTTCATCGCATACAAATCGCCTTTGCTGCCCTCATCGAGACAGCGCACGCGCTTTGGTGCCTGCAAACCGAGGCAGGCAAACACCACGTCAAAGTAATGGCAGCCCATGTCACCCATCATGCCGACACCAAAATCGACCCAGGAGCGCCACATCGACGGATGATACGCGCCTTCCAGAAACGGCACCTCATTGGCGACACCGAGCCACAGGTTCCAATCGACATTCGTGGGCACCGGATCGGCCTCTGCCTTCCGCTGCGTGACCCTGGGCCACCAGTTCGCCTTCTTGTTTTCCCAGCAGATGACCTCCTTCACCTTGCCGATGGCACCGCTCTTGATCAAATCGACCGCCAGCGATGTTTCGATGCTCGAGTGTCCTTGTGTGCCCATCTGCGTCGTCACCCCGGCTTTCGCGGCTTCAGCACGGAGGACGCGAGCCTCGTGCAAATGATGTGTCAGCGGCTTTTGAAGATACACATGCTTCATTGCCCGCAAGGCCGTCACCGCCTGCGCCGCATGCATATGATCCGGCGTGCCGATCGTCACCGCATCGACCGAATCACCCAGCTTCGCGATCATCTCGCGATCATCCCGAAACGTCGCTGCATTCCCGAGTCGATCTTTCGCTGCCGGGTCCTGCAGCTCCTTCCGCCGCGTGGCATTGCCGCTGCGTGCCTGCTCCAGCGTCTTCGCATCCACATCACACAGGCCTACGATCCGCACCTTCGGGTGCTGCAGCACGCTCATCATCGTGACTGCTCCCATGCCACCCACACCGATGGCTGCCACCTGAAACATCGAGTTAGGCGACCTAGCGCTGAGGATGGCAGGTGCTGAGGCATAAGCAGCGGTTTGTTTCAGAAAGGAACGGCGATTCATCGGCCAAGAGGAACGTCACACCAGGATGACCTCTCTCAATCGGCTTAGCCACAAAGGTTTGCTAAGCCCGAGCCAAAAAACCGCACGTTGATTTCGAGGTAGGCGATATCGGAGTCATCGCTGCGAAAGGGGTGTCGGCTAAAGCTGGCGGGGATAAGTCAACATTTGCTGAAGCAGCCTGGAGATTGCTTTTTGCCAAGCCGCAAACCCGACGGCTTGCATTCGCCTTGAGTGTGAGTCAGAAGGGCCATGACATCGTCAGGCAGGTCTCATGCCTACCGAAGTTGTTGCCGGAGCAGACCAGCACATGCGTTTGTTGGCAATCCGGCAGAGTGATCCGGGAGAAGCGCATTGGCGGCGGGCGTTGCGCTGGCATGTTCAGTTAGATGTAGGTTTTCTTGGCTCCGTTCATCACGAAGCTGGCGTCGGGAAAGAGTCATGGCCACAAGTGCGAAAACGCCGACCACGATGGCAGCCCGGAGCCGCTTCTATAAAAAGGAGAGTTTGTGGATCGAGTGCGGAGCCCGACGAAGGAACCTCGCCTGACTTCATTTTTCAAATGGGTCGGCACAGCCAATGCCATTGGTTGGCTCGTGGGTTCATTTTAGGCTCTACCCCAAAGGCAGAGCCAGCGCGGGTCAAAATGCCCGCACGTTGATTTCGAGGTAGGCGAAATCGGAGTCGTCTCGACGGAAGGCGTCTCGGCTGAAGCTGCCGGGGAAGAAGTGCGCGTAGCCGAGCACGGCTTCGAGTTTCGGTGTGATCTGCCAGCGGGCGCGGATGTCGAACTCGCTGCCGACGTGACTGCCGCTGCGTCCGCTGCGGTCGCGCGCTTGGTTGGCAAAGAAGGCATCGGTGGCGCTGGCCAGCCAGTAGGCGCTGTAGCCGAAGTCCACCCGCAGTTGGCGCGTGGGGGTGAGTTCGAGGCGGAGCTTGGGCGTGCGAATGTTTTCGAACTGGATGTAATCGTTCGCCGACCAGGGCCGTCCGAAGCCGAAGAAGCGCTCGAAGCGATGGTCGGTGTTGTCGTTGGGGTCGCGGTCGCCGGTGGCATGGCCGTAAAAGAAACCGAGTCGGGGGTGCCAGGGGGCGTCGCGCCAGGTGTAGCCGAGCTCGATCGTGCCGCCGTAGGCTTCTAGGTTTTGTGTGCCGCTGTCTCCTGTCTGGTAGATGAAGGAAAGGTCAAAGTCGAGGCCGGTGCCGGGCAGGAAGCCGTAGGCGTGCAGCCCTGGCGCATGTACCAGGCGACGGGCGATTCTGCCGTGGGCGGACTGATGCAGGGCGAGGTAAAAGGGCTCTAGCGTGACCACGTCCGACCATCCGCGCCAGTGGCCGATGAGGGCATACATCCACTGGCCGGAGATGGGGGCGTCGCCTTCATACTTTTGGCGCTGGAGGGGCTGCACGGCCAGGAGGTCGAGCTGCCAGTCATTGGCCTCTTTCCCCAGGCTGCCGTGAAAGCCCTGAAAGGTGTTCGCGGTGTTGCGCCATTGATTGTTGCCGATGAGACGCCGGTCGAGAAATTCGAAGTTATGGATGCCGTAGCGGAGGCTCAGAGGGCGCGGATTTCCCAGCGGATCATGGCCGAGGAGGTCGTCGAAAAAAAGCTCGGCATACAGGCGGATGATCTCGGCCTGATTCACATCCCGCGTGTCGCGCGGGTAGCGGCTGTGGTAGCGGCGAGAGTCCTGAAGCTCAAAGGCGAAACGGAAGGGATCGAGTGCCTCGTGAAGCCCGAGGTAAAAGCGGGTGCGATGCAGGAAGGGCTGGTCGAGCCCTGCCTCAGCGCGGCGGAGATCGTCGTCGCGGTATTCGTAGCGAAAGCGGTAGTCGAGGCCGATGTCCAGCCAGGTTGCGTCTTTCAGCCAGGGCTGCTCTGTCTCGTGGGCGTGGCGCGCGTACTTGGGTGGGTCGGGGTCGCGTGTGGTGCTGTAGCTCTGGGGTGCGCGGTAGTAGCTCTCTGCGGCTGCCAGGAAGGTGGGCGTGAGCCAGAGGATGAAAAAGCAGAGCAGAGGTCGATGCAGCACGGGAGAAAACGCTTCCCCATGCTGATTTCCAGCCCGGAGGCAAGTCATAGACCCTCCACTCAGCGTTTCTGCGTCATGGAGCCACGCAGGGCGGTGCGATAGTTTACCACGCCATCGGCGATGGCTCCGGCGACGGAGGTGCGGTAGGTCTCGGAAGCGATCAGGCGGCACTCATTGCCATTGGTGACAAAGCCACCCTCGAACAGGATGCCGGGGCGTTTGCAGCCTGTCAGCACACTCCACTGGGCGCGTTTGATGCCGCGATCGACGAATTTGAAGCGACTGATGACCATGCCGTGGATCGCCGTGGCTAGGGCGATGTTGGCCGAGTCATGGGAGTTTCCAGTCAGGCCGTAGGCATTGAATCCGCCGCCGCGTTCTAGGCTGGCGGCGCTGCCTTGTGGGGTGAGGGCAAAGGTCTCGATGCCGGTGGCGGCGCTGCCTCCTGAGTTGAAGTGCAGGCTGATGAAGATGCTGCGCGGCGTGGCATTTGCGAGAGCGACACGGCCACTCAGGGAGATGAAGGTGTCGGTGGAGCGGGTCAGGATGACCTTGAAGCCTTTTTTCTGAAGCGCTTCCTTCAGGGCGAAGGACATGCGCAGGGCGAAGTCTTTTTCGTAACCATAGACGCCGCGCGCGCCAGCGTCGTGACCGCCATGCCCGGCATCAATGACCACCGTGTCGAAGGGTTCTGCATCGCTGATGTAGGTGGGGCGCAGGACGGGATCGATCAGTTTGCAGAGATCCAGTCGGGAAAACAGCGCACGGCCTGAGGACTCTAGTACGGGAAAGCTCAGGATGAACTTGATGCTGTTGATCAGCATGTCTTGGCTGCCGATCTGCGCTTTCAATACGATGCGCCCTGGCGATTCGAGCCAAACGTGGGTGCCATTCACCTTGTACGTGCTGAAGCGGTAGAAGTTGTGGATGCTCTCGGCGGTGACGTAGTCGCGCCCGTTCACCTTCACGATTTCCCAGCCAGAGTTTTTGCCATTCGTTGGCAGGGGTTGATGGGCGGGGGAAGATGGGGTGGGCCTTGCGGGTGCGATTTTGCTCTGCGCGGTTTGCTTGTCGTCATCATCGCTGCCGAATTCGCCATCCCTGCCTTTGGTGGCTGGGCTAGAGGCAGGCGGCTTCTCTTGGGCCGCTATGCTGGCTTTGTCGGTCGTGCTGGGTTCGCTGCTGGGCTTGGGCGGTGTGGGTTTTGGCTCCGCCGTGGGTTTGGACTTTGCGGTGCCTGAGGAGCTGCCTTTGCGGCTGCTCTGGGTCACGGTGCCCTTGGGTTTGATGGTGATTTTTTCGCGCTTGCTGCTGCTGCTGGAACTCGGTGGGGCTGATTTTGCCTTGGGGGCCTCTTTTACCTCGGCCGGGGTGGGGCTAGGCGTAGGCGGTGTTTCGGCGGGAGTGTCGCCACCTTTGAAAATTCGCTTCAGGAAGCCGGGCTTGTCACCTGCGGCGGGGGCCGTGACATCGGCGTGGAGGGCAGCAGCAGGGAGGAGCAGGGCTGCCAGCAGCAAGGCGCAGGCGCGAGGGAGCGAGGGCGCGGGCAGTTTTTTCATCACAGCGTGGAGGAGGGGGAAACCGAAGAGCGGACTGGCCGCCGACGGGCGTGCAGAGTAACCCGCTCTGGCCCGATGGCAAACCTCAGATTCGCCTTACGTCTCAACTCCACCAGCGGAAGTACTGGTTCATCCAGCCAAGGGCGGCGGCGAGCAGGCCAAAGACGACTAGCAGTTCGACGAGCTTGCCAAGACGGGCGCGGCGCTGTGCGCGGCGCTGGGCTTGGGGCAGCTTGAAAGGGCGACGCGCCTGGGTCATGGCCGCAGGTCGGAGCGCGGGGAGTGTATCGCGCGAGGCGAGGCGTCTCTCTCCGATGATGACGGGTGAGGAGGCGATGGTGCACTCCAGCCGTGCGATCTCGCTCTGGAGCTCACGGGAGTGGGATTCGAGCTGCTTCATCCGCGAGCGCGCAGGACGTGCGGCGGTGGGCAGGGGCTCAGCCAGCAGGTCGGAGACGCTGCGTGGGCGTGCGGCACGGGTCTTCTTGTTCATGTGGCAGGATGGCGGGGGTTCGGGTCTGGAGAGGCCGGGCGGGAGTCCGGTGGGAGAAAAGAGCCGAGATCAGAAGATCAGGCGGGCGATGATCAGCAGCAGGATCAGGGCGGTGATCAGCGCGGCATTGAAGGCGAGGCCGCGGCGTGCCCAGGTGAGCCAGTCTTCCCGACTGGAGGCTAGCGTGGCGCTGAGATTGACGGCTGGAGCCTCGGGCAGGTCCGCTTGGGACTCGGTGGTAGGTTTGGAGCCTGTGAGGGCGGCGTGGATCGGGGAGATCACGGGCAGCTCGGCATGGGCGCTGGGGCGCTGATTGCCAAGACGGTGCACACCTTTTTCATAGGTGACTTCGGCGTCGGTGAGGGAGTTCAGGGCGCGGTCCAGCTCTTGGTCGATCTGGCTGCGCTGCCAGCGCTCGGGCAGGAAGGTCTTCAGGTCATCCAGCCGGTCTTCAAAGTCGCGCTGGGTCTGGGACAGGTCTTCGACTCGGCGGCGGGCGTCTTCCAGTTCGGCGGAGATGGACTGCAGCGCGCGCTCCAGCTTGTCCGTCATCTCTTTTTTGCCACTGACGAAGCGTTCCTGCTTCATGCGCAGGTTTTCGAGAATTTGCTTCTGACGCTCGACCTCTTCCTGCTGGGCGCGCAGCGCGGTCAGGCGTTTTTGGGCTTCCCGGACCTGGAGTTCCATGTCTTCCATGGAGTCTTCCTCATCACGGCGGAAGGAAAACTCGGGCGCATCGTCGAAGCGGAGCACATGATCCTCGGGGGCGGCGGCTGTCGCGGCTCCAGCGGCGACAGATGTAGCGTTGGAAGGGAAGGGACGGCGTGGCATCGGGAGTGCTAAATTTGATTTAGCACTATAAATACTACAGAGATGTTAAGTAATCGAGCTTTTTCGTCCTTTTTTTGGCCTGCCACCAAGGTATTCCTCCGAACACTATTGTAAGAATCGCTACGCCCAAAAGTGCGCCGATTTCCCCCAGCATGACCTCTTTCGGGCTGAGTGCGGCCTTTTTGATCACAGAGAGATGCCAGCCCAGGGCATCGGGCAGGGCCATGACGACAGCAGCGCCGAGAATGTAAATGAAGCTGCCGATCAGGCACAAGGTGCCGCCGAACCCAGAAATGATGCGGGCGGGGTTGGGCTCGCGAAAATTCGGTAGCAGCGCGCCCAGGGAAAGGGAGAGCGCAGTCAGGCCATAGCTTTGCAGGATCACAGCTCCGCAGAAATACACGGCCCGACGCAGCGGCAGCTGAAGGGAGAGGCTGGAGACGATGACCAAGGTGGCGGTGATGAGCGCCAGGATACCGGCGATCATGCGTAACTTTAGGCTGAGCACGCGATCCAGCGAGAGCGGTGAAAGCCCCAGGATCCAGAGCCGACGTCCCTCCATACTGAACTGGGGGAAAACAAAGCGCGTGGTCAGGGTGGACAGCGCGAGGCAGCAGACCAGAAGATTCAGGTGACTGACGACGAGCGTCCAGAAGGGATTCTGTAGGTCGTAGCCGAGGTGGCGCAGGTTGGCCGAATACATAAGCAGCAGGCCAAAGACGAGCAGGCACTGACCCCACTGCGCGGGCTCTCGCAAGAAGGTGCGGGCATCTTTCACCAGCAGCGCAAAGGAGGCACGGTCCACGCGCAGCAGCGATCTGCCTAGGCGGCCTGGCACCTGGGGCGGGTTTTTTTGAAACCAATCCAAGCCTCCAGACTGCCGTCCATGCGGTGTGGCGCTCATGACCCGATGCCAGGCTGGGACAAAAAGCGCCTGCCCGAGGCGGGCGGTGACCAGCATAGCAAAGAAGGCGTTGGCCAGCAGGACCAGCAGGAAGAAGCCAGCCTGTGCCTCCAGTCCACGCCCGCTGGAGAGCAACACCTCCGCCAGCCAGGTGCTCGGCAGCAGGGGGTGCATGCAGATCTCTGTATGGCGCAGCACCTCATGCAGACTGCCGACGAGATCGCCGATGGCCCGTGGCTCGGCGACGGTGGTCCAGAATCGACGGAGTGCCAGGATGCCAACCGCCGCCCCGACGACCGCAGCCAGCCGCCACCACCAGGGCTGCGCATGACGCACCAGAATCAGCAGCACCCAGGTGGAGACATTGGCGCTGATGGTGACCAAGCAGAGCAGGCCAACCAAGCCGTAGAGGTAAAAAAGGGGCCCGCTGTGAAACAACTGGCCGAGTGCGGCCAGGATCGGGGCACTGAGCACGAGCAGCCCCCAGCTGGCCAGCGCCATGCCCTCCAGTGTCTTCCACACGACGATGCTGCGCACGGGCAGCGGCAAGGCCACCTGCCACTCCATCTCCCGACGGCGAAACAGGCTCATGCCCGTGATCGTAGCGTTCGAGATCACCAGCATGACGGAGAAAAAGAAGAACATCAAGAACACCAGCCGTTCCGTCAGCAGCGGCCCGAAGAGCGGCGTCAGGTGGATGTAGGATAGGCCGCGCTCCACCATGAAGTAGGCCGCCACTGCATACAGGACCAGGAAGCCACCGAGCGTCGAGCCTAGCAGTCGATTCCGTGCCAGCAGGTCCTGCGCTTGGTGCCTCAGCGCCCGGACTTGGGTCTTGGCTAAAAGGAGAGTGGCGGCAGCGCTCGTCATGGCTCAGGCCATACGGCCAACCGGCCCTCAGCGGCAAGCCTCAATGCCAGCGAGGTCGAAGATGTGGCAGAGAAACGGCTTGGTTTTGTGCCTAGCGATGACTCCCGATTCCATGCCTTCACCCAAAGGCACCCGCTTGTCGGGAAAAGCGGGTGCGGATGGCGAAACAAGGGCCTCAGCAGACTTCGAATCAGAGCTTGGTGAAATTCGTGGCAAATGGGGCCATCACCTGGAACGTGGTGTTCTGAGCCCGCGACGAAGAGAGCGTTGCCGAGACGAATTGCGTGAAGCCACCCAAGGCAGTGATCTGGCCGGTGACGGGATGAATCCCGATCGTCACACCAAACTGGCCGCTGGGGGTGCCCAGACTGCGGGGGACATACACCTTTTGATACACACGCCCACTCAGCCCAGGCCCGATGTAGTTCAAGACAATGCCGTTAAACGTCAGCGTGCTGAGATCTTCAGAGATGATGACTTTGACGACTTGGTTATCGGCAGGTGATCCCGTCGGGCGCACTGGCCGGACAGCGGGAACATAAGTGCCACCGACCCGGGTCGTGCCATCCGTCAGGCTCGTTTCATCCATGCGCGCATTGTAGGTGCCCGCAGTGGCGATCACGGGATTCTCCGTCAAGGGGCCGGTGAAAGTAATGAGCCCAGACAGGGCGGTGGAACCTGTAGCGACCGGAGTCACGCGATACTGGCCGTAGGCAAATGGGGCACTCGTGATCGTGGCTGGCATTGAAAAGACACCCTCCACAGGGATTTTGCGGACGATCACCTTCGTGCCCACCGTGTGCTTCAGCACCTGAGTTCCAGTGTAAACGCCAGTCAAGATGTTGAGCTTGACGGTCCACAGGAGCTTCCAGGCCTTGCTGTCGTTCTCTGCGGGAGCATTGGCCGCACCCGAGACAGCGACAATGTCTCCCAGAAGCGTCATCCGTGCTATCTCTGGCAGTGTGGCGGAGTAGTCGCCATCTGACAGACCTTCATTGGAAAAGGTCACATTGAAGTTCTTGCTTGTGCCGAAGCCCAGAAGATTGCCCAAAGGGTGAGTGCCCTTGGCTGCAACGAACCACGGCTGCACGATGGCGGTCGGCTGCGTGGAGAACCCAGCAGGGAAAGTCTTGTCTGTGGTTTTGGCAGGCTTTCTCCAGTCTGCCAGATTGGCTTGCGTGCCCATCTGGGTCAGGTTCAGCTCCAAGGAAAAATAACCTCCCACCGCATAACCCAAAGGCGCGAAATACAGACTGTAGTTCCCGTTCGCGCTAGGTTTAGCACTGCCAGTGAAGGCCACGCCATCTCCCAGTTTGCCTCTGTAGGTCAACATTCCTGTCGAAGAGACCGTGAGTGAAGCGTAACCCGCCCCTGCAGGAATCGTTGGCACAGAAGGGGTCGGAGCCACAAGTGCCAGCGTGTAGAAACCTACCCAGGATGGGATGGAGCCTGGCCTACCCGTGAATGTGGCAAACTTCAGTGATGAATCCGACACAAAGGCGGCCATGCTGTCTGCCGGATTCAAGTTGTTGCCGGTGATCAAAAGCGTTCCATCTGGATTGATGATGAGGCTGAAGTTGATCAATCCGACTCTCAAAGCGTTCCGATAAACCACCACATTCGTCTGATTCGCTGTCGTGGCACCATCTGCCTGAGCTACTGTGGTGATAAAGCTATAACTTTTGCCTGCGCGCGTGATCATCTTTCCAGTGACACTGCCCCTGGTGCTCACGAGGAGCTCGATCCTGCCGTAATAAACGGGAGCTGACGGATTGCCTTCCAGGGTTGAAAGCGTGCTAGTATAGCCACCAGCAAAATCAGCAATCGCCGCAGGGCTGGAGACTGCGCCGAAGACACAGGCAAAAAGGAAAATCGATTGGGCAAATGTCTTCAGGAGTCGTTTTGGCATATCCATAAGTTAGGAGGGGGAGACTGGGATCATAACGTCAAGTCTGAATAGGTCTATCCACGGTTCTGGTTCCTTTCGTCATGTTCACGACGCCAGTCAGCCGTGCAGGAATCCGCTGAGTTGGGGCGTAGCTTTTGGGCAAGCCTCAGACGTACAGTGTGCAGTTCTGCACACACCCGTGCTTGCCGGCGACTTAGACGCCCGCCACGTTGTCACCATCCATGATTGTTTCCCTCACCTCGCGGATCCTCCGCACTGTCGATCCCGTCTGCCTTGCCAAGATCGGCTGGAACTTTGGCTACAAGGGCGCGCGTTCGGTGCTGCTCTTCAAAAAGCGCATGGAGCAAGGGCAGTTCTTCCCGCCCTTCCTCTACATCTCCATTTTGAATTCCTGCAACCTGCGCTGCCAAGGCTGCTGGGTGGATGTGGACAAGCCGCGTGAGGCCATCTCACTCGATGAGCTGAACAAAATCATCCACGACGCCAAGCAGCATGGGAATGCCTTCTTCGGCCTGCTCGGCGGTGAGCCCTTCATGCACCCGGAGCTGCTCGACCTCCTAGCCACACATCCCGATTGTTACTTTCAGATCTTCACAAACGGCCAGCTCATCACGGAAAAGACCGCCACTGCCCTGCGCAAGCTGGGCAACGCCACACCGCTGGTCTCCGTAGAGGGCAACAGCAGCGTCAGCGACGAGCGCCGCGGCAACAAAGACGTGCTGAACCGCACCCTGCGCGGCCTGCGCAACTGCCTGGACGCCAAGCTGCTGACCGGTGTGGCCACTAGCCTCTGCCAGACGAACATTGACGACTTGCTGACCCGCGAGTGGTTGCAAAAGCTCATCGACATGGGCGTGCACTACACGTGGTATCACACCTACCGCCCCGTCGGGCCGAAGATCAACGAACAGCTCGCCCTCAGCCCAGATCAGATCACCAAGGTTCGTCGTTTCGTGACCGACATGCGCGCCGAGATGCCCATCGCCATCGTTGATGCCTACTACGACCACCAGGGTAAAGCCCTCTGCCCCATGGCCACCGGCATCAGCCATCACATCGGCCCCACGGGTGGACTCGAACCCTGCCCGATCATCCAGTTCGCCAAAGAAAACGTCCGCACCCAGCGCGACCTCTTTGAGGTCTTCACGGAGTCGGAATTTCTCAAAGATTTCCGTGAAACCGCTGCCCAGCACACGCGCGGCTGCATCGTGCTCGAGCGTCCTGATTTGGTGAAGCAGCTCGCCCTGAAGCACGGCGCGCGTGACACCACCCTCCGCCAGACGGCCTTGGCCGAAGTGGAGGGCATGAAACCACGCACCAGCCAGTGGCGGGAGGAAGAGGAAATCCCCGAGAAGCACTGGATGTACAAGATCGCCAAACGCTTCTTTTACCATGACTTCGGCGTCTATCGGCAGCTCGATCCCCAGGCACAGAGTCCGAAGAGCTGACGCCGCGCCTAGCCATCGCTGGCTAGCTAGGGTGAAAAAGCAGCGCGACTGGGTCAGATCCTTGCTGGCAAGTCCTGCGAAAAAATCTCGACTTAAGATTGCTTGATATTTAATTTCCTCTTAAATTGAAGGGTTTTTTCGTTGTTCCTGTAATCCTCTGTCATTTCCAAACTCTCTCACGGCTGGTCCCGCCCGCCCGTCTGCTCCATGAGCTTCTCGTTCCGCAGCATGTTCCCTGTCAGCTCGGATGAGAGTCGCCCCATGAGTTCAGCGGCAGCGCCGGAGCAACCCGCCTCAGCTCCCGCCTCAGCAATGCAAGCTCCCCCGCTCAATGCCGCCAGCCCCTTTGGGATGCCGCTTTTCAAGGCCCAGGCGGGTGAGCAGGCGAGCGCCAGCCCGGTTTCCACAGCCAGTTCACCCTTCTCGGTCCCCTCCGCAGCGCCCGCCATTCCGCCGCTGACGGTGGGTGATGTGCTGGCTCAACTGCCGCCTGAGCTAGCGCGCCTCGGCTCTCTGCCGCCGGAGCAGCCCGTGTCGGTCTCTCCCCAGGCCATTGATGAAGCCCTGCGCAATGGTCGGGCGGCCCTGCCTGTCTTCGAGATTTACCGGGTCTGCCCGGCCCTCTTCCAGACGCCTGTTTCCCCGCAGGATCCTCGTGTCGTTCCACTGCCTGCGGCAAAGCTGCCCCACTTCATCGCTGCCGCGCGTGGGGCCTCGGGCGCAGCTTCTCTTCCGCCTGCTGCTCAGCCGCTGGGTGGCTTTTCGCCACTCGGATCACCCGCTGCACCTGTCTCTCCTGCGCCATCGAACGGGGCATCGCCCTTCCATGCAGTGCCTGTCGCTGGCACGGCAGCCAGTTCACCGGTCATGCTTCCGCCAAAGCGCCAGGGACCTCCCCCGCCACTCGCCGATGTCGGAGCGGGGGGCCTTCCCACGCCTGTGAGTCTGCCCGGTGGCCCTGCCGCTGCCTTTCCGGTGAGTCCGTTTGCGCCCAGCGCCTCAGGTTTCGCCCAGACCGCCAGCACCGCAGCGGCCCCCGCCGCAGGCGGAATGAATGGCATGTCCCCCTTTGGCATGGCTGCTCCTGTGGCTAAATCTGCTGAGCCCCCAGCCGCAGGCCAGCCACCTGCAACGCCCTTTTCACCGGCACCTGCCTCACCTTTTGCAGCCGCAGGCCAAACCCCTGCCTCACCTTTCGGCATGGCCAGCACCGCCTCTCCTGGTGGAGCAGCCTCACCTTTTGCGGCCATTTTTGGTGACAAAGCGGTGCCAGTCAGCCCTCCTGCAGCATCCGAGGCTCCTGCGCCTGCCTTTGCTCCGGCTGCTCCGAGTCCAGCGCCTTTGCTGGCCGCTCCGGCCATGAATGATTTGGTCGGTCCTGTGCGCATCGCCTTGGCTGGACTGCTGAAGGGTTACACGGCGGCTGAGCTGGGCTTCGATCCCATGGTGGTGCCTGCCTGGATCACCACCACGCTGCCTGCCACGACGCTGAGGGACCTTTCTCAATCGCCCAATCCACTGATCGAACTCGGCCTACTGATCGATGGCATCACGGATGTGGGATTCCGCAATGTCCTGAACACAGCCCGTCGTGATTTTCAGCTCCGTCCTGACTCTGACCTCCTGCGCCAAGCTCTCGCGGGCAACAGCGCGCCACCCTCGCTGCCCACACTGGCCCAGCTAGGACAGCCGATGGCCATGAAGCCTGCTGCCTCCGCGCCGAGTTCGATGCCGGCAGGCCCGATGCGTGTCGAGCCGCACGCTCCGCCAGGGGCCGCAGCTGCCTCGCCCTTTGCGGCTCCAAGTGCGGCCCCCGCATCGTTCACGCCACCCGCTTCCCCCTTTTCGCCACCACCGGCCACGCCAGAGCCTACCGCGCCTGCGCCCCTGTTCACGGCACAGATGCCGACCGCACCAGCGGCGCAGCCCCCGCCTTTGCCCACCGAGGCTGCTGCCCCTCGATCCTGGGCCAGTCCGCCAACGGGAGGCATCACAAGCCCCTTCACCCCGCCCGCACCGCACCAGGCCCCTCAAGACCCCTTTTCAGCACCGGCGACGAAATCTTTCGTGCCTCCCGTTGAGCCTCCACCCGTCGTGCGCCCCACCGGGCCCTTGGAACCGCTGCCCTCGGCTGCTGGCGCAGAAACGCCGCTCTTTGCTCCGGCCAAGCCTGCTCCGATCCTGCGCCCGGCCATGCCAAGCGAGGGCTTTGGCAGCGATGAGCTGCTGCGCGAACCCGAAAGCACCGGCCTGAGCTGGAGTGAAGCAGCTGCCGCCAGCGCGATGGGGCACCCTGCGCCGCCTCCACGCCGTGAGGCACCGGTGATTGATCTGCCGGCAGAGTCCGCTCCCGCATCGAGCAAAGACTCCGATGCCTTCGCCGGGGGGGGATGGGCACCCCCGCCACCCAAGGCTCCAGCTACCCCATTCATCCCGCCCAAGGCTGAGGTGGATCAGGCACCTGAACCCTCTCCCTTCCGGGCACCAAAGCCCGCCCCCACGCGGCATGCGGCGGCCAGCTCCAATGTCGGCATTCATGCCCACGATGCCAATCCCGACCAGATCGTGCTCCGTGCCCTGCTGGACACCGACGCCGATTTGTCTCCCCAGACGGTCGTGGAATTGGTTTGCCGTCTGCCGGGCATCGCGGCCTGCGTCTGCCTGCATGAAGGGCGGGCGGTGTCGCACATTGGTGCCCACAAGCCCCAGGCACGTGAGTTTCAAAAACAAGCCACACAGCTGGCCACGCACCTGAAAACGCTGGCACCGCTCATCGGCATCGAAGGGGCGGAGACTTTCACGATGAATTCAGGGGATCGGCTGATGACGTTTTGCTTTCCAGGTGACACCGTTTTCGGTGTGCTCCACGATGCCGAGCCCACGCTAGGCCAGCGTGACAAGATCACCCTCATCGCCCGCGAGATGGCGAAAATGCTCAGCTAAACTGCCATGCCTGCCATCGACAACAAGACGCGCACCCTGCGATTCAAGATCGTGTATTGCGGTACGCCGCTGAGTGGCAAAACCACCAACCTGCGGCAGATCCACTCTCGTCTCGATCCCCAAGGGCGCAGCGATTTGGTGAGCCTCTCCACCTCTCAGGACCGCACCCTGTTCTTTGACTTTTTGGCCATCGAAAGTCAGGCCATCCCTGGCTATCAAACCAGCTTTCACCTCTACACGGTACCTGGTCAGGTCACCTACAATGCGACCCTGCAGCTCGTGCTGCGTCAGGCCGATGGAGTGGTCTTTGTCGCGGACAGTCAGATGGATCGCCAGCGCGACAACCTTCAGGCTTTTCAAGCTTTGGAGGCAAACCTGCGCCTGAACGGTTCGAACATCGACCGCCTGCCGCTCGTGCTGCAATACAACAAGAGTGACCTGCCCAACACCGCCCCCGTGGAATACTTGGAGTATCTGCTGAACAATCGCCCTGTGCCGCACTTGAGTTTCGAGGCTGATGCCAAAACCGGCCGCAATGTGCTGGCCACGCTGAATGCCATCACCCAAGCGGTAGTCGCCCGTTTCCAGCAGGCCCGCGAGCAGCATCGCGAGGTTCTCCGAGAGGTCGTGATGGCCTGAAGGCTGCTTAGCGACCCCGCGAGCGCTCTGGATGGTTTCATGCAAGCCTGAGCCTGCGGTTGCTTTTTGCTGCTAGCGTCGGGCAAAGGGGCGCGCTAACGCTGACAAACTTTCCTCGTGCCAGCACCTCTTGCCCACCTTTCCCAGCTCCCGGAGCGCAAGCGTTCCGGTCCTCCCCTGGCTGTTCTCACGGCTTACGATTATCCCACTGCGCGCTTGTTGGATGAAGCAGGCGTTGATCTCATCCTGGTGGGGGATTCGCTCGGCATGGTGGTCCTCGGCCTGCCGGACACCACCGGCGTGACGCTGGAAATGATGCTGCACCACACGGCAGCGGTGCGGCGGGCGGTGAAACGGGCTCCCGTCATCGCGGATCTTCCTTTTCGCAGCTACGAGACGCCTGAGCAGGCACTGGCGAGTGCGCGTCGGCTCATGGACGTGGGGGCGGACGCGGTGAAGCTGGAGGGCGGCATTGGCTTCATTCCCCAGGTAAAGGCGATTGTGCAGGCGGGCATTCCTTTTGTCGGTCACATCGGCATGTTGCCCCAGAGTGTGCGGGAAGAAGGTGGCTACAAAAAGAAAGGCAAGACACCTGAACAAGGGCAGCAGCTTCTCGCTGACGCGCGTGCTCTGGATGAAGCCGGGGCAGTGGCCATGGTGCTGGAAAGCATCGTGCCCGACATCGCCCACGACATCACCCAGGCCGTGCGTGCCAGCACGATCGGGATCGGTGCAGGGCGAGGCACAGATGGTCAGGTGCTGGTCACCCATGACCTCGTGGGTGCCTTTCCGTGGTTTCGGCCACCTTTCGCCCAAGCTAGGGCGGATGTCGCAGCAGAAACCCGGCGTGCGACTCAGGATTTCGTCCGCGAAACGCAGGGGGAGGCCATCGGATGATCAGGCGAGGCCTTTTTGCCGCTTCGCATGAATCGCGGCTGAGTATTCGCTGCTGTTGAAGTCCACGTAGGCTTCGGAGAGATCCGTGGTGAAGACGTTGTGGCTGGCGGTGCCGGTGTTCAGGTCGATGGTGACGGTGAAGCGCGGTTCTTTGACGACCTTTTCCAGGTCGGTCACAGGCGTTTTTGAGGTTAGGCCACCTGAGCAGGCGATGAGTCCATTGAAGTAGATGTCGATGAGCTCCTCTTTGATTCGAGCACCCGAGTATCCGACTGCGTGGATGATGCGGCCCCAGTTTGGGTCGCTGCCATGAAAGGAGCACTTCACCAGTAGGCTCTTTGCCACGGCTTCGGCGGCCTTTTTGGCATCGGCCTGGGTGCGGGCGTGCAGCACGCGGATTTCGACGAACTTGGTCACGCGCTCGCCATCGCTGACGATCATCTTGGCCAGCTCCATCATCACCTTCTGCAAGGCGCGGCGGAACAGGTCTGCCTCAGGGCTGCCTTTTTTGATGGCAGGCGCGTCGGCTTGGCCATTGCTCATGACGATGACGGTATCGTTCGTGCTGGTGTCGCCGTCGATGGTGATGCGATTGAAGGACTGATCCACCGCGAAGCGCATGGCGCGGCGTAGCTCATCCTTGGAGATCTTGGCATCGGTGGTGATGAAGCTGAGCATGGTGGCCATGTTCGGACAGATCATGCCTGCCCCCTTGGCGATGCCGCCAATGCGGAAGCTAGCTCCTGAAGGCAGAGGCACCTCAATGGCATAGCTCTTGGGCTTTGTGTCACTGGTCATGATGGCCCGAGCGGCCTCATCGCTGCCCTCAGGATGCAGTTTTTCGGCCAGCTCAGTCACGCGCGGTAGGATGCGCTGGATGGGCATGTTCATGCCGATGATGCCTGTGGAGCAGACCAGCACATCCCGCATTCGCACGCTCAGTGCTTCTGCGGTGGCCTTGCACATGGCCTTCGCATCCTGGATGCCTTGTGGGCCGGTGCATGCATTGGCATTGCCGCTGTTGGCGATGATGGCACGCGCTTCCCCAGCCTTCACGTGCTGCTGAGAGACGCGCACGCAGGCAGCACGCACTTTGTTGGTGGTGAAGACAGCGTCGGTGATCGCTGGCGTGTCGGAGACGATCAGGGCCAAGTCCAGGCGGGTGGCTTCGGGATTCTTGATGCCGCAGGAAATCGCTGCAGCGCGAAAGCCGTGTGGTGCTGTGATGCCGCCTTCGATGGGTTGAAATGGCACGCGTGCCTGGGCGGAGGTTTCCATGTCGGTGGTCTGCATCGGGAGTGCGGGATGAGGTTAGATGGAAAGCAGTCCTGCCACAGCCTCGAAGCCATGGATGAGGTTGAAATTTTGCACAGCTTGGCCAGAAGCGCCTTTGCCGATATTGTCCTCGGCGCTCATCAGGATGAGCTGGCCAGCACGCGCATCGTAGGACCAGCCGATGTCGATGAAATTGGTGCCGACGACGTTCTTCGTGTCGGGGCTCTGGTTTCGGCCTAGCAACCTAACAAAAGGCTGTCCTGCATAAGCAGCAGCCAAGACTTCACCGACCTGAGCAGCGTCCACCCCACTGCGCAGGGTCGCAAATGTCGTCGTGCAGATGCCGGAGTGGCAGGGCACGAGGTGGGGAACAAAGCTCAGTTTCACGGGGCGATCTGCCGCCAGGGATAGCTCCTGGCCGATCTCGCTCAGATGTCGGTGGTTCGGCACGCTGTAGCTGCGCAGGCTGTTTTGTACCTCGCAGAACAGCAAAGGCAGGCTCTCTTTCCGCCCAGCGCCACTTGCGCCGCTCATGCTCGAGATGCAGAGAGGTGACTCATCCAGCAGACCTGCCTTCAGCAGCGGAATCAGCGGCAGCAAGATGCTCGTGGGATAGCAGCCGGGGCAGGCGATGAGTCGCGCTTGGCGGATGGCATCTTCACGCACTTCAGGCAGGGCGTAAACGGCTTCTGCCAGCAGATGCGGGGCTGGGTGCGGATGGTCGTAGAATTCTTGATAAAGCTCAGCGCTGCGCAGGCGGAAGTCCGCGCTGAGGTCGATGACCTTCATGCCCGCATCCAGCAGTCCTTGAGCATACTCCACGGAGACACCGTGCGGCAGTGCCAGGAAGGCCACCTTGGCCCCAGTGCCCTTCAGCGCTTCGATGTCGGGAGCTGTGAACTTCAGGGAATCCGCTACGCCTACGCCACGAAAGCGCGGGAATTCCTCCGACAGGGCTTTGCCTGCCAAGGCGCGTGATGTCACTGCCACGAGTTCCGCATGGGGATGGCGGAGCAGGAGACGGAGAAGTTCAATGCCAGAATAACCACTAGCACCAAGAACAGCGACTTTGACAGGCGAAGACATTTGGGAAAAAAGGGGCGTGAGCATGGATCACACCGTCTCGGGTGCAACCGCGATTTCACCCAACGCTTCATCGCCTCTCCTGTGGCACAGAGGTCTTTTTGATTTCCTTCTTTCCGAATGTGGACGGCTTTCCATAATCGCCACGCCATGACCATCTCGCCTGACCAATACGAAAAGCTCGGTGCCTTTTACCTCGGACGCGGCTACGACCTCGCCAGCAAGCAGCTTCAGGATGATCTGGTCATGTATGACTCGAAGGATCTCGTCACCCACGGTGTCGTTTTGGGTATGACTGGATCTGGCAAGACCGGACTCTGCCTCGCTCTGCTCGAAGAGGCGGCCATGGATGGTGTGCCCGTGATCGCCATTGATCCAAAGGGCGATATTGGCAATGCGCTGCTGACTTTCCCGAGCCTCAGCGCGGAGGAATTCAAGCCCTGGGTGAATGCCGACGATGCTCGCCGCAAGGGCATCAGCGTGGATGAGTATGCGCAGCAGCAGGCTGGCCTGTGGCAAAAAGGTCTCGGTGACTGGGGTCAGAGCGCCAGCCGCATCCAAAAGCTGCGTGAGACGGTGGACATGAGCATTTACACGCCCGGCAGCAATGCAGGCCTGCCGGTGAGCATCCTCAGCTCACTCGACTGTCCTTCAGAGGCGGTCATGGACGATGCGGAGACGCTCGCCGATCGCATCGAGAGCACCGTTTCCTCCATGCTCGGCCTCATGGACATCGACGCTGATCCCGTGCAGTCGCCTGAGCACATCCTGCTGAGCAACATCGTCGGTCACTGCTGGAAAAAGGGGCAGAACGTCACGCTGGAAAACCTCGTCCGCCATATCCAGCAGCCGCCGATCCGTAAAGTCGGCGTCGTCGATATCGACAGCTTCATGCCCGAGGCCAAACGCACCGCGCTGGCGATGAAGCTGAACAACCTCATCGCCTCTCCCGGCTTTGCGAGCTGGCTGGAGGGTGAGCCGCTGGACATCCAGCGCATGTATTACACGCCCGAGGGCAAGCCCCGCGTGACCATCTTTAACATCGCGCATCTCAGCGACAGCGAGCGCATGTTCTTCGTCTCCCTTTTGCTGAACCAACTGCTCGGCTGGATGCGCCAGCAGCAGGGCACCACCTCCCTGCGGGCCATCTTCTACATGGATGAGATCTTCGGCTACCTGCCGCCCACGGCCATGCCGCCGTCGAAAAAGCCCATGATGATCCTTTTGAAGCAAGCGCGAGCTTTTGGGCTCGGCCTGCTGCTCGCCACCCAAAACCCCGTGGACCTCGATTACAAGGCGCTAGCGAACATGGGCACTTGGTGGATCGGTCGCCTGCAAACCGAGCGCGACAAAGCCCGCCTGCTCGATGGCCTCGAAGGTGCCGCAGGCAGCAGTGGAGGCAAATTTGACCGTGGCGAGATGGAGACGGCCATGTCCGGCCTCGGCAATCGTGTTTTTTTGATGAACAATGTCCACGAAGATGGCCCCTGCATCTTCCACGTCCGCTGGATCATGAGTTACCTCAGTGGCCCGCTGGCGCGAGATCAGGTCAAACGCCTCATGGACCCCATCCGCCCGGCGAAAAAAACCGCCGCTGGGGCAGAAGACGATGGCTTCCTACCTCCCGGAGCCACCGCAGCCCCTGCTGCGGATCGCAACACCATCAAGCCCAAGCTGCCCGAGGGAACGGCGGAGTATTTTGTCCCTTCCGACATCTCTCCAGATAGCCTCTGCTATGTGCCCGCCATCCTTCGCAGCGCCGTCGTGAACTTCGACGATGCCAAAAAGAAGATCAGCGGCATCAGCCGCATCACTTTGGTCAATCCCATCGACACCAACGGCCAGCGCGTGCTTTGGGACAAGTTCGTGGAGATCCCGCGTGACGTGGATCTGGCCAAATGGAGCACGGAACCAGTGGAAGGTGCCGAATTTGCCGAGCTGCCCGGAGCTGCGCAGAAGTCCACCACCTACACGAGCATCAAGAAAGACTACACCGATTGGGTTTACGCGAATCACTTCCTCGAAGTCAGCCACAGCCCGCTGCTGGATGCCTACTCGAATCCTGGCGAGAAGGTGGACGAGTTCAAAGCTCGCGTGACCCAGACCGCCCGTGAGCTTCGAGACAAAGCCATCGAAGAACTGCGCGCCAAAGCTGCGAAGACGGTGAAATCCCTCGAAGACAAAGCCGCCAAAGCTCAGCTCAAGCTCGACACCCAGAAGCAGCAGGCCACCAGCGCCAAGCTCTCCGCCGCCGTTAGCATCGGCACCAGCCTGCTGGGTGCTTTTTTAGGACGCAAAAGCGGCCTGGGTGCGGTCGGTAGCCTCATGAAAGGCACGACTGTCACGAGCGCCTCCCGCGTCATGCGCGAAGGCCAGGAAGCCGCCGCCGCCGAAGCCGAGCTGAAGGCGATTGAGCAGGACATCGCTGAGTTGAACAAGACCCTCGAAGACGAAACCCAGAAGCTCCGCGATCAATACGATCCCAGCACCCTGGCCCTGGAAACCTTCAAACTCACCCCCACCAAAACCCGCATCCAAACCGACGCCATCGGCATCCTCTGGCTGCCGCATGAGCGAGTGGGCGGGGAGCTGCGGAAGGGGTGGTCGTGAGTAAAGGCCAGACCTGAAAATGGATTCCTGGCTCGGCCATCATCCCTTAGCCCTGCCCAAAGGGCTGGGGGCCGAAGCAAGTCGTGCATCGCCTTTCATCGTGGCCTGGAGGGTCGCGATGGTCATGGGGGTGAACATCGGTCAGGTGTCGCACCCCGTTGGGGCGCGGGGTTGGTTCTGGTGGTCGCGGTCATGAGACCCAGCCCTTCGGACTGGGCTGAGGAATCACAGGCCTTCAGCCCGGCAATCAGTCTTCCTGAAGCTGGCAGCTAGAGCACAGTTCATTCAATCGAGCATTATTTCCTGCTTCACTAACAGCCGTGAATGCTTATGAATTGCCGCCCATGAACCCTGACGACTTGGATGATGTGGATCGACAGATCCGGCTGAACCGCCTTCAGAATGATGTGGAGGATCATGTCACTTCTGGCGAGGAGCCGCAGTGGCCGGAGCCGGGGGCTGACAATGGTCTGGAATACCTGGAGGCATGGCAGGACGGGGAGTTTGGCATGCGGCCCGCGGACCTCCTCGAAAAGCGCGGTGTTTGTCTGATACCCCCGGATGAGCTGGATGAAACATCAGTGGCGGCGAAGCTCGAAGAAGTGATCCAGGGCCTGGCAAGAATGGGGGCCTTCCTGCACAACACGAAGCATCTGACGGATGCGGAGCTTTACCGGCAGCTTTGGGACGACATGCTCTTTGAGGAGACGCTGCTCATGCCACAGAATGCTGCCTTTGCTTACCATTGGGATCCGCTGGGCGGTTGCAGTGAGGAGGACATCCGCACAGGTCTGGCTTATGATAGCGATGAGGCCCGCGAGAGGTGGCTGAAGGAGTTCCCTGACTACGAGTTGCCGCCCAAGCTGCCTCCGAAGAGTCTTCGGGACGAAAAGCTGCCGCGCAGGCCCGGGCCGCCACCGCTGGGAGAGCAGGAATAGACAGAAGGCTGGGAAACAGCGGCAGACACCTTTTGGGAGTCTTCTTGACACCTTGCTGGCACGCCTCCACACTATCTGCCCTTTTTCACCCCCCATTTATGGCTCAAGAAACCTCCCTGCTGCTGCTGAAGCCCGATTGTGTCGCCCAAGGTCTGAACGGTGAGGTTTTGCGCCGCCTGGAAGCGGAAGGTTTCCGTGTTCGCGGCATCAAGATGATCCAGTTGACCGATGAAGTCTTGAAAGAGCATTACTCGCACATCGCCGACAAGCCTTTCTTCCCAGATGTAGCGGGCTTCATGAAGAGCAAGCCCGTCATCGCCGTGGCGCTTTCTGGCGAGAACGTCATCTCCCACGTTCGCGATCTTCTTGGGCCTACGGATTCGAAAGCAGCCCCAAAGGGCACCATCCGGGGGGACTACGGCAGCGACAAGATGACCAATGTGGTTCACGCCTCGGACTCTCCCGAAGCGGCTGCTGTCGAATTGAAGCGCTTTTTCAAAGATGGAGAGATTTTCAATTACTGAGCTGAATCCCCGGTTGACGAACCGGTGAGGTCAGTTAGTCTCACGCCCCTTTTTCCCCGAACCCCTTAGCACCAGCACCTTATGGCCAAAGTCTGTCAGATCACCGGAGTCACCGTTACCCGCGGGCATCACATTCACCGCAGCGGTAAAGCCAAGAAAGAAGGCGGTATCGGTAAGCACATCACGAAGCGCGTGAAGCGCGTCATTTTCCCGAACCTGCGTACCAAGCGAATCTGGGTTCCTGAACTCGGCAAATTCGTCACGGTGAAGCTCTCGGCTCGTGCGCTGAAGACCGTGAACAAGAATGGTGCCTTCAAGGTGCTGAAAGAGGCTGGCGTGATCTAATTCGCTCTTTGATTTTATCTTATTCATCGAAAGGCAGGCTGCGGCCTGCCTTTTGCATTTTGTGGCAGGCTTGAGGCGTATCCTGCGCTGCTTCGCATCCCGGCTTGCGAGGCTTCGTTTCCACAGCAAAAAGACTTTTCCCCCCTCGATTCTCGATTCCCCCAACCTGTTTATGAACCTGACACGAACCGCCTACGGCACCTGGAGTGGTGGCCGCTTCATGCACTATGGTGAACAGCTCTCTGAAGAGCACTACATGCAACTGATGCGCGATGCCTTTCACAAAGGCGTGCGCACCTTTGTCACCGCCGATGTGTATGGCGTGGGACGTGCCGATGCTTTGTTGGGCGAGGCTTTGAAAGGCATCCCGCGTGAGGAATACTGCCTAGCCGGCATCATCGGCCATGACATTTACGAGGGCATCCGCCAGGGATCACGCGGCTATCCGCGCTTCACTGATCCGTCGCTGCGGGGCCCGGACCAGTATTACGACTACCTGAAGATGGCGGCAGAGAAGAGCCTGGAGCGCTGCCAGACCTCCAAGTTTGATCTGCTGATGCTGCACAACCCGGACAGCATCGCCTACACCAGCGACAAAGTTTGGGATGCCTTCACGGCATTGAAGAGTGAAGGACTCACCGACCGCCTCGGCATCGCCCCTGGACCTGCCAATGGCTTCACGCTCGACATGATCGAGTGCTTCGAGCGCTTTGGGGACCGCATGGACTGGGCGATGATCATCCTGAATCCTTTTGAGCCTTGGCCCGGTCAGCATGTGCTGCCTGCAGCGGAAAAGCATGGCGTGGACATCCTGGCGCGCGTGGTGGACTACGGCGGCCTTTTCCACGATGACGTGAAGCCAGGCCACAAGTTCCGTGATGGCGACCATCGCACCCATCGACCTGGCGATTGGATCGAGCACGGAGTGCAAAAGCTCGAACAAGTGCGGCCCATCGCGCAAAGGCATGGCCTGACTATGCTGCAACTGGCCTGCCAGTGGACGCTGGGCAATCCTGGCGTGAAGAGCGTGGTGCCGACGCTGATCCAGGAACACGGCGAAGGTGCCCGCACCATCGAGAGCAAGCTGGACGATCTGGCTGCGCTGCCGCCGCAGTGCCTGACGGCGGAAGAGGTCGAGACCATCCGCCGCATCGGTGACAACACGGGCTGCATGATGCTGAAAGGTGCCAGTGCACGTCATGCCGGTCAGGAAGCGCGTGCCGATGAATGGCCTTTGCGCGATGAACTGCTGGCCCTGGCACGCCGTTGGAATCTCACGGAGGCTTGGTAAGCTTTCCCCCATCCACAGAAACGGCTGGAGGTCTCGCACCTCCAGCCGTTGTTTGTTGAAGAGCTTCCACTCACCCAAGCTCAGGCACATGCCATAAGGCTTGGCGAAGGCAGGGTCTTAGGAATCGCCATTGTCCCAGCGCCGTGGTTTGAAGCCACCTCCGCCACCGCCAAAGCGCTTGCCGCCACCGTAGCCACCTCCGCCACCTTCATCACGACGCGGTCCATAGGGTTTTTTGAAGCCACCACCACCGCCTTTGTAGCCGCCACCTCCTGGCTTACCGCCGTAACCGCCGCCGCCAAAGCGAGGCTTGCCACCGTAGCCGCCGCCACCTTCGCGGTCGCGGGGTGGTCCATCGAAATCACGACGCGGAGGGCGCGGTGCCCAGTTGGCCGCTCCACCGCCCCCTTCACGATCCGCATGATCCATGCGTACGTCGCGGCCACGGAAGGTGGCGCCTTCGATGCTCGTCAGCACCGCAGGGGCTAGCTCATCGGGCACTTCGACAAAGCTGCATTTGGGCAGCACATCAATGCTACCGATGCTGCCTGCTGGGATTTGGCAGGTGTTGTAAATGATCCCGGCGATGTCGCCTGGACGGGCATGGTCCATGCCGCCGATGTTGATGAAGAGTCGCTTCATGCCAGCGGCTGGCGGGCGTGGACCGGCAGGACGTGTCGAGCGGCCTTCACCGCCTTCGCCTTGGGGCGCCCCCGTTCCTTCGGCGGCACGCTCACGCGGCACGAAGTCCTTCTGCGGGCGGTCTTTCTTCACGGGCGCACGGTCTTCGTGGATTTCTTCACCCTCGCGAGCTCCTTCTTTGATCCAAAGGTCAAGCAGGGCCGAGGCGACATCGGTGATTTGGAAGCCTGCATCCAGCAGACGCTGGATGGTGTGCTCGTGCTTCGAGTATTCACCCGACTCCAGGGTGGCCTTCAGCAGTTCAAAGGTTTGATCCACCAGCTTGGTTTCCACTTCCTCCTGCGAGGGGACTTTGGTGCGTTCGACCTTGGCATTCGTGAAGCGCTGGATGCGCTGCATGAGGTAAATTTCGCGTCCTGCCACGAGGCTGACGGCAGTGCCTTTGCGTCCCGCGCGACCCGTGCGGCCAATGCGGTGCACGTAGTCTTCGGTGTCGTAGGGCAGCTCGTAATTGACGATGAGATCGACGTCATTCACGTCCAATCCACGTGCGGCGACATCGGTGGCGATGAGCACCTCGATCGTGCCATTGCGGAAGTTCCGCATCACACGCTCGCGCATCATTTGATTCAGGTCGCCGTGCAGACGGTCAGCGGCATAACCTCGGCCGACGAGGGCATCGGTCACGTCATCCACCGCCTTCTTGGTGTTGGCAAAAACGATGCTCAGGCGAGGGTCTTCGATGTCGAGTACACGGCAAAGTACTTCCGTTTTGCTGCGACCCTGCACCTCGTAGTAGCGCTGTTCGATGGTGGGCACGGTGAGCGCTTTTTGCTCGATGGTGATGGTGGCGGCCTCATGCGTGTAGCGGTCGATCAGGCGGCGGATGCGTGGGTCAAAGGTAGCGGAAAAGAAAATCGTCTGCCGCTTCTCGGGCAGGGATTCCATGAGTTTTTCGATGTCTTCGGCGAAGCCCATGTCGAGCATTTCGTCGGCTTCATCAAAGACAAGCACCTTGAGCGCATCGAGGCGCAGGGTGCCACGATCCACGAAGTCCAAGATACGTCCTGGAGTGCCGACAATGATCTGGGAGCCGGCCTGCAGGGCGCGGATTTGGCGGTCGTAGGAGGCACCGCCATAGACGGGGGTGGCGCGCAGACCTTCTTTGAAGCTGACGACCTTGTGCAGTTCAGCACAGACCTGCTGGGCCAGTTCACGCGTGGGGCAGAGCACCAGGGCCTGAGCGCGGCGGTCGGTCGGGTCCACTAGCTGGATGGCAGGCAGGCCAAAGGCGAGCGTTTTGCCGGAGCCAGTTTGGCTCTGGCCCACCACATCGCGCCCGGTGAGGGCAACGGGGATGGCTTCTGCTTGGATGGGGGAGGGTTGTTCAAAGCCCTGGGCCTGGATGGCCTGGAGCAATTCAGGGGCGAGGCCGAGATCGGCGAATGTCTTTTCCATGAGGTTCCTTGTCTAAATACCGGCGGTAGGGCTCCGTGAAATGGGCGACCCGTCCGCCGTAAAAGCGTCCTGCGCGCAGCGGGACGGGGACACCGCCAAACCATGGCGGGCTACAAGGCAAACATCGGCCCCGAGGGGGTGAAGCCGGAAAAACCGGCGCAGAGAGTCCCACAGTTCTAGCTTTTGGCAAGTGTGGATGTGGATCCACCCCTCGGGCCGTTGAGGAAGCCTGGGTCAATCGGTAGCTTTCACCCGCAGTTGGCGAGCGCCCCACCACAGGGCAAACAGGGCCGCACTCCAGGTGACCAGGCAGATGCCCCACCACACGCCCCACAGGCCCCAGCCGAGTGTGAAGGCGAGCGTGTGAAAGACCAGCGCCGGAGCAGCAATTTGCCGGTAAAGACCGATCCATAGGCCGTAGGCGGGGCGCTTGATGCCCTGCATGGCAAAGACGGTGACGAAGAGGATGGGGTAAGCCGCGAGGGTCAAAGACGCGCTCAGCAGGTAGTCGCATCCGTGGCTGATCACGGCAGGATCGCTGGTGAAGAGTCGCATCGCAGGCTCACGCAGCAGCCAAACCAACAGCCCCCCGAGCGCCATGAGTCCAGCACCGATTTTCACATTGGCGACCCAGGCTTCTCGCACGCGATGCGGCAGTCCGGCCCCATGGTTTTGGCCCACGATGCTCAGCACGGCGGCATTGAGCCCGATGGTCGGCAACAGCACGATCTGCTCGATGCGCGTGGCGATGCCACTGGCGGCCACAGCTTCCTTGCCGAAGTGCTTTACAAACCAAGTGATGACAAACACGCCCAGCGCTACAGTGAGCATGTTCAGCGCCGCCGGGATGGCCTGAGCGGCCAGTTGCTTCAGCAGGTTCCGGTTTGGGCGAAATTCCTGCCAGTTCAGCCCTTGGCAAAACGCTGCTTTTTTCACACGCCCCATCAGGTAAAAAGCGCCGCCTGCCTGGACTAGCACGGTGGCTAGGGCGATGCCGGCCACTCCCAGCTTGGGTAGCCCTAGCCAGCCCTCCATGAGGATGGGGTTCAGGATGACGTTGGCAAAAAAGCCTGTGATCAGAAAGTTGCGGTAAAACCGACTCTCTCCCATGGCGGACAGGGCGGAGTTGAGCACGATGGGCAGCAGCATGACCACCCCACCGCCCAGGATGACATTCATGTAATCCAGCACGGTCTTCAGGTAGGTGCCCTCGGCACCGAGCAGACCAAAAAGCCAGGGGGAAGCCAACCAACCTGCCACGGAGAGCAGACTAGCCACGACGACGGTGAACACGATGGCCTGTGCGAAGATGTGGCGTGCTTCGGTGGTCTTTCCGGCACCGAGCGCATTCGCCAAAAGGGCAGTCGTGCCCTGGCTGATGCCGCTGCCAAAGGCGAAGACGGTGAAAAAGACCGGAAATGAAAGCGAGAGTGCAGCCAGTGCCTCCGTGCCCAGCCAGCCAGCGCAGAGAGTATCCACCACGTTGAACATGGTGTTGAAGAACATCCCCACGCTCATGGGAAGAGCGATGCGCCACGTCAGGCTCAGGATGGGGTCAGTGGTCAGGGAAGGGGCGGGTTTCATAAAGGCGGAAACGAAGAGCCGACGGCTGCGGCGTAACGCAGGCGAGATGGCTTGGCAAATGAGGGAGGGAGGCCCTTTTGGAACCTCCCTCCTCGTGTGAATGCTTAAGGCGAGTGCGCTAACCCGCCGATGGTGGCCAGCATCACCAGCCCTCGGCGCGCTCAATGGAGCGGCGCTTGTAGAGAAACTCGAACATGTTCCCTTCGTGCGGTTGATCCCAACTGATCTTCATGGTGCTGATCGGTCCTAGGTTTAGGCGGTCAATCGTGGGGCACTCCAGCAGTTGTTCGATGAAGCTGCTGTCTTGGGTGATGGCGCTGACGATCAGTGAGTAGCCGATCTTGTTCAAAACCTCAGTCTGAGGCACCTCGACGACGCTGGCGTAAGGGCAGAGGAATTCGCGATTGGCCAGCGGGTGATCCCAGGAATCGCAGCGAATGATGGTCGGACGCAGGAAAGTGCCGCCTTCATACTCCACCTTGCGTGGACCGTTGCGATACTTGGCGGTGACGTCTTCCGCGCCTGGGGTTTTCAGGTCATTGTCGATGGCTCCGTCGATGTAATCGGCCATCTTCGGATTCGCGAAACCGGACAGCTTGGCGTTTTCATCGTCGGAGGGCAGCGGCTCGACCGGGCCGAGACGCTGGGCGATGGCATCCGCGATTTCTTTGCCATACTTCGGCACGAGCACGGCACTGGCGTTGATGCAGGAGCGTCCGCCGTTGTCGCTGATGGAGCTGACGATGACGTCAATGTAGTCGCGCCAGTGCTCGATCTTGTCTTCTCCGATGATGATTTTGCTCCAGCCGGGTCCGTGGACCTGCACGCGAGGATTGTTTTCATACATCTTGGCGATGTTCACATCCCCGAACACGAGGCTGCGTCCGCAGAGCTTCACCACCTCGCCACTGCCTTCGTGGTCGGTGGGGTAGAAACCAAAGGCCTCCGCCGGAGCTCCTGCCGCGATGAAGGCCTGGATCAGACGGAAGGGTGTCCAGGGCTCCTCGCGGCCTGGTTTGATGACAACGGGCGTTTTCAGCGCGATGGAAGGCAGCCAGAGTGAGTTCACTGCTGGCGAGTTGCTTGGCATCACGAGACCGAGTGCGTTGGCGGTGGGGAAGTAGGCCACGGGCGCGCCTGCCTGGGTGCCGAAGCCGTTGTCGATGACACTCATGTCCAGCCCGCGTGACAGGCCGTTGAGCACCATTTTCATGTTCGTGAGGGCAAAGTGAATCTTCGCCATGTTCCGCTTCACCATGATGTGCGGCAGTCCAGAGGTGCGGGACAGGGTGGCGATGTAGTCCTGCGGGCTCTGGGTATGGCCTTTGTCGCCGAGGGGTAGGGTGCCATTCAGGAAAAGCTCACCCGCCTGGGCCGTGATCTCGATGAGCTGCTCGACGGTGAATTTTTTCAAGCTGGCCCGGGCTTCTCCGATTCTCGCCAAGTCTTTCCGGACGATGCCTGCATTCACCTGGCTGACCTCAGCGCAGACCTCTCCGGTTTTGTGATCTTTGACCTGAACTTTATCGAGCGATTCGTACGGGCGGCCTTTGCGGAGGGCGGGAAGATGGGGGACAGACATGAGGGTGGGGGTTGGGTAGGACAGGAAAGAACGGTGGTGGAACTACGCTACGTTCAACCCATTGGGTTCACCAGCGTGCCGATGCCGTCGATGGCGATGGCCACTTCGTCCCCAGACTGGAGGGTAAATTCATCCCCTGGGACGATGCCAGTGCCGGTCATGAGCAGAGCGCCGGTGGGAAAGGTGTTGTCGCGGTAAAGGAAACCCGCCAGCTCCTGCACGCCGCGCTTGAGCTGACTCAGCGCCGTCTCGCCACGGAAGGCCTCGGCCCCCGCGCGTGTGATGGTCAGGGTGATCTTGGTCTCCGGGTTGAGTGGTGTCTTGGTGATGAAAAGACATGGGCCCACGGCGGCGCAGAGTTTGAAGCACTTCGCCTGCGGAAGGTAGAGCGGGTTTTCTCCCTCAATGTCACGGCAGGATAGGTCATTGCCGACCGTGTAGCCGATGACATCGCCGCGTGGATTGATGACGAGGGTCAGTTCGGGCTCTGGCACCATCCATTGGGAATCCCCGCGCAGGTGCATGGCTTGACCAGGGTTTGCTACACGCTGAGGGGTGGCTTTGAAAAAGATCTCAGGACGGTCGGCGGAATAGACGCGGTCATAAAAGCTGCCGCCGCCTGCGTCTTTGCTCTCCTCCATGCGTGCCGTCCGGCTGCGGAAGTAGGTCACGCCTGCGGCCCAGACCTCTTGCGTGCCAATGGGGGCCAGCAGCGTTTCGCTGGCGGGGGCGGGCACACTTTGTGCGCGGGCCACGATCCCGGCCAGATAACCCTGCAGGTCAGCATGAGCGATCAGGGAGTCCCAGCAGGTGTCGGGCAGGGGGAACCAGGCATGGTCTGCCTGAACAAAAAAGCCAGTGGTGGTGCGGTAGAGGTGCATGAAAGGGGGCCGCGAGGGTAGCGGTGCCCCTGCGGGTGTCAAACTCGGCGGCTTTTGCCTCGCTCAGGCGTGCGGCCCGCGCTCACCATGCACACCCAGGATTTGCCGCAGCGCTGCCAGCATGTCGCCCAGTTTCCCCCAGTAAGGGCGTGGAGGCGTGAGCACGGTGACTTCGTTTGGCTGGAAGTGCGCACGCAGCTTTCGGCTGGGATGCACCAGCACGCGATTGCCGACGAATTCCAGCAGTGGGATGTCTGCCGCGCTGTCGCTGTAGGACCAGCAGTGAAAGCGCTCCTCATCCGTCAGGGCAGCCACGCCAGGCAGCTTGCTTTTCATGGCGATGATCTTGGCCTCACGCTTGTTGTTGCTGCCCAGGATCTCAGGCCGCAGGGGCACCTTGTCCTGCGTCAGCTTGAAGGGCGTAGCGATGCAGTGGTCAAAGCCGAGCACTTCAGCGATCTCATGGGCATAAAAGTCAGGACTCGCCGTGTTCAGCACCAGCGTGCGGTGCTGGTGCTTGTGCCGCAGGATTTCTGCGCGCAACTCGGGGTAGATCCACGTGTCCACGCAGTCGTGGGCAAAGTCGCGTGCCAGCCGCCGCAGGTGCGCCCGCTTCATGCCGGCGAGGTAGGAAAGAAAGGCGCGCTTGGCGGTCGCCGTGCTCACTAGCCCCAGCGCGCGGCCCAGTGCATAAGGCAGAAACCAAAGGTGCAGCACGAGGCGCCAGGGGTGCCGCTTTAGCACGAAATTGCAGAACAGTGCCTGCGTGTCGAAGGGCAGCAGCGTGTGGTCGAGATCAAAGAAGGCGTAGCGCATCACGGATAATCCTCCCCATTCAAACTCCGCGCCACGCTTTCCAGCCAGTTTTCCAGGGCCTCCTGCATCTGCGGCACGCGTTCGGGTTGTTCGGCGAAGAGCACTCGGCTTTCCTCAGGGTCGGCGCTCAGGTCGTAAAGCTCCCACTCGACCTCACCCGTCTTCATGTCCTCAATGCGGTGCAGCTTCCATGGCCAATCCAACCAGGCCGAGTGACCCGGGAAGGCATTCAGCGACACAGGCGCGCCGATTTTCCCAGCCTCAGCAGCGAGACGCAGCGGGTCGTTCGGTTCTTCGCCACGCTTTTGCGATGCCAGCAGGTCACGCATCCAGGCTTCGGAAGGTGTGGCGATGCCTCGTGCGCCGTTGTCCCAAAAGCCGAGCGGTTTCGTGCGCTTTTGGGTCTCGCCCTTCAGCAGGGGCAGCAGGCTTTCGCCATCCAGAGCTCGGCTTGGGTCCAGTGGTACATCGGCAATGTCGAGCACGGTGGGCAGAATGTCAGAGGTGATGCAGGGCGTGGTCACCACCTTCGGTTCGCTGAACTGCGCAGGCCACTCCAGCAGTGCGGGGACGAGCAGACCGCCTTCATAGATTTTGCTTTTGTTGCCCCGGCGACCGCCGCTCGAGCCGATCTTTGGCAATGCACCATTGTCGCTGCAATACCAAAGCACGGTGTCCTGCTCGATGTCGAGCGCACGCAGCTCATCGCGGAGTTTGCCAAAGGCGCGGTCCATGGCGGTGATCTCGCCGTAGAAGTGCTGCTTGGCCTTCGGCAGGTCGGCATACAGCGCGGCGTCTTTTTCCAGCGCCTGATGCGGCGAGTGCGGCGAGCCAAACCAGACGACGGCGAGGAAGGGTTTCTTCTCCTTCGCGCAGTCGCGGATGAAGTCGATGGCCACCGCTGCGGTCACGTCGGAGCTGTCGCCTTTGAATTCGGTAGCCTTGCCCTTCACGCTCAGGATGGGGTCTAGGTCGAAGAAGTTCGGCGCGGACACCCATTCATCGAAGCCACTGGCACCTGGGCTCACCGGGCTGGCGGCCTGCACGGAGCCGAGGTGCCATTTGCCAAAGTGCCCCGTGCGGTAGCCAGCGGGTTTCAGGGCCTCTGCGATGGTGATTTCCTGCGGTCGGATGGGATGCCCCCAGGAAAAGACGCCATATCGGTTCGGCGTGCGACCTGTCATGACACTGCCGCGAGTCGGCGAGCACACAGGCGCGGCGGCGTGGAACTGATCGAAGCGCACCCCCGCCTTGGCCATGGCGTCAAAGTTTGGCGTCTTGACCTCAGGATGCCCGTTGTAGGCCATGTCGCCCCAGCCTTGGTCATCCGCCATCACCAGCACAATGTTCGGTGGCGTGGTGGTCACGGCCTGGGTTAGGCAAGTGCCCAGGATGAACAGCGTGGTGAGGATTTTCATAGTCAGTCCATCATCGCTGGGGTCCGATGGAGATGGGAAGCAAATTCATCCAGGGCTTGCACGCTCAGTGTCGCAACCAAGGTAGGCTAAGCCCCTGCGGAACTGCGTTCTTCCAGCCAAGCCAATCGCAATGCCAGACGCCGACTTCGCTCTTCATCCGGCGAGGGGTAGAGCAGGGGATACCACGCCGTCATCACAGCGGCGCGGGCGATCATGCAGGACTCCAGCAGCGATGCATCCACCTGCCCACCGGCCTCGCCGTAGCCAGCGAGGATGCGGCTGACCTTGGCATGATCTTCCTCCAGCACCTGTGCGTTCCAGATCACGGAGGCGACGTCCCACTCCACCGGCCCGGCGAAGGTATCCTCCCAGTCCGTCCACAGCAGGCCGCGCGTGGTATTCATGAGGTTCCCCAGGTGCGCATCGCCATGCAGCGCCTGCTGCATCGTGGGTTCCAGCGTGTGCAAAGCCCGGCGCAGGTGATCCTTCAGCATCTTCTGCTGACTCGGAGGGAAAAGCACGCGGTCCCGCAGGATCTCCAGACTCTCCCGCACAATCGCCAAGGCTGGCAGCGGCTGCGGAAAGTGGCGCAGGATGGCATGGCAGCGGTGCAGGGTGCGGCCGATTTCAGCAGGTTCTGGTTCTGCTTCCACCTGAGTGACGAATTGCCAAAAGTTCAGCGGGTAGCCCAGGTGCTCGTGGGGTCCAGGGGGCAGGTCGGGATGCAGCGGAATCACCGGCGCGCCATGCGCTGTCAGGTGCTGGGCGATGGCGTTTTCTCGCGCGAACCATTCGGTGCCCTGGCGCGGTCCTTCGCGATCCTGCACCACGCGGGCCACGAGCGTCTCCGTGAGCCGCACGACGAGTGTGCTGCTGTTTTGCAAAATCACGCAGCGGTCTGGGGTGATGCCATGCGCTAGGGCGATTTCCTGGGCGGCACGGAGGGGTAGGGTCGGGTCAGGCATCGGTGGGAAAAAGGAGTTTCAGCGGCTGTCGGCAGGCATCGCCGAGGCTGCTTGGGCTTTCAAGAAACCAGCGGCTGACAACTGCGCACGAGGGCGGCCTCAGGCTGCTGGGTCCAGGTGATGCGCCACCCGGCGATCTCGGTGGTGTAGGGCCGCGTGGGGTCGTCGTGGTAGGCGGGCTGGGGTTGCTGGGCCAGCGTTTGGTCGATGATCAGGCGTACGTCATCGGGCGCAGGGCAGTCGCAGGCCCATTCGACTCGCGCCGGCGGCGGGGGGACGTCCGCAAAGCTGCTGCGTGCCTCCGGCACGGAGTCGGCGTAGCGGATGTACGGTTTGATGTCGAAGACGGGCGTGCCATCCACCAGATCCACCCCACTGACATGCAGGCGCGGCCCGTTTTCCCCCTGCCATTCCACGCGATCCAGCTTCACCACGCTCAGCGTGAGCCGGTTTGGGCGGAAGGGCGAGCGCGTGGCAAAGACGCCGCGCCGTTCATTGCCACCCAGCTTCGGCGGGCGAACCGTGAGCGCGCTGGGTTCCTCTGGCACGAGGTGAAACTGCGTGATCAACCACAAGTGACTGAAGTCCTGAATGCCGCGCAGCGCCTCTGCCCGGCGGTAAGCGGGCATGAATTCGACGATGCCCCACGCGGCGGGCACGAGCCCCGATTGCCGGGGCACGCCGAACTTGTCGGTGTAGCACGTGCGCAAGGTGGCGATGACGGTGAGCGAGGTCATGACAAAGAACAGGAAGTGCCGCAGACTGTGCCTTTTTCAAAAGGTGGTCTGGATTCTGAGAAAGATTCGTCCCTGGTGCATCGACACCTGCCTGCCATGCGCCAACCCCTTTTGCTCCTCTTGCTTTGCCTCGCTCAGCTTCGCCTGCCCATGTGGGCTCAGGAAGTCAATGCCGAGGCCCAAGCCCTGTTCCGCGAGGGGGTGGAGGCCTTCTTTGCTGCAAAGCCCAAGGAATCTGTTGCGGCTTTTGACAAACTCATCGCCCTGGAGCCCGCGCTGAAGCCGCAGCTCTGGCAGCGTGGGCTGTCCCTTTACCTCGCCGGTGACTTTGCCGCCGGGCGTGAGCAGTTTGAGGTGCACCAGACGGTGAACGGGCACGATGTGGAAAACGCCGCCTGGCACTTCCTGTGCGTGGCGAGGTCAGCAGGACTGGAGGCCGCACGTAAGGACCTGATCCCCATTGAAGGTGACTCGCGCGTGCCGATGAAGGAAGTGCATGACCTCTTCGCAGGCAAAGGCAGCGCGGACCAGGTGCTGAAAGCGGCTGAGACAGGCGAAGGCGAGGCCCGGCAAAACCATCTCTGCTACGCCCACCTCTACCTCGGCCTTTACTTCGAAGCGCTGGGGGATGAGGCCAAGGCCAAAGAACACCTGCGCAAGGCCGCTAACGACTATCGCATGGATCACTACATGGGCCGCTGCGCCCAGGTGCATGTGAAAGTGCGCGGCTGGTAAAGGTGCCGCATTGACCTTCCGCCGCGCTTTTCCCTATCCTGTCCTTTTCCAACCCACCGACGATCCCTATGCCCAGCCGCCGTTCTTTCCTCGCTGCCTTTGCCTCCACCACCGCCGTAGCGGCTGCCCGCGACTGGAGCGGGATGAACCCTGAGCGCTACCCCGACCCCGATGTCATCGCGCTGGACCCAGCTTTTGAAAAACTCATCCAGGGCAATGCGCCGATTCGGCGTCTGCACACCGGTATGCTGTGGGCCGAGGGCCCTGCCTGGAACGGCACCGGCAACTACCTCGTGTGGAGCGACATCCCCAACAACGCCCAGATGCGCTACCTGCCCGAGGATGGTCACATCAGCGTGATGCGAAACAATGCCAACAACAGCAATGGCAACACCTTCGACTGGCAGGGTCGCCAGATCAGCTTTGAACATGCCACCCGCCGCGTGGTGCGCTATGAGCTCGACGGCAAAGTCACCGTGCTCGCCGACCGCTTCGATGGCAAACCCCTCAACGCCCCTAACGATGGCGCGGTGCATCCCGACGGCAGCGTCTGGTTCACCGACCCCGGCTACGGCAGCATGATGGATTACGAGGGCAACAAAGGTGAGCTTTATCTCAAAGAAGCCGTCTATCGCATCGACCCATCAGGCAAAATCGAAAAAGTCACCGACGAACTCACCAAGCCTAACGGCCTCTGCTTCTCGCCCGACTACAAGAAGCTCTACGTCGTCGATACCGGTGCGCCGAAGAACATCGTGGCGTTTGATGTCATCGACGGTGTGAAGCTGAGCAAAGGCAAAGTCTTCGCGGTGAACAAGGGTTCGCTGTCAGACCAAAAGAGCAAAGGCGGCTCCGACGGCGTTCGTTGCGACATCGAAGGCAACGTCTGGGCTAGCGCCGGTTGGGTGGGTGATGGCTTCGACGGTGTCCACGTTTTCAATCCCGAGGGCAAACTGATCGGCCACATCAAGCTCCCTGAAACCACTAGCAACCTCTGCTTTGGTGGCCCTAAGCGAAACCGTCTTTTCATCACGGCCAGCCAGAGCCTTTACTCCCTGCACGTGAACACCCGCGGCGCGCACTTCTGCTGAAGGGTGCGTGGGTCTAGCGGGCCAATGATTTCCCATGCGCGGCTGCTTTGTCCGCGCCATGGTGAGTGATTATGGAAGAAATGCTTCTCGAATTGCTCGCGCGTCAGGACTACACGCCAGCGAATGTTCCGCAGTTGCTCAGGCTGCTGAATCTGGCCCCCAGCCGTCAACAGGAGCTGCAGCACTGGATCAAGGGCATGGCTGCGCGTGGACTGTTGGTGCGCACGAAAGGCAATCGCTACATCCTGGCCCGCGAAGCTGACCTGATTCCTGGCATCATCCAGATCACACGCGGTGGGCGCGGCTTTGTGCAGCCGGACGAGCCGGGCATCGGCGAGATCAGCATTCCCGAGCGCGCGACGAGCACGGCCATGCATGGCGACCGCGTGCTCGTGCGCCGTGACCTGCGCCCGGCGGGCCTGCTAAAGCCCCGTACGCCGCAGGAGAACACAGGCACCGTGGTGCGCATCCTGAAACGGGCGCGCAGCTCCTTCGTGGGAACATTGCAGCAGGGCAGGCAGTTCCTCAGGGTGATCCCGGATGATCCACGCCTACCAGGTGCCGTTCATGTGCCGCCGCCGCGTGATGTTGGACGCACCGCTCAGCCTGGAGACAAGGTGGTGGTGGAGATCACCGAGTGGGCCTCCCGTGAAGTGCCGCCAGAGGGCGAAATCATTGAGGTACTGGGTCCGCCAGATGCTGAGGGTGTGGACATGCTTTCCGTCATTCGTCACTACGACTTGTCGCTGCACTTTCCCAAAGCCGTGCTTGCCGAGGCAAATGCCATCGCCCAATCCCGGCCAGACAACCAACCTTCACCCCAAGAGTGCAAAGGTCGCGTCGATTGCCGCAGCCACGCCGTCATCACCATCGACCCTGATGACGCGCGTGACTTTGACGACGCGATTTGTCTGCAAAAGGAAGGTCGTGGCAGCTGGCGCTTGTGGGTCCACATCGCCGATGTCTCTCACTACGTGAAGCCTAGCAGTCCACTGGATGTGGAGGCGCGGAAGCGCGGTAACTCCACTTACTTGGTGGATCGTGTCATTCCCATGCTGCCAGAGGCGCTGAGCAATGAACTCTGCTCACTCAAACCTGGCGTTGATCGCCTGACCAAATGTGTGGAATTCGAGATCAGCGATGCGGGCAAGGTCATCAGCAGCAAGTTCTATCCTGCCGTCATCCACTCCAAGCGCCGCTTTACCTATCGCGAGGCCTTCGCTGTGATTCAGGGCACAGCAAGCGATGCCATCGAACTCATGGTGCAGCAGGCAAACGTGCTGGCGCAAAAAATCCGTGCGCATCGCTTCCGCGCGGGATCGCTGGACCTGGACTTCCCCGAGAACAAAATTCGCCTCGATGAAAAGGGCCGTGTGCTGCGCATCGAACGCATCGAAAACGATGTATCCCATCAGCTCATTGAGGAGTTCATGCTGCTGGCGAATGAAGCTGTGGCAGGACGCCTCATGCAGTTGGACATTCCCGCCATCTACCGCGTGCATGAGTCGCCCAAGGAAAAGCGGCTGAACGACTACCGTGAGGAGGTGCTGAGCCATCGCATTCAATGTGGAGATCTCAGCCAGCGCACCGAGGTGCAGCGCCTTTTGGAAAAGTTAGGCACACTGCCTATCGGTCAGGCGTTGAAGATCGGCTTCCTGCGCTCGCTCATGCGGGCTCGTTATGCCATCGAGCCGCTCGGTCATTATGGTCTAGCGAAGAAGAAGTATGCCCACTTCACCTCACCGATCCGGCGCTACGCGGACCTCGTCGTTCATCGTGCTCTCTTCGACAAAAAACCACCACAGGTGTCCGAGATGCGGCTGATGGCCGAGCACATCAGCCTGACCGAGAAAAACAGCGCTGATGCCGAACGCGATAGCAAGGAGGTGAAGCTCTACGCCTACCTGGAAGCCCAGATGCGTGCGCGCAAGCCGCAGCCCTACGCCGCTTTGGTCACCGATGTGCGGAACTTTGGCTTCTTTGTCGATGTGCCAGACCTTGGCCTCAGTGGTGCGGTGCCTTTGTCGGCTATTCCCGATGACTTCTTCCTTTTCGATCAAGCGCGTGGCCAGCTCATCGGCCGCCGCACGCGCCGTATCATCCAGATGGGTGATCGCGTCACCGTGTGCATTTACCGCATCGACCGCTACAAGAAGCAGGTGGACTTTCAGCTTGTGCAGCCCAGTGCGGCGTTGCGTCCGCCACGTGAAAGTCGCAGGCCCCATCAGGAGCGCCGACCTGCACCACCTGAGTTGAGCGCTCGTTCGAAAAAGACGAAGGCTAGCGAACCACCACGCACCCACTCCAAAAAGAAAGCCTATCCAGCCCAGCGGAAACGACGCCAAAAGCGTGAAGGTTCGTGAGTTGCATCCGATCGTCTCAATCTCACTCTCGCCTTCTCGGTAAAACAAAAGCCCGCTAAGGTAGCGGGCTTGCTTTGGCTACCCCTCAAGGACTCGAACCTTGAACAACAGAGTCAGAATCTGTTATGTTACCATTACACCAAGGGGTAGTGCGGTCTGGAACCTGATCCTTGCCATCGTTCTGCGACTCTGCAAGAGCGGAAAACGGACTCATGCGATGGCTGCTTGGCTTTGTGAGCTTGCCAGCTGTCGAAGTCGGCTTACAGCATCGCCATCCTTCCCATGAAAGCTTTTTTTGCCCTCCTTGCTACGTTCCTTTTTCTCATGACTACCGCCCCAGCCGCTGAATCGCCCTATCGCCATGTGGTTTTCTTCAAATTCAAAGACACAGCTTCTGCGGAGCAGGTGCAAGGTTTGGAAAAGGCCTTCGCAGAGCTCGCGAAAAAAATCGACACGGTCAAAGGCTTCGAGTGGGGCACCAACGTGAGCCCTGAAGGCCTGAACGATGGCTTCACGCATTGTTTCCTCGTGACCTTTGCAGACAAAGCGGGCCTGGATGTCTATCTGCCCCATCCTGAGCACCAAGCGTTTGTCGCTCAGCTGAAGCCTCTGCTCGATAAGGTCTGTGTGCTCGATTACGTTGCACGCTGATAAGGCTTATCCTCTCCGCCCTGACCCTGGGGATTGCGTTGGCCTCATCCTCGTTTGATCCCCTCTGAGACTCCTGCCTCATGCTCATCCGCACGACCGCTCACGCCCGCGCCGGCCTTGTCGGCAATCCGTCCGACGGCTATTACGGCAAGACGATCTCTTTCATCATCCGAAACTTCGGAGCAGAGGTGACCTTGTTCGAATCCCCCGAGCTGACCATCGAGCCAACCGAACGCGATCACTCCGTGTTCGGAAGCATCGAAGCTCTCGCTCGGGATGTCCGCCAGCATGGCTACTACGGTGGCATTCGTTTGCTGAAAGCGAGCGTGAAGCGCTTCTTCGACTACTGCACCAAGCATCAACTGCCCTTGCATGGGCGCAATTTTACCCTTCGCTACAAAAGCAACATCCCTCCGCAGGTCGGCATGGCTGGCAGCAGCGCTATCATCACGGCTTGCTGGCGCGCCTTGATCCAGTTTTACGGCGTCGAAATTCCAAAGCACCTTCTGCCTAGCCTCGTGCTCAGCGTGGAGAACGATGAGCTCGGCATTCCTGCAGGCTTGCAGGATCGCGTGATTCAATCTTACGAAGGAGTTGTGTTCATGGACTTCAATCGAGCGCAGGTCGAGAAGTTGGGTTACGGCCTCTACGAAGAACTTGATCCGTCCTTGCTTCCTCAGGTCTATGTCGCCTACACGACCAAGCTCAGCGAAGGCACAGAAGTCTTTCACAATGACATCCGCGGTCGTTGGAATCGAGGTGAACGCGATGTCGTCAGTGCCATGTATCAGTGGGCCAATCTCGCACAGCGCGTGCGTGACATGCTTTTGGCGGGGCGTGGCCCGGAAATCGGTCCGCTTTTGAACGAAAACTTCGATCTTCGTCGCCGACTCTACAAGATCAGTCAGGGCAACATCGACATGGTCGAGACTGCACGAGACTGCGGCGCGAGCGCCAAGTTCACTGGCAGTGGCGGTGCGATCGTCGGCACCTACGAAGATGACGCCATGTTCGAAAAACTCAGGTTAGCTCTGGAGCCCCAGCAGGTGGCGGTTATCAAACCTCAGATTGTTTGATCGCTTATGCTGCCCGTGCTCACCACGCGCCCTGCCACGGAAGCCGACTGTGGCATTTTGTTGCGACTCATCACTGAGTTAGCTGACTACGAACAACTGACGCACGAGGTCGTCGCCACGGAGGAATCGCTGCGCCACACTTTGTTCGGCCCGAATCGAGCCGCAGAGGCCATGATTGGCTGTGTGAACGGGGTGCCTGTGGGCATGGCCATCTTTTTTCAGAATTACTCCACGTTTTTGGCTCGGCCAGGACTCTACCTTGAAGACCTTTACGTGCAGCCTGCGCATCGCGGAGTGGGTTTGGGAAAAGCGCTGATAGTCGCCCTGGCCAGACTGGCGCTCGAACGCGGCTGTGGGCGCTACGAATGGACGGTGCTCGATTGGAATACCCCGGCGATTGAGTTTTACCAAAGCCTCGGTGCCGAAATGAAAAGCGACTGGCGCATCATGCGTGTCACGGGCGAGGCACTCACCCGCATGGCCCAGATCGAAACGGCTGCCGAACCATGAACTTGATCGAATGCACTCGGGCGGAGTTGGAGCCAATACAGGCTATCCTGAACGAGGCCATTCTGCATAGCACGGCGCTGTATGACTATGAGCCGCGCTCTCGCGAGGTCATGGAGGTTTGGTTCGATGAGAAGGAAAAAAACCAATTTCCTATCTTCGGTTTTCGCGATGAAGCCGGTGCCTTCATGGGCTTTGGGACTTATGGCCGCTTTCGACCTCACGCGGGTTATCAGTTCAGCATTGAGCATTCGGTCTATGTCGATGCGCGATTTCGTGGCAGGGGCGTTGGTCAGCGGCTGGTAGAAGCCCTCATCCAACGTGCTCGTCAGCAAAACTACCACATGATGATCGGCGTGATCGATGCGGACAATGCGGCTAGCATTTCCCTGCATGAAAAAATGGGATTCAGGTCATGCGGACACATCCAGCAGGCGGGGTTCAAGTTTGGGCGCTGGCTTGATTTGGTGCTGTATCAGAAGCTATTGAAGGAAGCCTTGGTCAGCTGATGCTACCGCAGTATGTTTGGACAGAACCCGTTCAGCTCTTGCCGCAATAGCTGAAGATCCTCCCTGCAATTGCTGAATGAAGAAGGGATCTCGCTGGCGTTTTCTCTGCTGCATGAAACGTCGCCGCTTTCTTCAATCCCTCACTGCTCTCGCTGCCGTGCCTGCCCATGCAGTCGCGACGGCATGGAAGCTGAATTACATGCTTGCCTCCAGCATGTATGGCAGCCTTCCCTTGGCTGAGATTTTGCCCGAGGTGAAAAAAGGAGGAGCCACGGGCATCGAACTCTGGCCAAAAAAACACGGCACCCAGCGCGAGGAACTCGACGCCCTTGGCCTGGAAAAGTTCAGTGCCATGCTGAAGCAGCATGAGCTGGGTTTCGGTGGTAGCACGCGCTACGATCTGGGCCCATTCAAGCTCGCGGAGGAGATCAACGTGGTGAAGCAGCTCGGTGGTTCCTTCATCGTGACGGGTGGCGCGGGTGAGTGGAAAAACATCACTCCAGCGCAGCTGAAAGCGAACGTGAAAGACTTTGTCGAAAAAATGAAGCCGCACGCAGCTCATGCTGCCGAGAAGGGTGTCACCGTGGGCATCGAGAATCACGTCAACAACCTGATCGATAGCCCCGATTCTTTGCGCTGGCTGTCTGATGGCATTCGAAACATGCCCGGCATTGGCATCGCGCTCGCTCCTTATCACTTGCCGCAAGATAGCCAGCTGCTGGCAGACTTGATCCAGCACATCGACCAAAAAATGACTCTCTTCTATGCCTGGGAGCACGGCAAAGGCTGCATGAAGGCGATGCCGAAAGAAGACGAACTTCAGCAAATGCCTGGCCGTGGTCCCTTGGACTGGAAGCCACTGCTGAGCGCGCTGAAAGCCGTGAATTTCACGGGTCCTACGGAGATCTTCATGCATCCCACGCCCCGTGGCATTCCCATCATGCCAACAGCCGTAGAATCTACAGCAGAAATCATCCGCGCCAAAAACCATCTCGACGCCATCGTGGCCAGCCTTTAATTCACGTTTTCAACATCCATCCACCCCGTCTTATGCCCGAAGCCAAAGTCCTCCTCATCGTCGGTGATGCCACCGAGACCGTCGATACTCTGTATCCTTTTTACCGCCTCATTGAGGGTGGCTACAAGCCCGTCGTCGCAGCGCCAGAAAAGCGGAAGTATCAAATGGTGCTGCATGAAGTGAAGCCCGGCTGGACCATCACCAAGGAATGGGAAGGCTACAGCATTGATGCCGACATCGCCTTCAAAGACATCAAGCCCGAGGAATACGTGGGCATCTTCTTCAGCGGCGGTCGTGCGCCTGAATACATTCGCGAAGACGCCGACCTCCTGCGCATCACGAAGTGGTTCTGGGAAAACAAAAAACCCTGCGCCAGTGTGTGTCATGGCGTGGAGATTCCCGCGCGCGCTGACATCGTCCGAGGGCTGCGCATGGCCACGGTGGCGAAGTGCAAGTTTGACCTGGAAATCTGCGGCGGCATCTACGTCAACGAGCCCTGTGTGATCGATCAAAACATGTACTCCGGGCGCACTTACCATGACTCTGGTCACTTCGTCGGACCATGGATCAAGGCCCTGGATGCTGAGCGTGCGAAGATGGGAATTTGACGCCATGCGCTTCTCCCTTCATGCGCATTCCTTCAGATGGATCGGACTGATCAGTCTGTTGAATCCATCTGCCATCCTGGCCCACCCGCTTCAGGCTGAGCCCATCAATCACCCCTACGTCTTCACCTTTGATCAATTCAACCTGCCTGAAGATCCCGACGAGCATGTCATCGAAGGCGGTTACTTGTTGCTCGCAGAGTTGAACTGCACTGCCTGTCATGCTGCGCCAGAGGCATGGCAGGAGCGGCTTTCGCCGAAGTCGGGCCCTAATTTGGCAGGTGTGGGTTCTCGGCTTGATGCCGATCAACTCTGGCTTTTCGTGCGCAGCCCCCAGTATCGAAAAAAAGGCACACAGATGCCAGGCCTCTTTGCCGGTGAGGAAGGCGATGCTGCGAAGGTCGAAGCCATCGTCGAATACCTGAGCTCACTGAAACAAGCGCCCCCCAAGATGCCTGTGGGCGACGGTGCGCATGGCAAGCAGCTGTATCACCAAGTTGGCTGCGTGGCCTGTCATGAGCCAGGTACGGATTTTCGGCCTGAGAAAGTGCCTGCTGACATGGAGGTGGAGAAGCCCGGCAATGCTTCAGTGCCCATCGCTTTGGCAGACGTCTATGATGTGGATTCGCTGGCCTACTTCCTGAAGAATCCACTGCATCTTCGTCCCTCAGGTCGAATGCCTGACATGCGGCTCACCGATCAGGAAGCGGCAGACATCGCGGCCTACTTGCACGTGGGCCGACAGCCCGAAAAAGCCATCGAGCGTGCGGCGCTGAAGCTTCCGCCTCAAGGCATTGAGAAAGGCAAAGCGCTCTTTGCAGAGATGAGCTGCGCGAACTGCCACGGTGGCCTGGAGCCGAAAGCAAAGGCAACTGCACCCAGCCTCATGGTTCTCAACAAAGAGCAGGGCTGTCTTTCCGCCGTTCAAAAAACAGGCATCCCACGTTACGACCTGAATGAACTGCAAAAGCGTGCTCTCCAGTTGGCATTGGGTGCCCTTCAAAAAGGGCAAGCGCCTCAGCTGACGCCTGCACAAAAGGTGGACTGGCAGATGACACGATTGAATTGCTATGCCTGTCATGATCGAGATGGCAAAGGTGGTCCAGAGGACCCACGAGCGCAGTATTTCACCAGCAATGACGGCAGTGCGGAATCGCTTGGGGAGCTGGCTCATCTGCCGCCGAATCTGGATCACACGGGAAGGAAGCTCACACGAGCATGGCTTGAGAAAATTCTTTTCGGTGAAGGCGGTCGTGTGCGCCCCTACATGAACACGCGCATGCCAAATTTCGGGAAGGCAGAGACCGAAGGATTGATCGTGCTCCTTCCTGAAGCGGATCGGCGTGAAACACCAGTGCAGATCAACACCAGTGGGCTAGAAAAGCATCACCGCGCTGAACTGGGCCGTAAGCTGCTGGGCACCACGGGGCTCGCCTGCGTTGGATGCCATGGCCTGAAGGAACGCAAATCGTTAGGCCCGCCTGTCGTGCGCCTGACACAAACGGTGGATCGCCTACAGCCGGAGTATTTCAAAGAGCTGCTGCTGAATCCGCAGGCCACTCAGCCCGGCACCATGATGCCGCCGATGTTTATGGGACGGAAGACGGCGGAAAAAGACATCGAATCCATCTGGACATACCTGAAGGAGCTCGAAGGTCAGCCACTGCCCGATGGTCTGATTTCTAACGAAGACTTTGAGCTAAAGCCTGCATCAGTGGGCCGTCCCATCATTTTCCGTAGCTTCATCGAAGGTGCAGGCAGTCATGCGATTGGGGTGGGTTTTCCAGAAGGAGTTCATGCGGCGTTTGATTCTTCACAAGTGCGCTGGGCTCTGATCTGGAAGGGGAAATTCCTCGACGCGATGAGCAACTGGCAAAGCCGCGAGATGCTGCCGATCAAGCCACTCGGCACCGATGTGAAGGAATTGCCTGCGCCGACCGGACAGCGTGAATTTCGAGGCTACCGACTTGGCCATGATGGTGTGCCGACTTTCCTCTATTCCCTGGATGGCCAGATGGTGGAAGACACGTTGCGGCCTGCCAATGGCGGCTTGGAGCACAGCCTCAAGATCAACGGCATGACAACAAAGGAGGTCATCTCATGGTAAAGTCAGCTCTTGGCATCGCTCTCTTGGCCCTCAGCTCTCTGCTTTGTGCCCAAGATCAGGCGGACTACTACCGCACCGTGACACTGGAAACTCCGGCAGGTGTGAATTTTGAAGCAAGCGGCTTGGATCAGCTGCCGGATGGGAGACTCGCCGTCGCTCTGCGCAAAGGCGAGGTGTGGATCATCCAAAATCCCACGGCAGAACCTCCAACCGTGAAGGCGCTGGGCTACCAACGTTTTGCCAGTGGCATGCACGAAATCCTGGGCCTTGCGGTGCATGAAGGTGATGTTTACGTGACCCAGCGCAGTGAAGTCACTCGACTGCGTGACACGGATGATGATGGGGTGGCCGATGAGTATTTGACGGCTAGCAAAGGCTGGGGCGTATCAGGGGCTTATCATGAGTATGCCTATGGCCCGGTGTTTGATCGTGAAGGCAACATGTACAACACACTGAATTGCTCCATGGGCAAAGCATGGGCTGGAGCTGGGGATCAGGCCGAGCATCCTCTGTGGCGTGGTTGGACTGTGATGACGCCCAAAGGCAGCACAAAGGCCACGGGCTTTGCTGCTGGCCTCCGCAGTCCCTGTGGCATCGGTTCCAATGCTGAAGGCGATTTGTTTGGCACGGACCAGCAGGGCAACTGGGTGCCGACCAGTCCCATCATGCACATCCGGCGCGGAGCTTACTTTGGTCATGCAGACTCGATCACGGACATGAAGCGTCCAGATTCTCCGGTGAAACCACCCGCAAAGGTGCTTGATGGCATCACCGTGGCTGAGGCGGTGACGCAAGTGCCCGGCTTTTGCCTGCCAGCGGTCTGGCTGCCTTACGTCAAGTTTGGTCAAAGCACCACAGGCCTGCGCTGCGATCAGACTGGCGGAAAGTTTGGCCCGTTTGAGAAGCAGCTGTTCATCGGCGAGTTTGTGCTCAGCGGCGTGAATCGAGTGTTTTTGGAAAAAGTCGGCGGTGAGTATCAAGGCGCTTGCTTCCCGTTCGTGAGTGGCCTGCAGAGTGCCGTGCTGACGCTGAATTTTCTACCCGATGGCTCCATGATGGTGGGTCAGAGCAATCGTGGCTGGAACAGCTACGGAAGCAAATCGTATGGCCTGCAACGGCTCGTGCCGACGGGGCGAGTGCCGCTTGAAATCCAAAAGCTGGAGGCCATCCCTGGCGGCTTTCGCTTCTCGTTCACGCATCCGATTCAGCGGGCCGATTGGTCAGAAACTCAAGGCCAAAGTTACACCTATCTGCACACAGCGAAGTATGGCAGTCCAGAGATTGATCCGCAGCCGCTGAAACTCAGCGATTGGAATCTAGCTGCAGACGGTCGCAGCCTGACAGTGCAGGTGGCTAATCTTCGCGCGGGTTATGTGCATGAGTTTGAACTGCCTGAATTGAAGTCGAGCGAAGGCCTGCCCCTTTGGCATCGCCTTTGCGCCTACACGCTGAACAAATTGCCCTGATCAGCTGCGGCGTTTGCCCCCGCGCTTGGGTTTGGGGTAGGACGCACCTTTGGGCTTGGGCAGAGCACCGCCATCATCAGGATTGAGGCCTGCTTGTTTCTTCAACTCACGAATCTGGTCACGCAGCAAGGCCGCGCGCTCGAATTCCAGCTTGGTAGCAGCTTCAGCCATTTCCCCTTCCAGTTCGCGGATGACATCGGTGATGATCACATCGCCTGCACCTTTGCCGCCTTCGCGCAGCACGCTCTCCTCGACTTCTTTCGCCTTGCCAAGGATTTGAAGGCTTTCTTGAACCGCACGCCGCACGGTTTGTGGCGTGATGCCATGCTTTTGATTGTAGGCTTCCTGCACCTCGCGGCGATGTCGGCTGATGCTCAGCAAGGCTCGGATGCTTTGCGTCTCGATGTCGGCAAACAGCACGACTTCGCCTGCGACATGGCGCGCGGCACGGCCTGCTGTTTGAATGAGAGAGGTTTCGCTGCGCAGGAAGCCTTCTTTGTCGGCATCCAGGATGCAGACGAGGCTGACCTCGGGCAGATCCAGACCTTCGCGCAGCAGGTTGATGCCTACCAGCACGTCGCAGTCACCTTTGCGCAGGCTGCGCAGGATTTCGACGCGTTCAATGGCATCTATGTCGCTGTGCAGGTAGCGCACTTTCATGTCGAGGTTGCGCAGGTAGTCGGTGAGATCTTCGGCGGTGCGTTTGGTTAGGGTGGTGACAAGCACACGCTCATCTTTCTCGATGCGCTGGCGGCAGAGCTCAATGGTTTCATCAATCTGACCCTTCAAAGGTTTCACGGTGATGATCGGGTCCAGCAGGCCTGTGGGGCGAATGATCTGCTCGACCACGAGGTGCCGACCTTTCGTGGTGACATCAAATTTTTCCACCGGTTGTGCGCTCCCGCTGGTGCGCACGCTCAGGCCCGGCAAAGCGGCAGGTTCCGTTTCCTCCTGGCCAATGCGTTCGCGCTGATGCGGGATGTAGGTCGTGTTGCCGACGACGCTATTTTCGATCTCAAAGCGCGCTGGGGTGGCACTGACATAGACCATTTGCCCGACCTTATCCATGAACTCCGGGAACTTCAGCGGACGGTTGTCGAGCGCGCTGGGAAGCCGGAAGCCGTGCTCCACGAGGACCGTTTTGCGCGAGCGGTCGCCCTCATACATGCCGCCGATCTGCGGGATGGTGGCGTGGCTTTCGTCGATGAAAACGAGGGGCGGTTCGCGGAAGAAATCCAACAGTGTTCCTGGCGTAGCCCCCGGCTGTCGGCCCGTGAGGTGGCGGCTGTAGTTTTCGATGCCTTGGCAGAAACCCATCTCCTGCATCATTTCGATGTCATGCTCTGTCCTCATGCGCAGGCGCTGGGCTTCGAGCAGCTTGCCTTCCTTTTCAAACCAAGCCACGCGCTCGGTCATCTCCTCTCGGATATGCACGATGGCTTTCTTCATTTTATCGCCCGGCGTGACGAACTGTTTGGCAGGAAAGATGGTGTAGCTGGGTAGCTTCAGTGTCACGGTGCCAGTCAGGATGTCCACGGCGCTGATGCGGTCGATCTCATCGCCAAAGAACTCGATGCGGATGGCCTCACTGTCGAGGTAGGCAGGCACGACTTCCACCACATCGCCGCGCGCACGGAAGGCGCCTCGCTTGAGTTGGATGTCATTCCGCTCGTAAAGCATGTTCACGAGTGAAGTCAGCAGTGCCTCGCGGGTCATTGGCTGCCCGACATGCAGCGGCACCATCATGCCCTCGTAATCTTCAGGTGAACCCAACCCGTAGATGCAGCTCACGGAGGCGACGACGATCGTGTCTGGCCGTGTCAGCAGCGCACCCATGCTGGAAAGGCGGAGTCGCTCGATCTCATCGTTCACGTTCGAGTCCTTCTCGATGTAGGTGTCCGTGCGCGGAATGTAGGCCTCTGGCTGGTAGTAGTCGAAGTAGCTGACGAAGTACTCGACCGAGTTTTCCGGGAAGAAGTTTTTGAACTCCGAGTAAAGCTGCGCCGCGAGCGTTTTGTTGTGGCTGAAGATCAGCGCCGGTTTGCCCACCTCCGCGATGACGTTCGCCATGGTGAAGGTTTTTCCTGAACCTGTGACACCAAGCAGCGTTTGGTGTCGATTTCCGGCACGCACGGACTTCACTAGCTTGGCGATGGCCTGCGACTGGTCGCCACGCGGATGAAATTCAGGATTGAGGCGGAAAGGAGACATGAGGTGACCGATGGGGCTACGCTGGTTCGCTGGGCGAAGCCACGTGAAAGCCAAGGCTCAGGCCGTTTTTTCCGCTTCACAATTCCAGCACACTTCGAATCCCTCTGGATTTTCCTCGCCACACTTCGCGCAGATCCACTCGGACGTTTCACTGGAAGTCTCCGGGTAGTGATGCGGCTTCAAGATTTCAATCGCCTCGTCATATCGGCTATCATCGACGATGCAGAGCGTGGGCTGAAAGAGTGGCGAGATGATGTTCAGGGTTTGCGCCCCTGCGTCATTTTGGATGAAGGAGACGATGCCTGCCTCATCCAGCACCGACTTGTAGAAGCCGATGCGGCTGGAATCCATGCTGGTGTAAAGTTCTTTCATGACGGGGAAGATCTGTAACGGTGAAACAGCCAGTGCATCATGCCAAAGACGACTTCCAGCACGATCAGTGCGAGCGCATACCACAGCCACATGGGCGCATTGAGCTGTGCCGCAGTCGGTCCATCCATCCACACATTCTCCAAAGGTGTTCGGCTAAGACCGGGGCCTTTCGTGAAAAACACGAGATGGGGTGAGTGGACTGCGGTTTGTGGACTCTGCCACAGAGGGGAGAGAAGCGTTAGGACTGATGCCGTGAGCAGGTACAAGAACCAGCGGGCGAATGGGGGCTTGTTCACTGTCAGCCAAGTGCTGGAGAAGGGGAAGGCCAGAAGCTCCAAGAATTCTTTCATGAGAGTGCAGATGGGCTGCATGCGCACATACGCAATGCTTGCGCAAAAGATTACCTGACTCTGTAGCTTTTGTCACACCTCAAACTCATCCGCCGGATCAAAGGGTGGCATCGGGATGTTGATGATCTTTAGCTTGCCCACGGCACGATGCACACAGCCCGGTCGGATCATGACGCTGGTCATGGGCTTGAGCGGAATGATTTCTCCATCTGCTTCGAGGTGGCCTTCGCCTTCCAGCACGATGTAGATTTCGGTCATCTTCTGGTGGTAGTGCGCTTTGCTGTCCGCGTGGATGTCTGTCAGATGAACTGTGGCAAGGGTATTCCAGGGTTCTTTGAAGGCGCGCCTTGCCTGACCGCAAGGGCACGGAGTGGGTGGAATTTCATCAAGCTGGGCGATGGCATAGCGTGGCTGGGACATGGTGCTGGATGTTTAAAGGGAGCTGGCTTTTCCGCAATCCCTGTCACCTCTGTGATAGCGAGGTGCAATAAGCAGCCTGTAGCGTGGGTATTGAAGGCTACTCGCATGAACGTCTTCGTTTTTCCCGCCTTCTGCTGCGCAGTTGCTGTCATCGCTGCCGATTTGCCACCGGACGCGGGATGGACGATTCCTGAATCGGGGAGACGCCCGGTCGTGGTCACGGCTCAGATCGCGCAAAAGTTACCCCGGCACGATTTGCCGGATGGCTACAGCTTGGAACTCGCGGCTGCGGCACCGCTGGTCACGCATCCCATCATGGGCTGCCTGGATGATCGTGGGCGTCTCTTTGTTGGTGATGCCGTGGGGGTGAATTGGAACAAAGCTCAGCTAGAAAAGAGCCCGCCCAATCGCGTGCTCATGCTGGAGGACACCGATGGAGATGGCATCTACGACAAGAGCACGGTCTTTGCTGACAAGATGACTTTCCCTCAGGGTGCGTGTTGGCTGAAAGGGAGCCTCTACGTGGGCTCACCGCCTTCGCTTTGGAAGCTCACGGACACGGACAATGATGGTGTCGCGGATCAGCGCGAGGAGATCGTCACAGGCTTCGATTACACGGGCAATGCAGCGGATATTCACGGTCCGTTTTTTAACCCCAGCAACGGTCGCCTCTACTGGTGCCATGGACGCAAGGGGCACCGCGTGACGCAAAAGGATGGCTCTCTGGTGGATGAATCCATGGCTTGTGGCATCTGGAGCTGCCTGCCGGATGGCAAGGAGATCCAGTGGCACTCTCTGGGCTGTGGTGACAATCCGGTGGAGGTCGATTTCACGCCCGAGGGTGATGTCATCGGCGTGCAAAACCTCTACTACTCGCAGCCGCGTGGCGATACCCTCATCCATTGGCTTTATGGTGGCGTCTATGAGCGCGCGGACCAACTGAAGGCCATTGAGCATCTGCCACGCACGCTGGAAACCATGCCCGTGATGCATAACTTTGGCCACGTGGCAGTCAGTGGCAGCTGCTTTTGGCGTGGGTTTGGGGGCAAGGCGCTCCAGTTCATGGTCACGCATTTCAACACCGGTCGTCTCGTGCGCATGGAACTGACCCCGCAGGGCAGCAGCTACCGAGCGGTGGAAAATGAATTTCTGAAGCTGCATGACCCCGACATTCACCCTAGCGATGTGATGGAGGACCCTCGCGACGGCTCGCTGCTGCTCTTGGACACTGGCGGCTGGTTCCGCATCGGCTGCCCGAGCAGTCTCATGGCGAAAGCAGACATCCTGGGGGCGATTTACCGCATCCGATCTGCACAGCCCAGCAAGCTGGCAGGCGAGCCGCGTGCTGAGCCCAGGCCCACAAAGGCCCTGGTGGTCGATCTCAAATCCAAGTCTGCGATGCTTCAGCGCCGTGCGCTGGAGACGCTGGCGCAAAACCTGCCCGATGTGGCGGCCAGCGATCATGCAGCGATAGCGAAGGCGCTGCAGCTACTGCTGCGCGCGGAGTTGGATCCTGCACTGGAGCATTCCGTTATTCAAATGGCACAGCAGACAGGCATCGTCAGCCTGGATGACCTGAAGAAGGAAACCCAGTCTAAGGCGCTGCGGCGGATGCTGGTCAGCTTTGTGCCGGACGATGCCTCTAGCATGAATTTAAGTCTCGGTGTCGCGGCGAAGCATCTCGATGCCAAGGATGCCGCGCTCGCTCGTGTGGCGCTGAACCTTGTCACGGCCCATCAGGATGCGGACGAATGGATCACCCCGCAGCTGCTGAAGTGGCTGGAAACAAAGTCGCTCAGTGCAGAGCGGCAAAAAGCGCTAGAAGGCTATGGTGCCGCCTTACTCAGCCAGCCGCAGACGCAGCAGTTGATCACCCGCTTGCTGTCCAAGCCTGCCACGGAGTCCATCGCTCTGCGTGTGTTGGCAGCGCAAACCGCTGGTGTCGTGAATGAAGCTTGGCTCGATCCACTGGAGCAAAAGCTTGCGTCTGCTCCCACCCCGTTGGTGCTGGATGCCATCCAAAAGCTACGCTCGCCGCACTTTGACCCGACTTTGCTCAAGCTGGCCGCTGATGCCCGGCAACCGCTCTCCCTTCGCCTGAAAGCCATGGATGCAGTGCGCAGCATGAAGCTGACCGGTGAGACCTTGGCGATGGTGAGGGGAGTGATGGCCGATCCCGCCTCATCCGCTGCAGCGAAGATTCAAGCGGCTGGGATGCTCGCCGCTGCTCCCATGTCGAAAGAGCAAGTGACTGAAGTGGCACCACTGTTTGCTAGCCTTGGTCCCGTGGAGTTGAAGACGATGCTGCCTCTGATGAAGAAGCACAAGGATGCCGATTTGGCCCGCCGCATCGCTACGGAGATCGCCAAAAATCCTGCCATCGCTAGCCAGCAGGAAAGTCACTACCGCACGGCCTTGGCCGACCTCCCCGTGGACATCTTCGAGACCATCATCCACCCCGCTTATCAAAAGGCCACAGAGGCCATGGAGGCCAAAAAGCGCCAACTAACCGCGCTCGCGGACAAGGCCGCAACGATGGGCAAGGCAACCTTAGGTAAAGCCCACTTTGCAGCGGGCAAGGGCACCTGCATCGCTTGTCACAAGATCGGCGACTTGGGACGTGCCATTGGCCCTGACTTGTCGAAGATCGGAGCTATCCGCACGGAGCGTGATTTGCTGGAAAGTATCCTCTTTCCTAGCAACACCCTAGCTCGCGATTACGAGGCACACATCATCGAAACGGCGGACGGTCAGCAGACTCTGGGGGTGATTCGCAGCCACACGGCGGAGGGCTTGCTCGTCGTGGACATGGCAGGTCAGGAAAAAAGCATCCCGCACCCGAGCATCACCGGCGACACCCCTTTGACCACCAGTCTCATGCCCATGGGGCTGGATCAAACACTGCCGGAAGCTGAGCTTCTCGATCTGGTGGCCTATCTCCGAAGCCTGAAATGAAAAAGCTCCCCGAAGGGGGAGCGTGAAAGTGGTGCCCAGGGAGGGATTCGAACCCACGACCAATTGGTTAAGAGCCAACTGCTCTACCACTGAGCTACCTGGGCAAAAAACACATCCGTTGAAAAGTGGTACGCGGGGAGGGGATCGAACCCTCGGCCAATTGGTTAAAAGCCAACTGCTCTACCGCTGAGCTACCCGCGCGGATGGGGGAGGGTAGATATTCACCTTTCTCCCTCTGGCAAGTTGAAAAACGGCTGACCTCGCAGCCTTTTTTGAACGAATGCTGCTAGTGGCGGCTGGGTGTGACGGCTTGGCTCAATCCGGGCTTCCTTCCTTGCGCGAGCGCGAGATGCCTCCATCATGCGCAGCTTTTTTCCTATCATGGCCACCCGCAAAGAGGTTTCCATCTCCCCGCTTTCTTTCCTGGTTCTGGCCATTCTCGGCCTGGGGTTGGGGCTCTTTTATCGTCTGCCCGATCTAGAATGGCGGCCCATGCACACGGACGAGGCCATCCTGGGCATGAAGTTGGCCGACTATTGGCAGAGCGGTCACTTTCAGTATGATCCCAAGGATTACCACGGTCCGGGTCTGCATCAGACCTCTATCGCTTGGGGACGGCTCACGGGGTGGGGTGAGCCTGCCACATGGACTGAGTCTGATCTTCGTGGGGTCGCTGTGATTTGTGGCATCGGCGTCATGCTCTGTGGTTTTCTTTTTGCCGATGCCTTGGGCCGACACGGGGTGGTGCTGGCTTTGCTGATGACGGCGGTCTCGCCGATGATGGTGTTTTACAGTCGCTACTTCATCATGGAGATGCTGCTGACGCTGCTCGTGGCCATCACGTTGGGGAGCCTGTGGCGCTTCTCGCAGGGAGGCACTCGGCTGTGGCTGGTGGTCGCTGGTGCTGCTCTTGGCTTTGCTCATGCGACGAAGGAAACCTTTGTGCTGAATGTGGCGGCGGCTTGCGTTGGTTGGGCCGTGGTTTGGCTGTTTTTGGGAGGTTTTGAGCCACAGAAGGGCCATAGCCTGAGCCTTGGCTATGGAGCGAAAAAGAAGGGTGTCTCTGCGCCATGGGCATGGGTGTTGGTGCCTGCGTTGCTGGTTTCGGTGGCTTCTTACTCGAATGGATTTCAGGATTGGAAGGCAGTTCAGGACAGCTTTTGGACCTATGCCAGCTACCTACAGCGCAGTGAGGGCAGCGGGCATGAGAAACCTTGGTTTTACTACCTACAGCTGCTGGTGTGGCGGAAAGACGGGCTGATTTGGAGCGAGGCCATGCTGGTCGGTCTGGGATTGCTGGGCATGCTTTATGCCGTGGTGGGGCAGCATCGGAACACGGCACGTCAGGCACTGCTGGTGTTTTTGTCGATCTACACCCTGGCGCTGTTGGGCCTCTATTCTTTGATTCGCTACAAGACGCCCTGGTGCATCCTTTCGGCGCAGCATGCGCTGACCTTGCTGGCAGGGGTGGGTGCGGCCTGGCTCTGGACGATGCTGAGCGGCGGTTGGACGAGGCTTTTCTACAAGGTGTTGTTCGGCGTTGGCATTTATTTCCTCTGTGGGCAGAGCAAGTTCGCGACCCGAGAGTATCGCGCAGATCAGCGCAATCCGTATGCCTACTCCCACACAACGACGGACCTGCTGCGTCTTGTCGCAGAGGTGCGGCGGCTGGCCGGCGAGCGTGCAGAGGGATTTCAAGCGCAGGTGATCAATCGCGATTCTGGCTGGCCGCTGCCCTGGTATTGGCGGGACCTGCCGCGCATCGGCTACCAGACGGAAGTGCCAGCCGCTGTGCAGGTGCCGGTGATCGTTGTGGATGTCGATCAATTGCCCGTGCTAAAGACGGTGCTGGGCTCGGCAGCGGCAGATTATGTCGAAAGTGGTCCCTATGGGCTACGTCCAGGACTTTACCTTTCACTGCTGGTGCGAAAAACGCAGGCTCCAGCGCCGCAGCCAGTGGCTCCCATCGTTCCGCCAGCAGTTCCTGCTGTCGAGACTCCTGTGCCAAATGCCTCGCCGCCACCCGTCGGATTGCCTGCGGACGCAGGGGCTCTTGCGCCCATGCCGGGCACGCTTTCGGCCCCGCCGATGCTGACACCAGACCTGCCGGTGCTGCCAGCGCTGCCTGGCGCAGCGGCATCCGGAGGTTCGCCCTTGCCGCCATCCCGCTGAATTTTTCCTCAGCATGAGCGGTTCATCCCAGATGCTGCGCTTCCGCACCGAGGCCATGGCCACCTCGTTTGAGGTCATCCTGTGCCACGATGATCCTGACTACGCGGCTCAGGCCGCAGACGCGGTTTTCGCGGAAATCGCGCGGCTGGAGGACGACCTCAGCCGGTTCCGACAGACTAGCGATGTTTGGCGCCTCAGCCTGTTGAAGGCGGGAGAAAGCTTAGCCGTGACGCTGGCAGTGTGGGATTGTCTTTCGCTCGCTAAAACGGTGTCGGAGGAGACCGAGGGTGCCTTTGACATCACCGTCGGGCCACTGATGCAGCTCTGGCGGGATGAGGAGGGAAACTTGCGCACCCCTGATCCTGAGCGCCTAGCCCAGGCACGAGCCAGCGTTGGAGCGCATTTGTTCGAACTGGATGAGGCGTCGCTCAGCGTCACCGTCCTCGCCGATCACATGGTCTTCGACCTGGGGGCTGTGGGCAAAGGTTACGCCCTGGATCAGGCCGCCGTCATCTTGCAGGACTGGGGCATCGAGCGTGCCTTTTTGAATGCTGGCGATAGCACTCTGCTGGCTTTGCAGCCGCCGCCTGATGAGGCAGGCTGGCAGGTGACGCTGGCCGATGGTGCCCAGACGCTCACTCTTGCAGAGCGAGCGCTGAGTGGCAGCGGTTTTCAGGTCAAAGGCGCGCACATCATGGACCCACGCAGCCTGCAGCCACTGCCCATCCGGGCACAGCGCAGCTATGCGCTGGCTCCGTCGGCAGCTCTTTCAGATGCGCTTTCCACGGCCTTCATGATCTTGGGTCCCGCCTCTACGGCTGAACTCTGCCATAGGCATGAGGGCCAGATCGAGGCACTTTGGATCTGACCCAAGCCATGCTGCTTGCGCGCTGCCTCACATTTCAGATGCGCGGGGAAGGATTCGTGCTTCACCATGCAGGGTGGTCAGAGTGAGTGCGGTTTCCCAGTTGCTCCTGACCTCATCCCTGCCTGATCTGCACCGTTCATGCCTCCGGGTTCAGACCATTCTCTCCCCCCCTCCGATGACGGCCTGCTGCCGGAGGAAAGGCATCGCGTGACGTCTCCTGCCTCCGCTGGGCAGAGTCCTGAAAATCAGTCCGCCATGGCCAAGCCAGTCACCGCGCGGTCTCGGCGGGCTCCTTCGCTAGGGCGTTATCGGTTTGTGTTGGGGGATGATGGAAAACCTGTGCTGCTGGGCAGCGGCTCCGCCGGGAAAACTTACCAAGCAATTCACAGCCTGCTGAATCTGCCTGTGGCGTTGAAGGTGATTCATGAAGCGCTGGCTTTTGATCCCGAGGCACGTCAGCGCTTTCTCAATGAAGCCCGGGCGATTGCGCAGCTGCGCCACCCGCACATCGCAGAGCTGCGTGACTGTGGAGAAGAGGAGGGCGCTCTCTTTTGCGCCATGGAATACTGCGATGGCGGCGATCTGGAGACGCTGGTGCAGACGCGTGGCCCCCTGCCGCCGCTGACTGCCCTGCGCTTCTGCCAGCAGGCTGCGCAGGCACTGGCTTACGTGCATCATCAGGGGTTTCTGCATCGGGATTTGAAGCCTTCGAACCTCATGCTTTCCCTGGTGCCTGGGCGCAATGAGGCGACGCTCAAGCTGATCGATTTTGGCTTGGTGAAGGCGCTCGGTCAGGTCTCTGGCCTGACTCAGCAGGGGCAGTTCCGGGGCACACTGCACTACACCAGTCCTGAGCAGCTGCGCGGCGATACGCTGGATGAACGCACAGATGTTTTCTCGCTTGGCATGACGCTCTGGTTTCTTCTGGAAGGTCATCTGCCGTTGGCATCCGGTTCCCAGGAGATTGCCCGGCGTCGCTTGTCCGGCCTCAGCCACGCCGAGGATCTGCCTGAGACATTGCCAGCCAGTCTGCGTGGCCTTTTGTCACAAATGCTCCAGCCCGATCGCAGCCTGCGTCTGAATGACATGAATGCAGTGCTGACGGTGATCGAGGCCTGCTTGGCGGATTTAAGCCCCTCCGCAACCCCGAGTCCTGCTTCTGTGCCTTTGGGGCAGGTGGGGTGGAAAGAAGCCAACGCTATCCCGCTGCCCCCCGTCTCGGACAGTGCGCTGATGCGCCCGAACGCTGAGGCAAAGCGGGAGACCACGCGGTCCCGCACCTCGACCTCAAAGACGACTCGGTCACGGCCCACGCTGGATCTACAGGTCTCCGCGCTGGCAGCGGCTGTGGCGGCGAAGCCCGCCAAGGCGGCCGTTCCCTCACGGCAGCGTTTTCCAGGACTCACCGTCATTGCTGCGCCGACGAGCTCGAAGTTTGAACTGCGGGAGCCTACGGAAGGCGTGCATGAGGAGATCGGCATCACCTACCAAGCCAAGCGACTGAGCACGGGAGATGTCCTGCAGCTCACCGTGCTTCACGATCACTTGGCTCGAAACGAAGGCTTCCTGAAGGAGCTGGAAAGCTTGCAGAGGCTTGCTTCGGAGTGTCGTGGTGGTTTCATCGTGCCGAGCCTCGCGCTCTTGCGCTTCCAGGATCACGTCGTCTTTGCTGAAGAATGGATCGAAGGCATGAAGCTGCTCACCGTGCTGAAGGCCAAGCAACGGCTGACGCTGCACGAAGCCTCCCCCGTGCTGGTGCAGATCGCCGAGGCCTGTGACCTCGCGGCGAAGGCCAACCTCCCCAGCCTGAATCTGAGCCTGCATGGGCTGATCATGCAGTTTCCTCAGCTTTACGGCGGTCGTTTGAATGAACGGGACGCGCGGAAACTACTCACCCTCAGCTTTGCCCATTGGCCCGTGCATCGCGTGCGGGTGACGGTGGATTATCAGCCAGCGCTGAAAGCAGCCGCGCTCACCAGTCCCGCCCTTGCCGATCTGGCGGAGCAGGGCGACCTGCCCTGCCGCTACGCCCAGCTGCTGTATCACCTGCTGAGCGGTCTGCCGCCTTCTGCTGCCGCGCAGATGTCGCGCGCACGTTACGTGCCGGTGCCGGGTCTGAATGAGGAGAGCAATCGTATCCTAGCCCGATGCCTATCTCGCGAGACGGCGGCAGAAGGCTGTGGTGCCCTGCTGCGCTTGCTTTTGCAGATGGAAAATCTGCCGCTGCCGGTGCTGCCACGCGTGTCATGATCATCCTGCCTTGACCCCTTATGCAAGGACAGATCGACTCCTACACCGCGAGCGGACAGATCCAGACGATGACTCTGGAAAAAGCACGAGTGGTGTGGAATGGCGCGATTTTGGAATGGCTGCCGGCACGTGCCACTTGGCTGCTCAGCGCGGAGGCAGCCCTGCCCATCGAGTTGAATGGTCGCCCACTGGCGGCGGGCAGCGCGGTGCCGCTGAATCATCAGGATGCACTTCGCCTCGGTGAGCTGCGTGGGCGCTTTTTGCTGCGTCCCGAATGTCCGATTTTTCAGGGCAAATCTTGCCGCGAAGTGCCGCTAGGGAAGCAGCGTCTTCACCTTGGGCGAGCGGCAGCGGCAGCTCACCCCGACCCAGAGGTGGACCTCTGCCAGCTTGATGCGGAAGACCGCATGATCTCTCCGCTGCATGCGGAAATTCTGCCTCAGCGCGAGGGTTGGCTGATCCGTGATGTGAGTTCCAAAGGCACCTACCTGAACGGGGCTCCTTTTCAGCAAAAGCTGCTGGTGCCGGGAGATCGGGTCACGCTCAGCACCTACGCGTTTGAGTTCACAGGTGCCTCCATCGTCTGGGTGGATCCTCTGTTCGGGGCCAGGGTCGAGGGCCATGATCTGTGGGTGAAGGTGCCTCAGCACGGCAAACGGCGGGTGATCCTGCGTTCCGTTTCACTGGAAGTCCGTGCGGGTGAATTTCTCGGCATCTTGGGCGGCTCTGGTCAGGGGAAATCTACGCTGCTCCAGCTCTTGGCGGGCTTGCAACGGCCTTCCCAGGGCCAAGTGATGCTGGATGGTGCCCCCCTTGAGCAAAGGCTGCGTGAGGGGAGGGGTGTCGGTTTCGTGCCGCAGGACGATCTGGTTCATCAAGAATTGACCGTGCAGGAGGCACTGCTGCTGACGGCGAGACTGAGGCTACGGGCAGCTCCTCACGATCTGCAGGCTCTCGTGCGTGGCACCTTGCGGAAGCTGGGGCTGGAAAATCAAGCGGCGCAGCCCATTCACAGCCTCTCTGGTGGAGAGCGGAAACGCGTCAACATGGCCACTGAACTGCTAAGACGGCCGGCCGTGCTTTTCCTGGATGAGCCAACCTCGGGGCTCGATCCCGAGAATGAGGAAAGCGTGAGCGCGACTCTGCAAAGTCTGCGTCTCACCGGTCAGACAGTGGTCTGCACGACGCATAGCCTGAACAAGGCCTTTTTGTTCGACCGCATCGCCTTCATCCATGAGGGGCAGTTGCTTTTCCTGGGCACTTTGGATGAGGCGCGCGAGCATTTCCTGGGCGTGGAGGAATCGTCGATGTCTGACGCGCATGGAAGCCAGGGTGCCTTGGCTCGGCTAGAGCGAATTTACAAGCTCGTCAGCCAGCCAGGCCACGGGGACCTCTGGCTGGAAAAGTTCCGGCATTCGCGCTTCCATCCCTTCACCGAGGTGGCGGCACCTCCGCCGCGACCTGCGATTGAGCGTCCGCCACCCCAGGCACGGCCCGGTTTTTTCAAAAGTCTGTTCGTGCTTGGGGAAACCCAGGCGAGCATTCTTTTGGCTGACCGCTGGAATTGGCAATCCATCCTCTGGCAGGCCCTCGGCATTGGTCTGTTGGCAGGCATGGTCGGGCTGCATGATGCTGAATTCCGTTTCTTTGCCTGTCTGATCGCCACGCTCTGGTTTGGCTGCAACAATGCTGCCCAGGCTGTGGTTCGTGAGCTGCCGATCTTTCGGCGGGAAAGAATCGCAGGCTTAGGTTTGCATGCCTACGCACTCAGCAAGACAGCCTTTTTGTCGCTGCTGGCTTGGGCTCAGGTGCTGCTGTTGCTGATCGCTCAGGCAGTGCCTGTGTTGCTGATGGCTCAGGATGGCCATCCTGCCCATGCGATCTTGCCGGGCACGCTCTCAGGCTTGGTCATTTTTGGGACAGCCTTCCTACTGACGGGGGTAGTGGGTGTGCAGCTTGGCTTGGCCATTTCTGCCAGCGCGCGCACGGCCACGCAGGCCAGCCTTTGGGTGCCCTTGGCCCTGATCCCGCAGATTCTTTTCAGTGGCTTTGTCGTCACCCGGCCTGAGATGCCACCGCTGGCGCGCAGCATCAGCGCAGCTGTGCCTAGCGCGAAGGCTCAGCGTCTGGTGGATTTGGCTCTGGTTTCTGAGCAGCGCGTGCCGCTGATGACCGATGAGACGGAGGTGCCGCTGTTTTTCTGGACCGATTTCGCCAAGGATACGTCCGGCCGCTGGGAGATCACGCCCGGCACAAACGCGGATCGCTTGAAACCCAAGCGCACCTCGGGTCAGCAGAGCGAGGACGCACGAGGTCGCCCGAGCCGAGAGCGACGCTATCGAGAGATCGACGAATCCAACACGGCTTGGCAGAACATCCTGGTCCTGCCTGAGCGCGTGGGCACGCATCAGCCTACGAAGGATTCGCCGAGCGTGGATTACGTGACCCGTCGTGCGGACGTGCCGGACGGGGTCACGGCAGGCGATCTCCAGGAGTCGCTGTCTTTGGCCAAGCCCGTGGCTCTTCATTTGTTGGGCTGGGCTGCGGCCTTTTACCTGATCACTCTGATCGGTCTGATGCGCAGCCAACCTGCCACAAAGCTGCCGCGCTGGTGGTTGCGTAGTCGCTAGCGCATTGGGCTGACAAGACCATCCATTTTTGAAATGCGCGAAGCCAAGCATGGCCTGAGAGGTGTTAGATCTGTTGATCTTCAAAATTTCAGAACGGGTGTCGTGACCGGTTCGAAATGGAGCGGGTGACGCGATTCGAACGCGCGACATCTTCCTTGGCAAGGAAGTGCTCTACCACTGAGCTACACCCGCTTTTCTGGTGGGCTGCGATAGTCCGCCAGACCGACCGATGTGCAAGCTCTAATTTGTGCTTTTTTGACCCTGAGGTTCTGCCTTTCGCTGCGCAGCTGTGCGGCCGCTGGCTCACAGGGCTGCCTTTTTCACCCGACCAAACTCGGTGCCCAAGAAGCGGCGAGCCATGGCCTCGGCTTGCTCAGACAGGTCAGTCAGGTAAATGTCGAGCGCGGTTTTGCCTTTGGAGCGCCTGAGCAGTCCCTGCTGCTCGAGCACGAGTCGGGTGTGGGCGGCACAGGTGCTAGCGCTGTCCACGAGACGAACTTTTTTGCCGAGCATTTTTTTCAGCATGGGCATCAGCAGCGGATAGTGCGTGCAGCCCAGCATGAGGGTGTCGATGCCTTTTTCCAAAAGAGGATCGAGATACTCGCGTAGCACCAGCTTCAGAGCTGGGTGGTCGATCCAGCCCTCCTCTATGAAAGGCACGAGCAGCGGCGTGGCAGCGGCGTGGATCTGTAGCCCTGGGCGGCGCATGGCCAGGGCATACTGGTAGGCGCTGCTGCGGATGGTGCCAGCGGTGCCGATAATGCCGACGCGCTCCGCTTTGCCATCGGCCAGCGTTGCCTCCACGCCGGGTTCGATCACGCCGATGACCGGGACGCGAAAGGTGGATTGCAGCAGCGGTAGGGCATGGGCCGTGGCAGTGTTGCAGGCGACGACGACAGCTTTGACGCCGTGGTTGATGAGAAACTGAGTGTCCTCCACGGAGAAGCGTCGGATCGTGTCTGGGGATTTGGAGCCGTAGGGCACGCGAGCGGTATCCCCCAGGTACACGATGGACTCGTGCGGAAGCAGCTCTCGCAAAGCGCGCACGACGGTGAGCCCGCCGACGCCTGAGTCAAAAACACCCAAAGGTGATGCGGAAAGTTCAGGCATAGTCGGCATGGTCAGCGCGTCGTTGGGAGTGCTTTTCTCAGGCACCGAGAATGTCTCGCACGCGTCCTGCTGCCGCGTTCCACGCATCGTCTGTCAGGGCAGGGGTAGCTGCGGCCAGGAGGCTTCTTCCCTCTTCGGGCAAATGGACCCATGACCGGCAGCCACCGTAGCTTTTGGCATAAGGGAAGCTCCACAGCTCTGGCAGCCGCCAAGCCCGCACGAGTGCCATATGCAGGCAGCTTTCTTCATCGTAGGCGAAGCGTTCGCGCACGACTTCCTCTTTCCAAATGTGCAGTGGGGCGAGTCTTTCCATGGCGGACCAGTTGGTGACTTTCCACACCTGTTCCAGGGTGGCGAAGCCGTGGATGTCCACGCTCGTTCGCTCTTCTTCCGGTGGGAAAGCACGCTCCGCCTTTTCAGGCACCCAGGTTAGTTTTTCGCCTTGAGTGTGAAACCAAGTGGGAAAGAGGAAGAAGTCGCGATGCTTCCACTCGAAGCCGCCGCGCCCTTCATGAATGCCGCCTTTGCGCAGCACCAGAGTCTGCACGCCCTGAACGAGGGAATCGCAGACATAAGACCATTCTTTGAAGCCAATCGCGGTGGTTGGGGCAGGGGCAGGCATGGGAACTCCGCCGCATACACAAAGCGCGCCTCGCGTGCAAGAGCCAGCCTCCACCTTCCCTTGGCCCGTTGCGTGCTGATATTTCGCTTGGAGATTCCGCTCTCGTCTTCGTATCTTGATTGAACTTCGACGCCCTCATGTCCCTGACATCCCTCGCTCTGCGTCTCGCCACCCTGACCTGGGCGGTCATCGCGATGATGTCCCCTGCTACGGCGCAGGACACTCTTGCTGTGCTGAAGGATGTGCAGCAAAAGGTGCAAGGCCTCTTGCCTCAGGTGAGGCCTGCTGTGGTTGCCATCCGCATTCAGGACGGCACGGCCAGTGGGGTCATCATCAATTCCAGTGGGCTCATCCTCACCGCTGCGCATGTGGCAGAAAAACCAGGCCGTGAGATCCGTGTGGTTTTGAACGACGGCCAAGTCGTGCGCGGCACCACGCTCGGCCTCGACAAAGCGACCGATGCCGCGCTGGTGCAGCTGCTAGACACGGACCGCCGCTGGCCGCATGTGAATTTCAGCCGCGCAGTCGTCTCCGTCTCACCTGGGGATTGGTGCTTTGCGCTGGGGCACCCAGGTGGTTTTGACAAAGAACGCGGTGTCGTGCTGCGCGTGGGCAAAGTCATCCGTCACACGGCGAATTCGCTGCAAACGGACTGTGTGCTCATGGGGGGTGATTCCGGTGGGCCGCTGTTCAATCTGAAGGGGGAGGTCATTGGCATCCACAGCCAGATTTGGGAAGAGCGTGACCACAACATGCACGTCTCCATGGCACCTTTCCTACGCTCATGGGATGAAATGAAGAACAGTCTCGTCATCCGCGTGTGGGGCACTGGCAGTGGGGGTTATCTAGGCGCAGCCATCGACACGAATCTCTCCGGCCAGATCGAGGTGTTGCGTGTGCTGGAAGGTTCTCCTGCGCAGCACGCAGGCCTGCTCGCGGGAGATATCGTCGAGGCCATGGAAACACAGCCCGTGCGATCGGCCTCGCAGTTTTCCAATGCGGTGCGTGCCCGACCTGCGGGTGAGGAGATCCAGCTGCGTGTGAGGCGTGGCGAGGCCATCTGCGAGGTGCGGGTCAAGCTCACTTCACGCCCCAAGGAGGATGAAGGATGAACTTCCGGCCTCTTCTTTACCTTAGCTTCGGGTTAGTTACTCTGGTCGCTCAAGCAGGACCACGGGCCACCCTAAGCCCTGAGGAGCGCACCAATGGCACCCAGGCCCTGGGTGAGATCGAGCCCCTGCTGCCAGCCGTGCGCCGTGCAGCGGCCCAGATCATCGCGGAAGATGGCCGTGCACTGGCCGCTGCTGTCTGGGTCGGCTCCGATGGCTACCTGCTGACCAAGGCCAGCGAGACTCCAGATCTGGAAAAAGCACGCGTTCGCTGGTCGGCGGATCGCAGTGCTTCGCTACGGGAAATCCATCGCCTGCCCGCGTTCGACCTTGTCTTGGCTCAGGCCGTGGGTGTGCAGGGCGTGGACTGCACGGACTTTAGCCAAGCGGTGCCCGTCCCACCCTACGGGCAGTGGTTGGCCTCTCCTACCTATGGGGGACGTGAGCTACGCATTGGTGTCATCAGCGCCCAGCCACGTGCCATTCCTGGCCTCGGTCCAGCCATGGGCATCCGCATGGATGAGAAACCTCTGAAGCAAGGGGTTCGCATCCTCAGCATCGCAGAGGACAGCCCGGCTGCGGCAGCAGGCATGGAGCCAGGGGATGTCTTGACCCGTATCGCTCAAGAGACTGCTAAGGACGTGAAGACTGTGCATGAGATCATTCGCCGTCACCAGCCCGGTGATCTCGTCAGCATCCACTACCTTCGCCACGGCGAGTCAAAAACAGCTCGCGTGCGTCTCGCCAGCCGCACACGCATCATGATGAACTGGGATGGCGAAGACTTCGCCAATGGCGGCATTTCCATCCGCACCGATGACTTTCCCAGCATCATCCAGCATGACCTGCCGCTTGGTCCCCAGGACATGGGCAGCCCTTTGTATGACCTTGAGGGTCGTGCCGTTGGCATCAACATCGCCCGCGTGGATCGCGTCACCACCTTTGCTCTACCGGCCTCCGTGTTTTGGGCGAAAATCCATCCGTTGATTGAGGCGGATCGTCATCCGCCCAAAGCTCTTGTTCCTCCATGAAGTTCCTGCTCCCCACCTTTAGCCTTCTTCTGGCCCATGCTCTCAGCGCCGCTGCGCCAGAGCCAGCCGCTAAGTCAGCCAGTGCCGTCTCACCTGAAGGTTTTCATGAGCTTCAGATCGGCGATGCTGCGCCTTCGTTTGAACTTCTGGGCATTGATGAGGAAAAGCACACGCTCAGTGAATATGCCGATGCAAAGCTCCTGCTGGTCGCCTTCATCAGCAATCATTGCCCGACGTCCCAGGCCATCGAGCAGCGCTTGAAGCAGCTTGCGAAAGATTACAAGCCCAAGGAACTCCGCATCGTGGCCATCAATCCCAACGATCCGGCAGCCTTGCGGCCCGATGAGCTCGGCTACTCCAAGTACAACGACAGCTTCCCTGAGATGAAGCGCCATGCGGCTGAGCAAGACTTCAATTTTCCCTACCTTTTCGATGGTGAAACGCAGGCCGTGGCCAAGGCCTACGGTTGCCTCGCGACACCTCACGTCTTTCTTTTCGATCAAGAACGCAAGCTCCGCTACCGAGGTCGATTCGATGATTCACGCTATGCGGATTCCGCCACGGTGACCTCGCCGGACGCGAAGAATGCCATCAACGCCTTACTGGCAGGACAGCCCGTGGCGACCGCTATCACCAAGCCGCATGGCTGCTCCACCAAATGGATCGAAAAACGTGCTGCTGTTGCTGCTGATCAGGAAAAATGGGAAAAAGGGGAGGTGCATGTCGAACTGATCGACGCAGCCGGGGTGGCGGCTCTGCGTAAAAATGACACCAAGAAGGTTCGCCTGTTCAACGTCTGGGCCTCTTGGTGCGGCCCCTGTGTGGAAGAATTCCCCGAACTCGTCGCCACTGCGCGCAAGTTTGGTCTTCGCGACTTCGAGTTCATCAGCATCAGCATCAATGAACCCAGCGAGATGCAGGAAGTGAAGGATTTTTTGGAAAAGCACAACGCCATCGTGCCAGACAAGATCAAGCCCACGCTCAAGGCCGAAGGTCGTGCCGGAAATGCCTACATCTACAACCCGCCCGCCAATGCGCCAAACACCGATGCGCTGATCCAAGCGCTCGATCCTGAATGGCCGGGTCCCATCCCGCACACCCTTGTCGTCGCTCCAGGGGGCGCAGTTATCTATCGCCACAATGAAGAGGTGAACGGTGATGAGTTGCGGGCGAAGATCCTGGAAGCCATGGGACGCTACTACGTGCCTGAAAAGTGAAGTGCGCCTAGAGTTGGCCTTCTGTTTCGACCCTTCGCCCTCAACGCAGCCTCAGGCCATGCTGCTGCCAAAAGATCGCCAGTGAGGCTTGTGAGCCATGAAACACATTTCGTTCGGTCGGACGATCGAGATTGCCGAAGTAGAGCGGAAATCGGTAACGTCCATGATTGTACACCTTTGGCCGTGAGCGACCGCCCTGCCAATCGACGCCGCCATACTGCCAAAGCGTCCAGTTCGACCAGACCTCATACTGCTTGAGCAGTCCACTCGGATTTCCTGGTGCTGGATACACGGGCCCCGCGCCGCTATCGTGCGCATACAAGGCCAGCCAGTAGGGCATGCGCCGCAGTTTCGCCTTTGACAGCGTATCCGCACCGCTGAGCGTCTGCTTGAGCTGCGTGCTGTTTTCCAGATAAGCCACTGGCACCACGCCCGTGCGGCTCTCCACGCGTTCCATGAAGCGCAAAATGGCCGACAACGGCAGATCACCATCAAAATCACCGCACAGCAGCAAAGCCGGTGCATTCCACGCACGACCGCGTGCCAGCGAAAGAGCGCGATTCACGAACTGATCCGCCTGTGCTACCGCATCCACATGCCGCTGCACCCGGTAGTAGATCCCAGGCAGCATCCCTTCACGATCGGCGGAGGCCAGAAAGCTTGCACACTTCTCATCGAGATTGCCGCCTTTCCCTGCTCTTGCGATCAAACCACTCGCCCCATTCGCCCGCAAGGCACTCACATCATGCTCCGAAAAGCCCACGCCATTTCGTTGCCGCTCCTTCGGATCATACGCCGAAACATTGATGATCTGCGGCATGCCCGAACCTGTCGGCGGCAGACTCCCCGGCGTGCTCCCAGGCGGAGTGCTACAACTCGCCAAGATGAGGAGGAAAGGAAGAGAGAGGTGCTTCATGAAGTCTGAGACTAGCCGACTGCTGCGTCAGCGTAAAGTGGACCGGAAAATGATGCGGTCTCCCGCCAAGCCAAGGGTGGTGGCAGTGAAAAACCCGCAAATTCGATGTGCAGCACCCGACGGCTACGCTCATTCGTCGAACGAGATGAGGCATGCAGCAAGAGTGGTCGCATCAGCAGCGCATCACCTGCTTTAGCGGCACATAGCACCTCTGGGTGTGTTTTTCGGCATTTGGCGGTGCTTTCGGCATTCAGGCGACCAAAACGGTGAGAGCCTGAAACCACTCGTAAAGCACCATTGCTTTCATCGGCATCATCCAGGTGCAATCGCACAGTGAGCATCTGCTTCAACAAATCCACAGGTGGCTGCACATGAGGCACCCCATCCTTAACGCTCCATGGCCCCCAACCAGGCAGCTCGGCTTGTTCTTTGAGCGCTAGTGTTAGATCCTGATGCCACGCCACTAGCCAGTTCTTCCCCGGGCGCTTATCGAAGTAGAGTCCACGAACCGGAATAGGCTCCGCTGGTAGATGCGGACGCACCAGATCGGCGAAGACCGAATGAGAGAGCCGCATCACCTCTGGCGCGCACAACATGCCACGAGTGCCTGCACCATTCGCATCTCCCAACAGGCAGCGGAGCTTTTCACAAGCCTTTTCATCGAGCACCTGCGGCACGATGGCGAATCCCTCGCATTCGATCTGATTCGAGTCACTCATTCAGCGCCCTTCCTCGCCTTTTTCTTCTTATCCGTCTTCCGTTGTGGGTCACCATTCCAGCGCTGATCCTCCCAACGTGGTGGCAACATGCTGGCGTTCCATTTTTCGAAGAGGGCGACGAGCTCGGCTTTCTTCGCCGTGTTCTCGGCACTGAGGTCCTTTTGCTCGCCGGGATCGGTGGCGAGATTCACCAGCATCGGCTCCATGTCTTTGGAAGCCTTCACGAGCTTCCAGTCCCCCTGCCGCACGGCGTGCTGCACGCCAAAGCGGAAGTAAAGCTCACGCGGGGCGAGCTTGTCGCTCTCGCCTTTGAGCAAAGGGAGCAAATTCACGCCATCCAACGTGGTTTCGGCTTTAGCCGAATCAGGGGCCGCCGCACCGGCTGCGGCCAGCGCGGTCGGCAGCACATCGAGCTGAATCACCGGATCATTCACCACGCGATTGCCGGGAACGGTCCCCTTCCACTGCGCCATCCACGTCACGCGGATGCCGCCTTCCCACACGAACCACTTTGAGCCACGCAGTCCCATCTGCTCCGCTTGTTTCGAGGCACCACCGTTGTCGCTGATGACAAAGAGGAGCGTGTTTTCCTCGAGCTTGAGGTCGCGCAGCTTGGTCATGACCGTGCCGATGGCTTCATCCGCCTCCCCAATCAGCGCGGCGTAGCCTTGCTGGCGTTTGTCGAGATGCTTGAACTTCTCCAGCCAGTGCGGGGAGGCCACGATGGGCGAATGCACGGCATTGAACGACAGATACAGGAAGAAGGGTTTGTCCTTGTTCGCATCAATGAACCCACAGGCCTCCTTCGCATACACCGGCGAGGTCACCGGTGCGCCTTCCAGATCTTGGAGCAGCTCGCTGCCGCGATAAAATGACGGTCCCTTGCCCTCCCCGAGGTTGCCGACCGTACCCATCGCGAAATCAAAGCCACGTGCCGGCGGCATGAACTGCGGCCCGGTATCGCCCAGATGCCATTTGCCCACGATGCCCGTCGTGTAACCTGCGGGCTTCAAATGCTGCGCCATCGTCTTTTCGCGCAACAGTAGCTCGCGACCCTCTCGCGTCGGGTTCGCATCATGACCCGTGCGCGCCTGATAACGCCCCGTCATCAGCCCCACCCGTCCCGGCGAGCACACGCAGCCGCTCGAGTAGCCATTGGTGAAGCGAACGCCATCCGCTGCGATGCGGTCCATGTTCGGTGTCGGAGACAGTTTGCCACCGTAAGAGCCCGGCTGGGCCCAGCCCATGTCATCAAGGTAAAAAATGACGATGTTCGGCTTTGTGGATGCGCCGAGCGAAGAGCAGAGAACCAAGAGTAAAGCGATCAAGCGCATGACGCCGCGATGAACGAGGCAAGTGCTCGCTTATTGCGCGTGATTTCACCTTACTTCATGGGCACCAGGGCTTCAGCTTCTTCTTCGGCCCAGTCGTCCACGTAGGCACCGGCTTCTTCTTCCTCTTCTTCGAGCGGTGCAAAACGTTCGGAGCGGAAGCCCAGCTCTTGCTTGACGCTGGAGTGAGGATCTTCCGGGTTCTTGAGCTCTTCGAGCAACAGCAAGATGTCGAACTCTGCATCGGTAAGCTTCAGGTTTGCATCATCATCGAGCGAAAATTTTGGCTGGCTGCGACCTGGGGCAATGGCACGCACGGTGTAAACTTTGTCCTTCTTGGGCAAAGCCCGATAGAGGTCATAAACCCAGGGATCGAATTGGTCGTTGATGCAGACAACTTTTTGGCCGGTGGTGAACATGAGACGGAAACAGGGAACGATGAGGAGCAGGCTTATAGGCGATTCCGGCCAGAAATCTACTTTTGTCCCCGCGACAAAAGGTGCTCGTGCAATCGTCGAGCCACCTCAGCGACAACGTCGGGCTTTTCCACGCATCCATGCCAGTGCGGCACCACGCGCTCGGTTCCTGTGGGAAGATGAGCGCTGCGGTAGGGCACGACACCGTCACTGCTCTGCTCCAGCGGCGCTTTGCCGATCCGCCCGATGATGCTGTGGTGAGGCACCTGCACAGGGTGGGCATTCATGGCCTTCAGGTAGGGATGTCGTGGCGAAAGGGAGCTAAGGCTCAGAAAAGCGTAGGCACCCCAGTCCCGAATCTGGGGGTGCAGAGCATCCAGATTTCCGGTCATCACCTCCGTAGCCAGCAGCAGCGTGTCCACAGGCAGGCGGATGAGTTTGGAAAGACGCCGGACAATGCCCTTGTCCGCGAGATCGCTGCCCTGGTGCGGCACGGTGATGAAAATGAGTCGTGAGACAAAAGGCAGTTTCTGAAAGCGCAAGCGATTCAGCAATTCACGGCGGGTGCTTTCGGAAAGCAGCAGCTCTTCCGGCGGTCGCTGAAAGTAGGCCTGCCAAAAAGCATCGCCAGAGTCTTGCGTCTGTAGCCGACTCAGCAGCCCGCCCATGCTATGGCCGATGAGGACCATGCGGTTCATGCCTGGATCGTCATGTTCAGGGTCTAGCTCTTCACGCGCCTGCTTTAAGCTTTCGCGCAGCCGACCGGCCGTGGCGGGCACGGCGAGCCCCGTGGGATACAAAAAGTACCAGGGCTGGTAGTGCTGACGCAGGATGGGATCGCTGGCGATGGCATGGATGCATTGCAGCCAGATGTGAGGATCGCTCATCAGGCCATGGATAAACACAACGGGGATGCGCTTGGGGTCATAGCTGTCCAGCAGGTAGAGGCGGCTATCGGCCAGGACCTTTTCGGGATAAAGCAGACCTGGCAGGGAGAAGCCGCGCAGGTCATTTTTGTCCAGTGCCTGCATCCTGGCTGAGGTGTGATCTGCCGCTAGGCTCCGATTCCCAGGCAGGGGCACCTTCTGCCTGCTCGGCAGGTGTAGGGGATCGTAAAAGCGCAGCACGGCGCGTCGAGGTTCCTGCCTCTTGGCTGGAGGAAACTCAATCACTGCGGTCAGGCTCACGTGTGCTCCATTCGGTGGCAGCCGCCGTTGCCCGTTCAAGCGATCTGCTTGACTTAGCACATGTCCGACCAAAGGCACTCCCAGACCGCGCTGTTCAGAGCGCGGCAGTTGATCTCGGTGATGAATTTGATCCGCGAGAGTGAGGCGATCCAGAATCTGTGGCGAAAATTCGCCGCTGTGTTGCGGTGGGTGGAGGTCGATTTGGTAGGCTGCTTCTCCTAGGTCGCCATGGATCACCGTGCCACTGCGCCAGCTAGAGGGGGCTTGTCGAGCGCTCCAGAGCTTCAGCACCGCAGCCACGGCCTGTTCATAGGTCGCTTCGTGGGTGCTGGAGTTCGACCTGCCCGAGGTCAGTGCACTCCAGGCGGCATCGGCACGTTTCAACTCGCGGGCGATTTTTTGCTCAGCTTTGGAATTCCATGCCCAAAAAGGCTGGCGGATTCGAGGAGCCTTGGGCGGTTGTATGCAGCCTGCCAACAGGCCTAGCGCAACTGCCGCAAGAAGGGTAAAAGAAGAAAATCTCAAGATCACGGAGCCATGCACCGCTAGGCTCCTGGGTGTCAAGGCACCTCAAAGACCTTTTGAGTCGTCGGGTCGAGCGCCAAAGAACCGCTGGCCAGACCTGTCACATCCAGTTCACGGTAGGGTGGGTAGGGGCTGATGACACGCCCTGGCTTGGCGGCTTTTTTGCCACGAAGAAAACTGCCGCTGCTTACCGTGGCAGAGGGCTCAGATTTGCTTGAGCTGGAGCTTGTTCCTGCATCGCTCGGCTTGCTGCCAGGCAGTTGCTGAGGCTTGCCAGAGCTTGAACCAACCGTGGTGGAAGGTTCCGTGGGCGGCGGCGGTGGCGCTGGTGGAGTGTCACGAGAGATCGTTGACGGGCGATAGTTGCTCGGTGGCGACTCCTGCACGGTCTTTTTCTTGCTCGTGGTGGAGGAAGGGCTGGAGTTCTTCTTGATCGGTGGTGCGGACTTGCCGCTGCCTGAATTCATCCGGCTCGTGGGTGGCATGGCAGGTGAGCCATTGCGGGGAGGAGCCGTTTCATACCGTGGCTGCCCAGGCACGCCGGGGGCTGGCTGATACTGAGGCTGCTGATAGTAGCCGCCCTGTGGAGGCTGGTCCAGACGGCCCTGATTGCCATAGTAAGGTTGGGCAGGAGGGGCATCGCCGTAAAAGACCCGGCGGAACATTTCCCCAAAGCGACGCCCAAAGGTAGGCAGAAATTGCATGGGGCTCACGTACTGACCCTGAGCTTGGCCTTGGTAGCCTGAGGATTGAGGCGCTGCGTATCCGCCTTGGTATTGGGGTGATGAATACTGCGGCTGTTGATACTGAGGAGCTTGTTGGTACTGCGGTGTTGGTTGATAGCCAGAGTAGCCGGGGTTTTGAGGGTAGCCGTATGCTCCCTGGGGTGGAAAACCATTGTTTTGCTGCGCCGATAGACTCAGTGGCTGCGAGACATAACCTGTCAGCGCGAGGATCAAAGCGCTGCGGAAAGCGGAGGTCGTTTGCATAAGGTTTAGGATTCTTGACTTTTCACGTCCAGCAAGTGCTTTCTCAGGAGAGATCAAGGTCAGTTCAGACCAGAGAACTCGGCGAAGTATTCGATTCAGGTTGCAATTTCAGGCGCAGAAACTTCAGGACCAAGGGTGCTTCTCTGGCTCAGGGAAAAACAAGGCCAAGGAGGATGCGCTGCGGCTTTCTTTCTCTCACCCCTGGGCTGCCATGAGTCGATTTGACGCCAGGATGTCTCTGGGCTATGCCCTGCCCGATGTCTTTGTTCCCCAGTCGGCGGCGTTCGGGCCTTTCCATTCTTGAATCTCTCATCGTGATGGCGGTCTGCATCTTGTTGCTGCTCATTACCGTGCCGGTTGCCTTGGTTCGCGCAGGCATTTGGAAACCCGCCAAACCCGTGGAAGTGGAGCGACCTAAAGATTTGGTTCCCAAAGGACTGCACTCGGGTGATCCCGACGCGCGTGTGCCGGTGCCTGAGGCTCCCCGCCTGCCTCCTGATGCCAAGGTTCCTGAGCGACTGAAGTCCGACAAGCTCATGTATGAAGACCCGCTGATGAAGCGGACTCCGCCGACCATTCCAAGTGAGTTGCCGAGTGCTCCAGAGTCCAAAGAGCCTACCAAGCCCGCTAGTCCCACTGCTGCTGGGCCCCAGGCACCGGCGGCTCCGCCATCTGCCATTTCTCCGACCTTGCCGGGCGAGACGCCAAAGCCATAACCTCGCGCCGCTTCCTCGCAGAGGCCGCGCCTTCTTCGCCTATGCCAGATGACCCTCAGTCTTCACCGGATGGATCGACTCGTCGGCGTCGTCGAAGGATTTCTGCGGATGAAAAGATGCTGCTCGACCGCATCAAGGCACGAGAAATCGCCCAGGAGTCAGATTTGGCTCAGCCCGAGCGAACGATGGTGTCTGCCCAATCGCAGGATGATGAAGACAGGGACGAAGAGCCTGCGCCGCATTCCGCAGTGGGTCTGTCCTCGGCGAAATCAGCCTTGCCGCGCAGCGCGACGCCTAAGCCACGTGGAGCCTTGGGCGAATTCTTTGCGCACCCTCTGGTGCGTGGGGCTTTGCGTTTGCTAAAGCTGGCGGTGCGTTTTTCCTGCCTGATCTACCTGCTTGGTTTGGCTGTTGTTGCCTGGGCCATGAATGAGTACGGTCAGGCAAACGTCACCACGGCGACGCTGATGTACCTGCCACCGCTGCTGTGGCTGATGCCTTTCTTTTTCTTGGCTCCTGCGGCGCTGATCTTTGATTGGAAATCGCTCGTGCTGCTCATCGTCAGCGCCTTCGCCTACCTGAGCGGGCACTTGGATTGGCAATGGCGTGTCCAGGCAGATCCACCCGCTCCTGAGCCGTTTGTTCAGCTTCGGCTCTTGAGCTGGAACCGTGGACAGAGCGGTTCGACTTCCCTCGGCAAGATCAAGGATGCCGTGAAGCCCGACTTTATCCTGCTGCAAGATGCGGCGGGAAGGGGCAGCCGTTATCGCAATGCCCCCGAATACGGCGAATTCAGCGACTTTGTGGATGCAGGTGAGTTTGTGCTGATGAGTCGTTGGCCGGTGCTGTTGTCACAGACCCTCACCATGCCGATGGAAGATGGCAGCATGGTGCCTGTGGGTGCTGCACGGTTTGTTGTCATGCATGCAGGTAGGCGTGTGGCGATTTACAATGTCCACCTTCCCAGCCCACGCGATGCCCTAGAGGCTACAGGGCGTGGTGCTTTTTTGCTCGGCGTCTTGGGCATGCCAGGCACGCCCTGGGAGTCGAAAAAAAACCATTACCAGACGTTCTGGGATTTGCAGATGCGCAAGGCAGCAGAGATCGCACGTCGCATCCGCACAGAGGCCTATCCAGTGATCGTGGCTGGTGACTTCAACACGCCCTCCTTTGGGCCGATCTACCGGCTGTATGCCGACATGCTGCAAGATGCCCACGTGCTTGCTGGCAGCGGCCTGGGGCAGACCTTTCCAGGAGATACCCGGAACCCGCTCGCTTTTTTCCACCCGTGGCTGCGACTGGATCAAGTCTTCGCTTCTGCGGATTGGGAGATCCTACACCATGAGCCTCAGGGCGTGCGCTCGCAGCACTTGCCGGTCTTTACCGTGCTGAAGCACAAAGAGGCCATCGTGCGCCCGTCCAGCCTTTTTCAGGAAGGCATGGATGCTGCGCCTGTAGCTCCGCCGACCCCGCCGCCACCATGAATTCTGTGCCACGCCTCCTCTGGGTGAATGTCCGCCTGCTGCATCCTCTGAATGGGGGAGATCGCCTTCGCACCTACCACATGCTGCGGCAGATGAAGCGATACGCGCGCATCACCTACCTGTGCCCCCGCACACCACATGACCGTGAGGAGGCCGTGCAAAAAGCCTCGGAGTATTGCGATGAGCTGATCACCTTTGATCTAGACCCACCCCGCGGTGGGACTTTGCGCTTTTATGCGGAGGTTCTGAAAAATTGCCTTTTCGGCAGGCTGCCTTTTGCCTCCCAGAAATATGCCTCGCGCGAAGCGCAACAGCGCATCGCTCAGGAGCTTGCCAGCGGCCAGCATGACCTCGCGGTGGCAGACTACCTCATGTCGTGGGTTCATTTTGCTGACCTGACCCCTACCCCAGGGCAGCCAGTCGTGGTGTTTCAGCACAACGTGGAGTCTTTGATCTGGAAGCGGCACACGGAAAATGCAGGCCATGCTCTGCGGCGCTGGATCTGTGCCCGCGAATGGCGCCTGACACGGGCTTTTGAAGAGCACGCTGCGCTCCACGCCGCAGGGCAGATCGCAGTGTCTGAGGACGAAGAGCGGGCCTTCCGTGATGAGCGTGGAATGAAAAATGTGCTTGGCTGGGTGCCGACGGGAGTGGACTGCGACTATTTCACTCCTAGCACTTCCACCGCGCCGGTCTTGGCCTTCCTGGGCAGCATGGACTGGCATGCGAATGTGGACGCCATTGAGCACTTCGTTCGCCACAGCTACCCGGCGATCAAGCGGCGCTGCCCAGAGGTGCGTGTCATTTTGATCGGCAGAAATCCCACACCCGCGATTCGCGCCCTGGCAGCGCAGGATGCCAGCATTGAGGTCACGGGCACGGTGGATGACGTGCGCCCTTACTTGGCCAGAGCCAGCATCATGATCCTCCCTCTGCGTGTAGGAGGTGGCACGCGCATCAAGGTTTTTGAGGGCATGGCTGCCGGGCTCGCCTTGGTCTCGACGCAGATTGGCACCGAAGGCCTACCGGTGGTGCAGGGTGAACACGCCCTGCTGGCCGATGATCCGTCCGATTTTGCCGAGGCAGTTGTTTCGCTGATCGAGTCTCCTGAAAAACGCCAGCGCATGGCGACCACGGCCCGGGAATGGGTGAGGCAGCATTTCAGCTGGGAAACAGCCTCGCGGAAGTTCTTGGATCTTTGCCTTCAAGTCCTGCCCAAGGCATAAAAAAACCGCCTTTTTCATCCGACTCGCGTCATGGATCAAAAAGGCGGCAGGTTTTGGGGGAGGGGCTGGTGGGGAATGGTCTGCTTAGGCGAGCTTGGCTTTGACCAGGGTCTCTAGACGATTGACACCACGACGAATGCGAGCCTTCACGGTTCCAAGAGGTTCGCGCAGTCGCTCGGCTACTTCCGCTTGTGTCAGACCGCTGAAGTATGCCAGTTCAATGGCTTCCTTCTGGTCAGGGTTCAACTTCGACACGGCACGGAGGAGAATAGAATCGCGCTCTTTGCTGACAAGAAGCTCATGTCCAGATTCGTCAAATTCGGGCTGCACCCCCTTGTTTTCGATCTCGAAATCATCGTTCAACTTGGATCGACGCTGTTTCGAGCGGATGCGGTCGATGGCTCGGTTGCGCGCCATCGTGGTCAGCCAAGTCAAAGGCTTGCCTTTGCGGGGCTCATAGAGGTGCGCCTTGTTCCAGAGCTGCACCAGGACCTCCTGCATCACATCTTCCGTGTCGTGGTGGTCATTCAGCACATTGCTGATGGAGGCATAAATCAAACCGGAATACTTCTCGTAGAAAGCTTGGTAGGCTCGGGAATCGCGTTCTGCGATTCGTTGGATCAATCCAATGTCTTCTTGGACTTGGGCTTCAGCGAGGATTTCTGTCTCAGTCATAGTCGTGAGTAGGGGGATGGTTCTTTGACAAAACTGACCTTAACTAAGACAAAGAAGCTTTGAGACATGGCTTTGTCAAAGTTTTTGTCTGATTTACTTGTTCACAGAGCTTCGTCACAGCCCAAAGAACGAGAAATGTCCATGTCTGAGGCTATTTTTGTCTAACCTCAGGTTGACACGCCGAATCGCGGCGTCTCGACCGATGCTCTGGCATCGCTCTTGTTCATCGACCCCTGGCTGGAGCAATGGAAAGTGTGGTCCCGTCTCGTGGGCGACAGGTTAGAGGGAACTCAGCTCAACTGCCTGAGTTTCGAAGCGGATCGTGCCAGTGTGCGGGTGGAGGATAGCTGCGATAGCCGTCCACCCCAAGCGCTTTCACGAAGGTCGGCGAAGTTCCTTCAGCTTCGCTTCACTTTCTGCCCAGGGCACTTCATGCGGCAGGCGCTTCGACAGGGCAGCTAGAGCAGAGGTCACCCCCGCCGCTTCTCCCATGGCGACAGAATTGCCGGTCACTCGATAGCTTGCATGAGAAATGAAATCGCCGCTGATGCAGCGCCCGGCCATCATCAGGCCGTCCACATCCTTTGCAATCAAGGCTCGCAGGGGCACATCGTAGGCCTTCACCTTGACTCCGCCGTTGTGGTAGGCCGCCGTTTTGTTGGCCTCTTGGCTGAGCGCGTGAATGTCCACGGGGAAGGTTGGGCGCACTACAGCATCGTCATACCTTGCCCCGGTGATGAGGTCGTCTTTGTTCATGACATAGCGGCCCCGGATGCGGCGGCCATCCCGCACGCCGATCTGTTCAGCCGTGGCGGCGATTTGCAGCCCTTCCCAAGGGCCACCCAGCTGACGCAGGCCGTTGACGATCTTATGCAGCTCGGCACGGGCCTGCACGGTCGCTTCCGTGATTTTGGCCGCATCAAAGCAGGGCACGCCATACTGATGGTTCATCATGACGAGCAGCAGATTGTCTCGCACCTGCCAGAGCGTTGGCTTGGAATAGGATGGGAAGTGCCCGGTGCTTTGAATGGCAGCGAGCAGCTGATTTTTGGCAATGCCATCGGCTTTGCTCGGGTCCGACTTGTGGATGAAGGGAGCCAGAGCGTCAGCGTTTTTGCAGACCAGCAATGCATTGAGCGACATGGGCTGGCAGGGGCAGGCCTCGGCCTCGCCATACTCAAAACTACAGCCAGCTAGCGCGCCGAGGTCACCATCGCCCGTGGTGTCGATGAAAACAGGGGCTTGCCAGGCTTGGCGTCCGCTTTTTGACTCAGTCACCAGCGTGGTGAGGCGTCGGCCTTCGCGATAGGCGGCTGCCACACGCGTGTGCAGCTGAAAGGTGATGCCAGCTTCGACGAACATTTCCTCCAGCAGCAGCTTCATGCCTTCGGGCTCGTAGCAGATGCTGTGCTTGCTCGTGCCACGGCGCAGGTCTCGTTCTTCTAGCCGTCTCAGCAGCTCTTGATTGAAGCCGGGTTTGTCAAAGTCGAGCAGGTAGCCTAGCAGGCCAGCGGTCCAAACGCCTCCGAGACAGCCGCGCCATTCGAACACGCGCACCTTGGCCCCTGCCCGAGCCGCAGTGATGGCAGCAGCGATGCCCGCTGGACCTGCACCACACACGATGACGTCCGCGTCCTTGACCAGGGGTAGATCGCGGGCCTGTTCATGAAAGCCACCGCCCGTCTCGCCGATGGTTTTTTCGACCTCGGCGGCTGACATCAGGGCTGGGGTGATCGCTGCGCTGGAAAACGCAGCACGCAGCAGGCTGCGACGTGGCAGGGGAACAGAGGAGGGGGGCATAAGGATGAGAAAATCGCTGGCTCCTCGTCTCTTCTAGCCGACATCTCGTGGGCAAGCCCGAAACGCTCTTGAATATCGCCTTGGCGGAAACAGTTTAAGGAGAGTCCGCACGCAAGCCCACCCGCTATGAAATCTGTTCTCCTTTTTGCCTCCATCCTGCTGGGGACGTCCAGCGCCTTTGCAGCGGTGGAGATCGACTTGAAAAAGTTCGGCGATAGCCTGGGCGGATGGAAGGCGAGGAAAGGCAAGGCGGCAGAGTATGAAATCTCGGAGGCTACCTACCGCACCTATCAGCCGGAGTCTTCGCCTTCGCCCGATGGCGGCATCTTTGTGTCCGTGCGCATCGATCATGTGCGGAAAAAGCTGCTCGCTAGCGACGATCACGCCAGCCTGGAACTCAGCTTTGCCGCAGACGGCACCTTGGTCACGGCACAAAGCAGCTTGGCCCTGCAAGGCCGCACCATCACCAGTGAGCTCATCAAGGGCGGTGCCTCTGCCTCGACCTCAGTGGCGGCTCCTTATGTGGACCGGGCGGTGAAGATCGGCACCGACCTCGTGGCAGATCTTTCTTCAAAGCTATTGCGAGAAAAAATCGTCGAGCCGGGTCGCGTGTCCTTTCCCGCTGCCATTCGGCATAACTACAATTTGCTCTATCAAGCGGTGAAAGCCAAGGCCGACGAGCCTGTGATGACCGATGCCAAGCCACCAGAAGCTTTGCCAGAAAAGCCCGGTGAGCCTGCCAAGCAGCCAGAGGCAAACTCTGCCCCCCCCGCCAACGCGCCTGAGGCAAATCGTCCGCAGAGCACCATGGTCGATCCAAAGACTGGCAAAACCGTGCCCCTGCCTGACGTGCAGGCCTACAATCCCAGCGGTGCGCCGACCACGCCCATCCCGAACCATCCTTCGGTGCAAAAAGACCTCATCCGTGCGGGGGGGGAGGCCCTGAAGCTGGCGCGTGAAGTGGTGCGCCAAGAGGGCAAGTAGAGGAGCTTGCAAGTTCGCACCATTCCAGGCATTCAGGGAAGAACCCAGCCCTCCTCGACCATGCTTTTGCCTGAACTCCGCACCCAGATTTGTGAAGCCAACCGCGCTCTCGTGCCCGCAGGGCTTGTGCGTCTGACCTGGGGAAATGTATCAGGAATCGATCGCGCCCGTGGCCTCTGGGGCATCAAACCCAGTGGCGTGGACTACGACGCGCTCCGGCCAGAGGACATCGTCCTCATGGACTTGGAGGGAAAGGTCGTCGAAGGCCACCTGCGCCCGTCTTCCGACACCAAAACGCATCTGCATCTCTACCGCGAGTTCGCTGAGATCGGTGGCATCACCCACACGCACAGCCTTTACGCCACCCTCTTTTCCCAGGCAGGGCGGGAGCTGCCCTGCTACGGCACCACGCATGCCGATCACTTTCACGGCACGGTCCCTGTGGTGCGGGCACTGACTCCAGAGGAAGTCGCGCAAGATTATGAGCACTTCACCGGCGTCGCCATCGTGGAGCGTTTGCGTGAACTCGGGCTACCTCCTTTGGAGATGCCAGCCATCCTACAGCAGCATCATGCTCCCTTTACCTTTGGCAAACATGCCATGGATTCCGTGAACAACAGCATCGCCCTAGAAATGTGCGCGCAGATGGCGCTGGGCACTCTATCGCTGAATCCCACGCTCGGTCCGATCCCCGAGCATATTTTGGAAAAGCATCACCTCCGCAAGCACGGTCCAGGTGCCTATTATGGCCAACCCGGCGCGCATTGAGCACATCATCAAGGCTTCTGCGGTGCTAGACCGAAGAACATCATGTGCTGCCAGGGCAGCCCCTCAAACTCGCGCACCAGCTTCAGTCCGTTCACCTCCATTTCCTTCAGGATCTGTGCCTTGGACATTTTGTGTTCAGGCTTGATCGGCACGCTGTCATCCTCTGCCCGAAACTCGACCAGAACGATCACGCCCTCTGGTTTGAGCGCCTTCTTCATCGCCGTCAGCATCGCCTCGGGGTGGGAGAACTCGTGGTAAACGTCCACGAGCAAAATCATGTCGCAGGACGCTTCGGGGAGCTTTGGATTGTCGAGCGCACCCACGATGGGCACGATGTTTTTCACCCCTTTCGCAGCGATGCGCTCATTCAGCATCAAGATCATCTCCGGCTGCACATCCACGGCATAGACCTTGCCAGTGTCACCCACGGCCTCGGCCATCGGCAGGGTGTGGTAGCCATTGCCACTGCCCATGTCACAGACCGCCATGCCTGGCTTCAGCCCCAGGTTGGCCCGCATCGTGGTTGCAGCCTCTTCGCGTTCGCGTTTGTGCCGCACCAGCCAGGCTGCACCCTGCCAATGCATCGTTTGGGCGATCACACGCCCCTGATACTCGCCAGGGGCCGAGGGCTGCTGGGCCAGAGATAGGGTGGCCAGCAGGAAGCAGGCGAAAAAAAGACGAAGACGCATGGTCAGATCAAACGCAGGAGCGACCCTAGAACCATCAAGGGAACCAGCGCCGATCTTTTTCCGCCTCACAGGCTGCCCGTGGCATTCACCAGGGTGCCGAGAGGCTCGCCAACCAACGCGCGGCGGATGTTGTCCGGCTCGTTCATGCTGAAGACCACGATGGGCATGTTGTTCTCTTGGCAAAGCGAGAAGGCCGTGGCGTCCATCACCTTCAGCTGCTTCGTCAGGCAGTCTTGGAAACTCACGCACTCAAAGCGCTTCGCGGTCGGGTTCTTGGCGGGATCGCTGTCGTAGATGCCGTCCACTTTGGTGGCCTTGAAGACCACATCTGCACCGATCTCGCTCGCACGCAGCGCAGCAGTCGTATCGGTGGAGAAGAATGGGTTCCCTGTGCCTGCGGCAAAGATGACCACCCGGCCCAACTCCAAATGACGCATCGCACGGCGGCGGATGAAGGGCTCAGAGACGTTTTTCATCTCAATCGCGCTTTGCACTCGCGTGGGCACATCAATCGCCTCCAGCATGCTTTGCAGCGCCAGGGAATTCATCACTGTCGCCAACATGCCCATGTAGTCCGCAGTCGTGCGCTCCATGCCTTTGTTGCTGGCAGACACACCACGCCAGAAATTGCCACCCCCGACGACGAGAGCGATTTCCAAGCCCGTTTGATGCGCTGCTTTGATCTGCGCCGCCATGTCTTCGACGATGGGGGGACTGATGTTGTCCGTGCTGCCCGGCTCTCGAAGAGCCTCGCCACTGAGTTTGAGAAGAACGCGCCTAAATTTCCGGTTGCTGTTGGAATCGCCCATGAATGGTGTGAATTGGCAGCGTCATACATGAGCCACACCTCCCTGCAAAGACAATTGTGGCGCGTTCGTGACCTCTCGGCAGCATGACAGGCATGGAGCACCCATTCCAGCATTGTTCAGCCTGCGGCTCACCTCAGCTGGAGGCACGCAGTTCACGCGAGTGGGTCTGTGCAGCTTGCGGCTATCGACACTTCGTCACCCCCATTCCTGCAGCCTGTGCCCTCATCACCGATTCCGCAGGTCGGCTGCTCATCATCCGTCGCGCCCACGAGCCCGGCCTTGGCCTCTGGGGCCTACCCGGCGGTGTCATCGAAGGCGGCGAAACAGGCGAGCAAGCCTGTGCCCGCGAAGTGTGGGAGGAGGTCGGCCTCCAAGTGCCGGCTGACGATTTCCAGCATCTCACTTCTTTGCCAAACCACTACCTCTTCCAAGGCTTTGTCTGGCCCACCCTCGACCTCTTTTACACAGCTCGCATCTCCGACTTCAGCACCGTCATGCCCGCTGCCGCCGAAGTCTCCGAATGGGCCGCCCTTCCGCTCGATCAAATTCCCCTCGACGCCTTCGCCTTCCCCTCCAACGCCGAAGCCGTCCGCGTGCTACGCGCTGGAAAGCCATTTTGAGGGAACGCGCTGCACTTGTAGAGTGAAAAATTCGGCTGGTCAGGGCTGGGGGCTTTTGCTCAGAGTAGAGCATGGCATCCCCTCTTTTTGATCTTTCAGGCAAGTGCGCACTCGTCACGGGTGGCAGTCGTGGTTTAGGAAAGGCGATGGCGCGTGGCTTTGCCGAGGCAGGTGCAGATGTGATGATCTCCAGTCGCAACGCCGATGAGCTGCGCGCCGCAGCAGCGGAGATCGGGGAAGGACTGTCGGTGAAGGTGGAGTGGATGGCGGCTGACATGGCAGATCGGGCACAAGTACGGGCTTTGGCAGCGGAGGCGGAAGTACGGCTGGGGCGGGTGGACATCTTGGTGAACAATGCAGGCATCAATAACCCACAGGCGATCGATGAGATCACGGATGAGGTCTGGGATCGGAATGTGGAGGTGGACCTGACCAGCGTGATGGGACTGACGCGTGCTTTGGTGCCTGGCATGAAGGCGCGGCGCTGGGGGCGTATCCTCCACATCTCTAGTGTGCTAGGCGTGGGGGGACGGCTGAAGCGCAACGTGTACTGCGCCTGCAAGGCGGCATTGATCGGGTTGGCTCGGGCGAGTGCGCTGGACTTGGGTCCTTATGGCATCACGGTGAATTGCCTCTGTCCGGGGCCTTTTCTCACCGACATGCCGGGGAAGCTGCTGAACGATGAAGAAAAGAAATACTTCGCTGACCGCACGGCGCTGAAGCGCTGGGCGGCTCCGCGGGAGCTCGTGGGGCCGGCACTGATGTTGGCGAGCGAGGCTGGCAGCTACATCACGGGCGAGGCACTGGTGGTGGATGGCGGCGCAGCAGTGAACACGCTGTAAAAAATGACCCTTGGCTGTGTTCTCGAATTCGAGGATGAATGCGGGCCGCATGGATTGGGAATGATTCACTTCTGCTTCACATGTCTTTTGAAACACTCTTGATCGTTTTCGCGCTCCTCGTGCTAGGTTGGATCTTCGTCTTGGTGAAATACCGGAAGTCATCGCCAATTTGCCAAAGGCGACAGCAGTCCTCGGGGAGTCATGCGGGCGACTCTTCCTCAGGGTCTGGCTACATCCCCACTGGCTTGGAGACGCAGATTGGCACTTTGGATCGGGGGGAAGGTGTGGATCGCGGTTCAAGCGCTTCCGTGTCTCAGGATGCTGGAGACAAAAGCTGGTTTGGCGGTTTCGGATGGGGTGCTGATCGTGGCAGCAGTGGTGGGTCGGATGATTCCTGGGGCAGTGATGGCGGGGATTGCGGTGGGGATGGAGGTGGCGGTGGTGGCGGGGATTGAGTGCCAGATCACCAGTGCTGGCGGATCTGGCCTCATGGGGAAAGGTCTGTTGCCACTTGCAGTGGGCGTGGTTCATCGCTGATTGTCTTGCTTTTGCCGAGCTCGTGCGCTGGTCTCCTCCAGGTGGATGTGAACTGCACGTGCGCTTTTTTACCTGTCTCTTCATGCCGCTGGAATGTCACGAAACTGCTCCGCCCCCAGGTCAGAGGCTGCGAATACTGCTGCTGAACCAGTGCTTTTACCCGGATTCAGTGTCATCGGCGCAGCACCTCACGGATCTCGCGTTAGGCCTGGTGGAGGCAGGGCATGAGGTGGTGGCCGTCTCCTCCAGCCGTGGCTACGATGACCCGACACGGCGCTTTTCAGTGCGAGAAGAATGGCGAGGGGTGACGATCCATCGCATCTGGACACCTGGCCTAGGCAAGTCGGCCCGCTGGCGGCGGTTCGTCGATTTCGCGTCGTTTTGGCTGAGTGCGACGCTAATCTTGCTGCGGCTAGGGCGCTTTCATGTCACGGTCTGCCTGACCTCGCCGCCACTCATTTCCACGCTGGGGCAAATCATGGCCCGGCTGCACGGTGGGGCCGTGGTGCCCTGGGTGATGGATCTGAATCCAGACGAAGCTGTGGCCGCAGGCTGGCTGCGCGAGGGAGCCCTGCCCGAAAGGATCATGTCCACTCTACAGCGCTGGAGCTTTGGCCAGGCGGCACGCATCGTGGTGCTGGATCGGTTCATGGCACAGCGTTTGCGGGCCAAGGGCGTGCCTGAGGATGTGCTGCACATTGATGCGCCCTGGTCACACGACGATGCGGTGCGCTGGAGTGTGTCGGGCCGGGATGCCTTTCGTGCCCAGCATAGGCTCGCGGGGAAGTTTGTCGTCATGTACTCGGGCAATCACAGCCCGTGCCATCCGCTGGATTCAGTGCTGGAGGCAGCACTGCAGCTGCGGGCTCATCCGACGCTGCATTTCTTGTTTATCGGCGGCGGCAGTGAGCATGGCAAGGTGCGTGCTTTTGCCGAAAAGCATGCTTTGTCCAATGTGACGTGCCTGCCCTACCAGCCGAAAGACCACCTCTCCGCCTCCCTTTCAGCGGCAGATCTGCACCTCGTGGTCATGGGGGCACCCTTTGTGGGCATGGTGCATCCGTGCAAGGTGTACAACATCCTCACCCTCGGCCTGCCCTTCCTCGGCATCGGGCCGGCGGAGTGTCATCTGGTCGATCTGGCGGCGCGGCTGTCCGACACGCGTTACGCACGCATCGGCCGCCATGGCGATGTTTCCGGGCTGGTGCAGGTGCTGGAAGAAGCGGCGTCCGCAGGGCCATTGCCACCCTCACCCCAGAGCCAGGCACTGGCGGCGGAGTTCTCACAGAGCCGCTTGCGCCCTCGGTTGATCGACGTGATTGCTGCGGCTGGCGGCACGGAGGCCGCGATGAATTGAATCCATGATTGTGCTATCCAGCTTCGAACCGCTGCAGGCGGCAGGTGTCCTTGCGCTGCCTGGCTTGCAGGAGCTGCTCGCCTGTTTTTTGGGCACAGCCTTGATTAGCCTGCTGGGCACCTTGGCCATCATCCGCAGTCCGGGGAAGACCGGCATGGATGCGCCGGATGGTCGGCGGAAGCGGCATGAAAAACCAGTCTCGCGCCTGGGAGGTGGACCGATTTTCCTGGCCTTGATGCTCGGCGCGCTGGCCCTGGTGGCGCTGCGCTACTTTGAGCTGAGGAGTCTGCTGCCGCTGCTGATCAGCTGCGCGTTGGTGTTCGCCGTCGGCTTCATGGATGATCTCCGACCGCTCGGCGCTCGGGTGAAGCTGCTGGGTCAGGTCGCGGTGGCGCTGCTGCTTTACGCCATGGGGGTGTCGATCGAGGTGCTGAGCAATCCCTTCGGTCAGGGAGCTGTCCAACTCGGCTGGTGGAGCCTGCCGCTCACGGTTTTCTGGCTCGTGGCCATCCCGAACATCATCAATCTCATCGATGGCATGGACGGTCTGGCGGGTGGGTTTGGCATGTTTTTGACCCTGACCTTGGCCTTTGTCGGTTACCTGGGTGGGAATTCGGAAGTGATGCTGCTGTCCGTGCTCATGGCGGGTGGATTGGCAGGCTTTTTGTTTTTCAATCTTCCTCCCGCTCGCATTTTCCTTGGGGATGGCGGGGCTTACCTGCTGGGTTTTTTCATCGCAGCGACCTCGTTGCGCAGTTCGCAGAAGGGCTCCGTCATCGCGGCCTTGTTTGTCATCATCATTGCGCTCGGGGTGCCGATCCTTGACACCTTCTTTGCCATCTTGCGGCGTGCCATTCGCGGCGTGCCGATCTTCAGCGCGGATGCAGAGCACATCCATCACCGCTTGATTCTGCTCGGTTACAGCAAGGGGCGGGCGCTCGTGGCCATGTACTCGGTCTGCTTGGTCCTCAGTCTGGTCGGCATCAGCATCCTTTTGACCAAAGGGGTCGCGTTGCCTGTCGCGGGGGCGGTTCTCTTTCTCCTGGCGGTAGGGGCGGCGCGCTACCTAGGTTATGTGAAAAGCTGGACACGTCTGCGCGAGCAGATCAGCGCCGCACTCACACGCCGTCGGCGACTGGAGCATATCCGCGCTCATGCGCGTGCGCTGGAGTTTGACATTGAGCACTGCGAGTCGATGGACGCGTTTGCAGAGTTGCTGAGAGACCGTTTTCGCTGGGTCGGCTTTCAGCCGCTCCCGGCCTCGAACACGCGAGAGCTGACCCTGCCGGTCGGACCTGAGTTCCAAGTCACGCTGCACTGCCCGGCCGATGATTTTCTGGAGTCAGATTGGCTGATCCGTGCGGATGCTTTTGCAACACTCTTCGAGCGCTGCGTGGAGCGCTGGGGTAGCTTGCCAGCGTTTCTTTGCCCCATCCCAAAGGCCGCCGTGAGTGTGCCTGAGAACGCGCCTGTGCCCCCCCTGGCGACTGCCCGCGAATGCCATGAGCCCTGACCCCAACCACGAGCTGGCTCCCCGCCGGGACGATGCTGAAGCCGAGGCCTCCGAGACGGAGACCGAGATGCCCGTTGTGGCTGGGCGGTGGCGCTACTGGCGCGCTTGGCTTTATGCTCTGCTGCCGGTGCTGGTGATCATGTTCGGCGTGGGGCGGAATCCCTGGGCTCGCGGCCTAGCGCTCATGCTGATCGGGCTTGCTGTCATGGCGGCACCGCCTGTGCGACAGCTCGCTCGCTTGCCGCGAGCCGCCCTGCTGGGCCTGGCGGCTTTTGCTGGGCTAGGGCTGCTGCCTGCGGGTTGGTTTGGCCCCTTGGAATCCTGGCGCGTGCATCTCACTCAGGACTGGAACATTCCTCTGCCTGCTACGCTTTCTCCTGACTGGTATGGGACGCTGGAGGGCTGGATGGTTCTGCTGGCGGGTCTGCTGTGGTTTTCCAGCTGCCTGGGCCAGAGTCTGGATGAAGGTGCCCGCCGACGGGCACTGCGCCTTTTGGTGCTCGGGGCGCTGGTCATCGCATCGGCTTCGCTCATGGATCAGGCAGGCTGGTTCAAGGTGCCATGGTGGCCGCGTGGCTTTATCCGGCCGGGCTTGGATGCAAACGTGTTCGGCCCCTTTGCCAACCCGAACCACAGTTCCAGTTTTTTCGCGCTGAGCTGCGTGCTATGCGCCGCTGTGGCGCTGGATTCCTTTCGCCGTCGCTCGAAGTGGCTGCTTGTTTTTGGCCCTGGCCTGCTGGTGCTTTTGGCCTGTGTGCTGACGGCCTCGTCTCGCGCGGGCCTGCTGCTGACGGTGGGCGGACTGGTCTTGTGGCTCGGCACCAGCGCCATCCGCAGTGGCGGACCTGCACGGGTGGTGGTCAGCTTTTCCATCGTGCTTGCGGTCGTTTCTTTGGCCGTGGCATCCGGCGGGCGTGTGGGTCAGAAGCTGACCAAGCTGCCAGTGACCGAGCTGCTCTCTTCCGACCTGCGCCTTTGGCTGGCTGATCAGACCTGGAATGCCACCACAGATCACTTTTGGGCTGGGCGCGGCATCGGCGTGTTCGATCCTGTCTTTCCCCAGGTCAGCACGGAGCCCTACCCGGATGCCCGTCTGCTCCACCCTGAGAGTGATGTGCTCTGGCTCTTGTTTGAGGGTGGCCTGCTCTGCCTACTGCCCTGCCTGATCCTCGCCGCCTGGCTCTGGCACGCCAGTGGGCCGTGGATTCAGAAGCGCCGCCGTCGCCGCAGTGAGGAAGGCCGCTCCATGCGCCGCATGCAGCGTGCTTTCGCCATCGCCGCAGGCATGGCGCTGGTGCATTCCATGGTCGATGTGCCGCTGCATGTGTTCGGGTATGCCTTGTTTTTTGCACTGGTGGCAGCGCTGGGCGTGCGGCAGCGCCATCAGGGGCCCGATTTGGGCAAAGTCGGCCAGTGGGTCTATCGTGGCTTGGGAGGACTGCTCACGCTGTGGGGCACGGTCTGGCTTGGCATGGTCTTCGCAGATCTGCGCGACACGGGGCTCGCCACGGAGTCCCGCCTGCTGCATGACCGTGCGGCGTTGGACACCGCCTCCGGTCGCTATGCAGACGCCATGGGGCGGATCAATCGGGCGATCGAGCTGAATCCGCTGCACTACCGGAATTACTTTTTGCGCGCGCAGCTGCATCTGCTGATCAATCAAGACACCCAGGCAGCGCTGCTGGACTTTGGCCGCGTCCGTGCGGTGGAGCCGCGTTACGCGGCGATTTGCTTTGAGGAAGGCCGCCTCTGGCTCTCCTACGATCCCGCCACGGCTATCTTGCCCTGGACGGAGGGCATGCGGCGCTATCCGCCTGGGCACCCCAATGCCGCAGCAAGATTCCAGTCCATCGTGCAGACCACCCGTCCCTACCCCGAGCTGCTCGCCATGCTGTGGAAGATCGCCGACCGCCTCGACTTGCAGGTCATTTTTCTGGAGACCCAGTTCCTCACCGGAGATCTGTGGGAGTCCTGCCTGTCTGACTTTTTGGCCACCTACGGTGCCATGGAGGATCTGCCGCTCTCCGTACAGGCGCAGGTGCTGAGCTACTGGCGCCACAAAGGCAACCGCGAGACGCTGGTGGCCCTGATCCACAAGCATCCACACCTCGTGCCAGCAGGCTGGCAGATCCTGGCTCTCGATCTGGCAGAGAAAGGCCAGTATGAAGAGGCCTGTGCCCTCGCAGGGCGTTATCTGCCGCAGGTGGCCAAACCTGCCCTCGTCAGCGCTGCCGATGTGGCGCGGCTGGAGCGTCAGCGCATCCTCCGCCCCACAGATCCACTGGCCAGCATGGACCTCTACTACGCCCAGCGTGCGGCGGGTGATCTGGAAGCCGCGCGTCGCACGATCGAAGGCGCGCTGAAGCTGCCCGGTGCCCCCGCTTTTCTTCCGCGTGAATTGGCCAGTGTGCTGGTCGAGCAGGGAGATTGGCGCAGTGCCTGGGACCAGCTGCGTCCGCTGGTGGAAAAGGCCCCGCTCCCGCAATCCATCACGACACCATGAGTTCCGCATCCCCACGCCAAGGCATCTCACTCGTCACGGCCACGGCCATCGTCATCGCGAACATGGTTGGCACGGGCATTTTCACCAGCCTGGGCTTCCAGGTCGGGCCGCTCCCCTCGGGTTTTGCCATCCTGGTGCTCTGGGCAGTCGGTGGCCTCTGCGCCTTCTGCGGCGCGCTGGCCTATGGGGAGCTGGCTGCGGCCATGCCCCGCTCCGGTGGTGAATATCATTTCCTCAGCAAGGCCTTTCATCCCTGCGTGGGCTTCGTCTCGGGCTGGCTTTCCGCCACGGCAGGATTTGCCGCGCCCATCGCACTCGCGGCTATGGCGCTGGGGAAGTATCTAGGCGGCGTCTTCCCGCAGGTGCCAGCGGTGACGGCCTCCCTCATCGTCGTCTGGGGAGTGACACTCATTCACGTCGCTGGCATCCATGTCGGCGCCACGTTTCAAAACCTCGCCACTTGGATGAAAGTGCTGCTCATCCTGGTCTTCATCGGTTCTGGTCTCACCGTGGAAAGCCCGCAGCCAATCAGCTTTCTGCCGGTGGAGGGAGACTGGAAGCTCATCACCAGCCCGCCCTTTGCCATCAGCCTTGTGTTTGTCATGTATGCCTACGCGGGCTGGAACGCAGCCACCTACATCGTGGATGAGGTGCGCCAGCCGCAGAAAAACGTCCCCTGGGCCATTGCCCTCGGCACCCTGATCGTGAGCGCGCTCTACATCGCCCTGAATGCCATCTTTTTGCAGGTGACCCCGATGGCGGAGCTTGCGGGGAAGGTGGACGTCGCCCATGCGGCGGCAGATCGCATCTTTGGACCCACGGGCGGGCGCATCATGTCTGGGCTCATTTGCATCGGCCTCGTCTCCAGCATCAGCGCCATGACCTGGGTCGGCCCGCGTGTCACACAGGTGCTCGGGCAGGATCACCGCATCCTCCGGCCTTTGGCTTCCTGCGATGCACGCGGCGTGCCGGTCGCGGCCCTCTTTGCCCAGCTCTGCATCGTCATCACGCTGATCCTCACCGCCAGCTTTGAGAAGGTGCTGACCTACGTGCAGTTTAGCATTCAGCTGTGCTCCTTTTTGACCGTGTATGGCCTGATCCGTCTGCGGCGCACCCAGCCGCATCTGCCGCGCCCGATTCGCTGCTGGGGCTATCCGGTCACCCCCCTTCTTTTCCTGCTGATCAGCGCCTGGATGATGGTTTATCAAATGAAAGAGCACCCGCGTGAGTCGCTGGCGGGCCTAGCCACCATCCTCGTCGGCGTGCTGCTCTGGCGTCTTTCCCACGAACCGGCAGCACCTGCCCCCCAGCCAGAGAAAGCCGCCGCGCCAGATGCCTGAGCATTTGCAAGGCCCGTGCCCGCACGCTAGGGCTGCGCACTCATGTCCAAACCGCAGACCATCGTCACTCTCGACCTCGAAGGCGTCCTCGTGCCTGAAATCTGGATCGCCTTTGCCGAAAAGACCGGCATCGCTGAGCTGCGCCGCACCACGCGGGATGAGCCCGACTACGACAAGCTGATGCGCGGACGGCTCGCCATCCTGGATCAGCATGGGCTGAAGCTGCCCGACATCCAGGACGTCATCGGCACCCTCGCCCCACTTGATGGCGCACGTGCCTTTCTTGATGAATTGCGCGAGCTCACTCAGGTCATCATCCTCAGCGACACTTTCGAGGAATTTGCCCAACCGCTCATGCGTCAGCTCGGCTGGCCAACCATCTTTTGTCACAAACTCGACGTCGATCCCCAAGGTCGCATCACCGACTACCGACTGCGCCAGCCCAACCAAAAGCAGAAAGCCGTCGCCGCCTTCCGCACGCTGAACTACAAAATCATCGCGGCAGGTGATTCCTTCAACGACACCACCATGCTTGCCGAAGCGGACTGCGGCTTCTTTTTCCACGCGCCCCAGAGCATCCGTGCCCAATTCCCTCAGTTTCAGGGCTTCGATGCTTATGCGGACTTGCTTGCCGCCATCCGGGTTCAGTTGGGCTAAGGACGAGCACGGCTCGCTGACGTGCCGCGAGCTCTGACACTGCCCTTTTTGCGTCGAAGACAACTCGCCACTTTTTGACGAAATCGCTCCACGGGTTGGCCTGTAAGCTGCTCAAATTATTTCACGAAGCGCGAGCTTCACCACAACGAGCTGGACTGTCACTTCATGGTTGGGGACAGCCCGGTCACCTTAGCCCCGGCGGGATTTTGGTTGGGTCCCGCCGGGGCACTTTTTTGAGTGCCTCGACAATTTCGTGCCGGATGCTACAGCCCTCGCCTCTCCATGCCCGGCCACCTTCCCCCTCTGCGTCACCTTTGCCTCCTAGTCCTCACCTTGGTGCTGACAGGCTGCTACGATGCGCCTGTCCTCACCCTCACAGGCTCCACCATGGGCACCACCTGGAGCCTGAAGGGACCTGGGCTAACAAAAGCGACGCGCCGCCTCATTCAGACGCATCTCGATGCCCGTGAGGCGCTGCTGTCTCACTGGCGGCCTGATTCGGAGCTCAGCCGCTTCAATCAAAGTCGCTCCACCGATTGGCAGCCCGTGCCGGTCGCACTCGTGCAGGTCGTGCAGCTCGCCCGTCACATCGCCCAGCAGACCGAAGGAGCGCTGGACATCACCCTCGCGCCTGTCATTGAGCAGTACGGCTTTGCCCCCAGCTTCAGCGATCAGCCCGCCGTGACTGGTTGGCAGCACCTGGAGGAGAGACTCGATCCCCCCGCGCTGCGCAAAAAAGTGCCGAACCTGCGCCTCAACGTCTCCAGCGTGACAGAAGGCTTCGTCGTCGATGAACTCGTCGCGCTTTTGAAGCAGCAGGGGCATCGCGATTTCCTGCTCGAAGTTGGCGGAGAGCTGGCTGCCATCGGCCACGCGCCGCGCGGTGGTCTCTGGCAGATCGGCGTGCAGAGCCCAGATGCCACCCCCGGAAGCAGCGTGCAGACCCTGCCGCTCTACGATCAATGCGCGGCCACCAGCGGCAGTTACCGCCAGCGCCGTGGGGAGCACAGCCACCTCATCGATCCCCGCACGAAAAAGCCCATCGCTCACTCGCTCGTTTCCGTAACAGTGCTGCACGAGTCCTGCGCCCTTGCGGATGGCTTTGCCACCGCCCTCATGGTGCTCGGCCCGCAGGAGGGCCGCCGCATTGCGGAAAAGCAAGGCCTGCGTGTGCTCTGGATCGAAGAGCACCCCTGAGTCACACGCCGGAGGTCCCCCTTCAAAAGCATCGAAGCTGGCGACATTTGCGGCACAAGACGGACCTTGATCCCGCGCTTTCCTTTTCACATCATGAATCGCCGCACCCTGCTCACCCACACCTCCGTCCTCAGCCTCGGCGCCGCCCTCGTCTCCCCATCGCTCCGCGCCGCTGACCGCGCGAGCCGCCGGCTAAAGCTCGCCGTCATCGGCCTCGGTCGTGGCATGGGGCACGTGCAGGCCCTGCTGGCCCTGCCCGATGTCGAGATCGCCTACCTCGCCGAGGTCGATCCCCAGCGGCTGGACCGAGGGCTGAAGGTCGTCGCGGACAAGCAGTCCACCTCCTGCCAGGGCGTGAAGGACTTTCGCCGCATCCTTGAGGACAAAAGCGTGGACGCCGTCTGCATTGCCACACCGAATTTTTGGCACACGCCCATGGCCATCCTTGCCCTCCAGGCGGGCAAGCACGTCTATGTCGAAAAGCCCGGCAGCCAAAACCCAGGCGAGGCCGAGGCCCTCGTCGCCGCCGCGAAGGCGTCGTGCAAAGTCGTGCAAATGGGCAATCAACGCCGCACCTGGATGAAAGAAGCCATCGCTGCCCTGCATGGTGGAGCCATCGGCCCCGTCCGCTACGCCCGCAGCACCTACTACAACAGCCGGAAAACCATCGGCCAACAGGCGCTGCCTGCCTCGGCTGAACTCGATTGGAATCTCTGGCAAGGTCCCGTGCCTGACGATGCCAAGCACGACTTGAAAAAGTTCGCCCACTACGATTGGCATTGGCTCTGGCACTGGGGCAATGGCGAGCTCGGGAACAATGGCATCCACACCCTCGACATCATGCGCTGGGGCCTCAAGGCCGACTATCCCCAGAAGGTCAGCTACCTCGGGGGGCGCTACTTTTACCCAGACGAGCAGGAGACCCCCGACACCGGCACCGCCGTCTATGACTTCGGCCATGCCGGGTGCGAGTGGGTGCAAAGCTCCTGCCACCCCCGCGCGGCAGAAAAACCCCTGGGTGAGGTCATGTTCTACGGCGACCAAGGCACCCTAGCCCTCAGCCGCGACACCTGGACGATCTACGATCCCAAAGGAGCCAAACTGAGCGAAGGCAAAGGTGCGGGCGGTGGAGATCCTGCCCACTTCGGCAATTTCCTCGACACCATCCGGGGCAAAGCCGAACTCAACAGCCCCATCGACGAAGGTCAAAAAAGCACCCTCCTCTGCCACCTGGGCAACATCGCCTACCGAACCCAGACCATCGTCCGCTGTGACCCCCAAACCGGTCGCATGATCGACCACCCTGAAGGCGAAAAACTCTGGAAACGCGCCTACCGCCCTGGCTGGGGGATGTAGAGGCAGGGGTAGAGGGCGTGAGCTTCAACTCACAGCCGCTTCTTGGACTCCCGCAGCGCGGTTTTGGCGTTGTGGATGCGTTGGTCGGCTTGGTCGATGAGGGGGTCGAACATGGGGATCTCTTTGGCGTTTTGGCCCTGCTCGTGTTTGCGGAAGCCGAAGAGGTAGGTCTCGTTTTGCGGTCGCCAGCGATTGAAGAAAAGTTCGTCTTTAGCGATGACTTCGCGGCGGAGGGGCTCGAGCTCGGCAGGAGCTAAGGCGGGGGTGGTCAGGCCGAGGCCTTCGATGAGCTTGCTGGCGAGTTTGTCGTAGCCTTCACGGGTGTAGTGCACGCCGTTTTCGGTCAGAGGTTTGGCAGTGGCAGCGGGCTTGGGCACGCCGCCCATGAGCTCGAAGAGGTCGATGAACCAAGCGTTTTGGCTGGCGGCGAATTTCCGCAGGGCATCGCGAAAGCTAGAGAGGCTTTTGTTGGCATCGGTCTGGTCGGGCAGGGGGGGCGGCAGGGTCTCGAGCGGGGGCGGGGAGACGATGACGATGCGTGCGCCAGGGGCGTGCTTGCGGATGAGTTCGAGCAGGGTGCGGTAGCCTGTGAGGAAGTCGGGCAGGCCGCCAAGTTTTTCGAAGGCGAGTTCGGAGCCGTAGCAGAGCATGACAACGCTAGGCTTCAGGAGGTCAAGGTGGCCGGTGAGGCGCTGGAGGCCTTCTTCGGGTGGGCCAAAGTAGGAGCGGGCGTGGCCGAAGACGGTGTCGGCGCTCCAGGCGAGGTTGCGGACGGTGATCTTGGCATCGCCAACGGCGAGGGCGAGTCGGGGCTCGAAGCTGCCATAGCGCTGCTCACGCTCGAAGACGGTGTTGCCGAGCAGGACGACGCGGTCGCCTTCTTCAAAGTCGAAGATGGCCTTTTCCTGGCGGGGCTGGGGGGGCGTGATCTCCGGGTCTTGAGCGGTGAGGGGAACGGTCGCCAGCGATACGAAGAGGAGGGCGGTGACGGGGATGCGGATCATGCGGGTCGGATTGGAGAGCAAAGAGGAGAAAGTGTCCAGAGTGGAATCGTGCGCTGGTGGGCAGGGCGGGTGCTGATTTCCTGCGAAGGAAGCGTGGTTCGGCGTGCGTTCTTTCCGCCCTTTCCAACCTATCTTTATGCGCAAGCATCTCCTCCTCCCGTTATTCTCGGCGTTGGCTTTGGCCGCCCAGGCTGAAGTCAAACTGCCCGCCATCCTTGGCGACCACATGGTCCTGCAGCAGAAGCAGGCCAACCCGATCTGGGGCTGGGACAGGCCCGGCACGAAAGTGACGGTGACCTTTGGTCCCCAAACGAAGACAGGCGTGGCAGATGCTCAAGGCAAGTGGACGGTGAAGCTGGACCCGCTGCCAGCGAGTGCGAAGCCGGCGGTGATGAACATCCGCGGCACGAATGAGGTGAAGCTGAGCAACATATTGGTGGGTGAGGTCTGGATCTGCTCAGGGCAGAGCAACATGCAGTGGAGTGTGTCGCAGAGCTATGATGCGGACCTGGAGATCGCGACGGCGAAGTTTCCCCAGATCCGTTTGATCTCGGTGCCGCAGGTGGGCACGCAGGAGCCGCAGGATGACTTCAAGGGAGCGTGGGCGGAGTGCTCGCCCGCGAATGTGGGAGAGTTCAGCGCGGTCGGATTTTTCTTTGGCCGCACGCTGCACCAGACGCTGGATGTGCCGGTGGGTCTGATCGACAATGCCTGGGGGGGCAGTGCGGCGGAGGCTTGGGTGCGCCGCGACGTGCTGGAGAAAGATGGCCGTTTTTCCCAACTGCTGGCGGACTGGGCCAAGCGCGAGAAAGACCTGGCCAGTGAGGCGGCGGCAAAGGCCTATGCCACGGCGCTGGAGGCCTGGAAAAAGCGCGCGGCGGAGGCGAAGGCAGCGAAGAAGGAATTCCGCGAGCGTGCTCCGCAGAGCCCGCAGCAGCAGCTGAGTGGGAATCACCGTCCAGCGAACATTTACAATGGCGTCCTGCGCCCGACGATCGGCTACGGCATCAAGGGAGCGATCTGGTATCAGGGGGAGAGCAATTCCGGCCGCGCCTACGAGTATGGCTACCTTTTCCCGCTGATGATTCAGCACTGGCGCGATGAGTGGAAGCAGGGCGATTTCCCCTTCTACTGGGTGCAGTTGGCTGACTACATGGCGGAAAAGCCTGAGCCTGGAGACAGCGCCTGGGCAGAACTGCGGGAGAGCCAGACAAAGACGCAAAACGCGATCAAGAATGGCGGTCAGGCGGTCATCATCGACATCGGCGAAGGTCGTGACATCCATCCGCGCAACAAGCGCGATGTCGCCGATCGTCTGGTGCGCTGGGCACTGGCCAAGGACTACGGCCTGAAGATCCCCTACCGCAGCCCCGAGTACCAAAGTGTGGAGATCCAGGGGAACAAGGCGGTGGTCACGCTGGATACCTTTGGCAGCAGTCTCTACACCTTTGATGTTCAGGAAGTGAAGGGCCTAGCCATCTGTGGCGAGGACAAGAAGTGGGTCTGGGCCACGGGCAAGCTGGTGGGCACCAACAAGATCGAGGTGAGCGCCCCTAGTGTGGCGAAGCCGGTGGCCGTGCGCTATGCGTGGAGCGACAATCCCGTGTGCAATCTTTTCAGCAAAGAAGGTCTGCCCGTGACGCCCTTCCGCACGGATAGCTTTGAGCTGACCACGAAGCCGAAGCAGTAAACGACCCGGCTACCAAGCTGGCGGAAATGAAAGGACAAGCACTTTGCAACGAATGACGGCTGTGCTTGTCTCAGCACCTCCCGACCGGGCTGGCGGAGTAGATCCTCCGCAGCCCGGTTTTTTGAACCAACGCCATGCCCACCTTTGCCTACCAAGCCTCCGATGCCACCGGACGTGATGTTTCCGGTTCGGTCGATGCGCCAGACCGGGCCAGCGCGGTGCGCCTGCTGACGGGCCGTGGTTTGCAGCCCTTTCAGGTCAAAGAAGGTCCGGCGAAGACGGCTGTGCGTGGTGTGGGAAAACCTGCGGCCAAGGCTGCGGGGGCCAAGGGCAAGGCCGTCGTGCAGGAAACGAGCGGCCCGATTCGCATCAGCGGCAAGAATTTGCAGCTCTTTACCGAAGAATTGGCGGAACTGCTAGAAGCGGGCATGAGGCTGGAGCAGGCGCTGAAGCTGATGGAGGGCAAAGGGGCCACCGGCACGCACAGCCGCATCGCGGCTCGATTGGGCTCTCTGATCCGGGAGGGTCATCCCTTCAGCAGTGCGCTGAAGCAAACCTCACCTTCCTTCAACGAGCTTTACTGCGCCGTGGCAGCAGCGGGGGAGGCGGGCGGCTCTTTGTCAGAGTCCATGAAGCGCCAGGGCATGTACCTGGCGAAGGTGCGTGAGCTGAAGAGCCAGGTGGCCGTGGCTCTGATCTACCCGGGCTTCCTTGGCTTCTCCGCCGTGGCCGTCACGGTCCTGTTCACGACCTTTTTGATCCCGAGGCTCAGCGGGATGATGTCCCGGATGAGAGGCGGCGTGCCTCAAGGCGTGCAGATCATCCTCAACTTTTCAGAGTTCATGCGCAGCTACTGGTGGCTGCTGCTGGCGGGCAGTGCCCTGCTCGGTCTGCTTTTCTGGGTCTGGTCGGGTTCGAAGCAAGGCCGTCCCGTCTGGGATGAGACGAAGCTGAAGATCCCCTTTGTCGGCAATGTGCTGATGGCAAACTTCCACACGCAGTTCCTGGAAACCTTAGCCTCTCTCACCGGCGGTGGTTTGCCACTGCTGAAGGGATTGGAGCTCGCCTCTCGCATCTCGGCGAACCTATTCATCCAAAGGCAGTTGGTGAATGTCATTGATGGGGTGCGGGATGGCTCGGCGCTCTCGCGCTCTTTGGAAAAGACGGCGCTCTTTCCGGATAACCTGCTGGAAATGGTGCGCATCGGTGAGCACACGGGGGACATCAGTGGCACGCTACGCCGCGCTGCGGATCGCTGCGGTCGTGAGCTGGAAAAGTCGCTGGAGAAGCTCATGGCCATGCTTCAGCCCATGATCATCCTGGTGATGGCAGCTCTCGTCGGTGTCATGGCTTACATGATGATCACCATCATTTACGACACGGTCTCCACCCTGAACTCGCGCCGATGATTTCGCGCGTGACGACTTCCGAACACTTTGCCAGCTTTGCTTTTCTGAATTTACCTGATTTCCCACTGACATGAACATCCACACCCTGCCTCGCCGCGCTTCGCGTGGCCTTCGCTCCGCCTTCACACTCATGGAGATGATCCTTGTGCTGGCCATCATCGCCATCCTCATCGCCATCGGTGCCGCGACCTTGGGGGACTTTGACGAGCAGGCAAAGATCACCGCCGCGCGTGCGCAGATCGGCACCATTTCGACTTCCATCAAGATGTACAAGGTCAACAACCGCAATCTGCCGCCGAACCTGGATGCGCTGGTGAAGCCACCGGCCAATGTGCCTGTGAAAAAGCCCTTCATCGAAGCGAATGGCATCATGGATCCCTGGGATAACAAGTACATCTACAAAAGTCCCGGCAAAGAAGGCCGTGCCTACGACATCTTTTCCGCAGGTCCTGACAAGCGCGAGGGCACAGACGATGATGTGACCCAGGACTGATCGGTGCTACCCTTGGTCCCGGAACCTTTCTCTTCCTCAGGTTCCTCCTTCTGCTCATGAACATCTGCCGCCCTCGCCATCCTGTCAGTGCGGCCTTCACCCTGCTGGAGGTCATCCTTGTCATGGGCGTGATGCTGCTCGTCATCGGTGTCGGGGCGGGCAGTTTCGCTTACTTTGAGATGGTTGATCCGCTGGAGGAACCTGCCCTGGCGCTCGGCCAGATGTCCAAGGCTGCGCTGAACACGGCCGTGCTCCAGCATCGGGGCATGATGATCGGTTTTGACAAAGAAAGCTTCGGCATCTTGGGGGATGGAAACAGCACGCTCGCGCGCTACAACCACGGCAAGCAGATCCGGGTGCTGATCAAGCGCTGGCAGGGGCGCGGCTGGGAACCGGCGGAGGGGCAAATCTGGCACTTTGGCGAGCAGGGGATCTGTGAGCCGATTTCTGTTCGCTTCGAGAATGCCGAAGGCTTTCGTGAGGTGAAGTTTCAACCACTGACGGGAGGGGTGGTGCCATGAGAGTCGATCCGTTTGCCAGGCAGGCTCGGTCTTCCTCTCGCGGCATGACCTTGCTGGAGGTCGTGATTGCCCTCGCCGTGTTTTCCATCGCCACCGTCGCGCTGGTGGGGGCCATCAACAAGATCGCAGACACGGCCACGGATTCGCAAAAGTTCCTGGAGGTGGAGCAGACGCTGGAGTCGCTCATCGATGAGTTCGGCAAGATGCCGCAGTTGCGCGAGTTGGAGCAAGACATTGAGCCAGGAAACGATGGCGTTGCCTACCGGGTGGTCATTGAATTGGTGCGGGATCTGAAGAACCAAGACGGCATCTTCCTGACGGACATGTATCGCATCCAGGCCATCGCCAGGTGGAACGATGGCAGTGGCCCCACAGAGGTCTCTGCGGAGACTCTTCGCTACGCGGGCTCCTTTCAGCCGCTGTGAATCTGCCTGAGTCATGAACCCCGTGCGCCATCGCCAACGACCCTTTGGGCCACGTGCCACACGCACGGGTTTCACGCTCATGGAGATGATCGTGGCTCTGTCCATGTTTGTGCTGCTGATCACTGGCATTTACTCCATCTCTCAGGCCACCTTGGAGCTGACGGATAGCATCTCTCTTTCGCAGGATCGGTCCTTGATTCGGCAGAACTTCATCGAGTTCATGCGGCGTTCCTTTCGCACCCTTCCTGGCGAGGCTGAAGTCCGGCTCAGTGTGAAGCAAAAAGGCAGCACTTACGTGCCCACGCTGAACATCGTGAATGGTGGCAGTTGCTTTAGCCCCGGAGTCTCCCTGCCACCCGACACGAGCATGGATGTGTATGCCGAGGAGCGGCCAGGGGGCTACCTGCGCATCATGCTGCGTGTGCTAGATGCCAAGCAAACGCAAGCGATGCGCAACAACCAAGCGGTGCGCTACACGCGTGATCAGATCACGCTTCCCCTGCTGGACAATGTCAGCCGCTTTGAATGGCGCTTTTATAACCACACGAACAACCGCTGGGAAAACAACTGGCGTGATCCCCGACGCCCCATCTTGGCCGAAATGAACCTGCAGCTCGACGATGGCTTTCAAAGCCGTTCCGTCTTCTGGCTGCCACCTGTGATTCCGAATCCGAATGGCGGTGTTGGCGGTGTTGGCGGTGTTGGCGGTGTTGGCGGTGTTGGCGGTGTTGGCGGTGTTGGCGGTGTTGGCGGTGTTGGCGGTGTTG